>NZ_QLNP01000063.1 GCF_003261175.1 Arthrobacter globiformis | reverse complement strand
TGTTAGCGGCCATGAAAAACTGCCCGTAGGCGGCCACGGAAATGCCCACTGACGGCCAGTAGAACTGCCCGTTGGTGGCCATGAGATCTGCCCACTTCCTTACTGAACCTGCCGCGTCTTAAGCGGTGGGGGCCTCTCCCCGGGATTTGATGACGGTGTCTAGTCGCACCAAATGTCGTCCCAGGAAGAGGCCCTGTATGAAGCATGACGGAGAAATCATGGAAATTCTTGCTGCCTACGATCTGACCGGATCGTTGCGCGCCACGGCCGAGCTCACGGGCTGTTCGCACCACACTGTAGCCAGGCATGTAGCGGCACGGGACGCCGGCCGGCCGATCGCCGAACCCGCGCCCAGGCCCCGGGTCACGGACACTTACCTGCCCAAGATCGAGGAATGGGTCGAGGCGTCCAAAGGACGGATCCGTGCCGATAAAGCCCACGCGAAGCTCCTCGCCATGGGTTACGCGGGGTCCGAGCGATCCACCCGCCGGGCGATCGCGCAGGTCAAGGCCGCGTGGCGGCTGGGACACACCCGCGTTCACCGACCGTGGATCACCGAGCCCGGGATGTGGCTGCAGTACGACTTCGGCGACGGACCACGGATCGGCGGGGTGAAGACCATCCTGTTCGTGGCCTGGCTGGCGTTCTCGAGGTTCAGGATCGTGATCCCGTTGCGGGACCGGACCGCGCCGAGCGTGTTCGCCGCTCTGGACCGCTGCTTCCGGATCCTGGGCGGGGCACCGACCTATGTCCTCACGGACAACGAGAAAACTGTGACCACGGCCCACGTGGCCGGGGTGCCGGTGCGGAACCAGCAAACCCTGGACTTCGCCCGCCACTACGGGGTCACAGTGCTGACCTGCCAGCCGGCGGACCCCGCCACCAAGGGCGGGGTCGAAGCGTCCGTGAAGCTAGCCAAGGCCGATATCGTCCCAAAAGAGACCAACCTGCGGGCGGACTACGGTTCCTTCACCGCTCTCGAGGCGGCCTGCGAGGCATTCATGGACGAGGTGAACAACCGGGAGCACCGCACCATCCGGCGCAAACCGGCAGCGGTGCTGGCAGAGGAACAGCTCCGGCTGCACCGGATCCCGGAGACCGCGCACACGGTCGCGTTCGGAGTGGCCCGCACCGTCCCGGAGAACACCCCGATGGTCACCTTCGAGAACGCCCAGTACTCCGTGCCCGCGCATCTGCTCGGCGCGAGGGTGTTCGTCCGCTCCCACGGCACCGGGCCCGATGAACAGGTCATCATCGTCCACCACGGCTCCGCCGGTCCGGTCGAGGTCGCCCGTCATCACCGGGCCAGGCCCGGCAGCCCCGCGATCATCGAAGAGCACTTTCCCGGAACCAGGACCAGGATCCCGGGCGACTACGCAGTGAAGGCCCGCAACGCCGGTGAGGCCGAGTTCCTTGCCATCGGCGAGGGCGCGAGGACCTGGCTCGTGGAAGCCGCCGGGACCGGGACGGCCCGGATGAACGTGAAAATGGCTGAGGCCGTGACGCTGGCCAAAATCGCCGGCGCCGAGGCGGTGGACCGGGCCCTGGGTGACGCCGCGCTTCATGGCCGCTTCGCTCACGGCGATCTGGCCTCGATCCTGAACGCCAACATCCGACGCACCACTACCCACGCCGCGGACGAGACCCGGTCCCTGACCCAGGGCACCAGTGCATGGGCCGGCCTGGGCACTGAACCCGCCCCTGTGAAGGAGCAGAACCGATGAGCCCTGTCAGCACCACGAACACGACCGCCCCGCCCCTGCCGGCCGAACTCGAAGCACTGATGCGGCAGCTCAAAATGCCCCACGCCCGGGCTTTGGCCCCGGAGCTGATTGCGACCGCACGCGCCCAGCGCTGGGAACCGGCAGAGATCATCAAGGCACTGTTCACCGAGGAAACAGCCGGCCGGGCCCGGTCCATGCTCGCCACCCGGCGCAAGGCAGCAGGCTTCCCCACGGGGAAAACCTTCGACGCCTGGGACCCCGCCGTCTCCTCGATCCCCGCGCCGACCCAGCAGGCCCTGCGCACCCTGGAATGGATCGGCCGGCGGGAGAACCTGGTCGTCTGCGGACCGTCCGGCACGGGGAAAACATTCTTCCTCGAAGCCCTCGGCCAGCAAGCCGTCGAAGCCGGCATGCGCGTGGCCTGGTTCAGGCTCGAGGACCTCGGCGCCCTGATCCGGGCCCACCGCACCGACGACAGCGTCACCCGGGCCGTCGCCAGAATCCTACGCGCCGAACTCGTCGTGATCGATGACATCGGGCTCCTGCCGGTGGCCACCGACGCCGCCGAAGGCCTCTACCGGGTCGTGGACGCAGCCTACGAAAAGCGCTCCGTCGCGATCTCATCGAACCTTCACCCGGCAGGCTTTGACGAGCTCATGCCCAAAACCCTGGCCACCGCCACCGTGGACCGGCTGCTGCACCACGCCCATGTCTGCCAGACCAGCGGCGATTCCATCCGCCTCACCCAGGCCCTCGCGGGAAAAGGAGTCACCCAACTGAACTGACACGACCCCACGATGGCCAACCCCGCCGAAACCTTCAGTGGGCAGATCTGTTGGCCATCACCGGGCAGTTTTACTGGCCACCAGCGGGCACATTAACTGGCCGCCCGTGGGCACAAACTACTGGCCATTGACACACCCCAGTCCTAGCTGCCATTCCGCCGCTTGCTTGTGTGCCACGCAGCAGAGCGCTGGTTCAGGCCACTATTTTGTCTGCTTCCCCATGCCCCGCGACCCCAGCCGAGGCCTGCGGCGCCGATCCTCTCCGTAAGAAAAGGAACAACCGTGACTAGTCACACCACCCCCGCCGGTCACTCCCCCGTCACCACCCCCGCCGAAGGGCAAAGCATTCACCAGTTCGACCTCTCACCGGAAGGGCTCGCCGACACGCTGGCCCACCAAGAGGACCCGGACAGCCTCGTCTACCCCGGCAACAGCTGACGGCCCGAACCATCGAAGCGCGCCAGATCTGCCCGTTTTGTAGTTCCTCCCGCACCCGGCCCACCAGCGTTATCGGCGGAGGGCAAGGAAGGGCCTGTTCAAATAAGGCACACCCCACCCTGACGTCAGGCGCGTCTCCGAAAAGCGTCAGAATAGACTTCTTTTTCCTAATTGCTGACACACCCTCTCGAAGGTCTTAGGTGTAAACCTGACATACGTGGCTTAGGACGGTCCTCCACCGCGACATCCTGAAGATATCTCGCACCAGCCATAATTATGCTCAAACCCCGATCGCCCGGTTGGCACGACGCCGGAGGCCGGCTCGCGGTACCGTGAGCACTACACTGCCGAGCATGACCGGCTGGCTTGGGTGGATGCACCCGGTAACCATCCATCGGTGCAAGGAATTGTCAGTTCGAAGGGAAGGGACGTAAGCCCCTAGAGGGTACCGCTGTGCTACATGAAATCGTAAACAAGAGCCAATGGCTCTTGAGTCTCAAGTTCGTCGCCTACCCGCCCGTAATCGCGATGTGGCCTCGCTACTCCGTCCCGCGCTCTCAGCGTCGCCACTGGACTGCAGAAACGGCTGTCGTCGCGTACTTCATCCCACTGCCTGAGCCGTTGGACGTTCCCCACTTATACGAAGTACCGATAACTGAGGTACTCGACCCCAGAGACGAGTCACCTTCCGTCTTTTTGGAGAAACGCCAGGGTGTAGAGAGTGTGTTCCGGATGAAGGTGCGATTCCACCAATCCGAACACACGGTGTCTTCTCCCGCCGTCACGGCCGTAATGGACGCACTGGGCGGAAAAGACAACGTGAACGCACCGTTCTTAGACCGGCCTCGAAGCATCACGGTTGCCGAGGTATCAGGCCCCATGGCACTAGCGGACGAAGATGGGCTAACAATGGGATTCGATAGCGCACTTGAAGTCTTGCGCACCTTTCAGAGATCGCATCATATGGTCACCACGAGACCTTTGAGTCTCGTGGTCAGAAAGAGCCTTCCGCCAGTACTTCCGGTGATGATTTCCGGCGGTGAAATATTCGCAAAACCTGAGATGAGCCTATTCTTGGTGAACCAGGACGAGCAGCATGCGAGCCGCGTCCGCGGTCCCGAACTACCCTGGGAAAAGCTCCGAGGGTTGACGCTAGCTTTCAACGACTACTCCCCAAATCTGTTTAGCGCCTTCAGTGATATGCGACGAGAGGGGCGCCTCGCATATGCACGAGGCGAAAACTTGTCCGCCATCATTCTCGCTGGCGCCGCCGCCGAGGCACTGCTGGTGGAGATCATGCTCCTCATGATGTGGGAAGAAGATTTGGATTGCACATCAGTGGCGAAAATTTTGGATACCAAAGATACGGTCACGAAGAAGGTGACGTCGCAGTTTGCAGGCCGGCTGGGGGGCCAGTGGAACACCAGGCAGCCAGGGCCCATTCGTGACTGGCGGGTCAATCTAGCGGACTTGCGCAATAGCGCCGTACATGCGGGTCACTTTCCTGATGACCGGATGATACAAGGTGCTTTTGAAAGCCTCGAGGCGCTTGAGCGCTATATTGGTGACCGGCTGGTCGCTAATATGCGGAAGTATTCTGCAACCACGAAAATATTTCTGGGTGACGACGGCCTGGCCCGCCGAGGGCAGATACTCAAATTTCAAGAGATGGTTAGACAGGACAACTTGTATCCTCCCCCGGCGCCCGGCCAGTACTTTCGACGCTGGAAGCAAGAAGTAGCGCGCATTCGAGCGGGGCGTCATGTCGGTTGCGAGGAGAACTTAGAACTCATCCTGGTCAGTTACCCCAACGGACTTCATCGCTGGTTCGTGCAGGACTCTACGAATGGGCTTGCTGCCGAAGTACCGCCCCCCGTACTGAATGAAAATCTAGCCCTAACAGTTTCCAAGCTAATGTCTCAGGTGCCTTCCAAGCCAGTGTCTGCTCTTATACACGGCCACAGGGTCACCGCGGGAGCTGTCCTTCGGTGGCAGTGCATCGGTGAACTGAATCCAGCCCATCCCTATCGTCGTTGGGAGGTATGCCTGATCCCTCCCCCTGCACGTTCAGCGGAGAGTTCGGAGAGCTAGCCGAAGTCAACGTGTGCTGGCAGTCCGTCCCTAGCATCGCGATCGTTCAGGCGGGTCAGTTCACGCAGGCGACCGCCAACGGTCCTCCTAACGGGATGGCGCATCACTTCTCACCGGCCTGCAACTTCAAAAGAGCAAGACATTCGGCAGCGTGGAGGTGTCCGTGATCCGCCGCCTGAGCCAGACGCTTGAATGCCTTGACGAGATCACCCTGATCGGCGGCCCTTTTCCCCGACTCACAGAGAGCATCCAGATGCCCCAATACCGCTGCTTTCTCCAGGAGCACGGCCGCTTCGGCAGCGTCCCCTCTCTTTCCCTCCTCTAACAAAGACTGCGCCAACAAGTACATGCCGTCCGAAGATCCGCGATTGGCGGCCGCTCTGAATAGAGCTTGCCCATCTTGCAACTCGCCTTCCTCAATGAGGAGGAGGCCAAGATTGAGTCTGGCTTGGTCCTCACCTGCTGCAATCCCCAACGCGTATTGCGACTTAGCATCTTCTATTCGACCTTGGCGGACGTAAATGACGCCTAGATCAGTAATCGAGCCAGGAAGTTTCTGCTCGACCGCTCTCCTGAGTAGCCTTTCCGCCTCATCGTAGTTCCCTTCTTCAGCAAGCTTTCTTGCAACCATCGCAAGTCCGGCGGCTCCACCTCGTTTGGCGGCCCTCTCAAACAGACGCTCTGCTTCTAGCTGTTGCCCCTTGGCGGCCATTATGGAACCGAGCCAGCCCATGGCTGCGGGATTTCCCCGCTTCACAGCTTCGCGCAGGAGCGGCTCCACTTCATCGCTCTTGCCCTGCTTCTTGGACAACATGGCCAATTGAAAGAGGGCGGCTCCGTCCCCCTTGCTCTGTGCCTTACGATACCAAGCCTCAGCGGCTGTGACGTTGCCCTGCAGCTCCAGCTGCAGACCGTAATTGGTCATGCCTAGAGGACTTCCCGCCTCTGCAGCCCGTTTGTGCCATGCGATTCCCTCAGCCGTTTCACCGCGGCCAATGAGTATGTAGCCGAGGTTTGTCATAGCCGATCCCTCCCCGGCGCCGGCCGCCTGCTGGAGAAGTTTTTCGGCGTCCTCCGTTTTTCCTTCCCGTAGCAATTTGACCGCGAGTCCGGTCACTCCGCGCGGATTTCCGGCCTCCGCGGCCTTGGTGTCCCAGACTTTTGCTTCGCCAATCTGATCCTGTCGCTCAAGACTGATTGCATAGTTGACCATTGCGTTCGAGTCGCCCAATCGAGCTGCACGTTCGAAGAATGCCGCGGCGATGTCATCATGACCGGCGAATTGCGCATTGATGCCTGCGCTCGTCAGCTGCCCGGGAGGCACATCACTTTTCACGGCCGCCCGCCAGACCTGTGATGTAACCGGCACACCGGACGAGGCAACATGGTCCACCAGATAATCGAAGGGACGCAGGCTGCCGTCCTGGGTCAGTTCCAGCAGGCTGAAGAGGCCACCGCCGACAGTCTTTGCAGTGGACCATTTCAAGCCGGCGTCGAGCTCCTCAGCTGATGGCCGAGATTTGCTGCTAGCGGCGTATGTACTAACGAGGGCCCGGGCGACAGCCTCCGGGATTGCATCACCGATCCCAGACCGCTGCCAGTCAATGGCTGCCAATACGAAAGCTCTCCCGACAGGATTAGTGGAACGACCGGCATCTAACCGCTCTACGGCTAGGAATCCTCCACCGAGGTAAGTACCCAAACCGTAGTTCAAGATACCCCTGCGTAGTTCCGGGTTTCTGCTCAGGCTCGCCAGCCTCTGGCTTTCAACAGTTTCGTCGGTAAGGTGCACCCTTGTGAAGCATTGCAAGGTTTCCCACTGCGTTCTAGGTTGATCATTATTCGGCATGAACCCTTCGAATAGGCTAGACCGCATGGTCGCCACGACGATATTCCCGCTCTTCTGAAGGCCCTCAATCCACCTTGCCTTCGCGTTTTTTGAATCCTGAAGATACCTCTCGAGATCATCCAGCCACACCACGTGCTGCTCGGGCATATCGCCGGCGTTCATGACATTCGCTAAGCCGTCTGGGGGGTCCGGAATGAACACGCGCTTACCGGGAAAGAGCTCTTGCACAAGTTCCGCCGCCATCCGAGTCTTCCCTGCCATAGAGGAACCTAGGATTAGGACCGGCTCAAGCCGAGCGAGTGCCTTCTTTGTCTCCTCTTCGGCATCCCGATGTAAGTAGGGAGTTTCGATCCAAGACTGGTGGACGCCCCACATCCGGAGTGGAATGTCCTTGGCAAGCAGACCGGTCATCGATTCGGGTCCACTGGTCCGCATATTTTGCTGTCGAATTGCTACCGCAGCGTCCGTGGCTTTGTGCCTTTCCTTCACGAACGGTACAAGGACCGCCAAAACGGCGCAGGCAATCATGAGGGACCCTAAGATCCACGGGTCCCATCCGACGCGGGTGAGGAAGGTATTGGCGGCCGCGAGTATGACGATGCAAGCAAGCAACCCAAGGCTAGATTCGCGGCGCTTCCGTGAGCGCCAAGATGACGGCAAAGGTTCCCCCTGAAGATCTCTATTGGACAGCTCTGAGCAGCGTCCCTTTCGGAAAGTTTAGGCAAGAAGCTTCTGCATCCACGCCACCCGAAGGTGAAGGGAAAGTCGGGAATGGAATGGATGAGACTACGTTGGCTTTCTCATCTTTCTTGTTGGAAGTGAATCCTTCGCGGATTCGAATCGATCTGACTGGCCCCGTCGCGCGAACTTCACCACCCCGTATCAGGAGGTCCTCATGCCCAGGAAGGCCGACGAAGTCTTCCAGGGACCCCTCGATGCGCTCGTTTGTTGGCATTCCGAGGACACCCTGCAGGACCGGAGAGGGTTTATTTGCCACCGGGCATCAGTTTCGCTGCCCAGTCGACGGCCGTGTCCATCGCTGCAGCTGACGGCGTCGGCACGGGCTCGCCCTTCATTGCAGGATGCTCGCCGAAAACTCTTGCGGCGAATGATCTCCGTAGGTCGTCTTTCACTTCCGAGCTATCAACAGCGCGTAGGTACGCGTCAAATGTCATGAGTTGCACTGCAAGCGCGGAAGCCCAGTTGGCCATCGATCTATGTTGGTGCGCCTGCCTGGCAAAGTAACCGGCGAGGCCAAACACACCACCAACGAAGACGGCGCGCTGAATTAGGTGGACGTAGTCTCCTTGGGCAACGTCTAGCCACACCAATCCGAAGCTGTGGCCAGCTAAGAAAATCCCAGTCGCCCCGGCGCCAGCGAATGCCATAACGACCGTTAGCTTGCGGAAGGTGTTTGCTGCCTGCTTTTCTTCCGCCGCCAGCTCGCTGTAGTAAGACGACAGTGCGGCATCACCCGTTATTCCGGCAGCGTCCGAGGCAGCAGTCGCAGAGGCTTCGGCTTTCTTCTTCTGCTCCTGAATCTGTTCAACAACACCCTCAACATCTTCGAGGAGACGCGTTACTTCCCTCCGACGCAGATCGTTGAGGGCCGTTACTGCTAGCTGAACCGCCGCTCGTGTTGCCGCAGTCCCGCCAATCCGGTCCAGGAAGTCACCTACCTGGGCGGTGAGCAGTTCAACATTCTTTCTGAAATCCGAGGCGACCTGGGCGGGCGCTTTTACTTGTCGATAAGCGAGTCCAGTAATTCCCTCTAGGCTCTGCGCCGTGTAAAGAGCACCACTGCCCACGAACCACGCATACTCTCCGTCAATATGTGCACCGCCGTTCATCGCCAGATCAGCATCTACTTCCTGGATGGAGTGCTCGTTCAGAAAGGTATGTAGGACATAAAAAACTTCACGGACCATCTCGGCCACAACGGGAGAATCAAATCTCGTCGAGAAGGAATCGTGCTCAACTACCGGCTTAGCTTCCTCGACCTTCCCGTACAGCTCAAAGTAGGCCTCAGTTCCTGCCCTCGCCACTTGTCTCCTCCGCGTATTTGCACCCCCACGGGGTTGTTAGCGTTCTTCCCGCTGCGAGATTCTAGCGTAGCGGGCGAACAGAAGTGATGCCGGGACGATACGGTATCGCCTAACAGGGCTTCGGGCGTCCGGCCTCATTCTTGTGCAGTCGCGGCCGACGTTCGCAGAGAATCGCACTGCCTGAGGTCGGGATCCGCTGTGACAACCCGGCGGAGACATCCCGCCGACTCTCACGAACACTGATTGAAAGTCCGCGGTTCTTTGCAACGCCGATAACAGCGCATATGTAAGCCTGGGCGCGAGCTGTTCTCGACGGTTTAGGGCGATATCATCCGTGCGGGCGACTGGTCCTTTAGCCTAGGTTGCGATCCGGCCAGTCCACATAGAAGCCGTCGCCGTCGACATAGAAGATGCACTTGCCGTCCGACGAAGGCGCAACCGGGACTGAGCGCCAAGGGAGCGTTTCCTTGTCCTGTTGGTGAGGGCGTTGCGGAGGTCGCGTTGGGCGACCTCGCCGGAGAGACTGAGGAATTCGTAATTTCAGGAGTCCTTCACAATTTGCTGGTGCCAGTTCGAAATCTCGTCCAACAAGCCGTTGGACAAAGTCTGCGGGTGCTGCCCCTGACCCCCTTCAGGGTCTTTTTCATGGTCGTGTTCAGGGACCGTTCGTGCTCAGGCGCTGCTGCCGGGTACCAAGACAATTGCTCCTAGTCAGTAGTTCGTGCAGCAGCAGGCGTGACCACACGGCAATTGTGCAACAGGTTGTTGCGCAATTGGTTCAGGCCAGGTGGAGGTCTATGCCTGTAGAACAGGTTGCGCCGGCAACGTTCCTTCATTTCAGGGACTCGCCGCGCACTCATCACCTGGCTAAAACTCGGTCGCCGATTTTCGGCGCCCAACGGGCGATCGCTGAATCGCAGGTTGGCGACGCCGAGACCGCTCAGTGAGCCGACTCGATCAACTCCGACATCGCCAGTCCGACAGCCATCCTGTGCCCGGTTGCTGGCACTAAGCCGACCCGGAAGCGCTTGTACTACAAGTACCACGCTTGTATCCTAGGTCTACGGGCGATGTCGCCCCTACTTTCCCAAGGAGAATCCATGAGCACCGTCGACCTCATCCGGCACGTCAAACTTTCCACCGCCCGCCTTCCGCTGGCCGTCCCGATCAGCGACGCGAAGGTGTTCACCGGCCGCCAGAAGCCCATGACCGAAGTCGTCTTCCTCTTCGCCGAGATCACCACCGAACAGGGCCACACCGGCCTCGGCTTCAGCTACTCCAAGCGCGCCGGCGGCCCCGCCCAGTACGCCCATGCCAAGGAAGTCGCCGAAGGAATCATCGGCGAGGACCCGAACGACATCGGCAAGCTCTACACCAAACTCCTCTGGGCCGGCGCCTCCGTGGGCCGCTCAGGCGTCGCCACCCAGGCCCTCGCCGCCATCGACATCGCCCTCTACGACCTCAAGGCCAAGCGCGCCGGCCTCCCCCTGGCCAAGCTCCTGGGCTCCTACCGCGACTCCGTCCAGACCTACAACACCTCCGGCGGCTTCCTGAACGCCACCCTCGACGAGGTGAAGGCCCGCGCCACGCAGTCCGTCGATGAGGGCATCGGCGGCATCAAGATCAAGGTGGGCCTCCCGGACACCAAGGAAGACCTTCGCCGCGTTGCAGGCATCCGCGACCACATCGGCTGGGACGTGCCGCTCATGGTCGACGCCAACCAGCAGTGGGACCGCGCCACGGCGCTGCGCATGGGCCGCCAGCTCGAGGAATTCAACCTCATCTGGATCGAAGAGCCGCTGGACGCCTACGACTTCCAAGGCCACGCCCACCTCGCGCAGGTGCTGGACACCCCCATCGCCACCGGCGAAATGCTCGCCTCCGTCGCCGAACACAAGGGCCTCATCGCCGCCAACGGCTGCGACATCATCCAGCCCGACGCCCCGCGCGTCGGCGGCATCACCCAGTTCCTCCGCCTGGCGGCCCTCGCGGACGAACGCGGCCTGGGCCTCGCCCCGCACTTCGCCATGGAAATCCACCTGCACCTCGCCGCCGCCTACCCCCGCGAACCGTGGGTGGAGCACTTCGACTGGCTGGACCCGCTGTTCAACGAACGTCTCGAAACCAAGGACGGCCGCATGATCGTTCCGGACCGCCCGGGCCTCGGCGTCAGCCTCAGCGACCAGGCCCGCGCGTGGACCACCGAAACTGCGGAATTCGGCGCGTAACCTTGAATCCATGAGCCGGAACCTGACCGCGGAGCTCGCCGCCGACCTTCGCACCCGCATCGTCGACGGCGTCATCCAGCCCGGCGAAAAGCTTCCGAGCGAAAACACCCTCATCGGTGAGTTCGGCGTCAGCCGGACAGTCGTCCGGTCCGCGCTCACGCGGCTCCAGGCAGAAGGTCTCGTGGAAACCGAACGCGGGCGGGGCAGCTTCGCGCTGACCCCGCCCACGGGAAGTCCGACGTCGGGCCAGCCCACCAGGGCTGTGGTCACCGCCGAGGACCGGCTGCACCTGCTCGAATTCCGGATGGGCGTGGAAACCGAAGCCGCAGCGCTGGCGGCCGGAAACCGGACAGAGCGGCAGCTGAACGCCATCCGGCAAGCCCTGGCGGAGTTCACGGACAGCGTCGAGCACCCGGCGCACGCCATGAAGGCAGACTTCGAGTTCCACAAGGCCGTGGCCGCAGCGTCGGGCAACCCCTTCTACACGGACTGCCTTGCCTCCCTCGGCCAGACGATGATCGCCATGCCGCGCACCCGCCTGATGACCGGCGTCGAGCATTACGCCCGGGACCATTTCGAACAGGTGGTCCATGAGCACGGATCCATCTTCGCCGCCATTACAGACGCCGACGGAGCGGCGGCCTCCGCTGCCATGCGGAACCACCTGGCCAACTCGCGGCGCCGCCTTCGCGCCGGACGCGAATAGGCGCCCAACGGGTGATCCTCGAGGCCGGCTGCCCTGTTACGGCGGTAAAGGCCGACGTCGGGCCCCGGTAGCGAGCAGCAGTTCCCTGCGGGTATCGCGCCATGCAATATGCGTGTTGGACGGGCATGAAACCCACTGCTTACAGTTAATAGGTGCTGTGGCGAGGACCACAACGGCCTGCCCCGTAGTCCCCACAGCGTGATCTTGCTGCTCTATCAAAGAGGATTCCCCCCATGCAGTCTGTAGACACCGCTGTCACGGATCTGGCTTCGGCCATGAAGAAGTTTTTCCGGCGTGTGCTGCCCATCATGCTGGTCATGCTCGTATGCAACCAGCTGAACAGGTCCAACATCGGCTACGCCCAAGACCATCTGCAGGCTGACGTCGGCATCGGCGCCGCGGCCTACGGTTTCGGCGCCGGTCTGTTCTTCATTGCGTATGCCATCTTCGAACTGCCCAGCAACGTGATGATGGAGAAGTACGGTGCCAAAATCTGGCTGACCCGGATCATGATCAGCTGGGGCATCGTGTCCTTCCTGATGGCGTTCGTCCAGAGCGAGACGATGTTCTACGTACTGCGGTTCCTGCTCGGTGCTGCGGAAGCAGGCTTCTTCCCGGCCGTCATCTTCTACTTCGCCCGCTGGGTCCCCGCCGGCCAGCGCGGCAAGGCGACCGCCGTCTTCATCGCCGGATCCTCGGTGGCAGCCGCCCTGGCCGGCCCCATCGCCGGCCTGCTCCTGAGCCTGCACGACGTCCTGGGCCTGCGCGGCTGGCAGTGGCTGTTCGGCTTCGAGGGGGCACTCTCCGTCATCGTCGGCACCACCGTGTTCTTCTTCCTGGACGCAAAGGTCCAGGATGCCAAGTGGCTGACGGCTGGCGAGAAATCGGCCCTGACGGCAACGATCGCCCAGGAGGACTCCCAGCACACGACGGCCAACGGCAAGCAGGACGGCAAGGTCAACCGCTGGAAGATGCTCCTGAACCCGCAGATCCTCCTGCTGTGCGGGATCTACTTCTCCGTGCAGCTTTCCATTTATGCGAACACGTTCTGGCTGCCGAGCATTGTCAAGCAGATCCCTGGCACCACGGACCTGAGCGTCGGCTTCCTCTCCTCCATCCCGTGGGTGTGCGCCGTCTTCGCCATGTACTTCGCGGCCAAGTGGCAGGACAAGGCGAAGTCCAAGCGCCCGCTGCTGGTCGCCGCACTCCTCGTGGCCGCCGTCGGCACGCTCGCAGCGGCCGTCGCTTCCCCGGTCCTTGCCCTGGTGTTCCTGGCCGTCGCAGCCATGGGCTTCAAAAGCGCATCACCGCTGTTCTGGACCATCCCGCAGTCGACCCTGCACCCGCTCGTCCTCGCCCCCGCCATCGCCATCATCAACTCCCTGGGCAACCTCGGCGGCTTCGTGGCACCGTTCGGGTTCGGCATCATCAAGGAGCAGACCGGAAGCGTTGTGCCCGGCCTGTTCGCCCTGGCAGCAGCATCGACGGTGGCCGCCGTCCTGGTGTACTTCCTCAAGGAGCGGAAGCCGGCCTCCGACGTCACGGAGAAGGCATCAGCGCCTGCCGCAACACAGCTGGAGCCGTCGGCGGCGAAGTAGGCCACGTTGCGCCAACCAGTATTGTCCTGAGCCCTCGGGGCGGGTGTCGGAATGCTGGCACCCGCCCCGCGGCGTTTTTCCTGCCAAGGCCGCGACTGGGCCCGCCGGCGCTCTGGCATTGCAGGGACAAGCATCGTACGCTCGGAGCAATCGCACGCGGCCGGGCGAAAGCCGAACGCTGCTCCCTGCGCTCCGGCCCCCGGCTGGTGCGCTTACCGGGATAGTCCCGCGAGAACCCGGGGGACAGCCGGCACAGGGAACGGGGATCCACTCATGCAGCGAAGCATCGCACCACTCTCCCTCACCGCCGCGGCGGCACTCTTCCTCGCCGGATGCGGAGGGCCAGCGCCGTCAACCACGGCCGCTCCCTCGAGTTCCGCGTCTGCAGCAACTGACGCGGCACCCTCCAGCACTTCACCGGCGGCAAGTACGACGGCGGAACCGTCCTCCGCGTCCGCCGCACCGACGTCAGCGGCGACGGCCTACACCAACGAGGACCTCACGGCGATCGTCACAGGACTCAAGGACGTGCAGGGACGGGCGCTGACAGTGGTTCCTGCCGCCCAGCTGGACCAGGGGCTTATCGTCGCCCGGGAACTGCTCAAGAACGCCGTCATCACGCCGAAAGCGTGCGGGGTGCTGGCGGACAACAACACCCAGGTTCCGGAAGGCAGCACCTACGCAGCGGGAGCAAGCCTGGCGGCGGAAGCCAAGACTGCAACGATCGTGACGGTTTTCGCGGTTAAGGACCCCACCGTCATGACAGCCCAGTTCGACAAGAGCGATGCAGCAGTCCGCGACTGTTCAACCTATACGGTCGAACTGAAGGGGCAGAAAATCACGAGTTCGATGAAGCCGGTCGAGGTTCCGGTGGACGCGGACAAGTCGGTAAGCGCGCTGCAAACCCAGACCCTCCCCAATGGCCAAAAGCAGGCCGTCCTAACGGTTACGGGTGTTAAAGGCACATTGGCGGCCACAGTCGCGAAAACGGGAGCCGCCGGCGCCGTGACCGAAAGCGCTGCCCCGGAACTCGCCAAGCTCGTCAATGCCGCTCTGGCTGCCGGCTAAGGGACCGGCTAACCCACCCAGGCCCGAAAACAAGAAAGAACCCCGGGAAATCATCGATTTCCCGGGGTTCTGATGCGTGCGCGAGGGGGGATTTGAACCCCCACGCCCTTTCGGACACTGGCACCTGAAGCCAGCGCGTCTGCCGTTCCGCCACTCGCGCGCAACTTCTTCCACTTCGCCCAACCGGAATCCGGTTGTGCACCTCGTGAAAGCAGCGAGATCAAGCATAACGGACATTCCCCGCAAATTCCTAATCGGG
Organism: Arthrobacter globiformis; assembly: GCF_003261175.1. GTDB lineage: Bacteria > Actinomycetota > Actinomycetes > Actinomycetales > Micrococcaceae > Arthrobacter > Arthrobacter globiformis_A. The sequence continues at coordinate 201,911 of NZ_QLNP01000063.1, read as the reverse complement.
GCATTGCAGCCCCCTTGCGGCATGTTTTTCCCCGTCAGTGCCGCGGTTGCGACAGCCGTCGACGCCACTACGGAGGCAAGGTCTGGGCCTGTGATCGCCCCCACATCCACCGAAGAAACGTGAACGAATCGGGTTCCCGGCGCGTTGTGGATTAAGGTCTTTCGCAGACGTGGCAAGTAGTATCGGATACATAGGGGCCCGCTTCCGGCGGGCAGGCGTTTTGTCATGAGCTTCGTTGTGACCGCATCGCCAGAACGAGTTCCACGGGACGTGCTGTCCCTCAGCAACAAGGAAAGGAGAGGACCATGGGTTTGCTGGACAAGGTCGAACGCGGCATTGAAAAGGCCGTCCGCGGCGTCTTCTCCACCGGCTCCAAAGCCCAGGTTGAGCCCGTGGAAATCGCGAGCCGCCTCCGCCGCGAAGTAGACCACAAGGCCATCACCATCGCCGCCGGACGCACTCTAGTGCCCAACATTTTCGACGTGCTCCTGAGTGACGAGGATTTTCAGCGCGCCCAGGAATGGGGAACTCCCCTGGCCGAGGAACTCTGCGACGTCGTGATCAACCATGTCCGCAGCCAGGGCTACATCCTGCAGGGACCGGTCCGCATTTCTTTCCGCCGGGACGAATCCCACCGGGCCGGCGACTTCGAGATCACCTCCAAAACCGAAAAGTCCTCCGGTTCAGCGGCGCCCGCGCCGGCTGCTCCGCGGGCTAATGTGCCGGCAGCGCCGAGCCGCCAGCCCGTCCGCCTCCAGCCAGTCCTGGACATCGACGGACAGCGGTATTCACTCAATGCACCCTCCGTCGTTCTGGGCCGTTCATCAGAGGCTGACATCCTGGTGGACGACACCGGAGTCTCCCGCCGGCATCTGGAAATCCAGACCCACAGCGGCACCACCACCGCTGTCGACCTGGGCTCCACCAACGGCAGCTACGTCAACGGACACAAAGTGGCCGGCAGCATGGAGCTCACCGATGGCTCCACCATCACGATGGGACGGACCAAAATCATCTTCCGCCTCCTGCCCGCCAACAATGGCGGCCGCCCATGAGCGAACTGACCATCACAGCCCTGCGCTTCGGGTTCCTGCTTCTTCTCTGGGTTCTCATCTTCAGCATCGTCTCCGCCATGCGGCGCGACCTCATGATTGGCCGCAAGGCGGCCACCGGCGCCCCCACGGCTAGGCAGGTGCGGAAGAACCCGGAACTGGCCGAACCGGCCCCCGCACCGGCAAAGCAGCAGGCCCGCCAGCTGCTTGTCACCGAAGGCCCGCTCAAGGGCCGTACGGTCCCGCTCGCTGCCAGCCCCATCCTCCTGGGACGCGCGCAGGAGGCCACACTGGTACTCGAGGATGACTACGCTTCCGGCAGGCACGCCCGGCTCTTTCCACAGGGAAGCCGCTGGTTCATCGAGGACCTCGGCTCCACCAACGGCACCTATCTGGCCGAACAGCAGCTCACCAGGGCCCTGCCCGTGGACCTTGGTGTACCCGTGAGAATCGGCAAGACGGTCATTGAATTGAGGCCGTAGCCATGGCCGCTCCGGACATACCCGCGGGCGAGGTGCCAGCCTCGCCTCGGCCCCTCATCCTGCGCTATGCGGCGCGTTCTGACGTCGGCCGCATCCGCGCGAAGAACGACGACTCCGCCTACGTGGGACGGCATCTGGCCGTCGTGGCGGACGGCATGGGCGGCCACGCCGGCGGCGATGTTGCTTCCGCCGCCACTGTCCTGGACATGATCCACCTGGACACCGACGACTACGATGATGACGCCGGCACCGTGCTGGCCGACGAGATCCAGACCGCCAACTCGCTGCTCTCGGAGCTCGTTCACATCAATCCCAAGCTGGCGGGCATGGGCACCACCGTGACTGCCCTGCTGCTGGCCGAGGGCAAGCTCCATTTCGCCCACATCGGCGACTCCCGCGCCTACCGCCTGCGCGACGGCGAGTTCGAGCAGATCAGCATTGACCACACTTTCGTTCAGCGCCTCATCGACGAGGGCCGGCTGCGCCCCGAAGAAGCAGAAACCCATCCGCACAAGAACGTCCTGATGCGAGTCCTCGGTGACGTCGATGCGAGCCCCGAACTGGACCTCGCCACCATCGAGGTGCAGCCCGGAGAGCGCTGGCTGCTCTGCTCCGACGGTCTGAATTACGTCGCGGGCCACGTCGTGGAGCGCACCGTGCGGGAAACGCCGAATCTGAGCGAATGCGTCGAGACCCTCGTTGACCTCACCCTCGAGGCGGGCGCACCGGACAACGTCACCGTTGTCATGGTGGAAATCGTGGAGGAAACGCCCGACGACGTCAGCACGGCCGCCGTCGACATCGTCCCTGACGCCGAACAACCGCAAGCGATTACCGGGACGAAGGCCGCGGCCCCGGATGAGCCAGCCGCCGCCCCGATTTCCGGCCCGGCCGGCTCGGCGGCAACGGAATCGAACCCTGGATCCACGGACTCTTCCGCCCCGCAAGCCGCAGTACCCACGTCCGGCAACTCCGGCCCCGCCCGGACATCCGGGGCCGACGAGACAAGCGAGGATGCCGGCAAACCGCCGTCGAACGAACCGGCTACCAGCACCGATCCACATCTGGGCGAGCATCTGTCCGCGGAGGTACTGCGCGAGGAACTGTCCTCCCGGCCCCACATCCTCGTGGGTGCAGCTGTCGCTGCTGCCGAGACCGGTTCCATCCCCACCATTGCTGGCCGCACCGTCGCGCGCCGCGCGGCAACCGTCCTGACGCACAAGTCAGACCATGCCCGCGAAGAGTCCGAGGAATTCACGCCCGCGAGGCGCCCGCGCCGCTGGCTTACCCTGGGAATTGCGGGCGCCGCACTCCTGGTCCTGGCCGTCGGACTCTGGCTCGGTTACGCCTGGACCCAGACGCGCTACTACATCGGTGAATTCGACCAGCGGGTGGCCATCTTCAACGGCGTCTCCCAGCGCCTCGGCCCCATCCAGCTCTCAAACCTGGAAGCGGTCACGGACATCCGGATGGATTCGCTGCCCCAGTTCTCGCAGCAGCGGGTCCGCCAGACGGTCCCCGCGCGGGATCTGTACGATGCCCAGCGGATCGTCAAGAACCTTGAGCGCACGGGAAGCACCGCACCCTCGGATGAGTGCTTGACTCCGTCTCCGACGGCCACCGCCTCGGCCTCGGCGAGGGCTACGGCATCAGGCGCAGCCAAGGCCTCCGCCACTCCGAAGCCTACGGCCACGACCCCGAAGGCGACCGCAACCGCCAAGCCGACGCCATCGGCAACAGCCGGAGCCTCGGCCGCACCCACCCCAACCGCAACCTGTGAGGGGGGCCAATGAGCCACGCCGACACCATGCCCAAACCCCGGCGCAACGTGGAACTGCTGTTGCTGGTGCTCGCCCTGTCGGTCAGCATCGGCGCCAACGCGCTAATCAGCATCGACGAACAGACCTCGCTGGACACGGACTTCTGGTTCCAGTCCAGCCTGCTCGCCGTTGCGTCCCTGGTGTTCCATGTGGTCCTCCGGCTCCGCGCCAAGTATGCCGATCCGGTAATACTTCCGCTGGTCGTTGCCCTGAACGGCCTCGGCCTGGCGATGATCCACCGGCTCGACGCTCCGGGTGACGACACCGGCAACAACCAGCTGCGCTGGACCGTCATCGCCATGGCCGTGGCCATCGCGGTGATCTGGTTCCTCAAGGACCACCGTGTCCTGCGCCGCTTCACCTACATCTCCCTGGCCGTCAGCGCCCTGCTCCTGATACTTCCGCTGGTCCCCGGCATCTCCGCCGGCGAGATCCTCGGCGCCCGGGTGTGGATTCGCCTCGGCCCGATGACCTTCCAGCCAGGTGAGGTCGCCAAGATCACCCTCGCCATATTCTTTGCCGGATATCTTTCCTCGAACCGCGACCTCATCATGCTGGCCGGCCGCAAGATCGGGCCCATGCAGTTCCCCCGGTTCAAGGACATGGGACCCATGATCACGGCCTGGCTGGTAAGCATCGGCGTGCTGATCTTCCAGCGGGACCTCGGATCGTCCGTGCTGTTCTTCGGCCTGTTCATCGTGATGATCTACGTGGCCACCAGCCGCATCAGCTGGGTGGTCATCGGCCTCACCCTGATCCTCGGCGGCGGCTTCGTGGCGTCCAAGGTCTTCTCACACGTTGGCCTGCGCATCGACAGCTGGCTCAATGCCTTCACCGAGGAAGTCTTCGGGCGGTCCCCCGGCGGCAGCGGCCAGATCGTGGAAGGCCTGTTCGGCATGGCCAGCGGCGGGCTCGTAGGCACCGGCCTCGGACAGGGCCGGCCCAACCTGGTGCCGTTCGCCAACAGCGACATGATCATCGCCTCCTTCGGCGAGGAACTGGGCCTGATCGGCCTGTTCGCCATCGTGATGATGTACCTGCTGCTCTTCACCCGCGGTTTCCGTGCCGCCCTCGGCACCCGCGACGCCTTCGGCAAGCTCCTCGCCTGCGGCCTGTCCTTCGCGGTGGCGCTGCAGTGCTTCGTGGTGATCGGTGGCGTCACGCGGCTGATTCCGCTGACCGGCCTCACCACGCCCTTCCTGGCCGCTGGTGGCTCCTCGCTGCTGGCCAACTGGATCATCGTAGGCCTGCTGCTGATGATCTCGCACACGGCCCGCGGCCCCGTGGACACCTCACCGATGCAGCCCGGCCGCACACCTGAGGCGCAGAAGCCGGCTCCGGTGACAGCCGCAGGCAGCCGGCAGGACCGGAACACTACCCAGACTCTCCCAGACGCTCCCACCGAGGCGGTGAAACACCTGTGAACCAGGCCATTCGACATTCATGGATCGCCGCGATCGCCATGTTCGCCCTGATTTTTGGTGCGATCAGCTACGTCCAGGTGGTGGGCGCGGACGAGCTCAAAGCCAATCCGTGGAACCGGCGAGCCATATTGCAGAACTACTGCAATGACCGGGGAGCGATCCTCGTGGGTGGGTCCGCCATCGCCGAATCCGTCCCGGGCAATGAATCCTGCAAGTTCCAGCGCCGGTACAACCAGCCCGAGCTGTATGCCGGGCTGACCGGATACTTTTCCCGGAGTTACGGGGTAACCGGTCTGGAAAGCGCCATGGACGCGCAGCTGGCCGGAAGCGCGGACCAGCTCTTCTTCGACCGGATCGGACAGCTCTTCCTGGGCAACCAGCCCAAGGGCGCATCGGTCGAGCTGACCATTGACCCCAAGATCCAGAAGCTGGCTTACGACCTCATTCCGGACGGCCAGCGGGGATCGATCGTCGTGACCGATCCCAAGACGGGCAACATCCTGGCCATGGTCAGCAAGCCCTCCTACGATCCCAACCTCATCGCAAGCCAGGACGTATCCAAGGAGCAGGCTGCTTACAACGCGGCGATCAAGGTCCCGGGCATCAATCTGAACCCCTCGGTCAGCGGCCCCACTGGCGCCCTGCTGGCACCGGGCTCGGTTTTCAAGCTGGTGGACACGGCAGCAGCCCTGAAATCCGGCAAGTACAACGCCGACAGCGTGCTGCCCAACCCGGCCCAGATGAGCTTCCCGGGCATCCAGTACCAGCTGCCCAACTACGCCGGCGGCAACTGCTACACCCGGAACACAGCGAGCTTCGCGTTCGCGCTGCAGCAGTCCTGCAACACGCCCTTCGCCAGTATTGCCCGCGATCTTGGGGAAAAGGCGATCGCTGAGCAGGCCAGCAAGTTCGGCTTCAATTCAGATCTCGGCGACCAGCTCAAGCTGGACTACGCACGCAGCATTTTCCCCTCGAACCTCGACGACGCAGGACTGGCGCAGTCCGCCATCGGCCAGCGCGACGTCCGTGCGACGCCGCTCCAGATCGCGGTGATGACCTCGGCCATCGCGAACAGTGGGGTGCAGATGGCTCCGAACCTGATCAAGGCCGTACGTTCCCCCGACCTCCGCGTGATCGACGAACCCAAGCCGGTGGCTTTGCGGACCTCCACGACGCCGGAGATCGCGGGACAGATCACCGAGTGGATGACCAGTGTGGTCAGCGAGGGCATCGGCTCCGGCGCCGCCGTCCCCGGCGTCGAGGTCGCCGGCAAGACCGGCACCGCCGAACTCGGGGACGGCCTGAATAACTCTTGGTTTACGGGGTTCGCCCCGGCTAACGATCCGCAAGTGTCCGTCACCGTCGTCATGCAGGGCGTGGACATCACCGCCGGAGCACAGCTAACCAGTCCGAACGCAAAGAGAATTTTTGAGGCGGTGTTGAATAAGTGAGGCCTACATCGGGAATCACCCTCGGCGGCAGATTCCAGTTGACCACGCGTATTGCGATCGGCGGCATGGGTGAAGTCTGGAAGGCCAAGGACCAGATCCTGGGCCGGATCGTGGCCATCAAGGTGCTCAAAGAGGAGTACACGGGCGACCCCGGCTTCCTCCAGCGGTTCCGCGCGGAAGCCCGCCACACCGCGCTCCTCAACCACGTGGGCATCGCCAACGTCTTCGACTACGGCGAGGAGGAAGGCTCCGCCTACCTCGTGATGGAGCTGGTTCCCGGCCAGCCGCTGAGCAGCATCATCGAGCATGAGCAGGTGCTCTCACCGGACCGTACGCTGTCCATCATGGCGCAGACGGCGCGCGCCCTGTCTGTGGCCCACGCCCAGGGCCTGGTGCACCGTGACATCAAGCCCGGGAACCTGCTCATCACCCCTGACGGGCGGGTCAAGGTCACCGACTTCGGCATCGCGCGCCTGGCAGACCAGGTGCCGCTGACCCAGACCGGCCAGGTCATGGGCACCGCCCAGTACCTCGCCCCGGAACAGGCCACCGGCCAGACCGCCACCGGCGCCTCGGACATCTACTCGCTCGGCGTCATCGGTTACGAATGCCTCACCGGGCACCGGCCGTTCTCCGGCGAATCCCAGATCGCAATCGCCCTTGCCCAGGTCAACGATGCGCCGCCGCCCCTGCCGGAGTCCCTGCCCAAGCCGGTCCGGGCGCTCCTGATGTCCATGCTGGCCAAGGATCCGAAGAACCGCCCGGCCAACGCCATCAAACTGGCCGAGGCAGCGGAGGCCATCCGCAACGGTGATATCTCGGCAGCCCACGCCGCTGTCCCCGGCATGCTCCTATACGAGGGGGGCACCGGTGCCATGACGGCCCCGGTCAATATCGCTACGGCACCAACCGGGGTGATCGGCTCGGAGAAAAGCCCGACGGCGGCCACCTCCGCGCTGCCCGTGCTCGGCGCGGCAGCCGCTGGTGCTGCCGCGGGCGGAGCCGCTGCTGCGGCCGCCGGGAGCCCCTCAGATGCCGCCCCCACGCGGGCAGGGAGCACGTTGTCGCGTGCCGATGCCCTGGCCGCCGAGCGCAGTTGGGACCAGGAAGAGGACCAGTACGCAGCACCGTACGACGGCGAACCCGCCGATGAGCCCGAGCGGCGGAAGCGCAGCCCGTGGACCTGGCCTCTGATCGCCCTGATCCTGCTGGTCCTGTTCGCCGTCGCCGGTATCCTTCTGAGCCAGGGCGGCGTCCTGTTTCCGGGCCAGAGCCCTGCCGCCACCACGTCGAGCACACCCAGCCGCAGCGTGAGCACCAGTTCCACGCCCACGCCTACCCAGACGTCGGAGACTCCAACGCCGACGCCCACACCGACGCCGACGCAGTCCACCCCCCAGGCCATCAACGTCATTCCGGACGCGTACCTCGGCAAGCAGTACAGCGAGGTCCGCGCCGAACTGATCGCGCTCGGGCTCAAGGTCAACGGCGATGAAGTCTTCAACCCCGCCACACCCGGCACGGTCACGGACCTCAACCCGTCCGGCCCGCTGCAGGCCGGCGACACCGTAAAGGTCACCTATTCCAAGGGACCGAAGAAGATCGCCGTCCCGGACATCGGTACGGGAAGCAGCGAGTCCGAAGTCCAGTCAGCCATCGAGAAGGCGGGTCTGCGCTGGCAAAAGGGCGCCGACGAGCCCGGCGATCCCGGCCAGGACGCCGGAACCTTCGTCCGTTCCGAGCCCGAAAGCGGCCGGGAGGTCGACGCAGGCACTGTGGTGACTTACCACCTGTCCGAGGCACTGATCCCTACTCCCTCATCCACGCCGACTCCAAGCGGCTCGCCCAGCGGACCATAAGCCGTGACGACGCCGCGAAATCCGTCACACCGGGAAGACAACATCCCGGTGACCAGTCAGCGCGTTCTGAACGGACGCTATGAACTTGGGGAACTCATCGGCCGCGGGGGCATGGCCGACGTGCACCGCGGCCTGGATACCCGGCTGGGCCGGACGGTTGCCATCAAGCTGCTCCGCCCCGACCTGGCCCGGGACCCCCAGTTCCAGGCCAGGTTCAAGCGCGAGGCCCAGGCCGTCGCAGCCCTGAACCATCCGTCGATCGTGGCCATCTACGACACGGGCGAACACACCGTACCGGGCGACGCGCACGACCAGGTCCGCGTTCCCTACATCGTCATGGAGTACGTGGCCGGCAAGACGCTCCGGGACCTGATCAGGGCCAGCGACATCACCATTGACCAGGCGGTGGAGTACACGCTGGGTGTCCTGTCTGCACTGGAATACAGCCACAAGGCCGGAATCGTGCACCGGGACATCAAACCGGCGAATGTGATGTACTGCGCGAACTCGGACATGGTCAAGGTGATGGACTTCGGCATTGCCCGCGCGGTGGCCGATTCCTCCGCGACCATGACCCAGACCCAGGCGGTGGTGGGCACCGCCCAGTACCTGTCGCCGGAGCAGGCCCGCGGCGAGGCAGTGGACGCGCGCAGCGACCTGTACTCCGCAGGCTGCCTGCTGTACGAAACGCTGACCGGCCGCCCGCCCTTCGTGGGTGAAAGCCCCGTATCCGTGGCGTACCAGCATGTCCGCGAGAAGCCGGAACCCGCCAGCAACTTCAATCCGGAAATCACCGGAGCGCTGGACAGCGTGCTTGAAAAGGCGTTGCAGAAGAACCGTGCCGACCGTTTCCAGGATGCAGCGGCCTTCCGCCGTGCGCTGCGGGCCGCCAAGAACGGGATCCCGGTTCCGGCATTGTCGCCGAGCGAAGCGCCGACGGACCCCAATGACATTCCTGAGCCGCACCGCACGCCTCCCACCGAAGCGTTTTCCACGACCGGAGCCAGCTTCCTCGACGACGCTCCCGCGGGCCGCCTGCGCCGTACCCGGGACACGGACGATGATGCGTCCGTGCTGCCCACCGAGGCCGCGGCGGTCTACGAGACGGCTGAGCACGATGAACTTCCGCTGGGCCTGCCCCGCGAACGGGAGCGATCGGGCTTACAGACGTCCCGCCGTCGGGCCTGGATCACGACATTCGTGATCTTCACGCTCCTGGTGCTGGCGGGCGGCGGCCTGTGGTTCTACAACTTCCTCAACCAGCCGCCCGCCGAACCGGTGCGCGTCGCGATTCCCGCGGTGGAGAAGCTCTCCGAATCAGAGGCGCTGCAGGCGCTCTACGACGCGAAGCTGCGGCCGCAGATAAAGCGGGTGCAGCACGACTCGGTCGCCAAGGGCACTGCCATTGGCACTGCGCCGCCGGCGGGATCGTCGCTGGAACCGAACTCGGAAATTGTCCTGAACATCTCGTCGGGCCCCAGTGCCGTCAAGATCCCGGAGACGCTGCCGGGACGGACGGAGGCGGCAGCCCGCGACATCCTGCGGCAGGCGGGGCTGGTGGGTGCGCCGTCCACCACCATGGCCAACAGCGCCACAGTTCCCGCGGGCCTGGTGATCACCACCAAGCCGGCGCCCGGCCAGCAGGTGGCGGTGGGGAGCACCGTTGAGATCCTGGTGTCCACAGGCAAGGTGGCTATGCCTGAGCTTCGCGGCATGAACCGTGCCGAGGCCGAAGCAGCGCTCAAGGAGCTCGGCTTGGTTGCCGTCATCACCGAGGTGGAGAACTCCCAGGTCCAGCCGGGCCAGGTGACCGGTCAGAGCGATCCGATCAACTCCCTCGTGGAGCAGGGCAAGGCCATCACCGTGACGGTGGCCAAGGCCCCGGCGCCCGCACCCACCCCGACGCCGACGCCGAGCCCCACGAAGGGCAAGTAGGGCCCACCGAGCCGGATCCTAGTGCTGGATGAGCGGGCTGAGCTTGGCTGCCCGTTCGGCGGCACCCTTCATGCCAAGCGACTCGAGCCAGTTGCCCAGCATCTGGTAGCCGCCCTCCGTCAGCACGGACTCGGGGTGGAACTGGACACCGCACAGCGGCGCGGTGCGGTGCTGCAGGCCCATGATGACGCCGCTGGCGGTTTCCGCCGTGATCTCCAGGATCTCCGGAATCGTGTCCCGGACGGCGGCCAGGGAGTGGTAGCGCGTGGCCGTCACGGGGGAGGGCAGGCCGGCAAAAACGCTGGCCCCGTCGTGCTGGACCAGGGAGGTCTTGCCGTGCATGAGCTCCGGGGCATGGGTCACCGTTCCGCCGTACGCCTCCGCAAGGGCCTGGTGCCCGAGGCAGACGCCAAACATCGGCTTCGTCTTCTCCCCGCACCAGCGGATCAGCTCGATGCAGACCCCCGCTTCGGACGGCGAGCCCGGGCCGGGCGAGATGAGTACGCCGTCGCGCGCTTCTGCCATTTCGATCGCCTCGGCGAGGGTCACATCGTCATTGCGGACAACTGTTGTCTCGGCGCCGAGCTCCTGGAGGTAGCCCACCAGGGTGTAGACGAAGCTGTCGTAGTTGTCCACGACGAGTATCTTTGCTGTGCTCATGGGTTTCTTGGTGCACCAATCGTTGAGTCGGTGAATTGGGTGAACTGGGACATCCAGGGGAAAAGGAACTCGACCATCAGGAACACCGCGCCGGCAGCCAGCAGCAGCGACGTGAGGACGCGGAGCCAGAGGGGCCCGGGGAGGTGACGGAAAATCCAGCCATACATGCCTAGCCTTCCCCCCGTGCGCGTGCTACCTGGGCCGCGATCTCTGCGGGCGGCCCCGCGGACGTCGGCTGCCAGCGGTCCAGCACCGAATAGGCGATGATCCGTTCCTCTGAGCCGAAGCGGGGATTGCAGCTGGTCATGGTCAGAAGCCTTTCGCTGGGGCGCACCCCGGGCTGGTTGGGCACCGGGAGGAGGACATCGGCTTCGCTCGGCAGAACAATGCGGTTGTTGCGGAACACATAGACGTAGTAACCGTCCCGCGTCTGGACGTAGATCTTGTCGCCGGGAACCAGCGTGTGGATATTGTCCAGGACGGCGCCGTGTGTCTGCCGGTGGCCTGCCACGGCGAAATTGCCCACGGCGCCCGGCATGGACGTGTTGCCGTAGTGGCCGAGGCCGAGGGTGTCCAGGACGTCGCCGCTGGTGCCCTCGACAATGGGCCGGGTGTAGTTCTCGCCAAACCGGGGAATGTACATGATCCCGATGGTTCCGCCGTGCCCGGGGGCTTCTCCCACCGCTGGCGCTCCGTAGTCCTTCGGACCGGAAGCGGCCGTGCCGCCCGTCGCAGCCGGTGTGGGCGCGGGCGCCACCGGACCACCCAGGTCCCTGGCAAAGTCCTTGACCGCGGCGGTTTGCTTGGCATCGGACTCCACGTTGGTCCACCAAAGCTGCCACGCGACAAACAGGAGCAGCACTATGCCGGCGGTGATGAGCAGCTCGCCGAAGATCTGCACGGCCTTCCGCAGGATTACGACGCCGGTTGCCGGCTTAGCGGTTGCCGTCACCTTCTCCTGCAATACCACGCGATCTCCTCCAAGGCGGTTGCGGGGCACCGGCGCGGACTGAACTACAGCTAGAATTGGCTGCTAGTAAGACTTCAGACCTGACCAAGAGTGTGCAGACCGCCGGCAATCCCCTTCCAGCAGGATATCAAGCCCCGGTCCCTCCTCTTGATTCAGCAGCCAAGGAGGACATGTGCCCGAGTCAAAGCCACGTAAGAAGACTGCCCGCCCGGCCGAGCCCGTTTCCACCGAGGCCTACAAGCCGAACCCCGTCTGGTTCAAGCCGGTCATGTTCGGCCTGATGATCATCGGGCTGCTCTGGATCATCACCTTCTACATCAGCGAGGGCCAGCTGCCCGTGCAGGCATGGGAGTCCTGGAATATCCTGGCCGGGTTCGGCATAGCGATCGTCGGCTTCCTGATGACCACGCGCTGGCGCTCCTGAACTGACACCCATGACCGCAGAAGGCATCATCATCGGCGAGGATGGCCTGGCCCGTCCGCTGTGGGCTTCCACGGACCCCCTTCTGCGCGAGTATTACGACACTGAGTGGGGCCTGCCCGTCCGGGACGAGCAGGGCCTTTACGAGCGCATCAGCCTCGAAGCGTTCCAGGCGGGCCTGTCCTGGGCCACCATCCTGCGCAAACGCCCTGCCTTCCGTGCGGCCTTCCACGACTTCCAACCCGAAACCGTGGCCGCCTTTACCGAGGCCGACGTCGAGCGCCTCCTTCAGGACCCCGGCATCGTGCGAAACCGCCTGAAGATCCGTGCCGCCATCACCAATGCCCGGGCCACCATAGCGCTGCGGGACGAGGGCGGCCTCGCTGACTTTGTCTGGGCGTTCCAGCCGACCGCCACTCCTGCCCCCGCCACCTACGCCGACGTGCCCACCACGTCCCCCGAGTCCATCGCCCTCTCCAAGGCACTGCGGAAGAAGGGCTTCGCCTTCGTGGGGCCCACCACCATGTTCGCCCTGATGGAAGCCATCGGCATGGTGGACACGCATCTGGTGGACAGCCACCGCAGGGGAACCTCAGGCGTCTGGGCCTGACCGCTGCCGGGCGCTGGACCGCTGCTCAGCCCCGCACCCGCGCCCTCCAGTCCACACGTGTTGGTAAAGATATCCACACTGTTGATAACTTCGTTGACTGCAGCCCAAGGAAAAGGCAATGCGCGCCGGGCTGGCGGCGTCCGGATGGCCAAACTTGCATATTTGAAGTTATTAACAGTTGTGGAAATGACTGTGGAAAACCGTGCGTTCAGTCCTTCTGAGGGCGGACAGGGTGCTGGCTGGTGATGGACACGCGGTTGAAGGCGTTCATCGCGATGGCCAGCCAGCTCACGGCTGAGTATTGCTCGTCTGTGAGGTGCTCCCGCGCGCAGGCGTCCTCCAGATCGCGCGTGCGGGCATCGGGGAGAACCGTGATGCTCTCGGCCAAGGCCAGCGCTGCGCGCTCGTGGTCCTCAAACACCGCGGTGTCCCGCCAAGCTGGCAGGACGGCCAGGCGCTGCGTGGATTCACCGCCCTTGACGGCATCGGCGACGTGCATGTCGAGGCAATACGCGCAGCCGTTGATCTGCGATATCCGGACATTGAGCAGTTCGATGAGCTTTTCGTCCAGGCCGGCTTCCAGCATCGCTTCCTTGGCCTTCAGCCCGAGCCCATTCAGCGCCCGCCAGGCCGCGGGGTGATGCTTGTCCAGGAAGATGTGGCTGTGGGTAGTCAAGTCATTGCTCCTCGGGTCCCACGGGTTCACCCCCGCGGCTCTCAGTCAGAGACTACACGGGCGCGCTGCGCGCGCGGCGGGTTATCCACTTAGCAACAGGCGGCTACCCACAAGTTATCCACAGATGGGGAAAACTTGTGGGTAGCGATGACGCCGACGCCAGAATGTAGGGGTTGAGGAGCCTCTCAACCCCTGAATGACATCCCGGTGAGTTATTAACAGTGTGAATAACCCTGTTGAAAGTGCGCCCAATAATCCCCTTCCCCGACGCTGATTTGCCTGCTTATCCCCAAGAGGCCCCGCTGAGGCCGGATTTGGGCAAAGTTGTCCACTTAACCACAAGGGCAGGCCTCGAAGTTATCCACGCGTGTGGACGGAGGCGTGCAAAATGATCGGAAGTGGCCCACCAGCCCGCTATCGCAGGGGCCAAGAGTTGACTTACAACTGTGTAAGTTATTAACAGTGTGGATAACAGCTGTGGAAAACTCGCCGGGCGGCCCGCGTCCCAGCAGCGGCCAGGAGACACAAAAATGCCCCCGCTTCGGAAAGCAGGGGCATTAGGGGAGGGTCCGGACCAAAAAACCGTCGGAAGCTGTCAGGACACTACGAGCACGCGGTACCAGGAAGCCACGGCCAGCAGGGCCAGAACGAGCGCCAGCCCTCCGGCCTGCAGCATGTTGCGGCGCGGGCCGCGCGGGGCATAGGCAATGACGGCTGCGCACAGGGCGCCGGTGATGAAGCCGCCCAAGTGGGCCTGCCAGGCGATCTGCGGCACCATGAAGCCGATGACGCCGTTGATGGCGATGAGCACCCAGAGCTGTCTCGTCTCACCGCCGCGGTGCCGCTGCACCACGAGCATGGCGCCGAACAGTCCAAAGATCGCGCCGGAAGCACCGACCAGGCCCACGGGGCCGCCCTCGGGCAGGATCGGTGTCATAAGCAGGTATCCCACCGACCCGCCGATGGCGGACAGCAGGTAGACAGCAAGGAAGCGGATCCGCCCCAGTAGCGGTTCCAGCGCCTGGCCGAAAATCCACAGCGTGTACATGTTCAGGACGATGTGGAGCAGGAAGCCCTGGGAGTGCAGAAAAGCGGAAGTGAGCATGCGCCATGGCTGGAACACCCCGTACTCAGGCGTCGCGTAAACCGACGCGTAAGCGAGGGTCCGGAACACCGCGTTTCCGGGAAGCACCCACTGCAGAACAAACAGGAGTACACACGCGGCGATGATCGCGAGCGTTACTACAGGCTTGCCGGACGCAACGGCGCCGCCGTAGACGGTCCGTGCTGTCGGCGACGTACGCTTTGCTTCGTTGACGCAGTCAACGCATTGGAATCCGACGGCGGCCGCACGCTGGCACTCCGGGCATGCCGGCCGCCCGCAACGCTGGCAGCTGACATACGAGGGCCGATCCGGGTGCCGGGGGCACACCGGTGCCTGCGCTGACGGCTCCGCCGCCGGAGTTCCGTAGCTCATGTGGCTAGAGCTGCTCGATGTCGATGCTGTTGATGGTCACATCTTCAACCGGGCGGTCGCCCATGCCGGTGCGGACACCTTCAATGGCGTCCACAACCTTCTTGGATTCCTCATCGGCCACTTCGCCGAAGATGCTGTGCTTGCCCTGCAGCCAGTCCGTGGGGATGGTGGTGATGAAGAACTGGGAACCGTTGGTTCCCTTGCCCATCTGGATGCCGGCGTTGGCCATGGCCAGCTTGTACGGTGCGCTGAAGCTCAGCTCGGGGTGGATCTCGTCGTCGAAACGGTAGCCCGGTCCGCCGGTGCCGCGGCCCAGCGGGTCGCCGGCCTGGATCATGAAGTCCTTGATGATGCGGTGGAAGATGGTGCCGTCATAGAGCGGCGTGCCGGTCTTGTCCTCGCCGGTTTCCGGGTGGGTCCAGGCTTGTTCGCCGGTGGCCAGTCCGACGAAGTTCTTAACAGTCTTGGGCGCGTGGTTGCCGAAGAGGTTCACGACGATGTCGCCGAGGCTGGTGTGGATGGTTGCTTTTGCAGTTGCTGAGGCAGTCATATGGCCATTCTTTCACGGCGGGTCAACGCGGACGCGGGCGGAAAAGACAGTTCCGCGCTGGGTGAAATCCACCGAGAATCCGCCGGAACGATAGCAGCCCCGCTATTGGTGCACGTAGGCTAACAACAGAACCGTCACATTAATCGGGAGGTAGTTGTGAAGAAATCGGATCGTATTGCCCGCGAACTGGAGTTGTCGGTCAGTTCTGCAGTCGAGAACGCAAAAGACCGCGTGGAAGCAGCAGTGGACTGGGCAGTTCCCCGCCTGCAGCAAGGCATTGATACCGCTTCCCCCAAAATCCAGGAGGGGCTCAAGGTGGCGGCCCACAACCTTGCTGGCGGAGTCGCAACGGTGACGCCTCGCATTCAGGACGGCCTGGCGCAGCTTGCACCCAAGATCCACGACGCCGTGGAGGGCGCCACGCCGCGCATGCACGAGGCCCTGGACCGGGCAACGCCCGTCATTACCCAGGCCCGCGACCGCGTCGTAGTGGAGTACCTTCCCCGGTTCTCTGATCAGATCGGAACCGCATCCGAGGCCGTCCACCGGACCCTTGAGGGCACGCCGGCACGCATCGACGCGGTGGCCCAGCGACTCGGCGACGTCGGCATCATCCACACCATCCAGGAGCAGGCGAATCTGGCTGGCGGGCACCTGAAGTCGGCCGCGTCGGAGGCCGGCAGGGCCGTGACCGGCAAGGCGCTGGTGGTGGAGCCGGAGAAACCGAAGAAGCGCGGCCTCCTGATTGTCGGTGTAATAGCCGCGGCCGTGGCCGCCGGCGTTGCGGCGTGGAAGGCTTCAAAGCCGGTCGAGGACCCGTGGAAGACCCCCGCGCCCGTAACGCCCGCGCCGTCAACCTCTGAGGTGACCACCCCCGCGGCATCCGCCGCCGGTGTTGGATCGGCCGCGGGTGTTGGGTCGGCTACGGAGACGCCCGCACCGGTTCCGGCCGCCCCGGCTGGCAGCTCTTCTTCCGCGCCCGCCGATACACCTCTCGATGCTGCCTTTGCACTGGCCGCGGAGGACGAAGCCGACACTTCTGCTGACAAGGCAAAGCACGTTGCCGAGGACGCGGACTCCGACGCCGGCGAAGTTGCCACCGACGCCAAGGCCGCGGTGAAGAACATCGCATCCAACATCGACAACGGTGCAGACAAGAAGTCGTAGCCATTTGCCCGTAGGGGCAGTGACAGGAGGGGTTCCGCAGCAGCGGGGCCCCTCCTGTCGTCTGTGCGGGCGCATCCGCGCTCCGCTCTGCCTGACAGGCACGGCGCCGCCGGGATGGAAAGCATCGGTGCTAAGTTTGTGGTGACGTCACCCGATAGATCCGCAGAGGATGCCTTGACTGACACTGAGCCGCTCGTATCAATTGTTATCCCGGCCTACAACGAGGAAAGTGTCATCCGGCAGTGCCTCATCGCGGCGGTGTACCAGTCGGTTCCGGCGCACGAGATCATCGTGGTGGACAACATGTCCAAGGACCGCACGGCGTCGATCGTCACGCAGATGCAGCAGGAGTACCCGGAAAGCCCCATCATCCTGCTCCGCCAGGACAGGGAGCAGGGACTCATTCCCACCCGTAACTTTGGCCTGGACCACGCGACCGGGGACATTCTGGGCCGGATCGATGCCGACTCAGTGGTGGAGCCTGACTGGGTGGAGCAGGTGCAGAAGGCCTTCCAGGACCTGTCCACGTCGGCCGCCACCGGCCCAGTGGTCTACTACGACATGCCGATGCGCCGCTTCGGCCTCAAGGCCGACGACAAGATGCGCCAGCTGATGCTGAAGCTGGCCAAGCACCAGTACCACTTCCTGTTCGGATCCAACATGGCCCTCCGCCGGTCCGCGTGGGAAACCATCCGCAGCGAATGCTGCCGGGACGAAAGAGACGAGATGCACGAGGACATCGACCTGTCCCTGCATCTGGCAGACCACGACCTCAAGGTCCAGTACTGGCCGCAGATGGTCTCCGGGATGTCGGCCCGCCGGCTTGAGGACTCACCCCGGGATTACCGGTACTACGTGACGCGCTTCGACCGGACCTACAAGGCCCACAACGTGAAGAAGATGGCCCTCAAGGCGCCCATGGTGGTGTTCTTCTCGGTGTATTTCCCGGCCAAGCTCCTGCGCGCCATTCACACCGTCAACACCAGCCAGCCAGTCCGCCGCGGCGGCCAGTAGCGCCGCCGGATCGCCCGGCGTTCGTCAGTCAGCCCCCAGCTCCGCCAGCGGGCGTTCCTCCGGCGGCTTGCTGCGCCCGGCCTTGCCATTCCTTTGCCCGGCCACCACGACGGCGAGCCCCACGAGAATGAGCGCCAGCCCGGCGTAGGTGCCCGCCGGCAGCGTCTCATTCAGGAACATGGCGGCCAGCAGGGCCGCTCCCGGTATTTCCAGCAGGATGATCATGGACACCAGCAAAGGGCTCATGGTGGCCAGCAGGTGGTTGAATGCCGTATGTCCCACGAGCTGGGCGCACACGGTGATCGCCAGAATCCCGAGCCAGCCGCCGGCGTCGAACCCGGACAGGGGCTGGTTGGTGAAGATCGCCAGCACCGCGACCAGGACGGCACACATGCCGTAGCAGAGGGCCGTGTACGTTCCGGTGGTCATGCTCTGGCGGGCCCGGCCTCCGGCCAGCGTGTAGATTCCCGCGAGGAGCCCGCCGGCCATGGCCAGGAGATCGCCCAGCAAGGCGCCCGGGGAGGTTCCCATGTCGAAACCGGTGATGGCCACGACGCCGCCGAAGGCGATGCCCAGGCCCACCAGGACCTGCCAACGGTGCCGCACGCCGCGGAAGAGCTGAATGATGGCGATCCAGGCGGACTGCAGGCAGACGAGGGCCGTAGCGGCAGCCACGGAGGTCAGCTGCAGGGACGTGATGAAGCAGGCGAAGTGGAGGGCCAGGGCCACGGCCGCCACGAGCGACCAGCGGAACTCATAGCGCCCGATGCGGCCGAACTGGCGCGGTTCCCGGACAAGCGTAGGAGTGGCCATGACGGCAGCCGCGATGGCATTGCGCCAGAAGGCGATGGCAAGGGCCGTGACTGTGGTGGCGCCGAGTGTGGCGGCGATGAGCGGTCCCGACGAGGCCACGCCCAGCACGCCCAGGGCCGCAAGGAAGACATTCACTGTTCCACAGTAGTGTGCCCCGCTGGTTGAGCCTGTCGAAACCAAGGCAAAGCAAAAAGGTCCCGGTCGTTTCCGACCGGGACCTTCCTTATGGTGGAGGCACGGGGACTCGAACCCCGAACCCCCTGCTTGCAAAGCAGGTGCGCTACCAATTGCGCCATGCCCCCATAAGAAGCAACCCGTCCATCATACCCTAGTTCCGTAGGCTGGCTTACCAGCCTCCGCACCGGGATCCGGGCTATTCAACCTTGTCGGTTGATTCGCTCCAGACTGTTTTCCGGGCTTCGGATTCCTGCACCTTTTTCTTGTAGAGGAGGGCGCCTGCGACTGCAGCTGCAATGACCAGCAACTTCTTCACACGCACCCCGTTCCGGCTTGATTCCTGGGGAATCCGGCCTAAACCTCGTCTTGAACCTGTGCAGGTTCCGTGGGCGTACCAGGACTTGAACCTGGGACCTCTTCGTTATCAGCGAAGCGCTCTAACCGCCTGAGCTATACGCCCCGATGCCTCATCGGGCCGAGACACGACTCTACAGCACATCCCGGCCCGATCTCAAATCGAGGCATTCCACCGGAGTTTTTCCGCGGAAACACAGGGTTTTTAGTCGTCGGTGAGGGTCACACCGATGCCGCCGACAAGCGTCGCCGAGATGTTGTACAGCACGGCCGACAGCATGGACAGGGCGGTCAGCAGGACCACGTTCACGACAGCAATGATGGTCGCGAACGATGCCACCTGGCCAAGCGATGCGACCTTCTTCAGTTCGAAGCCGCCGCCCTCGGAACCGGCGAGGGTTCCCAGCAGGCTATCCACCTGGTCGAAGATACCGGTCAGGTCCAGCACGGTCCACAGGACGATGGCGGCCACGACCGTGACGATGCCAAGCGCGACAGACAGCAGGAAGGCCATCTTCAGGACGGACCAAGGGTCAACCTTGCTGACCAAAAGCCGTGCGCGGCGCGCCTTGGCCTTCGGAGCCGGCTTGACCAGCCCCTGTGCACCCGGCGCGCCTTGGGGGCGCTGTCCGGGGGCTGCCGGGCGCTGTGCCGGAGCGACCGGCCGCTGGCCCTGTCCTGCAGGCGCCGGCCGCTGTCCCGCACCTGCGGGACGCTGTCCCGGAGGGCCAGACGGCGTGGCCGGGCTCTGCTGGGGACGCACCGGGGCATTCACCCGGGGAGCGGATGCCGGCTGACGCATCCCGCCGGGACCATTACTGCTCGGCTTGGGAAATGAGTCGGAATTGCTCACTCGTTACCTCCGGTGTTGTCTTCGTTCGCCTCAGCATCGCCGGACGTTCCTTCTGCTTCATCGGCCAGTCCTGAGGACGCCTCTGCGGCGTCCTCGTCTGGTCCGGCATCTTCAGCCAACGTTACGTCATCGGCAGCGATAGCCAAGATTTCTGACGCACTCGGCTCATCGGTGTGGTCGGCTTCGGATTCACGCTCTGCGCTGGCTTCAACTTCGTCTTCGAGGCCGCGTTCGGTGTTGCGGGCCACCTCGATGATGCGGTCGTTCTTGTCCGGCTTCGCGAAGATGACGCCCATCGTGTCGCGCCCCTTGGCGGGGACCCCGGCCACGGACGAGCGGACAACCTTGCCGCCGCCCATGACCACGAGGACTTCGTCTTCCTCCTGCACCACCAGGGCGCCCACAAGGTCGCCGCGTTCCTCGGCGAGCTTGGCCACCTTGATGCCCAGGCCACCGCGGCCCTGCAGCCGGTATTCCTCGACGGCGGTGCGCTTTGCGTAGCCGCCCTCGGTCACCACGAAAACGTAGGATCCCTCGGCGACCACGTTCATGGCGAGCAGTTCGTCATCCTCGCGGAACTTCATGCCTGTTACGCCGGACGTGGCACGTCCCATGGGGCGGAGTGCGTCATCGGTCGCCGTGAAGCGGATCGACTGGCCCTTCCGCGAGACCAGCATGAGGTCGTCCGTCTCGGAGACCAGTTGTGCGGACACCAGTTCATCCTCGTCCCGGAGGTTGATGGCGATGACGCCCGCGGAGCGGTTGGTGTCGTAATCCTCCAGCCGGGTCTTCTTGACCAGGCCGCGTTTGGTGGCCAGCACCAGGTACGGCGCGTGCTGGTAGTCCTTCAGGTCCAGCACCTGGGCGATGCGCTCGTCCGGCTGGAAGGCCAGCAGGTTTGCCACGTGCTGGCCTTTGGTGTCGCGGCCACCCTCGGCTAGTTCATAGGCCTTGGCCCGGTATACGCGTCCGAAGTTGGTGAAGAAGAGCAGCCAGTGGTGGGTGGTGGTGACGAAGAAGTGTTCCACCACGTCATCGCCGCGCAGCTGGGCGCCCTTGATACCCTTGCCGCCGCGCTGCTGCGAACGGTAGTTGTCGCTCCGTGTGCGCTTGACGTAGCCGCCGCGGGTGATGGTGACCACCACTTCCTCTTCGGGAATGAGGTCTTCCATGGACATGTCGCCGTCGTAGCCCATGAGGATCTGGGTGCGGCGGTCATCCCCGTGCTTGGCCACGATCTCGGCGAGTTCCTCGCTGATGATCGAGCGCTGGCGCTCCTCCGAAGCAAGGATCGCGTTGTACTCGGCGATCATCGCTTCGAGCTCGGCGTGGCGGTCCTGGATCTTCTGGCGTTCCAGGGCAGCGAGCCGGCGAAGCTGCATATCGAGGATGGCGCGGGCCTGGATCTCATCGATTTCCAGCAGCTGCATCAGGCCATCGCGTGCTGCCTCCGTAGTGCTTGAGGCGCGGATCAGGGCGATGACCTCATCCAGCATGTCCAGTGCCTTGAGGAGGGCACGCAGGATATGCGCTTCTTCCTCTGCCTTGCGCAGGCGGTAGCGCGTGCGCCGGGCGATGACATCCAGCTGGTGGGTGACCCAGTGCCTGATGAAGGCATCGAGGCTGAGAGTTCGCGGCACTCCGTCCACGATCGCCAGCATGTTCGCGCCGAAGTTCTCCTGCAGCTGGGTGTGCTTGTAGAGGTTATTCAGCACCACCTTGGCGACGGCGTCGCGCTTCAGGACGATGACCAGGCGCTGCCCGGTGCGGCCGGACGTCTCATCGCGAAGGTCGGCGATGCCCTGGACTTTTCCGTCCTTGACCAGTTCGGCGATTTTGATGGCCAGGTTGTCCGGGTTGGCCTGGTAGGGCAGCTCGGTGACGACGAGGCAGGTCCGGCCCTGCAGCTCCTCGACGTTGACCACAGCGCGCATGGTGATGGAACCCCGGCCGGTGCGGTAGGCGTCCTCGATTCCCTTGTGGCCCAGGATGGTGGCACCGGTGGGGAAATCGGGTCCCTTAATGCGCTTCAGCAGTTCCTCGAGGAGTTCCTCGCGGCTGGCGGTCGGGTTGGCCAGGTACCACTGGACGCCGTCGGCCACCTCGCGGAGGTTATGCGGCGGGATATTGGTGGCCATGCCGACGGCGATGCCCGAGGACCCGTTGACCAGCAGGTTGGGGAACCGCGCCGGGAGGATGGTGGGTTCCTGGTTCTTGCCGTCGTAGTTGTCCTGGAAGTCGACGGTCTCCTCATCGATGTCACGGACCATCTCCATGGCGAGCGGCGCCATCTTGGTTTCCGTGTACCGCGGGGCCGCGGCGCCGTCGTTGCCGGGTGAGCCGAAGTTGCCCTGGCCCAGCGCCAGCGGGTAGCGCATGGTCCAGTCCTGGATCAGGCGCACCAGGGCATCGTAAATTGCCGTGTCGCCGTGCGGGTGGTACTGGCCCATGACCTCGCCCACCACACGGGCACACTTGTTGAAGGCACGATCCGGGCGGTACCCGCCGTCGAACATCGCGTACAGCACGCGGCGGTGGACGGGCTTCAGCCCGTCGCGTACGTCTGGCAGCGCACGGCCAACGATGACGGCCATCGCGTAGTCGAGGTAGGAGCGCTGCATCTCCGTCTGGAGGTCCACCTGCTCCACGCGGTCGACCAGCACGTCGCCCTCCAGCACCGGCTCCGTGCCGTCCGGAGACTCGGCCGGGACCTCGGGTGTTTCGTCACTCATAGTCTGTATTTTCCGTTTCAGGTATATGTCAGTCCGGGAATATCACAAGCGGGAACCGCTAAATATCGAGGAACCTGACGTCCTTGGCGTTCTGCTGGATGAAGTTTCGGCGGGACTCGACGTCCTCGCCCATCAGCACGGCGAAAATCTGGTCTGCGGCTGCTGCGTCCTCCATGGTCACCTGCAGGAGGGTGCGCCGGTCCGGGTCCATGGTGGTATCCCAGAGTTCGGTGTAGTCCATCTCGCCCAGACCCTTGTAGCGCTGGATGCCGTTTTCCTTGGGTATGCGGCGCCCCGCGGCTTGGCCGGAAACCAGGACGGCGTCACGCTCACGGTCGCTGTAGACGTAGTCGTGCGGTGCGTTGGACCACTTGATCCGGTACAGCGGCGGCTGGGCGAGGTAGACGTAACCGTTCTCGATCAGCGGGCGCATGTAGCGGAACAGCAGGGTCATCAGCAGCGTGGTGATGTGCTGGCCGTCAACGTCGGCATCCGCCATCAGCACGATCTTGTGGTACCGCAGCTTGCTCAGGTCGAAGTCCTCGCCAATGCCCGTGCCGAACGCGGTGATCATGGACTGGACCTCATTGTTGCCCAGCGCCTTGTCCAGCCGAGCCCGCTCAACGTTCAGGATCTTGCCGCGCAGCGGAAGGATGGCCTGCGTTTCAGGGTTGCGGCCGCGCTTGGCCGAACCGCCTGCCGAGTCGCCCTCCACGAGGTAGACCTCGCACTTCGAGGGATCCTTCGAGGAGCAGTCGGAAAGCTTGCCCGGCATGCCGAACGACTCCAGCGGGCTCTTCCGGCGCGCATTGTCGCGGGCCTTGCGCGCGGCCATGCGGGCCTGCGCGGCGGAAATGGCCTTGCGGATCACGTCACGCGCGGGGCCGGGGTTGCGTTCCAGCCAGTCGCCGAGCTGATCGGTGACCACGCGCTGGACGAAGCCCTTGACTTCCGAGTTGCCCAGCTTGGTCTTGGTCTGTCCCTCGAACTGCGGCTCGGACAGCTTCACGGAGATGACGGCCGTCAGGCCTTCGCGGATGTCGTCGCCCGTGAGGTTCTCTTCTTTTTCCTTGATGATGCTCTTGTCCCGCGCGTAGCGGTTGATAAGTGACGTCATCGCAGCGCGGAACCCCTCTTCGTGGGTTCCGCCTTCGTGGGTGTTGATGGTGTTGGCGTACGTGTGCACGCTTTCGGAGTACGCGGTGGTCCACTGCATAGCCATTTCGACGGCGATGTGCCGCTCGGTGTCCTCGGTCTCGAAGGCGATGACGTCCTCGTGGACCACATCCACCTTCTTGCTCGAGTTCAGGTGCTTGACGTAGTCAAGGAGACCGTCGTTGTACTGGTACACCACCGTACGGTGCTCGGCGAGGACCTCACCCTCGGTGAGGACGCCGTCCAAGTCCAGGTCGCCGGCTTCGTCCGTGCCGGCTGCCGCCTGGCGCTCGTCGGTGAGCGTGATGCGCAGTCCCTTGTTGAGGAAGGCCATCTGCTGGAACCTGGCGCGGAGCGTTTCGAAGTCGAATTCCACGGATTCGAAAATGCTCGCATCCGGGTAGAAGGTCTGGGTGGTTCCGGTCTCGTTGGTCGCCTCACCCTTGACCAGGGCGCCCTGGGGCTTGCCGCCGTCGGCAAAGGTCATCCGCCAGACGTGGCCCTGCCGGCGGACCTCGGTGTTCACGCGGGAGGAGAGCGCGTTGACCACGGAGATGCCCACGCCATGCAGGCCGCCGGAAACGGCGTAGCCGCCGCCACCGAACTTTCCGCCGGCGTGCAGGATGGTCATGACCACCTCGACGGTGGGCTTGCCCTCGGTCGGGTGGATGTCCACCGGGATGCCGCGGCCGTCGTCGGTTACCCTGACGCCGCCGTCCGCCTGCAGAACAATCTCGATGTGCGTGCAGTAACCTGCGAGGGCCTCATCCACCGAGTTGTCTACCACTTCGTACACCAGGTGGTGCAGGCCGCGCAGACCGGTAGAGCCGATGTACATGCCGGGCCGTTTGCGTACGGCCTCGAGGCCCTCAAGAACGGTGATGTCGCTGGCGCCGTACTCCCGCGGCGTGGCAGTCTCAGCCGGGTTGCCCTTGGGTGGGGCATCCTCCGTCACGGGCTCCACTGCCTCGATATCTGCATTGTCGTTAGCCACAGGCGCTTTCGACTCCTCTACGTTCGTTGATGGCCGGCCTCCGCCGTCCGCCGAAGCAAAGGGCGGCCGCCAAAAGGCACGTCTCTGTAGCGCCAGCTACTTGGTCGACCTGCGGAACCGCTCCCGCTCATGAAGAAAGCGCGGGAAAACGGACTCAGTCAACGTTTCACCGGCGCCCAGTTATCTAGGGGAATTCTATCGTGAAACACGGCCGTTTCCTGCATTGGCGGGGCGCGGACGCGGCCCGATGTGCCTCTCGCTGGCCATTGGCTCCGCCTGCAAGGCTCCAGCAGCCCACGTTTTGGGCTCCTATACGGCCGACGGCGGTTTGAGCGCCCTGTACGCCGTTTCCGGTTTCACTCTTATCCGTAGGTGTCCCGGGGCCCGCGGCCGTTGACGGTACGTCCGCCTTTGCGCCAGCTCGGTGCCGCCGGGCCCAGCACCTGGATGCTCGTGACCACGCCGTCACCGAGTTCGGAGCGGAACTTTTCGAGCAGGCTCATGCTGAGCAGCCGGAGCTGCGTCGCCCACGCCGTGGAATCACACCTGACATGGAGGGTGGTATCGGTAAAGCTCTCCGGGGTGCAGTGGGCAGAGATTTCCGGGCCCACAAGTGCCGGCCACTCGGCCATGACCGAGCCCACGGCCACCGGGGAGGTCCAGCCGCGTTCGGCAACCAGCCGCCCCACGACTTTTCCCAGTCCCAAGGGATCGCGTCCGGTGGAGTGGAACTGGCTGAAGCCCCGCGTTCCCCCGGAAACGGTTCGCGGTTTTTGACTGGCGCCGGCTCGCGGGGCCTTCCGGCGGATCTCGCCGCGGGCTGCCGCTGCCTCGCGCATTCTGTTCAGCGCCGCCTGGGCGGCATCGATTTCATCGGGATCGCGGCCCGGCTGCAGGCCGCCGTCCTTATCCCTGTTCATCGATTCCTCCCGGGATTACCTTCACCCGCCGGCCCGACAGCTCGTCCGGAATATCGGCGTCGACAGCGGCGGTAACCAGCACCTGCTCGGCGCCGGCAACTATTGCGGCCAGTTTACGCCGCCGCTGGACATCGAGTTCGGCGAAAACGTCGTCGAGGATGAGGATTGGTGCTGAGCCTCCGGTGCGGGCGTCGTCAAGCATGACGTAGTAGGACGCCAGCCGCAGGGAAAGGCACATGGACCATGTTTCACCGTGCGACGCATAACCCTTGGCGGGGGCCTGGCCCAGCACGAGTTCCAGTTCGTCCCGGTGCGGGCCCACCAGTGAGATGCCCCGTTCGCGCTCTTTCCGGCGGGACGCCAAAAAGGCCTGCACGTAGCGTTCGGCAAGCTCGTCCACGGACAACAGCCGCAGATCCTCGGCTGCGTTTTCCCCATTGGGGTGGCCCGGCCCGGACGGTGCCGTCGAAGCGCTGGCTGGCTCGCCGTCGTCGTCCATTGTGTTCTGCAGCGTTGAGCGGTAGAGCGCATCGGCGGCCTTCGAGCCATCGGTGAGCTGGGCGTAGGCATTGTTGAGGTGCGGCCGCAGACGCTCGACGAGTTCGAGCCTGGCGTGGAGCAGCTCCGCCCCGGCGCGTGCCATGTGCTGGTCCCAGACATCGAGGGTGGCTTCGTGGCCGGCGGTGAACTTGCCGGCCCGTGCAGATTTCAGCAGTGCGTTCCGCTGCTTAAGCACCCGGTCATAGTCGCTGCGGGTGGCAGCGTGCCGCGGAATAAGGCTCACCAGGAGCTCGTCCAGGAAACGGCGCCGGTTCGACGGATCGCCCTTGACGAGCGCCAGGTCCTCCGGGGCGAACAGGACTGTGTGGCAGATGCCCAGCAGGTCGCGCGCACGGACCGGATTGCTGCGGTTGATGCGTCCCCGGTTGGCCCGGCCGCCGTTGATTTCGAGCTCCAGGATGGTGGACTGGTCGCCACGGACCAGCTTCGCCCGGATCAGCGCACGGTCGGTTCCGAAGCGCAGCAGCGGCCCGTCGGCGCTGACCCGGTGCGAACTCAAGGTTGCCAGGTAGCCGATGGCCTCCATCAGGTTGGTCTTGCCGATACCGTTTGAACCGACCAGGACCGTGACGCCCGGGTCAAACCGGAGATCCACCTGGGCGTAACTGCGGAAGTCGGTCAGGGACAGGTGTTCTAGGTACACTACTTGGCTGGACGGGTGGCATGCCCGCCGAACTGGTGGCGCAGTGCGGACACCATCTTCATGGCTGGCGAATTGTCCTCGCGCGAGGCGAAGCGGGCAAACAGCGCGGCGGTAATGGCCGGCGCCGGAACCGCATTGGCAATCGCCTCTTCCACGGTCCAGCGGCCTTCACCGGAGTCTTCGACGTAGTCGTCGATGGAGGCCAGTCCCGGGTCCTCGTCCAGGGCCTTCACCATGAGGTCGAGCAGCCAGGACCGGACAACCGTTCCCTTCTGCCAGGCGCGGAACGTTCCGGGAAGGTCCGTGACGATTTCCTTGGCAGCGAGGAGTTCATAGCCTTCCGCGTAGGCCTGCATCAGGCCGTACTCGATGCCGTTGTGCACCATTTTCGCGTAGTGGCCTGCGCCGACGCCGCCCACATGGACGAAGCTGTCCGCGCGGTCGCCTTCCGGCCGGAGTGCATCGAAGACGGGAAGGGCACGTTCGATGTCCTCGGCGTCGCCGCCTGCCATGAGGCCGTAGCCGTTCTGCAAGCCCCAGACTCCGCCGGATACGCCGCAGTCGGCGAAGCGAATTCCCTTTTCGGCCAGGGCCGCGCCATGCTTCTGGTCCTCGGTGAAGCGGGAGTTCCCGCCGTCGATCACCATGTCGCCGGGCTGCAGCTTCGCACCGAGCTCGGTGATGACGGCGTCGGTGATTTCACCGGCCGGAACCATGACCCAGATCAGGCGCGGGGCAGGAAGTGCGGCTATGAGCTCGTCGGTGGAGGGGACATCGGTGACCTCGGGGTTGCGGTCGAAGCCAGTGACATCGATCCCGCCCTTGCGCAGCCGCTCGCGCATGTTGAAACCCATTTTTCCAAGGCCGATCAGTCCAATATGCACCGTGTGAACTCTTTTCTGCGCTAGTAGGAGGGTGGGTAGCTCAACTGCGTGGGCCCACGCCGCCAGGGTTCCCTGGCCGAGCTTGCGAGGCGAGGGTGGCGGTGGGGATTAGTTGGGCAGGCGCACCGGCATCACGAGGTAGCGGTAGTCGTCCTGGTCCTCACCGTCGATGTCGTTCTGCGCGGTGATCATGGCCGGTTTCGGCGCCGTGGTGAACGAGAAGCGCACAAACTTGGTTTCGATCACGCTGAGGCCTTCAACGAGGTAGTGCGGGTTGAAGGCCACGGTGATGTCTTCGCCGGACAGCTGTGCCTCGAGCTCTTCGGAGGCCTGGGCGTCCTCGCCGGTGCCGGCATCGAGGTGCAGCTGCCCCTGGGTAAACGCGAGCCGAACCGGGGTGTTGCGTTCTGCAACGAGCGAGACTCGGCGGACGGCCTCCACAAGTTCCTGGGTCTGGACGGTGGCGTGAATAGGCGTGGAGTCCGGGAACAGCGAGCGGATCTTGGGGTAGTCGCCGTCGACAAGCAGTGACGTGGTGGTGCGGCCGCCGCTTTCGAAGCCGATGAGGCGGCTGTCGTCCTCGGCGATGGCCAGGTTGATGTCGCCGCTGCCGCCCAAAGTCTTGGCAACCTCGTTCAGCGTTTTGGCCTTGACCAGGGCACTGGTGGAGATGCCCGGAGTGACAGGCTTCCACGGTACTTCCCGCATGGCGAGCCGGTAGCGGTCCGTGGCCAGAAGGGTGATGAGGTCATCCTCGATCTCCATCCGCACGCCGGTGAGGATGGGAAGGGTGTCGTCCTTGCTGGCCGCGATGATCACCTGGGACACAGCCTGGGCGAAGGCGTCGCCGGCCACAGTACCAGTGATGGTGGGAAGCGCAGGCAGGGGCGGGTATTCCGCCTCGGGCATGGTGGCCAGGTGGAAGCTGCTTCGGCGGCAGGTGAGTGTGACCTTGTTGCCGTCGGTTTCGATGTCAACCGGCGCCGACGGAAGGCTGCGGCAGATGTCCGCGAGCAGGCGGCCGGAAACCAGGATGGTGCCTTCGTCCCTGATGTCGGCAGGAATCTCAAGCCTGGCTGAGGTCTCGTAGTCGAAGCTGGACAGGCTGACGGTCCCGGATTCGGCCTTGAGCAGGAGGCCTGAGAGCACGGGTACTGGCGGCCGCGGAGACAACGACCGGGCTGCCCAGGTGACGGCTTCGGCCAGGACGTCCCGTTCGACTCTGAACTTCACGGAAGGGTGCCGCCTTTCATTGCTGCTGCCATTTTCTGAACGGGAACTCGCAAGGAGCCCATAAGACCGGTGCCCCCGAAGTCCCGGAACCTGCATGGTCCGCGCATGGGCGACCGCAAACAAACCCAGGGATGGGAGCGCTGCAGACAGCTTAGCCGGAACTCCGAGGATTTCCCCATCCCCGCCGGTGATGCCGGCTCTGCCGGGGCGCGGTGGCCGATGCTTGGGCTGGTGCGGTGGAGGTCCGGGAACGAGATTGTTATTTGAGGGATTTCAATTTTTTGGGATTAGTAGTGTTAATAACTGCTGTGGAAACTGTGGATAACCCGGTTTCACGGCCGGGATCCGCGGTTAAGCCCTGTTCATGGACTGTGGGTTCGGCACGTTTTAAACAGGGTGTGGATGGGGACAACCTTTTTGGCCTGTTGCGGTGATCCACAGACACCTTAAGGGTTTTAAGCCCATTAACGGCGGTTGTCCCCTTAACTGTCCACAGGGTTATCCACACCCCCCTGTTAATAAGGTTAAGAACCTGGGATTAGGAGTCGCGCTGCTGCTGCTTGATGCGGTTGGTGAGCTCGGTGACCTGGTTGTAAATCACACGACGCTCGGCCATGAGCTCACGGATCTTTCGGTCCGCGTGGATCACGGTGGTGTGGTCGCGGCCGCCGAGTTCCTGGCCGATCTTGGGAAGCGACATGTCGGTCAGCTCGCGGCACAGGTACATGGCGATCTGGCGTGCGGTCACCAGCGTCCGGGTCCGCGACTTGCTGCAGAGCTCCTCCATGCTGAGCTTGAAGTAATCCGCGGTCTGCTGCAGGATCTGGCCCGACGTGATTTCCTGGGCGCCGTCGTCGGTGATGAGGTCTTTGAGCACCATCTCCGCGAGGGCCACGTCCACCGGCTGGCGGTTGAGGCTGGCGAACGCCGTCACACGGATGAGGGCGCCTTCGAGTTCGCGGATGTTGCTCGCGATTTTCGAGGCGATGTACTCCAGGGCGTCGTCCGGGGCGGAGAGGCCTTCGCTGAGGGCCTTCTTCCGGAGGATGGCGATGCGGGTTTCCAGTTCGGGCGGCTGGATGTCCGTCAGCAAGCCCCACTCGAAGCGGGACTTCATCCGGTCCTCGAAGCCTGCCAGCAGTTTGGGAGGCTGGTCCGAGGTGATGACCACCTGCTTGTTGTTGTTGTGCAGTGAGTTGAACGTGTGGAAGAACTCCTCCAGCGTCCGGTCCTTGCCGGCCAGGAACTGGATGTCGTCGATCAGCAGGACGTCGACGTTGCGGTACGTCGTCTTGAAGCTGGCGCCTTCATCGTCACGGATCGAGTTGATGAAGTCGTTGGTGAATTCCTCGGAGTTCACGTACCGGACGCGGATGCCGCTATAGAGGCGCCGGGCGTAGTGGCCAATGGCGTGCAGCAGGTGGGTCTTGCCCAGTCCCGAATCGCCATAGATGAACAGGGGGTTGTACGCCTTGGCCGGGGCTTCCGCCACTGCGACGGCGGCAGCATGGGCAAACCTGTTGGAGGAACCGATCACGAACGTGTCGAAAACGTACTTGGGGTTGAGCCGGCCGAACTCGTGCGAAGTGCTCGGCAGCATGGGCTGCGGCTTCTGTTCGAGGGACGGGTCGTTTGCGAGGGAAAGCTCGACGGCGGGTTCCGGCTCCTCGTGGATGGGCACCAGGTCGGTGTCGACGTCGATCGCGCAACGGATGTCGTCCGAGAACACATTGCGGAGCGCGTCATCGAGAGCGTCCTTGACCTGGGTCTGGAGCACTTCCCGGGTCAGTTCGTTGGGCACAGCAACGAGAAGGGTGGAACCGATGAGGCCCTGGGCCTGCGCGAGGATGACAAAGCCGCGTTGCCGGGGCGAGACGCGGTCGTCCTGTTCGAGAAGGCTGACCACGCGCCGCCAGGAACTTCCGACAGTGTTGGCGTGGTTGGCTTCGTCTACTGTCATCAAATTTGGTTCCTCAAAGCTTGCTGTCTGCATTACATGCAGCCGCAAGCCCGAAACCAGGGTGCTGGCCCGGCTTAATCCACAGGGTTATGCACAGTCCGTGGATAATCGGCTACTGGGACACTCTAGGGGATGAAAAGCCTAGAAGATAGCTGGGAAGTGCCTTGTGGATAATTACACCGTTGTGGTTCTAAAACGGCGATCGGTAGCCGCTTCGTCCACAGGTTCGCCGCACCGTTAGCCACAGCTGGGGAAACACGCGGAATGGCCTGCCGGTTTGACTCCCGGCGGCGTTTTGCCCTAACGTTGTGGAGTCCTTTGTGCCTGCTTTCTGACCCCATTTTGGACTCTCGGACGCTTATGTGTTCCGGGAAAATCCAGGGGAAGCAGACACATACAAAACTTAGCGTCGGCCAGTTCTTCCCCTTTACTGATCGGGTGGGCGCACCTTTGATCCACTGGAGTAACTAACGTGAGCAAGCGGACTTTTCAGCCGAATAACCGCCGTCGGGCCAAGAAGCACGGCTTCCGCCTTCGTATGCGCACCCGTGCCGGCCGTGCCATTCTGGCCGCCCGCCGTGGCAAGGGCCGCACCGAACTGTCGGCCTAAATACTGACTTGTCGGTCTTCTTCCTTCTGCGAGATTAGCGGTGCTTGCCACCCGGAACCGCCTGAGGACTTCAACCGATTTTTCAACAACTGTACGTTCCGGCGTCCGCAATGGACGCCGGAACGTAGTGTTATATACGGCAACTATTGGAGCCGACGAACCAAGCCGTATCGGCTTCATCGTTTCCAAGGCTGTCGGGAACGCTGTTGCCAGGAACCTCGTTAAGAGGAGACTTAGAGAAGCCGGCGCTGCCTCGCTGCACGAGTACGGCACCGGATTCGCTATTGTGGTGCGTGCTTTGCCGGCCTCCGCAACAGCCAGCTGGGATGAACTCCTGGCGGACTACAACGCTGCCTTGGCAAACACCATGAGGCGGCTGGCTGGCCGCCACCCGGCGGTAACCGGAACAAGGCCGGCCGGAACGCGACCGGACGGAACAACACAGGAGGGGACACAGCGTGCTTGACCCGAGTGCTGCCGTCGTCCGTTCCCCTAAGTCCGCAGCTGCGGCTGCTGGCAGCTTCACCTGGAACCTGCCCCGCAATATCCTCATTCTTCTGCTTCTGGCCTACCGCAAGGTGATTTCTCCCTTGTACGGCCAGGTTTGCCGCTTCTTTCCCTCCTGCTCGGCCTATGCGCTTGAAGCAGTCACCGTCCACGGTGCCGTCAAGGGCAGCTGGCTCGCCGCCAGGCGTCTGGCACGCTGCCACCCGTGGAACGCCGGTGGCGTGGACCATGTCCCCGCCGGCCACCGGGAATGGCCTGAAAACCGGACCCCCACAATTGTTGTGCTGAACAACCCGGACAAATATCTGGCTGCTCAGACTGATGAAGAAGGCCGCGCTGCGGCCTGACGAATAGGGATATCGTATGGACTTCTTTGAAACAATCATGTTTCCGTTCAAGTGGCTTGTGTCCATCATCATGGTGGGCTTCCACGAGGGCCTGAGTAGCATTGGACTCCCCGAGGCCAGCGGCTGGACGTGGACGCTGTCCATCATCGGGCTCGTGCTGGTGATCCGTGCCGCCCTCATCCCGGTCTTCGTCAAGCAGATCAAGGCGCAGCGCGGCATGCAGCTCCTGCAGCCGGACCTCAAGAAGCTTCAGGACAAGTACAAGGGCAAGACCGACCAGCTGTCCCGCCAGGCCATGGCGCAGGAACAGATGGCCATGTACAAGAAGCACGGGACCAACCCGTTCTCGGCCTGCCTGCCCATGCTGATCCAGATGCCGTTCTTCTTCGCGCTGTTCCAAGTGCTCTCCGGCATCAGCACTGCCCGCGACCAGGGCAAGGGCATCGGGGCGATGAGCCACGACCAGGTTGCCCAGTTCGACGAGTCCAGCATCTTCGGTGCGCCGTTGTCGGCAACGCTGCTGCACAATCCTGAAGGCAACCCGGTAGCGGTAACCATCCTGACCATCGTGATGATCCTGGCCATGACGGCCTCGCAGTTCATCACGCAGAAGCAGATCATGGCCAAGAACATGTCCGAGGAGGCCATGGCCAGCCCGTTCATGCGCCAGCAGAAGATGATGCTCTACATCCTGCCGATTGTGTTCGGCGTGGGTGGCATCAACTTCCCCATCGGTGTCCTCATCTACTGGACCACCACCAACCTGTGGACCATGGCGCAGCAGTTCTTTGTCATCCGCCGGATGCCGACGCCGGGCTCCCCCGCCGCCAAGGCCCTCGCCGAGCGCCGTGCCGCCAAGGGCCTTCCGGCCCTTCCCATCCTGGGCGGCAAGAAGGCTGACCCCGAAGCGGAAGCTGCTGCCGCCGCGTCGGTTGCCGAGGCCCGGACGCAGCGCATTCAGCCACAACGCAAGAACAGGAAGAAGAAGTAATGTCTGTTGAGAGCTCTGAGCACGCACTTTCCGCTGAAGCCGGCGAAGACCAGGACTCCGGTGCCGCTACCGCAGATGCGGGCAAGGGCACGACGGCAAGCCGCCTGGAAGAAGAGGGCGATGTAGCCGCCGATTACCTTGAGGAACTGCTCGACATCGCCGACATCGACGGCGACATTGACATTGAGGTCCGCAACGGCCGCACCTACATCTCGATTGTGGCCGAGGAAGAATCTGCCGGGTTGGATAGCCTCGTCGGGCACGACGGCGAGGTCCTGGAAGCCCTTCAGGAACTGACCCGGCTGTCCGTTCTTTCCGCAACGGAAAACCGCTCGCGCCTGGTGCTCGACATCAACGGCTACCGCAAGGAACGCGCGGGCCACCTGCAGAAGATCGCCGAAGACGCCGTCGCCTCGGTCAAGGAAACCGGCGACGCCGTCGCGCTCGAACCCATGAGCGCGTACGAGCGGAAGATCGTCCACGATGCCGTCGCCGACCTTGGATTCGTCAGTGAGTCCGAGGGCGAGGGTGCAGGCCGGCATATCGTCGTTTCCGCCGACTGAACCGTTGGCTGATTTACTGATGGTTGAAATGACGCCAGCCGAGCGCCAGGCGGCGGAAAAGATCTTCGGCGGCCGCCTGGGCCTGGCTGAACGGTACGTTGAACACCTGGCGACGTCAGGCACCGAGCGCGGGCTCATCGGACCGCGGGAAATCCCCAGGCTCTGGGGGCGCCACGTCCTGAACTGCGCCGTGATCGAGAGTGAAATCGCCCAAGGCAGCCACGTGGCCGACGTCGGGAGTGGCGCCGGACTTCCGGGACTTTGCCTGGCTATCGCCCGCCCTGACCTCGAACTGACGCTCATCGAACCGCTGGAGCGCCGGGTGATCTGGCTGCAGGAAGTGGTTGACGACCTCGGTTTGAGTAACGTCACCGTCATGCGCACGCGTGCCGAACTTGCCGTTGGGATGGTGACGGCCGACGTCGTGACCGCCCGGGCGGTGTCCGCCCTGAGTAATCTTGCCGGCCTCACCATTCCGCTGCTCGGCGGCGAGGGTGAAGTCGTGGCCATCAAGGGCCGCAGCGCCGCCGATGAGATCGACAAGGCGGCTAAGGCCATCCGCAAGCTTGGTGGCGTGGAGACGTCGGTGGTCACTGTTGGCCAGGACCTGCTCGAGGAGCCCACCACTGTGGTGCGCATCGTAGTTAAGAAGACCCAAAAGAGGGCCTAGCCCCGCAAGGTGCCGCGGGTCCTTAGGGTGTAGCGGTTAGGCTAGAGAACGGCAGTGAAAGCCGAACGAGAGTGAGTGTGTCCCAGTGACCAGTAGCGAAACCTCCACGCAGCGGATCCCCCCGTTCGTGTCTCTGGGGTCGGCGCGTGCCTTTGGCGTATCACCGGTCGCTACGACGCTAAATCAGCCCAGTCCGGTTGCAGCCACGAGTGCCCCCAAGGTTTCACGTGAAACCGCGGCGCGGGGCAACGTCCTGGATACCCTCGATGACTCGAGCCCCATCGCGCGGGAACTGGCGCACGAGAACAGAAGGCGGGAACGGCTCCTCGGGCGCAACCTGCCCAAGCCGGAGAAGACGCGCATCTTCACGGTTTCAAATCAAAAGGGTGGAGTGGGAAAGACCACCACCACCGTCAACATCGCTGCGGCGCTGGCGGCTGCTGGCTTGAACGTCCTGGTCATCGACATCGACCCGCAGGGCAACGCGTCCACGGCACTGGGCATTGAGCACCATGCCGACGTCGACAGCATCTACGATGTCCTGATCAACGATCTGCCTCTCGAAGACGTCGTTGCACAGTGCCCGGACATCAGCAACCTCATCTGCGCTCCGGCCACTATCCACTTGGCCGGCGCCGAGATCGAGCTCGTCTCCCTGGTGGCACGCGAGCAGCGCCTCCGCCGAGCCATCGACGTCTATGCCAAGGCACGGCAGAAGAAGGGCGAGCAGCGGCTCGACTACATCTTCATCGATTGCCCGCCCAGCCTGGGCCTGCTGACGGTCAATGCCTTCTGTGCGGCCGGCGAGGTGCTCATCCCCATCCAGTGCGAATACTATGCACTCGAGGGACTGAGCCAGCTGCTGAAGAACATAGAGATGATCCAGAAGCACCTGAATGCAGATCTGGAGGTTTCCACCATTCTGCTGACCATGTACGACGGGCGGACCAACCTGGCCGCTCAGGTCGCAGCTGAAGTCCGCCAGCACTTCCCGGATCAGGTCCTCGGCGCCGTCGTGCCGCGCTCCGTGCGAATCTCCGAAGCGCCGAGCTACCAGCAGACGGTCATGACCTACGATCCATCCTCCAGCGGCGCGTTGTCCTATCTGGAAGCCGCAGCGGAAATCGCTGAGCGTTAGAATTTTCCAAACACAGCAACAGCCGGAGCCCGGCATAGCCGGGCTCTTCCGATGGAGGGAATCATCCATGAGCGATAAGCGACGCGGGCTCGGTCGCGGTCTTGGCGCACTCATTCCAAGTTCCGCGTCCGCAAGCGCTTCGGGTAACGGAGCAGCTCCGTCGCGCCCCGTGGATCTGTTCTTCCCCGAGGCGCGCAAGACGGCTGAACCCGCCCCGGCCGTTGAGCCGGATACGCCAGATCTCGACGAAACGCCTGCACGCCGCTCCGGTCTGAAGGCTTTGGCCGAGGCGGGTACGGATGCAGCGGGTACGGATGCAGGCACCGAGAGTACTTCGGATGCGGCGAAGCCCTCCCCTGCCAAGTCCGCGGCGAAGACCGCCGCTTCCAGGAGCGGTGACTCGGAGGCCGGCGCGGTTTCTGCAAAGGCCGGGGCGACCAAGGCCGACAAGGATGCTGGGAAGTCTGAAGCCGTCCGCCCTGGCACGCCGTCGGCGGATGAGAAGCTTGCCGCTTCTGCCCGGGCCGCCGCTGCCGGGGAGAACGTAGACTCGGCTGCTGTCTCGGACAACGGCGTCGATCTCGTCGAGGTACCGGGCGTCCGTTTTGCCGAGATTCCTGTCACCGACATCCACCCAAACCGTAAACAGCCCCGTTCTGTCTTCGATGAGGACGACATGGCGGAGCTCGTTCACTCCGTTCGTGAAATAGGCGTCCTCCAGCCAATTGTGGTGCGGACTTCAACCGAAAAGGGTGGAGAACCGTATGAACTTGTCATGGGTGAACGTCGGTGGCGGGCAGTCCAAGCCGCTGGACTCTCCACGATCCCCGCGATTGTCCGGGACACGACGGATGACGACCTGCTCCGCGACGCACTTCTGGAGAACCTGCACCGCAGCCAGCTTAATCCGCTGGAAGAGGCGGCCGCCTACCAGCAGCTGCTGGAGGACTTCGGAACAACGCACGAGCAGTTGGCTGACCGTATCGGCCGTTCACGCCCGCAGGTGTCCAACACTCTGCGGCTGTTGAAGCTCCCGCCGCTGGTGCAGCGTCGTGTTGCGGCCAATGTGCTGTCCGCCGGCCATGCCAGGGCTCTCCTCTCGCTTCCCGACGCTGCCTCCATGGAACGCCTGGCGCAGAAGATTGTGGCTGAGGGCATGTCGGTCCGAGCCACCGAAGAAGCGGTCACCCTGCACCGTGAACCCGCGACGCCGGCGAAGAACAATATTCCGCGCCCAGGCGCACGTCACGAGCGGCTGGATTATCTGGCCTCCTCGCTCTCGGACAGGCTCGACACCAACGTGAAGATCTCGCTCGGAGCGCGAAAGGGGCGCGTGAGTATCGAATTCGCTAGCGTTGAAGATCTGAACCGCATCATGGACGTTCTCGCGCCAGGCGCGGAAAACTAAAGAACCTCTATCGAAAAGGGCCCGTTCAGGTGAACGGGCCCTTTTCTGTACCTTGAGGTCTTTTTCCTTCGCTGCTTCTACAGACGCTATTGCCGTGGGACCAAGGTTGGGCTGTGCGGCACCTGTCTTGGTCGTACAGTCAAGATGAATTGAGCTTCAGCAACTGGCTGACGGCTCGTGGGTTGCGGATTCCACGGTTGCCTTGCGGACAACCAGCACCCATGTCGGTGGGGACGAAACCTGGCTCAGGGGTTGGACGCAACAGAGCGGCCGTCGTCCTTTTCATGTGGCTGCGGCCCGAGACTTTCCTGCGCCATTGGGAATTCGGCCGACCGCAACTGTCTGCCACCATCACGCTCGGTGCCGCATTCCTAACAATTTGCCGGAACCACAGTTGCTTGTCTTCGGTCCCTGGCGGAGGATGGTGCACTGCGGACGCGAGAGCGCGGCGTTAGGGGCCAGAGAGACGTCCTTGGCTGCTTTCAGGGCCGCCTAGTCGCTTCTGCAGCCATTCTGCCTTCTACGGTGCTGCTAGCTCTTAGCGTGTGCCCTGCGTGTCCTTGGTGATGTGAAAGCGCCAGGCAGTCGGCCTCGGTTCGGCCGCGCGACATCAGCACTAGTGCCGCCGCCGCGTCTGTTGCGCTGTTTCACGTGAAACGTACACGCACGTGGTCCAATAGACGGCTGAGCTTCTGCTCGAGGTGCATTTCCGCGATGGCCTTTGTGTCCCCTCTTCTCCAAACATCCGGCCCGATAGATACACCAGTACAGTCCCTTGGACTGCACTTTTTGCAGTCCGCCCGTCGGAACTAGGGCGATTTGGCTGAATGCCGCAAAAGGATCAGCGTCCTACTTGCACTCAAATGATCGATCAACTCGCTGCATTGCTAGCAGATTTCGTCGCCACAGAGATGGACGAGAGTTGACCTCTAGCGGCGTAACTCAAGGGCCGCCAAAGGTGTAGGTTGGCGTGCCAACGGGGTTGGTGGCGCTCCGACGAAGCGGACCCTTGTCCGGCGCTGTTTCACGTGAAACGCGGCAACCAGTTGGCCGCCCGCCTGACAGCCAACGAGGGGTGTACGAGTTCTGCAGTGTCGGGCCACTTCTAGCCGGGCTGGCCCCTTCGATTTTCGATGTGCCATAGTGAGAGTGGCTCGGCAGCCGCGCATGGGTCCTACGGCCGACTGGAAAGCCAACGGCCGGGCGCCTCAGCGCTTGCTGCAAAGCGCGTCAGCTCGAAGGCCCAACTGAGGGCAGGCGGAACCATGGTCAGTATTCGGGGAACAGAGGAGCCACGGCGAGAACCTAGACCTAGAAGGAGGACGGTGTACAGCAGTTCTGTGATCCTCCCGGCCCCTCAATCGTAGCCCCTGGGATGCGTGTCCCCCGGCCTACAACTGGTCCTACCCTGGGCCCGCTTGGTGGTCCGGGGGTACGCAGATCCTGGACGCTCGCGCATGCGGCGGCGAACGGTACGGCATTCCTTGGTCCCCACATCGCGCGTTCACTGACCTCCCCTGCCAGCCGCTGCGGAAACGCAAATGATCCTCTTCTCCCTCCTCCGCAGCTCGGCGTGAAGCGCGGGCCAGCATGCGATTCACGTGAAACGTTCCGGCATGCGCCGTTCGACTGATCAGCAGTCGCGCCGGCGCCCATCGCCTTCACTGGGTGACTCGCCCAAAGTTTGGGATTTATGCAGCCATTCCCGCCGAAGGTCCGTGCCCGGCGACAGACAGAAGTTGCGACGCCCAACAACCGTAAGGCTCTGACGAAAGGAGACCATGACGGATCGCAACGGCGTTTAGCACATGCCGCGAGTGGCTGACAGATGTTGCTGCGAATGTGCCCGTGCATACCACTCACCCATCGACTGGATTTCCCAGTCTCTGAATGGGCCTGCGCCGCGAGGACCTATTCGTGGCTTCTGTAAAGGCGAGCCCCGACCGATGGGTGGGATGTGCCGCGAGCTGAGACCGCAGGATCGGTCTGCATCGAGCACGACGATGCCAGCGGGTTGCGCTGAGGCGGAGGCTGTCGCCGGACGAGCTCTGGCACCGGACCGACCAGTTCTGACCGACAGGTGACACAGGCTCCTACACAAGTTTCCGCCCCGGAAGCTAGGTGATAAGCCGGTGGATAAGCATGTGGATAACCTTGTGGGTATCGGGGTGGATATCGTGCTCCCGCTTTCCCCCAGGAGCCGCCTAGAGGAGTTGTCCTGGCCCGCGTGACACCCGAAGACGCTAGGCGCTCACTTGTTGTTTCACGTGAAACTGAAGACTGGTTTCCCGCACACCTGGTTTCGATTCTCCTCCATGTGCTCCACGAGCAGTTCACCGAATCAATATGGTTACCTACACCGCGTTTCACTGCCCGAGCCGGTCCCCGTGCTTGCCGACCGACTATCCGAAAACCGCGACACTCGGCCGGTGACGTGACGTCCCTTGAATAGCGCGCGCTGTGAGGCTCTTCACCGACTGAGCGAATGTGCCGTTGCCTTCCGCCATGCGTTGTGGATAAGCCTGTGGATTCGCCTGTGGATAACACTGTGAATAATGTCATGGTGAGACCTAGTACATGGCGCCCGTCAGCCACGATTCACGCTCGTGGCTCATTTCATTGTCATCGAAGGGACCTGTGTTGCGGTTGCGGAGCAGCTGCAACGAAGGATTTGTACTGTCCGCTGTCGCCCTCTTCGGCGCTGGTCTGACCAGCGAGGGGCCAGTCTAGTAACGTCGATTCCGCCCCAGGCATTCGCTGGTGCCAAGGGGCAGTACAGCAGGGGGTGCCGGGGCCCAGGGGGTCCCTGGTGATTGGGTCATCGGCCGATCGAGGTGGTTAAAAATGTCTCGGCCCTCATGATCGTTGAGCTCCTCATCAAGCAGCAGAAACGCATGCCCCGCAGCACGGTGGTCGAGCCCATGAACCTATGTCGTCTTACCTTCTTCGTCCTGCGTCCTACAGTGCAGAGCCCGTTCGAACAGTTCTGCGCGCAGGATCCCGATCCAAATGCAACGGTCCCTGGAGTGCGGTGCGAATCTCACGAAAGATTGCAGGTCCCATAGGACCCCAGTGAGTCCTCTCTGGGCTGTAGTCGAAACACCGGGAGCATGGGCGGCGCAGTGATGGAGCTCTATTCTGACGTCCTGCGTGGTCTTCGGGCGTGTGCGGTAGCCGCTGGCGGCACTGCCCGTGCGCTGCAGCCAGTATGAACGGCACCACAAAGAAGGGAGTTGCGAGCTGGCCACGGGCTAGCCTTCGCTCGTTCACACTTGATTGCCTTCCGGTTCGCCAGCCGTCGCGCCAGCCGGGGGCCGGAGGCACGCGCTGCACTCATCCCCCTACCGGAAGCCGCGCGGAAGCTATCGTGGCTATGGGCGCGGTTCGGCTCCTCTAACGGTGAGGTCTGCACCGGACGCTGAGGAGCCTAAATGAGACGGCGGTGACGACCCCGCCCTGTGGTCCCTAGAGCTTAACGATGGGGTGATCTTGCTGCTCTCGCTTCCGTGCATAAAGGAAGGCTGGGCACGCACGCATGTGGCTTCCCATACCTGAGACCTAGAGCAGGGCAGCCAAGTCGAAATCCGCCGAAGTCTCAATTCGAATTCCATCGCGCTCCCCCTAGTGGACTCGGTGCCGCGTCTCGTAAGACAGGGGCGGGAAGGGCCAGGCATGGTCGTGGAGTCAGCGGAGGCACGTGGCGCGGATCCCACCGCGATTGTGGTGATGCTACAGATCGAAGGCCACCAGCACTCCACGCGTGGTTTCACGTGAAACCTTGCAACCCACCGGGACATCAGCAGGTCCCTATCAACAGCTGAGCCGACGCGCAGGTCAAGGGGCATCATCCGGCGGCATCCGTGCATGCCCGCTGGTCCCAGATAAGCAGCGGCGGCCTGCGCGCAATTTTAGAGCCAGAAACGTGGCCGATACCTGCATAGCCCCTCGCTTAGGTTGTTCGAGTGGTTACCCGACGCCGGGTGGAGAGGGGCCCCCAATGTTGGGAAGAGGTCGGCTGGTAGCTACGCTTCCGCCGGAGTTTGCCTGCCTTGTTTCACGTGAAACACTGTTCCTGGCGTGCGGGTGCACCATCGTGGTGTAGGTCACGTTTCACGTGAAACTGGCCGGACGATAACTCGTGGCCACGAGCAGCGCGAAATCGGACTCTTAGTCGCGGGACAGACGGGCACTGCATCATAGCCCAATGGAGTGGCCCGGCCCCGTGCATCTGGCCGCCATGCTAGGAGCGCTCCGGATGCTCCCGAGACCGGAAGCTCCTGAGGACATGCCCGGTGGTTTCTTGGTACCGGTGCTGGGCGACTACAGTGGCGGCACGATGAGAAGTGCGCATGATGGTACCGAGTCGACATTTCAACTAACGCCCATTCCGCACTCGGCGTTAAGTGTTAGCAAGGAGGCTGGTGACCGCACTATGATGGTCGGTCCGGACGGACGCTGGCGCCTGCTTTTTTGCGGCGCACCCTCAGTGTTGCCCCGTGGTGGAGTAGGAAGCGGGTCGCGCCGGCGTTCCTAGAAGGGAAGTATTACGTGCCCGTGTGAGCTGAGAGGTCGGGCCGTACCCGGACACTTATCGCGTCCAGTTGGGGTGAGTTTCGTCTTAGCCCTTTGCCTGGGTGCGTTCTGCTCGGCGCGATCTGCCTTATACAGTTGTCATGCGGCCCAACGGCTGCATTGCGGCGTGCGCAATGGCCTACGTTGGGCATGGCCTGCATGCTGCGATTGTGGTGGTCGAGGCGCTTAGGGTGCTGGACGTTGTTGGTGGGGTTCCCGTTTTGGTGAGTGAGGGGCGACGTCGGCATTCCTCATTGGACGGGCACAGGGGGCGACATGGCCGAGACGGTGGTGAGCAGTGTTCGGCTTTGGTTCGTTTGAGCGCCGCCCCGACCGCGAAAGCGGGGAAAGCTCAGCTCTTCTCGCTGGTTTTGCCGTCGACACGGTCATAAGGAGGCAGCCTAGCGCGCACCCTCACCTTTGGGGGGCTGTAAACCTAGAACTTCCAAGGACTCGAACACGAAATCCCGCCCGGCTTACGGTTCATGTTTCACGTGAAACAAGTGCACTGCGTGGCATCCCCTTACTGAGGACGCTCGTGGGATGCCTCGGCGCGCATGCGGTTGCGGCTCTAGATGACGCTCGAGCGTAGTGCTCGTCCAGCGAACGCGGCCCAAGGGCCACCGCGTGGTATCGCTCAACTGGAGAGTGATTCGAGAGCTCACAGGGTAACTACTGGGTACTTCTGTACGCACTGATGTCGTACCCCCAGCGGGCGGCGGGGGCAGACACAGTTGTCTTCCCAGCGCTTGTGCAATGACAACCCCTGTCACGGTCTATTCAATCCGCCCGGGTGGCTTAGACAGTGACGCGTACCTGGCATTTCCCCGTGCGCTAGTGCTCGTCCATGCTGCCCTGCTGAACAGCGGATTTCGCCAGTTTGAGCAACGAGAGTGTCGACAGCGCAGACTGTAATGTTCATCCTGTGCTCTTGTGGACGTGGTGTGGCACCCGCCTCAGGGGGCCCGGAGGTGCGGCTGGTTTCACGTGAAACATCGTCCTCTGGGGCGGCGTGTCCCAGGCAGGAGCCTGGCAGTTCGCACTGGGGCGGGTAGTGTGCCTTCGTCGAGTCCCCCGAATCCGGATCGAGCGCGGCGCGATAAGCCGCGGTTGGCGGCGGTGGGTGCGCAGGAAGCATGAAGCGCGAACGCGGATGTCTGAGGGATTCTCGGCGAGGAACTGCTGTGAACGAGACCGCGAAAGGTTTCCTTCCGTCGCCTGACAGCCCGCAGCGGAAGGCGCTGGCGCAATGGAGGACCCTAGACGCGGCGAATGATGGGCCAGAGGGTGGCGGTGGCCTCCGGTGACTGGCGAGTCGACTGTACCCGGAGCTTGCCCGGCCGTGCAGTGGCCTTGGGCACCTTGCCCAAGATGCCTTACAGAAGGAGCGGGGCCCATGGTTACTTCGTCACCGAGAAATACCTGAGGAACAAAAAGGTGGCCACCACTCCCCTTGGAGTAATGGCCACCCTTTGGGCGGAACCCTGACCAGCGTTCCCGATCAGGTTCCCCGTCCGGCGTCTGGCCTTAGGACAGGACGTCCGCGAACTCCTTTTCGAAGAACTGCTTCGGCTTGGCACCGATGACAGTGCTCTTCACTTCGCCGCCCTGGAACAGGTACACGGCAGGAATGGAGGTGATGCCGTACTCGGCGGCGATGGCAGGGTTGTCATCAACGTTCACCTTGACGACATTGACCTTCTCGCCATACTCAACGGAGATCTCATCAAGGATGGGACCCAGCTTCCGGCACGGACCGCACCATTCGGCCCAGAAGTCAACGATTACCGGCTTGTCGGCGGCGAGTACGTCACTGCTGAAACTTGCGTCTGTTACGTCTTTTGCGTTGCTCATAACCCTTGTCTCTCTCTTCGAATGGTTCTCAGCGCCGGTTAGGCGTGAAGGTCTGCGAGGTAGTGCTCAACATCGATCGCTGCGACACAGCCGGAGCCTGACGCGGTGATCGCCTGGCGGTAGGTC
The DNA here is from genome assembly GCF_003261175.1 of Arthrobacter globiformis. Lineage (GTDB taxonomy): Bacteria > Actinomycetota > Actinomycetes > Actinomycetales > Micrococcaceae > Arthrobacter > Arthrobacter globiformis_A. The sequence continues at coordinate 158,278 of NZ_QLNP01000063.1, read as the reverse complement.
GGGTCCACAACGTCGCCGGCGGCGAAGACGCCCTTGATGCTGGTGCGGGAGCTGCGGCCCTCGACGGCAATGGTCCCGGCGTCCGTGATCTCCAGGCTGTCCTTGACGAGTTCGGTGCGCGGATCGTTGCCGATAGCCACGAAAACTCCGGTCACGTCAAGTTCGGACTCGGTGCCGTCGACCAGGTTCTTCAGCTTCAGGCCGGTGACTTTGTCTCCGCCGAGGACGTCATCGACGGCGGTGTTCCACACGAAGTTGATCTTCTCGTGGGCCTGTGCTCGGTCTGCCATGATCTTGGAGGCCTTCAGCGTGTCGCGGCGGTGGACCACCGTCACGGACTTGGCGAACTTGGTGAGGAAGAGCGCTTCTTCCATGGCCGAGTCGCCGCCGCCGATCACTGCGATGTCCTGGTCCTTGAAGAAGAAACCGTCGCAGGTTGCGCACCAGCTGACGCCGTGGCCTGAAAGCCGCTTTTCATTGGCCAGGCCGAGTTCGCGGTACGCCGAGCCGGTGGACAGAATGATGGCGCGGGAGCGGAAGGTCTCCCCCGTTGCGATGGTGACGGTCTTGATGTCGCCGTCGAGATCCAGGGCGGTGACGTCCTCAAACTGGATTTCGGTGCCGAAGCGCGCAGCCTGCTTTTCGAAGTTCTCCATGAGGTCAGGTCCCATGATGCCCTCTGGGAAGCCGGGGTAGTTCTCGACGTCGGTGGTGTTCATGAGCTCACCGCCCGCGGTGACGGAGCCAGCCAGAAGCAGCGGCTTCAGGTTGGCACGGGCCGTGTACACGGCGGCCGTGTAGCCTGCGGGGCCGGAGCCGACGATGATGACATCACGTACTTCTGACGCGCTGTTTTCTGCGGTGCTCACTGAACGGTGAACCTCTTCCTTTGTCGATGCGCCAGCCTTCCGGCCGGCCACATGGCACAACTGATTGGCAGTGTGGAATATTCCAAACGTGTTTGCAGGCAGCCAAAAACGCCCGTGCCTGCACGAGAACACCGCCACGGGACTTTCCACAAGGGTACCGTCTCCGGCCATCCAGGGCATGCCCGTTACGCCCTGGAGGAACGTGGCCGCTGAACGGCAGTATCCGCTACTTAGGGCTGTGCCCTATTGGGCAGTGTCCTCTACTGGACCTTGATCTCCGCGAGCCGCAGGCCGTAGCCAAAGCGGGTCTTCGGGGCTGCGAGCTTGGGCAGGTTCTTGATCGAGACGATGACGTACTGGGCAGTTACCGGTTCGGCCAGAGGCATGGTGAGGTCAGGCGAGGTGAAGCTGTTGGTTCCCACCTGTTTTGCACCGTCCAGCGAGGGGCGGTCGTTGGTGAAGACCGTGATGTTTCCGCCCGAGGCGCCCAACTGGTTCAGGGTGATCGAGGAGACCTTGGAAGGGGTCTTGAGCTTGACCACCAGGGGGACACCCTCGGGGGCAAGGCCGCCCCAGTCCTCGGTGGCAAACTCCATGTCTGACCAGTAGCTCGCCGCGTTTCCGTCCGACGCCTTGCCGAGGTCGCCGTCGTACGTCGAAGCGAAATCAAAGTTGCCCTGGCGGGTGATCCCCTCGATGGCCGGCGGCCCTGCCGCCGGAGCGGTGCTTTGGGCCGGCGTACCGGTACTCGGCTGGGTGGCAGCCGACGGCGGGGCGGTGGCTCCGGGGGTTGCTTCCGATTGCGGTGCACTCTTGAAGAGGCTGCCGAGGTTGGTCACGGCAAAGATAAGTCCGACGATCAGGACGGCCGCGAGAAGGCCACCAACGAGCCAACGCATGGAACGCGGCTCCTTCTGCGGCTCGTCGTCTTCATCGTCGTAATAGTCGGCTGCGGGAGCAGTGCCGGTGCGGGCGACGGGAGGGAAATTGCCTGCACGGCGGTCCGGCTCGTGCGCGTCGCCGCCCTCGTCGTCATACCCGTCTTCGGGGGCGTAGTCATAGTCGTTCTCGGACCACAGCGACACCTTGGATGAGCCGCGGCCGTCGCCGGAAGCCCCCGCGGAACCTGCTGCCGCCGCACCGGCACCGGCCGCACCGCGCGGGGCGCTTCCGGAACGGTTGTTGTCGCGGTGCAGGAGCGCCTGCTCAACGTTGTCGTGCTGGACGGACTCGCGGCCGGCGTCCTGCTCGTAGCCTCTGTCCGGCTGAACCGGCTGCGGCGCAGTGGTTTCCGGGACGCCCTGCCGGTTTCCCCGCGAACCAGCCGCACCAGCTGCTGCCGCACCAGCCGCACCCGCTGCCGGCCCCGCTACGGGGCGGGCAATCGGAAGCGGCGGCACAACGGGAGCCTTCCGGACTGGCGCTGCGGGTGCCTGCGCAGGAGCCTGCTGCCCGCGGCCCTGCGGAGCCGCTGCCCCGTGGGTGGACCGGCCGCCGGCAGGGGCCGGGGCGGTGGCAGGGTACTGCCCGCCCGGCCCGGACTGGCCTTCGCTGTAGTTGATGTACCCGGCTTCGACCTCGTCGTCTTCGTCGTAGGTTTCGGGTTCGTGGGAGCGCGCCTGGCCGAAGATCTCGCTGCCCAGGGTGTCCGTGAAGAAGGGCTCCACGTAGGGCGGGTTGGAGGCAACCACAAGGTCCAGCAGGTCAGCCGCGGAGGTGTGGTTGGTGATCAGATAGGTCGTGGCGTCGCTGACACCAAGGTCCAAGATCTGCACGTTCCCGGGGCGCTCCCCCGTGGCAACTTCGCGGGCACTTTGAGCCACCTGGTCGGCGTTGTACGGGCCGGCCACCAGGATGCTGACCGAACGGTTCAGCACCTGGTCCACACCGTCCAGCACCAGATCCTGGTCATGCGAGCTCAGCACAGTGGCCGTGACCTTGTAGCGGCCACCAAGTACTGATCCGACATCGATCGGGTGGGACACGTGTTCCTCCTAGCCTGTCCGGGAAATGCTTCTGGCCCTGGCGATGCATCGCCCTGAAAGGCCTCCGGCGCGCCGGCGGACCCGTGGTCTGCAACTACCTTTGTTCCCCCTCGATCCTAGCCGATGCTGTGCAACGGCCGCGGAAGACGGGGCTGACCGGCTCTCTGCCGGGCTACTTTTTCTTCCTCCGCCGTGACGGGAAGTGGGGGTTATGGCCGGGGGATCCCTGGTAGGTTCGGCGGCCCGGGAGCGGGATTTCCCCGCGCAGGGCGTTCCCGCGGGCCGTCCCCGGGACGTCCTCCTCAGGAAGGTAAGCGGCGTCGTCGTAATCTTCCGGTTCCGGCTGCGGGGCGGGCCCTGCGCGGAAGGAGGCGGAATCGAACTCGCCGGAAATCCGGGGAATCAGGCCGGTGTCCGACGAGACCGTGGCGCGTTCCGGCCTCGGACGCCGCAGTGCAGCAGTGCCAGAGGACGCTCCGGCTGCCGAAGGGCCAGTGGCAGCGGGAGCAGCCGCCGGTGCACCGGAATCCGCGCCGGTACCGCGGCCCAGCCGCCCCAGCAGCGGCCGCAGAAGATCGCGCAGCTCGGTGACACGGAACAGCTTCAGCAGCAGCAGGTACACCGCCAGCATCACAGGCCCGACGACGATGATGGTCGCCAAGGCGGCGGGCCGGCTGCTCCAGGCGAAACCCACCGGGCTGTAGCTGCCCATAAGCCACAGCGCACCGACACCCGCGATGGCCGAGCCGAGGGCCGCGTAGCCCATACGGATGTATGAGCTGATGATCCGCGGACCGTCCAAGTGGCCCAGCAGGCGGCGCAGGAAGATGGCAGAGACGACCACCGAGAGGACGTTTCCTGCGGTGTAAAGGACGGCGATGGCGAAAATGATCTGGTCGAACGGCAGGAACTGAATGAAGAACGCGGCCACCACATTGACCAGGGCCAGCACCAGCTGGATGTAGAACGGCGTGCGCGCGTCCTCATTGGCGTAGAAGACCCGGGACATCATGAAGTTGGCGCTCATGAACGGGGTGCTGAGCGCCAGGATGGTAAGGGTCTGCGCCAGCATCACGCCGTCGGTGCGGGCACCGCCGGAGAAGAACATGCCCAAAGGCCCGGCGAGGGCGAACAGCGCCAGCGCACCGAACACCGTTGCCACCGCCATGGTCCGCAGCCCGTGCGACAGGGCTTCGCGGAGCTCCGCACGGTTGCCGTCCTGCGATGCGCGGGTCATCCGGTTGAACAGCACGGTGGCCAGGGAGAGCGCGATGATCGAGTGCGGGAGCAGGTACAGCTGGCTTGCCACTTCCAGGACCGCGTTACCCGGAAGCATGTCGCCGGCGGGGTCGCCGGCCTCCTGCAGCCGGAGCCTCTCGGCTCCGGGGATGGTGGCGATGCGCATGACGTACAGGAACGCGAGCTGCCCGGCAGCTGCGGTCAGAAGTGTCCAAACGCTTAGTCGCGCGGCATGGCCCAGCCCCACCCCACGCCAGCCAAAGCGCGGGCGCAGCCCCAGCTTCAGCCGGAATACCGGGATCAGAAGGATGGCCGTCTGGGAGAGGACGCCGATGGTGGAGAACCCCGCGACGAAGAACGTCTGGGACGCACCCCAGTTATCCAGCGAATGCGGGTTGACATTGTTCGTACCGAAGATCCAGATGAACATGCCAAGGCCGGCAATGGCCACGATGTTGTTCAGGATGGGCGCCCACATGGCCGGGCCGAAGGCACCGTTGGCATTCAGTACCTGCGTCAGCAGCGCGTAGAGGCCATAGAAGAAGATCTGCGGCAGGCACCAGAAGGCGAAGGTAACAGCGAGTGCCTTTTGCTGCGGCGAGTAGCCCTGCGTGGTGAGTTCGATGACAACCGGCGCAAACAGCGTCACCAGCAACGTCAGGGACAGAAGCACGAGAACTGCCAGCGTGAGCAGCCTGCTGATGTAGTCCGCTCCCCTGTCGGGTGCCTTGCTGGCTTTGATGATCTGCGGGACCAGCACGGCATTGAATACGCCGCCGGCCACGAGCAGGAAGATCAGGTTTGGCAGGTTGTTAGCGTTGATGAACGTGTCATTAACAGTCGAGCCCAGGCCCAGCGCCCAGCCCAGCATCCAGGTCTTGCCGAAACCCAGCACACGGGACACCAGCGTCCCGGCGGCCATGATGGCGCTGGAACGGGCCTCGCCGGGCTGCACTGCACTGGAGGCTGCCTCGCTGGCGGGCGCTACACCGGGCGGTGTTTCGCCCGGCTGCGCGGGCTGGTCGGAGGACGGATTGGCTGCTGACATCGTCTTCATCGTCTCACCCGGGCGCTGATATTGCGGCACGCAAGGGGGTACCCGGCAGGCATTGCCGGACGGTCAGAGGTGCTCGGGAAGGACTTCGCGTGCCAGGTCGGCGATGCGGCGTTCATTGGGGAACGAAAGCTTGCGGGCAAGCTCGTGGATGGGAACCCAGGCAACATCAACCGCTTCCTTGTCAGGATCGTTTTCGATGGTGAGTTCACCGCCGGTGGCGCGCAGCAGGTAGTGGTGCACCGTCTTGTGCACGCGGTGCCCGCTGACGGTAAACCAGTAATCGATACTGCCCAGCGGGGCCAGAATGTCACCGTCGATGCCGGTTTCCTCGGCAATCTCACGGACCGCGGCTTCCTCGTTGTTCTCCCGGCCCTCGGGGTGGCCCTTGGGCAGGCACCACTCCAGCCGTCCGCCCCTGTTAAGGCGGGCAATAATCGCTACCCTCAGTTCGTCGTCGGACGTGTCCACCACGACGCCGCCGGCGGAGACCTCCTCGACGGTGGGGAGCGAGGCCGGGGCCGAGTGCGGTGCAGGCGCGACGTGGGCACCGATTGCCGACGGCAACGGTGGGTTCGTCCTCCTGCCGGGAGCGCTCGGTACTGGATGGGCCATGCAGTCCACTCTAACGACTCTTGCCCCGCCGTGATGACCGGGACATGGCTTCCGGGTGGACTGCATGTGACGCGCTTTGCCGGCGCCGTCGCACAATGACGGGATTTGGTGCGGTGGGGGTTGGTTTTCTGACAAGCTTAAGTAACTATGGCGCACGCACATCAAAAGACTGATCTTCACACCGTTGACTTCCAGGTGGACCCGGTGGTGCTGGAGCTCGGGCAGCGGTTTGTGGACGCCGGTCATGAGCTGTCCCTCGTCGGCGGCCCGGTCCGGGACCTCTTCCTGGGCCGCACATCCCCCGACCTCGATTTCACGACGGATGCGACGCCGGACCAGACCGTGGCGCTGATCAAGAAGTGGGCGGACAACTTCTGGGAGATCGGCCGCGCCTTTGGAACCATCGGCATGCGCAAGGCCGGCTTCCAGATCGAAATCACCACCTACCGTGCGGAAGCCTACGACCCCGAGTCCCGGAAGCCCGTGGTGGCCTTTGGTTCCTCCCTCACGGACGACCTGCTGCGCCGCGACTTCACCATCAACGCCATGGCCCTGCGGCTGCCTTCGCTGGAACTGGTGGACCCGTTCGGCGGAGTCCGCGACCTGCACGCCTCCGTGCTGGCCACCCCGGGCGCTCCCGAGGCATCCTTCTCGGACGATCCCCTGCGGATGATGCGGGCGGCGCGGTTTGCGTCCCAGCTGGGGGTGTCCGTGCGGGACGACGTCCGCGTCGCCCTGACCCGGATGGCCGAGCGCATCAGCATCATCTCAGCGGAGCGTGTCCGCGATGAGCTGGTCAAACTCGTGTGCGGGCAGCATCCCCGCGTGGGCATCGACCTGCTCGTGGACACAGGCCTCGCCGAGTTCGTGCTGCCCGAGGTGTCCGCGCTCCGGCTCGAAGCAGACGAACACCACCGCCACAAGGACGTCTACCAGCACTCCCTCCAGGTCCTGGAGCAGGCGGCCGCCCTGGAGACTGATTCCGACGGCGCCGTCCCCGGCCCCGACTTTGTCCTGCGGTTTGCGGCACTGATGCACGACGTCGGGAAGCCGGCTACGCGCCGGTTTGAACCGGGCGGCGCGGTCAGCTTCCGCCACCACGACATGGTGGGGTCCAAACTGACGACGAAGCGGATGAAGAACCTGCGCTTCGACAACGACACCATCAAGGCAGTGGCCCGCCTCGTGGAACTGCACATGCGCTTCTACGGTTACGGCGACGCGGGCTGGACCGACTCGGCCGTGCGCCGCTACGTGACCGACGCCGGGCCCCTGCTGGAGCGCCTTCACCGCCTCACCCGCTCCGACGTCACCACGCGCAACCAGCGCAAAGCTGATCGCCTGTCCTTTGCCTACGATGACCTCGAATCCCGGATTGCGGCCCTCCGCGAGCAGGAATCCCTGGAGGCGGTCCGTCCGGACCTGAACGGCGCCGAGATCATGGCCCTGCTGGACCTCAAGCCCGGGCCCGTCGTGGGCAGGGCGTACAAGTTCCTGCTGGAGGAACGGATGGAAAACGGCCCGCTCGACCCGGCCGACGCCGAGTCCAGGCTCCGGGCCTGGTGGGCCGAGCAGCCCGAAGCCGTTGCCCTTGCTACATCTGAGTCTCCCGAGTCTTCCGGCTCTCCCGCCGACGTCGAATCTTCCCTAACCGAGGAGTCCAAGTGAACGCCGCCAACATCGCCCGACCCCAGCTCTGGATCCTGCGGCACGGTGAAACCGAATGGTCCAAGAGCGGCCAGTACACCGGGCTGACGGACCTGCCCCTGACGGTGGAGGGTGAGCAGCAGGCGGTCGAGGCGCGCAGGATCCTCGACAGCGTTGATTTCGATCTGGTCCTGACCTCGCCGCTGCGCCGCGCCCGGCGCACCGCGGAACTCGCCGGTTTTCCGGATGCCGTCCACGAACCGCTGGCCGTGGAATGGGACTACGGCGACTATGAGGGCATCAGCTCGGACCTGATCCGCAAGGACAACCCCGACTACCTGATCTGGACGCACGGGGTTCCCAACGGCGAAAAGCTGCATGATGTGGCTGCCCGGGCAGACAAGATCGTGGCCCGGGTCCTGGAGTCAGGGCTGGACAACGTGCTGATTGTGGCCCACGGCCACTTTTCCCGCATCCTCACCGCCCGCTGGCTCGAACTCGAACCTGAAGAAGGCCGGCACTTCATTCTGGGAACAGCAAAAGTCTGCACCCTGGGCTGGGACAAAAGAACACCTGCCATTGTCCGGTGGGGCCTGTAAAACGTACCTTTGCATTTGTTTTTCGGATTTCTCGGAAAATAAGTAGTCAACCAGATCATTCCTGGTGTACTTTTATTCCTGACCCCAGAGCGATCTGCCAGGGTCATGGCGCACGTTGTCCGGCCAGTCAGCCGGCACCGGCAGAGCAGAAAAGGAGGTTGGGAAAATGATTACTTTGACTAGCGGATGGAAGATGACTATCACCGCGTTCCCGACCCTCGTTGCTGACCCGCGCCCTCTTCACGGACTCGCCCGAGCCTAATCCTGACGGCCCTGCCGGTCTCCCCCATGTAATGGGAGAGCATGCGGGCCAGCGGCAAACCATTCTGCCGCTTTCTCAGAACCTCTGACGCAGGCGGTCTGCCGTAGCGGAACCACGCGGTCGCGCAGCTCCCCCATAGTTCGGAACCCTGCTTCCTGTTGGGTTTGCCGCGCTGCCGTTTCGCGGGCCAATACCGCTTTTCGGATTCCATTTCCCTACCGGGCATTTCTTTGCCTTTTTGACGGCCATTTATTTGCGTTCCCGAATGGCTCTAATTGCCGCGCCCGATTCTTTTCATCACTTTCTGAAGGGAGGTGAAAAAACTATGCTCCGCAAACTTCAGGAGGTTTTCTCCGACCGCGGTTCCAGCGGTGATGCCGGCCTTTCCGGCTCCGAGTCCGTAACGGTCCAGCAACCACAGTTCGACGGCCAGCTGCTGGACCAGAAACGGGAGGACGTCTACGTGCTCATGCATCAGCAGATGAGCGGTATGCGCTGAACTGAGGGCCAGGGACCCACCGGTAAGCTCGAGACCATGCAGGAGACACAGCCGCCGCCCGATCGAAAGCTCGCGCGCCTGGTGGTGCCGACCCGCAGCGACCGGCTCCTGCGCAACTTCACCGAGCTCATCGGCGGCCCCCTGGGCCGGCGGTCTGCCCCGGGGGTGGTTGCGCCCGGCTTCTTCACAGTGGAACGCGTGCTGATCATCCTGACCGTGCTCGCCGCCCTCGCTGCCATCGCCGTCAAGGATTACTGCCGGGTGAACGGCTGGGAGACGCCGTCGCAGTTTTACGCGACCTGCTATTCGGACTTCCCGGAGCTGTTCCGCAACCGGGGCCTGGGCGACGGGGCCTTTCCGTTTTTCACACCGGATGCCTTTTTCGAGTATCCGGTCCTGATGGGCCTGATTGCCGGCATCACGGCCCGCCTGGTGCCCGGCGAGGGAGTCACCGACGCCCGCATCCTCGGCTACTTCGATGTCAACGCCACCCTGATTGCCGCAGTCTGGATTGTCACCGTGCTGGCCACGGCGCGCATGGCCCGCCGGCGGCCCTGGGATGCAGCCATGGTGGCCCTGGCGCCGGGCATCGTCCTCGCCGGAGTGATCAACTGGGACATGTGGGCTGTGGCAATGCTGGCCCTCGGCATGTACTTCCTCTCCCGGGATCGGCTGGTCCTGGCCGGCGTCCTGATCGGCCTGGGGACTGCCACCAAGCTCTATCCCGTCCTTGTTTTCGGCGCCATCTTCCTGCTGGCCCTGCGCACAGGGAAGATCCGTGCCTTCCTCGTCCCGGCAGCCTCCGCCGCCCTAGCGTGGCTCGCCGTCAACCTGCCCATTGCGGCGCGGGACCCGGCCGGCTGGAAGTACTTTTTCGAGTTCACGCAGGACCGTCCCGCCGGCTACAGCTCGCCCTGGTTCGCGTACAACCTGGTGGCCGGTCGGGTGCGCTGGACGCTCCTTACTCCGGAGGCCATCAACACGCTGGCCCTGAATGTGTTCCTGCTTGCATGCGTCCTCATTGCAGTCCTGGCCCTGACCGCCCCGCGACGGCCGCGGATTGCGCAGCTGACCTTCCTGATCGTGGCGGCCTTCATCCTCACCAATAAGGTCTACTCGCCCCAGTTTGTCCTGTGGCTGGTGCCGCTGCTTGCCCTCGCCCGGCCGAAGTGGCGTGACTTCCTGGTCTGGCAGGGCATCGAGGGGCTGCATTGGGCCGCCATCTGGATGTATCTTGGCCAAGTGACCAGCGGCGGCGTATCACAGCACAACATCGACATGCCCTACTACGTCCTGGCCGTGGCCGCCCATATGCTGGCAACCGCATATCTCATGCTGCGGGTCGCCTGGGACATCTGGGACCCCCGCTACGATCCGATCCGGCGGCACGCCATGGACGACCCTCACGGCGGTCCCTTCGATAACGCCCCGGACAGGCTGCGGATCGATCTGCTCCGTCCCTCTGCGTCCCTGGTTCCGTGGCGGACGGTGGTCCGCGATGCCTGACGTCGCCGTCGTTGGTTCCGGACCTAACGGACTAGCCGCCGCCGTCGTCATGGCGCGGGCAGGACTGAAGGTGCACGTTTATGAGGCCGCGGACCAGCTCGGCGGGGGATCCCGGACGTCCCAAGTCATAGCGGAAGGGCACTGGCACGACGTCTGCTCGGCCGTTCACCCGATGGCACTGGCCTCACCCTTTTTCCGGGCCTTCGAACTGGCACGGCGGGTGGACCTGCAGCTTCCGCCGGTGCAGTTCGGCTCCCCGTTGGATGGTGGCCGCTCCGCCCTGGCATACCGGTCGCTTGACCGGACCGCCGACGAACTGGGCCGGGATGGCCGCGCCTACCGCAGGCTCGTCGCTCCGCTGGTGCGGCATATTGACGGGATTGTGCAGACGACGTCCGACCAGTTGCTGAGGGTTCCCGGCCACCCGCTGGCCGCCGCCATTCTGGGTCTGCGGACCCTCGAGCAGGGATCCCTGACGTGGAATTTACGGTTCCGGGAGGACCGGGCGCCGGCCCTTGTCAGCGGTGTGGCAGCCCACGTCGTGGGGCGCCTGCCCTCACTGTCCGGGGCGGGGGCCGGCCTGTTACTCAACGCTTTGGCGCACAGCGGGGGCTGGCCCATTCCGGTGGGCGGGTCGTCCGCGATCGCCGAAGCGATGGCCACAGACATCGAAGCCCACGGCGGCGTGCTGCAGAAGGGATTCCGCGTCACGTCGCTGGCGGAGCTCGAGCCGGCGAAGGCGGTGCTGCTGGACGTTGCGCCTCCCGCCCTCTCACGCATCGCCGGCAGCCGCCTGCCCGCCTCCTACCGCCGCGCGCTGGAGTCCTTCCGGTTCGGCAACGGTGCGTGCAAGGTGGACTTCATCCTGTCCGGGCCCGTTCCGTGGACCGCTGCGGAACTGGCAGGGGCCGGGACGGTGCATGTGGGAGGCACACGGGCGGAGATGGCCGAGGCGGAGAACGCCGTGTCCCAGGGCCGGCACCCGAAGCGTCCCTACGTCCTGGTTTCGCAGCCATCCGTCGTTGACGCCGGCCGCGCGCCGGAGGGCAGGCACATCCTCTGGACCTACTGCCATGTCCCTGCGGGGTCCGCGGTGGACATGGGCCAGGCCGTCATGGACCAGCTCGAACGCTTCGCGCCCGGGTTCCGTGACCTGGTAGTGCGGCACAAGGTCACGACGGCGGCGGAACTGGCCGCCTACAACGAGAACTACGTCGGCGGCGACTTCAGCGCCGGCCTCCTGGATCCCCGGGGCCTGATCCAGCGTCCGGTCGTCTCGCCCGTTCCATGGCGCACTCCCGCTCGCGGCGTATATCTCTGCTCCTCCTCGACGCCGCCGGGACCGGGCGTCACCGGCATGCCCGGGTTCCACGCGGCGAAACACGCGCTCATGGACATATTTGGGTTGGACGTCCCTGCCCTTGGCCTTTAGCCGGCGCTTCTCCCACAAGCCCGAACAGGTGTCGCTGTGGCGTGGCTGGCGCCGGCTGGCCGCCGGGGGATAATAACGCGGTGGGGAACACTAAAAAACTTTCACTTGTCCTTGCCGGTCTCCTACTGAGCGGCTCACTGGCGGCCTGCGACGATGGCCGCGGCGGCGCGGAAGCAGCGGCGAAGCAGCTGGCCTCCGCCGTCGCTGGCCTGGACCTCCGCCCGGTGGCCTTCGACGGCCGCGACTCGGCAGTGGCCAACGACCAGCTCAACCAGGTCTTCAGGGCGCTGGCGCCGGCCAAGCCCTCCGTCGAAGCGGGCGAGCTGACGCTCGACGGGGACACCGCCCGCATCCCGCTGAACTACAGCTGGAAGATTTCCACCGGCGAGTGGAAGTACACCGTCTCAGCCGACCTCCGGAAGTCCGGGGACAAGTGGCTTACCGTCTGGTCCCCCGGGCTGCTCGTCCCCAACCTCGCCGAAGGGGAGATTCTCAGCAAGGCCACCCAGTCGTCCCCGCGCGCCGACATTCTCGGTGCCGGCAACCAGAAGCTCGTGACTTTGCGCCCGGTGGTCAAAGTTGGCATCGACAAGCCCCAGCTGGCCGGCGCCGATGCCGCGGATTCCGCCACCAAGCTCGCCAAGCTGGTGGGCGTGGATCCCGCGGCCTACGTGCAGCAGGTGGCGGCGTCCGGCGCGGAAGCGTTCGTTCCGGCCATCACCCTGCGCAACACCAGCGACCGCGCCGTGACCGATGCCGAGATCGAGGCGATTCCGGGGGGCAGGGCAATCCCGGACGAACTGCCGCTGGCACCCACACGGAACTTCGCCCGGGCTGTCCTCGGCACGGTAGGCGAAGCCAGCGCCGAGCAGATTGAAAAGTCCAACGGGACCCTGACCGCCGGTGACGTGATCGGCACCGGAGGACTCCAGCAGCAGTACGACGCCCAGCTCCGCGGCACGGACGGCACCGTCGTCCGGGTGCAGCGGGCCGATCTGACCAGGGAAGAGATCCAGGCCGCACCCACGGACCCACGGCGCACCGTCTTTGAGGTGCAGGGCGTTGCCGGCACGCCATTGCAGACCACCCTCGACACGAAGCTGCAGCAGCTCGCCGAGGACACCCTGGCCGACGTCAAGCCCGCGTCCGCCATCGTGGCGATCCGGCCGTCGACGGGAGCGGTGCTGGCCGCCGCATCCGGACCCGGAAGCAACGGCTACAACACCGCCATGCTCGGCCAGTACGCGCCGGGATCCACCTTCAAGGTGGTGGACTCCCTCGCCATGATGCGCAACGGATTCACCCCTGATTCCACCGTTGAATGCACGCCCACGCTCACCGTCGACGGCAGGAAATTCAAGAACGCCGAGGGCTATCCCAAGGACTCCCTCGGATCCGTGACCCTGCGTGACGCCTTCGCCCACTCCTGCAACACCGCCTTCATTGCCGCCCGGGACAAGGTCACCCAGGCCCAGCTGGAGTCCGCCGCCACCTCACTGGGGGTGGCCGTGGAGGCACCGAAGCTGGGCGCCGAGGCGTTCCTTGGCTCCGTTCCTGGCGAGGCCGAGGGTACCGAACACGCGGCCGCCATGATCGGCCAGGGCCGGGTGCTGATGTCACCGCTGTCGGCGGCCGTGATGGCAGGCTCGGTGGCGAAGGGCTCGCCCGTGTCCCCGGTCCTGGTAGAGGAGACCGCTCCGGCAACGTCGTCGGCCAGCCCGGCGCCGACCCCGGAAGGTTCCGCCCCGTCGTCGACCGTCACAGCGGAAGCCCCGGCCAAGACCGCCCAGACGCCCGTCACCAAGGCGGAGGCCGCGGCCCTCGCAGACATGATGCGGGCGGTGGTGACTTCCGGCCACGCCGGATTCCTGGCCGAGGTCCCAGGCGAACCCGTCGGTGCCAAAACGGGAACCGCTGAGTTCGGCAACGCCAACCCGCCCAAGACACACGCCTGGATCATTGCCGTGCACGGGGACCTTGCGGTTGCCGTGTTTGTTGAGGACGGCGGGCTCGGCGCCACCACCTCCGGCCCGCTGCTGAAGAAGTTCCTGACCGCCGCCGGCTGACGCTTACGATACCTGGACAAAAACTCCGGCGGGCGGGGCGTGGGAGAATTGCCCGGTGGCCCATATTGACGTTTCCGGCATTGATTACTTCCTCTCCGACGGCACCCAGCTGCTGAACGGAGTGACCTTCAAGGTCCCGGACGGCACCAAGACGGCGCTGATCGGACCCAACGGAACGGGCAAAACCACCCTGTTCCGCATCATCTCCGGCGACCTGACCCCGGATGAAGGCGTGATCGGCCGCTCCGGAAACATGGGCATCATGCGGCAGTTCGTGGGGCAGGTCCGGGACGACTCCACGGTCCGCGACCTCCTCGTATCCGCCGCGCCTCCGGCGCTGGCGGACGCGGCCCGCGCAGTGGATGAGGCGGAGCTCGCCATGATGGAGCACGACGACGAGCCCAGCCAAATGCGGTACGCCCAGGCGATCGTCGACTGGGGAGACGCCGGCGGGTACGACGTCGAGACCGTCTGGGACGAGGTCTGCATGGCCGCCCTGGGCCTGCCCTTTGACCGCGCCCAGCACCGCCGCGCGTCCACGCTGTCCGGCGGCGAGCAGAAGCGGCTGGTGCTGGAGGCGCTCTTCGCCGGTCCCGACGAACTCCTGCTCCTCGACGAACCGGACAACTACCTCGACGTCCCGGGGAAGCGCTGGCTCGAGGACAAGCTCAACGAATCGAAGAAGACAGTCTTCTTCATCAGCCACGACCGGGAGCTGCTGAACAACGCCGCCGGCCGCATCGTCACGCTCGAGCCGGGCATCAACGGGGCCGGGGCATGGATCCACGGCGGTGGCTTCGGCTCCTACGTCGAGGCAAGGGCGGACCGTAACGCGCGCTTCGAGGAGCTGCGCAAGCGCTGGGACGAGGAGCACGCAAAGCTCAAGGAACTCGTCAACATGTACAAGAACAAGGCCGCCTTCCGCTCGGACATGGCCAACCGCTACCACGCAGCCCAGACCCGCCTGGCCAAGTTCCTTGAGGTCGGGCCGCCGGAGGCCCTGCCGATCGAGCAGAACGTCCAGATGAGGCTCAAGGGCGGCCGCACCGCCAAGCGCGCCATCGTGGCCGAAAAGCTGGAGCTGACCGGCCTCATGAGGGCCTTCTCCACCGAGATCTGGTTCGGGGACCGGGTGGGCGTGCTGGGCTCGAACGGCTCCGGCAAGTCGCACTTCCTGCGGCTGCTCGCCACCGGCGGCACGGATCCGGAGCGGGAACACCTTCCGGTGTCCGACGTCGAAATCGCCGAAGTGCCCCACGAGGGCACCGTGAAGCTCGGCGCCCGTATCCGGCCGGGGTTCTTCGCGCAGACCCACGTGCGGCCCGACCTGATGAACCGCACTCTTCTCGAAATCCTGCACCGCGGGGACGAACACCGTTCCGGCCTGGGCCGCGAAGCCGCCGCCGGGGCACTCGACGGCTACGGGCTGGCGGGACAGTCGGAACAGAAGTATGAGTCGCTCTCCGGCGGCCAGCAGGCGCGGTTCCAGATCCTGCTGCTGCAGCTCTCCGGTGCCACCCTGCTCCTGCTGGACGAGCCCACCGACAACCTCGACCTGCACTCGGCCGAGGCGCTGGAGCGGGCCATCGACCACTTCGAGGGCACGGTCCTGGCCGTCACCCACGACCGCTGGTTCGCCCGCACCTTCGACCGCTTCCTGGTCTTCGGCTCCGACGGCAAGGTGTACGAGTCCGCCGAACCCGTCTGGGACGAGAAGCGGGTGGAGCGCGCCCGCTAAGAGCGGACGCTCTCTCACTTCCTGCACGTTTGGGGCGACGCTCTCGCACCCGATGAGAGAGCGTCGATCGATTTGCTGCAGGAAGTGAGAGAGCGTTGGTGGTTGGTTAGAGTTGTCGAATGACCTCAACCCAGCAGCTCGCCGGCCGGCGGGTCTCCGCCGCCGCCCTGGCAACGTTCATTATTTTCGGTGCCAACGGCCTGGTCTTTGCGAGCTGGGCAGCCCGCATTCCCGCTGTCACCGAGATCCTGCGCATCTCGTCAGGCCAGATGGGGACCCTGCTGCTTTGCACCGCCGTCGGATCGCTGATCGCGCTTCCCACCGCTGGGCACGTCATCAACCGGATCGGCACCGCCAACACTGTCCGGGCCAGCGGCTTCCTCGCCGCACTGGCGGGTGTGGGAATCGCCGCGTCTCTCCTCGCTGAGTCGGTGCCCGGAACCGCCGCCGCGCTCTTTTTCTTCGGCATCGGCATCGGGCTGTGGGACGTGTCCCAAAACGTTGAGGGGGCCGAGGTCGAGCACCGGCTTCGCAAGACGGTCATGCCCAAGTTCCACGCGGCCTTCAGTGGCGGAGCCTTCCTGGGTGCCCTGGTCGGGGCAGGCCTGTCGGGGCTGGGGGTTGGCCTGCCGCAGCACCTGCTGGTCATCGCCGTTTCGGTAGCTGTGCTGACGTTCGTGGTCCCCCGCTACTTCCTCCCCCACACCGCCCCTGAACAGCCCGCCGACGGCGAAGCCAAGGCGGCCCGCGGACCCTCGGCATGGCGGGACGGCCGCACCCTGCTGATAGGCGTGGTGGTCCTCGGTGCCACCCTGACCGAGGGGGCGGGCAACGACTGGATCGCGAAGGCGTCCGTGGACGGCCTGGGAACCTCCGAGTCGACCGGCGCCCTGCTTTTCGCACTCTTCGTGCTGGCCATGACCGCCATGCGCTTCTTCGGCGGCACCGTCATCGACAAATACGGCCGGGTGGCAGTGCTCCGGGGAAGCATGGCCGCCGCAGCGGCCGGCCTGGCTCTGTTCGTATTCGCCGGAAACCTCTGGCTGGCCGCTGTTGGAGCAGCGCTGTGGGGAGTGGGGGCTGCCTTGGCGTTTCCGATGGGCATGTCGGCCGCGGCGGACGATCCGCGGCACGCGGCGGCCAGGGTGTCGGTGGTTTCCACGATCGGCTACGTCGCCTTCCTGGCCGGGCCCCCGCTGCTGGGCTATCTGGGGGACCTGACCGGAATCCACCTGGCACTGCTGGCCATCGGCGTGCCTATCCTGGTCGCCCTGCTGCTCGCCGGCGCCGCCAAACCGCTTCCCGTCAGGGAATGACCCGCTCCGGGACAGAAAGCGGCAGTAGCGGGATCACATCCTTGTACCGGGCGGTAGGGTGGGGAAATGCGACGAATGCTGCGCCGCGGACCCGGTTGGGTCGCCGCCCTCGACCGCACGCTGATGCGGGCCGTCTCCGGCTTTCCGGGCGGGCACCATGACACATTTTTCCGGCGGCTCTCGGCTTCGGCCAACAAGGGAAAGCTCTGGTTTGGTGTAGCGGCCGTGGCCGCTGCCATTCCGGGACGCACCAGGCGCGCGGCGGTCCACGGACTGCTGGCACAGGGGGTGGCCTCCGCCGTGACGAACCTCGTTTTCAAGACCCTGCTTCCCCGCGCCAGGCCGCTGCCTGAGCATTTGCCGGTCTTCCGCTTCGTCCATCCCCAGCCCACCAGTTCGTCCATGCCGTCCGGGCACTCGGCCTCGGCGGTGGCGTTCGCCCTGGGCGCCGGAATGGTGCAGCCGGTGCTGGGAGCCGTCGTGGCTCCCGTGGCCGCGGGCGTTGCGTACTCCAGAGTGCATACAGGCGCCCACTGGCCTTCGGATGTGCTGTTCGGTTCCGCGATCGGGGCCGGCGCAGCCCTCGTGACGAGGAAATGGTGGCCGGTGCGGGCACCCATGCCCGCCACCTCCAGGAGACGCGTAGAGGCGGCCAAAGTGCCTCACGGGGAGGGTCTGAGCATCGCTGTGAACACTTTGGGCGGCTCCTTCACCGAGGAAACTGCAGCGGCACTGAAGGAAGTATTCCCGCTGGCACATATAACACTCATGGCGCCCGAGGACGATGTTGCCCAGCGGATGGCGGAAGCGGCCACCATTCCGGGCATCCGGGCGCTCGGGGTGTGGGGCGGGGACGGAACTGTGGGCACAGCCGCGGCGGCCGCCGTCGAGCATGATCTTCCGTTGCTGGTGCTGGCGGGCGGAACCCTTAACCACTTCGCCCGGGACGTCGGCACGCCCTCCCTGGTGGAGGCGGTAGCCGCAGCGGAAAGCGGCGAAGCGGCACTGGCCGACGTCGGTGCCGTCGCAGTTGAACGCGGACTCGCGGACGATCCCGAAAAGGTGGAGCTCATCATGCTCAACACCGCGAGCATCGGGCTGTACCCGAACCTGGTGCGGCGCCGCGAACAGCTGCAGCCCGCCCTGGGAAAGCCGCTCGCCGGCGTCGTGGCGATGTTCCGGACCTTCGCGGTGGAGAAACCGATTACGGTGATCGTCAATGGCGTCCGGCACAGGCTCTGGATCATGTACCTGGGCCGCGGCCGCTACTACCCGAGGGACCACGCCCCGCTTGTCCGGCCGGTGCTGGACGACGGCGTGCTCGACGTCAGGATGATGACCGCCGATGAGTCCTTCGCCCGGCTGCGCATGCTGTGGTCCGTGCTGACCGGCACGGTGGCGACCTCCCGGATCACCCACCTCGCCGAGGCCACCCGGGTCCGCGTGGAATGCGGCACCGCCCCCATGGTGCTTGCGGTGGACGGCGAAGCCATGCCCGGCGTCCGGGCCGCGGAGTTCACCCTGAAGCGGGCCGCCCTGCGCTACTACTCACCGAGGGAAGACAGTTGAGGGCCTCATCCCACCGGATGACGCCCGGACACCCTGATTGGCCCCTGAATCATCCCTGAGACCGGCGAATTCGGCAGACGGCGTAGGTAGCGTGGAACGTGCACACCAGACAGCACGCCAGCAGCTATGCAAAGGAAAGCTTCCATGATTGAGGCAGAAGGCCTGACAAAGGTCTACGGCGACAAAACCGCCGTCGGCGGCGTCAGTTTCACCGTCCAAGCCGGCCAGGTGACCGGCTTCCTGGGACCCAACGGGGCCGGCAAGTCAACCACCATGCGCATGATCATGGGCCTGGACACCCCGACGGCGGGAACGGTCACCGTCAACGGCGTCCCGTTCGCCCGGCATGCGGCACCGCTGCGGGAAATCGGGGCGCTGCTCGACGCCAAGGCAGTCCACACCAGCCGCTCAGCGTACAACCACCTGCTGGCCATGGCCGCCACGCACAGCATCCCGCGGAAGCGGGTGCACGAGGTCATTGACATGACCGGCCTCGCGGACGTGGCCCGGAAAAAGGTCAAGGGCTTCTCCCTTGGCATGGGCCAGCGGCTGGGCATCGCCGCCGCGCTCCTGGGCGACCCGCAGACCATCATCCTGGACGAACCCGTCAACGGCCTCGATCCGGAAGGCGTGGTCTGGGTGCGCAACCTGGTGAAGTACCTGGCTTCTGAGGGGCGCACGGTGTTTCTGTCCAGCCACCTCATGAGCGAGATGGCCCTGACCGCCGACCATCTGATCGTGATTGGCCGCGGAAGGATCATCGCCGACGCCCCCATCAAGGACATCATCACCGGCAAGGGCCACAGCCGGACGCGGGTGCGCTCAGACCAACCCGACAGGCTCATGCAGGTCCTCGCCGGAACCGGGGTCTCAGTGGAGCTGCAGGACCACGAGCTCCTTGAGGTCACGGGCCTGGACCAGCGCCAGATTGCCCGGAGCGCCCTGGACAACCAGGTTCTGATCTACGAACTCACCCCGCTCCAGGCAAGCCTCGAAGAGGCCTACATGGAGCTGACCAAGGACGAGGTCGAATACCACTCGCTGATCACCACGGGAGCCCCGGTTCCCGCCCAGTCCGGAGGCAACTGACGCCATGAGCACCTCGACTTCCATCCAGCCCGCCGCCGGCCCCGGCCGCGCCACCCCCAAGGGAGCAAGCCCGGGGCCCGGTCCGAGCTTCTTCCGGGTCCTGAATTCGGAATTCATCAAGTTCCGCACGCTCCTGTCCACCATGATCCTGCTCGCTTCGACGGCCGTCGTCATGGTTGGCTTCGGCGCCCTGTCCGCCTGGGGAACCGGCCAGTTCGCGGACCAGGCCGCCTCCGACCCCGAGGCGGCTGCAGCGATCGCGGCCCAGGGCGGCGACCTCGCCGTCACGGTGCCCACCTCCGGCGTATCCTTTGCGCAGCTGATCCTGGGCTCACTGGGCGTCCTGCTCATGAGCTCCGAGTTCACCACCGGCATGGCCCGCTCCACCTTCGCTGCGGTGCCCAAGCGGCTCCCCGCGTTCGTTGCGAAGCTTGTGGTGGTCGTTGTCAGCGCCTTTGTCCTGACGGCGGTGTCCACCTACATCGCCGGCCTGGTGTCGGTGCCAATCCTGGACAACTTCGGCCTCAAGCTGGACCTTGCCAGCTCGCAGTCCGTCAAGCTGCTCCTCGTCACCAGCGCCTATGTGGCCGCGGTGGCCGCAATCGGCATGGCACTCGGCACACTGCTCCGGAATTCAGCCGGCGGCATCATGTCCCTCGTGGGCCTGTTCTTCGTGGCACCGATCGCGTTCCAGCTCATTCCGGGTGACTTCTTCGAGGAGGCCCGCAAGTACCTCCCCGGCAACACGATCAACCCGCTGACCGCAGTGGAGCACGTTCCCGACACGCTCGAAGTCTGGCAGGCGGCCCTCGTACTGGGCGCCTGGGTGGTGGTGCCGGTGGCCCTGGCCATGGTCCTGCTGAAGAAACGGGACGTCTAGCCGCACCAGGTTCTGCCCATGATTGACACCGTTTCCGGAAAGGACGCGCCAGCCACCCCGGCTGACGCGTCCTTTGCCGAGCTTGCTGCCCGACGGCGGGGGCGGGTCCGGCGCTACCTGTACCGGCGTCCGCGGGTCATGGATGCCGTGGTGGTCGCCTGCTATGCGGTGCTGGTGGTGCCCACCGTGATCGACGCCGTGAATGCGGGCAGGTGGGCCGCGATCGGGCTGCTTGCGACCGTTGGGCTGTCCCTGTTCCTGCGGCGCCGGCACCCGGTGGGCGTGGTGGTATTCATCGCGTTGGCTGAAGTTGGCGTGACCCTGCTTCATCCGTGGGGGTCCAACGTGTCGGCGGGGCTGTGGTTCTCGCTCTACGCCGTGGCCGTGGTGCACACGCGCCGTTTTGCCCTGGTCACGATGGCGGTGGCCTCGGCGCCGCTGGCACTGCTGTACTTCCTGGCCGCGGTGGGGCCGCTCGAGCGGGAACTGCCCAGGACCCCCTCCTCACCCGAGGAGTTCCGCCTCGTGACCAGCATTGCCGCGGGCACCAGCATCGTATTCTCCAACATCATCGCCACCGGAATCGGCATCTCCGTCCGGCAGCGGCGCGAGCACGAGCAGGAAACTGCAGCGTGGGCGGCCCGCGCCGCCCGTCTGGGGTCGGTTAATGAACGCAACAGGATTGCCCGGGAGATGCACGACGTCGTGGCCCACTCGCTGACTGTCATGGTGGCCCTGTCCGACGGTGCCGCCGTCGTGGTCCGAAGGGATCCGGAACGCGCAGCGGAGGTCCTGGCGGAACTGTCCCGGACCGGCCGTACCGCACTGGCGGACATGCGGCGGGTGCTTGGGGTTCTGCGGGATGACGCGACCGCCGGCCACGCGCCCCGTGAGCCGCTAGCGGACGGCGCCAGCTTCGGGAAGCTGCTGGACGGCTTCCGGGCCGCGGGCCTTCCGGTCCATTACTCTCACACGGGCCCGGCACTGCCGGAGGACGTGGCCTTGCAGCTGACCGTGTACCGGATCGTGCAGGAATCGCTGACCAACGTGCTGCGCTACGGACGGGCGCTAAGCCGGGTGGACGTGCTGGTGGTGCGCGAGGAATCCACGGTCACCATTGAAGTGCTCGACGACGGCCGGGGCACCGTTGACGCCGTCACCCCCGGCGGGGGCAGCCCGGGCGGCGCCCTTGGTGCCGCACCGCTCGGGACCGGACAGGGCCTAACGGGGATGAAGGAACGGGCCGGAATATACGGCGGTACGGTGGAGGCAGGCCCGGCCGCCGGCGGCGGCTGGCGCGTGCGGGCTGTCCTGGCACTAAATGGCGGCACGCTGAACGGCAATCTGCAGACCGGCACCACGCCGGCAGCGCGCTGACCGTACGCTGGCCGGCGGGACGCGGGACGGCAACTTGGAGAACGGCAAGATGGGGGAACAAATGAACGAGTCCGGACGCCTCCGGGTCCTGCTGGCGGACGACCAGCCGCTGCTGCGGATGGGTTTCCGGCTCATCCTGGAGGGTGAGGACGGCCTTGAGGTGGTGGGTGAGGCCTCCGACGGGGCCGACGCCGTCCGCCAGGTGGGCCACCTCGATCCCGACGTCGTGCTCATGGATGTCCGGATGCCCACGCTTGACGGGATCGAGGCCACCCGGGCCATCACCGGTTCAGGCTCGCGCGCCAGGATCATCATCCTGACCACCTTCGATCTTGACGAGTACGCCTTCGCCGGTCTCCAGGCCGGCGCCTCTGCCTTTCTGCTCAAGGATGTGGCACCCGCCGAACTGGTCCAGGCCGTGCGGGTGGTGGCGAGCGGGGACGCCGTCGTAGCGCCCCGGGTCACGCAGCGGCTACTGGAAATGTATGTCCGCGGGGCCGGACCCGCCGTGTCGGATGGTCCGGGCACGCCGGGCACGGCGGCCCCGCCGGCCGCGGCACCTGCTCCGCGCGACCCTCTGCTGGAGGACCTGACGCCCCGGGAAACCGAGATGCTGGAAGCAATGTCCGAGGGGCTGTCCAATGCAGAGATCGCGCACCGCTATTTCCTCTCCGAGGCCACCGTGAAGACGCACGTGCGGCGGATCCTGACCAAGCTGCACCTCCGCGACCGCGTCCAGGCCGTGGTGTACGCGTACGAAACAGGCCTGGTGACCCCGAGCAACCCCGACTACTGAAACCGGCCGCTCCCAACAGGCACAGCTTCCGCACAGGGAGGCCCTATGCAGGCCACAGCCCGCTGGAGTTGCATGGTGCCATGACAACCGCATCCCGCCTCCCCGATGGACAGCAGCGACGGCACGAGCCGCATCCCAACCATGACCGCGGACTCGAATTCGATCTTTCCACGCTCATGTCGCGACGCTCGCTGGGCATCGTCCTCGGCGCCGGCACGGCCGCCGCACTGGCGGCGTGCACGCCCGGCGGGCCGTCGTCGGCGTCATCGGCACCATCGGGATCATCGTCGTCGGCTTCCGCCGGAGCAACGGCCACCGCCAGTGCTTCCGCCACCACGACGACGACGGCGCCGGCAGCTTCCGCCTCGGCGTCGCCCACCGTGACCCGGGCGATCGCCGAGTGCGGCGTGGAGATTCCGCAGGAGACGGCCGGGCCGTATCCCGGTGACGGATCCAACGGGCCGAATGTCCTCGAAGCCTCGGGTGTGGTCCGGCAGGACGTCACCTCAAGCTTCGGCACGTCCACCACGAAGGCGGACGGTGTGCCGCTGACCGTCACGCTGACCCTGCTCGACAACGCCAACGGCTGCGTCCCGCTGGCCGGTGCGGCCGTCTATGCCTGGCACTGCGACAAGGAGGGGCGGTACTCGCTCTACGATTCGGGGCTGGAGAACGAGAACTTCCTGCGCGGCGTGCAGGAAGCGGACGCCAACGGCCAGGTCACCTTCACGACCGTCTATCCCGGCGCCTACAACGGCCGCTGGCCGCACATCCACTTCGAGGTGTTCGAGTCCATGAACAACGCCACGGCAGCCGGGCAGGTGCTCGCTGTCTCGCAGATCGCCCTGACCGACGCCGCCTGCCGGGAGGTCTACGCCTCCGCAGGCTACGAAACCAGCGCCCGGAACTTCCCTAACACCACGCTGAAATCGGACAACGTGTTCGGCGAAGACGGCGGCATCTACCAGCTGGCCACCATGTCCGGTACAGTCTCCGGCGGCTACACGGCAGGCCTCAACGTCACCATTTAGGGCAACGCTAGACTCGGAGCCATGCCTCTCCATTCCTCCTCCGCAGAGCACATCAGGGACCTGGGCGACTACGTCAGCGCCTCGCCGTCGAGCTTTCACGCCGCCCACGAAGGCGCCCGGCGCCTGGCGGAGGCGGGCTTCACCGGGCTGGACGAGCTGCAGCCCTGGGACGCCACGGCAGGAAAGTTCTACGTCATCCGGGACGGTGCGCTCATCGCCTGGGTCACTCCCGGGGATGCCGGGCCCACCACCGGCTTCAACATCCTGGGCGCCCACACGGATTCGCCGTCGTTCAAGCTCAAGCCCAAGCCGACCACTGGCCGCTTCGGCTGGCTCCAGGCCGGCGTTGAGGTCTACGGCGGGCCGCTGCTGAACTCGTGGCTGGACCGCGAACTGCAGCTGGCCGGGCGGCTCGTGATGCTCGACGGCACGCAGCACCTGACCGCCACCGGCCCGCTGCTGCGCTTCCCCCAGCTGGCCATCCACCTGGACCGGGCCGTGAATGAAGGCCTCACCCTCGACAAGCAGCAGCACATGAACCCGGTGTTCGGGCTCGGCGATCCTGGCGGGGAGGACCTGCTGGCGGTGCTGGCCGAGCGGGTGTCCGGCGAGGGCTCCCCGGTCGATCCGGCCAGGATCGGAGGGTACGACGTCGTCGTCGCGGACACGCAGCCGCCCGCGGTTTTCGGGGTCAGGAGTGAGTTCTTCGCCTCCGGACGCCTGGACAACCTTTCCGCAACGCACGCCGGGATCACGGCGCTGATCGCGCACGCTGACGCATCCGACGGCGGCCCAAACGCTTCCGGGGAAACCGCGCCTATTGCTGTGCTCGCGGCCTTCGACCACGAGGAAATCGGTTCTGCGTCCCGGTCCGGGGCCTGCGGGCCGGTGCTTGAAGACGTCCTGGTCCGGATCTCCGACGGGCTGGGCGCCTCGGCGAGCCAGCGGCGGCAGGCGTTCGCGGCGTCGTTCTGTGTTTCCGCCGATGCCGGCCACGCCGTCCACCCCAACTATGCCGAACGGCACGACCCCGTCAACCGCCCCGTCCTCAACGGCGGGCCGCTGCTCAAGATCAATGCCAACCAGCGGTATGCCACCGACGCTGCCGGGGCTGCCCTCTGGGCACGGCTGTGCGGCGAGGCAGGGATTCCCTACCAGGAGTTTGTGTCCAACAACGTGATGCCCTGCGGTTCCACCATCGGCCCGCTGACGGCCACCCGGCTGGGCATCAGGACCGTGGATGTGGGCGTTCCCCTGCTCTCAATGCACTCTGCCCGGGAGCTTTGCGGCGTCGAGGATCCGCACCGCCTGGCCCGGGTGACGGAGCTGTTCTTCGGAGCCGCGGCGCACGCCTAGTGCGCACGGGACAGATTTCGACCCCGTTACAGAAGTGCCCCTTAGGCAACGTTTGTTGCCCGTTGGTGCGCATAGCTGGAAGTGTGACTGTTTTGGGTTGCCGTGAACTGTAGCTTTGCACAGCCCGGACCTGCCCCCGGCTCCCTTAGTGTGAAACGCACAGTGTGGTCCCCGGCACAGCCTTCAGCCTTTGCCGCCCGGCCACCGCCCCAAAACCTGCAACCAAAACGAGGATGGCGCAGCCATGCACGCTGACCAACAATTGTCGAAATCCCTAAAGCCCCGGCACCTGTCGATGATCGCCATTGCCGGCGTCATCGGCGCCGGCCTGTTCGTCGGCTCCGGCGCGGCCATCCAGCAGGCCGGTCCCGGCATCCTGCTGGCCTACATGGCCGCAGGCATCGTGGTCATCCTCGTCATGCGGATGCTTGGCGAGATGGCGGCCGCGAACCCCGAAACCGGATCCTTCTCCACCTACGCCGACAAGGCACTGGGCCGCTGGGCCGGCTTCAGCATCGGCTGGCTCTACGCGTGGTTTTGGATCATCGTGCTGGGCATTGAGGCCACAGCCGGCGCCGCCATCATGCACCGCTGGGTACCCGGCATCGACCAGTGGGTCTGGGCCCTGGCGCTCATGATCCTGCTCACGCTGACCAACCTGGGCTCGGTGAAGTCCTACGGGGAGTTCGAGTTCTGGTTCGCCTCCATCAAGGTCACGGCCATCATCCTGTTCCTCCTTTTCGGCGTGGCAGCGATCCTCGGCCTGGTTCCGGGCGTTCCGGCGCCCGGCCTGAGCAACCTGACGGGCAACGGGGGCTTCCTTCCCAACGGACCGGGAGCAGTCCTGGCCGGAATCCTCGTGGTGGTCTTCGCGTTCTTCGGTGCTGAGATCGCCACGATCGCAGCCGGTGAATCCGAAAACCCGGTTGAAGCGGTCAAGAAGGCCGTGAAGTCCACGGTCTGGCGCATCCTTGTCTTCTACATCGGCTCCATCGCGATTGTTGTCACGCTGCTCCCCTGGAACTCCGCCAACGTGGCCAAAAGCCCGTACGTCGCGGTCATCGAACTGTTCGGCATCCCCGGCGCGGGCACCATCATGGACGTCGTGGTGCTGACCTCGGTGCTGTCCTGCCTGAACTCGGGCCTCTACACGGCCAGCCGCATGCTCTTTTCGCTCTCGCAGCGCGGCGACGCCCCCAAGTCCTGGACCCGCATCTCCAAGCGCGGCGTGCCCGCCGCAGCGGTGCTGGCCTCCACCGTGGTCGGCTTCATCACCGTGGGACTGAACTACATCGCCCCGGACACGGTCTTCCTGTTCCTGGTGAACACCTCCGGTGCCATCGCGCTGTTTGTCTGGCTGGTCATTGCCGCGTCCCAGCTGGTGCTGCGCCGCCGGATGGGAGCTGCGGCCAAGGACCTGTCGCTGAAGATGTGGTTCTTCCCCTACCTCACGTGGCTGGCAATCGGCAGCATCGTGGCGCTCATCATCGGCATGGTGATCCTGGATTCCACCCGCGAGTCGCTCCTGCTCTCCGTGGCGTTGGCCGCCGTGGTGGTCGGCATCGGCGTCTGGCGCTACCGCAAGGGCGGCCCGGGCCGGTCTGTGGTGCCGGCAGCTTCCGAGAAGTCCGCCGAAACCGCTGATGCAGGCGTGGGGTCCGGCCCGGCGTCCTAATCACGCCCCCTCTCTGCGCACTCTGATTAAGCATCCGCCCGGTTGGCCGTTTACGGCCCGACCGGGCGGATGCCTTTGTATAGGGGTCAGCCCTGCCTGGGGGCGAACATAATGACGGCGACCCCAACGAGGCAAACGGCGGCTCCGATGAGGTCCCAGCGGTCGGGCCGGAAACCGTCCAGAAGCATGCCCCACACTAGGGAGCCGATGATGAAGACCCCGCCATACGCCGCCAGGACCCGGCCGAAATGGGCATCGGGCTGGAAGGCGGCCACAAAACCGTAGAGCCCCAGCGCCACGATTCCGAGTCCGGCCCACCACCACGCCTTGTCCTCGCGCACGGCCTGCCAGATCAGCCAGGCTCCGCCGATCTCCGCCACGGCAGCCAGGGTGAAAAGGAGCACGGACTTCAGAATCGTCATGGCTCCAGTATTCCGCCCCGGGAGTTGTCCACAGCTCCGCGTCATATGACTGGCGCCGCCGCCGGATTCCCCCTAGATTCACAGCATCAGTGAGAGTCCGACAGAAATCTGGGGAAAATGTCGCATCAACCGCCTGTTTCCGCGCCCGCCCTGCCCGACCTTCCGGCGCATCAGCCTGGAGCATCTCTCGGCACGCAACCGGGCAATTCATTCTTCGATTTCCGCCGGCTTTGGACCGGTGCTGCCGCTGCGGCTGCCACCTACGCCGCCGTGTACCTGTTCAGCCTCGGAGCCGTACTGCTGTCCCTCGCAGGCATTGCCGCCAGCCAGGGCAACCCGGTTCCGGCACTGGGCGGAGCAATTGCCGCGGAGCAGGCACCGGACGCCTGGTCCCAGCTGGGCCAGCTGACCGCCCAGCTGGTGGCGATGGCGCATTTGGGCAGCGCGGGTACCGCCGTGGCAGGTGTGGTGCCCTTTCTTGGGTCCGTCCGGGGTGAGGGCCACCTCTATGCCGTCCCGTTGGCGGTGCTCCTGATCAGCGCGGCGGGCATCTATCTGGCCAGCCGTCTGGCCGAACTGCGGTTTCCGTCCGCTGGCCGGCCGCAGCTTCTGCTTCAGTCCGCAGTCAGCGGTGCGGTTTTCGCGCTGCTGGTCAACGGTGTGGCCGCGGCCGCTGCCGTCCGTTTTCCCCCGGGGGGCGGATTCAGCGTTGATCCCATCTCAGCAGCCGGCGGATGGTCCGTCTTGGTCGCTTTCCTTCTTGCTGCGGGGCTGTCTGTGCTGTCCCGGAACGCCATATATGCGCGGCAGGCGCCGTTCGCCGGTGCATCGCTCCTTCGCGGAAAGCTGAACCTGCCGCTCGCCGCCGTCGCAGTACACGCGGCTGTTTTTTCGGTCATCGCCGTCCCCGCGGCTTGGATCGCTGCCGCCGTCTCCGGCGGCTGGGCGGCCCTGCTCTCAGGTCCGCTGCTGATGGGCAACGCGGCAGGGTACGGCCTTGTGGCCGGCCACCTCGGAGGCCTCCACATGTTCTCGGAAACGACGGCGGTTTTCGGCGCGCAGCAGAGCGCTAATGAGGACCAGACTGTTTACGGTTTCGGTGCTGACGCAGCAGGCACGGATGCCACGGTCGCTGCGTGGGCGGCGCTGGCACTGGCATTGGTATGTACGGTCATTTCCGGCCTGTGCGTTCTGCTGCGCAGGGGACCGGTTTCCAACGGTGACCTGCGGCACTGGGCACCCGTGCCCGCAGGATTCCTGGTGTTGGGGCTGCTGTTGCTGCCTCTTCTGACGGTTCGCGCAGACTTTGATGCACCGGGACTCGCTTCCGGTCAGTACGTCCTGGCGCCAGCGTGGTGGTCGCCGGCCGTCTTCCTTGGCTGGGGGCTGCTGGTTGAGGCTTCCGCACGCTTCCTGGCGCCCTACCTGGTGCCGGTGGTGCCGGCCAGGCTGCAACGACTGCTCCGCGTCCTGCCCGCCAGGCCTCAGGAAAGCCGGCCGCGTGAAGCCGGAGCGGCGGCAATTGGCCCTGCCGTAACCCCTCCTGCTGAACGGCAACTTACGGCCAAGGGCAGGAAGCGGCTGCTGGTGTCAGCCGCCGTCGTTGGCGCGGTCGCGGTGCTCGCGGTGGGGTCGGTGGTGACAATCAATGCGGTCAAGCCCGGACCGGACCAGCCGGTGAAGGACTACGCCCAGGCGCTCGTTGACGGCGATGCCCGGAAAGCCCTGGAAATTTTGGATCCCGATGTGCCCAATGAGGAGCGGGTCCTCCTGACCAATGAGGTTCTCGGCGCTGCGGCGAACCGCATTGACGGCTTCTCGATCATTTCCACCAGGATTTCCGGTGAGTCGGCGCAGGTCAGTGCGGAACTGAGGCAGGGAGGGCGCAAGTACGAGCAGACGTTCGCCCTCGTCAAGAACCAGCCCGCGCTCCTGGACGACCATTGGAAGCTTGAGGCGTTCCCTCTGCAGCAGGTCACTGTCTCCGCCGATGTTCCCCTGGCGGCCGTCTCGGTCAACGGAATTACTATTCCCGCGGGTCAAAATGAGGCCACTGCTTTCGGTACAAACATCAGTCTCCCTGCGTTTCCCGGTTCCTACTCTGTGGGTCTTCCCGACAGCGAAAAGTACCTCTCAGTCGAGGACCAGCAGGTAGTAGTCTCGGGCGGCTCGCTGCCCCAGGCGCCGGAGACGGCCAGGCTCACCGTTAAGGCCTCGGATGAGCTGGTGGCGGAAACATCCCGCCAGGTGGCCGCCGCACTCACCGCCTGCGAGAAATCCACGGACCTTGAACCGGAGGGCTGCCCGTTCTCACGGTTTGCCTTCGGCGATGTCCGGAACGTTAAGTGGTCGATCACCGCCGACCCGGACTACGGGCTTAGCCGGTCGTTTGACGGCACTTGGCGGCTCAGCGGTGGTAATGCCGGCGAAGCCACGGTGAGCTACGAGAGGAATGCCTCCTTCAGCAAGACAGACCCCGAGTGGGAGAAGGAGACCGACAAGATGCAGTTCTATGTCCGAGGCAACGTCTCGATCGAGGCGGGCAAGGTGCTGGTGAGTCTTTCGCGCTTCTGACGCCCCGGTTTTCCACATGGCCGCGCCGGCACTTCCGCCCCGGCCGTCAGGGCCCATAGCCTCGGAGGTGTCCGAATCGCAGAAACCTCCCCGGTGCACTAAGATAGTGAAGTCTGTGCTGCGCCCTGGTCCTTTTGGCCGCGGGCGTGCACGGCATCGCAAATGAACCTCCTGTTACGGAAATACCGTAACCGCTTAGCCCAAAGGAGGTGGGTTCACATATGCGTCCTTACGAATTGATGGTAATCATCGACCCCGAGGTCGAAGAGCGTACCGTAGAGCCGTCGCTTCAGAAGTTCCTGAACGTCATCACCAACGATGGTGGAACCATCGAAAAGGTTGACATCTGGGGCCGTCGCCGTCTGGCTTACGACATCAAGAAGAAGTCCGAAGGTATCTACGCCGTGGTGAACTTCACCGCGACGCCGGCTACCGCCAAGGAACTTGACCGCCAGCTGGGTCTCAACGAGACCATCATGCGCACCAAGATCACCCGCCCCGAAGAGCAGAAGGTTGTTGCTGAGTAATTTCAGCTACCAACTTTCATTCTTTAAACCGCAGGAACGAACAAGGAGGCAGTAGATGGCAGGCGAAACCACTATTACGGTCATCGGTAATCTCACCAATGACCCCGAACTGAGGTTCACACCATCAGGTTCGGCAGTAGCGAACTTCACCATCGCGTCCACGCCTCGCACCTTCGACCGCCAGTCCAATGAGTGGAAGGACGGGGAAACCCTGTTCCTCCGCGCTTCGGTCTGGCGCGAGGCAGCAGAGAACGTCGCCGAGTCCCTCACCAAGGGCACCCGCGTGATTGTTTCCGGCCGCCTGAAGAGCCGTTCCTACGAAACAAAGGAAGGCGAGAAGCGCACCGTTATCGAGCTCGAAGTCGACGAAATCGGCCCGAGCCTGCGTTACGCCAATGCCAAGGTCAACCGCACCCAGCGCTCCGGCGGCCAGGGCGGTTTCGGCGGCGGCAACAGTGGCGGATTCGGTGGCGGTGGATTCGGTGGCGGCCAGGGTGGAAACCAGGGCGGCAACACCGGAGGAAACTGGGGCGGCAACCAGCAGCCCGCAGCGCAGGAAGACCCCTGGGCCACGCCCGGAGTCAGCAATGCGGGCGGCGGCTGGGGCAACGGCCCGGATTCCGAACCTCCCTTCTAAACAACAAACCAAAGGTCCGGCGCAGCATCCGCCAGAGCGTTCCATACGGCACTCTCCGGGCACGCCGCGGTCGGACCACCACCATCCCGTGGATCACGATTCACGGGCTCCCTAGAATAGGAGCTCCACGATGGCTAAGGCTGAACTCCGTAAGCCCAAACCAAAGTCCAACCCCTTGAAGGCCGCTGACATCACTGTCATCGACTACAAGGACGTAGCATTGCTGCGCAAGTTCATCTCCGACCGCGGAAAGATCCGCGCCCGTCGCGTCACTGGCGTCACGGTCCAGGAGCAGCGCAAGATCGCCCAGGCAATCAAGAACGCCCGCGAAGTTGCCCTGCTGCCCTACTCCGGCGCTGGCCGGGGTTAAGGAAAGGGATTAACTAACATGGCAAAGCTCATTCTGACCCACGAAGTAACCGGTCTCGGTGCTGCTGGCGACGTTGTCGAGGTCAAGGACGGTTACGCACGTAACTACCTGTTGCCCCGCGGTTTCGCCCTGACCTGGTCGAAGGGTGGCGAGAAGCAGGTTGAGTCCATCAAGGCTGCCCGCGTCGCCCGCGAGCACGCTTCCCTGGAAGATGCTCAGAAGCAGGCCGCCGCTCTGTCCGCCAAGCCGGTCAAGCTGGTTGTCAAGGCTGGCGAAAGCGGCCGCCTGTTCGGCACGGTCAAGCAGGCCGACGTCGCCGACGCTGTTGAGGCCGCAGGCCTTGGCAGCATCGACAAGCGCAAGGTTGAACTGCCGGCTCACATCAAGTCGGTTGGTTCCTACCAGGCCAACGTCCGTCTGCACGACGACGTTGCCGCTGTGATCGAACTCGACGTAGTCGCAGGCAAGTAGCAGTTCCGGCATTTGCCGGATCTGCTTCGCACTCCTGAACTGCTGACGGCCCCGCCGTCGGATTCCTCCGGGAAGCCGACGGCGGGGTTTTCGTCATTTCCGGCAGGTTTAGGCCGGCTGCCTACTGTTGGTGCAGCACCGTGGTGCAGTAGCGGTAGCCGGTGCTGATCAGTTCGGCCAGCACGGCTTCATCGACGTCCGCCAGTTTGTTGATATAGAGGCAGCCGGCGCCGGTCTTGTGCTTTCCCAGCCGCTCGAGGAGCGCGGCCGACTCCGGCGCATTCGTCAGGCCGTACAGCGAAAGGCTGGCCTTGCGGGGAGAAAACCCCACTGCTGCGGTGTCCCCTTCGCGCCCGGTGGCGTACTTGTAGTGCACCCTGCCGAATCCGACGATGGTGGGACCCCACATCTCAGGTTCCTGGCCCGTCAGTTCTGCCATGAGGGCACGCAGCCGCAGGGCGTCCTGCAGGCGCACCGGGTGCTCCACAGCCGCGATGAAGTTGTCCGCCGAAACCCCTGTCACCTGTGTCTTGTTTTCCGCCATGGACGCAGTGTACTGGGCGGTTTGCGGGGTGGCGGAATAAAGGGCGGACCAGCCCGGTTGAGCGATTAGATGCAAATGCATATAAAGCGCCAATCGAAGGAGACCGCCATGGAGACCCGCCGCATTACCGTTCTGTCCGCCGGACTGGGAGTTCCGTCGTCGACCCGTCTTCTGGCCGACCAGCTGGCCGCCGCCGCCACCCGGGAGCTGGCTGCCGCCGGCTACGGGGTGACCACCGACGTCGTGGAGCTCCGCGATCTGGCCGTGGACATCGCCAACAACTTCGTCACGGGTTTTGCCCCGCCCCGGCTGGCAGAGGTGATCGCCGGCGTCGAGGCCTCCGACGGCATCATTGCGGTCTCACCGGTGTTCAGTGCGTCCTATAGCGGGCTGTTCAAGTCCTTCATTGACGTCCTCGACCCCAAGTCACTGGACGGCAAAGCGGCCCTCCTGGGGGCAACCGGCGGAACGGACCGCCACCAGATGGTGCTCGACCACGCCATGCGCCCGCTCTTCAGCTACCTCCGCACGCGGACCGCCGCCACGGCCGTCTTCGCCGGTCCCCAGGACTGGGGTAACGCGGACGACGCCGGAACCCCCCTTTCGGTGCGGATCGAACGGGCGGCGGCGGAGTTCAGCCGCCTCCTGGAAGGGGAGCAGCCGGGCCGCAAACCCGCCCTGCCAGAGTCACTGCCCTTTGAAGAGCTGCTGGCCGGGATCTCAGGCGGGCGGTAACGCGAACTAATCGCAGCACCCGCTCGTTGAGCCGGGCATGAAATGTCCCATTGATTCTTCAGACCTGGTCATGAGCGAACGCAGCGGTGTGGAAATCGACTACTGCCCGCAGTGCCGGGGTGTGTGGCTGGACCGCGGCGAGCTGGACAAAATCATCGACCGCGTCAACGCCGGGGCGCCGGCGGCATCTGCGGCGCCGGTTCCCCCTGCACCCGCGTCACCTGCGCCTGGCATGGCACCTCCGCCGCTGTACCGGAACTTTGAACCACGGCGTGAAGAGCCGCGGCGGGACCAGCCGCGCTATGACGACCGGAACTACGGCAAGGGATATGACCGTGACTATGACCGCCGCCGCCACAAGAAGAAGGAAGGCTGGCTGGGGGACCTGTTCGACTTCTGAGTGACGCCGGGCCCGGCAGCCGGGGTAGTTAGTCGTCCAGCAGGGCGATGAACTCGCGCGCCTGTTTCAGCGTGATGTCCGAGTGCCGGATCAGCGCGTTGGCAGCTGCTTCGATATTGCCGCTCTTGGCGAGGGTGCGGATGCGGCCGTAGATCTCGTCATTGAGCATGTTGCTGCTGACCTCCCGGGTGACATCGCCTTTGCTGGCTATGGCCCGGTAGCGGTACGGGAACCGCTGCGGTGGCTCGTCGTCGTCCTCGGGTTCACTGGTCTCCTGGGCCGGTGGCTGGAAAGGCTGCGGGTGGGCTGCCAGCGCGGCCACCGCGTCCCGTGATGCGCGCAAGCCCTGCCCTGACACCTCGTAGTACAGCTTGATCGCGGCCATGGCCTGGCCCTGGGCGATGAGCGCGTACAGCCGCCGGTGTTCATCCTCGGACAGCTTGGCTGCCGCTTCCCTTGCCAGCTCTGCGGACTCCACGGGGGGTTTGGCCGGCTCCCTGACCGTTCGCCGGCGGTGGCCCAACGCACGTGCCGTGAGGGCCACGGCCACAGCAACGGCCACGAGGATCAGGAAGGGGATCAGGAGCGATTCCATGGTTACAGCCGATCTACATATTGCTTGGCGGTCAAAAGGTTGGAGTGGGTGGCCTGGCGCAGAAGCCGGATGGCCTGGACCTTCTGCCCGTTGCGCACCAAAGTCTGCAGCTGCAGCGCCAGCTGCGGGTTGAGCGTGGTCCCGGTCGCAAGTGTCTGGCGCTGGTCATGCTGCTGGATCTGCTGTTGCCGGTTCTGGCTCGGCAGGGCCGCAGCCTCCAAGCGTGCCCGGGCTGCCATGGCCGCCTGAACCTGGGCTGCATAGTGG
Source organism: Arthrobacter globiformis (assembly GCF_003261175.1). Taxonomy (GTDB): domain Bacteria; phylum Actinomycetota; class Actinomycetes; order Actinomycetales; family Micrococcaceae; genus Arthrobacter; species Arthrobacter globiformis_A. Next base: position 124,136 of record NZ_QLNP01000063.1, on the reverse strand, counting down.
GCCTGGGAACGCCTTGCCAGATCCAGCTGGTAGCGGTCCGCGTCGGACATGCCCCCATCACGCGGCTTCAGTGCCGTCGCGAGAGCCCAGAGGGCTGCGGCGAGGATAAGGGCAGGAATCAAGACCGTCAGAACGTCGCCCATACCTAGAGCTTAACGCCACATCCTCGTTATCCACAGCATATGCCCGGCTACGCATGGTGCGTTCCTCCCGTGATGCCGGTCACGACCCCGACGGCATGATCCGTCCGTGCGGCATGGCACGCGGGGGCGGGCCGGGAGATATGCCGGTGACCCATATCACAGAGGGGGAATGTAGGGGCCGAAAACACCCTTTGACGCTGGGATTACCGGCCGGTATCCCCAGCGGACGCCTAAGGCTGTGGATGAAGGTTTGCAGAAAAGTTTAATTCATCCACAGGAGAATCCGAACGTTTCAGCAGGTCAGACTGCATATATGCCGAAAAGAAAATTTCTATCCACAGCTTCCCCCACAGGCTGTGCACAAGCAGCGGCATCTTGTGCACACGTTATCCACAGAGGTGCGAAACCCCGGGCTTTGTGAGTGGGCAGGCGGGCGCTAACGTAGCGGAGACACCCCATTCGGGTGAGTTTTCCCTTTCGGACTGAAGGCCGGAGCCAGCGGACAGCCGGACTCCGGGCCATCAGTGCTGCCCTGTGGAAAACCTGTGGATGAGGGGTCGCCGGGGTTCAAGGCCCGGACCGAAAAATGTCAGGGCCTGCTGGTGTAGTTGCATTAGCCCGGGCAGCAGAATTGCTGCGCGGCACACCCGCGGCACACGGCACACGCGCCGCAGTCCTCCTGCACGGACTGCGGACACAATGGAGGACGGCAGCTTTGTCAGTTACGCACCTGGACTCAATCGAAGGTACCCGCGCGTCCGAAGGCAGCCGCAAACCTCCCCAGGACATCCCCGCCGAGCAGTCCGTCCTGGGCGGCATGATGCTCTCCAAGGACGCCATTGCGGACGTGGTCGAGATCCTGCGCGGGCAGGACTTCTACCGCCCCGCCCACGAAACCATCTATGAGGCCGTCATCGACCTTTACGGCCGCGGAGAACCCGCAGATGCCGTCACGGTGTCCGATGAGCTGACCAAGCGCGGCGAGATCAACCGGATCGGAGGACCGGCCTACCTCCATGAGCTCATTCAGACGGTACCCACGGCCGCGAACGCAGGCTACTACGCCGAGATCGTGGCCGAGCGCGCCGTGCTCCGGCGGCTGGTCAATGCCGGCACCAAGATTGTGCAGCTCGGCTACGGCCAGGACGGCGAAGTCGAAGACCTGGTCAACCAGGCCCAGGCGGAGGTCTACGCGGTCGCGGAGCGCCGCACCGCGGAGGACTACGTCGTCCTGAAGGACGTCATGGAGTCCACCGTGGATGAGATCGAGGCCTCCGGCCACCGCGGCGAAGGCATGGTTGGCGTTCCCACCGGCTTCTACGAGCTGGACGAGTTGACCCACGGACTGCATCCGGGCCAGATGATCGTCATCGCCGCCCGGCCCGCCGTGGGTAAGTCCACCTTCGCGCTGGACTTTGCCCGCTCGGCCGCCATCAAGAACAACCTCGCCACGGTGATGTTCTCCCTCGAAATGGGCCGCAACGAGATCGCCATGCGCCTCCTCTCGGCCGAGGCCACCATCGGCCTGCAGGACCTCCGCAAGGGCACCATCAAGGACGAGCAGTGGTCTAAGATCGCCACCACGATGGGGCGCATGAATGATGCCCCGCTGTTCATTGACGACAGCCCCAACATGTCCCTCATGGAGATCCGCGCCAAGTGCCGCCGCCTCAAGCAGCAGCACGACCTCAAGCTCGTGATCCTCGACTACCTGCAGCTCATGAGCTCGGGCAAGAAGGTGGAGTCCCGCCAGCAGGAAGTCTCCGAGTTCTCGCGTGCGCTGAAGCTGCTGGCCAAGGAACTCCAGGTCCCCGTCATTGCCCTGTCGCAGCTGAACCGTGGTTCTGAGCAGCGCCAGGACAAGCGCCCCATGGTCTCCGACCTGCGAGAGTCGGGGTCCATCGAGCAGGACGCCGACATGGTGATCCTGCTGCACCGTGAGGACGTCTACGACAAAGAGTCCCCGCGGGCCGGCGAGGCGGACATCCTCATCGCCAAGCACCGTAACGGCCCCACCAAGGACATTGTTGTGGCCTTCCAGGGCCACTACTCGCGGTTCGCCAACATGGCGGGGGATGCCGGCGGAGGCGGCGGCTTCTAGGCTGCCGGCGTTAGCCCGGCTGTGACTGCAGCAGGTGGTTGGGCAGCCTGTTCCCCGGGGCTGCCGCCCTGATCTCCAGGAGCTCCCGCGCATGGGCATGGAGCCGCCTGTCCTCGTCGGACACGGGCGTCCATGCAGGGATGGGGACCGAGGTGCCCTCGGCGTCGCGGGCAACCATCACGGTGAGGCAGTAGGTGGTCAGGTTCAGTTCACGGCCCTTGGGGTCCCCGGAGCGGACATGTACGGCAATGTGCATGCCCTTGGTGCCCGTGTAGACCAGCCGGGCTTCCACCTCCACCACGTGGCCAATCAGCAGCGGCCGGTAGAACCGGACTCCGCCGGAGAAGACAGCCACCGTGTCCCGGCCGCAGTAGCGTGAGGCGCACACATAGGCAGCCTCATCGATCCACTTCATGACGATTCCGCCGTGGACTTTCCCGCCCCAGTTCACGTCGGTGGGTGCCGCCATAAACCGCAGGACGACGCGCTCAGCGGTGCCGGCATCGGTATATTCCTGGGCGCTCATGGCTTTGACGATCTGTTCACGGATACCGATCCGCGCCAGGGCATGGTCCCGCTGTTCCAGTTCTTCCGCCGTTGCCGGCTCGAACTGCTTTACCGGGATGGGCTTCCCGTCCTCGCCAACCGCCACAAAAATCACCATGCACTGGCTCCGCATGGTGGCCGGCCCGCCTTTGGGGTCCCCGGAGGAGACCACCGTCCTGATATGCATGGAGGAGCGGCCCGTATAGACGATGGTGGCGGTGACCTCCACCATGTCGCCGATGTTCACCGGGTCGGCGAAGTGGATGTTCCCCACGTAAGCGGTGACGCAGTAGGACTTGGCCCAGCCCACGGCGGCCGCATAGGCCGCCTTGTCCACCCACTCGAGCACCGTTCCGGCGTCAACTGATCCGCTGTGGCCCACGTCCATGGGGGCGGCTAGGAAGCGGAGGGTTACTGAGTTGGCGGCAGTCTCGCTCATGGTCGCAGTTTACTTACCGCAGTCCTCGGGGCAGATCCCGGACTTCACAAACGCGCTCCCGCGCGCCATAAGCCCAGGCTGCCGTGCCTCCGGCGTCATGAACGGGACGGATTGGCTTGGGCGTTATTAATAATGATTATCATTAGTGTCATGTTACCGAGACGACCTGTCCTTCCTGCCCGACCTACCACCCGCCGGTGCGGCATCCCCATCGCGTCTTTCGCCAGGCCCTTCACGCTGCCGTTCACAAGACCCCACGCAATCCGGTTGGCGGCGGCCTGCGGGGCAGCCCTCCTCCTGTCCGGCTGCGCAGGAAGCCCCGGTCAGGAGGCGGCCGAGAGTTCCGCCAGCACGTCCCAGAACGTCGAGACCGCAGAACCCGCGGAACTTCGCGCCCCCAAACCACGCCTCGCGTACAGCTACGAGGGAGGCATCGGAGTGCTGGACGCCGAAACCCTCGAGCCTGTGGCGGATGTCGAGCTGGACGGCTACAACCGCATCAGCCCGGCCGGGGACGGCCGCCACGTCCTGGTGGCGGCGGATGACTCGTTCCGCGTCCTCGACGCCGGAGTCTGGACCGAGCGGCACGGCGATCACGGCCACTCCTACGCGGCCCAGCCCACGCTGACGGATTACGCGTTCGAGGCGAGCAAGCCCGGCCATGTGGTGCGGCACGCCGGAAGAACTGTCCTGTTCAGCGACGGGTCCGGCAAGGTGAAGTCCTTTGAGTCGGCCGCCCTCGGCGAACTGCCGGAGGACGGCCTTCCGGAAACGACCACCTACACGGCGCCCGAGGCCCACCACGGCGTGGCGGTGGAGCTGGAGGACGGCAAGCTGCTGGTGAGCGTGGGCGACGAGAACGCCCGCAACGCCGTGGCCCTCCTTGGGCCGGTCGCGGGTTCGGGCCGCAGGGAGACAGGTCCGGACCGCAAGGAGGTCCTCCGCAGCCAGAACTGCCCCGGCGTCCATGGCGAGGCAGTGGCTGGCGAAAACACCGTGATTTTCGGATGCGAGGACGGGGTTTTGGTTTTCAAGGACGGCAAATTCTCCAAAATCTCCAGTCCTGACGCCTATGGCCGGGTGGGCAACCAGGCCGGTTCGCCGGCGTCGCCCGTGGTGCTCGGGGACTACAAGGTGGACAAAGCCGCGGTCCTGGAGCGGCCCACCAGGATTTCGCTGGTGAGTACGGATACCAGGGCCCTGAAGCTGGTGGAACTCGGTACGAGCTATTCGTTCCGGTCCCTGGGGCGTGGGCCGGCCGGGGAAGCGCTGGTCCTCGGCACCGACGGCGCGCTGCATGTCCTCAACCCGGTGACTGGCGCCACAGTGTCCGCGATCCCGGTCGTTGCCGCCTGGCAGGAGCCGGAGGCGTGGCAGGACCCCCGGCCAACCCTGTACGTCCAGGGCTCCACCGCCTATGTAACCGAGCCGGCCACGGGGAAACTTCACGCAGTCGACCTGAAAGCAGGCAAGACCGTCCGCACGGCTACGCTGGCTCACACTCCGGATGAGCTGACGGGTGTCACCGGCTGCCTAACTGACAGGGTGAACCAGCAACAGCGGGCGGAAAACGAGTAAACGACAAACGACGGCGGCCGCCCACCGGGCACCGAAGTGCCGGGCGAGCAGCCGCCGTCGTCGTTCCCTGGACGGTCACCGCTCTGGAGCGGTGATTGTCTTCGGGGAAGGTTACGCGAGAACCTTGAGCTTGGAATTGCTGCGGCCGAACAGGGCCGCGTCCGCCGAGAGGCGGCCGGCTCCGGCAAGGGCGATGGCTGCTGCCCCCGCTGCAAGCAGGAGAACCAGCTCATAGCCGCCGGTGGCGACGAAGACTCCGGCCGAGGCATGGACGAGGAACAGGGCGCCAAGCATGTCCAGGGCGAGCAGTGCGGCGAAGACGCGGGTCAGCACGCCGAGGATGAGGGCGATGCCGCCCATCAGCTCCAGGGTGGCAACGACCGGGGCGGCGACCTCAGCGGCCGGTACCCCCATCTTGGCGAAGGATGCCTGGGTCCCGGCGATGGTGAATTCGCTGAACTTCTGCCAGCCGTGGGCGGCGAAGAGGAATCCCGTGATGACTCGCAGGATCGTCAGGGCTGTGGTGGTCTGGGTGGACTGGTTCATGGAGATTCTCACCGTTCGGTTCGATTGGGGGTTGTCTCTTTTGGGCACGCGGTCTGCAGCGCGTCCGGTGAAGCTTCCCTTCCACTGTCCCGAACTTTTGTTGAAGTGTCAACTAATGGGTCGGGGTTATCTTTTGCCCAGGCCGTTACGCTGAAGGCGTGCCCCCATCGCCTTCCGCCGCCGTTTCCACCCCCAAGCCCGACAGCCACGGACGGGAAATCCTCCGGCTTGCCGTTCCCGCCTTCGGCGCGCTGATCGCCGAACCGCTCTTCCTGCTGGCCGACTCGGCCATTGTGGGTCACCTGGGCGTTGCCCAGCTGGCTGGCGTGGGGCTGGCCTCGGCGGTACTGCACACTGCGGTGGGACTGATGGTTTTCCTGGCCTACTCCACCACCCCTGCCGTGGCGCGGGCGGTGGGGGATGGCCAGCTCGGACGGGCACTTGCCGCCGGGCGCGACGGCGTCTGGCTGGCCCTGCTGCTCGGGACCGCACTGGCGCTGGCTGGCTTCCTCGCCGCCGAGCCGCTGATCGGGCTCATGGGACCGAGCCCGGAAATCCGCACCTTCGCCGTGGGTTACCTGCGCTGGTCCATGCCCGGGCTGGTGGCGATGCTGCTGATCTTCGCCGGTACGGGCGTGCTGAGGGGACTGCAGGACACCCGGACGCCGTTGGTGGTGGCCACGGCGGGATTCACGCTGAACATCGTGCTGAATTTGGTGCTGGTTTACGGACTCGGACTGTCCGTCGTCGGGTCTGCGGTGGGAACCAGCATCGCGCAGTGGGCCATGGCCGCGGTGTATCTGGTGATGGTGCAGCGCAGCGCTCGTCGCCACGGCGTCAGCCTGCTGCCCGACTGGCATGGGATCCGGGCCATGACCAGGGTGGGCTCCTGGCTCATGCTGCGCACCCTGAGCCTCCGGATCGCCATCCTCGCCACCGTGCTCGTGGTCGCGGCCCAGGGTGCCGTGAATCTGGCTGCCCACCAGCTGGCCATGACAGTCTTCACCTTCCTCGCCTTCGCCCTGGACGCCCTGGCTATCGCCGCCCAGGCGCTGATCGGCAAGGAGTTGGGAGCCTCCAACCCCGGCAAGGCGCGAATCCTGACCCGGACCATGATCCGCTGGGGTACCGGCTTTGGCGTGGCCACCGGCGTGCTGCTCGCCGTGGTGGCCCCGTTCGCCGGGGCCCTCTTCACACCCGACGCCGGCGTCCAGTCGGTCCTGACCTCAGCACTGTGGGTTCTGGCCGCGGGCCAGCCCCTGGCGGGGTACGTGTTCGTCCTCGACGGGGTGCTGATCGGGGCCGGCGACGCGAAGTATCTGGCGATTGCCGGCGTCGTAAATCTTGCGGTGTACCTTCCACTGCTGCTGGCGGTGCCGCTGGCCGGGGCCGACGGCACCGCGGCGCTGGTGTGGGTGTGGGTGGCCTTTTCGCTGGGATACATGTGCGCCCGCGCCGTAACGCTGGGGCTGCGGGCCAGAACGGACCGCTGGATGGTGCTCGGCTCGTAGCGTGGGCCCGGATTCGCCGGCACAGGCTGGCGCACTAAACTGGAGCGGTGACTTCCCCCGCTACCCCCGCTGAATCCGACGCGCCCGCCCCCTTGGCGGAGCTGTGGAAGCCCGCCTTGCTGCGGGCCGCCGCCGCACTGGTGTTCGCCGCCGTGACTGTGTTCTGGGCGGCTCCTTCCGTGACTGGAATGTCGCTCGCGGGCGGGGCGTACCTGCTGGCCACCGGCCTGATCCTGCTGTGGGGCATTCCGCTGACCGGCTTCCGCCGCGAGGCGCCTGCCGGCCGCGTTCTTTCCGCCGCGGGAGCTGCCCTGACCGGAGCCGGCGTGGCCCTGCTGTTCCTGCAGGGCAGCCTGGTGTTCGCCGTTGTTGGTGCTGTGGGGCTGGCCGTGGCGTCGGCGTCCGAGCTGTACCTGGGCATCAGGTTCCGCGGGCGGCATGTCCTGGCCCGCGACTGGCTGGCATCGGGAATCATCGGGCTGGGCACGGCCGGCACCCTGCCGTTCTTCGTGGGGCTTGGCCCGCATGCGCTGCTGGGCGTTGCCGGCGGCGGCGCCATCATCTCGGGCGTGCTCTGGATCCTGGCGGGCCTCTCGCTCCGGCACGATGCGCGGGCCGCCGCGTCAAGGCCGTAAACTAGAACCAGGGGTTCTACTCCTTGTAGAACAGCCTTTGGCTACCAGTACCCTTCAAAACCAGCACACAGCACAGCGGGCAGGCCGCATCGCGCCGCTCGCACGGGAGGAATCACCTTGGCACACCAGAAACCAGGAGAACCGCGCAATCTGCGGACCTCGGTCAAGGGACCCCTGATGTTCTCCGCCTTCTGGGCTGTGGTGGCGTTCTTCGCGGTGCTGATCTTTGCCTCCGGCGGCAGCGCCCGGGCACCGCGGTTCGACCTGGCCTTCATCGCCGCCGGCATCGCCTTCATTGTCACCCTCGTCATCGCGGCGATGCTGTCCATGAGCTACAAGGACAACGCCGCGCACCTGGGCAAAGGCTCCGGGGTGAACCTGAGCTCCGCCCGGAAGTCCTCGCGGGGACACGGCGGCCACGGGACCCAGGCAACCCGAAGTGAGGGAACCCAGCGCCGTCCGGATGCCCCGGGTGCCGGTACAGCCGGAACGGGTGAGTCCGCGCCCGACGGCGGAGCCTCCTAACGCCCTCCCCGCTGGCCCGCCTTACTCCCCGCTGGCCCGCCTTACTCCCCGCTGGCACGGCGGGCACGATAGGCCGCGACATGCGCGCGGTTGGCGCAGTTTCCGGTGTCGCAGTACCGCTTGGACCGGTTGCGGCTGAGATCAAGGACCGCGGCGTCGCAGTCATCGGCCGCGCACACCAGCATCCGGTCCATCTCCTTGCTGCGGATCACGTCCACCAGCGCCATGGCGGCTTCGGTGCCCATCCTGTCCGCCAGCGGGGCATCGTGCGTGGTGGCGTGCAGGTGCCAGTCCCACTGGTCGTGCTTGAGGAGCTGGGGGAGTGCGCGGGCTTCCCGCAGGAGTCGGTTCACACCGTCCACGGCCGTATCCTCGTCGGCGGTCCACAAAGTTGCCAGTTCTGCGCGCAGTGAATGGACGCTGGCCAGTTCGGCGGCGTCGTGGGTGCGGGAGCCGGTAAAGCCCTCCTGCCGCAGGAAGTCGTCGAGGTCCTCCACCGTGGCCAGGCTTTCCTCGCCGTTGGCGGCAGAGTTGATGAGGTTCACCACGAAGCGCAGTGAGAGTTCTGTGTCAGGGGCAAAAACCACCTTGACTCCTTACAGTGCGGGGCGTAATGTCAGGACCAATACCCCACTTTACTCCTGACGGGAGGCCTCCGTGTCCGCACCGATCCGCCGCGCCAACACAGCGCTGATTTCTACGGCTCCGGCTCCTGCCGCGGCGCGGGCCTCGGCAAAGGCCTCCGGCTTCCTTGCATCAGGACTGGGCATCGCCCTCTTTTCGTCAGCCGTCTTCGGGCTCTCCGGATCCTTTGCCAAGTCACTGCTGGAAACCGGCTGGACGCCCGGGGCAGCCGTCACGGCCCGGCTGACAGCGGCAGCACTCATCCTTGCCATCCCTGCTGTTCTGGCGCTTCGGGGGCGCTGGAGCCAGCTGCGGTCCAACTGGGTCACGATCGTGCTGTTTGGCCTGATTGGTGTGGCTGCATGCCAGCTGTTCTACTTCAACGCCGTGGCCCGGCTGTCGGTTGGTGTGGCACTCCTGCTCGAATACCTCGCTCCGGTGTTGATCGTCCTGTGGCTCTGGCTGGCCAGCCGGAAGCGGCCCCGCCCCCTGACAATTGCTGGGACCCTGCTGTCCCTGGGCGGCCTTGTCCTCGTGCTGGACCTCACCGGCGCGGTTAAGGTCGACGCCGTCGGTGTGTTCTGGGGCCTCGCCGCTGCCGTCTGCTTGGCCATGTACTTCTTCATCACGGCCAAGCAGAATGACACCCTGCCGCCCATCGTCCTCGCGTCGGGCGGGCTTCTGGTGGGGGCAGCGGTGATGTGGCTGACGGCAGCCACGGGACTCCTGCCCATGGCCATCAGCACGGCTGACACGGAACTCGGCCCGTGGACCACCCCCTGGTGGGTTCCGCTCGGCGGCCTCGTGCTCCTGGCCACCGTGCTGGCCTACGTCTCAGGAGTCATGGCTGCACGCGCACTCGGCTCCAAAGTGGCCTCGTTCGTGTCCCTCACCGAGGTCCTGTTTGCCGTGATCTGGGCCTGGCTGTTGCTTGGCGAACTGCCCGGTGCCATCCAGCTCCTCGGCGGCGTGCTGATTGTCGGCGGGGTACTGTTCGTCCGGCTGGACGAGCTTCGGGGGGCCAAAGCGGGGGACCGGGCAGCGGTGACCGCACCGCTTGACCACGCGAACGACGTCGAACCCGTCCCCTGAGTCCTCAATAACGGACGTGTCTTGTGGCAGACCGCTTAAATGACGGAGGGCCGGACGCATGCTGCGTCCGGCCCTCCGTTACGTACCCGGTCTAGCCCTGGGAAGCTTCAGTCTGCTGCTGCGCGTTGCGGTTTGCCTGCTGGCCCGCCTCTTCCAGGGCGCGCGCCACCCTCTCGAGGGCCGGCAAGTGGTTGCTCCTCCACTCGTCACGGAACCTGTCAGCGTCCGGGCCCCTCCAGTCGACGCCGTCGAGCTGATTGTTCAGCTGGTTCTTCTGGTTCTGGATGTCATTCGAACCAGCGGTGAGCCTGGTGCCCAGGTTCCGCAGCGCTTCAACATCTGCACCCAACAAAGCCATGACGTATCTCCTTCAATCAACGGACCCGATCCAGTCGGCATCCCCCGTGGCCTCCGGCTCGTCCGGAAGATCCATTGCCTCAAAACTATCCTTCAGCCCAAAAGAGTGTCGATGGGCAGCGCTCCCCATGGAGTCCTACCCATGGGCGGTGCCCTCCCTGAAGCGGGGCGGAAGGGTCGATCCTCGGCGCTCCAGAGCCTAGCATGGGGGTATGTGCCGGAATATCCGTACCCTCCATAACTACGAACCGCACGCCACGTCCGAGGAGATCCACGCCGCAGCGTTGCAGTACGTTCGCAAAGTGAGCGGCAGTACCAAGCCGTCGAAGGTGAATGAGGAGGCGTTCGAGCGCGCCGTGCACGAGATAGCGCACGTGACCCAGCACCTGCTCGACGCCCTCGTGACCCACGCCCCCGCCAAGGACCGCGACGAGGAGGCGGCCAAGGCGAAGGCGCGCTCGGCCCTCCGCTTCGGTACCGCCTAGGCCTGGGTACTACCTGCCGAAGCGGCGGAGCCTCAGCGAGTTGGCCACCACCAGCACCGAGCTCGCTGCCATGGCCACCCCTGCGATCATCGGATTGAGCAGGCCGAGGGCGGCCAGCGGAATGCCCATCGCGTTGTAGAAGAAGGCCCAGAACAGGTTGGTCTTGATGGTGGCCAGGGTGCGGCGGGACAGCTCGATCGCGGTGGCCACCTGCCCCAGATCGTTGCCCATCACAGTCAGGTCGGCGGCTTCGATCGCCACGTCCGTGCCGGAGCCCATCGCGATCCCCAGATCGGCCTGCGCCAGGGCCGCGGCGTCGTTCACGCCGTCTCCTGCCATGGCCACGGTGGCACCGCCGGCCTGCAGCCGACGTACCGCTTCCACCTTGCCCTCGGGCAGGACGCCGGCGAAAACATCGTCCGCAGCGATTCCGACGGCGGTGGCCACCTGGGCTGCGACCGCGGCGTTGTCGCCCGTGAGCAGCATGGGCCGCAGGCCCAGGGCCCTGAACCGCGCGACGGCCGCCGCCGATCCCGCCTTGACCGTATCCCGCAGTTCGACGATGCCGGCAGCCTCGCCGTCGACCGCCACCCAGATGGCCGTCGCGCCGGACTGTTCCGCGGTCCGGAGTGACTGATTCTGCGCCGGCGTGGGCTCCACGCCGTTGTCCCGCAGCCACCCGCTGCGTCCGGCAACCACGAGCCGGTCTTCAACGGTTCCCACCACTCCGCCGCCGGGTGCGGAACGGAAGCCGACGACGGCGGGCAGGCCGGCGCCGTCGTCCGCTTCACTGCTGCTGTGGCTGGTGTGCGACGGCTGACCCACTACGGGCACGGCGGCCCGTGCGGCGGCGGCGATCGCGGCGGCGATCGGATGCTCCGACGCCGACTCGACCGCACCGGCCAGCCGCAGAACTTCCGCCTCGCTGAACGGGGCGAATGCCACGGTGGCCTCAACGGAGAGCTGGCCGCTGGTGACGGTTCCGGTCTTGTCCAGCAGGATGGTGTCCACCGTGCGGGTGTCTTCCAGGACCTGTGGGCCCTTGATGAGGATGCCCAGCTGCGCACCGCGGCCGGTGCCGGTCAGGAGACCCACGGGGGTAGCCAGGCCAAGGGCGCAGGGGCAGGCGATGACCAGCACAGCTACCGCGGCCGTGAAGGCCGCGCGGAGCTCCGGCCCGGTGATGTCGGGGCCGGTACCGTCCTGTCCGGCGGCGATCAGCCATCCAGCGAATGTGAGGAGGGCGATGGCCAGGACCACCGGCACGAACACTGCGCTGATGCGGTCGGCAAGCCGGGCAATGGGCGCCTTTCCGGTCTGCGCCTGGGAAACGAGCCGCCCCATCTGGGCCAGGGTGGTTTCCGCGCCGACTCGAGTAGCCCGGACCAGCACCCGGCCGGACGTGTTGATGGTGGCACCTGTGACCTGGCTGCCCGGACCGACGTCCACCGGCGCTGATTCGCCTGTGACCAGCGAGGCGTCCACCGCCGAGGCGCCGTCCACCACCACGCCGTCGGTGGCGATCTTTTCACCCGGGCGGACCACGATCAGGTCCCCGACAGCCAGCCGGCTTGCCGGGATCTTCACCTCGGCGCCGTCCTGCAGGATGGTGGCGTCCTTGGCACCGAGGTCCAGGAGGGCCCTGAGCGCGTCACCGGCCTTCGCCTTGGCGTTCGCCTCCAGGAACCGGCCCAGCAGAAGGAACGTGGTGACCACGCTGGCCACCTCGAAGTACAGGCCGCCGGAACCCGCGCCGCCCATCTGCTCCATCCCGGGGTGTTCGGTCAGGCGGGGGTCGGCCAGGAGTTGCCAGGCGGAAAACAGGTAGGCCGCGATCACTCCGAGCGATACCAGGGTGTCCATGGTGGAGGCGAAGTGGCGGGCATTGATGGCGGCCGCCTTGTGGAAGGGCCACGCCGCCCAGCTGACCACAGGCAGCGCCAGGGCGCCGGCCACCCAGCCCCAGTTGGGGAACTGGAAAGCCGGGAACATTGAGATGAGGAACACCGGTACGGCCAGGACCGCCGCGACGAGCAGGCGCGGCTTCAGCTCCGATGCCTTGCCGCCGTGCGCCATATGGTCTTCGTGGTGCGGGGCGGCGTCGGCCGGGGTCTCGTCGTGGTCCTCCCCGATGACCGTTTTGATGCTCGCCTTGTAGCCGGCGGAGGCTACCTGGTCTGTGATCTGTTGGTCCGTGATGCCAGCCGGGACGGTCACGTGCGCTGTTTCCAGGGGGAGGTTGACGGTGGCCTCGACGCCTTCGAGCTTGGCGAGCTTCTTTTCCACCCGGTTCACGCACGACGCGCAGGTCATGCCCTCGACGTCGAGTTCGATCACCCGGCTGGCGGAGCCTGCGGAAAGGTGTTCGGTGCCCATGGCTGGCCCTTCTCTGGTCGTGCTGAACTTCTGCCGTGTTCGGTGACAACGGGAGGCGGGTCAGGCCTCGTTGGCCACCACCAGGTAGCCCGCCTCGGCCACTGCCTCACCGATTTCGGAGGGGGAGAGCTTCTGCGTGGAGGTAATGGTGACGGTCGAAACGCCGCCGGCATTGAGGTCGATGTCGATCTCCTCGACGCCGGCCAGTGCCTCAAGCTCCTCGCTGACGGCCGATACGCAGTGCCCGCAGGTCATGCCGGAGACGTGGACTTTGGTGGAGATGGTGCTCATTACTGACTCCTTGTAGGTGTGACGACGGGGTTTGGTCGGCTGATGGGTGGTGGTTGCGGCTACCGCAGCAGGCGCCCGATGGCACCCGCCGCCTCCTTCACCTTGAGGTCGATGGCTTCAGCCCGCAGGTCAGGATCAGGTTCGGAGGCCGCCCCGACAACGCAGTGGCCTATGTGTTCTTCCACCAGCCCCAGGCTGACGGCGTGCAGGGCTTTGGTCACGGCCGCCACCTGCGTCAGGATGTCGATGCAGTACTTGTCTTCTTCAACCATCCGGGCGATGCCACGGACCTGTCCCTCGATCCGCCGGAGCCGGCGCAGGTAGGCATCCTTGTCCGCCGTGTAGCCGTGCTGCGGCCCCTCCGCGATCGCTTCTTCGTTAGGCGCCGTGGACGTCCGTCCTTCGGAAGTTTCCATCTCCTCAAGATATACCCCTAGGGGGTATCAGTCAAGGGTGGCGCGACAGGTCGACGGGGGTGCGGGAAGTGATGGTGCGCACAGGAACAGTCCGGCGCCGGAAGCCCTCCGGGCAACAAAAAAGCTCCGGAGCGCGTTATTGGGGGATACGCACTCCGGAGCAGTCTTTGGGCGGGCCTGCGTAGGCCTGCCTGATCAGCTTACTTGCCGGTAGCCATGTTGGCCACCACCTCGAATAACTACTTTCGCTTTACTTTTCCGCGGCTGCCTTGGGCCACTACTGGCTATTCGGGCTGGTCCTGGTGAGCGGCCATCCGGAACGGGACCACCAGCACGGGACGGCTTTGATGGTGGGTGAGCCAGGCGGCCACGGAGCCGTTCAGGAGTTCCGTGATCCGGTGCCCGAAGCCGCGCTCCGGAGTGCCCACAATGATCATGGGAGCATTGACTTCCGACGCCAGCCTGCCGAGGGCGCGGGCGGGATCCCCGGCAAGCGTGCGCAAGGTCCACGCCGGCCCTCCGTCCTGCAGGGCCGAGCCGATGGCCGACTTCAGTTCCGTCGTTACGGAACGGATGTCGTCGTCGTCCCTGTCGGGATGCAGGGAAAGCCGGTGCGCAGAGCGCCCGGGATCCCACTCCACCAGGTAGCTTGCCTCGTCCACGTAGGCGCACAGCAGCGGGGCGGACAGCTTTTGCGCCAGAGTGACGGCAGTCTTGAGGACCTCCGGATGCTGGCCGGGAACCATGCCCACTAGGAGGGGAGGCGGGCCGCTGAAATGCTCTGCATCCATAATCAATTGTGTGCCTGCGGCATCAGGAAAGACCAGAGCCACAGCGGCCTTCGCCCCAGCTCAGGGGCGGTTTCTACCCCCGCGGGACGGCTGCTGTCCCGCGGAGAAGAGTGCTGATTTTCCCTTGAATCCCGGCCGCGCCGAGCCTAGCGTGGAGACGTAGAAAGGCGGCGTCCCATGCAGATTTACATGTGGTGGCTTGATCTGGACCTGAAAAGCAAGGAATGGCTTCGCGAGAACCTGCGGGCCGGCGACGTTCCGCTGTTCGTGATGCAGGGGATTGCCGAGGCGGGAGGTCCGCACCCGGATACGCCCCAGGCAGTCCTGACCGAAGCCGAGTGGGATTTCATCGAGACGCAGTCTGAATTTGTGGACTGAGCGGTCCGTGGTGGACGCGCGGGCCGGTCAGGCCGCGCGCACCACCGGCAACTCGTCCCAGTGCGTCGTGTAGCGTGGCGAACGCATTCCACGCTTCATGCTCCAATCCAGGCCGGTCCTCAGGCCTGCAAACCCGAGACCGATGGTGCCCCTGCCGTACTTGCGGCTGATCTGTTCAACCAGCGGGCCGATCCCGCGTTCCTCGTGCGGGTTGGCGAAGGGCTCAAGGGGCTGCTGGTTGCCGGACGGCCGCAGGTCGGTGACGAGGATCCCGGCGCGGGCGTATTTGACGCCGTCCTGGATCGCGGGAAGCAGGGCCTGGGCAGCCCTAGTGAGCAGTACCGGGTCTGAGGTGGGCATGGGCAGCGGAACGCATACCGAGGGGAACGACTTGTCCTCCGCGTTGTAATGGGACGTGCCGGCGAACGCGGTGAGGACCTTGGCCTGAAGGTGGTGCCGGGCCAGCCGGGCACTCGCCTGTTGCGCGTAGACGCTCAGAACCTGGCGAAATTCCGGAGCTGACGTCAGGGGAGTGGAAAACGAGCGGGAGAAGATCAGCTGGTCCCGGCCCATGCGCTCTTCCTCCAGCGGTATGCAGGGTGTTCCGCGCAGTTCGAGCACGGTGCGCATCAGCACCACCGAAAAGCGGTCGCGGATCACTACCGGATCTGCCCGGCTGAGCTCCAGGATGGTGCAGATCCCCAGGGCGTTCAGCCGCTTTTCGAGCCGGCCCGCAATACCCCACACCTCCGAGACCGGCAGCCGGGCCATGAGCAGTTCACGTACCTCCGGCTCCATCGACTCCCAGCGGCACACCCCGCAGAGCGCGGGGTTGTTCTTCGCCCACCGGTTGGCGAGTTTGGCGAGCGTCTTGGTGGCGGCGATGCCGACGCATACGGGCACCCCGACGTTGCGCTGGACCGCGGCCTTGATGGTCCGGCCGAGACCCAGCACCTGATCGGGGCTGCCCTTGATGCCCAGGAACGCCTCGTCGATGCTGTACACCTCAAGCCAGGCCGAGTAGCGCCCCAGCAGTTCCATGACGCGGGCGCTGATGTCGCCGTACAGTTCATAGTTGCTGGACCGGGCAATGAGGCCCCACTCCTTGGCCCGAGGGGCGAGCTTAAACCACGGATCGCCCGTGCTGATCCCCAGGGCCTTGGCCTCCGGACTGCGGGTCACGGCGCAGCCGTCATTGTTGGAGAGCACGACGAGCGGCTTGCCTTCCAGGGAGGGGTCGAAGGCCCGCTCCGCACTGGCATAAAAACAGTTCACGTCCACCAGCGCTATCTGCTGCGGCGAACTAGACATGATGCAGGCACCTCGTGGCCACGCCCCAGATGGTGAGGTCGGCCAGGACGGGGACGCTGATGTCCGGATACAGAGGGTTGGCGGCCTGGAGCACCACGCCTGCCGCGGTGATCTTCAGGCGCTTGACGGTGAGCTCGCCGTCCAGCACTGCGACGACCACGGATCCGTCGCGTGGTTCCAGCGCCCGGTTGACGATCAGTTCGTCGCCGTCGCTGATGCCGGCCTGTTCCATCGAGTCCCCGGAGACCCGCACGATATACGTGCTGGTGATGTCCTTGATCAGGTGCTCGTTGAGGTCGATCCGCCCGTCAAAGTAGTCCTGGGCGGGGGACGGGAAGCCCGCCGCCACGGCCACGGGCGAAATCAGCACCAGCCGCAGGGAAAGTCCCGCCTCTATCACGCGGGGTCCGATGATCACGCCCACAACACACCTTTTTCGAATATATGTTCGATAGTTCAGTGTAGTCCCCGCGACTGACAGAATGCAGCCAGGCCAGGCAGCGGTTGTATTCATCACACGTTCGCCGTGCCGTCTCCGTGACGGCGGGTCTGCGTCGCATACTGGTCTCATGGGGATGCAAGGCGCAGGAGGATCAGTGGTGGAAACCTTGAAGAGGGTGGTGCGGAACGAGTACTTTCCGGCGGCAGCCGTGCTGACGCTGGTGGTGCTCTTCTGGGTGGCGGGCCTGTTCGGTGGCCTGTCCCTGCTGAGCCGGAGCCAGCCTCCGATCGCCACGCTGACCTGGCTGCTGTTCGTTTACGCCGCCGCCGTCCTGACGCCCCTGGCCGGAATCCTGGCAGCCGCCGACCTGCTCCGCCGGTGGTGGCGAAACCGCCGTGCCGGGAAGGCCGGCAGCGCCAAAGCCGGTGCGGGGATCGGGTCCTAGGTCCCGCCCGGGCGACGAACCCAGGAAAACCCGCGGGGGCCCAAACCATTGCAGCCCCTCCACCGGAGTGGTTGCATGGGGAGCATGAATGCCGCAGAGAGTTTCGTCTTAGCGATCGGGACCAAAAAAGGCCTCTGGCTGGCCACCAGCCAGGACCGGAAACAATGGTCCTTTTCCGGCCCGCACTTCCTGATGAGCGAGATACCGAGCATCGGAATCGACACGCGGGACGGCCGCACACGCATCATGGTGGGAGTGCGCTCCGAGCACTGGGGCCCCCACGTTGCCCACTCGGATGACCTCGGCGCCAGCTGGACCGAGCCCGAGCAGGGTGCCATCAAGTTCCCCGAAGGCACCGACGCCGCCGTGGAACGCATCTGGCAGATCTACCCCGACGCCGAATCCCGCCCGGGGGTGGTCTGGGCCGGCGCGGAGCCGATTTCGGTGTGGAAATCGACCGATGGCGGCGAGCACTTCGAGCTGAACCGCGGACTGTGGGACCACCCGCACCGCAGCGAATGGGGTGCAGGATATGGCGGCGCGGCCGCCCACTCGATCGTGGTCAACCCCTCCGGGGACAACGTGCACGTCGCCATGAGCACGGGGGGCGTCTACCGCTCGCTCGACGGCGGGACGTCCTGGGAGCCCCGGAACAAAGGCATCTCCGCCTACTTCATGCCCGACCCCAACCCGGAATTCGGCCAGTGCGTCCACAAGATTGCCGCCGATGCCGCCGTCGACGGCCGCCTTTACGCGCAGAACCACCACGGCGTATACCGCACCGACGACAATGCCGAGAACTGGGAATCGATAGCGGAAGGCCTGCCGGCCGATTTCGGGTTCGTCATGCTGACGCACCCCCGGCGCGCAGGCACGGCCTGGGTTGTTCCCCTGAAAGCCGACGGCGAACGCATCCCGCCGGACGGAAAGCTCGCCGTGCACCGTACGGACGACGCCGGCACCACGTGGAAGCGCCTGGATTCGGGGCTGCCGCAGTCAGAATTCAACGCTGTGCTCCGTGACGCGGCCTCCGTGGATTCCGCCGAACCCGCCGGGGTCTACTTCGGAACGCGCGGCGGCACGGTGTATGCCAGCGCCGACGAAGGAGAAACCTTTGCGGAAGTGGCCTCCCACCTTCCGGATGTGCTGTGCGTCCGCGCTGCCGTCGTGGCCGGAGCCCCGGTTACAGCGGGGACTCCCGCATGAGGAAGTGCAGTGGCTGAGATCAGTGTGGTCCTTCCCGGCGTCCTCCAGCCACTCGCCGGCGGGCAGTCCATACTGACTACACCCGCCGACGGGGCGGTGACTGTGGGTTCGTTGCTGGATTCCGTGACCGGGACGTATCCGGTACTGGCCAGGCGGCTGCGGGACGAGACGGGTGCGCTCCGCCGCTACGTGAATATTTACGTGAACGGTGAGGAGGTCCGGCGTCTCCGCGGCCTGGAAACGGAAGTTTCTGCCGGCCAGGAAGTGCTGATTATTCAGTCGGTGGCTGGCGGCTAGCTGGCTCAGGCGACCCGCCAGACGCTGCATTCGTCCGTATTGATGGCCTTGCGCATGCCCGAGTGATGATCCATGATCCACACGACGCCGATGCCCGGGGCTGTCTCCTGGACGCTGCCGCGGCGGACGATGACGTCGTCATAGCTGGGGCCCACCGACAGGCGGGCCTCGATCTCGTCGCCGCGATGCAGCTGGTCCAGGGCACGGACCCGGGTGATGTGGGGTTTGGCTTCCTTCAACATGGCGTGGCCTCCTGAGCTGGAGCTGGTGCCTGCAATTGCCGGCACAACCAAGTGTGGCGTGGCATTGTTGCGCACGCGTTTCCTGCCCGTTAGCACCCGGTTAGTTTCCGGCGCCAAGGCGGTTTCCGCCGCCATCACTGTCCGGACGGCTATTCCGCGTAGGCCTTTGAGTCAAACCATTGACCGCCGATTCTTCTGGAACAAGACTTTCAGGGGGCAGCAGCCCGCCACCGTCGACCAGGAGGAGCCAGCGATGACCACGCAGGAAACCGAGGCAGAAGCGGCCTACCGCGCCGGCAGGGAGTGGTTCAAGAGCGCGGTGGTCTACCAGATCTATCCGCGCAGCTTCGCTGACTCGGACGGCGACGGCGTCGGCGACCTCCGCGGGATCATCGGCAAGCTGGACTACCTGCAAAAGCTGGGGGTCGACGTCGTCTGGCTTTCACCCGTGTACCGCTCACCGCAGGATGACAACGGCTACGACATCAGCGACTACCGCGACATTGATCCCGTGTTCGGCGACCTGGAAACCCTCGACGAACTGCTGGACGGCCTGCACTCGCGGGACATGAAGCTGGTGATGGACCTGGTGGTGAACCACACCTCGGACGAGCATCCGTGGTTCGCTGAGTCCCGCTCCAGCAAGGACAACCCCAAGCGGGACTGGTACTGGTGGCGGCCGCCGCGCGAGGGCGCCGGGCCGGGTGCACCTGCTCCTGGAATGCCGGGTGCAGAACCCAACAACTGGGGCTCTGCCTTCTCCGGGCCCGCCTGGGAGTACGACGCGGAGACGGGGGAGTACTACCTGCACCTGTTCTCCCGGAAGCAGCCGGACCTCAACTGGGAAAACCCGGAGGTGCGGGCCGCCGTGTACGACATGATGAACTGGTGGCTGGACCGCGGCGTGGACGGCTTCCGGATGGACGTCATCAACTTCATCTCAAAACAGCAGTCGCTGCCGGACGGCCCGCAGGCCGAAGGCATGCTCTACGGCGACGGCGGCCCGCACTTCATCTGTGGCCCGCGCATCCACGAGTTCCTGCAGGAGATGCACCGGGAAGTCTTCGCGGGGCGGGACAAGGACCTGCTCACCGTGGGCGAGATGCCGGGCGTCACCGTCGAGGACGCCGCCCTCTTCACCGATCCCGGCCGCGGGGAGGTGGACATGGTGTTCCAGTTCGAGCACGTGGCCCTCGACCAGGAGGGCGGCAACAAGTGGCGGCCCAAGAAGCTGCTGCTCACCGACCTCAAGAAGTCCCTGGGCCGCTGGCAGGAAGGGCTCGCGGAGCGCGGCTGGAACAGCCTCTACTGGGGCAACCACGACCAGGCCCGCGCCGTCTCCCGGTTCGGCGACGACGGCCAGTACCGCGAGCTGTCGGCGAAGATGCTGGCCGCCGTCCTGCACCTGCACCGCGGCACGCCGTACGTCTACCAGGGCGAGGAACTGGGCATGACCAACATGGCGTTCGGCGCCATCAGCGACTACCGCGATATTGAAGTCCTCAACCACCACCGCGAAGCCACCACACACCTGGGCCACACCGACGCGGAGGTCCTCGCCGCTCTGGCGCCGCTGAACCGGGACAACGCCCGGACACCCGTGCAGTGGGACGCCAGCCGGCACGGCGGCTTCACCACCGGGGCGCCCTGGATTGCAGTGAACCCCAACGCGAACACCATCAACGCCGCCGCCCAGGTTGACGACCCCGACTCCGTCTTCAGCTTCTACCGCAAGGTGATCGCGTTCCGGCACGCGGACCCTGTCGTGGCGTACGGGGATTTCAGCATGCTGCTGCCCGACGACGAACACGTCTACGCGTTCAAGCGCTCGCTTCCGGAAGCGGAACTGCTGGTGCTGGCCAACTTTTCGGGGACCGTCCGGACGGCCGGGCTCGACGACGGCTGGTTTGGCAGCGGCGGCTTGGACGGCCAGGGAACGGCCGAGCTGGTGCTGGGGAACTATCCGCCGGACGCCGGCGAAGCGCCGGCGTCGGGACCACAACAGTTGGACCTGCGCCCGTGGGAGGTGAAGGTGTTCCGCCGGGACCTCCAGAGCCCCTAGGGCGCCAGGCGGTCACCGGGCCGGTGGACCCGGAACCAGCGGTAGCCGTACCGTCCCAGCTCAACGGTGAACCCGCCGTCGGCCTCCAACGGGACGTCCCCGCCGTCGAACAGATCCAGCAGGATGGCGTCCCTGAAAGCCCGCGCCGAACTGTCCCCGGATCCGACGTTCGCGGCGACCTTGACCGGCGCCTCGCCGAAGTTGTGCAGCAGCACCACGGTGGCCTCCGCCGAGCTGCAGCGGTGGGCAAAAACGGCCGGCTCCGGCTGCTCAAGGACGGCGAACTCGCCCCATCCCAGCTCCGGTGATTCGCGGTACCGCTGGATGAGCGTTGCCATGAAGTTCCACAGCGACTCAGGGTCCCGTTTGGCGCTGGCGGCGTTCACCTTTTCCGGGCCGTACTCACCGCGGGCCAGCGGGACCACCAGCTCGGACGCCTTCGCGCTGGAGAAGCCGCCGTTCTTCTCGCCGTTCCACTGCATGGGCGTGCGGACGGCGGCGCGGCCCTTCTGCCGCAGGTCCTCGCCCATGCCGATCTCCTCGCCGTAGAAGAGCACCGGCGTGCCCGGCAGGGAGAACATCAGGGAGTAGACCATGCGGATCCGGTCGGCGTCGCCGTCCAACATCGGCGGCAGCCTGCGCCGCAGCCCCCGGCCGTAGAGCTGCATGTTCTTGTCCGGTCCGAAGGCGGCGAAGACCTCCTCCCGCTCGCCGTCGCTGAGCTTGTCCAGGGTTAGCTCGTCATGATTGCGCACGAACATCGCCCAGTGGTTGTCCGGATGCAGCTGCGGTCGCGTCTTCAGCGTCTCGGCCAGCGGGCGGGCGTCCTGCCTGGCGAGCGACAGGTAGATGTGCTGCATGGACATGAAGTCGAACTGCATGTTCAGCTCGTTGCCTTCGGCACCGCCGAAATACTCCAGCTGGTCCTTGTACGGCAGGTTCACCTCGCCCAGCAGCACGGCGCCGCCGTTGCGCCGGTTGACGAAGCTGCGCAGGGCGCTGAGGTAGTCATGCGGGTCGATGGTGGCTGCCTCGTCCTTGGGTGCC
The DNA here is from genome assembly GCF_003261175.1 of Arthrobacter globiformis. GTDB lineage: Bacteria > Actinomycetota > Actinomycetes > Actinomycetales > Micrococcaceae > Arthrobacter > Arthrobacter globiformis_A. The sequence continues at coordinate 102,250 of NZ_QLNP01000063.1, read as the reverse complement.
CCGCGGGTCTCCAGGAAAAACGGCACCGCATCGAGCCGGAAACCGTCGAGCCCGAGCTCCAGCCAGAGGCCCATGGCCTTGGCGATCTCGTTGCGGACCTTGGGGTTGGTCACGTTAAGGTCCGGCTGGTGCTCCATGAACATGTGCAGGTACCACTCGCCGGTGGCATCGTCCTGGGTCCAGATGGAGGTCTGCTCGCCCGGAAACACCACTTCCGAGGACGTGTCCGGCGGCGGATCGCCCCGCCAGACGTAGTAGTCCCGGTACGGGTTGTCCACAGATTTTCGAGCCTCTACGAACCAGGGGTGCTGGTTGGAGGTGTGGTTGACCACGAAATCCGCGATCACCCGGATGCCGCGGTCCTTCGCGGTGCGGATGAACTCCACAAAGTCGCCCAGCGTGCCCAGCCGGCGGTCTACGTCGAAGAAGTCCGTGACGTCGTAACCGTCGTCCCGGTCCGGGGACGGATAAAACGGCATCAGCCAGATGCAGTTCACCCCCAGCGCCGCCAGGTAGTCCACCCGCTGGGTCAGGCCGCTGAAATCGCCGGTGCCGTCACCGTCGTGGTCAAAGAAGGTTTCCACATCCAGGCAGTAGACGACGGCGGTTTTCCACCACAGGTCCGATGTCTCCGCGATGTTCATGCCACCGGCACCTTCCGCAGCTGCGGCAGGACACTGTCCGCGAAGGCGTCGATGAACGGGGCCTGGTCCTGTCCCACGAAGTGAAGGTACAGCTCGTCGAAGCCGAGGTCCAGGTACTCGCCCAGCCACTGCACATGGCGGTCCAGACTGGCGGAGACGTTCACCGATTTCCGGACCTGGGCCTCCCCGACGTCGGAGCTGACGCCGTCGAAGTGCGCCGCCGTCGGCAGGTCCCACGGGATGGGCGGGGCGAAGACGTTCGAACGCCACTGGTCCAGGGCAATGGCGACGGCGTCCTCCTCCCGGGAAGCCCAGGACAGGTGGATCTGCAGCACGGCCTTCCCCTTGCCGCCCCCGGACCGGTACGCTCCCAGCATTTCGGTGAGCTTTTCGGCCGGCTGGTTCACCGTTACCAAGCCGTCAGCCCAGCCGGCGGCCCGGCGGGCCGTTTCAACGCTGATGGCCGGTGCGATCAGGGGCGGCGGTGGCGAAGGCACATCCCAGATCCGCGCCTGTTCCACCGTGACGAGGCCGTGGTGGGTCACTTCCTCGCCGGCGTGCAGCCGGCGGATGACGTCCACGCACTCCTCCAGCCGTTGCTGGCGGGTCTCCTTCAGCGGCCAGGGGTCGCCGGTGACGTGCTCGTTCATGTTCTCGCCGCTGCCCGGAGCCATCCAGAACCTCCCCGGAAACATGGACGCCAGCGTGGCCGAGGCGTGGGCGATGATGGCGGGGTGGTACCGCTGCCCCGGAGCAGTGACCACGCCGAAGCGCAGGTTGGTGCTGGCCAAGGCAGCCCCGAGCCAGGACCACGCGAAGCCCGAGTGCCCCTGCCGCGCGGACCACGGTTCGATGTGGTCCGAGCACATTGCAGCGTCGAAGCCCGCCTCCTCAGCACGTTGCACGTCCTTCAGGAGCTGGCCGGGGCTGATCTGTTCGTGCGATGCGTGGAAACCGATAGCTGCCATCGTTAATGTCTACCGGCGAGGGGGGGCCATGTCGAGGGGCCGGCCTGGTGCGGGCGCGCCGGGGATGGGGGTGGCGTCCGGGCGGGTGCCGGGCAAGAATGGGGCCTATGCAGCTGCCGGTCATGCCCCCTGTCGCCCCCATGCTGGCCAAATCGGTCGGCGCCATCCCCGAAGGCCGCCTGAGCTACGAGCCGAAGTGGGACGGATTCCGCTCCATCATCTTCCGCGACGGCGATGACGTGGAGATCGGCAGCCGCAACGAGAAGCCGATGACGCGCTACTTCCCTGAACTTGTGGAGGCGCTGAAGGCCAACCTGCCGCCCAAGTGCGTGCTCGACGGCGAGATTGTCCTGGTGGGCTCCTCCGGGGACCGGCTGGACTTCGACGCCCTGCAGCAGCGGATCCATCCCGCCGCCAGCAGGGTCAAGATGCTGTCCGAGCAGACGCCGGCGAAGTTCGTGGCCTTCGATCTGCTGGCCCTCGGCGACGAGGACTTCAGCGGCCGTCCCTTCGCGGAGCGGCGTGCGGCCCTGGAACAGGCCTTCGCCTCCGCCAGCGCCCCGGTCCACCTGACCGCCGCCACGCAGGACCCGGAGTTGGCCGGTAAGTGGTTCCACCAGTTCGAGGGCGCCGGCCTGGACGGGATCATTGCCAAGCCGCTGGACGGGCCCTACCAGCCGGACAAGCGCGTCATGTTCAAGATCAAGCACGAACGGACCGCCGACTGCGTCCTGGCAGGCTACCGCGTGCACAAGAGCGGGCCCGGCACGATCGGCTCGCTGTTGCTGGGCCTGTACAGGCCCGACGGCGAACTCGCCAGCGTGGGCGTTGTGGGAGCCTTTCCCATGAAGCGGCGCAAGGAACTTTTCGAGGAACTCCAGCCCCTGGTCACCAGCTTCGACGAGCATCCCTGGGCCTGGGCCAAGCAGGAGGACGGCACCCGGACACCCCGCAACGCGGAGGGCAGCCGCTGGAGCGCGGGCAAGGACCTGTCCTTCACGCCGCTGCGGCCGGAACGGGTGCTGGAAGTGAAATACGACCACATGGAGGGTGAGCGGTTCCGCCACACCGCCCAGTTCGTGCGCTGGCGGCCGGACCGGGACCCGGAGTCCTGCACCTATGAACAGCTCGAGGAGCCGGTGAAGTTCGACCTCGCCGAAGTGCTTGCCACCTGAAAACAGGGGGGCCGCCGTCGCGACCTTCTTTAAAACCAAAATGGCCTGAAATCGCGGCGACCCGCCGGTCGTGACCCGGTCTGGGGAGCAAACGGGGTCACGACGGCGGGACGCACGTTAGGTAGGCGGCCTGAGTAGGGCTACTTAAGGCCGAGCTCCTTGGTGGGAACCTTGAAGGTCTCCTTGGCCGTCAGGGCCGAGATCGCGGCGACGCCGCAGATGACCGCGGTGAAGATGCTGATCTGCACCCAGCCGCCGGGCTTGATGCCGCCCATGGCCGCGACGATGGCCGGCGCGAACCCGGCCATCAGGAAGCCGAGTTGCGTGCCGATGGCCAGGCCGGAGAAACGCACCCTGGTGCTGAACATCTCGGCGTAGAAGGACGGCCAGACGGCGTTCGAGGCTGCGTAGCCGCAGGAGAAGAAGCCGATGGCGGCGAGGAACATCAGCGGGACGCTGCCGGATTCGAGGCTCAGCAGGAACACGGGGGTCAGGACGGCGCTGACCACTGCGCCGTAGATGAACACCGGCTTCCGGCCGATCCTGTCGGCCAGCTTGCCGAACAGCGGCTGGGTGCCCAGGGCCACCAGGTTTGCGCCGACCACGAGCCACAGGGTGGTGGTGCCGTCCACGCCGGCAACGGTCTTGGCGTAGCTGATGGCGAGGGTGCCGAACACGGTGGAGACGGCGGCGATGAAGGCGCAGCAGATGACCCGGAGGACGTCGCGCCAGTGGGACTTCAGCAGGTCGGCCACGGGCAGCTTGGCGATTTGGGCGGTCTTCTGGGCTTCCTCGAAGGCGGGCGGCTCGTGCAGCGTGCGGCGGATGAAGAACGCCACGATCACCACCACGGCGCTGAGCCAGAACGGGATGCGCCAGCCGATGCCGTATTTGATCTCGTCAGGCAGCGCGAGGACCGGGATGAAGACGAGGGCGGCGAGGATCTGGCCGCCCTGGGTGCCGGTCAGGGTCCACGAGGTGAAGAAGGAGCGCTGGTTGTCCGGAGCGTGCTCCAGGGTCATGGAGGATGCGCCGGCCTGTTCACCGGCGGCCGAGAGGCCCTGGCAGAGGCGGGCCAGCACCAGCAGCGCAGGCGCCCACCAGCCAACGGTGTTGAAGTCCGGCAGGCAGCCGATCAGGAAGGTGGAGGCACCCATGAGGACCAGGGTGAACATGAGGACCTTGCGCCGGCCCACCCGGTCACCGAAGTGGCCCAGGATGACGGCGCCGACGGGACGTGCGATGTACGCAAAGCCGAAGGTCGCAAAGGACATGACGGCTGCATTGGCGTCCGCGTTCGGGAAAAACACGTGGGGGAAGATCAGCGCGGCTGCCGAGCCGAAGATAAAGAAGTCGTAATACTCGACGGCGCTGCCGAGGAAGCTGGCAAGGGCTGCCTTCTTCGGTGTCCCGGCCTGGGCAGCGTTGCCCGCCGTAGGGGACTGGGTGGTGTGGCTCATGGGTGTTCCTTCAGGGGGACGACGTTGTCGCGGGACAGATCAGGGGTCGCGGCCGCCGTCCCGGTTGGGGAAGGGGCGGCAGGAGGTTCTTGGAAAGACCCGGACTCAGTAGCCACATGGTGGGAGCTACTTGTGCGATACAGCAATGATGGCTGTGAGGGCAGTCACCTGTCAAGAAACTTACTCACGATCTAGAAACAGCTCTCACATTGTGGCAGCATCAAGATATGAGTGTGAAGGAAGCCACAGGCGAAGACGCCTCCTCGGGGCGCCCCGTCGCTGCCGCAGATACCCCCGCCGAAGAAGCAAGAACCGCCAAAGGAGAATCCCGCACCGACATGGTGGGCAAGGCTCTGGGCCTGCTGGTCCTGCTGGGGGATGAGCCCCGCGGCGCCAGCGCGGCCGAGATTTCCCGCCGCGCGGACCTTCCCTTCAGTACCACCTACCGGCTGCTTGGCTCGCTCACCCGCGACGGTTTTGTGGACTACGAGCCGGACGGCCGCCGCTACCACCTCGGCCTGCGCATCTTCCAGCTCGGCCAGCGCGTCTCCAATCATCACGGCTTTGCCGGCACGGCGCTGCCCATCCTGCGCCGGGTGACTGAAGAGACGGGAGAGGCCACCATCCTGTCCGTCCGGGACGGCATCCACCACCTGACCGTGAACAAGGTGGACGGCCCGCAGACGTTCCGCGTGACCAGCGACCCCGGCTTTCTCGGCGCGCTCCACACCACCTCCGTCGGCAAGGCGCTCGTCGCCTTCGCTGAGGACGAGGACCGCGAACAGTTGCTCGAGGAACTCCCGTTGGAGCCGCTGACTGCCCTGTCCATCACCGACCGGGATGCCTTCCGCGCCGAGATCGAGAAGGTTCGGCGGCAGGGGTACGCGGTCATGGATGAGGAGAACGAGTTGGGCATGCGCGCCGTGGCGGTCCCCGTCTTCAACTCCCAGGGCGTCGCGTTTGCGTCCCTGGCCACCGCCGTTCCGGTGTTCCGGCTCAGCATGGAGGCGCTGGTGGCGCTGGTTCCCCTCCTGCAGGCGGCCGCCGTCGAGCTTTCTGCCCGGCTGCCGCAGCGCTAAGACGCGCGAGAAACAGATGCGCGGGAACCAATTGTTCGCATGTAGAACGGAAGTGCATCATATGAACTTCTGTTGTATTGTTATCCGTATCACCCGGCCAGCACGGGGCGCTGCAGGCGCCCGAGCCGGCCGAGTGCCGTTGTCAAAGGAGCCGCACGCATGAGCAATCGAACCGAGTCCTATCTGATAGGACTTGTCGGGGACGGCGTGATGCCGTCGCTCTCGCCCCATATGCACGAGCGTGAAGGTGACGTCCAGGGCGTCCGTTACCTCTACCGGCCAATCGACCTGCATGAGCTTGACCTGCCGGCCACCGCCGTTGGCGATCTGCTGCAAAGTGCGTACCGGATGGGCTTCAACGGGCTGAACATCACCCACCCGTGCAAGCAGCTGGTCCTCGAGCGCCTGGACGAGATCGCCCCCGATGCCGAACGCCTAGGCGCCGTCAATACCGTGGTGATCCAGGACGGACGGTTCATCGGCCACAACACCGACTTCTCCGGCTTTGCCGCCGCCCTTGCCTCCGGACTTCCGGACGCCAAGCTTGACCGCGTGGTGCAGCTGGGAGCGGGCGGCGCCGGATCCGCCGTCGCCTACGCCCTGCTCACCGCCGGCGTGCAGACGCTGGAGCTCGTGGACATGGATCCGGCGCGCTGCGCGGAACGTGCCGCCGAACTGGCCGGCTTCTTCCCGGACCGCACCGTCACGGCACGCGCGACGGCGGAGCTGCCGCAGCTGATGCCCGCCGCCGACGGACTGGTGCACTGCACCCCCGTGGGCATGGCCGCCCACCCGGGCACCCCGCTGGACATGGCGCTCGTGGAGCCCCGGCACTGGGTGGCGGACATCGTCTACCGCCCGATCGACACCGAGCTGGTCCGCGAATCGCGCGCCAAGGGCTGCCAGGTGCTGGACGGCGGACGCATGGCCGTGGGCCAGGCCGCCGACGCCTTCCGCATCTTCACCGGGCTCGAGCCCGACGCCGAACGGATGCGCGCCCACTTCCTCGAGCTCATCGCGGCCGAAGAGATGGCCGTCTGATGCGCACCGGAATCGCCACCGTCTGCCTCTCCGGGACGCTGAAGGAAAAGATGCAGGCCTGCGCCATCGCGGGCTTCGACGGCATCGAAATTTTCGAGCAGGACCTGGTCACCTCAGCACTCAGCCCCGAGGACGTCCGCAAGATGGCCGCGGACCTGGGCCTCACGCTGGACCTCTACCAGCCGTTCCGCGACTTCGACAGCGTGACCGAGGACCTGCTCGCCGCCAACCTCCGCCGGGCCGAGGCCAAGTTCCGGCTCATGTCCCGGCTGGGCATGGACACCATCCTGGTCTGCACCAACGTCGCCACCGCCACGATCGACGACGACGACCTCCGCGCCGCTCAGCTCGCCGCCCTGGCGGGCCTTGCCGGCGAGCACGGCGTCAAGGTCGCCTACGAGGCCCTCGCCTGGGGCAAGTACGTCAACGACTACGAGCACGCCCACCGCCTCGTGGAAATGGTGGATCATCCCCACCTCGGCACCTGCCTGGACTCCTTCCACATCTTGTCCCGGGACTGGGACACCGCGCCGATCGAGGACATCAACGCGGACAAGATCTTCTTCGTGCAGGTGGCCGACGCCCCCAAGCTCTCCATGGACGTGCTCTCGTGGAGCCGGCACTACCGCGTCTTCCCGGGGGAGGGCCAGTTCGAGCTCGCCAAGTTCATGGGCCACGTGGTCCGCGCCGGCTATACCGGCCCGGTGTCCCTTGAGGTCTTCAACGACGTCTTCCGCCAGTCCGACGTCGAACGCACCGCCGTGGACGCGATGCGTTCGCTGATCTGGCTGGAGGAGCAGAGCGCCAAGTGGCTGGACACTGCCCTTCTTGGCGCCACCGGTTCCGCCGGCACGCAGGCGGCATCGCGCCGTCGTTATCCCATGGAACTGGCCACCCTGCCGCAGGTGGCGGAGCCTGCCGGCTTCAACTTCGCCGAGGTGAAGGCCGCGGACACCGGGGTGCTGGAAGAGGTGCTCGGCCAGCTTGGCTTCGAGTTCAACGGCCGCCACCGCACCAAGGATGTCCAGCTCTGGTCCATGGGCCACGCCCGGGTGATCATCAACGAACAGGCTCCCGCGGCCGCCGAACCCGCCATTGCCGCCCTGGGGTTCGACGTCGACTCCCCGGTGATTGCCTCCGCCCGCGCCCAGCAGCTCAAGGCCCCCGTGGTTCCCCGGAAGAGCCAGGCCAACGAGGAAGTGTTCCAGGGCTTCGCCGCCCCCGACTCCACCGAGATCTTCCTGTGCCAGGGCAACCCGGACGGGACGGCCGCCTGGACTGCTGAATTTGGGCAGGGGCTGGAGGTTCCGTCCGGTGCCCGGACCGCGGTGATCGACCACGTGAACCTGGCCCAGCCGTGGCAGCACTTCGACGAGGCTGTCCTTTTCTACACGAGCGCGCTGGCGCTGGAGCCGCAGCCGTACGCAGAGGTCGCCAGCCCCAGCGGCCTGGTCCGCTCGCAGGTCATGCAGACCTCAGACCGGGACGTGCGCCTGGTGCTGAACCTGGCCCCGGTCATCCAGCAGGACGGCGCCGACGCGGGAACCGCACCGCGGAAGACCTACCAGGAGCACATCGCCTTCGCGGTGGAGGACCTGGTGGCAACAGCCCGCGCCGCCCGCGACCGGGGACTGGCCTTCCTGCAGATCCCGGAGAACTACTACGAGGATCTGGACGCCCGCTTCGACCTCGAGCCCGGTTTCCTGGACACGCTCCGGGACCTCAACCTGCTGTACGACCGTGACGCCGATGGCGAGTTCCTGCACTTCTACACCGCCACGGTGGGCAGCGTGTTCTTCGAAATGGTGGAACGCCGCGGCAGCTATGACGGCTACGGTGCGCCCAACGCGCCGGTGCGCCACGCCGTCCAGTACGACCACCTGCACCAACCGACCAAGTAGCCACCCACCGCCCAAACCACAAAAGATTTGCCCAACCACAGATTGAAAGGAGGCTGCTGTGCCTGAAGACGTGAATCTCGCAACGTACAACGCCGACGCGCTGACCGAGGACCTGTCGGACGCAGTACCCGCAACCCCGGCCGCCGGGACGGCCGTTCCGGCTGAAGCGCCGCGGGTGGAAACCCAGCAGGATCTCACCGAGGAGATCAAGGCCATCGGAGACGCCTACGCCCGGGCGCTGAAGGACGGTGCGGCGCCGGAAACCCAGCCGCGCCTGGACTTCGCGCCGTACCGCAGCAGCCTCCTGCGCCACCCCACCAAGAGCCTGCACCACGCTGACCCGGAAACCATCGAGCTGTACTCCCCGGCGTTCGGCCACCAGGACGTCCACGCCCTGGAATCGGACCTGACCATCCAGCACAACGGCGAACCGCAGGGCGAACGCATCATCGTCGCCGGCCGCGTGCTCGACGGCGACGGCAGGCCGGTAGCCGGCCAGCTGGTGGAGATCTGGCAGGCAAACTCCTCCGGCCGCTACATCCACAAGCGCGACCAGCACCCCGCACCGCTGGACCCCAACTTCACCGGTGTGGGCCGCTGCATCACCGGCCCGGACGGCTCCTACCGCTTCACCACCATCAAGCCGGGCGCCTACCCGTGGAAGAACCACCTGAACGCCTGGCGTCCAGCGCACATCCACTTCTCGCTGTTCGGCCAGGAGTTCACGCAGCGGATCGTCACCCAGATGTACTTCCCGGGCGACCAGCTCTTCCCGCTGGACCCGATCTACCAGTCGATCGTGGACCAGGATGCCCGCGACCGGCTCGTGGCCACCTACGACCACGACCTGACCGAGCCCGAATGGGCGCTGGGCTACAACTGGGACATCGTCCTGACGGGCTCCAAGCGGACCTGGACCGAGAACGAGGCGCTGGGCGCGGAAGGCGACGACCATGAGTAACTCCACCAAGCTAGTTCCCACCCCGGGCCAGACCGTGGGCCCGTTCTACGGCTACGCCCTGCCCTACAACAAGGACCGCGAGCTGCTGGCGCCCGGTTCCCCGGGCTCCATCCGCCTGCAGGGCACCGTCTACGACGGCGCCGGGCACACGATCCCGGACGCCATCCTCGAAATCTGGCAGCCGGATACCGAGGGCAACATCGTCCACCGGACCGGCTCGCTGGTCCGTGACGGCTACACCTTCACCGGCTTCGGCCGGAGCGCCGTGGGCAACAGCGGCATCTACACCTTCACCACGGTGAACCCCGGCCCCACCGAACCGGGCGCCGCGGCATTCATCTCCGTCGCCATCTTTGCGCGCGGCCTGATGAACCGCCTCTTCACCCGCGTTTACCTGCCGGAGAACGAGGAAGCGCTGGCGAAGGACCCGCTGCTGTCCTCACTGGACCCCGAGCGCCGCAAGACGCTGATCGCACGCCGCGACGCCGACGGCGGCCTCACCTGGGACATCCGCCTGCAGGGTGAAGGCGAAACCGTCTTCCTCGACTTCGAGGGAACCGGAACCGGGGGCGCCGCAAAGTGACCGGGTTTCAGGCAGCGGGCGCCGGCGGCGGCCTTCACGGCGATGCCGGGCTCCACGGTGATGCGGGACTGAACGGCGACTTCGGCCTGCTCAGTCCTGTGTCGGCGTCGCCCCTGGTGGCGGCGCTGACCGGTGACCGGGCCGTCCTCGCGGCAATTCTCGCCGTCGAGGCCGGCTGGGCCGCCGTGCTGGAGCAGCATGATCTCGCTCCCGCCGGTTCCGCTGCCGTGGTGGCCCACGCCGCCGATCCCTCCCGGTACGGTCTTGCCGATATTTCCCGGCGGGCGCAGGGCGGCGGAAATCCGGTCATCCCGCTGCTGGCCGACCTCAGGGTCCAGGTCAAGGCGCTGGACACTGCCGGCGTCGGTGCTGCGAAGGCCGTGCACACCTCGCTGACCAGCCAGGACGTGCTGGACACGGCCCTGATGCTGGTGGCCCGCAACACCGTCGAAGCGCTGCTCGCGGACGTGAAAGGCACGACGGCGGCCCTCGCCCGTTTGGCCCAGCGGCATGCGGACACGCTGTGCGTGGGCAGGAGCCTGACCCAGCACTCGCTGCCGTTTACGTTCGGGCTTCGGGCGGCGCAGTGGTTCCATGGGCTGGCGGCCGCGGCTCGCCGGCTCGAGGGACTGGAGCTGCCGGTGCAGTTCGGCGGCGCGGCGGGCACGCTGGCCGCGGGCACCGTGTTGACTTCAAATGCAGGGCTGACGTCCGGTTCCGCCACGGATCCCTTTGCACTCTCCGATGCGCTGGCCACCCAGCTGGGCCTGGCCGCCGCGCCGGCACCGTGGCACACCAACCGGCTGGCCGTGACGTCGCTGGGTGACGCCGTGGCCTCCGTAGTTGACGCGCTCGGCAAGATCGCCGCGGATGTCCTGTTCCTGAGCCGTCCCGAGGTAGCCGAAGTGGCCGAACCGCGCGCCCCCGGCCGTGGAGTTTCCTCGGCGATGCCGCAGAAGCAGAACCCCGTGCTGTCCGTGCTGGTCCGCAGTGCCGCCCTCCAGGCCCCCGCCCTGGCTGCGCAGCTGCACCTTGCCGCGGCAACTTTCAACGACGAACGCCCCGACGGAGCATGGCACAGCGAATGGCCGGCCCTGCGCCAGCTGCTCGCGCTGGCCCTCGGCGCCTGCGGCCACATCCGTGAACTCGCGGAGGGGCTGCAGGTCTTCCCCGACGGCATGCGGAAAAACCTGGACCTGTCCGGTCCGCTGCTGCTCAGCGAGGGCGTCTCCGCCGCGGTGGCGCCGCTCCTTCCCGCCGGGGAAGCCGGAATGGACGGGAAGCAGCAGCTGCAGGCCGTCGTCGACAAGACGCTGCAGGCGCCGGTAGCCGAACAGGCCGCCACCTATTGCCGGCTGCTGCGTGAGGCCGTCCCCGCGGATACGCTTTCCGACGCCCAGCTGGAGGAGCTGCTCAATCCCGCCAGCTACCTCGGACAGGCAGCCGGGATCTCGCGTCGGATCGTGGCGGCTTTTCCGGATTTTGCGCTTACTTCAACCGAACCAGACGGAAACGGAGATTCCCGTGGCTAAACCAGCAGTCAAGGCAGTGCTGCTTTCCCCCCAGCGCACGCTGGGGGACAAACCGCTCCTGATCGTCGGGCCCTCGCTCGGCACCTCCTCGGTGCTGTGGGCGCAGGTCGGCTCGCTCCTGGGCAACGATCTCGACGTCATCGCCTGGGACCTGCCCGGCCACGGCGTCTCTCCCGCCGCCGCCGAAACGTTCAGCGTCGCCGACCTGGCGGACGCCGTCGTCGAACTCGTGGATTCGATCGCCCCCGGCGAGAAATTCCACTACGCCGGCGTTTCCCTGGGTGGGGCCACCGGCCTGCAGCTGGGCATCAAGCACGCCGACCGGCTGAAGAGCCTCTCCGTGCAGTGCTCCGGCGCCAAGCTTGGCACCCCCGAGGGCTGGCTGGAACGCGCCGAGACCGTCCGCAGCCAAGGCACTCCCGTGATGATCCAGGGCTCCGCCGAACGCTGGTTCGCGCCCGGGTTCATGGACCGCGAACCGGAACTCAGCAGCCGGCTCCTGCACTCCCTGCGCGACGCCGACCGCTTCAGCTACGCCTTCTGCTGCGAGGCCCTGGCCGCCTTCGATGTGCGTAACCAGCTCGGCAGCATCACTGTCCCGACGCAGGTGGTGGCGGGTGCGCTGGACGGCGTCGCCCCGCCGTCGGTCGCCGAAGAGGTGGCCGCCGGAATCACCGCGGGTGGAGGCACCGCCTCCGCAGCCACGCTGGAAGGCGTGGCGCACCTGGCGCCCGCCGAGGCGCCGGCCCACGTGGCCGAGCTGATGCGGAGCCTGATTTCCTGGACTGAATCCCGGGGAGCTGCCAAGTGAGCGGCGCTGAAGTTACCGGCAGCCAGCGCAACGGGGTGGTTCAGCCGGACGCCACCAGCCAGGAGATTTACGACGGCGGCATGGTGGTCCGGCGCGAAGTGCTCGGCGACGCGCACGTGGACCGGGCGAACGCCAAAAAGGATGCCTTCACCGAGGACTTCCAGGACATGATCACCCGCATCGCGTGGGGCGGCATCTGGACCCGTCCGGGCCTGCCGCGCCAGATGCGCTCCGCCGTCACCATCACCGCGATGGTGGCGCACGGACACTGGGAAGAACTGGCCATGCACATCCGCGCGGCCATCACCAACGGGCTGAGCAGGGACGAGATCAAAGAGATCCTGCTGCAGACCGCCATCTACTGCGGAGTTCCTTCCGCCAACACCGCCTTCAAGACCGCCCAGCAGGTCTTCAAAGAAATGGACAGCACGCCATGAACCAGGCCTTCATCTACGACGCCGTGAGGACGCCCTTCGGCAAGTTCGGCTCCGGCCTCGCCGCCGTCCGCCCGGACGACCTCGCCGCCCACGTGATCCGCGAATCCGTGAAGCGCGCCCCGCAGCTCGACGTCGAGCGCATCGACGAGGTGGTCTTCGGCAACGCCAACGGCGCCGGCGAGGAGAACCGCAACATCGCCCGGATGGGAACGCTGTTGGCTGGCCTTCCGGTCTCGATCCCGGGCACGACTGTGAACCGGCTGTGCGGTTCGTCGCTGGACGCGGCGATCATCGCCTCCCGCCAGGTCAACGCTGGCGACGCCGAGGTCATGCTGATCGGCGGCGCCGAATCCATGAGCCGCGCCCCCTGGGTGCTGCCCAAGACCGAGAAGCCCTACCCGGCCGGGGACATGACCCTGGCGTCCACCACGCTGGGCTGGCGCCTGGTGAACAAGGCCATGCCCAAGGAGTGGACCATCTCCCTGGGCGAGGCGACCGAACGGCTCCGCGAGAAGTACGGGGTGACCCGCGAACAGCAGGACGAATTCTCCGCCAACTCCCACAACCTGGCCGCGGCCGCCTGGGACGAGGGTTTCTACGACAACCTCGTGGCTCCGGTTCCGGGCACCGAGCTGGTCCGGGACGAGGGCATCCGCGCCGGCTCCTCGGCCGAAAAGCTGGCCGGGCTCAAGACCGTGTTCCGCACCGAGGACGGCACCGTCACGGCCGGCAACGCCTCCCCGCTGTCAGATGGCGCGTCCGCGGCGTGGGTCGGGTCCGAGAACGCGTCCTCGATCCTGGGCCTGGAGCCGCTGGCCCGGATCGCCGGGCGCGGTGCGCACGGCAACGACCCGCAGTACTTCGGCTTCGCCCCCGTGGAGGCGGCAAACAAGGCCCTTGCGAAGGCGGGCATCGGCTGGGACCAGGTGGGCGCCGTCGAACTTAACGAAGCGTTCGCCGCGCAGTCCCTGGCCTGCATCAACGCCTGGGGCATCGACCCCGCAATCGTGAACCGGCACGGCGGCGCGATCGCGATGGGCCACCCGCTCGGCGCATCCGGCACCCGCATCCTGGGCACCCTCGCCCGGTCCCTCCAGGTGTCCGGAGAGCGCTGGGGTGTCGCGGCGATCTGCATCGGCGTGGGCCAGGGCCTCGCTGTGGTGCTTGAAAACGTAACTGCTTCCTCCCCTGCAAACGGAAAGGCGTAGGCGAATGCTGAGCTTTGTAGATTCGGTCCAGGAGGCTGTGGCCGGCGTCAAGGACGGGTCCACGGTGATGATCGGCGGGTTCGGCAATGCCGGGCAGCCGTTCGAACTGATTGACGCGCTGCTCGAGTGCGGCGCCACGGACCTGACCGTGGTGAACAACAACGCCGGCCAGGGCGACCAGGGCCTGGCGCTGCTGATCAAGGAAGGCCGGGTCCGCAAGATGATCTGTTCCTTCCCGCGGCAGTCCGACTCCTGGCACTTCGACGCGAAGTACAAGGCCGGGCAGATCGAGCTGGAGCTGGTGCCGCAGGGCAACCTGGCCGAACGCATCCGCGCCGCCGGCGCCGGCATCGGCGGGTTTTTCACCCCCACCGGGTACGGCACCATGCTGGCCGAGGGCAAGGAAACCCGCATCATCGACGGCCGTGGGCAGGTGTTCGAGACCCCCATCCACGCCGACGTCGCCCTGATCAAGGCGCTGAAGGCCGACGGCGTCGGTAACCTGGTCTACCGCAAGACTGCCCGGAACTTCGGGCCGATCATGGCCGCCGCCGCCAAGCACACCATCGTGCAGGTGTCCGAAATCGTGCCCACGGGTGCGCTGGATCCGGAGAACATCGTGACGCCCGGCATTTACGTCACCAGCATTGTCCGTATTGATTCCAGCGGTGCTGCCGCCGCCGGCGCGGACCTGAAAGGACAGGTGGCCTGAGATGAGCCTTGTAGAGACGAGCATCCAGACGTCCGAAACGCCGCTGGGCCGCGACGACCTCGCCCGCATGGTGGCGCGGGACATCGCGCCGGGATCCTTCGTGAACCTGGGCATCGGCCAGCCCACCCTGGTGTCGAACTACCTCAAGCCCGAGCAGAACATCACCCTCCACACCGAGAACGGCATGCTCGGCATGGGCCCGGTGGCAACCGGCGACCAGATCGACGGTGACCTCATCAACGCCGGCAAGATCCCCGTCACCGAACTCCCCGGCGCGTCCTACTTCCACCACGCCGACTCCTTCGCGATCATGCGCGGCGGGCACCTGGACATCTGCGTCCTCGGCGCGTTCCAGGTTTCCGCCACCGGCGACCTCGCCAACTGGCACACCGGGGCACCGGACGCCATCCCCGCCGTCGGCGGCGCGATGGACCTGGCCACCGGAGCCAAGGACGTCTTCGTGATGATGACTCTCCTGACCCGCGAAGGTGCCTCCAAGATCGTGGAGGCCTGCACCTACCCGCTCACCGGCGTGGGCTGCGTGACCCGCGTCTACACCGACAAGGCTGTCTTCCTCACCGGCCCCGACGGCGTCCGCGTCCGCGAAACCTTCGGCTGCACCCTCGAAGACCTCCAGAAACTCGTCCCCGTCCCCCTCACGGCCGCCCCCGCCGTCGAGCACTAACGCTTTCCCCCTCCCAGCGCGAACTGGCAGCAAATGACCGCAAACCCGGGTTTTGAGGGCATCAGCTGCCAGTTCGCGTGAGTGGTGGCGGGGCCGGAAGTGTCCGTTCGCGCCGATTAGGATTGGTAACCATGACCGACGCAGCAGCAGCGACCACGCCTCGGGCGGGCCGCCAGCCGAAAGACGGCGCGACACCGGCGGCGAGCGACCAGTATGTGCAGTCGCTCGCGCGCGGGCTCGCGGTGATCCGCGCGTTCGACACCGAGCATGCCGACATGACGCTCACCGAGGTGGCTGCCCGCACGGATCTCACGCGCGCCACGGCCCGGCGATTCCTGCACACGCTGGTGGAGCTCGGCTACGTTCGGACCGACGGCAAGACTTTCGCGCTTACGGCCCAGGTGCTGCAGCTCGGCTACGCCTACCTTTCAGGCCTCTCCCTGCCGCAGCTGGCCCAGCCGCACCTGGAGGAGCTGTCCCTGAAGCTGGGAGAGTCGACGTCGGCGGCGGTGCTGGACGGAACGGACATCGCCTACATCGCCAGGGTCACCACGCGCCGGATCATGACCATCGGCATCACCGTGGGCACCAGGTTTCCCGCCTATGCGACGTCGATGGGCAGGGTGCTGCTCGCGGGGCTCCCGCCGGAGCAGCTGAAGGATTACCTGGCCGCGGCGGAGATCAAGCCGCTCACTCCACGCGCGATTGGCACGGTGAAGGACCTGCTTGCCGTCCTGGACAAGGTCCGGGCTCAGGGCTGGTGCCTCTTGGACCAGGAGCTCGAACTGGGGCTGATGTCCGTGGCCGCGCCTGTTTATCACGGTCCGAAGGTGGTGGCCGCCGTCAACGTCTCGCTGCAGGCACAGTCTGTGGCCGCCAAACCGGACCGCGAGGCCTACCTCGAGTCCGTGCGGAAGGAAATCGTGGCCACGGCAGAGCGAATTTCGTCGGACTTCTCCAGCGGGCGATAGGTCCGGCAACCAGTGCGGACTTTTCCGCATACTTCTAAGCGGCCCGCCACCCTCCCGCCACGCGCCCTTGGGCCATAGACTCTAGCCAACTACGTGCAGCAGCGCCGCTCCGTGAATACCGCCCCGGGCGGGACCCCCAGAGCAGGAGCCGCTGCACCCGTTGGAAGGACGTGGCGGGTGAAGCTGGGCATAGCGCGGGAGCGCCGGGAAGGCGAACGGCGGGTCGCTGCGACGCCGGAAACCGTAAAGCAGCTGGCGGGACTGGGCCTGGAGGTGCTGATCGAGTCCCGTGCGGGCGTCTCTGCCGGGCATGCCGACGACGAATACCGCCATGCCGGCGCCCACATCGTTGACGACCTCGATCCCGCCGGGCTGGACATCCTCGCCCACGTCCGTCCGCTGGAACTTCCGACGGCGACAGCCCTGAAACGCGGCGCCGTCACCGTGGGCCTGGCCTCGCCGTCGTCCGAACTGGCCACCGTCAGGGCGCTGGCCGAAGGCGGAGTCACGTCCTTTGCACTGGAACTCGTGCCGCGCATCTCCCGGGCCCAGTCCATGGACGCCCTGTCCTCGCAGGCCCTCGTGGCGGGCTACCGTTGCGTCCTTGAAGCCGCCATCCGCCTGCCCCGCTTCTTCCCGCTGTACATGACTGCCGCCGGAACCGTCCCGCCCGCACGGGTGCTGGTGCTCGGCGTCGGGGTGGCCGGGCTGCAGGCAATCGGGACGGCGAAGCGGCTCGGCGCACGCGTCTCCGCCAACGACATCCGGCCCTCCTCGGCGGAAGAGGTCACGTCCATGGGCGGCACCTTCATCAAGCTGGACCTGGAGACCGCAGAGGCGGCCGGCGGGTACGCCCGTGAGCTCACCGCCGACCGCGGCGCCCTGCAGCGGCAGCTGCTGGCACCGCACGTCGCCGATGCCGACGTGCTGATCACCACGGCTGCCGTTCCCGGCCGGCACGCCCCGCTCCTGGTGACCCGTGAAATGGTGCAGGGCATGCGCCCCGGGTCGGTCGTCGTCGACCTCGCCGCGGAGTCCGGCGGCAACGTGGAGGGGTCCGTCGCCGGCCGGGACATCCACGTCCCCACGGCCGACGGAAAGGGGACCGTCGCCGTCGTCGGCCTCAAGGACGCGCCGTCGGCCATGCCCACGGACGCCTCCCGGCTCTACGCGAAGAACGTGGCAAACCTGCTGGCGCTGATGACGCGGGACGGGACGGTGGCCCCGGATTTTGACGACGACGTGATCGCAGGTGCATGCCTGACGCACGACGGCGTGGTGCGGCACCCGCCGACGGCAGAGGCTCTCGCGGTGCTCGCCGGGGAGAACGGGACAGCGGACAGCGAACTCGCCGACGAGTTGGCGAATGACCCAGTGAAGGCGTCGGAAAACGAAGGGGTGGTCTGATGGACGGCATCAGCCTGCTGACCATCACCGTCCTTGCGGTGTTTGTCGGCTTCGAAGTGGTGTCGAAGGTTTCCAGCACGCTGCATACGCCCCTGATGTCCGGTGCGAACGCCATCCACGGGATCATCCTGGTGGGTGCCATCATCGTTGCCGGCCAGGCCACGCACCCCTGGGTCCTCGCGGTGGCGCTGCTGGCCGTGGTGCTTGCCACGGCCAACCTGGTGGGTGGCTTCGTGGTAACGGACCGCATGCTGGAGATGTTCCGGGGCCGCAAGCCGGATAAGCCGGCCAAGCCCACACCGGATGAAACTCAGCCTGACACCAAGGAGAATACGGAGGCCACACGTTGACCCTCCTCGACCCCAACGTCACCGCCCTGCTTTACCTCGCGGCCGCCGTCTTCTTCATCCTGGCCCTGAAGGGCCTGAATTCCCCGCGCACCGCCCGCCGCGGCAACCTCATCGGTGCGTTCGGCGCGCTGGTCGCCGTCGTTACCGTCTTTTTCTCGACCCGGCTGGACAACGTCCCCCTGATCCTTGGGGCCATTGTGGTCGGTTCAGGTGTGGCCGCCCCGGTGGCCAGGCGCGTCAAGATGACCCAGATGCCGCAGCTCGTCGCCCTCTTCAACGGCGTGGGCGGCGGCGCCGCCGCCCTCGTGGCGCTGCTGGAACTGCCGCATGCGGAGGACGCCTGGGTGCGCGTCGCCGTCGTCTTCACCCTGCTGGTGGGGGCGGTGTCCTTTGCCGGTTCCGCCGTGACGTTCGCGAAGCTGCAGGAGCTCATGACCACCCGCCCCGTGGTGTTCCCCGGCCTGCCGGTGCTCATGGGCGCGGTGCTGCTCGCAGCGGTGGGCGCGGCTGCCGCCGTCGTGCTTGGGGGTTCGCTGGTCCTGGCCCTCCTGCTCCTGCTGCTCGGCCTGGTGGCAGGCGTGCTGCTGGTGCTGCCGGTGGGCGGCGCCGACGTGCCGATCGTCATCTCGCTGCTCAACGCCTTCACCGGCCTCGCGGTTGCGGCGTCCGGCCTGGTGCTGGGCAACGTGCTCCTGGTGGTGGCCGGCACGCTGGTGGGGGCGTCGGGCACCATCCTCACCCGGGCGATGGCCGCTGCCATGGGCCGCAGCGTGGCCGGCATCCTGTTCGGTGCGTTCCGGGGAGGTTCGACGGCGGGATCCACCGCCGTGAGCGACCGTCCGGTCCGGTCGTCGAGCCCGGAGGACGTGGCGGTGCTGCTGGGCTACGCGCAGCGCGTGATCATCGTCCCCGGCTACGGGCTGGCCGTCGCGCAGGGACAGCACACCGCGGCGGAGCTCGCCCAGGCCCTGGAATCCCGGGGTACCCGCGTGGACTTCGCCATCCATCCCGTGGCGGGACGCATGCCCGGGCACATGAACGTGCTCCTCGCCGAGGCCAATGTGCCCTACGAATCGCTCAAGGAAATGGGCGAGATCAACTCCGAGTTCCGCACCGCCGACGTCGCGCTCGTGGTGGGCGCGAACGACGTCGTGAACCCCGCCGCCAAGACCACCGCCGGCTCGCCGATCTACGGGATGCCGATCCTTGAGGTGGCGGACGCGCGGCAGGTGGTGTTCCTCAAGCGCTCCATGCGCCCCGGGTTCGCGGGGATCGAGAACGATCTCATGTTCGAGCCGCAGACCACGCTGCTGTTCGGCGACGCCAAGGAGTCCCTGATGAAGGTGCTGGGCGCCGTGAAGGCCCTGTAGGCTGCAGCATCCGGGGGGTGTCCCCAACCCTTCCGACACACCCTCGTTACTCAAATGTGACTTTTGGGGCATGAATGCGATAGCCTCGGCCGGTGCCCTGGTTCCGCTCAGGGCATTCCCGGGCAGAATGCCGAGCCCTGCCGCTGACCGGGATCCGTTCGCTATGACCAACAGGCAGGGACGGGGGAACCACCTTTGTACCGGCCTTGCGCGCCAAGGCCTAGGGGTTAAGTCCAGACGCTCCGCCCAACGGCGGGCAGGACCGGGTGACTCCCATCCGAACCCGACAGCTCACCCCGCAGGCATGGGAGAGGCACATCAACCATGTCACGTAAGTTCACCCCGGCGCGCCACCGCGCCACCCCGACGACGTCCATCGCTTTGCAGGGCCTGCAGTATTCCCTCAAGTCCAACGCCGCCTCGGTTGCCAAGCCGGCGGCCGCAGCCGCCGTCGCTTCCGGGCTCCTCTTCGGCGCGGGAGCACCCGCACACGCAGGTGCCTACGCGCCGGAAACGCCTGACGCTGCTGCTGCAGTCCAGTCCGCCGCTGGCCAGGCGCTGGCAGCACCCGCCCAGGCCGTCCCCGCTCCGGCGCAGGCCGCCCCGGCAGTCCCCGCGCCGGCAAGTGGCGGATCTGCTGTTGCCGGCGCGTCGCACACCGTTGTGTCCGGCGACACCCTTGGTGCCATCGCAGCACGCCATGGTGTCAGCCTCGATACACTCCTCGCGGAGAACGGCCTGTCCCTGGCGTCTGTCATTTACCCCGGCGACCAGATCCTCATCCCGGGACCGGGTGCAGTTGCAGCCCCGGCAGTACCTGCGGCTCCCGCCGCTCCGGCAGTTCCCGCGGCTCCGGCACCGGCAGCCCCGGCGCCCTCCGGCATGGGAATCTACAACGCCTCCGCCTCGATTACACCGGCGGCTGCAACCCAGTCAGCCAGTGGCGTGGGCGGAGCCATTGTGGCCTCTGCCCGGGCACAGCTCGGCGCCACCCAGGACTGCACCATCCTGGTGGAGCAGGCACTGCGCTCTGTCGGCAAGTCCGTCGGCGACCTGGCCCCCGCGCAGTTCTACCAGTACGGGACTCCGGTCTCCGCCCCGCAGCCCGGGGACCTGATGATCAGCGCCGGACACGTCGGCGTCTACATCGGCGGCGGCCAGGCCATCAGCAGCGGCATGAATGGCGTCAACGAAACCATCGTGCACCCGGCCTCCTGGCTCACCGGCTCCACCTACGTGCGGGTGAACGCTTAACAGCGGGTGAATGCCTGACGGGCGACAGCCAGGCAGGCGGAACGGAACAACGCAGCGGCGGGTGCATAAGCACCCGCCGCTGCTGTGTTTGCTGGGTTTTGGATCACCCGCGGCCCCGCTGTGGTCTGCACCCGACGGCGAGCAACAAAAGTGACTCACAAGCAACAATTGTTGACTAGAGGATAAGTTGCCCGGTTTACTGAGACCCTGACCGGATGTGAGCTGAGACACGTCACGGCCGAAACTTTGCACGCAACGCCGAGAGTGAGCTCCCGTGGACCTAATAACCATCGCCGAGGTTGAGGCAGCAGCGCAGCGGCTGATGACCGCCTTCGCGGCCACCGACACTGACGACTACTTCGACTGCTTCGCGCCTGACGCGACCTTCGTCTTCCATTCCGAATCGGACCGTTTGGGTTCGCGCGGGGAATACCGCGCCCTGTGGCAGGGCTGGCTCGAGGATGGTTGGCGGGTCGCAGAATGCGCCAGTTCCAATGCGCACATCCGGATCGCCGGCCCATGCGCCGTGTTCAGCCATGATGTCAAAACCGTCATCGACGTGGCTGGCACAAAAGGGACACTTCACGAGAGGGAGACCATCATCTTCACCAGGACGGAGCCTGGCAACCTGCTGGCCATTCACGAGCACCTTTCTCCGGCGCCGGTTAGCCCGAAGGCAACCTCATGACACAAGATTTCAAAGCCCCTGCCGTGACCGAAGTCGAAAAGCACGGCATCGAACCGATTCCTGCCACCGACAGGACCGCTAAACCGCTGGACCTCTTCCGTCTGGTATTTGGCGGCGCAAACACATTTGCCACGGTGGTCCTGGGATCGTTCCCCATCCTCTTCGGGTTGTCCTTCAAGGACGCGCTGCTGGCCACGGTCCTGGGCGTCGTGGTTGGCGGCCTGATACTTTGCCCAATGGCTGTTTTTGGTCCGACCAACGGAATGAACAATGCTGTTTCGTCGTCCGGGCATCTGGGCGTGCACGGCCGGGTTGTGGGATCCTTCTTGTCACTCCTGACGGCGTTCGCGTTCTTCTCCATCTCTGTGTGGAGTTCAGGGGACGCGCTGGTAGGGGGCGCGAACCGCCTGATCGGCCTGCCCCAAAACGCGGTGACGTTAAGCCTCGCCTACGGCGTCTTTGCTGTTCTCATCCTTACTGTGTGCATCTATGGGTTCCGCTTCATGCTCTGGGTCAATAAGGTCGCGGTGGTAGCTGCGTCCCTGCTGTTCCTGCTCGGCATCGTTGCGTTTGCGGGTGCGTTTGACCCGTCCTACGCCGGAACGTTCGGGCAGGGGGCGGACGCCGCCACCAGCGCCCTGTTCTGGCCATCCTTCATAGGATCTGCACTGATCGTCATGTCCAACCCCATCTCCTTTGGCGCGTTCCTAGGTGACTGGTCCCGGTACATTCCGGCTGAGACACCAAAGCGAAAGGTCATGGCTGCTGCCTTCCTCGCCCAGGTGGCCACCCTCGTGCCGTTTGGCTTCGGGCTGGTCACGGCCACCATCATTGCCACTGAGGCGCCAGCGTTCTTCGAGAACTCTGACTATGTGGGCGGGCTTCTGGCGGTTTCCCCCGCGTGGTACTTCCTGCCGGTGTGCCTCATTGCCCTGGTGGGCGGCATGTCCACGGGCACCACGGCGCTTTACGGAACAGGTCTTGACTTCTCCAGCGTCTTTCCCCGGTTCTCGCGCGTCCAGGCCACGTTGTTCATCGGGTTCATCGCCATTGTCTTCATTTATGTGGGCCGCTTCGCCTTTAACATTGTGCAGAGCATCTCCACATTCGCGGTGCTCATCATCACCTGCACCGCTCCGTGGATGATCATGATGATGATTGGGTACGTGACGCGGCGGGGCTGGTACGACGCCGACTCCCTCCAGGTCTTCAACCGCCGCCAGGTCGGCGGCCGGTACTGGTTCAACCGAGGGTGGAACTGGCGTGCGATGGGCGTCTGGATCTTCGCAGCAGTCATGGGAATCATGTTCGTGAACGTTCCGAACCAGTTCGTCGGTGCCCTCGGCAATCTCGCCGCGGGAGTAGACCTGAGCATTCCCATTTCCATTGGCCTGGCTGCGGTGCTTTACCCCGCGGTGCTCTGGCTCTTCCCGGAACCGGCAGACGCGTATGGCCCGGCCGGACCAAGGTTCGTCAGGGCCGCAGCTCCCAAGAACATCCCTATCGTTGACGAGAAGAATGATCTCGAGCCCGTGCTGTCCTAACGGACCCGCCGCCACCGAAGCTAGGTCCGGTGCGGCGGCAGCGTTTGGGCGGCGCGGACGACGGCGTTTGTCACCTCCGTGAGGCCCGGCGATTCCAGCGTCCACGCCTGCCAGTAGAGTCGCAGGTCCTCACTCCAGGCCGGGTCGAGCTCAACGAGCGAGTCCTCGGGATCCTGCTGGTCCGGCACCATGCCCCAGCCCAGGCCGGCGTGAACTGATTCGACGAACTGCACGGAATCGGGGATGAAGTGCTGTGGGGGGGTCGCATCCGGGGCTACGAGCGCGAGGATTGCGAGCTGGTGGGTGTCCTTCCGGTCGTACTGCATGACGGGGGCGACGGCGAGGGCCTCCGGAGTGGGACCGCCGGGGAACCAGCGGTCCGCGAACTCGCGCGAGGCCTTGGCCCTGTACACCATGGTGCCCAGCGGGCGGATCGTGCACCCCTGCACCGGCCGGGGATCCGCGGTGATCGCGCCTACGGCGTCGCCGGACCGCAGGAGGTCAGCTGTGGAATGCTCGTCGTCGCGCAGCAGCTCGAGGGCCACCCGGCCGCCAAGCGCAATTTCCCGGTAGGCCGCCGGGAGCCAAGTCGCGATCGAGTCCGCGTTTGCCACGATGGGAACCCGCAGCCGCTCGGCACCCGGCCGCCCGCCGTCGTCCTCCGCTGCAGTGTCTGGTCCGCGCAGGGCGAGGACCGCCTCGTCCGCGAGGAGCAGCAGCTGGCGCGCGGAGCGGAGGAGCTGTTCGCCCGCCGGCGTGGGCCGAACCGGCTTGAGGCGCCGCACCAGCACGCTGCCCACGGAGCGTTCAAGCGCCTTGATGCGCTGGCTCACGGCTGAGGGCGTGAGCCGCAGTTCGCTCGCTGCGGCGTCGAAGGTCTCGTGGTCGACGACGGCGGCGAGAGCGCGGAGCTGATCGAGTTCCATGAAGATACTCTAATGGAACTGCAGAAAAAGTAAATTGCTTTTCAGATTTGGCGGCCGTACCTTCGAAGAATGCTTCCCTTCCTGACCGGGCTCGGCGCCGGGCTCGGCCTCATAATCGCCATCGGCGCACAGAACGCCTTCGTCCTGCGGCAGGGCCTCAAGCGGGAGGCCGTCCTGCCGGTTGTCCTGGTGTGCCTCGCCAGTGACGCGGTCCTGATCCTGGCCGGCGTCGCCGGAATCGGGGCGCTCATCCAGAACGCTCCCGCCCTGCTCGCCGTGGTGCGATGGGTCGGGGCCGCGTTCCTTCTCGCCTACGCAGTTTTCGCTGCCCGGCGCGCCCTGCGGCCCGGGATCCTCAAGGCCGCGGATTCTCCGGGCAGGGGGACGGTCTGGTCGGCAGTGCTCACCGCCGCCGCCCTCACCTGGCTCAATCCGCACGTGTACCTCGACACGCTGGTGCTGCTGGGCTCCCTGGCCAACGCCCAGGGCGATTCCGGCAAGTGGCTCTTCGGGGCAGGGGCTGCCGCCGGCAGCGCACTCTGGTTTCCCCTGATCGGCTACGGCGCTCGCGGCCTCAGCGGCTTCTTCGCGCGGCCGGCGTCGTGGCGTTTCCTCGACGGCGGCGTCGCCGTGCTCATGCTCACCCTGGCCATCGTCCTCGCGACCGGCCGCTGAATTGCCCCGTTACACGGGGTTGCCGGCCATTCGGTCGAGTATCCCGGCAATGATGTCCAGCGCACGGGCAAGCTGAAGATCTGTCGGGGCGCCATACCCGATGACCAAGCCGTTCTCCGGCGTCCGCTCTGCAAAGTAGCTTGCCAGCGTAACGACCCGGACCCCCTGTGCCAGTGCTTCCTCGGCCAAGCGCTCGGCAGGAACGCCCGGCTCAAGCCGAATGACGGCGTGCAGGCCGCCGTCGAGGCCCGCCAACTGGACGTCTGTCCGTCCTCCGAAGCGGTCGAGAAGCAGTTCGCGGCGGTGGGCGTACTGGCGCCGGGCCCGGGCGATGTGCCGTGCGAGGCCGCCGCCGGCGATGTAGTTGGCCAGGGCCGACTGCATGACTCCAGGAACGGGCGTGCCGAGGTCATGCCGCGCAGCCTTGAGCCGCTGCCCGGAGGCGCCGCGAACCACGAGATAGCCGCAGCGCAGCCACGGGCTCAGTGACTTTGAGAAGGTGCCTACCAAAACGACTTCGGCGGCGGAGGGCAGTGAGGCAAGGGCGGGTAGGGGCATCCTGCGGTGCCGGAACTCGCTGTCATAGTCGTCTTCCAGGATGAGCACGCGGTTGGCCTCAGCCCAGGCCAGCAGGGCAAGCCGTTCCCTTACCGGCATCCGCCCGCCCAGGGGGTACTGGTGGCTGGGCGTCACCAGGACGGCGTCCGGATGGTGGCCAAGGGCCGCAAGCTGTGCTGCCTCCAGCCCGTCGCCGGCAACCGGCAGGGTTTCCACCGCGGCTCCGGCCGCGGAAAGCACGCGCCTGGCCGTGGGGTAGCCGGGGTCCTCCATCAGCACGAGGGGCGCGCCCGCCTGGCCACGGAGCGCTGCGACGATCAGCTGCAGGGCGTCACTGGTGCCCGCTGTGATGATGACGTCCTCAGCACTCACCGTAAGTCCGCGGGACGCGGCGAGGTGACCTGCCACGGCGGTGCGAAGGACGGGGGTGCCCAAGGCGTCCGGAAGCTCAACCTGCACCGGCTCGGCAACAGCTTTCCGCCAGACGGCCCGCCAGTCACGGTCACGGAACGGGGCGCCGGACGGCCGGCCCGGCGTGAGGTCTATCGATACGGTTAGCCCGGTGCCGGCAGTCTCTTGGGCGACATCCGACGCCATGCCCCGGCCGTCGGCGCGTACTGCCACGCGCGTACCGCCCGAGCCCCGGCTTTCCAGGTACCCCTCGCCGGCAAGCTGTTCGTAGGCGCGGACCACAACACCGCGGGAGATGCCCAGCCCGGCGGCAAGACGCCGAGACGCCGGCAGGCTGTGTTCCGGCCTCAGGGTTCCGTCCAGGATCGCTTCCCGGAGGCGGCCGACCAGCTGGGCGGCAAGCGGGACGCGGCTCTGGTGGTCCAGAACGAGCGGAAGTTCGGCTTCGATCTTGGTTCTCCTGAAACGTGGATTCTTGGATCTATGCTAGGACCAATCCGGCTGTGAGCATGAGGGAACAACCAAATTGACTGAAGAAAGGACCCCCGTGTTTAACGGCCTTTGTGCATTTCCCCTGACGCCGCTCGCCGGGAACGACATCGACGAAGCCGCCTTTGCGCGGCTGGTCTCGCGGTGCGCGGATGCCGGAGTGGACTCCATTGGTGTGCTGGGGTCGACAGGCATCTACACCTATCTGCTGCGCGACGAACGCCGCAAGGCGGTGGAGGCGGCCGTCGAAGCTGCCCAGGGGACACCGGTGGTGGCAGGTGTCGGTGCCATGCGCACCCGTGACGTTCTGGACTGCGTCGAGGATGCCCAGAGTGCGGGTGCCTCGGGTCTGCTGCTGGCGCCGGTGTCGTATCAGCGGCTGTCCGACGAAGAGGTTTACGGCCTCTACCGCGAGGTCTCGTCCGCGTCCGATCTGCCGATTGCCGTCTACGACAACCCGGCCACCACCGGGTTCACCTTCTCCGATGAACTCCACGGCCGCATCGCCGAACTTCCGGGCATCGCAGCGATCAAGTTCCCGCCCCCGGCACTGGGGCAGGCCGCCGACCGCATCGCCCGGCTCCGGGCCGCAGTTCCCGAGGGTATTTCCCTGGGCATCAGCGGCGACTGGGCCGCAGCGGAGGCACTGCTCGCCGGCTGCGACGTTTGGTATTCGGTCATGGCCGGCCTGTTTCCCAACACCGCCAGGGGAATCGTTGACCTTGCCCGGACAGTTCAGACCGACCATCAAACCGGCCAAGGCACCCCAGCGCTGGCAGCATCTGCCGCGCTGGAGCCCGTGTGGGCGCTCTTCCGCGCCTACGGGAGCCTGCGGGTCACTGCCACCATGGCCGAAGTGCTTGGTTTCGTGGAGGCGCCGTGCCTGCCCCGCCCACTGCAAAGCCTGGACACCGAGGGCCGCACCAGGGTCGACGAAGCCCTGCGCCTCAGCGGACTGGGAGCCTGAGCAGGTGCGGCATGGGTAGCCTGAACCGCGGCACGGCGGAGCAAAAATCGCCGGCAGAGCAAGAAGCGCCGGGGTGGCGGACAGCCCAGCGCGGTCAGCCAACTCCGGACCTGTCCCGGAAAAGCGGCGGATTGGCCCGCTACGTGGCGGCCGCGGCCCTGGCGCGCACCGCGGACGGCGGGGTCGTTGTGGCGATCGTCCTCATGGTCACCACCAGCGGGGCGCCCGGCTGGCTGGCCGGCGTACTCGGCGCCTGCATCACGGCCCCGCACCTGCTGGGGCCGCTGGTGGCACGGAGCCTGGACTCCTGCCGCGACGGCCGAGTCCTGATCGCGTGGGCGTGCGTCCTCCATGGCGCTACCCTGGCGGCTGCCGTGCTCCTGTACCCGGTCATTTGGCCGGCGGTGACTGGCGTTCTGCTCGTGACGTCAGGGCTGGTTGGTCCATTGTTGACCGGCGGCATCAGCAGCCGCCTTCCGGCAATCGCCGGCCCGGACCAGGTCAGCCAGCGCCGCGCCCAGGGCTGGGATGTTGCCACCTACGGAATCGGCGGGACCATCGGTCCGAGCGTCGTGGCCGCTGTCTCAGCGTGGGCCGGACCCACGGCTGCCGCGCTCATTCTCGCGGCGGCCACATTCGTTGCCGCCGCCGTCGTGCGGTTGCTGCCATACGCGCCCCCGGCAGCGCGGGCAGCTGATGTTCCGAAGCCGGCTGAGATCCTTCGGCTGATGGCTGTCACGGGGCGCCTGCGAAGGATGCTGTACCTGACCGTAACGGTGGCGTTCTCCGTTGCGGCGCTTCCCATCGCGGCCGTCGCCTCCACGGCAATGTTCCAGGTCCAACCGGCGGCTTCCGGCGTTCTGACGGCCGCCTACGGGCTGGGCGGCCTGGCGGGTTCGGCGGGAGTCATGTGCCGCCCGCTGCGGGGCGACGCGGACCGGCTGGTGACGCGGCTGGCCGGCTTGGTGGCCGCGGCGCTCGCCGTAGCCGCGCAGTCGGCGTCTTTTGCGCCTGCCGTCGCCGCCTACGGCGTTGCGGGGGTCATGAACTCATACTTTTTCGCCGCAACGCTGGCCGCCCGCAGCGAGTTTGCCCCGCCGCAGGTCCGGGCGCAGGTGTTTGTTTGGGTAGGTGCCCTCAAGATTGCCGCCGGGTCGGCCGGAACGGCGGCGGCCGGCGTCGTCATCACCGGGGTGCCGCAGCTTCCCCTGTTCCTTGCCGCCGCACTCATCCTGACCGTTGCGGGGACATCGGCCCTGGACCGCCGCAGCGCCAGCAGGCTGGGGCCGGGGGGATGAGGGCGGGGGTGCTGAGGGCCGCCGCTGCGAGTCGACCGACTTAGCTTCGTGCCCATATCCCGGGATCGCGGCTACGATTTGAGTTCCGGGGCTTTCGGGCCCGCCCGCAGCAGCCGAAGGACACCATGACCGCCCAGAATGCTTCCTCGCCGCCACGGGCCGCCGTGATCGTGAACCCCGCCAAGGCTGTTGGCGCCGACCTCCGCGCCGCGCTGGTCCGGCTGTGCGACACACAGGGCTGGGCCGAGCCGTTGTGGCTGGAAACCACCGTTGAAGACCCTGGCGTCGGCCAGGCCCGCGAGGCCCTGGAGGCGGGGGTCGACGTCGTTATTGCCGCCGGCGGCGACGGTACCGTGCGGTGCGTGGCTGAGGCGCTGGCCGGCACCGATACGCCGATGGGGATGGTGCCGCTGGGGACCGGCAACCTGCTGGCCCGCAACATGGGCGTGGACATCTCCGATCCCGTCTCCGCTGCGTACGACGTCCTGAACGGCACCGTCCGCACGATTGACGTCGCCAGGAGCACCTTTGACGGGTCCGACCACGAGAACGTCTTCCTGGTGATGGCCGGCGTGGGCTATGACGCCGCGATCATGGCGGACACGGTGGACGCACTGAAGGACCGCATGGGCTGGCTCGCTTACGTTGAAGCAGGCATCCGCAAGCTGCCGGGCAAGCCCGTTCGGGCCACCGTCAGGGTGGACGACAAGCAGCCCGTCAAGCGGCGGATCCGCAGTGTCATGGCCGGAAACTGCGGCCGGATCATGGGCGGCATCGAGATTTTCCCCGAGGCAAAGGTCGACGACGGCATCCTGGACCTGCTGATCCTGGCCCCCCGCGGCCACTTCGGCTGGCTGGGCGTCGCGGCGGGCATTTTCGGCCGCAGGAAGAACCAGAAGGAATCCGCCGAGTACTTCCAGGGCAAGAAGATCGAGGTCACCCTGGAGCACGGGGAGGAGTTCCAGCTCGACGGCGACCACGTGGGCACCGTCAAGAGCCTCTCCATCTGGGTGGATCCCGGGGCGCTCAAAGTCCGGATGTAGACCCGATCCGGGTAGGATCCGCTCCGGAAGCAGAGCGCCCCGGGGATGGGGAATCAGTCCCCGAGGAGCCTGCCCCACCTTGGTGCGAGCAAGGGGGAGCCGGCAAGTTTCAGGCAGTGCCACAGCGTGACGGCCACCGAATCCAGCACCGGAACGCCGGTGCCCGCCTCGATTTCGGCCGCGATGTTGGCGCCGTACAGGTTGGTGCAGAGGTAGATCAGCGCGTCCGGGGCGTCGGCAGCGAGCTCCAGCGAGCCGGGACGCATTTCATCGTCCGTGACCCGGCCGAAGGACTCGTTGTCGCTCAGGCCCAGGCAGCGGTGGCTGACGGTTTTGATGCCGTCCCGCTCATAGGACCGGATGATGGCCTCGTTGACGTCCTCCGTGTACGGCGTGAACAGCCCGATCCGCTCAGTGCCGAAGGCCCGGAACGCCTCCAGGTACGCGAGGGTGGACGTCGTGGCGGGGATGCCGGTGGCGTCGGTGATTTCGAGGACGAGCTCGCGGTCGTGCCCGGAACCCAGCCACGATCCCGAGGTGCCGTTCCAGGCGATCACGTCCACGTCCGCCGTCGCCAGCAGCCTGGCGGCCTCGCGCATGACGGCGGGGTCGAACTGCCTGTCCGATGAATCGTCCAGGGCGATCCGTGTCACCGGGATCCGGGTGAAGTGGATGGTGACGTCCGTCCGGTCGCCCAGGATGCGGTAGCTCTGCGGCTCCAGGCAAATGTTGGAGGACGGCACGACCATGCCGATCCGGGTTGGCCGGACAGATGATGCGGGACGGTTGGGAGAAGTCATGGCGTGCTCCTAGAGGGTCGCGGGGGACAGGTCGGCAGTGGCGGCAAGGTGTTCGCGGAACCCGTTCCGGGCCACGAAGCGTCCCACGGCCCCCGGATCGTGGAAGCCATCACGGTCCAGTACCACGCGGCCTGCGGAAACCACGACGGCGGGCCAGCCGGCCAAGGCGCGGCCGTCGAAGGGTGAGAAGTCGGTTCCCATGTGCAGCGCCCCGCCGTCCACGGTCCGCTGTTCTGATGGATCGAAGAGCACCAGGTCCGCGTCGAAGCCCTCGGCGATAGCGCCCTTGCCGGGCAGGGCGTTGACGCGCGCCGGTCCGGCCGAGAAGACCTCCACGAAGTCCTCCACGCTGCTGCCGGATTCGGCCATCACCGTGAACGTGACGGGCATGCGCGTTTCCACACCCGGGAGGCCGTGTGGCATGGCGCGGATGTCATCCGTGCGTTCCCGCTTCTGGGTCAGGTCGTAGCAGGAATGGTCCGAGGCCACGGTGTGGATGGCGCCGCCGGCCAGCCGCTCCTTAAGCGCCGCGACCGTCTCCGGGTTGCGCATCGGCGGGCAGCAGGCGTACCACTCCGGGAAGGCCGAGCCGTATACGGTGTCGTCGAGCGTGAGGTAGTGCGGGCACGTTTCCGAGTAGGCCTCCTGGCCGCGGGCACGGGCGTCGGTGACCAGGTCGACCGCCGCGGGGGTGGACTGGTGCACGAAGTACACCGGGGCCTTCGTGTACTGGGCCATGGCCAGGGTTTCCTTGACCGAAATTTCCTCGGCAAGCTCGGGGCGGGTGCGGTGCAGGTGCTCGATGCCGATCCGTCCGTCGTCGGCGTGCTGCTGGGTGCAGTCGGTGACGATTGGGTCGTGTTCGGCGTGGATGTAGGTGAGGCCGTCCAGCCGGACCATTTCGCGCATGACCTTCAGGATGGTGTCCCCATCCGCCATGGTGGTGCCGCGGTTGGTGGTGTACATCTTCACCGAGCGGACGCCCTCGGCGGCAAGCTGCTCCAGCTGCCATGGAACGGTCTCGTCCCAGCTGATCACGGACCCGTGGAGAGCGACGTCGCAGCGGGATTGCTGCGCCAGCTCCTTCTTGTTGAGCACGGCCTCGAGCGGGGTTTCGCGGGCGTCGCGGGGGATGCCGAAGTCGATGATGGTGGTGGTGCCGCCCCACAGGGCAGCGGTTGAGGTGGTCCGGTAATCGTCCAGGGTGCGGAACCGGCCGGTCACCTGGGCCACGTGGCAGTGCCCGTCCACACCGCCGGGGATCACCAGCTGGCCGGTCGCGTCGACGGTGCGGACGGCGGCGGGGGCTGGTTCTGCGGCATCAATGAGCTGGCTGATCTTGCCGTCCACCACCACGACATGGGCGTGCCGGCGGCCAAAACTGTTGACCACGGTTCCGTTGGCGATGACGAGTTCGGGTATGCGGGACATCGTTGTCTTCCTTACGGGGAAAGTATGTTGGGCTTACTTGGCGGCGGCGTTCGACGCCGTCTGGGCGGCGGTCAGGGCGGCGTCGAGATTTTCGGACAGGCCCTTGCGGGCCTTGACCGGCGGCGGAGCGAACGCGCCGGCACGGTGCGGGCCGGACTGAAGCCCCACCACGGCTTCGGCCATCCGGATGCCGGCGGAGATGCCGTCCACGACGGGGACGGGGATCTGCGCCCGGAGTTCGCGGGCCAGCCCCGCCAGCGGCGCTCCGGCGAGGATGACGACGTCGGCCCCGTCTTCCGCGACGGCCTGCCGGCTGAGTGCCAGAAGGGTTTCCTTGAAGTCCTGCTGCACCGAGCCGATGGCCTTCAGGGTCTCGTTGATGGAGCGGATGGACGCCAGCCGGCCGCCGAGGCCGAACCGCTCCACGCAGTCCAGGTACCACGGGCGGATCCGGTCCGAGATGGCAATGATGGAGAACCGGTGCCCCTGCAGCGCCGCGGCGCAGAGGGCTGCCTCGGTGATCCCGATGACGGGCACGTCGGCGAGTTCCTTCAGGGCCGGCATTCCCGGATCCCCGAAGGCCGCCACCACGACGCCGTCAATAGGTTCCCGGGCCAAGCCGGCGGTGTGTTCGGCGATGATCTCGGCGACGGCGCCCGCAGCGATGAGTGATTCAAAGCGGGTTTCGATGTACTCCACTCCGTGGCCGGCCGTGCGGACCGCCAGGCTGGTGCCGGGGGAGGCGGACCTCAAGGCTTCAGATTCGATGAGCGCCGTGACGTCGTCGCTGATGTTGGGGTTGATGACAAGGAGTTTCATTTTTTCTTCCGGTGCAGGGCTGGTTCGGTTTTCTGGAAGTCGTCGGGGAACTGTTCGCGGTATTTGCCGATGTGCGACGCCGACTGGGCAGCGGCACGGTCCGGATCGCCGCTGGCGATGGCCTCGTACAGGTCCCGGTGTTCCTGGATCAGTTCGGGCAGGTCGCTGACGTGCCGGAACAGCCAGTGCATCCGGCCCTGCAACGGCTCCAGCGCGGCCTTGAGGAAGCCGTTGTCCGCGATACGGGTGATGGCGTCATGGAAATCGCTGTTGGCCCGGTGGGCCTCCATGACGGCGCCTTTGGCGAGGCACCGTTCGGCCTCCTCCAGTAGTCCTTCGAGGAGGCCAAGGTCCTCCGGCGTTGCCCGGACCGCGACGAGCCGGCAGGCGAGCACCTCCAGTGACTGGCGGACGTCGAAGAGGTCCTCCACGTCCTTGGGGCTGAGCGAGCTGACCTCTGCGCCCCTCGCTCCGCGGTCGCTGAGCAGGCCTTCCTGCCGCAGCATCCGGAGCGCCTCGCGGACGGGAAGCCGGGAGACGTTGAACTCCGCGGCAAGGTCGCGTTCCACGAGCCGGGCGCCGGGAGCGTAGTGGCCTTCGAAGATCCTGGTGCGGAGCGTGTCCCGGACAGTCTCGCGGAGGGGGCGGTCCGTGGCCGGCGTTTGATCTGCGGTCAGCATCTTTGCTCCATTCGTGGTTTTTAGTGACTCTATGTGCTCGGCGGCATCCATCACGGCTCAGTCCTCTGACCTGGGACTGGGTGACGGAGGGCTGAAGCGGCCAAACTCCCGTTCCAAGGCCGCAGCAACAGCGAGTACTTCGCGATCGCGGTACGGCCGGCCCACCACCTGGACACCAACCGGGAGGCCTTCACGGGAAAGCCCGCACGGCACAACCGCCACCGGAAAGCCAAGGATGCTGATGGCCCGGCAGCAGGACCCCAGCTCCGTCCAGGGAATGTCCTGGCCGCTGACGGTGAAGGAACCGGTCCGGGGATCCGACGCCGGCACGCTGGCCACAGGGAGCAGCAGGATGTTGTGCTGTTCCATGAACCCGAGCACCTGCGCGCGGATCGCATCCCGCTCCGCGGCGGCCTTGCGGTAGTCCGCCACCGAGACGGGTTCTGCGCCCAGCAAGGTGTTGCGGAGGTTGCTGCCCAGCTGGTCCTCGCGCCCGGAGGCAAGCTCCACCACTTCGGGCATTCCCTCAGCAGTGCGAAGGGCCACAAAGGCGGCCGCCGCCCGCTCGAGGCCCGGCGGCCTGCCGTGCGTCGTCGGAACGCCAAGGCCGTTGAGGGTTGCGGCGGCCCGCCGGACGGCAGCCACCAGATCCTCCCGGACCGGATGCGTGCCCTCGTCCTCGAACCAGGCGCAGCTGATCCCGTCCAGTGTTTCCACCGGGCCGCCCAGCGGTACGGGGACAGTGGAAGGGTCCCCACCGTCCGGACCGGCGAGGATCCCGAGCAGCACGCCCAGATCGTCCACGCTCCGGGCCAGCCAGGCCACGGTGCCGAGACGGTGCAGGGCAGACATGGAGTTGGGTACGGGGAGGCTTTCTCCGGCCGCCGGCGGTAAGTACGGGAGGAGCCCCGTCTCCGGCACCAGTCCTACCGTGGGCCGCAGGCTCGCCAGCCCCGTGCAGTGGGCCGGCCAGCGGATGGACCCGCCGAAGTCCGTGCCGAGCCCGAAAGCGCTCATGCCGGAGGCCACGGCCGCGCTGTCGCCCCCGGTGGAACCGCCGGACGTAAGGCCGGGGCCCCAGGGGCTCCAGGTGTCCCCGAAAAGCGGGTTGCGGGTGTGTGTTTCCACCGCAAACTCCGAACAGTTGGTCTTGCCCAACAACACCGCTCCGGCCTCCCGCAGGCGGCGGACCGCCGTCGCGGACTGTTCCGGAACGTAATCCCCCAACAGGGGGCTTCCTGCCGTGGTCCGCAGGCCCTTCGTTGCGAGGGTGTCTTTCACCGTGAACGGCACGCCGTGCAACGGGCCCAGCGATCGGCCCTCGGCGGCAGCCCGGTCCGCGGCGGCGGCTTCCTCAGCGGCCAGCGGGTTGAGGGTGACGATGGCATTCAGGCGGGGGTTTGCTTCGGCTATCCGCTCGAGGTGCACTTCCAGGCACTCAATGGCTGTCAGGCGGCCCTCCCGCAGGGCTGTCGCCCATTCGGTCATGGAAAGCCGGGTTAGCTGCTCCCTGTCAATGGAGTCCCTGTCCGTGGAAGCGTGCGTCGAAGCCGGGGCGGTGTTGTTCATGTCCATGATCCTTAGTGCGTGATGCCGGCTGACTTGCCGGCCTCGTTCATGGTGATCCTGGACGTTTCCTTGGCCATGTAGACGCAGAACACCATGAGCAGCAGCGCGGCGGAAAGATATCCGGCCACAGCGAATCCGGAGCTGGTCAGGACGATCAGCTGGATGGCGATCAGCGGGGCAAAGCCGCCGCCGAAGACGCCGGCGAGCTGGAAGCCCACGGCGGAGCCGGTGTACCGGACCTTGGTGGCGAACAGTTCGGGGATGAACGAGGCCACCGGGGCGTACATGGCCGCAACGATCACCAGGCCGATGGCAGGGGCGATGAGCACCAGGAACGGGTCCTTGGAGTTGAGCATCGCGATGAACACGAAGCTGTAGATAATGCCCCCGACGGCGCCGCCGATCATGACAGGCCTGCGGCCCACCCGGTCCGAGAGCGCGCCGAAGAGCGGGATGCTGATCATCTGGGCAACGGCCGAAATCGTCGATGCCGCGAGGGCCAGGCTCTTGGGCAGGCCCAGGTGTTCGGTTCCGTAGACGAGGACGAACAGCGCGAAGATGTAGAACGCGATATCACTGCCGATCCGGGCGCCGACCGCAAGGGCCAGCTGCTTCTTGTAGTGCCTGAAGACGTACAGGAGAGGAGCCTTGACTTCCTCCTGCTGCTTCGCCGCAGCCTTCTTCTCCGTCTCTTCGAAGATCGGGGACTCCGCGAGTTTCAGCCGGATGTACAGGCCGATTGCCACCAGCGCGAAGCTGATCAGGAACGGGATCCGCCAGCCCCAGGCGAGGAAGGCTTCCTTGGACAGCGCCGAGGTCATGAGCGTGAAGATGCCGGTGGCCAGCAGCAGGCCCGTCGGCGCGGCTGTCTGGACGAGGCTGCCGAAGAGCCCGCGCCGGCCGCTCTTGTCCGACTCGGTGACCATGAGGGCGGCGCCGCCCCATTCGCCACCGATGCCGATGCCCTGCAGGAAGCGCAGGCTGACCAGCAGGACCGGAGCCCAGACCCCGATGTTTTCGTAGGTGGGAAGGAGTCCGACGGCGGCACTGGCCAGGCCCATCAGGAGCAATGTGGTGACGAGGACGTTCTTGCGGCCAATCTTGTCGCCGAAGTGGCCGAAGATTGCGGCGCCCAAGGGGCGCACAACATAGCCGACCGCGTAGGTGGCCAGGGCCAGAAGGAGGCCCGTGGCGGGTTCGGAGCCGGGGAAAAACAGGATGGGGAAGACGATGGAAGCTGCCGTGCTGTAGGCAAAGAAGTCGTAGTACTCAAGTGTGGTGCCGACAAAGCTCGCGGCGACGACCCTCTTCATTGAGTTTCCGCCGCCCTTCGGCTTGGCGTCGGACACGGAACCTCGGGTTTGGGAGTTGATCGACATGTGGCCCTCCTGGGCGATGCGACGGGGGTACGGGACCGGTGTTGGGGTGGGGCGAGGATGTTCTCCTCGGAGTGCCGGTTTGGGATCCCAATATGACGGTAAGTTGCGGGTGGGCTGATGTCAATGCTTTGGGATCCCAAATCGGGAGACTGCTGCTCGGCTTGGCTTGGGAGGCTTAGACAGGCAGGCGCTTGTTGTAGTTCAGGGTGAGCACGGAGACGCCCATGATGATGGCGGATCCCACGAAGTAGAGCAGCGCCCAGGTGTAGGAGCCGGTGGCACCGACGATCAGGCCGACGGCGATCGGCGTGACGAACCCGGAGATGTTGCCGCTGAAATTCATGGCTCCGCCGAGGACGCCGGCGTTGGTGCGGCCGCCCAGGATGGACGGGATGCTCCAGAACAGGCCCACCCAGCGGAGGAAGAACATCACCACGGAGAGAAGGACGACGGCGGTGGTCGGGTCCGCGACTACGGTTACCCCGATGAGGCCGCCCACCACCACGACGCTGGAGATTCCCAGCAGCGTCCGCATGACGCGGTTGGCCGAGGCGCCGGACGCCCGCCACTTGTCGGCAATGGTGCCGCCCAGGATCTCGCCGACAAAACCGGCGCCGAAGATCACGAAGGTGGACCAGCCGATGGTTTTCAGGTCGAAGCCCTTGGCCTGGGCAAGGTACAGCGGACCCCAGGTGAGCAGGCCGTAGAACACGCCGTTGAAACCCAGCCAGCCGAAGCACATGGCCCAGAAGGACCGGAACTTCAGGTAGGGGAGCAGTGCACGCTTGCCCTTGCTGCCGTCGAGTTCGGCCTCGGCGTCTTCGGCGGCATGGGAGGCTTCGATGTACTCGGCCTCGGCCTCGTTGACCGCGCGGTGCTGGCGGGGGTTGTCGCGGACATACCACCAGACGGCCAGGCCCATGAGGACGGTGGCGGCTCCGGCGATGACGAACGAGCTGCGCCAGCTGCCGGTGGCGGCGATGAGTCCGGCGATGAGGATGCCGCCCAGGCCGGCGCCGAGGGGAGCGCCGGCGTCCAGAATGGTGGCGCCGCGGCCGCGCTCCGACTTGTGCATCCAAATGGCGTTCAGCTTGCCGCCGGCCGGCATGACGCCGGCCTCGGTGACGCCGATGCCCAGCCGGGCGATGAACATGCTGAGGAAGCCGCCGGCCATGCCGGAGGCGGCGGTGGCGGCGCCCCAGCCCACGCACGAGGCGGTCATGACCTTGCGCGGACCGAACTTGTCGATCAGCAAACCGACCGGGATCTGCATCAGGGCGTAGGTCCAGAAGAACGCGGAGAGCAGGAGGCCAACGAGCTCCGGGGCGAGGTTGAATTCCTTTTGGATGATGGGCAGCGCCACGGAGATGGAGCCGCGGTCGATGTAGTTGACGGCGACCAGGACGAGCAGCAGCAGGAACAGCTTCCAGCGGACGTTGGTGCGCCGTTGCACGCCGTCCTTGCCCGGCTTGGTGCCGCGGGATTCCGGGGAACGGGCCTGGGTTGTCACTGCTTCAGTATCTGGGAGAGACACAGCTTCTCCTTAGTGGGAAGGGTGCGGACATGGGATGGGGGATGAAGTGGGGCGGTGCGGCCGCGATTCGGCGAATCTTTGGGCCGGCGGATTGGTTTGCGCCGGCGGAATGACCCCGCCGTTTTGGGATCCCGTTTTGGGATCCCAAATTCAAGATAGGTGTGGCGTGGAACACTGTCAAGGGATTTCGGGGAAGATAGCCGTGGCCCCCGAAAAAACGGATTGTGACTGCGGGCCGCACGGCAAAACATCGGAAGGAAGTACCGAATGAAGACGGTCCGACTTGGAAACTCCGGGCTGGAAATCAGCGCCGTTGTCCTGGGCATGATGAGCTACGGCGATCCGGAGAAGGGGTCGCACGGGTGGAGCGTGGGACTCGATGAAGCCAGGCCATTCGTGCGGCGCGCCTACGAGGCGGGGATCACCACCTTCGACACGGCAAATGTGTACTCGGCCGGCTCAAGCGAGGAGATCACCGGCACCCTGCTCAAGGAACTGGCCCCCCGGGAGGAGGTCCAGATCGCCACCAAGGTCCACGGCCGGATGCGCCAGGCCCGCAACGGAGGTGGCCTCAGCCGGGCAGCGATCATGCACGAGATCGACGCGTCCCTCGCCCGGCTTGGCACCGACTACGTCGACCTATACCAGATCCACCGCTACGACCCGGTGACCCCGGTCGAGGAGACGATGGAGGCCCTGCACGACGTCGTGAAGGCGGGGAAGGCCCGTTATATCGGGGCGTCGAGCATGTGGGCCTGGCAGTTCGCCCGGATGCAGCATGTGGCGGAACTGCATGGCTGGACCCGGTTCGTGTCCATGCAGGACCAGTACAACCTCCTCGAACGGGAGGAGGAACGCGAAATGCACCCCTTCTGCCAGGCCACGGGTGTGGGCGTCATCCCCTGGAGCCCGCTGGCGCGCGGAAACCTGACACGGCCGTGGGGCGCTGCGGGGTCCGGGACCCGGCAGGACACGGACGAGTTCGGCAAGGGGCTGTACAAGCAGGACGAGGACGCGAACAAGGCCATCGTTGATGCAGTCGCCGCCGTGGCGGATGAACGTGGCGTGCCGATGGCGCAGATCGCTTTGGCCTGGAGCGCGGGCAAGTCCGCCGTCACCGCCCCCATCATCGGGGCGACGAAGGAACGCCATATCGACGACGCCGCTGCCGCCGTCGGGCTTGCCCTGACCGACTCCGAGGTCCGGCGCCTCGAGGAGAGCTACACGCCCCGCTACCCCTCCGGGTTCTGACCCAGCCGCTGGGGCTCCCGGTGCGCCAGGATTTCGGCGAGCTCCGCGAGCCGGTGGGCGCGGGCCGACTCGGCCGGCGTGAACGGCTCGCCGGGACGGAAAAAGGTGATGGGTCCGTGCCAGGCGGTCGGGATCTTCAGGATGGTGCCGGCGTCGTTCGTTGCACGGGCGTCCGTTTGGGCGTGGCGGGCTGACTCGCTGCCGGGGTCGAGGATCCGGGCGGACAGCAGTTCGGCCACGGCCAGTGGCAGCTCCCCGGGTGCGTCGGCGATCCGGGCGGCCAGGCTCAGGGCCTTGGTCTGCCCGTCGGCCATGGCCAGGGCGGTGGTGGGCCAGGCCTGCGGGCTCCGTCCGCCGCCGTCTGCCAGGGCCTCCAGCAGTTGGCGCTCGCTGACCGCGCCGGGGGCGGACAGCACGAATTCATCCATCACCCCGCCCTGGACCGGGTGGACGTGGATGCCCAGGATGTTGGTGTCCAGCAGCGCCAGGGACCTGGTGATCCGCTTGAGGGAGCCAGGTTCGTCGCGGAGCACGGTCCGGGCGCGCCACAGCGCCGGTGCCGTGCCAAGGTGCCGGCGGTGACGGAGCGCGGGTGCGTGGAGCCACCGCCGCAGGATCCGTGCGGCGGACGGCTCGGCCACCCAGATCACCAGGACGGTGGCCGTCAGGGCCAGGACGAGCACCTTGGCAACATAGGGCAGGTGCGTCTGCACCACCAGCGCGTGCACCAGCAGTTCGATCGGGAGCATGACGGCGACATTGGCCACCGTGAGGCGCGTTTTGGTGGGCTCGGGCATCTGCCCGCAGACTTCACAGCTCAGTTCGGCAGGGGACGGGGCAGTCGCTTGCGGCTTCATGCTCCCAGCCTGCCCGGCCGCTGTTACAGGGGGATTGCCCCCGCGTTCCGATCCCGCGAACCATCCCCAAAAACTCGCAGCCTGGGCCGGGGCGTGGCTTCCGCGTTCCCGGGATATGGCCTGCCCCCAGCCGGGTCCTTACACTGAAAAGACCAGCGTGCGGACTCCCGTACAACGGCCTGCTCGCACGGAAAAGTCGACTCGTGGAGAGCACCGCCATGCCCATCAGCACCAGTTCAGGCCATACCAGCCGCCTTGCAGCCGCAGGGTTCCTCGCCCTCGCCGCGCTCCTGGTCCCCGCACCCGTCGCCTCCGCCGGAGAGTCGCGGACCGTGCAGTCGCGATCGGACGACGTCGCCCCGGTCATCCTGCTGGACGGGGCCAAGGGCGCCGAAGGCATCGCGGCCGCCGGCAGCACCGAATTCTTCGCTGGCGACCTCGTCACTGGGGACATCTACCGCGGCGACATCCGTAGGGACAAGGCCTCCAGGTTCATCGATGCGCCCGCGGGCAGGGTGGCCGTGGGCATGAAGGCAGACCGGCACAATGATCTGCTGTTCGTGGCCGGCGGCCCCACCGGCCAGGCCTACGTGTACGACACGGACACAGGAAAGACGGTCAAGACCTACCAGCTGACCAAGAAGGAAGCCTTCATCAACGACGTGGCGCTCACGGACCACGGAGCCTGGTTCACCAACTCGCGGCGGGGCGAGCTGTACTTCATTCCGGTGGACGACGACGGTGACCTCGGCAACGTCCGCACGCTGGCGCTGAAGGGCCCCGCGGCCGATACCAGCAAGCAGTTCAATCTCAACGGCATCGCCTACTCACGCGACGCCGGCCGTCTGGTGGTGGCCCACACGGGCAATCAGGCGCTGTACACGGTCAGCCCGCGGTCCGGCGCCAGCACCGCGATCAAGGGCGTGAAGGTGCCCAACGTCGACGGCATCCTGGTCAAAGGCGATACCGTCTGGGCGGTGCAGAACATGTCCAACCAGATCAGCAGGCTCCGGGTGAACTTCCACGAATCAACCGCAAAGCTGCGGGAGGTCATCACCAGCCGGCACTTCAACATCCCGACGACGGCCGCACTGTTCGATGACACGCTCGCCGCGGTCAACGCCAAGTTCGGAATGCCAAACGCCAAGACCTTCGAAGTGGTCACCGTGGACGCACGCACCAATGCCGCCAAGCAGCCGCGTTGAGTAGCCCGGTCAGGCTGAGTAGCCCGGGTCAGGGAGACGAACGCAACAGGACAGCGGGCGGCCTCCACGGGAATGGCGGGGACCGCCCCCCTTAAGCTGGTAAGCGGACGCCAGTGCCGCCGTCGTCAGTTCCAAACTGCAACGAAAGGCGCGAATCACCCGTGAAGCTGCTGGCCGAGATGTTCACCCTTGCCCCTGCAAACAAGGATCATCAGGTCGCCGTGCGGTGCGCCGTGGGCGTCTTCGTGCCGCTGATCACCCTGGTGCTGCTGGGCCGCCTGGACCTGGCGATCTTTGCCTCCTTCGGCGCCTTCACAGGCATCTACGGCCGCGGCGAGCTGCACCGCAAGCGGTTCTTCATCCAGGTCCGTGCGGGTGCGCTCATGCTGCTGGTGATCCTGCTCGCCACACTGACCGCCCGCACGGTGCACGCCGGCGGCCTGTCCCAGACGGCGAGCATCTGGCTGCAGGTGCTGGCCACCACCCTTGTGGCCGGCGGCTGCTCGCTGGTGATTGCCCGGTGGCGGCACCGGCCGGCCGGCTCGCTGTTCCACATCTTCGCCTTCGCCGCGATCGCGTCCATCCCCAGCCAGCCGCCGTTGTGGCAGTGCTTGCTGGTGTCCGTACTGACCACGCTCTTTTGCCTGGCCGTGGGGCTGTCCTCCAGGGTGCTGCGGAGCCGCCGGACCCCATGGGAGATGCCCCCGCCTGTCCGCCTGACCGCGGAAGAGAAGCGGGCGGCGGGGCTCGAGGCGCTGGGCTACCTCGTGGCAGCGGGGCTCGCAGGCACCATCGCCACCCTCGTAGGCCAGCGGCTCGGCTTCGGGCACAACTACTGGGCCATGGTGGCGGCAGTGGTTCCGCTGGTGGGACGCACCACGCGGCACCGCATCGCCCGCGGCGTGCAGAGGATCATCGGCACCGTGCTCGGCCTCGTCCTCCTCGCGGGCATCCTGCTGCTGCAGCCCGTGCCGTGGCAGACGGTCCTGGTGATCGCCATCTGCCAGTTCGGCGCCGAGCTCTTCATTGCGCGGAACTACGTACTGGCCCAGCTCTTCGTGACGCCGCTGGCGCTGACCTCCACGCTGCTCGTTTCCCCGGCCGCACCCGGCATCCTGCTACGGGACCGGATCGTCGAGACGGTGATCGGCGCCACCGTCGGAATTGCCGTGGTGCTGGCCCCCGCCGTGTGGTCCCGGCTTTCGCGGCGGACTTCGGCCGGGGTCGCGGCGCGGTAGGGCCTATTCACTCAGCCGCGGTTCACGCAGCGACCAGGAGCGCCTGGGGTGCGGCCTGTTTCAGCCTGGTCCGCAGCCCTGCCCCCTCAGGGGCCCCGGCCGGTTGTGCAGGCAAGGGCCGGTCTTGATTCCAAGCACGCCCGCCCACGAGTACGCTGGGACAACCAAAACCATTCAATGGAAGCGTGGATGTGGTGGCCAACTCAGTGTCCGGGGATTCGGTGGTGGACCGTGTGGTGCGCGTCATCGCGGCATTCCCGTCCGGCGTCTCTGAACTGCAGCTGTCCGAGCTCGCGGATCGTGCCGATCTGCCCCTTACCACAGCACACCGCCTGGTGCGTCAGCTCGCGGCGCACGGGCTCCTGGAAACCAGCCCTGGCGGGTCGGTGCGGCTGGGCCTGAGACTGTGGGAGCTGGTCAACCGCAATTCGCCCACGCTGGCCTTGCGCCAGGCAGCCATGCCCTTCATGGAGGACATCCAGCACGTGCTGAACCAGAACGTGAACCTTGCGGTGCTCGACGGCTGGGAAGCGCTGTTCGTGGAGCGGCTGTCCCGCCGAGGATCCGTAGCCAACCGCGCCCAGATCGCCGGCCGCATGGCCATCCACGTGTCCTCGGCCGGACTGGCCCTGATGTCGCACCAGCCAAAGCATCTCCAGGCCGAGTATCTGGACCAGTTCGCGGATCCCGCCGGAAAGGTGAGCCGGGACGAGGTGCGCGCCTTGTTGGCTGAGGCAGCGAACCAGGGTTATGCCGAACTGGCAGGCGTGATCGATCCCGACACCTGGGGCATTGCCGTCCCCGTGCTGGACGGCCAGAAGCGCGCGGTGGCGGCAATCGGCGTCGTAGTTCCCCTGCGGGAGATGCGCATGCAGGCGCTGGTACCCGCGCTCCAGACGGCGGCGCGCGGCATCGCGCGGCGGCTGACAGAAGGAGCCGGCTGAGCCTTCACGGTGAGGCGTGCTTCCATTCAGCGGAACTAAGGTAACGCCCACCACACTCCCCGCCGCACACTGTTAGCCAGCAACCACCTTCAGCCCGGACTTCCGGGCTACGCAACGGAGCGAGGAACACCATGGCACGACAGATCATCACCACCCAGGTGGCCATCATGGGCGCAGGCCCCGCGGGACTCATGCTGTCCCACCTGCTGGCCACGGCCGGCATTCAGTCCACCGTGATCGAAATCCGCAGCCGCCAGGAAATTTCGGAGACGGTCCGCGCCGGCATCCTCGAGCACGGCACCGTGAACATGCTCGTGGACGGCGGCGTGTCCGACCGCGTGCTGCGCGAAGGAGACCGGCACGACGGCATCGAACTCCGGTTCAACGGTGAAAGCCACCGCATCGACTTCAAGGAACTCGTGGGGGAGTCCGTCTGGCTCTACCCCCAGACCGACGTCTTCACGGACCTCGCCGCACGCCGCGAAACCGACGGCGGCGACGTGCGCTACAGCGTCACCGACACCACCATCCACGGCATCGAGGACAAGCCCAAAGTCTGGTTCACTGACGCCGACGGCGTGGAGTACGAGCTTCAGGCCGACTTCATCACCGGGGCGGATGGCTCGCGCAGCCACTGCCGCTTCCAGATCCCCGAAGCGCACCGCAAGTGGTACTTCCACGAGTACCCGTTCGCGTGGTTCGGCATCCTCGCCGAGGCGCCCCGCAGTTCGGACGAGCTGATCTACGCCAACTCCGAGAACGGCTTTGCCCTCATCAGCCAGCGCACCGAAACCGTGCAGCGCATGTACTTCCAGTGCGACCCCAAGGAAAACGTGGCCGACTGGACCGAAGATCGGATCTGGGCGGAGTTCCGCAGCCGGGTCAACGGCAACGGATTCGAATTGAAGGAAGGACCGGTCATCGACAAGATGGTCCTCCCGTTCCGCAGCTTCGTGCACGCGCCCATGCGGCACGGCAAGCTGTTCTTGGCCGGCGACGCCGCGCACACCGTGCCGCCGACCGGCGCCAAGGGCCTGAACCTGGCGATCCATGACGTGAAGGTGCTGTTCGAGGGGCTGGACAGCTATTACCACAGCGGCTCCACGGCCCTCCTGGATTCGTACAGCGACCGCGCCCTGGACCGCGTGTGGAAGGCCCAGCAGTTCTCCTACTGGATGACCACTATGCTGCACACCCCTGCGGACGCCGGCGACTTCGCCCGGGCCCGCCAGCTGGGCGAGCTGCACTCCGTGGTGTCCTCGCGGCACGGCCAGGCGTACCTTGCCGAGGCCTACAC
The DNA here is from genome assembly GCF_003261175.1 of Arthrobacter globiformis. Classification (GTDB taxonomy): domain Bacteria; phylum Actinomycetota; class Actinomycetes; order Actinomycetales; family Micrococcaceae; genus Arthrobacter; species Arthrobacter globiformis_A. The sequence goes on along the minus strand of NZ_QLNP01000063.1, from coordinate 58,098 downwards.
CGGCTGGCCGACGCGCTAAACCCCCGGGCGCCCGCGGATGGGGCTGAGCCAACCCAGCGTCCCGCCGTCGGGCTTAAGATCGGGTCCATGGAAGCCATAACGATCATCGGCGGCGGCATCGCCGGCCTCGCGCTCGCTGCCGGCCTGGACCCACAGCGCTTCGACGTCGCCGTCCACGAGCAGCGGCCCGGCGTTCCGGCGGTGGAGACGTCGCTGGCCATGTGGCCGGAGGCGCAGGCGGCCCTGTCGGTCCTGGGGGTGCTGCCGCAGATCAGGGAGGCGGGCACGGCCTTCGGTGGGATGGCCCTGCGCGACGCCATGGGCACAGCCCTGTTGGCACCCGAGGTGCGTGGAGTCCGGGGCGTCTCTCGGGCGGACCTCATCCGGATCCTTGACGCCGCCGTGCCGGCTTCCGTGCAGCGCGTCGAGGGCAGGGTGGATGACATTCCGGCCACCGGCCCGCTGTCGTCGGGCCTGCTGGTGGGGGCCGACGGCGTCCACAGCGTGGTGCGACGCTCCTTCTGGGGCGACCGGTCGCAGGCAAAGCTGACGCCGTACCTGGCCTTGCGGGGCGTCCTTCCCGCTCCCGTCCAGGCCGGCGCCGGCGGGGAATACTGGGGGCGCGGGCAGCTGTTCGGCATCACGCCAGCGTCCGCCGGCCGGACCTACTGGTATGCCTCATTCCGCTCAAACCTCGGGCCGGCGGGCGTTGATGCGGCCGAAGCGCTGAAGCAGGCAAACGAGCGCTTCTCCGGAAGCGCGCCAGCCGTCCGCACAGCACTGGAGCAGGCCACACCGGACGCCACGCTGGCGCAGCGGATCTGGACCACGCCCACTCTCGGCAGCTTCGTGCGGCCGGGCGCCGTCCTGGCCGGCGACGCCGCTCACGGCATGACGCCGAACCTGGGCCGCGGCGCCTGCGAGGCGCTGGTGGACGCCGTCACGCTGGCCGAACTCCTCAACGCCCGTCCGATGGACGACGCGCTCAAGGCCTACAACCGGCAGCGCGCCCTCCGGACCCAGCTGCTGCGGCTGGCCTCCTCCGCCATGGCGGGTGTGGCACTGACCGAACGGGCACAGCCGCTGCGCGACGGGCTGCTGAGGCTGGCTTCCCGTTAGCGCCCCGGTCCTTCCGGGTTGAAACCAGGACGACGGCGGTGCGTCAGTCCTGCTGCAGCGTTTCGGTGAGGTGGTGCGTGGGGATGCGGTCGCGGTCGTAGGTGATTTCCGTGTAGCCGTGCGGTTCCGGCTTGCCGGTGGAGCTGAGGTTCACGAACACGATCTCCTCAATGGTGAGGATGCTCTGCCGGGTGATCATGTTGCGCACTTCGGCGCGCATGGTCATCGACGTACGGCCGAAGCGCGTGGCGGTCAGGCCCATCTCAATGAGGTCGCCCTGGACCGCAGAGCTGACAAAGTTGATTTCGGAGATGTACTTGGTGACCGCGCGGCCGTTGCCCAGTTGGAGGATGGCGTAGATCGCGGCTTCCTCGTCAATCCATTTCAGCAGGCTGCCGCCGAACAGGGTGCCGTTGGCGTTGAGGTCCTCGGGCCGCACCCACTTGCGGGTGCGGAACGTAATGTCTTTGGTTTCCATAGCGCGAGATTAGCCGACGGCGGCCTGCCCCACCGGAGTGTGACGGCCGCCGTCGGTCTGCAAAGATGGCCCGCTCAGGCCATGGCGGTGTGCGCCGCGCTGTGGCAATCGATCCGCTTTTCGAAGCAGTACGAGTGCTCGACGCCGATATAGGGGCCGAAGTTGGGAACCGGATCGAAGCCGGAGCTCGCGTAGAAATTGCGTCCGTCGGTCTGCACCGAGCCGGCCTCCGCAGTGATCCGGGTGATGCCCTGGGCGAAGGCCTCGGCCTCGAGGGCGGCCAGGATGGAGCTGGCCACGCCAGAGCCGCGGGTGTAGGGGAGAACATAGAGGCGCTTGATTTCCGCCGTCTCGGCGTCGAGCAGCCGCAGGCCCCCACAGCCCACCGGCTGGCCCGACCCCTTGTCGTAGGCCACGAGGAACACGGCCGTGTCCACTTCGGACGGCTTGGGCCCCGGCTCGTGGTCGGTGCTGCCGAAACGTGCATCGAGTTCGGCCTGCTGGGCTGCGCGCAGGTCGGCACCCACCGGGTTGGACCAGCTGACTTTCCGAATGTTTAGCCGGGGATTGGTCTGCATCTGTGCCTCGATTCGCCGAAGGGGTGATGCAGATCAAGGCTAGAAGGCCGCCGTTACCGCGGTGTTTCCTGCCGGTAAGCGCCGTGGGAACACTTGGCCGGACCTAGCCCGTGGTCTTTCCCATCGGGTCCTCGGCGGCGGGGTCGGCCAGGGCAAGGCCCCCGACGGGGCTGGCATCCCAGTGGATCAGGTTCCAGCCGGCCTCGGGATCGCCTTCCAGCGCCACGATGCCGGTGTTGGCGAGAACGTGCCGGGCGGCGAATTCCATGTCAATGTTGTCCGCGCGGTGGCCCGCCCAGACCCGGATCGCGGCGCCGTGGCTGACGACGGCGACTGCGCCGGTGCCGGCGGCTTCCGCGGACACCTTGGCGATGGCGGCGTCATAGCGTTCGAAGAACTCGTGCCCGTTGGGCCCGGCCGGCATCCGGCGGTCGAAGTCGCCGTCGGTCCAGGCGAACACGGTGCTCATGTACCGCCGGTGCGACTCGTGGTCCGTCAGCTTTTCCAGGGCGCCCGCCTCGATCTCGTGGATGCCGTCCAGGATCTCCACGTCGAGGCCGAGCTCCCGGCTCAGCGGCCCGGCGGTGATCTGGGTGCGGACCAGGGTGGAAGCGTACAGCGCGCTGATCGGCTCGTTCACCAGGGCCCGCGGCAGGGCCTCGGCTTGGCGCTCGCCCAGCTCGGTCAGGCCGGGGCCGGGGTGGGCGGTGTCCAGCTGCCCCAGCACATTCCCGGGAGTTTCGCCGTGGCGGATGAGCAGCAGCCTCATGGTTTCGCGTTCCTTGTCGTCGTCGGGAAGGTAGGCGGGACAAAACCGCCGCAAAAGGGGACGGGCCGTGTGCGGAAGCCGCCAGAAACGGAAGCGGCGCCGGGCTCCAATGCCCGGCACCGCCGCCGTACTTATTTCAGGTGGTCAACCAGCTTGTCCGCGATGCCGGTGTACTTGCCCGGCGTCAGGGCGAGCAGCCGGGCCTCGGCCTCTGCGGAGAGGCCCAGGCTCTGGACGAACTCCTGCATCCGGGCGGCGTCCACGCGCTGCCCGCGGGTGAGGTCCTTGAGCCGCTCGTAGGGATTCTCCATGCCTTCCACACCCGCGATTGCCTCTGCGCGCATCACCATCTGGATGGCTTCGCCCAAAACTTCCCAGTTGGTGTCGAGGTCGCCGGCCAGAACGCTCTCCGCCACGTCGAGCCGCTCCAGGCCCTTGGCCACGTTGGAAATGGCCAGCAGGGAGTGGCCGAAGGCCACGCCGATGTTGCGCTGGCTGGAGGAGTCCGTGAGGTCGCGCTGCCAGCGGGAGGTGACCAGGGTGGAGCCCAGCACGTCCAGGAGCCCGGAGGAGATCTCCAGGTTGGCCTCGGCGTTTTCGAAGCGGATCGGGTTGACCTTGTGCGGCATCGTGGAGGAGCCGGTGGCGCCTGCCACGGGGATCTGCGCGAAGTAGCCGATCGAGATGTAGCTCCAGATGTCCGTGCAGACGTTGTGCAGGATCCGGTTGAAGCGGGCGACGTCGGCGTACAGCTCCGCCTGCCAGTCGTGGCTTTCGATCTGCGTGGTCAGCGGGTTCCAGGTCAGGCCCAGCTTCTCCACGAACGACTTCGCGACCTGCTGCCAGTCCGCGCCGGGGACGGAAGCCACGTGGGCGGCGTACGTGCCGGTGGCGCCGTTGATCTTGCCGAGGTATTCAGTCCTCGCGACGCGCTCCAGCTGCCGGTTCAGGCGGTGCGCGATGACGGCGAGCTCCTTGCCCAGGGTGGTGGGCGTGGCGGGCTGGCCGTGCGTGCGGGACAGCATCGGAACGGCGCGGTTGTCTTCGGCCATCTTGCTGATCTGGGCCACGAGGGCGCGGGCTGCGGGCAGCCACACGTCCTCCACAGCACCCTTCACGCCCAGGGCATAGGACAGGTTGTTGATGTCCTCGGAGGTGCAGCCGAAGTGCACCATCGCGGTCAGGTTCTCGATGCCGATGGCGGGCAGGCGGCGGCCGATGTAGTACTCCACGGCCTTCACGTCGTGGACGGTGACGGCTTCGATTTCGGCCAGCTCGTTGACGGAGGCGGCATCGAATTCGGTGACAATAGCCCGCAGCTGCTGCTGCTGGTCCTCGGACAGCGGGCCTGCGCCCGGGAGCACGTTGTCCCCGGTCAGGTGGATAAGCCATTCGACCTCGACGGCGACGCGGTCGCGGTTAAGGGCTGCCTCGGACAGGTAGTCAACGAGGGGGCCGACGGCGGACTTGTAGCGGCCGTCCAGAGGGCCGAGCGCGATTTGTTCCTCTGACGCGGCGAGGGCGAGGCGTCCGGAGGGCGTACGGGTGTCAGCTGTGGCGGCAGTTTCAGGCATGACCTGATTCTTTCATGAAGTTCTGTGCCTGCTGAAGCACGGGAACTCCTGTGACTTCTCCTCCACAGCCCCGCCCTCGCGCACTTCTCCACATGGACGACGCCGGCCGTTCCGTCGGCGGGGGCCGCACCTTAGCGTCGTGGGCAGGAAGCACGGAAATGGCTGACGCCGGAACGCCGGCCGGCAGTTGGATGGGGGTATTCGGATGAGCGCCAGCATCACGGCGGGCAGCGCCCGCGTCACAGGGAGCAGTGTCAGCGTCATGGCGGCCGACGCCGCAGCATGCTCGTCGCGCAGTTTTGAGGTCCAGCTGTTGGCCGGGCGGGTTGAGGCCTGCGCGGAGCAGGTCGATGCCGTCCAGGCAAGGCTTGCGCAGCTCCAGCTGATGGACTGGCAGTCGCCCGCCGGGCTGGCTTACAGGTCCAGCCTGCGCGTACAGGCCGTTGCCCTTTGCCGGGCCCGGGAAGGAGTGCATGCCGCCGCCCTCGCACTGCGGCGACACTCCGTCCGCGTCGCCGAGTCCGTCCTCCCCGCCGCCGGGGGCTACTGATGGCCGAGGACGCGCCCGGCGGAGGCGGCGGGCAGCTCCGCCCCGTCGTGCCGGCATCCGATGCTGTCCTTTCCGTGCGGGGTGGAGTAGGTGGGATCTCCTTCCAGCTCGAGGAACTGGATTCGGGGGCACGGGAGCTGGATTTGCTCGCCCGGGACCTGGCGTCTGTCGAGCTGGGCATCTATCGGGTCTGGGAATCGCTGGGAAGCTACCAGCGGGAGGATCCGGCCAGCGGTGCCGCGGCCCTCACTGCCGTCTGGGAAGGTCAGCGCTCCGTGGCGGCGGTGCGGGAGGAGCTGGAGCGCCTGGCCGGGGGTGTTCGCGCCTGCCAGCTCGAGTACAGCGCCGCCGAGACGGCGAATCTGCTCATCACACATCTCCACTGGGACGCACCATGGTTGTGGGGGCGGCAGGCGGTAGACCTTGCCCTGGCCCGGGACTGGCGGGACTGGCGCCCCAACACGGCAAGCACCGAGGCGATCGCCTCGAGCGATCCGGTGGTGGCTGGTGCCTTTCTGGCCGCGCTTCTGGGAATGCCGTCCGGTGAGGCGGATGCCGCCGTGAAAATGGGGCTTGCCTCCGGCGGGGGTTCCAGTGCGCCGGTCCTTGTCCGCATGCTGCTGGACCGGGTAAGGCCCGACCTGAAGCCGCGGCCCGTGACGGCGCTGCAGGAAGGCTCCGGCGAGATTGCCCTGGACGCCTCTCCGTCAGGTCTCCTTGCCCGGGCAGGGGAGGTGGCAGACGCCGGCCCCGGCCGAATCGAGATCATCCAGACAACCACCGGTGGTCGGGACGCGTTTATCGTCGTCATCCCCGGAACCCAGCCCGGCAACATGGGAGGCCCCAACCCCTTCGACGAGGCCGGAGTCGGCGAATCGTTGGGGTACGGGTCCGAGTACACGGCCGCAGCCATCCGGGCGGCTCTGCGCCAGGCCGGTGCTGAGGCCGGTGACCAGGTGGTGGCCGTGGGCTACAGCCAGGGCGGAATCCACGCGATGAACCTGAGCCAGGACAAGGCCTTCCTTGCCGACTATAACCTCAAGTACGTGCTGACCGCAGGATCGCCTGTCGGCGCCATAACTCCGGAGCCGGGCGTCAGCAGCCTGCATCTGGAGCACCGGCAGGACTGGGTTCCCGGCAGCGAGGGCCTTCCCAATCCCGACACCAGGGACAGGGTGACAGTAACGCTGAACGGTTTGGTCAGGACGCCCGCCAGTGAGGACGGCGGCCTTGGCCCCGGGCACAGGCTCAGCAACTACGAGGCGGGTGCCCGGGCAGTCTCCGCGAGTCCGGATCCTTCGCTGGCGGCGTCTACGGCCGCGCTTGCCGGGGTGGTGGGCGCGGGCGGAGCGGCGAGGGTCACCCGCTTCCAGCTGGTCCGTGCACCGAGACCGCCCGTGCCCACTCCGCAGCCGCCACTGCCCGCTCTGGGCACCTCCGGTCTTGGCCAGCCCGGTCCGGCGCAACTCGGTCCCGGCAGGGCAATCCTTCCCGGCCAGTCAGTCCGCCGGGAACTCGGCGGAGCTCGCGAGCTGCCGGGCGGGGGTGTCAGCGGTGGCGGGCGCCGGGGACCCGGTCTGCCACCAGCGAAATGACGGTGATGATGATGGCGGCCAGCACGGCGGTCCAGAAGAACGTATCGATGGTGAAGTGCACGGGCGTGTAGCCGCTGATCCAGGAGGTGAGGTAGAGCATCGCGGCGTTGATCACAACGGTGAACAGGCCCAGCGTCAGGATGGTGATGGGCAAGGAGAGGAAGCTGACGATCGGCCGCACGAAGGCATTGACCAGGCCGAAAATCAGTCCGATGAACAGGTACGCGAGGACAATGCCGGCGGCGTCAGTTCCCTGGTTCACCCCGGTCTTGGCTACAGCTTCTGTGGTGGCTGTGGCGGAGATATCCAGACCGGGCAGAAGCCAGCTGGCAATCCACAGCGCCAGTCCATTAATGATCACTCGCATGATGAAAGACCGCATGCGCCCATGCTGTCACACCGCAAGGTGGGGCAGGCAGTCGGGGGCATAGGCTAGGTGGCATGACTTCATCAGAGACCATGGCGGGGGGCCTGAGGCCGCGACCGGTGGTTGACCGTTTGCCCCGCTACGCTGCCGGCAAGCCGCCCGTCGCCGTCGACGGCCTTGCCAGCTACAAACTGTCGTCCAACGAGAACCCACTGCCGCCCATCCCGGCCGTGGTGGAGGCCATTGCCGCCCAGACCGACTTCAACCGGTACCCGGACCCGCTCAGCACCAAGCTCCGCACCGCGCTCGCAGAATTCCTCGATGTCCCGGCCGAGGATATCGTCACCGGTGCCGGCAGCCTCGGCGCACTCACCCAGCTGCTGACCACGTTCGCCGGCCAGAATGACGATGGCAAGCCCGACGAAGTCATTTACGCCTGGCGCTCCTTCGAGGCCTATCCCATCTGCGTGGGGCTGGCAGGGGCAGAGAGCGTGCGGATCCCGGTGAGCGCTGACGGCCGCCATGACCTTGACGCCATGGCCGCGGCCGTGACCGCGCGAACCAGGGTGATCCTGCTCTGCACCCCTAACAACCCCACGGGCCCCATCCTGACCGCCGAGGAAACTGAGCGCTTTATCGGGGCGGTGCCGTCGGACGTTGTGGTGGTCATCGATGAGGCCTACCAGGAGTTCGTCCGCGCGGAAGACGCGGTGGACGGCATCAGGATGTACCGCAAGTACCCCAACGTGGTGGTGCTCAGGACGTTCTCCAAGGCACACGGCCTCGCCGGCCTCCGGGTCGGCTACAGCGTTTCCCAGCCCCAGCTCACCCAGCACCTGCGCGTCGCCGCCACCCCGTTCGCGGTATCGCAGATCGCCGAACAGGCCGCCGTTGTGTCCCTGCAGAATTTCGGCCAGGTTGTAGAAAGGGTACAAAGCCTGGTGGCGGAACGGGACCGTGTAACAGCAGGTCTCCGGGACCTCGGCTGGTTCGTTCCCGACGCGCAGGGGAACTTCGTCTGGCTCGATCTCGGGGAGAACAGCGCGGAGTTCGCCCGGCTCGCCGGGGAACGCGCGCTGTCCGTGCGCGCCTTCGGAAACGAAGGTGTCCGGGTGAGTATCGGCGAAGTGGAAGCGAACACGCGATTCCTGGAACTCTGTGCGGAGTACACAAAACCGCCACGCCGTTCCTAGCGCTTAACAAACAGCCGGCGCTACCTACGCCGGATAAAGTAAGGAACAGTAAGCCAAATATATATGCCTCGTCGGGAATGCATTCCTTGTGAGGCATATATCCCAGCGACATTGCAACGCATCCGGATGCGGCAGGCAGGAGACGGTATGGGCGCAACACATCTGCCCTCCACCGAGTTCGATGGAACGGAACTGGACGACCAGCTCGAGGCGCAGGCCGAGGCGGCCCTGGGCGTGCCTTCGACTGAAATGGTCCAGCTTCTGGGCCCCGATGGCACGTTGGGCACCGACTCCGTGTTCTCGGAGTATGCGGAGCGTCTCGACGCCGAAAAACTCCGGGGTTTCTACGCGGACATGGCGGCCATTCGCCGTTTCGACCAGGAAGCCACGGCCCTGCAGCGGCAGGGCCAGCTGGCGCTGTGGGTTCCGCTGACGGGACAGGAAGCAGCCCAGATCGGATCCGGGCGCGCCAGCCAGCCGCAGGACTACATCTTCCCCACCTACCGCGAGCACGGCGTCGCCCTGACCCGCAACGTGGACCTGGCCGAGCTGCTGAAGCAGTTCCGCGGCGTCTCCAACGGCGGCTGGAACCCCAAGGACACCAACTTCCACCTGTACACGCTGGTGCTGGCTGCGCAGACGCCGCACGCCGTTGGGTACGCCATGGGCATCCAGCGCGACCAGCGGCTGGCAGCGGCTAAAGGAGTGGGGAGCGACCAGGGCGCCGACGGCCCGGCCGAGCCGAAGGCGGCCGTCATGGTTTACTTCGGCGACGGTGCCAGCTCCGAGGGCGACGTCCACGAGTCCATGGTGTTCGCGTCCTCCTACGACGCCCCGGTGGTCTTCTTCTGCCAGAACAACCACTGGGCCATCTCCGTGCCCACCGCTGTGCAGACCCGGATCCCGCTCTCCAACCGCGCCAAGGGCTACGGCTTCCCGGGCATCCGCGTGGACGGCAACGACGTCGTGGCGGTCCACGCCGTCACCGAGTGGGCGCTCGAGCATGCACGCCAGGGCAACGGCCCGGTGCTCATTGAGGCCTTCACCTACCGCGTGGGCGCCCACACCACGGCCGACGACCCCACGAAGTACCGCGAGTCCTCGGAAGAGGCCCTCTGGCGCGAAAAGGACCCGCTGGACCGGCTGGAGAAGTACCTCCGCGCCGAGGGCATGGCCGATGAGGCCTTCTTCGCCCAGGTTGCCGCCGACGGCGACGAACTCGCCGCGTACATCCGCAAGTCCACGTACGAGTCGGACGCACCGGATATCAGGACCGCCTTTGCCAACACCTACGTCGAGGCGCACCCGCTTGTGGCCGAGGAACTGGCGTGGTTCGAAGAGTACAGCGCGGGCTTTGCCGGCGGCGACGAGGGAGAAGGGGCTGGCCGCTGATGACCACCATGACCATTGCCAAGGCCATCAATGAAGGCCTGCGCGCCACGCTCAGCAACAACCCCAAGTCCCTGCTCATGGGCGAGGACATCGGCCCGCTCGGCGGCGTCTACCGCGTCACCGACGGCCTGATCGGCGAATTCGGAGCGGACCGGGTGGTGGACACCCCGCTCGCAGAATCCGGCATCATCGGCACCGCGATCGGCCTGGCATTGCGCGGCTACCTCCCCGTCGCCGAGATCCAGTTCGACGGCTTCGTCTTCCCCGGCTTCAACCAGATCACCACCCAGCTGGCGAAAATGCACTCGCGCAGCAACGGCAACCTCACTGTGCCAGTGGTCATCCGCATCCCCTATGGCGGCGGCATCGGTTCCATCGAGCACCACTCCGAGTCACCGGAGGCGCTGTTCGCGCATACCCCCGGTCTGCGCATCATCACTCCGTCCAACCCCCACGATGCCTACTGGATGATCCAGCAGGCCGTGAACTGCCAGGACCCGGTGATCTTCTTCGAACCGAAGCGCCGCTACTGGCTCAAGGGCGAGGTTGACACCGAGTCAGCGGGCCCGGCCGAGGACCCGTTCAAGGCACAGGTGGTCCGGGAGGGAACCGACGCCACGGTGGTGGTCTACGGCCCGCTCGTCCCCGTGGCCCTCGCCGCCGCCAATGCCGCGGCGGAGGACGGCCGCAGCATTGAAGTGATCGACCTTCGCTCCATCTCGCCGATCGACTTCGACGCCATCGAGGCCTCCGTCAAGAAGACGGGCCGGCTGATCGTGGCGCACGAGGCTCCCACCTTCGGCGGCATCGGCGGTGAAATCGCCGCGCGGATCAGCGAACGGGCCTTCCATTCGCTGGAGGCGCCGGTCATCCGGGTGGGCGGCTTCCACATGCCGTACCCCGTGGCCAAGGTCGAAGAGGACTACCTTCCGGACATCGACCGCATCCTTGAGGCACTGGACCGCGCTTTCGCGTACTGACGCCGCCGCGCACCAGCACCTGTTGACTCTTTCGCCTACCGGCTCCGCACCTCCCGGGGCGCCGAGCTTTCGAACCCGAGGATCCCATGACGCTTAACAAGTTCAACCTCCCCGACGTCGGTGAGGGCCTGACCGAGGCAGAGATCGTTTCGTGGAAGGTCAAGCCCGGCGATGAGGTGGCCATCAATGACGTCCTGTGCGAGATCGAGACGGCCAAGTCCCTCGTTGAGCTCCCGTCGCCGTTTGCCGGTACCGTCACCGAACTGCTGGTCCCGGAAGGGGCGACTGTCGACGTCGGGACCGCAATCATCAGCGTCTCTGACGCCATGCACGGCGACCCCACACCGGCCGACGCCCCGGTGCCCGCCGTCGAGGCCACTGGGCCTGCGCTGATGTACGGAACGCTCCCGGCCGACGGCGAAGCTGCTGCTGGTGGAGCTGCCGACGGCGGCCCGGCCGCCGGTCCGCTGGTAGGTTCAGGCCCCAAGGCTGACGCCGTGAAGCGGCGCCCGCGCAAGACGAGGCCGGCGATTCCGGCCGATGCCGTTCACGGCGCTCCGGAAGTCGAGCCTGTCCAGCCGCTGTCCGCGAAGGATGCGCTCTTGGACGGTCCGGCCAGCGCCGGGCCGGTGGCCGCTCCCGTCGTGCCGAGGCGGCCCGAGTGGACGCCCGCTCTCGAGACTGACAAGCCAACGCTGGGCGGGGCCATTTCCGGGCTCATGAACAGGGTTCTGGCAAAGCCGCCGGTGCGGAAGATTGCCCGCGACCTGGGCATTGACCTGGCCGACGTCGTGGCCACGGGCGCACGCGGCGAGGTGACCCGCGAGGACCTGGTCAGCTACCAGGCGCAGCGCGATGCGGAACTGGACAAGGCGGACACCTTCTGGGGCACGTCAGGCCGTCCCCAGGAACAGCGGATCGAACGGATCCCGGTCAAGGGGGTTCGCAAGGCCACCGCGAAGGCAATGGTGGAGTCGGCGTTCTCCGCGCCGCATGTGAGCATCTTCGTGGACGTTGATGCCAGCCGCACCATGGAATTCGTCAAGCGGCTCAAGGCTTCGCGCGACTTCGAGGGCATCAAGGTCTCCCCGCTGCTGATCCTTGCGAAGGCTGTCATCTGGGCCGCAGCGCGGAACCCGAGCGTGAACGCCACCTGGGTGGACAACACGGACGGCAGCGACGCCGCGGAGATCCACATCAAGCACTTCATGAACCTGGGCATCGCCGCGGCCACACCCCGCGGGCTCATGGTACCGAACATCAAGAACGCCCAGGACCTGTCGCTCAAGGAACTGGCGCTGGCCCTCAATGAGCTCGCCACCACCGCGCGTGCCGGTAAGACCCAGCCGGCGCAGATGCAGGGTGGCACGCTGACGGTCACCAATATCGGCGCCCTCGGCATCGACACCGGAACCCCCATCATCAACCCCGGTGAAGTGGCCATCGTGGCGTTTGGCACCATCAAGCAAAAGCCGTGGGTCCTGGACGGCGAGGTCATTCCGCGCTGGATCACCACGCTCGGCGGATCCTTTGACCACCGCGTGGTGGACGGCGACCTTTCAGCCCGCTTCATGGCCGACGTCGCCGCCATCCTGGAGGAGCCGGCACTGCTGCTCGACTGACCTGCCCTGCTGCTCGACTGACGGTCCCCGGAGCGGTACCCTCCGGGGAAAGGGGGGAGGGCCGGACAATCAGGGACGGGGTTTCCCATGGGTGAGGATCGCGGGATCATCAGCATCCGCGTGGAGAACCGCGTGGCCCGGGTCATCACGGAAGCGCTTCAGCCGCCGATCACCGTGGCTCTGCTGCTGCTCCTCAGTCCGGCCCTGGAACCCGGCTTTCCGGGCACCGTCTGGTTCGGCGCCGTGGCGGTGCTGTTTGTGTGCGTGCTGCCCCTGGCCGCCGTCGTCCTTCTGGTCCGTCTGGGCAAGGTGACAGACCACCATGTGAGTAACCGCAAGCAACGGGCACCGGTGCTTGCCATGACGGTGGTGTCACTGCTCGCGGGCCTGGCGGTGCTCCTGGCCATCAATGCGCCGTACAGCGTCATTGTGGTGGTGCTGGCCATCGTGGGCGGCGTGGTGGTGCTCGCGGCCATCAGCCTGTTCTGGAAAATCAGTGGCCACGCCGGGGCGATCGCGCTGACCACGGTCAACGCGGTGCTGATCCTGGGCGCCTCGTGGCTTCCGCTGTTGCTGCTGATTCCCGCTGTGGGCTGGTCCAGGGTGGTGTTGCGCGCACATACGGTGGCGCAGGTTGTTGCAGGCGCGCTGGTGGGCGGCGGCGTCACCGCCGGGCTGTGGTGGCTGCTGCGTGAGGTGCTGGTCCGGATCGGGTGACGCCGGAGGCCGGCTTAGTAGGCGTAGGAGCCGGCCAGCAGCTGAGCCATGGCCGGATCGGCGGACATATTCGCCATGCTCACCGCGGCGGCCAGCATGACGCCGGATACGGCGGCGATGCCGGAGCTCACGAGCGTGAGGAACTTCCAGTCCTCGCGGAGGACGCTCTTCAGCGTGTCCGGCAGCTGCAGGTCGGGGGAGATGAGGTTCGGGGCGCTGTCCAAGGAGCCGTCGTCGAGGAGGGCGATCACACGGCCCGCGGAGCGGTCCACGCGCATGGCGCTGATGTGGTTGCCGTGGCGGGCGAGGAGGATGTCGTGGCCGACGAGGTGGCGCCGCTGGAGTGTAAGCACAGTGTTCCCCTGAAAGGTAGATTTGGGTTTGTCCGCACCATCGGGGGCTCCTCCAATTTTATCTTTCAGGCCATGCCGGACTGCCGGAAAACGTGGTGAGACTGCGCACCAGCCGGGGTGATCCGCGTCAAGTCAGGCTGGCGTCGGCAGGCCGCCCGTGGCGGGCAGGCCGGCCCAAGTCAGGCTGGCGCTGTGGCTAGCCCGCGCTGGGGCTAGTCCGCTCCGTAGGTATTTGCGATGTAGACGTCGCAGGACGCACTGTGTGCCACGCTGTTCGCCACGCTGCCCAGCACGCGCCCGAGGCCCTGCATGCGGCGGTTTCCCACCACGATCATCCTGGCCTCGAGGCGGTCCGCCTCCTTGACCAGGGCCTCGGCCGGCTTGCCCCGTGCGGCGGAGTAGGTGATCTTGAGTTCGCCGCCCGCCAAAGCAGCTGCCACCTCCCGGGCCACCTTTTCGGCCTCGCCGGCATCCGACACGATCCACCGGTCGCTGCCGCTGCCGAAGACTTCGGTCCGGTCGGTATCGAACGCGGACACAACATGGAGCCGGGCGCCGAGCGCGCCGGCCAAGTCTCGCGCCACCTCCGCTGCCTTACGCGCGGTGCCGCTTCCGTCCACACCCACAACAATGGTTTCCGCCATGTCCTTATCTCCTTTGAATATCGCGAATGATCTGATGTCCCCGCCGGCCGCAGCTCAAGCCAACGCGTCTATGGCTTCCTGCAGCACCGGAGCCAGACGCCGCACGCCCTCGGCGATTGCCTCCGGCGGAACGGCGCTGAAAGCAAGGCGGAGTTTGTTCGACGGGACGTCCGAGTGAGTGAAGGCGGCGCCGGGAATGAAGACGACACCGGCATCAATCGCCTTGTGGAGGAGGGGATACGTGTCCACGCCCTCCGGCAGCGTCACCCAGACGAAGAATCCGCCTTGAGGCCGAGTCCAGCTCAGCCCTTCGGGCATGTGCTTCTCCAGCGCCGCCAGCATCGCGTGGCAGCGTTCGGCATACAGCCCGCGGTACGTCTCGATCTGGCCCTTCCAGTCGTAGTCCCGGAGATAGGCGGAGACGAGCATCTGGTTCAGCGTGGGCGGGCAGAGTGTGACCGCCTCCGAGGCCAGGTAGTAGCGGCGCTGCAGGTGGGCCGGAACCAGGGCCCAGCCGATGCGCAGGCCCGGTGCAAAGATCTTCGAGAACGAGCCCATGTAGATGACGTCGTCGGGGTTGCCTGTGCGCAGCGGCGCCAGCGGCTCGCCGTCGAACCTCAGCAGGCCGTAAGGGTTGTCCTCCAGCACCAGGATGTTGGCGCGGCGGCAGATGTCCACGATCTGCTGCCGGCGCTCCTGCGCCAGCGTGATGCCCGACGGGTTGTTGAAGTTGGGGATGGTGTAGAGGAACTTGATGTTTTTCCCGGCGGTCTGGAGCGCCGCGATCCTGGCCTCAAGAAGATCAGGCACCAGCCCGTCGTCGTCCAAGGGAACGGCCTCCACCTGGACCTGGTAAGCCTCGAACGTGTTCAGCGCGCCCACGTAGGTGGGCTCCTCCACAAGCACCACGTCGCCTGGGTTGCAGAACACCTTGGTGGCCACATCCTGCGCGGACTGCGAGCCCGCGGTGATCACCACGTTCTCGGGCCGGGCGTCCAGGATCCCCTCGGCGGCCATGACTTCGCAGATCTGGGTGCGCAGTTCCTCCGTGCCCTGGCCGCCGCCGTACTGAAGCGCGGTGAGGCCGTCCTCGGCGATGATCCGGGCGGCCGTCTGGGCGAGCTTGTCGAGGGGCAGTGACTGCAGGTAGGGGCTACCGCCGGCCAGCGAGACCAAGCCCGGCCGCATGGAAATGTCGAAAACATCCCGCACCGCCGACTGCTTGATGTTCGCGGCGCGCTCGGAGAAGAGTTCGTCGTGGCGGTGGGCTGATGTCGCGGCCCGCTCGATGGCGTCGATGGCTTCGGCGGGGAGGACGGCTGCGGCGGCGTCGAGTGTCTCGTGGGTCACAGTCCCAGAGTACAGCCATCGGTTGCTGATCAGGCAACAGCTGTTGACCAGCATTTGTGGAACATCCGCAACTGGGGCCGCGGGGCGCCTTTACCTTCGGCAGACCAAGGCATGGAATGGAGCCATGACGTCACTCGAGCCCCAGCACGCACTATCCCAGCCCGCACTGTCCCAAACCGGCAAGGCCGAGGCCTTCCGCCGCATGCACGCGGGCGGTGCTGTTCCGCTGGTGCTCGTGAACGTGTGGGATGCGGCATCGGCCCGGCTCGTGGAGAAGGCCGGGGCGCAGGCCATTGCCACCTCGAGTTCGGCCATCTCCTGGAGCCTGGGGTACCCCGACGGCAGCCACGTGCCGCCGGGTCTGGCGTTCGACGCGCTCCGCAGGATCATCGCGACGACGAGTCTCCCGGTCACGGCGGATATCGAGGCCGGGTATGCGGGTGCGGACGGCGCTTTCGACGACGGGCTGCTCCGACAGACCGTCACGGCGGTGCTGGGTGCCGGCGCCGTGGGCGTGAACATCGAAGACTCGGGCGGGATACGTCTTACTGACGCCGACGAGCAGGCCCGGCGGATCAGTCTGGTCCGCAGCATCGCGGCAGAGTCCGGAGTGAACCTCTTCATCAATGCCCGGACGGACACGTACCTTTCCGGGCAGTTCGGGGACTCGGCGTTCGAGGAAACGCTGGAGCGCGCCGAACGCTGTCTTGCCGCCGGGGCCGACGGAATCTTCGTTCCCGGCGTGACGGACCTGCACATCCTGCATGAGCTCAGCAGGCGGATACCGGCGCCTGTGAATGCACTTGCCGGCGTCGGATCGGCGTCGGTGGGCGAACTGCACGACGCCGGTGTGCGGCGGGTCAGTATCGGCGGCAATGCCGCGAAGGCGGCCTATGCAACGGTCTCCCGAGTGGCCGCCGAAATCCTGGGCGACGGCAACTGGTCGGAGCTCGCGGGTTCGCCGAGCCATGCTGACATGGACGCGCTGTTCTCACCGGAAGGCAGGGGCTAGCGGAGGCCGAGAACTTCGGTCAGCGGCACGCCGCTGACGTAGATTTCCGCCCGGACGGCACCTACGGCCGTGACGGCTGTATGGGTGAGCTGTGCTTCGATCCGCGGAAGATCGCAGACGCCGCCCGGCTGCACTGCGCCGGTCAGGTTCACCACCACGGTGGTGCCGTCGAGGTAGCCGGACACGTACTGGAGCGAGGATGCTGACAGGGCGTTGTACAGGCCGCTCGCGGGCGGTGCGCCGGGGCCGGACAGCAGCCTGCCCATGGCGGCCTGCAGTGGCTCGCTGGTGGATGAGTCGGCCTGGTGCACGGCCACCAGGCTGTCGTTGCAGCCGAAGCGCACGCCGGACGTTCCGCCGTCGTCGAGGGCAACGTAGTAAACCGCAGTGCCGGCGCTGGCTTCGCCGGTCCCGGTCCCCGGCGACGTGGAACCGGCTGCGGGGCCGCCGACAGCCGGACCGGCCGCGGCCCCCGAGGCAGGCGCGGGCTGCAGTCCGGAGCCCGGCAGTTGTGCCTGGGTGTCAGGACCGGTGTCCGGACCGGCAACGCCGGCGGACGGAAGCCCGCCAGGCCCGGATCCCCCTGCAGTTGGGGAGCCGGCAGGTTGGCCGCCGGGCTTCGAGTCACCGGGCGGAGCAGTTGAGCCGGCCGGAGGCACCGGTTCGGCAACCCCGCCAACTGTTCCCTGACCTGTTGCGCCGGCACCAGGGGCACCCTGGCCCGAGGCTCCAAGCCCGGGTTCCATGCTGGATCCGGGGGCGGTGGGCGCGCCGGCTTCCTCGGGCGGGCTCACCGGAGGAGCCGGGCGGGGTTCGGGTGCCACGGCGGGGGAGGGCCCGGCGTCGTAAGCATTTTGTTCGAGCGGGACGCAGGCGCCGAGCCACAAGGGCAATGTCAGGCAGAAGGCTGCAACCGCCGCCGTCAGCGGTCTGACTCCCCAGCTCGAGTTCATGACTGCACCGCACTCCCTGCCCCGGCACGTCCCGTACATCAACGTTACGGCGGGGCGGCGGGCCGGGGAACGGTGCCCGGGTGTCAGTTTGGCGGCAGCTCAGTCACGGATTGGTTGCAGCCGTCCCCCGGCGCCCGGTCGGCGGGCTGAGGCCGGAAGAGGCGCACGCCCCCCGGCCGCTGGCGGGCCGGGGGCGTGCAAGGAGGGGAGCTGCCTAAGCGGCTGCGCCGGCGGGCTCGACGGCGGCAAGGGCAACGAAGAGTTCCTTGATCTGCTCAACAACCTCGGCGTCGTCCTTGGGATGGGTTTCCGCGAAGCGGACCATGGAGCCGGGGACGGCGAGCTTGGCATCCTCCAGGACGCGGGCGCCGGCGATGCCAACGGCCTTGCGGGCCTCGTCCTGGGCCCAGACGCCGCCGAACTGGCCGAACGCGGTGCCGACGACGGCTGTGGGCTTTCCGGTGAGGGCGCCGGCGCCGTACGGGCGGGACAGCCAGTCGATGGCGTTCTTGAGCGAGGCGGGCATGGTGCCGTTGTGCTCGGGGGTCACCAGCAGAAGGGCATCAGCCTGGCCGGCTGCCTCGCGCAGCGCGGTAGCGGCGGCCGGGACCTGACCCTCGACGTCGATGTCCTCGTTGTAGAACGGGATGTTGCCCAAGCTGTCGTGGATCACGATCGCGAGGCCCTCAGGGGCGTTCAGCTGGATGGCTTCGGCAAGCTTGCGGTTGTGGGAGTCGGCGCGCAGGCTTCCCACCAGGGCGAGTACGGTGCTCTTGGACATGTGAACTCCTTAGGTCCTGCCGCGGAACGCTCCGAGGCGAGTGGTTCTTGGAGGCAGTTGGTGCCTTCATCCAGTCTAAACGGACTGCGGTCCGGATATTATTCCCGGGACTACAATGCTTGGTGTGAGCCTCATTCCAATCCGTTCCGGATCCTCGTCCGCGTCCGGCTCCGGAGCGGAACGCAGCGATGCTGCCCGGAACCGGGAGCTGCTCCTGTGCGCTGCCCGGCAGCTCGTGGAGGAATGCGGCGCCGACGGCGTGACCATGGACAAGCTGGCCGAACGTGCAGGCGTGGGCAAGGGAACCGTGTTCCGCCGTTTCGGCAGCCGCGCCGGCCTGATGATGACCCTGCTCAGCGACGCCGAAGCCGAGTTCCAAGGCCGCTTCATGTTTGGGCCGCCGCCCCTTGGCCCCGGGGCGCCGCCGCTGGAACGGCTGATCGCCTTCGGTGCCGAACGCATCCGGTATGTCATGGAGTACGGCGAGCTCGCACGGGCCGCGGAAACGTCCCTGCACAACAGGTTTGAGGCGCCCGCGGCGGTGTTGTGGCACCGGCACATTGAGCACCTGCTGCGTTCGGCGGGATTCGATGCTGACCCGTGGCTCATGGCCATGTCCCTCAGCGCAACCCTCGAACCCGAACGGCTGCTGCACGCCGTCCGCGTGCAGCACGTTTCGCCAGGGCGGCTGGAGGATTCCTGGCGCGAGCTGGTGATCCGCGTCGTCGGAGCTGCGGGCGGCTGAAGCGGGACCGGCCCAGGGGGTAGCGTGGCACCATGAGCACCGATTCCTCCACACCCTCCGCTCCCATCCGCACCGCCGTGGTGGGGTTTGGCCTGTCCGGCCGGGTTTTCCATGCGCCGCTGGTCGCGGCGGACCCAAGCTACTCGCTGGATGTCATCGCCACCTCCGACCCCGGCCGGCAGGCGGCCGCCGTCGGACAGTACCCGGGCGTGAAGACAGTGCCCGACGGCGACGCCGTACTTGCGCTGGCCCCTGACCTTGACCTTGTGGTGCTGGGGACGCCGCCGGCCACCCACTACCCGCTGGCGAAGGCGGCGCTTGAGGCCGGGCTAGACGTCGTCGTCGACAAGCCGTTCGCCGTGACTAGCGGCCAGGGGCAGGAGCTGGTCGCGCTCGCTGAGCAGCTGGGGCGGGTGCTGACGGTGTTCCAGAACCGGCGCTGGGACGGGGACTACCTCACGGTCAAAGCCCTACTGGAGCGCGGCGTGCTGGGGGAGGTCGCGCGGTTCGAATCACGGTTTGAACGGTGGTCGCCCGAGGTTGCCAAGGCCTGGAAGGCGGAGGCGACGGCGGCCGACGGCGGCGGTGTCCTGTTCGACCTCGGCACCCACCTCCTGGACCAGGCGCTGCAGCTCTTCGGCCCGGGCGAGGTGGTCCATGCCGAGCTCCTGGCCCGGCGCCCGGGCGAAAAGACAGATGATGACTGCTTCGTGATCGTGCGGCACGAGAGCGGCGTGCTCAGCCACCACTGGATGAACATGCTCTGCGCCCAGCAGGGGCCGCGCTACCGGATCCTCGGCACCGGCGGCGGCTACACCAAGCACGGCGTGGACCCGCAGGAGCCGTACATCGTCGCCGGCGGGAGCCCGCTGGATGCGGAGTACGGCGTGGAGGCCGCCGAGTGGGCCGGGCAGCTGGGCCGCGACGGGCACCTGGACCGGCTGCCGACCGAGCGCGGGAACTACCCCGAGTTCTACCGCATTCTCGCAGCTAAGATCGCCGACGGCGGTGCCGCCTCGTCATTGCCGGTGCCAGTAGACCCGGCCGGCCCCGTGGAGGTCCTGAAGCTGATCGAGCAGGCCCGCGAGCTGGCTTAAACGAAACCGCTGGTTGAGCTTGTCGAAACCAAGGGTGGGTTTCGGCGAGCTCAACCAGCGGCGGTCTCCCCGGTGTTACGCGGAGACCAGCTCGTGCCAGTCCGCCACGAGGGGCAGGTTGTGTGCCTCGGAGACGGAGTGGTGCGCCACGTGGCCCGCGGCGATGTTCAGGCCGGCGGCGAGTGCGGGATCCTTCTCGAAGGCAGCCTTGACACCGAGGTTTGCCAGGGCCACGCCGTAGCGGAGCGTGACGTTGGTCAGCGCGTAGGTGGAGGTGTTCGGGACGGCGCCGGGCATGTTGGCCACGCAGTAGAAGATGGTGTTGTGGACCTTGTACGTGGGCTCCTGGTGCGTGGTGGGGTGCGTGTCCTCGAAGCAGCCGCCCTGGTCCACGGCGATGTCGACGAGCACCGAGCCGGGCTTCATGCGCGCCACGAGTTCGTTGGTCACCAGCTTGGGGGCTTTAGCGCCGGGAATGAGCACGGAGCCGATCACGAGGTCGGCGTCCACCACGGACTTCTCGATCTCGTACTTGTTGGAGGCGACAGTCTTGAGCCGGCCCTGGTACTGGGCGTCGAGTTCGCGCAGCCGGTTGATGTTGATGTCCAGGATGGTGACGTCGGCGCCGAGGCCCAGGGCCATGGCGGCAGCGTTGGTGCCCGCGACGCCTGCGCCCAGGACCACGACCTTGGCCGGGCGGACGCCCGGGACGCCGCCCAGCAGCACGCCCTTGCCGCCGGCCGGCGCCATCAGGGAGGTCGCACCGACCTGGACGGAGAGCCGACCGGCCACCTCGGACATGGGCGCGAGCAGGGGCAGCGTGCGGCCTTCCTGGACGGTCTCGTAGGCGATCGCGGTGACGCCGGCGTTGATGAGCTCCTGGGTCAGCTCGGGCTCGGCGGCCAGGTGCAGGTAGGTGAAGAGGATCAGGCCCTTGCGGAAGCGGTGGTACTCGGCCTTGATCGGCTCCTTGACCTTCATCACCATGTCCGCGCGGGACCAGACCTCGTCGACGTCGGCGACGATTTCTGCGCCAGCGATGGCGTACTCCTCGTCGGTGATGCCGGAACCCAGGCCGGCACCGCGCTCCACCAGGACCGTGTGGCCGTGGGTGCGGAATTCGTGAACGCCGGCAGCCGTAATGGCGACGCGGAATTCGTTGTTCTTGATCTCTTTGGGGACGCCGATGATCATTTTTGGGCTCCAGATCCGATGGCTGCAAGGCCGGAATGTGTGGGGAATGTTGTGATTCCAGAATAGATCCGGCTGTGAGGCGCACTACAGCAATCGACTGCCTCACCCTGAGCTGAACCGCGTGATTCCAGGGTTTTCCGGCGCGGTCGCTCGACTAATGTCGACCGCAGGGGCGTCAGGTGTCGCCTGATGTCCGTTCGCTCACGGCGCCCCGCGGGACGTAGTCTGTCAGCATGCAGCAGGATGTGGAACAGCTCGTCGAACGTGTCGCCCTCAAACTGGGCCGCGGGCTTTCCCTGGAGGATCTCGACGGTTTGCTGCTCGCCTACAGCTCCAACCAGTCGCACGCCGACCGGGTCCGGGTGAACTTCCTGCTCAGCAAACGCGTGCCGCTGGACGTCAAAAACTGGCAGCTCTCGCACGGCATCGCCACCGCGGTGCGGCCGGTGGTGGTGCCCGCCAACGACGAGTTGGGCATGCTCGGGCGCGTCTGTGTCCCGCTGCTGGTCCGCGGGTTCCGGGTGGGCTACTTATGGGTGCAGCTGGACGTGGAAGACCAAAGTGCGACGGCGATCCTTGCCGAGCTGCCCGGCGTCCGGGACGAGCTGGACCTGTTGTCCGGAATGCTGCTGGACTCCAACACCGCGGAATCAGAGTTCCGGCGCAGCCGTGAACGCGAGTTCCTGGCCGCCTGTGCAGGGGAAGCCAACGCGGTTGCCGCCGTGGCGGGCTGGAAGGAGGTCCAGGACCGCGGGCCCTGGCAGCTGGTGACGGTCCTGGACGCGGACGGCTGGATGGCCGGCCCGGACCCGATCGCCTCCACGCTCATCCACCGAGCCGCGGCACTGCAGGCCACCATTGGCGTGGATGCTGTCCTGTTCAGTGCAGGCGCGGAGACTCATTCCGTGGTCCTCTTTCGGGAGTCCACAGGGCGCGCCAGCCAGGCGCAGGTTCTGGTGCACTACCAGCTGGAGCTCGCCAAGCGCGCCGGCAGGTCCGTGGAGCGGATCATCCTGGGAACCAGTGAGGGATTCGGCCGGATCAAAGACCTGGCAGAGGCGTACCGGCAGTCGAAGGTTGCCGCCCTGGCGGCGGCGGTTGATCCGCGGCTCGGTGAGCTGGTGGATTGCCGGGCTACGGGCGTCTACCAGCTCCTGGCTTCGGCCGGCGGCGGGGCCGGGGTCTGGAGTGATGCAAGTTCAGTAAACTTCCGGGCCCTGGAGGACCACGACCGGAACGGTGAATTGCTGCCCGTGCTGGAACTGCTGTACGACAATGACGGTTCGGTCCAGGACGTCGCCGAAAGACTGCATCTGCACCGCAGCAGCATCTACAACAGGCTGGGCCGCATCCGTCAGCTGCTGGGCGTCGATCCGCTCAAGGGGATGGTGCGGCTGGAGCTGCACGCCGCCCTGAAGGCGCGGCGCTGGGCTTCAAGGCCAAGGATCTGAACTAGGCGGCGTTGCCTTCGCCGCTGGGCAGCTGCTCGGCAGGACGTTCTGTAGTCCGCTCTGCGGTCCGTTCCAGCGTGACGCCGTCGGGGAGATGCTGCGGAAGTCCCTGAAGCCGGGTGCGGAACTTCTCGAGGCGGCTCTGGACGAACAGCGATACAGCCACGTAAACCACGCAGCTGGAGGTAAAAACGGCGGTATTGTTCAGGCCCATAATGATTCCCAGGGCAGCCGCCACGCCCATGGCGACGATGCCCGCCACGATGTGCAACCCCCTGAATCTCACCACGAATAAAGAGTAACCCCGGGCGCCAGCCGGAAACCCTGGTTACGGGGGATCGTTGCTTGATCCTTATCACCCCGTCATTTCGCGGACAGTCCGGGACATCTACTGCCCCACGAGGCAGCCTAATCCCGGAGGGTGATCAGCTTCCAGGGCAGACGCGCGGGGTTGGCGGGCGAAACGTCCACCGAGATGTCGGCCCGCGCCATGTCCTCTTCCAGGAACAGGGTTCCTGTGGCGATGCGTGCGTTGTTGGACGCGATGACGCGGCCATTGGGTCCCAGCAGGACCACCACGGGCTCGCGGAGCTGAAGGGCCCGCAGGAAGATTCCCTCCAGGTTCGCCAGGGTCAGGTCGCACCCCAGGATCTGAATGCCCTGCGCTGTGGGCGTCGGAACGCAGAGCGTGATGATGCTGACGTTGATGCCGCCGAAATCAACGTAGGGTCCAACCGCCACGGGCTGCCCGCTGGCGGAAGGGATGGTGAACCAGTCCCGGGTTGTGTAGTCGTAGTAGTTCAGCGAGTCCGGGTTGAGGTCGTGGGTGACAAAACGGGGTTCCCCCGTCCGCTGCGTCCGCCACCATTCCAGCCAGTGGGTCGCTTCCCGGAGGCTCCCCGGGGCATAGGCGATGCCGGCTCCGACGATGATGTCCGAGTGCAGCTTGATGAAATTGGCCAGTTCCTGCTTCAGGAACAGGAATTCGCTGCGGCGGGGTACGCCTGACACGGCCGCCGCCGCCGCCGAAACAGTGCCTGCAATCTTCTCCAGATCAACGAAAACGCGGCTGATGCTGGAGGAGAGCGCGGCAGCCGTCCGGTCGAGGGCTTCTTCTACGGTTTCCACATCACGCACTTTCTTCGGGCCGCATCGTCAACCTGAGATGCTGCTCTATCAAGTATTCGGTCTCGTTGCGGCTGTGCCGTTCTGCCGCGCTGGCAGCCCCGTCAGCGTCCCGGGCCCTGATGGCATCAACGATTGCGGCGTGTTCTTCCACGGACTTGCCGTCACTGCCGGGCTGGCCTGAGCGCCCCCACCGCAGGGTCATCAGCTCGGCTTCAAGCTGAAGGGCTGCCGAGGTCAGCCTGCTGGACTGCGCGGCAATGCTGACGGCAACGTGGAACCGGCTGTCCATGCGGCGTCGGGCCCGGTCATCGGCCGAGTCCCGGTGGCGCCTCGCCAGATCCTCAAGGTGCTCGACGTTCTTGGGATCCGCCCGCCCGGCCGCAAGCCGCGCCGACATCGAGGCGATGGCCGCACCCAGGTCGCCGAGGTCCCTGAGTGCCTCGGTGCTCGTATCCCGAAGCTTGTCCTGCAACTGGGAATTCGTGAATTCGATCTGCCGGCGAATCACGCTGCCGCCGCTGCGCCCCCGGCTGGTTTCGATCAGGCCCTTGGTCCTCAGGGCGGCGAGGGATTGCCGGAGGGTAATCGGGGAGATGCCGAGTTCACCGGCAAGCACAGACTCCGTGGGCAGCCTGTCGCCTTCGGTGAGGATGCCCATCAGAATGGCCGTCTCGATCTGGTAGGAAACCTGGTCGGCCCTTCCCAGCCCCTCCGGTTCGCTTCCGCGGAGGAGCAGCAGCAGGTCAAGGGCGGAGGTGGAAATTGCCGCACTTCCCATGCCCGGGCCTCCCGCAGTCCGTTGCTCCGCTGTCGCCAGCGTCGATGCTCAAAGCTTCGGGCGCCGGCGCTTTTCCGATTACCTTCAATCTTTGCACGTTTATCGTTCCAGCCACCGCCAACCCGGGGTGAGGCGCTACTGTCCGCTCGCGGCGTCGGAGGTCCCGGCGTCGGGGGCTCCTCCGGCCGCGGCCGCTGCCGCCTGCTTCTTTTTCTGCCCCTCCAGCCATGCCATGACGGCGGCCAGCCGGATGCGGCGGTGTGTGCCGCGGTATTCCACCGGAATCTCACCACGGTCTGTCATATTCCGCAGGTAGGTGTGCGAGATGCCGGCCAGTTCGGCCGCCTTTGAGGTGGTGAGCATTTCTTCAACGCTGCTTACGGTCACCGCTTCGCCGCGGCTGAACCTGGCCAGGAGATCGACGACGGCGTCCCGCGCCTGGGGCGGGAGGCGGTGGACAGTGCCGTCCACGAACACGGTGATGTCAGTGCCGCCGTCGAGCGCGCGCTGCAGCGCCAGTGCCTCGTCGGCAGGAAGGGCGGGCGCCACCCTGGGAGCAATGAGAGCCATGGCAGAAGCCTAACCGCTGCGGAACGGTGAGTTGGATATGCTCGGCGGATGAGACTGAGCGATGGAGCAGCGGTGACGGCGAACGGCTTGACGGGCCGCCTGTACACGTCGAATGAGGCGTCGGCCGCCGGGCAGCCGGCCTATGTGCTGCTCCACGGTATCGGCGTCTCGCACCGCTACCTCGCCCGGCTGCATGTCGAACTGGCGGGTGGCCCGAAGGAACAGAACCAGCAGCCGGAGCGAGCCGAAGGGGGTGCTGCCGTCTACTCCTTCGACCTGCCGGGTTTCGACGGCACGCCCCGCCCCGGGCGCCAGGTGACTGTGGGCGAATATGCGGCGTTCGTTGCGGCGGTTCTGGCGGAGTATGGCGTGGAGTCCTGCATTGTGGTGGGCCATTCCATGGGGGTCCAGTTCGCCGTGGAATTGGCGCTTCAGGCGCCGGGGCTGGTGAGCCGGACAGTGCTCATGGGTCCGGTGGTGGATCCCGAACGCAGGAGTGCAGCCTGGCATGCGCTGGCGCTGACGCGAGATTCCCTGTTCTGTGAGCCGCCGTCCACCAATGCCGTGGTCTTCACCGACTATTGCCGGACGGGGTTTCGGTGGTATCTGACCGAACTGCCGGTGATGATGGAGTATCCGCTCGACTCCCGGATTCGGGGCGTGGCCCAGCCGGTGCTCGTGCTCCGTGGCGGAAGGGATCCGATCGCCCGCCGGCCATGGTGCCAGTTCCTCGCCGCGCAGGCGCCGGACGGTGCGTTTGCAGAGGTGCCCGGGTGCGGGCACGTTGTTCAGGACGCCGCTCCCGAAGATGTTGCCCGGGCCATCCGGCGCTGGGCCGGCACCGCGGCCGAGGGCTCGGCGGCAGCCGGAGGCTCCACGGCCTGAACGCCAATATGACGGCCTGAACGCCAGGAAGGCAGCGCCCGGAATTCCGAGCGCTGCCTTCCGTGAGCAGTCGAACTACAGCCCGAGTTCTTCCAGGACTGGCAGCTTTTCCCGGACCCATGCCCGGGCTTCCACGGCGCTCGGCGCGGACAGGGCCAGCTTGGCCAGCTCCTGTGCCTCCGCCAGCGTGACGGTCTTCAGAACGGCGGCCACCGCCGCGAGCGAACGGGCGGTCATGGACAGGGTGGTGACGCCCAGGCCGGTCAGCACGACGGCGAGGGCCGGGTCCGCCGCGGCCTCGCCGCAGACGCCCACCGGCTTGTTGTGCCCCTCTGCCCGTGAACCCTCAACGGTCAGGCCCACGAGGCGCAGCACAGCAGGCTGCCACGGCGTGTTCAGCCCGGCGAGAGGACCCAGCTGGCGATCGGCGGCCATGGCGTACTGGGTGAGGTCGTTGGTTCCCAGACTGGCGAAGGCCACTTCGCGCAGGATGGTGTCGGCGGTGAGGGCGGCGGAGGGAACCTCCACCATCACGCCCGGCGTCTTGATGCCGGCTTCGGCGCACATCGTGGCGAAGCGGGCTGCTTCCTCCGCCGTCGAAATCATTGGAGCCATGACCCAGACGTCAGCCTCCGACTCCTTTTCGGCCTGCGCAATCGCCTCCAGCTGCCGGTCGAGGACGCCCGGCGTGGTGAAGTCGGTGCGGTAGCCGCGGACGCCCAGGGCCGGATTGGGTTCGGTGGAGTCCGTGAGGAACGGGAGCGGCTTGTCCGCGCCGGCGTCCAGGGTGCGGAGCACCACCTTCTTGCCGGGGAAGGCATCGAACACGCCCTTGTATGCGGCGGCCTGTTCCTCGACGGTGGGCTCGGTGTCACGTTCGAGAAAGCAGAACTCGGTGCGGAACAGGCCCACGCCCTGGGCACCGAGCTTGGCCGCGGCCTGGGCGTCCTTGGCCCCGCCCACGTTGGCGAGGAGGGGCACCAGGTGGCCGTCCGCCGTCGAACCCGTCCCGTTGAAATCGGCGAGGAGGGACGCCGTGGCGGCCCAGGCCTCGGCGGCCGCGCGCAGTGACTCGTCGGGGCCGGCCGTGATGGAACCTGCGGCGCCGTCGACGTAAACCTCGGTGCCGTCCGGGAGTTCGTCCACGCCCACAGCTGCCACGACGGCCGGCAGGCCGAGAGAGCGGGCGATGATCGCGGTGTGGGACTGCGGACCGCCGCCGGCGGTGACCAGGGCGAGGACCTTGTTGGGATCGAGGGTGGCGGTGTCGGCGGGGGCTAGGTCCTCGGCCACCAGGATGAACGGTTCGTTCGACGACGGGATGCCCGGCGCGGATACGCCCCGGAGTTCGGCCACGATGCGGGCGCGCACATCCAGGATGTCGGTGGCGCGCTCAGCCATGTAACCGCCGAGGTTGAGCAACATTTCAGAAACCGAGGAGCCGGATTCCCAGATGGCCCGCTGCGGCGAGGTGCCGCGGGCGATCAGCTTGGCCGCGCCCTTGATCAGCATGGTGTCCTTGGCCATCAGGGCCGTGGCTTCCAGGACGGCCTTGCCATCACCGGTGGCGTGGTCTGCGCGGGCCTTCAGCTCATCATGGACGGCACCCGCTGCGGCCTTCAGTGCTGCCGTCGCCTCTTCGGGGGTGGTTCCGGCAGCCAGCTGTTCGCCGGCCGGAGGTTCGCTGATGGGCTTGGGCATCTGGCGGATCCTGCCGATGATGCGGCCGGGGCTGACGCCTACTCCTGGGAAGTTCTGCACTGAAGGTCCTCGTTCTCTGCCGGTAGCCAGGCCCGCCGGTATCCACCCGGGCGGGAGCCCGGAAGCTCGGAAGGGCTACGTCCGATGCTGCGTTGCGGTGCCTGAAAAAATTGTATGTGATTCAGTTCATATAGCGTTGCTATAGGTGCTAGGGTAGCGGTTATGAGTTTCGATGGCCAGCTTCCGCCCAAAATGAGGCTGTTGCGTGCGGCAGCCGAGTTGCTGGCCAAATCCGCAGGGGCAGCTGTTTCCACCCGCCAGATCACGCAGCTGGCGGGCGTTACGGCGCCCACCCTCTATCACCATTTCGGTGACAAGGAGGGCTTGTTTGACGCAGTTGTCGCCGCGGGTTTCGAAGAGTATGTGGCGGGCGAGAGGGACTTCGCCCCGTCCGGACAGCCGCTGGTGGACATCCGGCGGATGTGGGACAACCACGTGCAGTTCGGGCTCAAGCAGCCCGAACTTTATCTGGTCATGTTCGGTAACATCCGCCCTGAGAGCCGCCCCGCCATCGTTGCCGATGCGGAGGGGCTCCTGGAGGAAATGCTGAACAAGGCTGCTGCGGCCGGCCAGCTGAACGTCCAGCCACGGGAGGCCGCCAGGAGCATCCTGGCCGCCAACGTGGGCGTGACGCTCATGCTGATCGCAGAACCGGCGGCGGAACGGAACCTGGAGCTGTCCACGATGACCCGGGACGCCATGATCTTTGCGGTGTCCAGGGACCAGGGGCGGGACGCGGGACCGGAGGACTCCGGGAAGTCATCCGTGGTGGTGGCTGCCATCGCGCTGAACGCGGCGCTGCAGGCATCCCACTCGGACCAGCTCACCAGCTCGGAACTCAAGCTTTTTCTCGAATGGCTCCACCGGATCTCCACCAGTTCCACCAGCTAGACGAAACTATCGGACCATCCTGCGGTGCCGCAGGGACCACGTTAGGAAATCAAATGGCAACAGAGACAGTTGCAAAACCCAAAACCAGTGCGCGGGTGCACGTCCAGAGGTTCGGGACGTTCCTGTCCGGCATGATCATGCCCAACATCGGTGCGTTCATCGCCTGGGGCATCATCACCGCCCTGTTCATCGAAAAGGGATGGATCCCGGTACCGCAGCTCGGCGGCTTTGGCACGAATGCCGAAGGAGTTCCGAACACTGGCCTCGTGGGTCCCATGATCACCTACCTGCTGCCTCTCCTGATCGCCTACACCGGCGGCAAGATGGTCTATGACGTCCGTGGCGGCGTCGTCGGTGCCATCGGCACCATGGGCGTGATCGTCGGCGCCGGCATCCCGATGTTCATCGGCGCCATGATCATGGGCCCCCTCGGCGGCTGGACCATGAAAAAGATCGACGCCATTTGGGATGGCAAGATCCGCCCCGGCTTCGAGATGCTGGTGAACAACTTCTCCGCAGGCATCTGGGGCGCACTGCTCGCCATGCTGGGCTTCTACGGCATCTCCCCCCTGGTCCAGGCGTTCAGCACGGCCGCCGGCAACGTGGTCCAGTTCCTCGTGAACAACGGACTGCTGCCCCTGACCAGCATCTTCATCGAACCGGCCAAGGTTCTGTTCCTCAACAACGCCATCAACCACGGGGTACTGACCCCGCTGGGCATCCAGCAGTCGCTGGACCAGGGCAAGTCCATCCTGTTCCTGTTGGAGGCGAACCCCGGCCCGGGCCTGGGCATCCTGCTCGCCTACATGTTCTTCGGCCGTGGCGCCGCCAAGGCCTCTGCTCCCGGCGCGGCCCTCATCCACTTCTTCGGCGGCATCCACGAGATCTACTTCCCGTACGTCCTCATGCGCCCGCTGCTGATCCTGGCGGCGATCGCCGGCGGCATGACTGGCATCGCTACCCTGGCTGTTACCAACTCCGGCCTCGTGGCCCCGGCGGCCCCGGGATCCATCATCGCCGTCATCGCCCAGACGTCCCGCGACAGCTACCTCGGCGTGATCCTCTCCGTGCTCCTTGCCGCCACCGTTTCCTTCCTCGTGGCCTCGCTGATCCTGCGCACAACCCGTCACAGCGACGAGGCTGACCTCGGAGACGCCACCGCGAAGATGGAAGCCATGAAGGGCAAGAAGAGCTCGGTTTCCTCCGTGCTGACCGGCGCGGGCACCGGTGGCGGTGTGGGTGTTCTGACCGGTCCCATCAGCAACATCGTGTTCGCGTGCGATGCCGGCATGGGCTCCAGCGCCATGGGTGCCTCCGTGCTGCGCAACAAGATCAAGGCGGCCGGGTTCCCGGACGTGAAGGTCACCAATGCGTCCATCGCCAACCTCAGCGACACCTACGACGTGGTGGTCACGCACCAAGACCTGACCGAGCGTGCCAAGCCGGCCACGGCCAGCGCCGTCCACGTCTCCGTGGACAACTTCATGAACAGCCCGCGCTATGAAGAGATCGTGGAAATGGTCCAGCGCAGCAATGCCGAAGGCGCCGAGGCCCCCGCCGAAGCCGGTACCAGTGCCGGCGCAGCCGCCGCCGGGGCTTCCGCAACTGCCGGAACTGACGCTGCCTCCGAAACTGTCGCGGCGCCGTCGGACATCCTGGTGCCGGAGAGCGTGGTCCTGAACGGCACCGCCTCCACCCGGGATGACGCGATCGACGAGGCGGGCCAGCTGCTGCTGGCGCGCGGGGCGGTGGACGAGGACTACATCCGCGCGATGCACGAGCGCGAGGAGTCCGTCTCCACGTACATGGGCAGCTTCCTGGCCATCCCGCACGGCACCAATGCCGCCAAGGACCACATCCGGAAGTCGGCCGTCGCGGTAATCCGCTACCCCGAGGGGATCGACTGGAACGGCAAGCAGGTCAAGTTCGTGGTGGGCGTGGCCGGTGTCAACAACGAGCACCTGCACATCCTGTCCTCGATCGCCAAGGTCTTCACGAACAAGGCGCAGGTGGCGCAGCTTGAGGCGGCCACATCCGTGGACGAAGTCCTGGAACTGTTCGGAAAGGTCAACGCATAGTGAAGGCTGTACATTTTGGGGCCGGCAACATCGGCCGGGGGTTTGTTGGCCTACTGCTGCACGAGGCCGGGTATGAGGTGGTGTTCGCCGACGTTGCGGATGCCCTGATCTCCGAGCTCGCCGGAGCGGACAGCTACAGCGTGCACGAGGTGGGGGAGCACCCCGCCGTGCGCACGGTGGACAACTTCCGGGCCGTGAACTCCGGCACCCAGGAGGCGCAGCTCATCGAGGAAATCGCGACGGCGGACATCGTCACCACAGCGGTGGGCCCGCACATCCTGAAGTTCGTGGCCCCCGCGATCGCCAAGGGAATCGCCGCCCGGGCCGCAGGGCTGCCGCCGCTGCAGGTGATGGCGTGTGAGAACGCCATCAACGCGACGGACATCCTGCGCGAGTCGATCGTCTCGTCCTGGGACGAGGCCGCCGGATCCTTGGCGGACTCGGCGGTGTTCGCCAACACAGCCGTGGACCGCATCGTGCCCAACCAGGAACCCGGGCAGGGCCTGGACGTCACGGTGGAGACGTTCTACGAATGGGTCATCGACCGCACGCCGTTCGGGGGTGCCGCCCCGGTGATACCGGGTGCCACCTTCGTGGACGAGCTGGGGCCCTACATCGAGCGCAAGCTGTTCACGGTGAACACGGGCCACGCCTCCGCGGCCTACTTCGGTTTTGAAGCCGGGCTGGAGAAGATCTCCGACGCCATGGCGGACGAGGACGTTGCCGCGGACGTGCGCGCCGTGCTGGACGAGACCAAGCAGCTCCTCGTGTCCAAACACGGCTTCAGCTACGACGAGCAGGAAGCCTACGTCCAGAAGATCCTGGGCCGCTTCACCAACCCGCACCTGCCGGACACCGTGAACCGCGTGGGGCGCGCGCCGCTGCGCAAGCTCAGCCGGCACGAGCGGTTCATCGGCCCGGCGGCGGAACTGGCCGAACGCGGGATCGTCCCGGAGGCCCTGCTCGGGGCCATCGCTGCTGCACTGCGCTTCAACGACCCCGCCGACACCGAGGCCGTTGAGCTTGGCCAGATCCTGGCCTCGTCCGAACCGGCCGCGGCCACGGAGCGCATCACCGGACTGGGGCAGGACCACCCGCTCTTCGCGGCGGTATGCGGCCTCGTCGAGGAACGCAAAGCGGAGGATGTCGCCGCCCCGGCCTAGCTGGCACAACCGTTAAACGCCCGACGCCGGAACCCAAGGTGAGTTCCGGCGTCGGGCGTTTAACAGGCACCATTCGGACGCTCTCTCAGCTCCTGCGGCTTTTCTCCCGACGCGCCCTCAGCTCCTGCGGCTTTTCTCCCGACGCGCCCTCAGCTCCTGTCGCCTTTGGTGCGACCCTTCCTCACCTGAGACCGGTTCGGGGGAATCCTGCTGACGCCAAGTGAGGAAGGGTTGCCCGGAAACCTGCAGGACGTGAGGAAGGGTTTGAAGAAAGCCTGCAGGATCTGATGCAGCGTGTGCCTTGGGTTAGCTTGCCGGCAGGCTCACGGCAGCAGCCTGCACGGCTTCGCGCAGCGGCGTGGTGGGCCGGCCAATCAGGGCGCTGAGGTCTCCGCTGGTGACAAGGAGATCGCCCCGGGCGATGCCGAGGTCGCTGTCAGCCAGGATGGCCGCGTAGGGCTCCGGCAGTCCGGCGTCCACGAGGACCTCGGTGTACTTCTCCGCGGGCAGGTCCTTGTACTCCACGGGCTTGCCCGACGCCGCGCTGACCTCCCCGGCCAGCTCGCTAAGGGTGAAGGCATCGTCGCCGCCCAGCTCGTAGACCTTGCCGGCCTGGTCATCCTGGAGCAGCACTGCTGCTGCCGCCGCAGCGTAGTCGGCCCGGGCCGCGGCGCTGACGCGGCCGTCGCCGGCGCTGCCGAGAACGGCGCCGTGCTGGACCTGGACCGGGAGCTGGCCGGTGTAGTTCTCCAGGTACCAGCCGTTGCGGAGCAGGACGAACGGCACGCCGGAGTCCCGGAGGATCTCTTCAGTGGCGATGTGCTCGGCGGCCAGCTTCATGGCGGTGGTGTCAGCGTTGGCGACGCTGGTGTAGGCGATCAGCCCGACGCCGGCCTCCTTGGCCGCCTGGATGGCGTTCCGGTGCTGCTCGACGCGCTGGCCAACCTCGCTGCCTGAAACCAGCAGGACCTTGTCCGCGCCTGCGAACGCCTGCCGAAGGGACTCCGGCTGGCTGTAGTCGATGGTGCGGACCTGGACGCCGCGCTGGCCGAGGTCGGCGATCCTGTCCACGGTTCGGCCTGCGGCCACGATCTGCTCCGCGGGGAGGCCGCTTTCAAGCAGTGCTTCGACGACAAGACGGCCGAGCTGTCCGGTGGCTCCGGTGATGACGATGGTCATGATTGGTCCTTTCTGAGGTGACTGTCAGTGATGCCAACCCGGTTCATTCGGGAATGCTTCCCAAAAGAGAGTACGCACTTTAAGGTAAGGTACTGTCATGAAGGTAAGTACCCCAGTTATGGTCCCCGCGTTCCCCTTCGCCGACGGGATCTTTCCCGCGGGCTGCCCCAGCCGGACCGTGCTGGACCACGTCACGAGCAAGTGGGGCGTGCTGCTCCTGGTGGCGCTGTCCGAAGGGCCCCAGCGCTGGAGCGAACTACGCCGCCGTGCCCAAGGCATCAGCGAGAAGATGCTCGCCCAGACGCTGAAGACCCTCGAAGCCGACGGGTTCGTCCGCCGCGACGCCCAGCCGGTAATCCCGCCCCGGGTGGACTACAGCCTGACCGGCCGCGGGGAGGAACTGGCCGCCCTGCTGCTGCCACTGGTCGCGTGGGTGGCCGAGCATGCCGAGGCGATCGTGAACCGTCCCCAGTCCTAACCAACAGTCTTAAGCAGAAAACGCCCACGTTCCCAAGACAAAGTAGGGAACGTGGGCGTCTTCCGTTTTCATGCCGGAGGAGCCAAGAGCCGGTCAGACCTTGACGGACCCCTTCGGAACAAACAGGGTCTCAGCCTGTTCCAGCGACATGCCGTTCGTCTCCGGCACCTTGTACATGACGAAGAAGAATGAAGCCGCCGCGAAGAGCGCGTACATGGCGTACGTCAGCGGCAGCGAGCCTGCGGCCATCACGGGGAAGCTCAGCGTGATGGCGAAGTTGGCGATCCACTGGGCGGCTGCGGCAAGGCCCAGGGCGCGGGCGCGGATGCGGGCCGGGAAGATCTCGCCCAGCAACACCCACACCAGCGGTCCCCAGGATGCGCCGAAGCTGATTACGAACACGTTCGCGGCCACGAGGGCAACGGGACCCCAGGCGCCGGGCAGCGTGATGTCGGAGCCCGTGCCTGTGGCCGAGGCGAAGGCCAGGGCCATGGCGCCGAGGGAAACGGCCATGCCGATGGAGCCGGCCAGCAGAATGGGGCGGCGCCCGATCCTGTCCACGAGGGCGATGGCCACGAGCGTGACCAGGATGTTGGTGATGGACGTGGCCACCGAGATGGTCAGCGAGTCCTTTTCCTGGAACCCTACGGCCTTCCAGAGCGTGGTGGAGTAGTAGAAGATCACGTTGATGCCCACAAACTGCTGCAGGACGGACAGCGTGATGCCGATCCAGACCACGGCCTGCAGGCCGAACGCCTTGCCGCGCAGCGAGCCCTTCCTGCCCGCGAGCTGGTCCTCCTCGATAGCCTCACGGATTTCCCGCAGGTGACGGTCGGTGTCTTCATCCGGGGCAATGGAGTCGAAGACCTTCCGGGCCAGGTCCTCCTTGCCCTGGACCACCAGGAAGCGCGGGGACTCGGGGAGCGTGTAGGCGACCACCCCGTAGAGCACGGCCGGAACAGCGGCGGCCAGGAACATCCAGCGCCAGGCCTCGATGCCCAGCCAGAATGCCTGGTGCGCACCTCCTGCAGACGTGGCGAACAGGGCGTCGGACAGCAGGGCGGCGAAGATACCCGTGGTGATGGCCAGCTGCTGCAGCGACGCCAGCCGGCCGCGGACGTGCCGGGGCGAAATTTCGGAGATGTACGCCGGGGCAATCACCGAGGCCAGGCCGATGCCCAGCCCGCCCACCAGGCGCCAGAAGATGAGGTCCCAGACGCTGAAGCAGAAGCCGGTGCCGATGGCGCTGATGAGGAACAGCAGTGCCCCCAGCTTCATGGCGGGGATGCGGCCGTAGCGGTCCGCCACCTTGCCGGCCATGTACGCGCCGGCCGCGCAGCCCAGCAGTGCCACGGCCACGGCGAAGCCGGTGACGGCCTCGCCGAGCGCGAATTCATCCTTCATGGCGTCCACGGCGCCGTTGACCACGGACGAGTCAAAGCCGAACAGGAAGCCGCCCACGGCGCCGGCAAGCGCCAGCCAGATCACCCGCTTGGGGATCTTGGCGGTTGTCTGCTTGTCGGTGGACATGGTTCTCCCTTGGTTCGGGGGTGGTGGATGCGGTGCAAACGTCGTCGGCTGCGGAAAACCGGCCCTGTCGGCCGGCGCACACGCGCCTAACAGTGTGCCACGCCACCGGGCGCTGATCCACTCCGGGACGGATGACGACGACGGAGGGAGGTCCCGCCGTCGTCGTCCGTTTGGTGCCGCATCCGGGAACCGGTGGCTGGCGGCGCGCCACGCGGCGCGGTCTTTTGGCCGCCCTGGGCCGCGAAGGGCGCGGGATTCCGGGAAAACAGAACGGCAGGCAGCCCGAAAGGCTGCCTGCCGTGACGAGCAGGTGTGGCTAGTGCGCCGGAACGGACTCTGCTCCTGCTCCCTGAGCAACTGCCTTCGGATCCGTGAGCTTCTTCTTCGGCAGCGCGAAGCTGATGAGGAAGGCAATGCCGGTGAGGACGGCAGCGGTGAGCATGACGGTGTCTATCGACTGGGCAAAGCCCTCGGTGATGGGCCGGGTAAGCACCGGGTTCGCGGTGTGCAGCCAGCTGGTGTCGTTGAGCGAATCGTTGCTGGCGCCGTTCTTGAAAAAGTCATAGAGCTTGGCGTTCGCGGGATCGGCGGCGACGGCCGGGTCCGTCAGGACCTTGAGGTAGTCGGCGTTCTGCGCGGCGTCCTTCATGCCGTTGGCGATCTTGTCCGCGGCCAGGCTGAAGAGCATGGAGATGAACACGGCCGTTCCTACGGCGCCGCCCATGGAACGGAAGAACGCGGCGGTGGAGGTGCCAACGCCCATGTCCTTCGAGGGCACCGAGACCTGCATCGCGAGGGTGAGCGGCTGCATGCAGAAGCCCAGGCCCAGGCCGAAGAAGACCGCGATCAGGCCGGGGACCCAGAGGTCGGTGTCGGCGCCGAGGGACAGCCCCATGACGATGGCGGCGGTGGTCAGGATGGCGGTGCCGAGGATCGGGAAGATCCGGAAGGTGCCCGACGACGAGATGGTGCGTCCGGCGGTGATGGAGCCGGTCAGGATTCCGATGGTGAAGGTGATCATCATCAGGCCGGCCTCGGTGGGCGTGAGGCCCTTGACCAGCTGCAGGTACATTGGCAGCATCGCGATGGCTCCGAACATGCCGATGCCGATGATGAAGTTCAGCAGCGAGGACAGCCCGAAGGTGACGTTGCGGAAGAGCCGCAAGGGGATGAGCGCGTAATCGCCGGCGCGGCGCTCGGCCAGCAGGAACGCAACGATGCCGAGGACGCCCAGGCCGTAGCAGATGAAGGAGTTGGCCGAGGTCCAGCCCCAGCTGCGGCCCTGTTCGGCGACGAGCAGCAGCGGCACGATCGCCAGGGTGATCGCTGCGGCGCCCCAGTAGTCGATCTTCTGCTTGACGTGCTTGGCGGGCAGGTGCAGGTAGAGGAACACCACGGCCAGCGCGGCCAGGCCGATGGGCAGGTTGATGAAGAACACCCAGCGCCAGCCGTCGAAGCCGAGGATGCTCTCGGACCCGGCGAAGGCGCCGCCCACCACGGGGCCGAGGACCGAGGAGATGCCGAACACGGACATGAAGTAGCCCTGGAACTTGGCGCGGTCCTTGAGCGGGACGATGTCGCCGATGATGGTCAGCGCCAGAGCCAGGAGGCCGCCGGCGCCCATGCCCTGGATGCCGCGGGCGATGGCCAGTTCGGTCATCGAGTGCACGGAGCCGGCATACAGCGAGCCGGCCAGGAAGATGATGATCGCCGCGAGGTAGAGGGGGCGGCGGCCAAAGATGTCGCTGAGCTTGCCGTACAGCGGGGTGGTGACCGTGGAGGTGATCAGGTATGCCGTGGTGGCCCACGCCTGGAGGGACAGCCCGTCGAGGTCGTTGGCGATGGTGTAGATGGAGGTGGACACGATGGTCTGGTCCAGCGAGGACAGGAACATGCCGAGCATCAGCCCCACCATGACGGTGATGGTCTGCCGCTGCGTCAGGGCCTCTCCGGGCGCGGGTCCTGCGGTGGTTTTGGACATGGCTGCTCCAGGGTCAAGAGAAAGGGGGATCGCATTTTGATAGTTGCTTTCAGTAACTATGTTACTTGCTGCTTTGTTCCCCTGAGCAACGGAAATTCCCTCGGACTGCTCCGGGGCGGTTGGCTCCGCCGGTCAGGGCCCGCCGAGAGGTGAGATCTCGACGCTTAGATCGCGCCTAAACGCCGAGATCTCACTTCTCGCGGCGCGTCTCAGCGCTCGATGAGGATTCCGTCCGGATCGCACCAGATCGTGGCGCCGGTTCGGATGGTCACGCCGTCGATCACCAGGTCCACGTCAGTCTCTCCCGCTCCCGCCTTGGCACTCTTGCGCGGATTGCTGCCCAGGGCTTTGACTCCGAGTGGCAGTTCCGCGATGGCCTCACGGTCGCGGATGGCGCCGTTAATAACGACGCCGGCCCAGCCGTTCGCCACGGCGCTCGCCGCGATCAGGTCCCCCATCAGCGCGGTCCGCAGGGAACCGGCGCCGTCGACGACGAGCACGGCACCATTTCCGGGTGTGGCGAGGACGGACTTGACGAGGGCGTTGTCCTCGAAGCATCGCACGGTCCGGACGGGGCCGCTGAAATGCGAGTGGCTGCCCAGGGACTGGAACTGCAGGGAGATGGAGTCCAGCTCGTCGCCGCGCTCATCGTAGAGATCGGCGGTGTTGACGGCGGCATTGGCAGGCGAAGCGGTCATTGGTTCTCCTCGGGCGGTCTGTTGGCACCGGTCTAAAGCAACGCGGGGTCACTTAGCGCCCAATGCGGTGCCCGGATTGGGCCGTAAATGACCCCGCGTTGCTGTTGATGCCCACGATAGTCTGATTCCATCATCACGATGTTCCAGGGGGAGACCGCCATGAGCCTGTCCGACATACCCGGTGCGGTACCCGACCCCGGACTGACGGGTACGCGGTCATCCGCCGAGCTCGCTGAACCGACGGAGCGGGTCAGGTCCCTCTGGGTCACGGGCGTGGTGCTGGTCAACCTCGGCATCAACGCGGCGTTTTTCGGCCCGATTCAGGTGCTCCTCGCGCAGCAGGCGGAGCATTTTGACCCCGGGCAGAAGGAAGCCATCCTCGCGCTGGTGACAGGTGCCGGGGCAGCGGTATCGCTGGTGGCCAACCCGCTCTTCGGCGCCTTCAGCGACCGCACGGCGTCCCGGTTCGGCCGGCGCGTGCCGTGGGTGCTGGCCGGCGCCGTCCTTGGTGCAGTTGGGTTGGTGGGGTTGGCGGGGGCGCCGAACGTGGCGGTGATGACGCTGCTCTGGTGCCTGGTGCAAGCCGGCTGCAACGGCGCCTACGCCGCGATCACCGCCGCCGTCCCCGACCGAGTTCCCGTCCCGCAGCGCGCTACGGTTGGCGGCTTGGCGGCGATGGGGCAGACGGCCGGAATCCTGGTCGGCGCGGTGATTGCCGCCGTCGTCAGCGGAAACTTTGTGCTCGGCTATATCGTCTGCGCTGTGGCCCTCGTGGCGGGTGTCGTGATGTACCTGGTCAAGAGCGACGACGCCCCGCTTCCGGCCGGGGCTGGCCAGCCACTGGCCTGGGGCGGCTTCCTGCTTGGGTTCATCCGGCCCTTGGGGCACCCCGACTTCGCCTGGGCCTGGATAACCAGGCTGCTGGTCAACATCGGCAACCACATGGTGACCCTGTACCTGCTGTTCTTCCTCGCGGACGCAGTGCACCTGAAGGAAACCACAGGCCTCGAACCCGAGTTCGGCGTGCTGGTGCTGACTGGGCTTTATGCCGTGTTCGTGATCATCACCAGCGTGATCGGCGGCAGGCTCAGCGACAGGACGGGCAAGCGCAAGCCGCTGGTGATCGCATCCTCCGTGATCATCGCGCTGGCATCACTGATCCTGGCCTTCGCCCCGACCTGGGTAGGCGGCATCGTGGGTGCGAGCGTGCTGGGGATCGGGTTCGGCGCCTACCTCGCCGTGGACTTCGCGCTCATCACCCAGGTGCTCCCCAACGCTGCCGACAGGGGCAAGGACCTCGGCGTCATCAACGTCGCCAACTCCCTGCCACAGGTCATCGCGCCGGCACTTGCGTGGCCGTTCGTCACCCTGTGGGGCGGCTACGTATCCCTTTACATAGCCGCCGCCGTCATCGGCCTGCTGGGCGCCGTCTTCGTGGTCAAGATCAAGGGTGTGGCCTAGCGTCGGGACATGTCCGGCTCCCGGGGAGCCCGGAAGCCTGTGCCGTATAGTGGAGCGCGAATCGTGGCAGGACACGGAATGGGGCTCTCCCTGACTGCACCAGGAATCTCAACCTTCGGACTGATGATGCTTGACGCTATGCCTGATCTTCCGCCCATGGCTGACCCGCCCTCCCTTCCCCGGCAGCAGCGCCGCCATAACCGGATTTTGGAGGCGGCCGCCGGTTTCGCACGGAAGGGCCTCCAGTCCGTGACCCTGTCTGAGGTTGCCGACCAGGCCAACGTCCCCCTCGGCACCCTGTACCGCTACTTTCCCTCCGCAACGCACCTGATGTTGGCCCTCTACCGGCACCAGCTCGGTGAGCTCAAGACGGGGGCCGGGCCTGGCGCCGTCCGCATCCATGCGCTCTCCGGTGTGGCCATGGAAATCTTCCACATGCGCGTCATGCAGCCCGCCGTCGAACAGTGCCTCAGCCAGGGTGTTTACCTCAAGGACCGCGACACCACCGGCCTGCTGCGGGAGATCGATTCCCTGGCTGAACGCGCCGTTACCGCCGTATGTGGCGACCCTGCCGTCGCCCGGGTCCTACTGCCGACCATCACCGGTCTAGTCCAGTCAGTGCGCTGCCGGAGATTGTCTCTGTTTGAGGCCGACGAAGACCTGAAAAGGGCGTGCGCGCTGCTGATGCCGACCTCCCGTTTGGCCCGGAATACTGCGTAACCGGTCTAGACCGGTAGGTCATAAAGGCTGCGGAAAGCGGTGAAATGAGCCACAAATCAGCTTTAAAACCGTTCCGTTCGGTCCGGCAGGCCAGAAATGGCAAAAGATGGGCCTTTGTCCTGTCTAACATGGCAGTAGCGGAGTGGCCAGCACCCACCAGCTCCACTGGCTTTCTGACGGGACCCGCCACCTTTGGGCCGTCAGCGGAAGCGCGTATCTGACCATCTTGAGCCTCGATTGCTTGAGCCATACTGTGCCGTGCGCCCACGGCTAGCTACAGGAGACAACGACGTGTCCACTGAAACTATCGCTACGAATGACACCAGCGCAGCCACAGAGCTGACTGACCAGGAGATCTTCGCTGCCCACGAGGGCGGCAAGCTTTCCATCGCCAGCACCGTTCCCCTCAGCAACAAGCGGGACCTTTCCATCGCCTACACGCCGGGCGTCGCCCAGGTCAGCCGTGCCATCCACGCTGACCCGGAACTCGCCAAGAGCCACACCTGGGCCCAGCGCCTCGTGGCCGTCGTCAGCGACGGCACGGCCGTCCTCGGCCTGGGAAACATCGGCCCCAGCGCCTCGCTGCCCGTCATGGAAGGCAAGTCGGCCCTCTTCAAGGCCTTCGGCGAGCTGGACTCCATCCCGCTGGTCCTCAACACCACCGATGTGGACGAGATCGTGGAAACCCTCGTCCGCCTGCGCCCCAGCTTCGGTGCCGTCAACCTCGAGGACATCGCCGCTCCCCGCTGTTTCGAGCTGGAGGAAAAGCTCATCGAAGCACTGGACTGCCCCGTCATGCACGATGACCAGCACGGCACCGCCGTCGTAGTCCTCGCCGCGCTGACCGGCGCTGCCAAGGTCACCGGCCGCGGGCTCGAGGAACTCCGCGTAGTGATCTCCGGTGCCGGCGCCGCGGGCATCGCCATCGCCGAAATCCTGCTCACCGCGGGCATCGAGGACGTGGTGCTGCTGGATTCCCGCGGCGTGATCAATTCCGAGCGGGCCGACATCGCCGCCGACCCCGACAGCAAGAAGGCCCAGATGGCGCAGCGCAGCAACCCGCGCGGCATTTCGGGCGGACCCGGGGAAGCCCTGCTGGGCGCTGACGTCTTCGTCGGCGTTTCCTCCTCCAAGCTGGACGAGGAGCACCTGAAGCTGATGAACCACAGCTCCATCGTGTTCGCACTGTCCAACCCGGACCCCGAAGTCCTGCCCGAGGTCGCTTCCAAGTACGCCGCAGTGGTGGCGACCGGCCGCAGCGACTTCCCCAACCAGATCAACAACGTCCTGGCGTTCCCCGGCATCTTCCGCGGCGCTCTGGACGCCGGTGCGCGCCGCATCACGCCTGCGATGAAGGTTGCCGCGGCCCGCGCCATCGCCGAACTGGCCGATGACGAGCTGTCGGCGTCCTACATTGTGCCCAGCCCGCTGGACCCGCGCGTTGCGCCGGCCGTCACGGCCGCTGTTGCCGCGGCGGTCGAAGCGGACGCAGTCTGACACCAGAAGCTGACTGAAAAGGGCTGACTGAAGCCCGACGGCGGTGCCTCCCGTGCTGGGGAGGCGCCGCCGTCGTCGTTCCCGGCAAAGTCCGCGCTCCGCCGACCAAGCCAGGCCTGCCCCGCCCTAGACTGGGGACATGAACGCCCAAACCCTTGTGACCGTCCTGTGCGGCCTGGCCATCCTGGTTGGCGTCGCCGGCACCGTCATCCCTGTCCTGCCCGGCAGTTTCCTGATCGGCCTGAGCCTGCTGGCATGGGCAATCTGGGGCGGCGAGGGCGTGACGGGCTGGGTGGTTTTCGCCGTGGGAATGGTGTTTGTGCTGGCAGGCATGGCGGCCAGCGCCGTCCTCGCCGGCCGCAAACTGAAGGAGCACCGGATTCCCAACCGGAGCGTCGCCGTCGGGGTTGTGCTGGGCATTGCCGGCATGTTTGTCATTCCCGTGGTGGGCCTGTTCGTGGGCTTTGCCGCCGGGCTACTGCTCAGCGAAGT
The DNA here is from genome assembly GCF_003261175.1 of Arthrobacter globiformis. Lineage (GTDB taxonomy): Bacteria > Actinomycetota > Actinomycetes > Actinomycetales > Micrococcaceae > Arthrobacter > Arthrobacter globiformis_A. The sequence goes on along the minus strand of NZ_QLNP01000063.1, from coordinate 16,294 downwards.
CCTGCGCACGCGCAATTTCCAGGCCGCCCTGACTTCCAGCTGGGCCGCCCTGAAGGCCACGGGCCTGGGAATGCTCGCCGAGTTCGGCCTGGCCTGCCTCGCGGCCAGCACCTGGGTGGTGGGCGTCTGGGTGGGTGCCGCTTCGGCTTAGATCCGTCGCGCTATTAGCATGGTGGAATGAGCGCGGGGGAGTTTCCAGGACCGATCTACCGCGACACGCGCGACCTCACACCCTTCGGCGGCGGCAAGGTCCGCACCCCGGTGCGCGAAATAGCCGAGGGCATGGGCGGGCTGATCCACGGTGTCCTCGGGGGAGGGGACTCCCGGATCAGCGTGGACGGCAGCGTCCCGCGGCTCAAGCTGCTGCCCGGCAAAGCGGCCAGGACCGTGTACGACGCCATCTTCTCCAGCACGGACCCCAACCGGCTCATCGCCGCCGGCCGCGCCTATCCCGGCTGGGCAGGGCTGTGCTGCGTGATGGCCGGTCTGCTCGCCTACAAGCAGGGCGGTTACCTGCGGGCCGCGGAGCTCCTGCAGCGCGGGCTTTCCATCAGGAACGACGACGAGGCGAACCAGTTCGCCGCCAGTTACCTCACGCACGTGGTCACACGGGTGGAAGTCGCCGAACGCGTCGTGGTGCCGGTGCTGTTTAGTGAGGAGTCGGTTTTCCTTGCGCTCTCCCATTCGCTCCGGGAAACGGGACAGACCGAGGCGGCCCTTGAAACGCTGGTCAGGCTGCCGCCGTCCTTGCCCACCGCGCTGGCGAGGTGCGCCCTCGCGGCAGCCTTGGGCCGGGACCAGGAGGTGGTGGTCTGGACCGAGGGCCTGATGAATGCGGACGACCTGTCGGCGGCGCTGCTTCTGATCCGGGCCCGTTCGCTCCGCCGGCTAGGCGCCCACAGTCAGGCCCAGCAGGCACTCAAGGAAGTCCTGCGGCGGCAGAAGACCAGCCTGTCCCTCCGCAACGACGCCCTGACCGACCGCGCCCTGATACTGCTGGACAACGGGCGGAAGTCCCTCAACCCGCGGGATTGGCAGCGAAGCAAGCAGGCGGAGCTCGAAACCTTCGAGGTCATCCGCAAGGACATCGCAGCGCGCCGGGCGTGGGAACAGAAGTGGAAGCAGTTCGGAGGGGACTGAGGCTTGCTCCTGTGGGCGGCAGGCTCTTGTGGGCAGTGCGGGGCCGCGATACAACGGACCCATGACTGACGCAATCAGGCAGTGGATGGACAAGTACGTAGCAGCATGGACCACGAACGACCCCGAAGACATCGGGGCCCTGTTCACCGAGGATGCCGTGTACGCCACGCGGCCCTACGACCCCGACCCGTGGCGCGGCCGCGAACAGATCGTGGAGCGCTGGATCGGGTCGGCGGACCAGCCTGAGGACTGGACGTTCGAATGGTCGCTGCTGGGGTCCGACGGCGACCTCGCGTTCGTGCAGGGCCGCACGTCGTACCTTGATGACCGCCCGAACTACGAAAACCTGTGGGTGATCCGGCTCGATGCCCACGGGCGGGCCTCGGGCTTCACCGAGTGGTTTATGGAGCAGAAGGTCTGAGCCTGCCGCCGGGTCGGATTCCGGGCGGCCCGGATCCTACGCGGAGCTGCCTCTGTACGAATCTGCTCTTATACGAATCTGCCCAGGGCAGGCAGCAGCTGCTCCGAGAGCAGCGCGGCGCCCAGGAGCACCATGATGACGCCGCTGGTCAGCGTCACGCGGCGGGCCGCATTAGGCCGGGACTGCAGCAGTTTCCGCGACAGCAGGGCCACGCAGGTGTACACCAGGGCCGCGAGCAGCACGAACGTCAGGCCCAGCAGTCCGGACTGTACCGGCACGGGCAGCGGAGCGTCGGCGCTGACGAACTGCGGCACGAGGGCGAGGAAGAACAGCAGGCCCTTGGGATTGATGCCGCTGGTCCCCATGCCCTGGAGGAAGGACCGGAGCTGATTCTGCCCCGGATTCCCGACGGCGGCACCTGCCGTGAAGCTCGCACCGCGCCATGACCTGATGGTGACAGTCCCCAGCCACAGCAGGTAGACGGCACCGGCCACCGTGATCCAGCCCAGCAGACCCGGCATACTGGCCAGGACTGCGGCCAGGCCGGCGACCATCAGCAGGGTGTGCAGTACGTAACCGCTGCACAGCCCCGCCACGGCAGGCACGAAACTGCGGCGGCCCAAGCCCGCAGTGATGGAGTAGGCCCAGTCCACCCCCGGGGTACAGGCGAGGGCGGCTGCGACCACGATAAAGGCGAGGAAAAGCTGGGGATTCATGGCGGGCTCCTGCGTGTTGGGCTGTAAGGAAAGCCTAGGCAAAACGCAGCCAGAAGTGCTCGCCCATTTTCGCCTGGATCGCGGCCTTGGGAGTAAGATTTTTGCGTGATCGACCATATCGACAGAAATATCTTGCGTCACCTCAAGGAAGACGGCAGAATGACTGCCACGGCCCTGGCCGCCAAGGTGGGGCTCACCGTGGCCCCGTGCCACCGCCGGCTCCGGGACCTCGAGCAGTCCGGCGTAATCCGCGGCTATAAGGCGGACATTGACCCGGCCGCCGTCGGGCTCGGTTTTGAGGCGATTGTGTTCGTGACGCTCCGGCAGGTGGACCGCCCCACTATGGAGATCTTCGAGAGCCGGGTGGCGGAGAACCCGAACATCGTGGAGGCGCAGCGGCTGTTCGGATCGCCGGACTACCTGCTCAAGGTGATCGCGGCGGACCTGCCCTCCTACCAGCGTTTCTACGACAGCGAGCTGACGGTCCTTCCGGGCGTGGAACGGCTGACCTCAACCCTGGTGATGAAGAACCTGAAATCCAATGCAGGCCCGCCTGTCTGAGGAGGCCCGGCCGCCGTCGTCCCCGAACGCGAACATTCCGCTAGCGCGAAGGGACACTTGGGGCCCCGTATCCGAGTGGATCCGGGGCCCCAAGTGTCCGTTCGCGCCTAACTGTCTCCCGTGCTCAGCGGGGATTCAGGATCACGCTGCGGAAGCTCCCGGTTCCCGTCCCGCTGTAAAGAACGAGCGTCCCGTCCAGTGCTACGGCGACGAGGTTCGGGCTGCCTGTTCCAGTGAATCGACCCACACCCGCCATGGTGGTGTAGGTGTTCCATCCGGCGCCGATCTGTCTGCTTGGAAGGAAACCCGATGCCCCATTGCCGGGATAGAGAAGGAGCGTCCCGTCACCCGTCCGGGCCATCAAGTCGGCCTTCCCGTCGCCGGTGAAGTCGCCGGAGCCGATGACGTCAGAGAAGGAGTTCCAACCAGCACCGATCAGCTTTTTGGGCTGGAAGCCCCCTGTGCCGCTGCCCGGGTAGAGCCACATCGTGCCGTCCGCAGACTGTCCTATGATGTCCGCCTTCCCGTCGCCGTTGAAGTCGCCGGGTGCAAGTATCCGGGAAAAGACGTTCCAGCCGTTGCCGATCCGCTTCGAGGGATAAAAGTTACCCCGGCCGTCAGTGGGATACATCAGCAGCCCGCCATCTGGGGAAGAAACGATCAGATCCGGACCGCCGGCACCGTCGAAGTTCCCGGCGGAGAGAATCTGGGTGAACGCGTTCCAGCCGCTGCCGATCAGGCGAGAGGCCCGGAAGCCGCCAGATCCGTTGCCCGCATAGAGCAGCAGGTCGCCCTGGGACGTGCGGGCGAGGATGTCCGGCCGTCCATCACCATCAAAGTCTCCGGCCTCCCAGACCTTGTTGAACCGGCCCCAGCCGGCCCCGATTGTCAGGCGCCCTGCAAAGCCACCTGATCCGTTTCCGGCATGAACCGTCATGGAGCCGGCCGTGCTGGCGGCCAGCATGTCAGTTTTTCCGTCGCCCGTGAAGTCCTGGTCACCGACGATGTCGGCTACGCCGTTCCAGCCCGTGGACATGGTTTTCCGGGGCCCGAACCCGCCGGTTCCATTTCCGGGATAAAGGTAGACCACTCCGTCGCTTGAGCGTGCCAGCAGACCCGGCGAATCGTCCGCCAAGCCGTTGGCTGAAGCCACAGCAGTGAACGCCTGCCAACCGGAGCCCACCTGGCGTGCGGCAGCAAAGCCGCCGATCCCGTTTCCGGGGTACAGCAGGAGGGTGCCATCGCCCCGGATGGCCAGCAGGTCCCGCTTGCTGTCGCCGTCGAAATCACCCGCGGCCACGACGCGCTTGAAGATCTGCCACCCGGAGCCAATCTGCTTGCGGGGCTGGAAGCCGCCGGTTCCGCTGCCGGGGTAAAGCCACAGGCCGCCGTCGGAGGTGCGGGCAATGATGTCCGATTTTCCGTCCCCGTTGAAGTCCCCGTTGCCGAGGACCAGGTTGAAGGCATTCCAGCCGGAACCGATCTTGACGGGGGTGCCGAGCTTATTTCCACCCAGGCCGGGGAGCAGCAGGAGTGAACCGTCGGCTTCGCGGGAGACCATGTCCGGGCGTCCGTCACCGTTGAAGTCGCCGGCCGAGAACTGGATCTTGGTGTGCCGCGCGAGGTCGGCATCGATGGTGACAGAGGCCGAGGTGGCGGTGACGGCATTGATGGTGACCCGGGTTCCCGCATTCGTGATGAACGTGCTGCCGGCCTGCCACGTGTGATTGTTGGCGTAGTACCCGCTGAATGGAACGGTGGACGGCATCAGTACCAGCGAGGACGAGGGGGTGGCGCCGCCCCGCTGGACCACCTTTACGCCGCGGTTGCCCGCGGACCCGCTGGCCAGGTAGGCGTCGTAGCCGACCGGCTGGCGGAGCTCCAGGTAGTAGACCTCCCGGCTGACCGGATCTGCGAACTTCACCGCACGGTAGGCCAACTTCGTGTCGCCCCACGGCTTCAGTGTGTAGCTCTTCACGCCGGAAGCCACGCCGAGATCGCGGACATCAGTGCCATTTCCGAGGCCCCTGGCCTCCCAGAACGGCGAACTGATCACCGGCATGCTGTAGCTGGACAGCCCCATCAGGTCGGTGCTGTCGCCGTATTCCCGGATATAGCAGGAGGAATCAGTGAACTGCCCGGTGCTGGTGACGCCCACATCCGAAACGCCGCTGCTGCACTGCAGGGCGTCGGCGTGCATGGATCCCAGGACGTGCCCGAACTCGTGTGCGATCACGCTGCTGGTGAAGCCGCTAATCTTCGGCATCAGCACCCGACCGCTGTTGCCGTTGCTGCTGTAGCCGGCGCCCAGGGCGCCCCCGCCGAGCGTGGCGCTGGGCACAAAGATCACGAGCGCCTTGTTGGCGCTATAGGTCCACTTCAGCTCGCTCGTGATCTTGTTGATCATGTCGTAGTACGAGTCCGTCGACCGCGCTGTTTTGGAGTCGAAGGTGGCCCGCTCGGTCACGGTCATGGAGATGCGGCCGGCGGACATCGCCTTCCAGTAGTTGCTGGAGGCCGTTACGGCCGTTTCTGCCTGGGCCATCGGAACGACGTCCCTGTTATCGACGAGGGTGGCCACGACGAGTTTGACTGTGATTGGAACGGGAGCGGTCACCCCCGCCTCGGTCTGCAGGGCCAGTCCGGAAGGCGGCCCGTCCATCGGCACGCCGGGCGCGGATTCGTATCCGTGGTGCTCCTGTTCCGTCGGGGACTCCACCGGCAGTGCAGTGCCGCCCGCGGCAGGATCTGTGGCAGCCACCGAGGCGGCGGCGGGAAGCGAGACGAGGCCCGCGGCGAGAACCAGCAATCCGGTGACCGACGCGATTGAACGGGAAAAAGAGCGCATTGAGTTCCTTATTGAGACCGACCCCCCGGCGGAGACCCCGAGCGAACAATGCACCCGCTGCGTGCCCAGTGCTGCGGCAGATGCTAAATCAGATTACAGCTGCCACCGCAGGACAGCCCCCGGAATATGCGCAGTTTTCCCCAATGATTTGCGCAGTATCGGAGCGCCACTCCAAGGGGGTTTGGTCAGTGCTCTAGGAGGCCCGTAGTCCGGTAGGGAATTACCTCGCGCAGGAACATGCTGGTGGACGTCCGGACGATTCCCGGGCATAGGCGGATCTCCTCGGAGACCCGGTACAGGTCATCAGGGCTGGTGGCCACCACCCGGATCAGCAGGTCCGTGTCGCCGGCAGGGGCGTGGCACTCCAGTACTTCCGGGATTTCGCGCAGCGCAGCGATGGCCTCGTTGAGGTGGCTCTGGTCCAGTTCGGCGCTGACCGCGGCGGCAACGCCGCGGCCCAGCGCCGCAGGCAGAACACGGCTGCTATTGGGCCGGAGGGCGCCCGACGCCGTCATCCGCTCCAGGCGCGACTGTACAGTTCCGCGGGCCAGGCCCAGCCGCTGGGACAGGACCATGATGGGCAGCCGCGGATCCTCGTCCAAGGCCGAAAGGATCCTCCGGTCGGTGGCGTCGAGCTCCTGCAATCTGATCACTTCCTGTCCTGTTCAGGCCCGCATAACTAGTCAGATTGACCAGTCGGTTCAGCGCCCGTTGCGCCTACTGTAAGTCTTCTGCTCAGATAGTGGCAACGCAGGCAACGGTTACCCCCGCAGCCAGCAGGCTACAGGCCCCCGGCACACCACCCGGCCCCCTGGACCACGCTTCCCGCAAGGAGGCAGCCGCTGATTGACACTTGTTCACGCATTCGTCTTTCCGCAGGAAGTGCCTCGATTCCGGAACGCAGTTCGTTCAGGGCAGGCACGGCAAGAGCCCCTGAGCCACCGATCCCCGGCCAACGCCCGGAGCGCGGTAGCTGAGGGGCTCTTGTGGTGTTCGGCATAGAGTGGATGGCATGACTTGCGCTGGCCGCTTCGCACCGAGCCCGTCCGGTGAGCTCCATGTGGGAAACCTCCGGACGGCAATCCTTGCATGGCTCTTTGCCCGTTCCACCGGACGGCGGTTTCTGCTGCGCGTCGAAGACCTCGACCGCGCGCGGGCAGGGGCTGAGGCCGTGCAGCTGCGGGACTTGGCGGCCGTCGGGGTGACCTGGGACGGTGCGGTGGTGCGTCAGACGCACCGCGAAGCGCTGTACACGGCGGCCATCGGACGGCTGGCCGCCGCCGGGCTGACGTACGAATGCTTCTGCACCCGCCGTGAGATCCAAGAGGCACCCTCCGCGCCGCACGCACCGCAGGGAGCCTATCCCGGCACATGCCGCCGATTGTCGGCGGCGGAGCTCGAGTTCAAGCGGTCCACCCGTCCGGCCGCGATCCGGCTGCGTTCCTCTGTTCCCGGGTGGACGGTGGAGGACGTGCTGCACGGGACGTTCACGGGCGTCGTGGACGACTTTGTCCTGCGCCGGAACGACGGCGTGACCGCGTACAACCTGGCCGTCGTCGTGGATGATGCCGAACAGGGCATAGACCAGGTGGTCCGCGGCGACGATCTTCTGCCGTCCACACCCCGGCAGGCATATCTGGCATCACTCTTGAATATTCCCGTCCCGGAATATGCCCACGTGCCGCTGGTGGTGAACGCCGACGGCGCCCGTCTTGCAAAGCGGGACGGCGCGGTAACGCTGAGCGACCTGGCCGCCGTCGGAAGGTCCGCGGAAGCCGTGCAGCGCATCATTTTGGAATCACTGGGCCTCCCTGGCGCATCCCTGGAGACCGCCCTCAAGGGGTTTTCACCTGCCCGCCTGCCGCGTGGTCCGTGGGTTTGGCGTGAGCGTAGCGGAGCGAGTTAGGCGGGCTTGGCCCGCTGCTCCAGCTTCGCCAGCGCCGCGTGCAGCAGATCCGTGCTCCGGCGCTCATCGATGACGATCGAGGCACCGAGCGCCGCAACAATGACAAGCAGGCAGACGGGAACGGAGACGCCCGCGGCCGCCAGTGCCACGCTTCCCGCGAGCACAACCACCACTCCTGTAGTGACGGCGATGAGGGTGCGGTCGACGCACGTCATGACGCTGAAGAGTGCCGTAAGCGAGATCTTGAAGAGCGCCACGGGAACGGCGATGCTGGCGACTGCGGCGGCGGCGCTGATGTGCGCGGCGTGGTCGATGTAGTACGCAGCGACGTGCAGGCCAGCGCCCGTGGCGGCGATTGCGGCGAAGACGGGGATGTGGCCGTAGCCGAAGAAGTAGGAACGGTGCCGCTGCAGGTGCAGTGCCCGGCCGGCGGGAAGGATGAAGTAAATCCACCACATGCTGAAGGCCAGCGCGGTGCCGCCGAAACCCACCAGGGCGGCATCAACGGACCAGCCATGGCTGGCAACGATGGCCCGGAGTGTCTCGACGGCGCCGATCAGGCATTCGCCGAGCGCGATGATGGCCAGCAGGCCGTAGCGTTCAGCGGTGTGGTGGGCGTGCCAGGGCGTGGCGGCGTTCCGTTCGGCGGCGTACGGAGTGGCCAGCTCCAGGACATACAGCGGTGCGATCATCAGGAAGGTGGTGGCGACGTCCGCCTGGATGAACAGCACAGCGATCCACCCAAGCTGGACCACTGCCAGGTATCCCGCGTAGCGCAGGCACGTCTGCCTGCGGGCCGGATCCTGCCGGGCAGCGCGCAGCCACTGAAAGACCAGGGCAAGCCTCATGATGACGTAGCCGCCGACGATGGCCGTGTTCTCCACATGCCTCCCCTCCACCAGGGAGTGGAACATGGGCTCGATGCCCATCGCCAGGATCAGGACACCGAGCAGCTGAACCATGGTGACCACCCGGAACACCCAGTCGTCGGTGTCGTAGGCGCTGGCGAACCAGGTGAAATTGATCCACGCCCAGATGACGGCAAACATCGCGAAGGAAAAGCCGAGCAGCCCGGCGCCGAAGTGTCCCTCTGCGATCTCGTGGGCGAACTGGCTGCCAGCCACCCCGAAGGCGATCACGAAAGTCAGGTCGAAGAAGAGTTCCAGCGGGGTGGCTGTCCGGTGCAGCTGGTGCGGATCCCGGCCGCCCATGCGGGCCACGGCGTGCCGAAGCGGATTAGAGGGCATGGATCAAACAGTAGCGGTTCTTCGTGCCCGCCAGAGCAGGGCAATGTATGCCAAGTCGAACACGCTGCACAAGGCTCCGAGCCCCAGGATGAGCGCCGAGTTCCCAAACCCGCCGTAGACGATGGTGGGCGCCAGCGTACCGATCCACTTGGACACGGCGATGACGAGTGACTGGCCGCGGCCGCCGCCGCGCGCGACGAACATCGCGATGAAGAGCCCGGACATCAGCAGGTTCTGCAGGAAGGCGGCGTACTTGGTGGCGTCGTCCCAGCCGAACTGAGCCACGAACAGCAGCTGCACCGCGAATGACGTGGCGCCCAGCAGGACGGCCCAGCCGACGAAGAGCGGCCGCGTGATCCAGACCGGCAGCTCGGCCCGCCCGAACCTCAGGAAGGTGTACACAATCGCGATGTCTGCCAGGCCCCACAGGATGTTGAAAATCCCCTGCGCCGATATTCCCGTGGCCACGGAGCGCGAGGCGTAGATGGCCTCCCAGGCGAAGTTGAGCGCAAGAGCCGCCGCCGGGATGGCGTAGGTGCGTTCCCGGAGGCCCAGCCTGATCGCCTCGACATACACCACGGTCCAGGCCACGCCGCTGACGATGGTGAGGAAAAGGATCACGTTGCTCCTCGACTCGGCAATGACTGCAACGCGGGGTCACTTAGCGCCCAATTCGGGCCCACATATGGGCGTTATCTGACCCCGCGTTGCTTTGGCTGCAGCGAAGAGGCTACACGCGGCCGAGGGCGTCGATGTCCTCCAGGAACTCCTGGTGCACCTCGTCGCTGACGGTGGTGCGGGTGTCCGCGATGGCGTCGAGGTAGTCCTGGGTGGCGGGACCTTTCCGGACCGCCTCGCGGACGGACACGCCGCCCCCGGAAGCCAGCCCGCCGTCGTCGTACACTGCTTTTTCCAGCGCCCGCTGCGAGGCGCTGCGCGCGGCAAACTCGATGTCCGCGGGGGAGAAGCCCTTGGTCCGGTCCACGAGCTGCTCCACGTCCACGTTGTCCACGACGGCGGCGGGGATGAAGCGCTGCCACATGGCTTCACGTGCCTGCCGGTCCGGGAGGCCGATGGGAATCACGTAGTCGAACCGGCCGTGCCGCAGGAAGGCGGAGTCGAGGGCGCGGATGAAGTTGGTGGCGCAGACCAGGATGCGGCCGGGCTGTTCGCGGAAGGCCGGGATGATCTTGAGCAGTTCGTTGGTGACGCCCTGCAGCGGAGACGGCGGGTCCCCGGCGCGCTGGGAGGCGATCTCCTCCACTTCGTCGATGAACACGACGGCGTGCTCGAGTTCCGCGATCTCCAGGAACGTCTCGCGCAGTGCGCCAGCCAGGCCCTTGGGGTCGGAGGCCAGCCGGGAGGGGAAGACTTCCACGAAGGGCCACTCCAGCCGGGAGGCGATCGCCTTGGCGAAGGTGGTCTTGCCGGTACCGGGGGGCCCGAACAGCACCACTGCCCGCGGCGGCACCACGCCGAATTCGTCGGCGAGGTCCGCCTCCGCCAGCGGCAGGACCAGGCGGCGCTCCAAGAGTTCCTTTTCCCGGCGCATGCCGGCCACGTTCTCCCACAGGTCGCGGGCCAGGATGCGCCCGCCCAGCAGGCTCAGGGGTTCGAGTTCCTGGCGCTGCACGGGGATGGTGCGCTCGAAGTAGCGCAGGTTTTTCTTGAGCACGAAGCCGCGGCTCAAGAAGGCCTCCACACGGGTCTCCGACTCGGGCATCAGGGCAGAAAGCTTGTTCAGTCCGTGCGGCGCCATCCGGTTTTCGACGGCGGCCAGCAGTGAAGTGCCGATGCCCCGGCCGCGGAATTCCGGCAGCGTGGCCAGGAAAACGACCCAGCCCTGGTCATGAGCTGCCCGGCCGACGGCGGCGCCCACCACCTGGTCGCCGAGGACGGCCACCACGGCATGGTCCTTTTCGCAGGATGCCAGCACCTCGGAGAGCGCGTAGACCGGCTCGACGTTGGTTGCCTTCAGCGACTCCCAGAGGTGCAGGATGCCGTCCAGGTCCGCGGAGTGGAAGTCCCGGATCCGCCAGTTGGTCATGAGGTGTCTCCCGTGGTTCGACGTTGAGCCAGTTCTGAGCTGCTCAGCCGAGCATAGGCGATGGCGCGCCCGCAGGGGGTTGCAGGTGCGTTGCGTTACGCGGAGGGGTCAGCGCGTGGCCGTGTCCACGGATGCGTCCCTGCCCGGGTCCTTGTGTGCGTCCCCGTGTGCGTCCTTGTGTGCGTCCTTGGACGATGCGCCCCTGCGGAAACGGTGGGTACGCTCGTGGTCATCCTTGGTGTGCACCACCAGGACCGGGCATTCGGCGTGCGCCACGCACGCGGTGCTCACCGAGCCGAGGTGCAGGCCCATGAATCCGCCGTGGCCCCTGCGTCCCACCACCAGCATCGCCGCTCCGGCGGCCGCTTCCACCAGCTTGGCCGGGGCCGGTCCCCGCACGAGTTCACTGGTCAAGGTCTCCGGGACGTCCGGTCCGAATGCCTTCTCGATGGACTGGGCCAGGATCTTTGCAGCCGAGGCCTCGAACGCCTCGAAATCCGGGGGGATGTACCCGGCGTACATTTCCGGAAAGTGCCAGCACGCCACGGCATGAACGCGGGCGCCCAGGCCCGGTGCCAGCCGCGCCCCCAGACGGAGGGCCTCCACCGAGGAGTCCGAGCCGTCCACGCCCACAACCACTTTGCCTTCAGCATCCATCGCTGTTCTCCTTTGCAACCTCGACTTGGAACTTGGACTTCACCGCCGCTGCAGCGGCTGCATTTGCAAGGCCACTCCGGCGGCCGCCGCGTCCCGGAAGCGGGCATCGATCTGCACCACCTCCCGCCCCGCCCGCTGCAGCAGGCTGGCTGCGACGCCGGCACGGTAGCCGGTGGCGCAGTGCACCCAGAGGCGCCCCTGGGGCAGTTCACCCAGACGACCCAGCAGTTCGTGCAGCGGCACGCTGATGGCGCCAGCAACGTGGGAGGCAGCAAACTCGTCGCTGCGCCGCACGTCCAGTAAGGGGTCGCCGTCGGGCTTTTCATGAACGACGGCGGGCCATCCGGCCCGGGGATAAGAGGCGACGGGGGCTCCCGGCGCCAGTTCGCCGGGTTCTGTTCCCACTGCGGCATCGGGGCGGTCGATGCCGATGCGGGAAAGGTCGCGGATGGCGGCTTGCAGATCCTCGCGGCTGCCGACGAGCGTCAGTTTTTCGCCCCAAGGGAGAACCCAGCCGAGGTAGGAACTGAAGCTTCGTCCCGAGCCGTATTCGAAGCTGACGGTGCCCCGCAGGTGGTTGCTGGCGAACAGCACGCGGTGGCGCAGGTCGACCACCCATTCGCCGTTCGCCAGCCGCTCCGTCAGCTCAGCGGCGCCGAGTGACTCCGGCAGGCCCAGGTCCGCGGGCTCGGGGCCGGTCATGTTGATGGGGGCCATGTGGGCGTAATAGGAAGGGTACGCGGAGAGATTGGCCATGAGCTCGGCCGCGAAGTGTTCGGGATCCGGGTCCGCCAACGCGTGGTTGGCGTCGCGCTGCTCCGCAATGGTCGACGTCTCAGCACGCGCGGCGGGCCCGACCGAGCAGAACGAGCCGAACCCATGGGTGGGGTAGAGGGCAGCATCGGGTCCGGCCTCGTCAGCGAGCCGGTGGACGGAGGTGTACTGGTCCCGTGTCAGCCCGGCGGTGTCGCCGGGACCGAGAAGATCGGTGCGGCCCACGGAGCCGAAGAGCAGGCTGCCGCCGGAAAACACGGCCCGGCCCGGACCGTCCGTAACGATGTAAGACAGGTGCGTATGGGTGTGCCCGGGAGTGGCCACGGCGCGGAGCGTGAGCGCGCCGATCTGCAGGGTTTGGCCGTCCTCAACAGGCTCCCGTTCATAAGCCAGCTGGTCCGCGGCGTTCACCAGATATTTGGCGCCGTGGGCGCGGGCGAGGATCAGACCTCCGGTGAGGTAGTCGTTGTGGACATGGGTTTCGGCGACGTGGGTGATCCTCACTCCGGCGTTCCTCGCGGCCTCCTCGATGCGGTCCGTGTCCCGCTGCGCATCGACCACCAGCGCCACGCGGCCGTCATGGACCAGGTAGCTGCGGTCCCCGAGCTGCGGGGTTTCGATGACAACGACGTCCATTCGTCCGGCCCTTCGACGCACCGTGGAGGCAGCGCTCATCGCGGGCCTCGCCCCGGATGCCTCCATGGTAGGCCGAATGGCGGCGGAAGGAACCTGCCAAACTATGGAGCCCGGCCCGGCGTCTGCGGTGTCAGCCGGCTGGCTTGATGTTTTGGTTGATGTGGAACAGGTTGCCGGGGTCGTACTTGGCCTTCACCTGGGCGAGCCGGGAGTAGTTCCCTGCGTATGTGTCCTCGATGTGGGGCTGGTCATCGGCGTCGAGAAAATTCACGTAGCCTGCACCGGAACCGAGGGGGTGGAGCTCGGCATAGTACTCTCGCACCCACTTCGTGTTGGCTTCGTTGTGGGCCGGGTCCTCCCAATGGCAGGCAATGTCCACGGCAAAGTTGACGTCGCGGTAAGGGAATGCGGTCTCGTCCCGCCCGACCCGCTGGACGGCACCGTTCATCGGGTAGAAGTGGTTTGCCGTCTGGACGCTGGGAATGCCCTCCCCGAACTTCTTGGCGACACTGACAACGTCATCGGTTATGGCGGGCAGGAACTCTGACTTCCAGTAGGCTTGCAGGCCCTTCGGATACATGGGGTCGAAGAGCGTGTTGAGAACCGTGTAGGGAAGGGGACCCAGAAAGGAGCCGGCGACGGGAGCAACATCAAGGAACGGCTGCCATTGACGTTCACCCGCGTTGTGGGGGCCTGCCCAGCCGCCCACGAGCACAACCACGGGTTCTCCGTGATACTCCTCAGGCAGGAACGGGACCGGCGGACCCTGGTGGAAGCCCAGGAACGCACCCATTTCCTCCGGTGCCGTGGCGATGTACTCCCTGAAGAGCCCGGCCACGGCTTCGGCATGTTCCAGCAGGTAAATAATCACTCCGCCGTAGAGAACATCAACGGGGTGCACGTTGAACTCAAGGGAGGTCACGACGCCGAAGTTGCCCGTCCCACCGCGCAAGGCCCAGAAGAGGTCCTCATTTTCCGTGGCACTGGCAATCAAAAATTTCCCGTCGGCAGTCACCACGTCCGCGGATTTCAGGTTGTCACACGACAGCCCGTACTTCCGTGCGAGATAGCCGATGCCTCCGCCGAGAGTTAGTCCCGCAACGCCCGTGGATCCGATGATGCCACCCGTGGTGGCCAGCCCAAAGGCGCTGGTGGCGTGGTTAAAGTCTGCCCACGTCGTACCCGCTTCAGCCCGGGCCGTGGAATCCGCAGGGTTGACTCGCACCCCCCGGCAACCTGCGAAGTCGATGACGAGGGCGCCGTCGTGTGTCCCGAAACCGGGCGCGCTGTGGCCGCCGCCGCGCAGCGCCAGATCCAAGCCTGCGTCGCGCGCGAAATTCACGCCCGCAATGACGTCCGCTACCTGCGACACACGCAGGATGGCCGCAGGGCGTCTGTCGATCATTCCGTTGAAAACCGCCCGCGCGGCGTCATAGTCTGCGTGGTCGCTCGTGATGACCTGGCCCCGCACCTTCTCCTGCAAGGCCTGGAAGGAGTTGCTGTCCATGGCGTACTCCGATTCATCCGGGGCGCACGCCCCGGTATGTGTGGGGGCAGCCGCCGCACGGCCGCGCCGGGTGATTGTTTAAGCAGCCGGTGCGGGCCCACCTCGTGGAGGGGCAGTGGTCCGGGCGGCGGACTTCCACAGCGGCGGAGACCGGATGCACCTTGGCAGGGGCGGCAGCGTGGCGCGGCCTGCCTTGGCGTGATTCAGACAGGAGGTTCGTCCCCGTGTCGGCGGTTAGTGCCGGTGGCCCAGCGGTTACGGCACGGCTAGTCGTAAATTACTCCCGCTCCAAACGGCGGTCAATAATGCAAACACCCCTTAAGCGCGAACGGACACTTGTGGCCCCCGGAGTGGAGCCTCAAATGTCCGTTCGCGCTCAGCGGCGCGCTGCTGGTGCCGCGAGGGGTGAGCTGCCGGGTTAGATCCGGTCCGCGCTGCCCGGGGTGGGGCGGTTGGCGACGACGGGGGACATGCCGGTGAAGCCTTCGCGGGCTTCGGCGATTTCGTGGATGCGTTTGCGGCAGGCGTACCAGCCGGCGATCATGAGTGCGATGGCGATGAGGGTGACCAGAAGTGTCAGGGGTGAGTCGATGAAGACCATGATCAGTACGCCGGCGAGGAACAGCAGCGAGAGGTAGCCGGTGTAGGGGGCGCCGAACATCCGGAATGAGGGGCGTTTGAGCCAGCCCTTGTCCGCCCAGCGTTTGAGCTGGATCTGGCACAGGACGATGGTGGCCCAGGTGACGATGATGCCTACGGAGGCGATGTTCAGGACGATCTCGAAGGCCTGTGAGGGGACGAGGTAGTTCAGCGGGACGCCGAGCAGGGAGACGCCGGCGGTGATGGCGATGCCGCCGTAGGGGACGCCGGCTTTGTTCATGCGCTGGGCGAATTTGGGGGCGGAGCCGGCCACGGACATGGAGCGCAGGATCCGGCCGGTGGAGTAGAGGCCGGCGTTGAGGGAGGACAGGGCTGCGGTGAGGACCACGAGGTTCATGATGACGTCCACGCCCTCGATGCCGATCGAGCCGAAGAACGTCACGAAGGGGCTGACGCCCTTTTGGTAGGCGGTGAAGGGCAGGAGCAGGGCGAGCAGGATGACGGAGCCGACGTAGAACACGGCGATGCGGAAGACCACGGAGTTGATGGCTTTGGGCATGATCTTTTCGGGGTTTTCGGTTTCGCCGGCGGCGGTGCCGACGAGTTCGATGGAGGCGTAGGCGAACAGGACGCCCTGCATGAGGATGATCATGGGCAGCAGGCCGTTGGGGAAGATGCCGCCGTTGTCGGTGATGAGGTTGAAGCCGGTTTCCTGGCCGGGGACGGGGGTGCCGAAGATGACGAAGTAGGTGCCGATGAGGAGGAAGGCCACGAGGGCGGCGACCTTGATGATGGCGAACCAGAATTCCATTTCGCCGAAGACCTTGACGGAAACGAGGTTCAGGCAGAGGACGACGACGAGGGCGGTCAGTGCCCAGACCCATTGGGGGACGTCGGCCATCCAGGGGATGTAGTTGCCGAAGAAGTTCATGTAGAGGGCGGCGGCGGTGATGTCCACGATGGTGGTGGTGGCCCAGTTGATCCAGTAGAACCAGCCCGAGACGAAGGCTGCTTTCTCGCCGAAGAATTCGCGGGCGTAGGAGACGAAAGAGCCGGACGAGGGCCGGTGCAGCACGAGTTCGCCGAGGGCGCGCAGGATCAGGAAGGCGAAGAAGCCGCAGACGGCGTAGGCGATGACCAGGGACGGCCCGGCAGCGTTGAGCCGGCCGCCGGCGCCGAGGAACAGGCCGGTGCCGATCGCGCCGCCGATGGCGATCATCTGGATCTGCCGCGG
>NZ_QLNP01000011.1 GCF_003261175.1 Arthrobacter globiformis | reverse complement strand
CGGGCGGATTCAAGTGGTGCCTGCAACACCGGATTTATTTGATGGGTTAGAGATTAGCTCGGCGAGGACTTCTGCGGGTGTTCGGTAGCCGTGTCGTTTGCGTGGCCGGTGGTTGAGTTCCGCGGCAACGTTCTCGAGGATTCCAGGCCCGTGGAACGACAGATCGGTGCTTTTCGGGAAATATTCACGGAGGAGCCCGTTGGTATTTTCGTTGCTGCCGCGCTGCCAGGGCGAATGTGGGTCGCAGAAGTAGATCGGCATACCGGTAGCCATCGTGATCTCCTGATGCAGGGACATCTCCGCTCCTTGATCCCACGTCGTCGAACGGCGCAGCTGCTCCGGCAGGGTATTCATCGCGGTGATCATGGCGTCAGCGACGGTGCGGGCGGTATGGTCCCCAGGCAGATGCAGCAACATCACATATCCGGTGGTGCGTTCGACTAGGGTCCCGATCGCGGACTTCGATGCCGTCGAACCGATGATTAAATCACCTTCCCAATGGCCGGGAACGGCGCGGTCCTCGACCTCGGCCGGCCGGTCAGAGATCATCACC
>NZ_QLNP01000062.1 GCF_003261175.1 Arthrobacter globiformis | reverse complement strand
TGCAGCACCCGGTGTTCAACACGCACCGGTCCGAAACCCAGCTGCTGCGTTACATCCGCAAGCTCTCGGACCGTGACCTGGCGCTGGACCGCACCATGATCCCGCTGGGCTCCTGCACCATGAAGCTGAACGCCACGGCCGAGATGGAAGCCATTTCCTGGCCCGAATTCGCCTCGATCCACCCGTTCGCCCCGGACTCGCAGACCGAGGGCTGGCGCGAACTGATCGATGGTCTGGAAGCCGACCTCGCCGAGATCACCGGGTACGACCAGGTGTCCATCCAGCCGAACGCCGGCTCGCAGGGTGAGCTCGCCGGGCTGCTGGCGATCCGCGGCTACCACCTGTCCCGCGGCGATGACCAGCGCAACATCTGCCTGATCCCGGCCTCGGCGCACGGCACCAACGCCGCCTCGGCCGTGCTGGCCGGCATGAAGGTCGTCGTCGTGGCCACCGCCGCCGACGGCACCATCGACCACACGGACCTTTACGCCAAGATCGAGGCCAACAAGGACGCCCTGTCCTGCATCATGATCACCTACCCGTCCACCCACGGGGTATACGACGCCGACGTCCGCGAGGTCTGCGACGCCATCCACGCGGCCGGCGGCCAGGTCTACATCGACGGCGCCAACCTCAACGCGCTCGTTGGCCTGGCGCAGCCGGGCAAGTTCGGCGGGGATGTCTCGCACCTGAACCTGCACAAAACCTTCTGCATCCCGCACGGCGGCGGCGGCCCCGGCGTCGGTCCCGTTGCGGCCAAGGCGCACCTGGCACCGTTCATGCCGGGCGATGCGGCCACCTGGACCGAAGGCAACGACGTTCCGATCTCCGCCTCGCGCTTCGGCTCCGCCGGCGTGCTGCCCATCTCCTGGGCCTACGTGAAGCTCATGGGCGGCAGCGGCCTGACCGAGGCCACCAAGTCGGCGCTGCTCGCCGCGAACTATGTTGCAGCCAGCCTCAACGACTTCTTCCCCGTGCTCTACACGGGCGAAGGCGGGCTCGTGGCACACGAGTGCATCCTTGACCTGCGCGAACTCACCGCCAAGACCGGTGTGACCGCCGAGGACGTGGCCAAGCGCCTGATCGACTACGGCTTCCACGCGCCCACGCTGGCGTTCCCGGTCGCCGGCACCCTGATGGTGGAGCCCACCGAGTCCGAGGACCTGGGCGAGATCGACCGGTTCATCAAGGCCATGATCTCCATCCGCGCCGAGATTGACCAGGTCGCCAACGGCGACTTCACCGTGGAGAACTCCCCGCTGCGCAACGCACCGCACACCGCGGCCGCTGCCATCAGCTCCGACTGGGACCGCGCCTACCCGCGCGAGCAGGCCGTTTTCCCCGTTCACACGCTCAGGCAGGACAAGTATTTCCCGCCGGTGGGCCGCATCGACGGCGCCGCAGGCGACCGGAACCTGGTCTGCTCCTGCCCGCCTCTCGAAGCGTTCGAGGACAACACAGCAGCCTTCGAGAACTGAGGATTCGGCTCAATGACTGAGAACTACACTGCCCTTTACGAGGAGCACAAGAAGCTGGGCGCCTCGTTCACCGACTTCGGCGGCTGGCAGATGCCGCTCAAGTACGGCTCCGAACTGGCCGAGCACCACGCCGTCCGCAACTCGGCCGGCATCTTCGACCTCTCCCACATGGGGGAAGTCTGGGTCACCGGCCCGGACGCCGGCGCCTTCCTCGACTACGCCCTGGCCGGCAAGATTTCCGCGATGGCCGTCGGCAAGGCCAAGTACTCCCTGATCTGCAACGAGGACGGCGGCATTATCGACGACCTCATCGTTTACCGCCGCCCGTCGGCGACTGAGGGCGCAGGAAACAGCATCGACAGGTTCCTGGTGGTCCCGAACGCCGGCAACGCCAAGGCGGTGGCCGAGGCCCTGGTGCAGCGGGCAGCGAACTTCGATGTCGCCGTCGAGGACGCCTCCGCCGAGACATCGCTGATCGCCGTGCAGGGCCCCAAGGCCGAGGAGATTCTCCTGCGCCTGGTCCCGGCAGCCCAGCACGAGCTGGTGACCGGGCTGAAGTACTACGCCGCCGTCGAGGTTTCCTTCCTGGTGGGCGGGGCCAGCCAGGACCTGCTGCTGGCCCGCACCGGGTACACCGGTGAGGACGGCTTCGAGATTTTCGTAGAGAACGGGGACGCCGCCGCCCTCTGGCAGTCCATCGTCGCCATCGCGGACGAGGGGGAGCTGACGCCGTCCGGCCTCGCCTCCCGCGATTCGCTCCGCCTCGAGGCCGGGATGCCGCTGTACGGCAACGAGCTCTCGCTCGACGGTGACCCGTTCGCCGCCGGCCTGGGCCCCGTCGTCGCGCTGTCCAAGGAAGGCGACTTCGTGGGCAAGGCCGCGCTGGCCGCCAAGAAGGAAGCCGGAGCCGGCTCCACCACGGGCCGCAAGCTCGTGGGCCTCAAGGGCCTGGGCCGCCGTGCCGGCCGCGGGCACTACCCGGTCCTCAAGGACGGCAACGTCGTCGGCGAAGTCACCTCCGGACAGCCCAGCCCCACGCTCGGCTACCCGGTTGCGATGGCCTATGTCGACGTCGCCTACGCCGGACCCGGCACGGCGCTGGACATCGACCTGCGAGGGAAAGCGGAGCCGTTCGAAGTCGTCGCACTGCCTTTCTACAAGCGCTCCAAGTAGCCCGGGGTCCTGTCCTGTTTCCCCAGGGCGTGGCCGGCAGGCACGTCGTCCCCGACTCCGGGGCCGGCAAGCCCCAGTTTTCACGCGTGCTGCTCCTTCGTCGCTTTGACGCACGCTTTCGAAAACCGGGGCCAGCCCGCCCCTGAGGGCAGCTCACTTTTGGGTGGCAATGGGACACAACCATCGCCAGAACCTGCGCCTTCGAAAGCCAAAGGTGCTGGGGAGGGGCCGCGAACCGCTGGTTGGGCTTCTCGGAACTAAGACAGGTGGCGGAGCAAGTTCAATCATTGGGGGTTGAGCTTGCCGGCCCATACTCGAGAACGGCCAATCGTCGTCGTTTTTTACCTGCTGACGTTCTACACAACTGAACACTGGCACAAGCGGCGGGAGCGCGGTATCCGGAAGCGTGCGTCTAAGGGAGCGTCGCGTCCGCTCAGCGGGCGCCTACGCGACCGAGCACGCGGAGGATGCCGCGTCCCGCTGCGTAACCCAGCCACAACTGTTTTGTCCGCGAGTTTCACGAACAAAGGAAAAATAAATGGCAAAAGTCGCCGCTGAACTGCAGTATTCCGACGAGCACGAGTGGGTTCTCCGCGAAGACGGGAACCTGGTCTCGATCGGCATTTCCGCCGTGGCCACAGACGCCCTCGGCGATATTGTTTACGTGGACCTGCCCGAGGTCGGCTCGGCCGTGACCGCGGGGGAGACCTGCGGCGAGGTGGAGTCCACCAAGTCGGTCTCGGACCTGTACTCCCCGGTGACGGGCGAGGTCACGGAGATCAACCCGGTCGTCGTCGAGGACCCGGCCCTGATCAACAGCGATCCGTACGGTGCAGGCTGGCTGTTCAAGGTGGCCGCCGACTCCGAGGGCCCGCTGCTGTCGGCCGAAGAATACGCTTCCAAGAACGGTGGCGAGCTGTGAGCGCGGCAGGTGCCGCAGGCACAGAGACAGTGGCTTTCGAGCAGGTAGTTTCCCCGAGCCTGAACGCGGACCTCGCGGAGCTGGACCCGGAGATCGCGGCAAAGATCGACGACGAGCTCGGCCGCCAGCGCGAGGGCCTGGAAATGATCGCGTCGGAGAACCACACCGCCGCGGCAGTGATGCAGGCGCAGGGTTCGGTGCTGACCAACAAATACGCCGAAGGCTACCCGGGCAAGCGCTACTACGGCGGTTGCGAGCACGTTGACGTGATCGAACAGCTGGCCATCGACCGGGTCAAGTCGCTGTTCGGTGCCGAGTACGCGAACGTGCAGCCGCACTCCGGCGCCCAGGCGAACGCCTCTGTGATGCACGCCCTGATCAAGCCGGGCGACACCATCATGGGCCTGAACCTGGCCCACGGCGGGCACCTGACGCACGGCATGCGGATCAACTTCTCCGGCCGCCTCTACAACGTGATTCCGTACCAGGTCCGCGAAGAGGACCACCGGATCGACATGGCCGAGGTGGAGCGCCTGGCCCAGGAGCACAAGCCGCAGCTGATCGTGGCCGGCTGGTCCGCCTACGCGCGCCAGCTCGACTTCGCCGAGTTCCGCCGGATTGCCGATTCGGTGGGCGCCTACCTGATGGTGGACATGGCGCACTTCGCCGGCCTCGTGGCCGCGGGCCTGCACCCGTCCCCGGTCCCGCACGCGCACGTCACCACGTCCACGACGCACAAGACCCTCGCCGGTCCGCGCGGCGGCATCATCCTGAGCAACGACGCCGACGTCGCCAAGAAGATCAACTCCGCGGTGTTCCCCGGCCAGCAGGGCGGTCCGCTGGAGCACGTGATCGCGGGCAAGGCCGTGGCCTTCAAAATTGCCGCGTCCGAGGAGTTCAAGGAACGCCAGGAGCGCGTGCTCGCCGGTGCCCGGATCCTGGCCGAGCGCCTGGTCCAGCCAGACGTCACGGCCAAGGGCATCTCCGTAGTGTCCGGCGGCACCGACGTGCACCTGGTGCTGGTGGACCTGCGGAACTGCGAGCTCGACGGACAGCAGGCCGAAGACCGCCTCGCCGCGATCGACATCACGGTGAACCGCAACGCGGTGCCGTTCGATCCGCGTCCGCCGATGGTCACCTCCGGGCTGCGCATCGGCACCCCGGCGCTGGCCACCCGCGGCTTCGGCGAAGCAGCCTTCGCCGAGGTTGCGGACATCATCGCCGAGGCACTGACCGCCGACGCCGGCGCGGACCTGTCCGGCCTGCGCACCCGCGTGGAGGCCCTGGCCGCCGCCCACCCGCTCTACCCGTCAGTAGCCCCGCTCAGCTGACCCCGTGGCTTGCTGAGGCCCGTCGGGTGCGGACTCCTCTGCATGCTCGGTCGCGAAGACGCCCGCTGAGCGGACGTGTCGCTCCCTTAGACGCATGCTGCCGGAGTCCCCACCCGAAGGGGCCACATCCCCGGCCATCTCTTGCGGTCCATCCCGTCAGCCACCAATCCACCCCGACCACATGTCTAGTTAGGATTAATCATGGCCGTTGGAGTCTTTGACCTCTTTTCGATCGGCATTGGCCCTTCGTCGTCGCACACTGTGGGGCCGATGCGTGCCGCTGCCGTCTTTGCCGGGGAGCTCAAATCCTCCGGGAAGCTGGAGAGCGTGGCCTCGCTGCGGGTGGACCTGTATGGCTCGCTCGCCGCAACCGGGCACGGACACGGCACCATGACGGCGGTTCTGCTGGGCCTGGAGGGGTACCACCCCGACCTCATCCTTCCCGATGAGGTCGAGGAACGGCTGGCCTCGATCGCGGAGACCGGGACGTTGCAGCTGGCCGGGTCGGTTCCGCTGCCGTACGGGGTCAATGACATGGTGCTGCGGCCGCTGACGATCCTGCCGCGGCACACCAACGGCATGACCTTCACGGTCACCGACGCTGAGGGCGAGGTCCTGCACAGCGCCACCTTCTTCTCCGTCGGCGGCGGGTTCATTGTCCGCGAGGGCGAGGAGGATGCGGCGCAGCAGGAACTGGAGGAGTCCAAGAAGGAGCTGCCGCTGCCGTTCCGGACTGCCGCGGAGCTGCTGGGACGCTGCCAATCCAAGGGCCTGTCCATCGCGGACATCATGCTGGTCAACGAGCGCGCCTCCCGGTCCGAGGAGGACATCCGGAAGGGCCTGCTCCACATCTATTCGGTGATGGAGGGCTGCGTCGAGGTCAGCCTGAAGCGCGAGGGGCTGCTGCCCGGCGGACTGAAGGTCCGCCGTCGTGCTCCCGACTGGCACGAACGGCTTCTGAAGGAAGGCCGTGACCACGGTTCGGACTACCGGGACCCCAAGTACTGGCAGGAATGGGTGAACCTCATCGCCCTGGCGGTCAACGAGGAGAACGCGTCGGGCGGTCGCGTCGTCACCGCCCCGACGAACGGTGCCGCCGGCATCATCCCGGCCGTGCTGTACTACGCGCTGCACTTTGCTCCCGGGATGGACCAGGCGACCCAGGAAGACCGCGACGACGTCGTGGTGAAGTTCCTGCTGACGGCCGGTGCCGTCGGGGTGCTGTACAAGGAACAGGCCTCCATCTCGGGTGCGGAGGTGGGCTGCCAGGGCGAGGTGGGGTCGGCGTCGTCGATGGCCGCCGCCGGGCTCGCCGAGGTCATGGGAGGCACGCCCGCGCAGGTGGAGAACGCCGCCGAAATCGCGATGGAACACAACCTGGGCCTGACGTGCGACCCGATCGGCGGGCTGGTCCAGGTGCCCTGCATCGAGCGGAACGCGATCGCCGCCGCGAAGGCCATCAACGCAGCCAAGATGGCCCTGTGGGGCGACGGCTCGCACCGGGTCTCGCTGGACGAGGTCATCGTCACCATGCGGGAAACGGGCAAGGACATGAGCTCGAAGTACAAGGAAACCGCGATGGGTGGACTGGCGGTCAACGTCGTCGAGTGCTGATTCCTGGACCACCGCCAGGGGCTAGTTGTTGGCGGCCGCCCAGAAGTTCAGGCTCGACGCGAAGACCACCCACGACAGGTACGGCAGCATCAGCAGGCCGGCGGCGCGGCGGATCGGCCCGAACAGGAGCACGGTGGCGGCCACAGCCAGCGCCAGCGCGATGATGATGCCCAGCGCCAGCCAGAGCGCGGCCGAACCCCACGCCGGATACAGCCCGAAGAACACGGGCGTCCACGCCAGGTTCAGGGCCAGCTGTACGCCATAGACGGTGAGCGCAGCCCTGCGGTTGGGGCCGCGGCTTCGCCACACGAGCCAGGGCGCCACTGCCATGGCCGTGTAAAGTGCGGTCCAGACGGGCCCGAACACCCAGTTGGGTGGGGACCAGGGCGCCTTGTTGGCCGCCGCGTACCAGCCCGTGACGTTGCTGATGGTTGCCTGCGATCCCAGCCAGGCTACCAAGGCGCTGGCGGCCAGGAAGGCAAGGAGTGCTGCCAGTTCGACGACGGTGCGGCGCGGCTTGTGCTGCGCGCCGTCACGGCTGGTGTCCCTGCTGCCAGCGTCTCTTCCGGCTCCCGCCGCCGGCACGCGGTCCGTGCTTTCCATTGCTCTACAGTTGCCAAGGGCGCGGCCGCAGTCAAGGCGGCCAAGTAACCGCAGGCGCCCGAGCTGGTTGTCAGGCTGGCGTGCCACCATGGGAACCATGGGCGAAGGCTATGATCCTGGCTTCCTGCGCGAGGCCGTTGACCTGCCGGGCCCGGACGCGCCCACGGTCCTCCTGAACTACACGCACTTCTCGGTCCGGCTGTTGCCGGCGCGCAGGCTCGCAGCCGTGACCGGCGTCAACATCGACGGAGAAGCACTGGTGCCGCTGGGGCGCGAGGGAACCTGGCACTACGACCCCCGGGTGCCGCAGGGGCTCCAGACGGGCCCGGATGTGTACCAGCACAACGACCTGGACCGGGGCCATCTTGTCCGCCGCTTGGACCCGGTCTGGGGCGATGACAGCACCGCGCTGGCCGCAAACCAGGACACGTTCTCATACCCCAACGCGGCGCCGCAGGCAGCAGCCTTTAACCAGGGGAAGGAACTCTGGGCCGGCCTGGAAGACCACGTTCTCCGCCACGCCAGCCAATTCGACGCCAGGATCAGCGTCTTTACCGGACCCGTCCTCGACGCCGGCGACCTGCCGTACCGGGGCATCCAGATACCGCGGAAATTCTGGAAGATCGCGGCCTGGACCATGGATGGCCGGCTGGCCGCAGCCGGCTTCCTCCTGGACCAGTCCCCGCTGCTGGGCCCGGAGGAACTGGCGAGGATCATCAGGGAACGCCTGCTGGCAGACGAACCACCGCCGCTGGGGCCGTACCGGACCTTCCAGGTCCCCATCCCGCAGATTGCCGGGCTGACCCGGATAGCGCTGACGCGCCTGGCCGACGCCGACCGGTTCACAACCGGCCTTCCGGAGGGCACTCCGGGAGGGGCGGTCCTGCCCCTCACGGATCTTCGGCAGGTGCGGCTCTGACCAGGATCACGTCCCCGCGGCAAGCGGCGTGGGAGGCCGGACGGATAGACTTGAGGCTGCCTCTCCGGCACCTGCACGAAACGTAAGCGAAGATTGGACACGGCACACTTGCGAGAATTCACTGCCCGCTTTGCCACCTCCGAGGAGGTCGCAAACTGGGACTCCCACGTCACCGCGAATCCGAACGGCGGAAACCTGCTGCAGTCGGAAGCCTTCGCCGAGGTCAAGCAGCACTTCGGCTGGAAGACCCTGCACCTCGTCTACGAAACAGCCGACTACACGAGCTACAACCTGGTGCTGGAAAAGAGCTTCCCGCTGCTCGGCAAGCTCTGGTACCTCATCAAGGGTCCGGACGTGGCCGGCGTCGAGGACATCCCCGGCATTGCCGCGGCAAACGCAGAGTTCGTCAAGCGCGCACGGCTGGGCGTCTTCGCCATCAAGATCGAGCCGGACATCGTCCTCAGCGACGCCGCCCGCGGGGTCATCGAGGGGGCCGGGCTGGTCAAGACGCACAATCTGCAGCCCAACGACTCCACGGCCCTGCTGGATATTTCCCCCGAGGAGAACCAGCTGCTCCGCAACCTCCACTCGCGGGGGCGGAACGCCGTCCGCCGCGCCATCCGCGAGGGCGTCGAGGTGCACAACGTGGAGCCCAGCGAGGAAAACTTCAAGGCCATGTACGCCCTGATGACCGACACGGTCCAAGCGAAGTCGCAGGTCCGCGTCCGCGAATACGACTACTACCGCCAGTTCTGGACGAACTTCATCAAGCGCAGCCAGGGCAGGCTCATGTTTGTGTACGAAAACGGCGTTCCGTCGGTGGGCGCCTTCGTGATCAACTACGGCCGCAAGGGCACGTA
Source organism: Arthrobacter globiformis (assembly GCF_003261175.1). Taxonomy (GTDB): domain Bacteria; phylum Actinomycetota; class Actinomycetes; order Actinomycetales; family Micrococcaceae; genus Arthrobacter; species Arthrobacter globiformis_A. The sequence goes on along the minus strand of NZ_QLNP01000062.1, from coordinate 363,249 downwards.
CAAGGACGGCGGGTCCCTGCAGAAACGCAACCAGTACGGCGATTCGCACCTGGTGCAATGGACCGCGATTACCCAGCTCAAGGAGCTGGGCTGCACGGAATACGACTTCTGCGGAACCCCGCCCAGCGACAAGCTCAAGGACACGTCGAACCCCTTCCACGGGCTGGGGCTTTTCAAGACGAGCTTCAGCAAGACCGTCACGGACTTCGTGGGCTGCTACGACCAGGTCATCAGCCCGCTGAAGTACAAGGCATGGATGGCAGCCGGCGAACGCGTCGCCCGGCAGCTGTACACGCGCCGCACCGGGAAGCAGTTCTACTGAGCCATTGAGCTGAGCCACTGAATGGCTAAGGCACTGAACTCCTAAGGCACTGACAGAAGGGGGAGCCCTGATGACCAAACAACCCCGCGGCGCCAACCGGCCGCCCACCGACGGGCTGCCCAAGACGGAGCCGCTCACTGCCTCGCAGATGCACCAGAACGCGGCGGCCAAGCGCATGCTGCGACGCCTGGTGCAAGGGGAAAATCCGCCGACGGCACCACTGAGCATCGTGGACCGGCTGGCCGGAAGCCCCTATGCCAATCCCATGATCCAGGTGAGCGGGATCGATGAGTCCGCACGCAAGACGATGGACTTCGCGCTGCATCTTGCCGAGTCCATGTTCCGGTACGGTGCCGGCGCCCTCGAGGTCGAAACAAGCATCATTGCCGTGACGGCAGCGCTGGGGCTGAAAAACATCGAGGTGGACATCACCAACCAGTCCGTGGGCATCAATTACGCAGCCAAGGACCAGACGCCCATCACCCTCCTGCGGGTGGTCCGTTCCTGGACGAACAATTACGCCGGGCTTGCCCAGGTCCACCAGCTGGTCACCGATATCGTGGCCGGAGGCGTCGGCCGGGACGAGGCCGTCCGCCGGCTCGACGAGATCGTCCGCCGCCCCAAGCCGTTCCCGCGCTGGATGGTGACGGTGGCGTTCGCGGTGTTTGCGGCCGTGTTCGTCGCCGTCATTGGCGGCGGCCTCGGCGCCTCGGCCGTCGCGTTCGCCTCCAACCTGCTCATCAGCCTCGTGGCCAGGAAGCTGGGCCGCTGGCGGACCCCTGACTTCTTCATCACGGCGGCCTGTTCCTTCGTGGTGACGGTCATCGCACTGCTGATGTGGAGATTCGGCAGTCCTGTGGGGATCCGGCTGGCGCCCGCCATTGTGGTGGTGGGCGGAATCCTGCTGCTGCTTCCCACCGGGCGGCTCGTGTCCTCGGTCCAGGACGCCATCAACGGCTTCCCCGTCACGGCGGCGGGCCGCTTCCTGTCCACCCTGCTGACGTTCGGCGCGGTGGTGGCCGGGATCGCCGTCGCGTTCGTGGTGGGGGACAGGATCGGCATGGAGCCGATCAGCGTCACGGAGACCTTCCCGCCCGCCTACCCGCTCTGGGTTCAGGTGATCCTGGTGGCCATCGCGGTTGTGGCAATCGGCGTCACGGAACAGACGGACTGGAAGCTGCTGCTTCCGACGGCGGCCGTCGGTGTGGTGGGGCACCTGGCCCTGATCGGCGGCGAGGCGATGGGCATTGGCCCGCGGTTCTCGCCGGCGCTTGCCGCCGTCGTGATCGGCCTGCTGGCCCGCGTGGTGGCACTGAAGATGGGCGCACCGCAGCTGGTGGTCGCAGTGCCGGCCGGCCTGATACTCCTGCCCGGTCTCACCATTTTCCGGTCGATGTACGTCCTGACCATCGAGGAATCCGAGATCCTGCTCGGGGCCGGCGGGATGCTCAGCGCCGGGGCGATTGTGTTCGGCGTTGCCGGCGGCATTGTGCTTGGTGACACGCTGGCCCGGCCGCTCACGCGCAGCCTGGCCAGCAACGAGCGGCGGCGGTCCCGCCGCCGCTAGGCCTGATGGATCTTCCGGGCGTTAGACCTTGCCGATCGGGAGCTTCTTCTCGGCCTGGAAGACGTCCTCGACGCGGCCCTTGGCCCAGTAGCCGGACAGTGAAACCTGGCTGCGGTCCAGGCCGCGCTCGCGGAACAGCACCTCCCGCAGGCCCTTCATGTAGCCGCGCTCGCCGTGCGCAAAAACATCCACCCGGCCGGGGGGCCAGGCGGCGGTGCGCACGGCGTCCACCAGTTGGCTGCTCTCGCCGGCCGGGATGCCGCCGCGCTGCAGCCAGACCAGCTCAAGACCGGCCGGGGCGTTGATCGGCTGGACGTCAGCGTCGGAGTCCACCTCGAGAAAGGCCAGGCCCTTGGCGTGCGCCGGAAGGGACTCGATGACGGCGGCCACGGCCGGCAAAGCGGCCTCGTCCGCGGCCAGCAGGTACCAGTCTGCGGCCGGGTCCGGGTTGTAACCGCCTCCGGGGCCGGTGAAGATGAGGCTGTCGCCCGGTTCGGAAGCGGCCGCCCAGGGGCCTGCCAGGCCTTCGTCGCCGTGGACGACGAAATCTACGGCCAGTTCGCCGGCGGCTGTATCCACCCACCGGACCGTGTAGGTCCGGGTGTGCGGCCACTGCTCCCGGGGCATGGTCTCCCGGATGGCCCAAAGGTCCAGGGGCTGGGGGTAGTCCACCCCGGGCTGCGGAAACACGATCTTGACGTACCGGTCCACGAAGTCGTTGTTGACGTAATCAGCAAACCCCGCGCCGCCCGCGACGATCCGCACCATGTGAGCAGAAAGCTGTTCCCGCCGAAGCACAGTCAGGGTGACCTGTGGGCGGGATTTTTTGGTGGCGGTGGTGTCGGCCGGGAGGGAAGTCATGCGGGTAAGCCTAGCCTAAGCTCCCTCGCGTGAACTGAGGAGCGGGACGGCGGGGAGTTCCCAGTCCACGGGGTCGGCGCCCTGTTCTGTCAGCAGCGCGTTGGCGCGGCTGAACGGCCGGGAGCCGAAGAACCCGCGCGAGGCGGACAGAGGGCTGGGGTGGACGCTGGCCACCACGGGGGTGCCGCCCAGGAGTTGTCGGACCCCCTCGGCGTCCTTGCCCCAAAGCACAGCTACGAGCGGCGCGGCGGTTCCCTCCGGTGTCCGGCGGCCGACGACGGCGGTCACTGCCGCCGTCGTGATCGTTTCCCAGCCCTTGCCGCGGTGGGACCCGGCAGCCCCCTCACGCACGCTCAGCACCCGGTTCAGCAGCAGTACGCCCTGGTCCGCCCAGGCGCCGAGGTCACCGTGGATCCGCGGCGGCAGGCCCAGGTCCGACGCAAGCTCCTTGTAGATGTTGGCCAGGCTGCGCGGGATGGGCCGGGTACGGGCGTCCACGGAAAAGGCGAGCCCCACAGCGTGTCCGGGGGTGGGGTAGGGGTCCTGTCCCACAATCAGGACTCGCACCCCGTTCAACGGCTGCCGGAATGCCCGGAGGACGTTCGACGCCGACGGCAGCACCCGCACCCCGGCCGCCTCCTCGGCCGCGAGGAAAGTCAGCACGGACCTCAACTCGGCCTCCACCCCGGCAAGGGCCTCGGCCCAGTCGGTTGCCAGCAGTTCGCCGAAGGGGAGTCTGGCAAGCTCCGCAAAGTCCGGGCCGGCCGCCATTGCAGGTTCCAGGTCGAAGAGCGGTTCAGGTTCCGTCACGGTGCCCATTCTCCCGCATCGCTGTCCGAAGCCTGCCGCCCTGTCCGTAGAACGGGCGGTCCGTGCTGCCGGGGCGCAAATGACAACGCTGTTATTCCTCCGTAACATAGGGGAGGTACTTTGACCGGATTCAGCTAAGGAGAGCGCCGTGGCCGAGCCGTTGCAGGACCGTCTCAGGGAGTGGGATTCGGGGCAGGGTTCAGGGCCGGATTCTGAGCAGGACTCAATGATGGGGCACGGGCTACGGAGCGGCTCACTGCTGGAAGACTTCAAGCTCAAGGACTCGCCGCTGAGCGAGCGGGAGCAGCAGATTCTCGCCCTGGAACGGCAGTGGTGGAAGTACGCCGGCGCCAAGGAACAGGCCATCCGGGAGCTCTTTAACCTGTCCGCGACGCACTACTATCAGATCCTCAACGCACTGATCGATACAGAGCACGCGCTGGCCCACGACCCCATGCTCGTGAAGAGATTGCGTAGACTACGTACGTCACGTCAGCGGGCCCGCACTGCACGCCGCCTTGGATCTGACGCGTAACTGCTAGTGCCGGACTGCCGGCGAAAACCAACAAGGACGCCTCTTCACCATGACTAATTTTGCTCGGGACGAATTCGACAGGGTGCCTGAGGTCTCCTCCCGGCAGGGCGTACACCGCGCTGCGTCCGCGCCGTCGCGCCCGAAGTTGTGGCCGATTCTTTCCGCGGGAATCGCGGCGCTCGCCGTCGGCCTGGTTGCTTTCCTCCTGCTGCCGCAGCTGGGGTTCCAGCCCGCCCTCACGCCGCCGCCCGCCGCCGCGGCCGACACGTCAACGGCGCCGGCCAGCCCCACGGCGACGCCCTCCGCAAGTGCGACGCCCAGCGCCACCCCCTCGGCCTCGGCGTCCGCCTCCGAACCGGCGTCGCCCTCCGCACTGGAGCCCGCCACCTCGGAAACCATTGCCCCCGCAGCTGTGGACAAGTCGCAGCCGGTCGCCATTTTCAACGGAACGCTGACCTCCGGACTGGCCGGACGGGTAGGTGCCACGGTCAAGTCCGATGGCTGGGTGCTCGGTGAGGTGGCGAACTGGCAGGGCGCCCCGCAGCAGCAGTCGGTGATCTTCTACTCGGACGCTGCCCACCGCGCCAGCGCCGAAGCGCTCGGTGAGTTGCTGAACATTCCTGCGCTGGTGGAGAGTGCGGACTTCCCCACGCCAGTTGCAGTGGTGCTGGGCCCCGGCTACGAGTAGCCATTCCGGTTACGCCTGAATAACTATTGCCTCCGCGCCGGGCCGCTGGCCTGCGCCTCCTCGGGCATGACTCGATAGAGTGATGGCAGGCTTCAAGGCGTAATTCACGGCACACATCGACGTGGGCCTTACGGAAGCAGGCTGAAAGTGTGGGGATCATGGCATTGGGAACCGTGAAGTGGTTCAACGCGGAAAAGGGCTACGGCTTCATCACCGTTGACGATTCCGGCGACGACGTTTTCGTGCACTGGTCGGCCATCCAGACCGACGGATTCCGCGCGCTGGATGAGGGTCAGCGCGTGGAGCTGGAAGTGGGCGAAGGCGAAAAGGGTCCGCAGGCCGAAAAGGTCCGGCCCGTCTAGTGGCACGCCCAGGTCTCGGGGTTTGTGCCGTCTGGGGCACCGCCGTCTGGTGTGCCGCCGCTGCGCTCGCACTCAGCGCCTGCTCCGGGTCCGGGGACAACGCCCGGACGGCTTCGGTTGAAGCGAGCGGCGACGGGACCCTGCGGATCGGGCTGATCCTCGACAACACCGGACCGCAGTCCTTCCTGAACGCCGCCCAGCTGGCCGCCGCCAAGCTCGCCATCCAGGAGATCAACGCAGCTGGCGGGCACAAGGGCCGGCCCGTGGAGCTGCTGCCCGCAACCACCGGGGGCGACACCGCTGCGCAGGCCCGAAAACTCGTCGATGCGAAAGCGGACGTTGTGATCGGTCCCACCGACTCCAGCCGGGCCCCCGCCGCCATCGATGTGCTGTCCAAGGCCAGGATCACACTCATCTCTCCCGCCAACACGGCTCCGGAACTCAGCAGTTACAAGAGCGGGGGCTACTACTTCCGCACGGCGGCGGCTGACATCGCACAGGCTCCCGTCATGGTGAAACTCGCCAGGGACGCCGGAGCAGAGCGCCTGGCGGTGGTCTACGAGGACGGCACCTACGGCCAGGCCGTGTCTGCGGCAGTGTCCGCCTCCGCCAAGGCCAGCGGGCTGGACTCGGTCACCGTCTCCGGCTTCAAGGCGGGCGAGGCACAGAAGTCTGCTGCCGCCGCCCGCGACGCGGCGCCGGACGCCGTCGTCGTTCTAGCCCGGGACGGCGCGCAGGGCGCCATCGCCGAGCTCACCAACGCCGGACTGCCGGGCAACAAACTTATCCTGGGCGACGCCGCCTTCAGGCAGTACGGGTCCGCCCTCGGATCAAAGTCGCTGGAGGGGGCGCGCGCCCTGGTGCCCGGAGTCTTCCCCTCGGCGCACTTCCAGGCTGAACTCGTGGCCATCGATGCGGGCCTCAAGGACACGACGTTCGCGGCCGAGAGCTACGACGCCGTGAATCTGGCGGCACTGGCCGCCGCTGCGGCGGAGGACGACGCCGGGTCCTCCATCGCCGGTACGCTGATCTCCGTCTCCGGCGGCACTTCCGGCAGGCGGGCGTCCGCCTCGCCGTCCGGCCAGCCGGCTGTCTGCTCGACATACAAGGACTGCCTTGCCGCCATCCGGGACGGGAAGGCCATTGACTACGACGGCGAGTCTGGCCCCGTCCGCTTCGATGCGAACGGAGACGTCACTGCCGCAAGGTACATGGTGTTCACCTACGGAGCCGACAACAAAGCCAAGCTCACGGGAAGCGAGGCCGCTGGCAGGTCCGCCGGCTGATCGCTGGGAGCGAATACTCTCCCCGTTCGCGGGATTAACAAGCACATCTGCTTGCACTCTCCCCGGGGGAGTGCTAATTATTGATTAGCACTCCATCGTGCCGACTGCTAAAGGGTCTACCGGTTCAGGCCGGCACTACCCCGGTAGCGGCGCAAGGAGCGAAAGAAACACCTGGTTGGGGTGAGATCCGGACCGCCGGCGTACAGAGGCCTGCGGAAAGGATCGTCCGTCGCGGGCACCGCAGCGAGGTTCCTTCTTAACGACTGTCCCGAAAGGACTACTGCCGTTATGGCCAAGATCATTGCATTTGATGAAGAGGCACGCCGCGGTCTTGAGCGGGGCCTTAACACCCTCGCCGACGCCGTCCGGGTCACCCTCGGCCCGCGTGGCCGCAACGTCGTCCTCGAAAAGAAGTGGGGCGCCCCCACGATCACCAACGATGGTGTTTCCATCGCCAAGGAGATCGAGCTGGACGATCCCTACGAGAAGATCGGCGCCGAGCTGGTCAAGGAAGTTGCCAAGAAGACGGATGACGTCGCTGGCGACGGCACCACCACGGCCACCGTCCTGGCCCAGGCTCTGGTCAAGGAAGGCCTGCGCAACGTCGCGGCCGGCGCTGACCCGCTGTCCCTCAAGCGCGGCATCGAGAAGGCTGTTGAAGCCGTCACCGCCGAGCTGCTGAACTCCGCTAAGGAAATCGAAACCAAGGAAGAGATCGCCGCCACGGCTTCCATCTCCGCCGGTGACGACGAAATCGGCGCCCTGATCGCCGAAGCCCTGGACAAGGTGGGCAAGGAAGGCGTCATCACGGTCGAGGAGTCCAACACCTTCGGCCTCGAGCTGGAGCTCACCGAAGGCATGCGCTTCGACAAGGGCTACATCTCCGCTTACTTCGTCACGGACACCGAGCGCCAGGAAACGGTCCTCGAAGACCCGTACATCCTGATCGTCAACTCCAAGATCTCCAACGTCAAGGAACTGGTTGCTGTCCTCGAGAAGGTCATGCAGTCCAACAAGCCGCTGCTGATCATCGCCGAAGACATCGAGGGCGAGGCTCTGGCCACCCTGATCGTCAACAAGATCCGCGGCACCTTCAAGTCCGTCGCCGTCAAGGCTCCGGGCTTCGGTGACCGCCGCAAGGCGCAGCTGGCCGACATCGCCATCCTCACCGGCGGACAGGTCATCGCCGAGGAAGTCGGCCTCAAGCTTGAGACCGCCGGCCTCGAGCTCCTGGGCAAGGCACGCAAGGTTGTCGTGACCAAGGACGAGACCACCATCGTTGAAGGTGCAGGCGACGCCGACCAGATCGCCGGCCGCGTTTCCCAGATCCGCGCCGAGATCGAAAACTCCGACTCCGACTACGACCGCGAGAAGCTGCAGGAGCGCCTGGCCAAGCTGGCCGGCGGCGTTGCAGTCATCAAGGCCGGTGCCGCCACGGAGGTTGAGCTCAAGGAGCGCAAGCACCGCATTGAGGACGCTGTCCGCAACGCCAAGGCTGCCGTCGAAGAGGGCATCGTCGCCGGTGGTGGCGTGGCCCTGATCCAGGCCGGCGCCAAGGCATTCGCCAACCTGCAGCTCCAGGGTGACGAAGCAACCGGTGCGAACATCGTCCGCGTTGCCATCGACGCCCCGCTGAAGCAGATCGCCTTCAACGCCGGCCTCGAGCCGGGCGTTGTGGTGGACAAGGTCCGCGGCCTGCCCGCTGGCCACGGCCTGAACGCAGCAACCGGCGAATACGTCGACCTGCTGGCCGCCGGCGTCAACGACCCCGTCAAGGTAACCCGCTCTGCCCTGCAGAACGCGGCTTCCATTGCCGGCCTGTTCCTCACCACCGAGGCCGTCGTGGCCGACAAGCCGGAAAAGAACGCTCCCGCCATGGGCGGCGGCGACGAGATGGGCGGCATGGGCGGCTTCTAGCCTCCCGCTGCTCCCAGCTGGCTAACGAGTGCGGCCCCCTCCACGGAGGGGGCCGCACTTTTTGTCTGCGCATTTTTGTCCGTGCAGTCTGGCAGGATGGTTCGGTGACGATTACTGCAGCAGCCGACGGTTCGGCATTGGGAAACCCGGGTCCCGCGGGGTGGGCCTGGTACGTGAACGACGACTGCTGGCGGGCCGGCGGCTGGCCGCACGGCACCAATAACCAGGGTGAGCTGATGGCCGTCCTGGACCTCTTCCGCTCCACCGCACACCTCCCGGACGAGGACCTGCACATACTTTGTGACAGCCAGTACGTCATCAACTCCGTGACGAAGTGGATGCCGGGATGGAAGCGCAAAGGGTGGCGCAAGGCGGACGGCAAACCCGTGCTGAACGTGGACATCCTCAAGGACATCGACCGGGAGCTCGCCGGGCGGAAGTACAGGTTCGAATGGGTCAAGGGCCACGCGGGGCACGAGCTGAACGAAGCCGCCGACGAGCGCGCCAGGGCCGTGGCAATTGCCTACCAGCAGGGCGTTGCCGCCCGCTCGGGTCCGGGGTTCCCCGACGCCGAACCGGCAGCCGGCCGGCGGGCCGTCAAGGAGGGCCGCGGCGAGGGCGGCATCCCTTCGCTGTTTGAATCCGAAACACCTGCCCGCCGCGCGGCCGGCACAACGGCTCGGGCAGGGGCCGGCGCTCCCGCCCGCGCAGAGGCCGGCACCAGAGTCCGCCCGGAGTCCGAAGCCCCGGCGCTCTTCGAATCCGACGAGCCTGATCTCTTCAGCGAACTGGGCGCCGACGAACTGGGCGCCGATGCGTTCGCAGAAGCGCCGGAGGCCACAACGCCGGAAGAAATGGTTGAGGCCCTGGAACGCGAGCTCCTCCGACCGGATGTCCGCAGCGACATCGGGCGGACGGGTCAGCTGCTGCACCCTGACTTCATGGAAATCGGGACAGCCGGACGCCTCTGGACGCGCGACGCCATGATGATGTCCCTCGAGGAAAGCCCGGCCGGTCCAGTCGATCTGGACGTGCTCAGCGCCGACCGGATCGGCACGGACACAGTCCTGCTGACGTACCGCAGCTACTCCCGCGCCGGCTCAGCCCTGCGGAGCTCACTGTGGGTCCTGGACGGCGAACAGTGGCGCCTGCGGTTCCACCAGGGCACACCTGAAGCCTGAGTTGCCCCAAGCTGAGCTGCCCGCAAGCCTGAGGTGCCCCAAACCTAAGCTGCCGCCGAAGCCTGAGCCCGGCCGCGGGTGACTGGCCGTAGGCGTCAGCTGAAGCGTTGCGCGTTGCCCTGTTCCGCTTGCGCATAAGTGTCCGCAGCCGACGACAAGGCCAGATTGATGGAGGCGAGGGAGGCCTCGACCTTGCCCTGCGTCAGCGTCCACTCGGCAACAAGCGCCTGGAAGTTGGTGGCAGCCGAGCCGCGCCACGTGGCCTGCAGTTCATCCAGCCCGTGCTTCATCGCCTGGACGTCGGCGCTGATCCGGTCAACGGTCGCCTTGACGTTGGCGGATTTCACCTGCAGTAGGTCGGTATCGACGGAAATGATGCTCATGACGGGCCTCTCGACATCTTTGGGGACTGCCCCGGAAGGACAGTCGCAATGGTTGGCGGACCGGCCATTCCGGTCCGCTAGGTCGAGCCTATGAACCCGCCGGCAGGCGCTGCCACAGCGGGCTCCGCTATGTGGATAAACGGTTCCCGCCGGCGACCCGTTTCCCGGCGGCAGCACCGTCTCCGGCCGTACTGTCCGAGAACGTCCCGATGCTGTCCGCTTCGATGCCTTCCTCGTCGGGGGAGTCCTCCCGGAGGGGGAGGCTGACCACGAGTGTTGCGCCGCCTCCGTCGGTACCCTCCACCCGGACGGAGCCGCCGTGCGAGCCGATAATGGCGGCCACGATCGCCAGGCCGAGGCCACTGCCGCCCGTATCCCGGGTACGGGAGGTATCGGCCCGGTAGAAGCGCTCGAAGACCTTGGTGGCTTCGGTGTCGGAGATTCCGGGCCCGTGGTCCCGGACCTCGAGGACCGCCTCTGCTGAACCGGCGTCGCGCTGCCGGACGCCCACCGCGATTTCGATGGGTGTTCCCTCCGGCGTGTAGCGCAGCGCGTTGCCCACCAGATTGCCGATGACCTGGCGGAGCTTTGCTTCATCGCCCAGCACCGGTGCCGGCCCGGCGCTTCCGCCGTGAAGGCCGGTCAGGGTGATAACCCGCGTCCTTGCACTGGCCTGCGTGTCAACCACGGCGTCGTGTGCGAGCAGCTGCAGGTCGATGGGCTTGCGCTGCAGCGGACGCTGCTCATCGAGGCGTGCCAGCAGCAGCAGGTCCTCCACCATGGACCCCATCCGTTTGGCTTCACTCTCGATCCGGCCCATGGCGTTGGCCACATCCTCTTGCGACTGCAGCGCGCCGTGCCGGTACAGCTCCGAGTAACCCCGGATCGTCACCAGCGGGGTGCGCAGCTCGTGCGAGGCGTCTGCGGCAAACCGGCGCATCCGGTCCTCGGAGGCCATCCGTGCCGCGAACGCTGCCTCGATGTGGGCGAGCATGGCGTTCAATGACTGGCCCAAGCGGCCGACCTCCGTCGTCGGATTCTCTACGTCGACGCGGCGGGAGAGGTCGCCGGCGGCGATGGCCGCGGCGGTCTTTTCCACCCTGGCCAGCGGCCGGAAGGACCGGGTCACTGTCCAGTTGGCGATGAAGAAAGCCAGGATGAGGGCCAACAGCCCCGCGCCCACCACAACCAGGGTGGCATGGCGCAGTACCTCATCCACTGACGACAGCGGCAGCCCGATGACCAGCACTGACCTCTGCTGGTTGCTGTCCACGATGCTGACGGCTACCACGCGCCAGTTCGCCCCGTCCTTGCCGCGGACCTGGTACGGCTCCAGCCCGCGATCGCGGGCCTCCTCCACGGAAATGGTATCGATGGCGGGACGGTGAATCTCCGTGCCGCCGAGCCGCCGGCCCTGGCCGCCCGGGTAGTACACCACCACGGAGTAATCCGTGGGAACGACGGGGTTTGGCACGAGGAGCTGGCTGAAGGACCGTTGTTCCTGGATGGATTCGACGGCGGCCCCGAGCTTGTCGTCCACCTGGCCCTCAAGGTATGTGCGCAGCAGCGTCAGGGTGCCGGCCCCGGTCACCGCCAGGGCCACCAGCAGGAGGGCCATCATGATGGCCACCAGCTGGGACCGGAGGTTGGCGGACTTCCAGCGCTCCAGCCCAGACTTCCATCGTGCCAGCAAGGTTAGCGCTTTTCTGCTGTCCGCAGCACGTAGCCCACACCGCGCTTGGTCTGGATGAGGGCCGGGGCGTCGGGATCGATGTCCACCTTGCGCCGCAGGTAGGAAATGTAGGACTCGACGATGGAGGCGTCACCGTTGAAGTCGTATTCCCAGACGTGGTCCAGGATCTGCGCCTTGGACAGGACGCGGTTCGGGTTGAGCATCAGGTACCGGAGCAGCTTGAATTCCGTGGGGGACAGCTCGATCACCTTGCCGCCGCGGCGCACCTCGTGGGCATCGTCGTCGAGCTCCAGGTCATCCACCCGGATGACGGCCTCGTCATCCTCCAGCATCGGCTGCGTCCTGCGGAGCACGGCTCGGATGCGGGCCACCACCTCATCAAGGCTGAAGGGCTTGGTGACGTAGTCGTCCCCGCCCACCGTCAGCCCGGTGACCTTGTCTTCGGTGTCGTCCTTGGCGGTCAGGAACAGGACAGGGAAATGCTTGCCTGCCGCACGCAGCCGGCGGGTGACGGTGAAGCCGTCCATGTCCGGAAGCATGACGTCCAGCACCGCAAGGTCGGGAGCGTGCGCCTCAACGGCAGCCAGCGCCTCCCGCCCGTTCCCCGCGGACACCACTTCAAAGCCAGCGAAGCGCAATGACGTGGAAAGCAGCTCGCGGATGTTCGGTTCATCATCAACCACGAGGAGCTTCGCTTCGGCGCTGTTCTTTTTCATATTCCCATGATGCTCCCAGAATCTGGGAGTTTTCTGGATAAAAGTTGTGTGTTGGTTGGGTCAGCAGGATTCGACGTCCTTGGCGTCCATGATGCGGTAGGCGTAGCCTTGCTCGGCCAGGAAACGCTGGCGCTTGGCCGCGAAATCCTGGTCCAGGGTGTCCCGGGCAACGAGGGAGTAGAACCGTGCCGCGCGCCCGTCCTGCTTAGGCCGCAGCAGCCGCCCGAGCCGCTGGGCCTCCTCCTGGCGCGAACCGAAGGAGCCGGAGACCTGGATGGCCACCGAGGCCTCGGGCAGGTCGATGGAAAAGTTGGCCACCTTGGACACCACAAGAGTCTGGACCTCCCCGGCGCGGAAAGCGTCAAAGAGCTTCTGGCGGACCTTGACCGAGGTTTCGCCCTTGATAACCGGGGCGTCCAGCCGCTCGCCGAGCTCGTCGAGCTGGTCAATGTACTGCCCGATCACCAGGACCTGCTCGCCCCGGTGGTGCGCCACCAGCTGTTCGGCCACGACGGTCTTTGTCTCGGACGTGGCGCACAACCGGTACTTGTCCGCATCCTCGGCCATGGCATACGCCACGCGCTCGTCCTTGGGAAGATCCACACGGACCTCCACACAGTCCGCGGGGGCGATGTAGCCCTGGGCCTCGATGTCCTTCCATGGCGCGTCATAGCGCTTGGGGCCGATGAGGCTGAAAACCTCCCCCTCCCGCCCGTCTTCACGCACCAGAGTCGCCGTCAGGCCGAGCCGACGCCGGGCCTGCAGGTCCGCCGTCATCCGGAAGATCGGGGCGGGCAGCAGGTGCACCTCGTCGTAGATGATCAGGCCCCAGTCGTGGCCGTCGACGAGCTCAAGGTGCGGGTACAGTCCGCCGCGCTTGGTGGTGAGAACCTGGTAGGTGGCGATCGTCACCGGGCGCACTTCCTTGACGGCGCCCGAGTACTCGCCGATCTCCTCCTCCGTCAGTGACGTCCGCCTGAGCAGCTCGTCCTTCCACTGCCGCGCGGCCACCGTGTTGGTGACGAGGATCAGCGTGGTGGTGGAGCTGGTGGCCATGGCGGCCGCCCCGACCAGTGTCTTGCCGGCGCCGCAGGGAAGCACGACGACGCCGCTGCCGCCGGCCCAGAAGTTCTCCGTGGCCAGCCGCTGGTACGGGCGCAGCGTCCAACCCGACTCGTCGAGCATGATGGGGTGCGGCGTGCCGTCGACGTAACCGGCCAGGTCCTCCGCCGGCCAGCCGATCTTCAGCAGCAGCTGCTTCAGCTGGCCGCGCTGGGAGGAATGGACCACCACCGTCTCGGCGTCGATGCGCGGGCCCAGCAGCGGCTGGATCTTCTTGGCCCTGCTGACCTCCTCCAGCACCGGGTAGTCGCTGGTGCGCATGACCAGCCCGTGCTGGGGGTCCTTCTCCAGCCGGAGCCGGCCGTACCGGGACATGGTTTCCTCGACGTCGATCAGCAGCGAGTGCGGCACGGGGAACCGGGAATAGGTGAGCAGCGTATCCAGCACCTTTTCGGCGTCGAGCCCTGCGGCCCGGGCGTTCCAGAGCCCCAGGGGCGTGAGCCGGTAGCTGTGCATGTGCTCGGGTGCGCGCTCCAGTTCGGCGAAGGCCGCGATGGCGTGCCGGGCCTCCGTCGCCTGCTCGTGGTCCACTTCCAGGAGGATGGTCTTGTCGCTCTGGACAATCAGGGGGCCGTCATTCACGCAGGTAAAACCTTCACTGCTGCATTTCCTCTGCTGCCTCGATATCGATGATCCGGTGGATGGAGAGCACCCGCTCCGTGTCCTTCGCGGGGTCGAAGACACGGACGCGTCCGCCCGCCACGGATACCGGAACCACCGTTTCCAGTTTCGCATTCCCCAGGCTGTCCACGACGTTCATCACTACCTTTTGCCGGAGCCTGATGGCCTTGTGCAGGGTCTCCAGTCCCAGCTGGGTTGCCTCCTCGGCGCCGGCGGCAGCCGGACGGGAGCCGTTGGGGCTGGTGCCGTGCTCCGCACGGCTGCGGAGAATGGCGAGCTGGGCGGCGACGTCGGCGTCGGGAAGGGCGGTGCGCGGCGCGCTGTAGACGGGGCGCCCGGTGCCAGGAAGGGGGGCGGTGCGGTTGAGGCGGACGACGGCGGAGCCGGCCTCTTCAACGGCAGGTGACAGTCCCAGCCCGCGCAGCACGAGGGCCGTCTGCCGGGGTGAGGCCATGGAGACCAGGACGGTGGGGGCGATCCGGACCAGGCCCAGGGACGAGGCCGCGGCCTCCCGGCAGAGCTCACTGAGCGCAGCTTCGTCGTCGCTCTGGATGAAACTCGCGGCCGCTCCGACCCGCAGCTTGCCGTGCCTGGCGGCTGTGTCCTCCACCAGGTACTGCAGCGGCTGCGGCACGGCGGTGGCCGAGTACCGGCGGAGGAAATCAAGGATGGCTGCAGCGTCCTGGCCGGAGTCCAGGGCCCGCCGGATGGACTCCGCGGAGAACCGGTACGTCGTGGCCGGGCCCTGCCCCTCGGCGTCGGCCATCTGCTGGAGCTGCTCGGCCAGGTCTGGGGCGAGGTAGCCGGGCGCCACCGCGGTCAGATCGGCTTGCAGGAGCACATGGTTGAGGGCCGCCGGGAGGTGTTCGCCGAGGAGGTCCATGGCGTCGTCAGGCGCGTCCGCGGCGATGGCGGCACCCAGCTGGCTGAGCGCGCCGGACCCGATCAGCCCCAGCAGCTCCGCCTCGGCAAGCACTCCGCTGATCAAGGAACTGAACCGCCGCGCCATGCGGGGCTGCGACCACTCGGCACGCAGCAGCACGGCCTCCGCATTGAGCACTGGCGCTGCCCCGTCCGGCACCTTCGCCTCGAGCGTCAGCTCCCGCAAGATCTCCAGGATCCTCTTCCGGATGACGGGCGCGTCGGACCGCTGCGCCTCGGCAGACAGGGCGTTGACGGTGGCCGCCGGGGCGGGCCGGTGGTTGGCGGGCCCAACAGGCTGGCCATTCATGGGCTGCCCCACGAGTGACGGGGCGCGCTCGCTGGCCAGCCAGGCGTTCACGAGCCACAGCCACTGTTCCTGCCGCGGCAGCCCGAGCCATTCCAGCTGGGGCGGCTGCACCCAGCACGAGCTGTCCACGTCCAGCCGGATCAGGCCCGCCAGGGCACAGAGCTCCAGCAGCACCGCAGTAGTGTGGTGGTCCACGCGGAGCGCCTCGGCGAGCCGGCGCATCTCGCGGATGCCCACCCCGCCGCTCCGCAGGGTGGCCAGGGGCTGGTCCCTGACCGCGTGCAGCAATTCGCCGGTGAGGCGCAGAGTTTCGGCGATGGCCCCGAGCGCGGCATTGCGGCGGAGCGCGGCCGTGGTGACGCCGAGCATCGGGGCGGGCGGAGTCAGGGAGAAGTTGTTGATGATGGCGCCGCCGCGCAGGGAAATGCCCACGCTGTGCGGCAGTTCCACATGTGCAGCATCCAGCGGCACCAGCAGGCCACGGGCCAGCAGCCAGTCGACCGGCCCGACGTCGTGACCTTCAGTGGTGACGGAAGCCTTCCGCTGGGCCTGGGGTACGGCACCCATCGCCCAGTTGCTGAACCGGGCCAGCAGCGCGGTGGTTCGCTCCGGGGCGCCGGCGAGGAGTGCCTGCAGTCCCTCGGGAGAAGAGGTCCAGTGCTGGAGCGCCAGGGCTGCGTCCATAGGCGTGGTGGCCGCCTGCACGGCGGCGCCGCTGCGGCGCAGTTCCGCCACCAGCTGGACGACGCGCTGGGCGAAGGCCGGCTGCAGCCTGACCAGTTCGGTGTAGCTGCGCCCCAGCCCTGCCGGGTAGATCCCGACGACGTCCTTCAGACTGCTCACCGGAAGATAGAAGCGCTGCCTCTGGGCGCCGGGGCCCGCCCCATGCGGCGGCTCCGCCCGCTGCACCAGGGCGAGATCGTGCAGTGACTGCAGGAGCTGTTCGATGGCCGCCACAGTTGAACCTGCGATGGCCTTCTTCAGCACGGCCGCCGATGCGCTGTGCCCGGTGTCCGTGTTGGTGCACAGGTGCAGGGTCTCCAGCACCTGCATTTGCGGACGGTTCAGGCGCTCCAGGGCCCGCTGCACGCTCACCCGCGCGCTGGCGCGGGCGGCCAGGGCGGGGAAGTCGGGAACGCCGGGGGAGATCAGGTCCGGCCGCGCAGCGAACAAAGCCCGCAGCGACTCGTCGCTGCGTGCCTCCAGTTCCTTGCTGAGCGCTCGAATGAGGGACATCAGTCCAACGTTACCGCCCGGCGGGGCTTCCTGCCCGGCGGCGGGCGGCAACGCCGTCTGCCACCAGCACGAGCATCAGCAGGAAGGCCGCCGGAAGGCCATAGAGTGCCGTTGACGTGATCCACTGCGGCGCCGCCTGGCCCGCAGCGGCAAGGGCTATGACCGCCCCGACCGCTGCGAGGGACAAAACTGCAAGGAGCACTGCGGCGGCCATCAGTGGCCGCCGGATACGCGCGGATGTCATGGACGTAACGCTAACAGCAGTGCCGAGGCCGCGCCTCAAAAGCGGGATTAGCCTGCCAGTCAGGATAACCTTGAAGGAACAGACCAACACGGACCAGGCAGTCATACCCTGAACCCGCACATCAGTGCGGATGCGGTGACGGCCGGCCGTGTCCCAGAACGTCAGAACGAAGAAGGTTGATTAGGTGCCTACCGGCAAGGTCAAGTGGTACGACAAGGATAAAGGTTTCGGATTCCTCGCGGGCGAGGACGGACAGGAAGTGTTCCTTCCCAAGTCGGCGCTCCCCGCCGGAGTCACCGAACTGAAGGCCGGCACCCGTGTTGAGTTCGGCGTCGCAGACGGACGCAAGGGCGCCCAGGCCCTCGGCCTGCGAGTCCTCGACAAGACACCGTCCATCGCAAAGGCCAAGCGCCCCAGCGCGAGGGATCTTGCCCCGCTGGTGCAGGACCTGGTGACGGTCCTGGACAACCTGTCCGGCACGCTGTCGTCCGGCAAGTACCCGGATGGCAACAAGGGCAAGGCAATCGCCACTGCCCTGCGTAAGGTTGCCGACGAGCTGGACGCCTAGGCCTCCCGATGAACCCGGAACCTGAACAGGCGGAACCCAAGGCGGAACCCAAGGCACCCCAGCGCCGCACCGGCGTCCCGGTGTGGCGGACGGGAAAGCCTGACGCCGTGCTGGCCGCTGCCGTGGACGCGGCCCGGACTGCCATCGAAGGCATCGCGAAGGCATCCGAAATCGGGGACCACCTGGCCGCCCGGACCGAGGGCGACCGCGTGGTGACACACTTATTCGAGTCACGGCTGCCGGGGTACCTCGGCTGGCAGTGGTACGCCGTCCTGACGCGCAACTCCCGCTCCAAAGTGATCACTGTCAACGAGCTTGGCCTGCTCCCGTCCGAAGACTCGATCCTCGCCCCGGAGTGGGTGCCGTGGGCAGAGCGCGTACGCCCTGAGGACGCGCAGGAGCAGGACGTACAAGAGCAGGACCAGCAGGAAGCGCCGGGGGAGGCGTCCGCTGGCTCTGAAACAGAGCCCGGCGCCGAGACAGCGGCTGACGCTGAAGCAGAGTCCGACGTCGAAGCAGCACCCGGCGCCCAGGAACGCGACTAATCACAACGACTCATGGTTCACAACCACTGACGGCGCCGTCCGGACGCAAGCCCGGACGGCGCCGTCGAACTTAAGTGAAAAGTCCCAACCCCGCTGGCTACTTCTTCAGTTCGCCCACCACGTAGTCGATGCACTCCAGCAGGGCGGAGACATCGGAAGGCTCGATGGCCACGAAGGTGGCGATGCGCAGCTGATTGCGTCCCAGCTTCCGGTAGGGCTCGGTGTCCACGATGCCGTTGGCGCGAAGCACCTTGGCAATGGCGGCGGCCTCGATCGAGTCGTCGAAGTCGATGGTGGCGATGACGTTGGAGCGCTCGGCGGCGTTGGCAACGAACGGGGTGGCGAACTCGGAGGCTTCCGCCCACTTGTAGATGCGGCCGGCCGAGTCGGCCGTGCGGCCGGCGGCGAAGTCGAGGCCGCCGTTGGCGTT
The DNA here is from genome assembly GCF_003261175.1 of Arthrobacter globiformis. Taxonomy (GTDB): domain Bacteria; phylum Actinomycetota; class Actinomycetes; order Actinomycetales; family Micrococcaceae; genus Arthrobacter; species Arthrobacter globiformis_A. The sequence goes on along the minus strand of NZ_QLNP01000062.1, from coordinate 344,931 downwards.
GAGCCACTGCACCTGCGCATCCAGCGTGACGAGCGTGGACAGGGACGGGGTGTTGTACGTCTGGTTCAGCTTGGAGTTGTCGATGGCGGTCTTCAGGTCCAGGAAGTCCGGGATCCAGCGCCCGCTGGCCTTGACGCGCTCAGCCCGCTCCAGCGCGGCCGGGGAGAAGAGGCCCAGCCACAGCCCGCCGTCAGAGGCGAAGTTCTTTTGCGGCGCGAAGTAGTAGACGTCCGTCTGGGCCACGTCGACATCGAGGCCGCCGGCGGCCGAGGTCGCGTCCACCAGCACCAGCGCGCCGTCGTCGGCGCCGTTCACCCGCTGGACGGGAGCAGCGACACCCGTTGAGGTCTCGTTCTGCGGCCAGGCGTACACGTCGACGCCGGCCTCGGCCTTCGGGGCGGGGCAGGTGCCAGGATCGGACTTGATGATGGAGGACTCCGCGAGGAACGGCGCCTTGTTGGTGGCCGCAGCGAACTTGGACCCGAACTCGCCGAAGGACAGGTGCTGTGCCTTCTGTTCCACAAGGCCGAAGCTGGCGACGTCCCAGAACGCGGTGGAACCGCCGACGCCGAGGACAACTTCGTAGCCTTCGGGGGCACGGAAGAAGGTGCTCAGGCCTTCGCGGACGGATCCCACGAGGTTCTTCACGGGGGCCTGGCGGTGCGACGTGCCCAGGAGCGTCGTGGCGGCCGCGGAGAGGGCCTCGATCTGCTCGGGCCTGACCTTGGAGGGACCGGCGCCGAACCGTCCGTCCTTGGGCAGGAGGTTTGCGGGAATAGTGATGCTGGTGTCGCTCACAATGGCTCCAATTTTCGGCATGGAAGTGCGGTTCGGCTGGGTCGGGGCGATGGCCGGCAGGCAACCATGACCGCCACGAAGACCCTCCTTATTCTGCCCGAAGCGCGGATACCGCGGGAACACGCACCCGTCATAGTCCAGTCACTGAGACAGGCCCGCCGCCCGCCGCCCGGATTATCCGGACTAATTCAAAATAGGCTAAGCTGGCACCGGACGTACGGGCAGACAGCCGGTGCTGCGCCGCCGTCGGATATGCGACCGCCGCTGCAGCTTGCCGGATCCCGGTACGGCGCGCCCGCGGTACGGTGGGACAGACACAAATACTGGGCTCGAGGAGCTGAGCTGAATGACGGATCTGATCGACACCACGGAGATGTACCTTCGCACCATTCTGGAGCTGGAGGAAGAGAACATCGTGGCGCTTCGGGCACGCATCGCCGAACGTCTCCGCCACTCGGGCCCCACCGTTTCGCAGACCATCGGCAGGATGGAGCGCGACGGCCTCGTCGTCGTCTCCGGTGACCGCCACCTCGAGCTGACCGAAGTGGGCCGGAAACGCGCCACCGAGGTGATGCGCAAGCACCGGCTCGCCGAGCGCCTCCTCGCCGACGTCATCGGACTCGACTGGGCCTACGTTCATGACGAGGCCTGCCGGTGGGAGCACGTGATGAGTGAACGGGTGGAGCGCAGGATTTACGAATTGCTCGACCATCCCACCGAGTCGCCGTACGGCAACCCCATCCCCGGCCTGGCCGCGCTCGGCGGCCAGCCCGCCCGCGCGTTCTCGGACGGCGTGGTGAACCTGCTCGATGCCATGACCGGCTACGGTCCGGAATCCAAGGTCACCGTCAGCCGCCTGGCAGAGCCCATCCAGGTGGAGCCGGAGTTGCTGGTGCAGTTGGACGAAGGCGGGATCCGGCCCGGTGCCGCTGTCTCGCTCGAACGTGTGGGGGAGTACATTTCTGTCCGCGTGCCCGGGTTCGAGGGCGCCCTTGAGCTGCCGCCGGAAGTCGCTGCGCACGTGTTCGTCCGGGTGGCTTAGGTCCGAAAAGCGCCGACCCGCCGGATGCTGTGTTCTGTCTGACATCTGCAGGCAGGATGACCTACCACTTGTGCACAGCGGATATAACGAAATTATTACTGCGCTTCTTAATCGCCTATAGTTAAACAGCAACGCCGATGCAAAAGCGTTACCTGATCTGGAGCCGAGCCTTGCCAGCAGATCAGTAGCACGAGTCACTCACTGGCAGGGGCGGGGGAACCACAACCGGCTGTTTCTACAGCCTTGGGGTGAAGTCCGCAGCAGCAAGTCTCTTCCGCAGAAGGAATCCTCCCGGGATACCCCTGTGCCGGAATGGCTTGTTATGGCGGACCGGGTCCGAACTCTCTGACCCGAATCCGACAGCTAACTTCGCAGGCTATCCAGAGAGGAAGCAGTACTTGTCCATGCAGAATGCCCGGGGCCGCCGCCGCGCGTCCGGTCCCGCTCCTGAGCCGCGCCTCGCGGAGGCCATTGCCGCGGACCGTCCCAGGGATGCCCAGCGCGAAGCGCGCCGCCGCCGTCGGGGTCCGTTCCGGCAGGTTACGGACTTCGCTTCGGCCAGTGGTGTTGGGCAAAAGGCTGGAGTGGCCCTTGCCGCCACCGGCCTGCTGCTGACTGTTACTGTCCCCGCCACGAGTCCCGTCCTGGCTGCCGGAGAGCAGCAGGGAGCGGCATCGGTGTCCGCCGCCTCGCCGGCCCAGCCGAAGGTCTCGGCGGAAGCGGCAGCAAAGATCGACTTCAGCCGCACGTCCGTCTCCACCACCGGTGACCCGGACGGAAAGCTCAAGCAGCTCCTGAGTGCCCAGTCGGCCGGCAGCATCAGCCGTGCGGCCTCTGTGGGCACCCTGGGCGGGCCGCTGACCACGCTGGTCAAGTCCTCGCCCTTCGGTTACCGGGTCAGCCCGATCACCGGCGGCGCCGGCGAGTTCCACCGCGGCCAGGACTTCGCCGCCCAGTGCGGCACGCAAGTGCTTGCTGCGGCCAGCGGCAAAGTCACGTTCTCGGGATGGCATCCGTACGGGGGAGGCAACCGCGTGGTCATCGACCACGGCAACGGCTTGGAGACCACGTACAACCACCTGTCGTCCTCCAGCGTCGAGGTTGGCCAAAAGGTCACCCGCGGTGAGGCGATTGCCCTGAGCGGGACCACCGGCGCCTCCACCGGCTGCCACCTCCACTTCGAGGTGATGGTCAACGGGGAAGTCGTTGATCCCGCCGGTTGGCTTTAGGCCAAACCGAGTGAGCACTCTCATTCCTGTGACATGCCGTGACCTGAATGTGACATTCGCTCCGAACTGCTGTACCGTCTAAACCGCGTCAACTTTTCCGAAGTTGACGCTCTTGAGTGGATTGCCTAGCTCTGCCACCGCTCAAGGTCCGTTCGCATTACATCGTCTGGCAGGGGCGGGGGAACCAATTTTGGTCTTCGCAAGAAGGCCTTGGGGTTAAGTCGCAAAAGCTTCCCAGGAAGCCGAGCGGCCGGGTGCACTCCCATCCGAATCCGACAGCTCACCTCGCAGGCATTGGGAGAGGCTACCTTCGTGTCTTCACGCCATAATGCCGCGCGCCACCGCGCGCAAACGGTTCGTATGAACCCATTGGACTCCGTGTCCAAGGCGGTTAGCGCCAATGCCGGCACAGTAGGTCGCCAGGCAGCTGTTATCGCAGCTGCTTCAGGTCTCATCCTGAGCGTTGGCATGCCTGCCAACGCAGCCGACGCCAACATTGGTGTTTCCGCCTCCTCGGAGACCGGATCCCAGGCCGCGCAGCTTGCTGTGACCGCCGCGCCAACCGCCACTGTCTCCTTCGAGCGTCCTGAAGTCACCACGGTGGCAGCCCCGGTCGCCGAAACCATTGCTCCGCAGGCGAGCGATGAGGGCCAGACGGGCGACGCAGGCCAGGCCAGCGACGAGAGCACCGGTGCGGCCCAGGCCGTCACCGCCAAGTCCACCGATGGTGCGGCTTCCGCCGCAGCGTCCGGACTGGCTGCAATCGCGTACACCGGCATCGGCAACCCCTACGTCTGGGGCGGCACCACCCCCAGCGGCTGGGACTGCTCCGGCTTCACCCAGTGGGTTTACGCTCAGGCAGGCATCAGCATTCCCCGCGTCAACGCATGGAACGCCATGAAGCCCACCTCCACGCCTGCTCCCGGCGACCTGGTCATGCAGAACGGCGGCGCCCACGTGGGCATCTACGTCGGCAACGGCATGATGATCAGCGCGCTGAACCCCTCGGACGGCACTCTGTTGCACGCGGTGTCCGCAACGGGCACGTCCGCTTTTTACACCCTTCGCTAAAAATCCGATTCGAGGCGGGCCGGCTTACCCCCAAGATGCCGGCGCGTCGATAACCCACGTCTCGCTACCGCGGTCCGTGGAACACGAAAGAGAGACATTTCATGACTACACGTGCGACCATTGCACGGCACCGCGCCGAGGTCACCAAGACCAACTCGCTGGCTGTCATTGCCAAGGCCGTCGGCGACAACGCCGGTGGTGTGGGCCGCCAGGCCGCAGTTATCGCTGCTGCTTCCGGTCTTGTCCTGACCAGCGGCATCGCCGCCAACGCTGCCGAGACCAACGTTCAGCGCGAATCCGTTCCGGCTTCCACCCTGGAAGTACAGTCCGCTGCGCCGGCCACCATCTCCGCTGCATCCAGCATCGCGATCTCCTACGAGAAGCCTGCTGTCTCCACCGCCCCGGCTCCCGTCGTCGAGGCCCCCAAGCCTGTCGTCAAGGTCCAGGAAGCGGCCCCCGCCGTTGAGGCTGCTCCGGTTGCTGAAGCCGCCCCGGCAGTCCAGGCCGCGGCCGCCGTCGAAACCGCTGCCCCGGCAGCGCCGAAGACCACTGCCGCCAGCGGCAAGGGCGCTGCAATCGCTGCTGCCGCCTACGCGCAGCTGGGCGTGTCCCAGGACTGCACCGCCCTGGCCACCAACGCGCTTGCAGCTGTGGGCGTCCACTACCACGGCTGGCCGGCAGGCTACCTGTCCCTCGGCCGCACCGTCAGCGCTGCTGAGGCTCAGCCGGGCGACCTCGCCTACTACCAGAACGGCGGCATGGGCCTGGCCCACATTGCTGTCTACGTCGGCAACGGCCAGGCCGTACACGGCGGCTGGAACGGCGGAACCACCGCACTGTTCAGCGTGAACGTCGGCTCCGGCCCGGTCTTCATTCGCGTCGGCGGCTAAGACACCCAAGAGTTACGGAAGGACCCCCGCCAGCATGGCGGGGGTCCTTTTTTGTCTTGCGCACGCGTGAATTTTTGGCGACACGCCAAGGTGATGCTTGTGTTCGATTCGCTCATCTGCCTAGTGAGTGTTTACTCTTATGGTGTCGATCCATAGCCCGGACATGCAGAGGGCAGCCGGCCCTCGCGCCTCTGCCGGGTGCGGCCGTGAAGAGGTATGTGCATGCGCACTCTCGTTCTGAATGCTGGATATGAACCGCTGGCGGTAGTGACCTTCCGCCGGGCGCTGGTCCTTGTGCTAACCGGAAAGGCTAGCGTGGTGGCCGAAGGCGACGATCCTGTCGTCGGGCCGCAGGACATCATGGGCCGTCCGTCCGTGATTCTCCTCAACCGCTACATCCGCCCCCGGTACAACATGATCACCGCGGTGAGCAGACGCGGTGTGCTTCGCCGCGACGGCCACCGGTGCGCCTACTGCGGCAAGGCAGCCCACACCATAGACCATGTCCAGCCGAAATCGCGGGGCGGTGCGGACTCCTGGGAGAACCTCGTCGCAGCCTGCCTTCGCTGCAACAACGTCAAGGGTGACCACACGCCCAGCGAAATGGGCTGGAAGCTCCGGTTCGATCCGGCGCCACCCGTGGGTACCATGTGGCAGATCAAGGAGCTGGAAAAGCCCACACCGGCGTGGGATCCGTTCCTGCTTCCGGAAAGAGCAGCCTGACTCTTGCCTGGGCCTTCGAGGCTTAGTCTGGTTGGGTGGACTTTGACGCAATAATCCTGGCCGGCGGCCGCTCCTCGCGACTGGGCGGCTCACCCAAGTCTGCCCTGATGTATGGCGGCGCCACCCTCCTTGAGCGCTCCCTCGCGGCTGCCGCGGGTGCCCGGCACATTGTTGTGGTGGGACCTGAGGCGGCAGGCCTTCCCGGTGAAGTCCTCACCGCGCGAGAGGACCCTCCTTTTGCGGGTCCTGCGGCGGCAATCGCCGCCGGCCTGGCCGCCCTGCAGGGTACGGACCCCGCGGGCATGGTCCTGGTTCTCGCGTGCGACATGCCCCGCGTGGGCGATGCCGTCCGCGTACTCCTGGGCGCTCTTCCCGGCGGGGGCGCTGACGGCGTCATGGCCGCGTCCGCCGACGGGCGGCTGCAGCCGCTGGCGGGTTTTTATGGCACAGCTGGGCTGGAACGCGCCGTGCAGGCTGCCGCCGCACGCAACGCCCTGGTGCACGGGTCAGTCTTCGCCCTCCTTGCTAGTCTTGACGTGCAGGCTGTGGTTGTCCCTGCCGGCTCCACCGACGATGTGGACACCTGGGACGATGCGGCTGCGTTGGGAGTAGCTGTCCGGGAGCAATGACCCGCATTCCGGACCGCCGTAAATTTGGAGGCAGGCATGAAAAGCCAGGACGAAACGCTTGAGGAGTGGTGCCGTCTGCTGCTGCGGGCCTTCGAGCTCGAGGATGTGGACGTGGACATCAACGAGGTGTTGTCCGTTGCGGGAGTTGCCGCGCACTCCGTGGTGCGTCCCGCCGCCCCGCTGACCACCTTCATAGCAGGGCTCGCCACCGGCCTCAAGTGTGCCGCGGGCCAGGCCCCGGACGGTCACGCCATGCAGGGTGCAATGGACGTGGCCCGCGCCGTTGCCAAGGCCTACGCCGCCGATGAGGTGCAGGCTGCTGCGGGCACCCCGGCCGCAGGCACCGCCGGAACGTCGGGCCCCACCGGGACCCCGGGGGAATGACAGCCGCGCCCGAGCACCGCTCTACCGACCCCTACTCCACCGGGGACGCAGCGTCCACCGGGGACGTAGCCCCCACCGGGGATGCGCCCGCTGACGACGACGCACCTGCTGCAGCATCCGTCGTCGAACCAGCGCCCGTCGTCGAACCCGGTGCCGTCGTCGAACCCGGTGCCAACGCACAGGGGGAGCCGGACGTGCCGGCGAAGCACCTGGCCCATACCTGGGCGGAGTCCCGGCAGGCCGCCTTCGACTGTGCCGCGCCGATACCCGCGGCACCCGTGCCCCTGCGGGACGCCGTGGGCCGGACTCTGGCCGCGGACATCACCGCCCACCAGGACATGCCGCACTATGCGTCGTCGGCCATGGACGGCTGGGCTGTTAACGGAACCGGTCCGTGGATCCTGGCCGAGCCGGGGCAGCGTCTCGCCCCGCACCAGGCGAGCGTCATTGTGACGGGCGGACTGATTCCGCCGGGTGCCAAGGCAGTGCTGCGCACCGAGAGCGGTGCGATGTCCACGGACGATGACGGACTGCCTGTCCTGACGCTGGGAGGCGCCGCCCGGCCCGGCGAACCGAGGAACGGCCAGCACATCCGGAAGGCCGCAGAGGAAGCGGCTGCCGGGGACGTGCTGGTCAGGGCCGGCGTTGTGCTGAATCCCGCTCATGTGGCCCTCGCCGCCCTGGCCGGGTACGACGAGGTGGAGGTGCTCGGCAAGCCGGTGGTGAAGCTGGTGCTGACGGGCTCCGAAGTGGTGGAGCAGGGATTGCCCGAGCCCGGGCGGGTGCGTGACACGTTCGGGCCACAGCTGGCCACAGTGGTGGAGATGCTGGGCGGCCTGTGCCGCGAACAGGTCCGCATCGGGGACAGCTACGCGGAATGGCTGGAGGGCCTCGAGGATTCAGGCCTGCCTGAGGCACTGAACCTGCCAGCCGACGTCGTCATCACCACCGGCGGCACCGGCCGTTCCGGCACCGACCACTTCAGGCGTGCCGTGGCTGAACTGGGCGGACGGCTGATCATTGACGGCGTGGCAATGCGGCCCGGACACCCCGCCGTCCTCGCAGAACTTCCGGACGGGCGCTTCGTGCTGGGGCTGCCGGGCAACCCGCTGGCGGCCATGATGGCCTTGTCCACGGTGGGCGCGCCGCTGCTGGCTGCCCTCGGACATGGCCAGCTGCCGCCTGTCCGGGAAGTCCCCTCCGGCACCATGCTCGAGCCCGACCCCGGCCGCACGCGGCTCATGCCCTTCCGCCTCCTCTACGGCATGGCCTCGCCCGCGCAGCACACTGGCCCGGGCATGATGCGCGGACTGGCGTCGGCCGACGGCGTCCTGGTGGTGCCGCCGCACGGCGTGCAGCTCGGCGAGATGGTGCCGGCTTTCGCACTGCCCTGGGGTCCGGCCATCCCTGAGCCCAAGACCGCCGAACCCAAACCCAAGACGCCGGCGCGGAAGCCTGCGTCCCGGGCGTCGGCCAAACAGGGAGCCCAGAGCGGGCCGGTGGACTGGAGTGCACTGCTCGACTGAGGTGCAATGATGGAGGCATGAACAGCCACTCAGCGCGGAGTCTCGCATGGGCCGTGTAACGCAACGACGCAAGGTGTACCGCTACGTCCTGGACGGCTCGGCCGCGGCATTGGAGTTCCCGGTCCGGCACCGCGAGGACGTGCTCGCCGTGGAGGAACCGCTCGAGATCCGGCTGGGCCACCTTTCGTACTCCGTCACCATGCGGACGCCCGGGGACGACTTCGACCTGGTGGCAGGGTTCCTCGTCTCCGAGGGCGTCATCTGGGACGCCGATCAGCTGATCTCGCTCAGGTTCTGTGCCGGCGAGGACGAAAACGGGATCCAGACATTCAACGTGGTCGAAGCCCAGCTGCGGCCGGATGTGCCACTGCCGGACACCGGACGGCACGTCTACACGTCCAGCTCGTGCGGGATCTGCGGCACGGACTCCATTGAATCGGTCACCAAGTCATCACACTTCAACCCCGCCGCCGACCGGCTCACCGTTCCGGTCGAGACGCTTGCCTCCCTGCCGGACCGGCTGCGGGAGGCTCAGGCCGTCTTCGAGGTGACCGGGGGAGTGCACGCTGCCGGACTGTTCAGGATTGACGACGACGGCGGTGCGGAGCTGCTGTGCCTCCGGGAGGACGTGGGGAGGCACAACGCGGTGGACAAGGTGGTGGGCTGGGCTCTGCGCGAACGGCGGCTGCCGCTCACGAACACCGTGCTCCAGGTGTCGGGGCGGGCCTCTTTCGAGCTGGTCCAGAAGGCCGCGCTGGCCGGCATTCCGGTGCTCGCCGCCGTCAGCGCTCCGTCCAGCCTTGCCGTGGAGCTGGCCGAGTCCACCGGCGTCACGCTGGCAGGGTTCAGCCGGGGAACCAGCCTGAACGTCTACGCAGGTGCGGGCCGCATCTCCACGCCTTCGCCGGTGCCGCAATAGGGGCGTGGCCCCTTGGCTGCCGGACGCCCGCGCAGTAGATTTTATCCATCGAATGGAAACGTTGATCCGCTCATGAGGCAGCTGAACTGCCCGGAACCCCCCAAGCTGACCGCGACGCCCATGCCCGCACGAAAGCCAGCACAGCCCGCTGCAGCTTTCATGTACTAAAGAGGTACACATTGCACGACGACCGCCGGATCACGGAAGTCCGACTGGACCGCTTTCTCCGCGAACGGATCACCCCCGCCATTTACGGGCGCAGCGTGCCCCTGGAGCTGACCAGCTGGGACGTTCCGGACGAACCCGTCCCGGTTCTGGAGGCCCTTCGCCAGGACTTCCTGCCGCAGGAACAAGGTGCCGCGTGGGGGCGCCCTTGGAGCACAAAGTGGCTGCGCCTTCAGGGAGAGGTGCCGGATGCCTGGGGAACAGCACCGGACACCGAGGTGGAAATCGTCGTGGACCTCGGGTTCACCACGGAGATTCCCGGCTTCCAGTGCGAAGGAATCGCCTGGCGCCCGGACGGCAGCATCATCAAGGCCATCTCGCCCCGCAACCAGCACATCCCGCTGAAGCTCCTGGGCAGCGGGCTCGCCGTCGATTTCTATGTGGAGGCAGCAGCCAACCCCGATGTTGCCCAGGGCTGGAGCTTCGCGCCGACTCCGTACGGAGACAAGGCCACCGCGGGCACCGAACCGCAGTACCGTCTGGGCAGCATCGCCATCGCGGAGCTGAACCGGGCAGTGTGGGAACTCCAGCAGGACGTGCTGACACTCAGCGGTCTCATGCATGAGCTGCCCACCGAACTGCCGCGCCGGCACGAAATCATCCGTGCCCTGGAACGGATGATGGACCTCATGGACCCGGACGACGTCGCCGGCACAGCGCCCGCCGGGCGCGAGGCGCTGGCGGAGGTGCTGGCCAGGCCTGCCTACGCCTCGGCCCACCGGCTGCTGGCCACCGGACACGCGCACATCGATTCGGCCTGGCTGTGGCCTGTCCGGGAAACCATGCGCAAGTGTGCCCGGACCTTTTCCAATGTGGTTGCCCTCATGGACGAGGACCCGGACTTCGTGTTCTCCTGTTCCTCCGCGCAGCAGCTGGCCTGGATCAAGGAATACTACCCGGAGCTCTTCGCCCGCATCCGGGAGAAGGTGAAATCCGGCCAGTTCATTCCCGTGGGCGGCATGTGGGTGGAGTCGGACACCAACATGCCCGGCGGTGAGGCCATGGCCCGGCAGTTCGTCGAAGGCAAGAACTTCTTCCTCAAGGAATTCGACGTCGAGTGCAGGGAAGCCTGGCTACCGGACTCTTTCGGGTACTCCGCAGCCCTGCCGCAGATCGTCAAGGCCGCCGGGAGCCGCTGGTTCCTGACGCAGAAGATCTCCTGGAACCAGATCAACCGGATGCCGCACCACACCTTCAACTGGGAAGGCATTGACGGCACCCGCGTCTTCACGCACTTCCCGCCGGTGGACACGTACAACTCCGAGCTCAGCGGCCGGGATCTGGCGCACGCCGAGCGCAATTACCGGGACCACGGACACGGCACCATCTCGCTCGTCCCCTTCGGCTATGGCGACGGCGGTGGCGGACCGACGCGGGAGATGGTCGCCGCCGCGCACCGCGCGGCCGACCTCGAAGGGTCGCCGAAAGTCCGGATCGGAACGCCGCGCAGCTTCTTTGAGCAGGCCGAAGCAGAGTACAAAGCGCTGCCGGTCTGGGTGGGTGAGATGTACCTTGAGCTGCACCGCGGCACCTACACCAGCCAGGCCAGGACCAAGCAGGGCAACCGCCGGTCCGAGCACCTCCTCCGCGAGGCGGAGCTGTGGTGCGCCACGGCCGCCGTCCGCTCCGGCGGGAAGTACACGTACCCCGCGGCCGAGCTGAAGCGGCTGTGGCAGCTGGTCCTGCTGCAGCAGTTCCACGACATCCTGCCCGGCAGCGCCATCGCCTGGGTGCACCAGGACGCCGAACGCAACTACGCGGCCGTCGCCAAAGGGCTGGAAGCCCTCATCAGCGAGGCGGCCGCAGCCGTCCTGGGGGAGGGGACGCAGGAGTTCCTGCTCAACGCGAGCCCGCACGCGCGCCTTGGAGTTCCAGCGCTCACGGCCGCCGTGTCATCGCCAGCCCAGGACGCCGCGCCAAGCCAGGATGAGGTGCAGGCCACACCGCTGGACGGCGGCTTTGTCCTGGACAACGGAATCATCCGTGCCGTATTGGATGACAACGGGCTGCTGACCTCCCTGCGGGACCACGGGACAGGCCGCGAAGCCATCGCACCCGGCCAGTTCGGAAACCACCTGGAGCTGCACCGGGACACCCCCAACGAATGGGACGCCTGGGACATCGACGAGTTCTACCGGCGAAACGTCACCAGCCTTACCGACGCCGCGGAGGTGAGGCTGGAGCGGAACGGCGGGGACGCCGTCGTCGTGGTGGAACGGCTCACCGGTTCGTCCCGCATCACCCAACGCATCACCCTGGCGGCGGGCAGCCCGTCCTTGGGGATCTCCACCGAGGTTGACTGGCAGGAGCGCGAGAAGCTGCTCAAGCTGGGATTCCCGCTGGACCTGAGGGCGGACCGGTCGGCGGCGGAAACCCAGTTCGGCCACGTCTTCCGGCCGACCCATGTGAACACGTCGTGGGAGGCTGCCAAGTTCGAGATCTGCGCGCACCGCTGGATTCACGTTTCAGAACCCGGGTACGGCGTGGCCATCGCCAACGCCTCCACGTACGGGCACGACGTCGCCCGCACCGTCCGGGACGACGGCGGGACCACCACCACCGTCCGGCTCTCGCTGCTGCGGGCGGCCAAGTTCCCCGACCCCCAGGCCGACCGCGGCAGGCACGTGCTTGATGTCTGGGTCCGGCCGGCAGCGGGAATCGCCGAGGCCGTCGAGGAGGGCTACCGCGCCAACCTCGCGCCGAGGACGGTGCTCGGCGCGCACCCGGCCGAGGCGCTGGTTACGGTGGACAACCCGGCCCTGGTGGTCGAAGCCGTCAAGCTGGCCGAAGACGGCTCGGGAGACGTCATCATCCGGCTGTACGAATCACTGGGCCAGCGATCGGCCGGACGCCTGACCGCCAACTTCCCGGCGACGGGCATCCAGGCCGTGGACCTGCTCGAGCGTCCGGCCGAGTCGACGGGCGTGGTAACCGGGGTGGACTCCGCGGAGCTCACGCTGCGGCCGTTCCAGCTGGTGACCCTGAGGCTCGCCCGCGGCTGACGGCCTTCCGGCGACAGCAGGCCGGGGCCGTGAGAAGGCGGTCAGAACTCGTGCAGCAGCCGCCGGACGAACTGCCGGGTCCGCTCCTGCCGCGGCGCCCGCAGGACCTCGGCGGCCGGCCCGCGCTCCACCACCAGGCCGCCGTCCATGAAGATGACCTCGTCCGCCACCTGGCGGGCGAAGGCAAGCTCGTGGGTGACGATGACCATGGTCCACCCCTCTTCGGCAAGTTCCTGGATGACGCCCAAAACGTCGCCGACAAGTTCCGGGTCCAGCGCCGACGTGGGCTCATCGAACAGCAGCAGCTGGGGCTTCAGTGCCAGGGCACGCACGATGCCCACGCGCTGCTGCTGGCCGCCGGAGAGCTCGAACGGATAGGCGTCGCGCTTGTCCGCCAGCCCCACCCGGGCCAGGAGCTTTTCGGCGTCGGCCACGGCCTCGGCCCGCTTGCGCTTCTGGACCTGGACCGGCCCCTCGATGACGTTCTGCAGGACGGTCATGTGCGGGAACAGGTTGTAGTGCTGGAACACCATGGCGCTGCGGTCCCGCAGGTCCGAAATCTCCTTCTTGGAGACTCGGGCGGAGAAATCCAGCGCGAGCTCGGTTCCCGCCGAGGTGCCGGGACCCGCAAAGGTGACTATACCGGCGTCGGGCGTTTCCAGCCCGTTCAGTGAGCGCAGCACGGTGGTCTTGCCCGAACCCGACGGGCCGATCAGGGCCACGACGTTGCCGCGGCGCACGTCGAGGTCGATGTCCCGCAGCACCACGTTGCTGCCGAACGCCTTCGCGAGGTTGCGGACTGACAGCACCGGCCTGCCCTGTGATGCGGCACCGTGGGGTGCCGCCTGTGCTGCTCCGTCAGTGGGCGACATAGCGGTCCAGTCTCCTTTCAAGCACGGACTGCCCGGAGGACAGCGCCAGGCAGATGATCCAGTAGACCAGGGCCGCCTCGAGATACAGCACCATGAACTCCTGGCTGAACGCCGCGATCTGCTGGGCGTTGCGGAACAGCTCGGTGACCAGGATGAGTGAGGCCAGCGATGTGTCCTTCACCAGCGAAATGAAGGTGTTGGACAGCGGCGGCACAGACACCCTCGCGGCCTGCGGCAGGATGATGCGGCGCAGCGACTGGGCACGGGACATGCCGATGGTGTGGCCGGCTTCCCACTGGCCCTTGGGCACCGACAGGATGGCAGCCCTGATGACCTCCGCGGCGTAGCCGCCGATGTTCAGCGAGAAGGCGATGATGGCGCTAGGCCATGGATCGAGCTTCACGCCCAGGCTCGGAAGGCCGTAGAAGATCACGAAAAGCTGCACCAGCAGCGGGGTGCCGCGGATCACCGAAACATAGAACCGCGCCAGACCCGACACGACGGCGTTCCGGCTCAACCGCATCAGTGCCACCAGCAGCGCCAGCGCGAGGCCGATGGCGAATGAAGCGAGCGTCAGCGGGATGGTGCCGGTGACTGCGCCCGTGACAATAGGGCCGAAGGAACTCCAGATGAGGTCCCAGTTCAACGGCATCTACTTGGACACGTCAGTGCCGAAGTACTTTTCCGAGATCTTGGCAAGCGTTCCGTCAGCGCGGAGCTCGTCCAGCGCCTTGTCTACCGCCTTCGTGAGCTCCGTGGAGCCCTTGCGGAACACGAAGGCGCTTTCGGACTTCTCGGTGGTTTCGGCGGCGATCTTCAGCCCGGCGTCCGGATTGGTCTTCACGTAGTCGAGGTAGGTGAGCTTGTCATTGACGATGGCGTCCACGCGTCCCTGCCGGACCAGTGTCACGCCCTGGGCCCAGCCTTCCACAGACTGCACATTGGCTCCCGCGTCCACTGCCAGTTTGTAGAAGTTGCTGGTGAGCGACTGGGCGGTGGTCTTGCCCTTGAGGCTCTCGAAGCTGGTGATGCTGTTGTTGTCCGCCTTGGTCACGATCACGCCGGTGGAGATGGTGTACGGCTTGGAGAAGTCGTACTTGGCCTTGCGCTCCGCGTTGATGGAAATCTGGTTGGCGATGGTGTCGAACCGTTTGGCGTCGAGGCCGGCGAAGATCCCGTCGAACTGGGTTTCCTGGAAGTTGGCCTTCACGCCCAGCTTGTCGGCCACGGCCCGCGCGATCTCGACGTCGTAGCCGGTCAGGTCGCCCGCTCCCTCCGCGTGGAAGCTGAACGGCTTGTAGGTGCCCTCGGTGGCGATGACAATCTCGCCCTTGGACTTCACATCGCTGAGCGAGGTGTCCGAGCTGCTGGCAGCCGGAGCCTGGGAACCTCCGCCGCCGCTGCCACCGCCGCAGGCCGTCAGAGCCAGTGCCAGTCCGGCGAGGGTGGCTGCAAGGGCGGAGCGGCGGGAATGGATACGGTTCATGGCAGGTACCTTCTTCTTCAGGCTGCGGCGGCAGGCACCGCGGCGGCCGGATCCGGCTCCCGCGGTGCCAGTGCCTGCAACGCATTGGCAAAGACGTTTATTTCGCCATCATACGGGGGCTGAAACTGGCCCTTAAAAAGGCTGAGTGGGGGCGGTCCCCAACGGCCGCCACCACTCATCCCCCCAATGTGCGATCCGGCAGGCGCCACAGCTTGTGAGCTAGGCAGCAACTGCTTTCACACATTCATGATTCTCTCACGGTCTAATGATTTTGTGAATCCCGCTCCGCTACCGTTCGGTAGATGACGTTCCGTGACCCCCGCGGCTGGCGGCCTTGACGCGCGCCAGCCAGACCAGAACAAGGCCCGCAATGTAGAAAACCACCGCCCCGTTGTTCACCGCCGGCGCGACCACGAGGATCTGGGGAGGCGCGAATTCCAGGCAGAGGCCGGCCACGGTGGCCACCGCTCCGGCCGCCATCAGGGCCGCCCCGGTCCTGACGAGCGGGGGCAGGCTTTCCTTGACGCTGCGGAGCAGGGCAGGCAGCAGTGCGAGGGAGACGTACGCCAGGTAGCCTCGCGCGGCAGCCCAGTAGTACGGCAGCAGGGCTTCATTCCGGGCGCTGGCCGCGCCGGCGTCCCTGAAGCGCACCGACGAGGCGGCCGGTTCCATCAGGAGGAAGACCGTCACGAGGGCCGCCGAAAAAATCCCGAGCATGGCGAGCCCCGGACGTCCGGCGATCATGCGGTGGGCGTCAGGGGCGCCAAACCCCTTCGTGACGCGGACCGCGATGAGGTAGATCGTGGCGAAAACAATCAGGCGCAGCACAACGTGGGCAATGTTGATGCCGCCGAGGGCACCGTCGATGGCCACGTAGAACTGTTCGATGCTCAGGATCCCGGCGGCCGTCGCTAGCAGGAAGATGAAAAACAGGGTGGGGTTCACGCCGCGCACTGCGCTGGGAAGCCGGGCCAGTGCGGCACCGGCGCAAACAACCAGCGTTATCCACGGGAGAATCTCGCTCATACCAGGTTCTCCCAGATTCTTTCGGTCTGCTCCTGGTCCTGCTCCTGCCGCCGCAGGGTCTTGCCCAGCGCCTGGAGGCGTTCGCCGGACAGGGCGGCCAGGTCGCCGTCGCTGAGCCGGTCCAGGGCGGCCTGCCGTGCGCCCCGCGGCCAGCCTGCTTCCGCTTCCGTCACCAGCCCCGTAGCCACCAGTCCGCCGGCCAGTCCGACGCCGGCAGCCCGGGAGGTGGCGACGGCCAGTTCCGGGGCGAGCCGGTTGGCCGTCAACTGTGCTGAGTAGTTCTGCGGGGCGACGCCGGTGGCGGTGGAGACGCGGTGCCGGAGCTCGCCGTCGTCGATCGCGTCAACCCAGTTCTTCACCGAGGTGGCATGCGGCGGCGGGCTCAGTTCCGGCTGGCACGGGTCCATGGATTCCGTGCCGGTGGAGCCCGTGGGTGCGGTGCGGACGATGACGGCCCGCAGCAGGTCGACGGTGGCGATTTGGCTTACCAGTTCCTTGTCTGAAGGAGGGAGGGAGGAGCTGGCGAGGTCGCTGTACGTGTCAAAGGTGGCCAGTGCGGCGACCGGATTGATGTTGTAGGCCCGGCTGATGCTCACGACTGTAGTCTCGGCAACCTTTCCCCGCACCAGTTGCTGGGCGAGGGTGGTGCGCTTGACCCCGGAGACCCTGCAGATGTCGGCCGTGCTGGTATCCGGTGCCACGCCATTTAGCCAGCGCTGGAATGCTTTGGCGGGGAGGGGCATGAAACGCTCTCTGCTGAACGATTGATTGGAACGATACTAGTGGCGTTCGGCGGGCAGCGGCCGGTGCTTCCGGCCGGCCCGGCCGCTGGCCACCCAGATGAGTGCCAGGCCGACGACGAAGCACAGGATCGCTGTGTAGTTGACGATGAAGCGCAGGAACCCCAGCCCCGGCGGGACGAGGGGGAACAGCAGCGAAAGGGGGATCGCGATGCTGCCCACTGCCAGAAGCGCCGCGCTCATCCGGAGCAGCGCGGGCAGCGGGCTCCGGATGGCCCGCAGCATCCCGGGCAGGATCGCGAGACACACGTATGCCGGATAGGCACGCCCGGCGGCGCCGTAGTACTCCACGAGGAGGGCGTTCTGCTGATTCTTGGCCGCAACGTGTACGAGCCCCGCCGACGATCCCGACGTGTCCATCAGGACAAAGCAGACCACCAGCACGGTAGAAATCAGTCCCAGTGCAAGCATGCCGGTGCGGCCCCGGATCAGCTGAATTCCGCGGCTGTCCCCGAACCCGGCGGCAATCCGAAGGGCAAGGAAAAAGATGGCCCCGAAGATGATGAAGCGCAGCAGCAGGTTGGCCACGTTGGCACCGCCGAGCAGGGCATCGATCGCCAGATAGGGACCGTCGATGCTGAGGAGGATGGCCAGTGTCAGTAGCGCCAGAGCGTAGAAAATGGACCTGTTCTTCCGGCGGACCAGGTTCGGGATTCTGCTCAGCGCGGCCGCCCCGGACGCGATCAGGGTGGTCCACTGCAGCATTTCAATCATCCGAGGTTCTCCCAGATCGTTTCGGTTTGTCGTTGGTCGTGTTCTTGCCGCCGCAAGGTCTTGCCGAGCGCCTGGAGGCGTTCGCCGGCCAGAACGGTCAGTTCGCCGTCGGTCATGCTGTCCAGGGCAGCCTGCCGGGCACCTGGCGGCCAGCCGGCTTCGGCTTCCGTCACCAGTCCGGCGGCCACCAGTCCGCTGGCAAGTCCGACGCCGGCAGCCCGGGACGTGGCGACGGCCAGTTCCGGGGCCAGCCGGTTGGCGGTCAGTTGCGCTGAATAGTTTTGGGGAGCGACGCCGGTGGCGGTGGAGACGCGGTGCCGGAGCTCGCCGTCGTCGATCGCGTCAACCCAGTTTTTCACCGAGGTGGCATGCGGAGGCGCGCTGAGTCCGGGCGGCCCTGTGCCTTTACCTGTGCCAGCGTCCGGCTCGGTGCGGGAGATGATGGCGTGCAGCAGATCCGCGGTAGCGATCTGGCTGACCAGTTCCTGCAGCGTGGGCGGGATCGGCGGTTTTCCCAGATCCCGGTAAGGCTCAAAGGAGCCCAGCGCTGCCACGGGATTGATGTTGAAAGCCCTGCTGATCCCCACCACGGTTGCCTCGGCCACCTTGCCGCGGACCAGCTGCTGGGCCAGGGTGGTGCGCTTGACCCCTGACGCCCTGGCCACATCAGCCACGCTGGCGTCCGGCGCGACGCCGTGCAGCCAGCGCTGGAAGGCCTTGGCGGGTAGGGGCATGGAACGCTCTCTGGTGACGGGCGGGGCGGTGCGAGGTGGCGGCCCGCCGGCCTGGATTTTACGTAGCGCGCCGCTTCAACTATGCTAAGTGGTCGAACCCGCTGGTCCGTACACCCCCCAAGTCCGGACCAGCGGGTTCTTTCATGCCCGCCTGATTTTCGGGTGAAAACGGGCAGCGGTGAGAGGATGGATTGATGACTGCAACCCTTGTTGCGAAGGACCTTTCAGGCGGTCATGATCACCGCACCCTCTTCTCCGGGCTGTCCCTTACAGTGGCCCCCGGGGACGTTGTTGGCGTGGTCGGCGCCAACGGTGCAGGCAAGTCCACACTGCTGCGGCTCCTTGCCCGCGTGGACCAGGCCCAGGACGGCACAGTCAGCCTGGCGCCGGCCGACGCCTTTGTGGGCTGGCTGCCGCAGGAACACGAACGGCTCACCGGCGAGACGGTGGCCGCCTACATCGCCCGCCGCACTGGCTGTGCCAAAGCCACCGCAGAGATGGAATCCACGGCCGAGGCCCTTGGCTCGGGAGCAGCCGGAGCGGACGATGCCTACTCGATGGCCTTTGACCGGTGGATGGCCTCCGGCGCCGCGGACCTTGACGAACGGATTGCCCCCGTCCTGGCGGACTTGGGCCTGGACGTCGGCCCCGACGCCGAAATGACGGGGCTGTCCGGTGGCCAGGCTGCCCGGGTGGCGCTCGCCGCCCTGCTGCTGAGCCGCTTCGACGTCGTGCTTCTGGACGAGCCCACCAACGATCTTGACCTGGACGGCCTGGCCAAGCTGGAAGCCTTCGTGCAGGGGCTTCGCGGCGGCGCGGTCCTGGTCTCCCACGACCGCGAGTTCCTGGCCCGCTGCGTGACCTCCATCGTGGAGCTGGACCTGGCCCAGAACTCCGTGGCCGTGTACGACGGCGGCTACGAGGCCTTCCTGGAGGAACGCGCAGTGGCCCGCCGGCACGCCCGCGAACGGTTCGAGGAATTTGCCGCGACCAAGGCGGACCTCGTGTCCCGCGCCCGCACCCAGCGGGAATGGAGCTCCCAGGGCGTCCGGAACGCGATGAAGAAAAACCCGGACAACGACAAGATTCGCCGCGCCGCCAGCTCCGAGTCATCCGAAAAGCAGGCGCAGAAGGTCCGGCAAATGGAATCGCGCATCGCCCGCCTGGACGTGGTGGAGGAACCGCGCAAGGAGTGGCAGCTGCAGTTCAGCATCGGCCAGGCACCCCGCTCCAGCTCCGTGGTGGCGACGCTGCGCGACGCCGTAGCGCGGCAGGGCAGCTTCACCCTGGGGCCGGTGAACCTGCAGCTCAACGCCGGTGAACGGATCGGCATCACCGGACCCAACGGCGCCGGTAAATCGACCCTGCTGCGGCTGCTTTTGGGAACCCAGGAACCGGACTCCGGCGACGCTTCTCGCGGTGTCTCCGTGGCCATCGGCGAGATCGACCAGGCCCGCGGGCTGCTGGCCGGCCACCTCAAACTGGCCGACGCCGTCGAAGCCGTTCTGACCGACTACACCTCCGCCGAGGTCCGGACCCTGCTGGCGAAGTTCGGCCTCAAGGCGGACCACACCGCGCGGCCGGTGGACTCGCTGTCGCCGGGGGAGCGGACCCGCGCAGCCCTGGCCCTGCTGCAGGCCCGCGGCGTGAACCTGCTGGTCCTGGACGAGCCCACCAACCACCTGGACCTCCCGGCGATCGAGCAGCTTGAAGAAGCGCTGGAAAGCTACGACGGCGCCCTGCTGCTGGTCACCCACGACCGGCGGCTGCTGGAAAACGTCCGCCTGGACGTGCGCTGGAATGTGGACAACGGCGTCGTCACCGAACTGGCGGCAGGCAAGATGGAGCAAAACAAATGAGCATGGACGGCGTCGCCTGGCGCTCGCTATACAACATCACCCGTGCCAAAAGCGGGTCCCGGCCGTTCTCCAAGGAGACCCTGAAGCGCGTCATGGGCTTCGCCCGGCCGCACCGGGGACGGCTGATCGCGTTCGTGGCCGTCTCCGTCGCCATGGCCTTCCTGGCCGTTGCCACCCCGGTCCTCGCCGGCCAGGTGGTGAACACGATTGTTGCCCGCGCCGATGCCGGCGAGGTGATCCGACTGGCGGCCCTCATCGCCGGTGTGGCGGTGGCTGAGGCAGCCCTGGGCATGGTGAGCCGCTGGCTGTCCTCCACCATCGGCGAGGGCGTCATCGTGGACCTCCGCACCAAGGTGTTCGACCACGTCCAGAGAATGCCCATCGCGTTCTTCACCAGGACCCGCACCGGCGCGCTGGTCAGCCGCCTGAACAACGACGTCATCGGCGCGCAGTCCGCGTTCGCCGGAACCCTGTCCGGCGTGGTCAGCAACGTGGTGGCCCTCATCCTCACCCTCGTGGTGATGCTCAATACCTCCTGGCTGGTCACCGTGCTGGCCATGATCCTGCTGCCGATCTTCCTCATCCCCGCCCGGCGGATGGGGTCCCGGCTGGCGGACCTACGGCGCGAGGCGGCCGAGCACAACGCCGCTATGGGCACCCAGATGACCGAGCGCTTCTCCGCCCCCGGCGCCACCCTGGTTAAGCTCTTTGGCCGGCCCGATGAGGAATCCCGTGAGTTCGCGCTTCGCGCCGGCCGGGTCCGCGACATCGGCGTGCGGACCGCCATGCTTCAGTTCACGTTCGTGACCGCGCTGACGCTCGTCTCCGCGCTGGCCCTGGCCCTGGTCTACGGCCTGGGCGGCTGGCTCGCGATCGGCGGCCAGCTCGCGCCGGGCGACGTCGTGGTGCTGGCGCTGCTGCTCACCCGCCTCTATGCGCCGCTCACCGCGCTGTCCAACGCCCGCGTGGAGATCATGAGTGCCCTGGTCAGCTTTGAACGGGTCTTCGAAATCCTGGACCTCGAGCCCCTCATCCAGGAAAAGCCGGGTGCGCTGGCAGTCCCGCCTGGCCCCGTGGCCGTGGAGTTCGACGACGTGCGCTTCTCCTACCCCTCCGCGGACAAGGTCTCGCTGGCCTCGCTGGAGGAGGTGTCCACGCTGGACACCCGCGGCGGCGAGGAAGTGCTGCACGGCATCAGCTTCCGGGTGGAACCCGGGCAGACAGTTGCGCTCGTGGGGTCCTCCGGCGCCGGCAAGTCCACAGTGGCCCAGCTGCTGTCCCGCCTGTACGACGTCGACTCCGGCGCCGTGCGCCTCGGCGGCACCGGCCCGGCCTCCGGCCTGGACGTGCGCGACCTGACCTTCGATTCCATCCGCGCCACCCTGGGCATGGTCACCCAGGACGGGCACCTGTTCCACGAAACCATCGCCTCCAACCTCAGGCTGGCCCGCCCGGAAGCCACCGACGAGGACATGTGGGCGGTGCTGCGCCAGGCCCGGCTCGAAGCCATGATCCGTTCCCTTCCCGACGGCCTGGAAACCGTGGTGGGGGAGCGCGGCTACCGGCTCTCCGGCGGGGAACGGCAGCGGCTCACGATCGCCCGGCTGCTGATCGCCCAGCCCCGGGTGGTCATCCTCGACGAAGCCACCGCGGCGCTGGACTCCACGAACGAAGCCGCCGTGCAGGCGGCGCTGGGCGCGGCGCTGGAAGGCCGCACCGCCGTCGTCATTGCCCACCGGCTCTCGACGATCCGCGCGGCTGACGCCATCCTGGTGGTGGAGGACGGCCACATTGTGGAACGCGGAACCCACACCGAGCTGCTGGCCGCGGACGGGCGCTACGCCGAGCTGTACCGGACCCAGTTCGCCGAGGCCACGGCCGTGGCGGAGGATGCGGTTCCGAAGTACTGAGTCAGTCCGAGGGGCCGGCTTCCGCCAGCGCCGGCAGTATGTGGTCCTTGAGCAGGGGTGCGAGGTCGCCGGGCCACTCCGCCGCGAGGTCCAGCCACCGGATCTCGGCGATCTCAGCGGAGGGGTGGGCCACCCAGGTGCCCGGCGCCGTGAAGACGGTGGCTTCGATCTCCGTGGCTGCCTCGTTGGCGGCATCGGCCAGCCACACGCCCATCAGGGTCAGTTCGCGGGGATCGACAATGATGCCGACTTCTTCTTGCAGCTCCCGGGCTGCGGCCTGCACCGCGGTCTCGCCGGGTTCGGGCTTGCCGCCGGGGTGCATGAACTTGTCCGTGCCGCGCTTGCGCACGGTCAGGAGTCGGCCCGCGGCGTCGTAGACACACACGGCGGAAACGATGATGCGCGGATTCACGGTTTCGAGCCTAGCCCGTCCGCTGCCACCGTTGCCGGCAGCCGGCGCAGCACGGACTCCAGCAGCAGGTCCTTGCGCGGGCCAGTCACATCCCAGACGTAACTGAACCGGTCCTCGCCATGACGGACGTACGTGACGCGGTAAGTGTCAGGATCGCACCAGTGCCGGTCCTGGCTGGCCTCCGGGGAGAAGCTCATCCGGTGGAACGGCCGGCCGTCGGGAAACAGCATGTCCAGAGCGTCTGGCGTGTCCGCGGGCCTGAGCAGGTAATCGCGGGTGGCCGGCCCGGTGAAGGTGCCGCCGTCGGCAGCAGGCCAGACCACGGTCCCCTCCTCGTGGAAGCGGAGCCCGCCGTCGCCGTCGGGGGAAAAGATCACGACGCCGGTAAAGGTGCCGCGGGTGCCCGCGGCCCGGTCCAGCATGGTCCGCTCCACGGCCCACCGGCCTGCCGGCGGGAGGTCGGGGGATGAGGGGTCAGCTGGCATTTTGCCCAGCAAATAGTCGCGGAGCCCGGACGGGTGCTGCAGATTCAAGTGCCCTCGATTGGAATCGAACCAACGACACCGGCTTTAGGAGAGCCGTGCTCTATCCACTGAGCTACGAGGGCGGGTGCCCGCCGCGGCCGGTTTTTGACCGGCCCGTTCGGGCACGCTTACAAGCATACAAGGTGAGCGCGCGTACTACGCTCTTGGCATGGCCGCCGCAGCTGAAGTCCCCACCGCCCGGGCAACGTTCCTGCCAGACACCGCCTCCACGCGGCAATACATCGGGGCGTGGGCGGTGCTCAGCGTCGTCCAATATTTCATGGCGGAGGCCGCGGTCATCGGCGCCTGGGCCGGACCCGAGCCCTACAGCAGGCGGACCGGTCTCATCAGCGACCTCGGTGCCGTCACCTGCGGGCTCTACGGCGGCCGCAGCATCTGTTCGCCGCTGCACGTGCTGATGAACGCCTCCTTCGTGGTTCAGGGGCTGGGGATGCTGCTTGGCGCGCTGCTTCTCAGCTCGGCACTGCTGCGGGTGGCCGCCCGGGCCCGCGTTCAGGTCATGGCCAGCCATTCCGGGGAGGTGCCGTGGTACTCGGCCGTGGCGGCGCGGATCCTGACCGGGACCGCAGGCGCCGGCACGATCGTCGTGGGGCTGGTCCCTGAGGACCTGGAGTCCGGCTGGCACTACGCAGGCGCCGTCATGTACTTCATCGCTGGCTCCCTGGCGCTGCTGCTGCTCGGCGCCCTGTGGCTCCGGCAAACGCCGCTGGGCTGGTTCATTCTGGCCGCCGGCGGAGTGTCCGCGGCCGCCCTCGTCACGGCGGGCGTCACCGGCCTGGACGTTCCCGAGCCCGGAACCCTGGAACGGCTGATGGGCTACCCCATCACGATTGGCCTCGCGGCCGCCGGCCTGGTCATCGCCCAGCGCGTCCGGCAGGAACGGCAGGTGCGCAAGGCCTTCGCCCGGGCGCAAGCGGCCCGGAACGCCTAGGCTCCCTTGGGCCGCCCGAGCGCCTAGACGGCCGGAGGACCGGCGGCTTCCTTCGAGGGCCGGCGCCCCAGGAACACGGCGGCGCCGCCGGCGAGAAGGCTGGCCACGAACAGTACCCAGCCGGCCGCGGTGAGGCCCGACGCCAAGGCTACCTGGCCGGCGTCGAGGTTTACCGCCCCGATCATGGAGTCAATGGTGACGTTGCCCCACAGCCGGACCACCACGAACAGCAGCGGCAGTGCCCAGAGCGCCCAGCGCAGCGCCTTTTTTGCCACGTTGGTGCCGATCAGAAGCAGCCAGGTGAAGGCGAAGATCAGCGGAAACAGGGTGCCCGCCGTCTTGTGGACGTAGTTGAGCTGACCGCGCGCGTCCCCGTCCAAAGCGCGGCGCAGCTGCTCGGCGTAGCCGGTGTCGAAGCCGCCGATCAGGGAATCGGGCATGGCCAGCCCGCCGGACAGCTGGGTGAGCTGGTTCAGCGTGAGCAGGTGGACGTACCAGAACAGGAACAGGCTGGCCACCACGCCGGCGATGACGATCAGGTTGGCGTTGTTTTGCGCCTTCGCCGGAGAACGGTCGGTGCCGGGGTTGATAACCGGCGGCAGGTGGTGCTGGGGTACTGCGGCCTTCGCGCCGTGCTTCTTGATCCGCTGTGCAGGTGTCTTGGCCATGCGTCCATTATCGCCCGCCGTTGTCCGCCTCTGCTGCTGTGCCCGCTGCTGCTGTGCCCGCTGCTGCTGTGCCCGCTGCTGCTGTGCCCGCTGCTGCTGTGCAGGGCACGCCCGGCGCCGATAGGGTGGGAACCGTGACGGAACTGGGCAGACACAAACTGGGCAAACACAGCGCGACCAACCTGAGCCCCGAGCTCGACGACTATGAACTGGCGGCAGAACTGGTCCGCGAGGCCGGGCAGCTGGCGCTGCTGATGCGGCAGGGCGGCCTCGACGCCCAGCGCAAGACGTCCATCTCCGACGTCGTCACAGCCGCGGACCACGCGGCCGAAGCCTATGTGCTGGAGCAGCTCCAACGCTGCCGCCCGGACGACGGCGTCCTCGGCGAAGAAGGCGCCGCGGTGCGCGGCAGCAGCGGGCGGACCTGGGTCATCGACCCGGTGGACGGCACCTACAACTTCCTGCAGGGCTCCACCTACTGGTGCTCAGCCATCGCCCTCAAAGACGAATCGGATGTGCTGCTCGGAGCCATCTTCCAGCCCGAGGAGGACAAGCTCTGGATCGGCGGCAAGCAACACGCCACCACCCTCAACGGCGAACCCGTCACCACCTTCAAGGAGGACGGAACCAACCGCAACGCCGCCGACCTCTCCCACCTTGGCGCCGGCACCTACATCCACCCGCGGTGGCTCGCCGATCCGATGTGCGCCATGCCGTGGCACGCCGCCGCGACGTCGGCCGCAACGCTGCGTATGCTCGGGTCCGGCTCCTGCGACCTGGGGCGCGTCGCTGACGGGCAGCTTGGCTGCTGGTTCCAGCACAGCTGCCCCGAATGGGACTGGCTGCCCGGAAAGGCGATCGTGACGGCCGCCGGCGGCGTCGCCGGCATCGTTCACGTCAACGGCCTGGAATGGTTCATGGCGGGAGGAACGACGGCGGTGCACCAGTTGCGCGCCGCGCTGGAGTCAGGCTCTGTCGACTAGATCTCGTGGCGGTTTCGTCCCCGCCGCGGGGCCTTGCGCCCGGGTTGTCCACAGGGCGCAACCCGGTGTCAGTCCCACCGCCTAGACTTGTAGTCACCATGGATATGTTGTTTGACCCCTACGCTGACGGTCCCTTCAAGGCTGGTTCCCATGCCGGCGCCATCACCAAGTCGCGCCCCGAAAGCGGGCTGATGACGCCCGCGTTCGGCGGCGGCCCGGCCGAACCCGCCGGCCGCCCGGCAGCTGGCCCCGCGGCCGGCAAGGCACAGGGAGGCCCTGTGGAGGAGCAGGCCCGGCACCATCTCCCGGACGCCGGCGCGCTGCTGGCAGGCCTGAATCCGCAGCAGGAGGAAGCGGTCAAGCACTCCGGCAGCGCACTGCTGATCGTGGCCGGAGCCGGCTCCGGAAAAACGCGCGTCCTCAGTAACCGGATCGCGTACCTGATTGCCACCAAGCGTGCCCACCACGGCGAGATCCTGGCCATCACGTTCACCAACAAGGCCGCCGCGGAAATGCGTGAACGCATCGAGGCCCTCGTGGGCAGCAGGGCCAAGGCCATGTGGATCTCCACGTTCCACTCGTCCTGTGTCCGGATCCTGCGGCGCGAGGCCGCCAACGTGGGCCTGAACTCCAACTTCTCCATCTACGACTCCGCCGACTCCCTGCGGCTGATCACGCTGGTGGCCAAGAACTTGGACCTGGACCCCAAGAAGTTCGCGCCCAAGGCCATCCAGCACAAGATCTCCGCGCTCAAGAACGAACTGATTGACGACGACTCGTTCGCGTCCGCCGCGAACCACAGTGACCCGTTCGAGAGCGCCGTGGCAGAGGTCTTCAAGGGCTACACCCAGCGGCTGCGCCAGGCCAACGCCATGGACTTCGACGACCTCATCGCGCAGACGGTCTACATGTTCCGGGCGTTCCCGGCGCTCGCAGATTCCTACCGTCGCCGGTTCCGGCACGTCCTGGTGGACGAATACCAGGACACCAACCACGCGCAGTACGCCCTGGTGCGGGAAATCGTCGGCGAGGGCCCGGGCTCGGCCGAACTGACCGTCGTCGGCGACTCCGACCAGTCCATCTACGCGTTCCGCGGCGCTGACATCCGGAACATCGTGGAGTTCGAGAAGGACTACCCCGACGCCCGCACCATCAAGCTGGAGCAGAACTACCGCTCCACCCAGAACATCCTGAGCGCGGCCAACTCCGTCATCTCCCGGAACCCCAACCGCCCCGAGAAACGGCTCTGGACCGCGGAGGGCGAGGGCCACAAGATCATCGGCTACGTGGGCGAGAACGAGCACGACGAAGCACAGTTCATCGCCAAGGAAATCGACCGGCTCCAGGACGAGGACAACCTCCGGCCCGGCGACGTCGCCATCTTCTACCGCACCAACGCCCAGTCCCGTTCCATCGAGGACGTCCTGGTGCGCGTCGGCCTGCCGTACAAAGTGGTGGGCGGCACCAGGTTCTACGAACGCAAGGAAATCAAGGACGCGCTGGCGTACCTCCGGGTTCTGGTCAACCCGGACGACGACGTCAACCTCCGCCGCGTCCTCAACGAACCAAAGCGCGGCATCGGGGACCGGGCCGAGGGTGCCGTCGCGGCCCTCGCCGAGCGGGAACGCACGTCCTTCATCGCCGCCGCCCGCCGCGCCGACCAGGCGCCCGGCATGGCCACCCGCTCGGTCAACGCGGTGCTTGGCTTCGTGAAGCTCCTGGACGACCTCGCCGAGGTCGCCGCGGGCTCCGGCGCCGCCGCCGCACTCGAGGCCGTGCTGGAACAGACCGGCTACCTCGCCACGCTGCGCTCCAGCACGGACCCGCAGGACGAATCCCGGGTGGAAAACCTCGCCGAGCTTGTCGCCGTCGTCCGTGAATACGAGCGCGACAATCCCGAAGGATCCCTGGGCGCCTTCCTGGAGCAGGTGTCACTGGTGGCCGACGCCGACCAGATCCCGGACGCGCCCGGCGCGGACATCGACGCCGCGGTGGCGGAGGCCAAGCGGCTGGGCGTGGTCACCCTCATGACGCTCCACACGGCCAAGGGCCTCGAATTCCCCGTGGTGTTCCTGACCGGCATGGAGCACGGGCTCTTCCCGCACCAGCGTTCCGCCACTGACCCGAAGGAACTGGCGGAAGAACGACGGCTCGCCTACGTGGGGCTGACGCGCGCCCGGAAGCGCCTCTACGTCACCCGTTCCGAGGTCCGCAGCATGTGGGGGCAAAGCCAGTACAACCCGGCCAGCCAGTTCCTGGAGGAAATCCCCTCCGAACTCGTCGAATGGAAGCGCGAGGGAACCAGCCGGCAGTCCGGCGGGTGGGGGAGCGGCGCCGACATCGGATCGAGCCGGTACGGCGGGTCCTTTTGGGGCGCCGGAACGGCCCGCGGCACCCGTGCCGATTCCTCGGCGGGCTTCAACGCCGACGTCCCGGCCGCCGTCGCGAAAAACCGCGTGCAGCCGCAGAAGGAAGTCATCGCGGTCAGCGTGGGGGACAAGGTCAACCACACGAGCTTCGGCAACGGCACCGTGCTCGCCGTCGAAGGTGCGGGGGACAAGACCGTGGCGAAGGTGAAGTTCGACATCGGCGAGAAGCGGCTGCTTCTGCGGTACGCGCCGCTGACCAAGATCGACGCCTGAGCGTGCCGGTGCGGCGCCTGGATGGCGTGGCTGCAGCCCTGGCGCCGCTGTTCTGGGTGGCGCTGTTCGCAGTGACCCTGGCGGGCTGTTCCGTAACCGTCGCGGATCCGGAGTACACCCCGCCGCCACCGTTGCCGGCCCTCGAACAGCTGAAGCAGGCTCCGCTCACTGACCCCGCGGGGTTTGCGGCAGGGGAGGACGCGCTGGCGTTCGTCACTGCGGACCGGAACGTGGTGTGCGCGCTGACCTCAGCCCGCGGGCCGCATCTGAACCTGCCGTACGAAACCAACAACTTCAGCGATCGCGACAACCAAAAACTGGCAACCGTGCCCGTGGCACACTGCGAGCTCGCGGCGTACCCCGCGCCGGCAGCACGGGACGTCGGTGACGACTGCTCGGGAACCGGACTGGGTTATCTGGGCGGTGCGGCATTCCTGACGCCCAGCCGGGCCCGGTACGGCGAATGCCGGGCGGGGGTCACGCAGATGGAGGCCGAGTACGGGCCCAAGGGCACTGCCAACGGGCCCGTCTCCAAGCTTCGCGTCCTGCCCGACGGCGGCAACCTCGAACGGAACGGTTTGCGGTGCTCCGCATACCGCTCGGGGGTGGCCTGCGGAAACGTCTCTGGCGGCGTCGGTTTCTTTATCAGCCGGGATCATTACGAACTCATCTCCGCGAAGGGTAAAAACCTCCAGACGGCGCCCGCCAAGGCCCAAAAAACCCCGTAATTACGGGGTTTTTCTACGGTCCATAGAATAGTGTCCTTACTCACAGAACAGGTAGTCTGGAACGGGCCGGTCCCTTCAAAGGACTAGAGTTCAAAAAGGATCATTGCGCCGCGTGGCTCGTTTCCGGACCTGCCGCAGGGCGCGCTAATTCCGCAGCCCGGTCCGCACCCTGGGTGCAGTCCGGCTGTACAGAAACTACTTCGACGTAGAAGGACACTAAACCGTGGACCTGTTTGAATATCAGGCGCGCGATATGTTCGAAGCGCACGGTGTACCCGTGCTCGCCGGCATCGTGGCGCACACTCCTGAAGAAGCAAAGGCAGCTGCCGAGAAGATCGGCGGCGTAACTGTCGTCAAGGCACAGGTTAAGGTCGGTGGCCGCGGCAAGGCCGGCGGCGTCAAGGTTGCCAAGTCCGCCGACGAGGCACTTGAGCACTCCACCAACATCCTGGGCATGGACATCAAGGGCCACACCGTCAACAAGGTGATGATCGCCCAGGGTGCCGACATCGCCGAGGAATACTACTTCTCCGTCCTGCTGGACCGGGCCAACCGCAACTACCTGGCCATGTGCTCGGTTGAAGGCGGCATGGAGATCGAGCAGCTCGCCGTTGAGCGGCCCGAGGCCCTGGCCAAGGTAGCCATCGACCCCGCCGTGGGCATCGACCAGGCCAAGGCCGACGAAATCGTCGCTGCCGCCGGCTTCGCTGAAGAACTGCGCGGCAAAGTCGCCGGCGTCATTCTGAAGCTCTGGGACGTCTTCAAGAAGGAAGACGCCACCCTCGTGGAGGTCAACCCGCTGGTCAAGACCGGCGCGGGCGAGATCGTCGCCCTCGACGGCAAGGTCACGCTGGACGAGAACGCCGAGTTCCGCCACCCCAAGCACGCCCAGCTTGAGGACAAGGAATCCGCAGACCCGCTCGAGGCCAAGGCCAAGGCGCAGGACCTGAACTACGTCAAGCTGGACGGCGAAGTCGGCATCATCGGTAACGGCGCAGGCCTCGTCATGTCCACCCTGGACGTAGTCGCATACGCCGGCGAGAACCACGGCAACGTCAAGCCCGCCAACTTCCTGGACATCGGCGGCGGAGCCTCCGCCGAGGTCATGGCCGCAGGCCTCGACGTCATCCTGGGCGACGAGCAGGTCAAGTCGGTCTTCGTCAACGTCTTCGGCGGCATCACCGCCTGTGACGCTGTCGCCAAGGGCATCGTGGGCGCGCTGGCCGAGCTGGGCCACTCCGCCAACAAGCCGCTGGTCGTCCGCCTCGACGGCAACAACGTCGAAGAAGGCCGCCGCATCCTCGAAGAGGCCAACCACCCGCTGGTTACCCTCGCCGCCACCATGGACGAGGGCGCCGACAAGGCCGCCGAGCTCGCCAACGCCCGCTGATCGAGCCTGTCGAGATCTAGGAAACAAAACATGTCTATTTATCTGAACAAGGACTCCAAGGTCATCGTCCAGGGCATCACGGGCGGCGAAGGCACCAAGCACACCGCCCTCATGCTCAAGGCCGGCACCAACATCGTGGGCGGCGTCAACGCCCGCAAGGCCGGCACCACCGTCCTGCACGGTGAAAACGAGATCAACGTTTTCGGCACCGTCAAGGAAGCCATCGCCGAGACCGGCGCCGACGTCTCCATCGTCTTCGTTCCGCCGGCGTTCACCAAGAACGCCGTCGTTGAAGCCATCGAGGCCGGCATCGGCCTGGTCGTCGTCATCACCGAAGGCGTGCCGGTCCAGGACTCTGCCGAGTTCTGGGCACTGGCACAGTCCAAGGTCGACGCCGACGGCAACCAGGTCACCCGCATCATCGGACCGAACTGCCCCGGCATCATCACCCCGGGCGAGGCCCTCGTGGGCATCACCCCGGCGAACATCACCGGCAAGGGGCCCATCGGCCTGGTCTCCAAGTCCGGCACGCTGACCTACCAGATGATGTACGAACTGCGCGACCTCGGCTTCTCCACGGCCATCGGCATCGGCGGTGACCCCATCATCGGCACCACCCACATCGACGCCCTGGCTGCGTTCGAGGCTGACCCGGAGACCAAGGCCATCGTGATGATCGGCGAAATCGGCGGCGACGCCGAAGAACGCGCGGCCGACTTCATCAAGGCCAACGTCACCAAGCCGGTCGTCGGCTACGTGGCCGGCTTCACCGCGCCGGAAGGCAAGACCATGGGCCACGCAGGCGCCATCGTCTCCGGTTCCGCCGGTACCGCCCAGGCCAAGAAGGAAGCCCTCGAAGCTGCAGGCGTGAAGGTCGGCAAGACGCCGTCCGAGACCGCCAAGCTGCTGCGCGAAGTCTTCGCAACGCTCTAAGGCCCACTGCAAGCAACGCGGGGTCACTCCCAGCCCAATCCACCCCCCGGATTGGGCGCGGAGTGACCTCGCGTTTCTTTGTTTAAGCCGGTCCGGCCACCCCTTGTGCGGAATCTGGCACGGGTTTATTGTTGTTAACAACCGGCTGGTTGATCAACAAGAAAGTTGACTACGGCGGTGCACTGATACACGAGAATGACTCCGGGGCAATGACAGTGGACACGGATAACGACGACGACCTTCTGAACGCGGCCTTCCTGGCGCTTTCAGATCCGGTCCGCCGCCGCCTCATTTCCCGGCTCAGCCGGGGGCCCGCCACCGTCAATGAACTGGCTGAACCCTTCGCGATCACCAAGCAGGCGGTCTCGAAGCACATCCAGGTCCTCGAGCAGGCACAGCTGGTCACACGCAGCCGCGATGCCCAGCGCCGGCCCGTCCACCTGAATCCCGCACGGCTCGAAGCGCTCACCGCGTGGATCGACCAGTATCGCCTGGTCCGCGAGGCGCAGTTCCGCAGCCTCGATGCCGTACTCCGTTCCAATGTCGCTGCCCCGGCCGCGGCAGTGAAA
The DNA here is from genome assembly GCF_003261175.1 of Arthrobacter globiformis. Lineage (GTDB taxonomy): Bacteria > Actinomycetota > Actinomycetes > Actinomycetales > Micrococcaceae > Arthrobacter > Arthrobacter globiformis_A. The sequence goes on along the minus strand of NZ_QLNP01000062.1, from coordinate 313,291 downwards.
AGGACCGACAAATGAGCAACGCACTTAAACTCACCGTCCCCGACGGCGTCCCGTTCATCGATTTTGAGCGGGAGTTCGACTTCCCGGTCGCAGACGTGTTCCGCGCGCACAAGGAACCTGAGTTGATCACGCAGTGGCTGGGCCCGCGCGGCACGAACGTTGATATCGACCACTACGACTTCCGTTCCGGAGGCACCTATCTCTACAACCACACCGGCCCGGATGGGGTGACATACGCCTTCAGCGGCATCTTCCATACCGTCCGTGAAAACGACTTCGCCATCCAGACCTTCGAGTTCAGCGGCTACCCGGACATCGTCAGCATCGAATTCATGAGCTTCGAGGACCTGGGCGGAGGCAGGTGCCGGCTGCGCGCCCACTCCGTCTATCCCAGCATGGAAGCCCGCGACGGGATGGCCCAATCAGGCATGGAAAGCGGCGTGTCCGACGGCTACGAGCGGCTCGAGGAGCTGCTCGCGAAATAGCGGCCGGCACCACAAATGAATCGTCCGACGGCGGCCGGTGACCTTCACTTCGAAGGTAACCGGCCGCCGTCGTCCGTTTAAGCACCCAAGTAGGTAGCAGCAGATGGCGTTCTGAATGCCCAGAAAGCCATCTGCTGCTACCTACTTGGCAGGCCCTTTTCGCGACGTTCCTTATTTGATAGTATGTCAGGACAAACTATCAAAGGAGAGCAAGTGCCGCTCGTACGAATCGATGTCCACTCGGGACGCAGCCAGGACGAACTCGCCCGCCTTAGCCGGGGGATCCATGATGCAATCCTGGCCGAATATGCAATTCCGGAACGGGACTACTTCCACATCGTCACCGAACATGCGCCGGGCCAAATCGTGGCGCAGGATGCGGGCCTTGGCTTCGAGCGCACGCGCGACGTCGTTATGATCCAGATCTTCACGCAGGGCGGGCGCAGCCAGGGGGCAAAGCAAAGCCTGTTTGCCGCGGTGGCAGACAAGCTGGGGGCTCTGGGGGTCGCCGGCGAGGACGTATTCATTGGCTACGTCGAGAACACGGCGGGGGACTGGTCCTTCGGGTTTGGCCGCGCGCAGTACGTCACCGGAGAGCTTGCCGTACCGAAAAAGTAGGGCGGGAAAATTCGCCCGCAAGGCCCCGTCAGCAGCTCCGCGTCGCTGCTTTTTGTGCGCAGTTCTGCTTGTTGTAAGTATGTCAGTACAAACCTTTGACAGGACATAAAATCTAGGGCACAGTAGTTCTTGTGGTCCCGCTCACGGGGCCGCGGAACGCCGGAGCCTTGGCCGTTCGGCTGCTTAGAGGTTGAGATCCAAAAGAAAGGTCCACGATCACCGTGACCCACGAACTGCTCACGATCGGGCGAATCAGCGTTGATATCTACCCGAACGACATCGGGGTGGGGCTGGAGGATGTGACGTCCTTCGGCAAGTACCTCGGTGGCTCGCCGTCCAACGTTGCTGTTGCCGCCGCCCGCCATGGCCGCCGGACCGGCGTTATCACCCGCACCGGCGATGACCCTTTCGGTACGTACTTGCACCGCGAACTGGAAAAGTTCGGCGTCGATGATTCTTTCGTCAGCCCGGTCCAAGGGCTCCAGACACCCGCGACGTTCTGCGCCATCCAGCCCCCGCATGATTTCCCGCTGTACTTCTACGGCCGGTTTCCCACGGCACCGGACCTGCAGATCAAGGCCGACGAGCTCGACACGGCCGCCATCCGCGATGCGCAGATCTTCTGGTCCACCGTGACCGGCCTGTGCCAGGAGCCGAGCCGCGAAGCGCACATCACGGCCCACGAAGCGCGGCCCCGCACCGGCCTCACGGCCGGCCAGTACACCATCCTGGACCTCGACTACCGCCCCATGTTCTGGGCTTCCGAGGAGGAAGCCCGGGAGCAGGTGGCCCGGATCCTGCCGCACGTCACTGTCGCCATCGGCAACGACCAGGAATGCTCTGTGGCCGTGGGCCCGGGCACCCCGGATGAGCAGGCCGACCGCCTGCTGGACGCCGGTGTCGAAATCGCCGTCGTGAAGCTCGGCCCGGAAGGCGTGATGGCCAAGACCCGCACCGAGCGAGTGGTCTCCGCCCCGGTTCCGGTTGAGACCGTCAACGGCCTGGGCGCCGGCGACTCCTTCGGCGGCGCGTTCGTACACGGACTGCTCTCCGGCTGGCCGCTGGCACAGGTCCTGGATTACGCGAACGCTGCCGGCGCCATCGTTGCCTCCCGGCTGTCCTGCGCCGATGCGATGCCCACGCCGGCCGAGGTCACCACGCTGCTCGCCGAACGCGGACGCCTGGTTCCCGGCGATGCTGTCCCCACCATTTCTGTTCCCGAAGGAGCGGCCCTGTGAGCCTCAACCCCGGTTCCGCTGCCCTCGCGGTGGATGACAACCCCCGCCGCTACGAACACCTGAGCACCATCCGGCTCGAAGACCCGGACGCCGTGGCCCGGGCCGCCAAGGCCCGCCGCCGCCACCCCGGCCTGAAGCACGGCCGGCAGAACTTCATCGTCGCCGCCGACCACCCGGCCCGCGGCGCCCTCTCAGTCGGCAACGACCCGGTGGCCATGGCCGACCGCCGCCAGCTCCTGGACCGGCTGCAGATCGCGCTGGCCAACCCGGCAGTCGACGGCATCCTGGCTTCCCCGGACATCATGGACGACCTGCTGCTGCTGGGCGCCCTCGAAGGCAAGCTCGTCTTCGGTTCGATGAACCGCGGCGGCCTCGCCGGCCTCGTCAACGAATTCGACGACCGCTTCACCGGCCACACCGCCGCGGCGCTGGAGGAACTGGGCGCGGACGGCGGCAAGATGCTGACCCGCATCTGCCTCGGCGACCCGGACACTGTTGCGTTGCTCGAGGCCACGGCGAGGGCCATCGACTCGCTGGCCGAACGCAAGCTCATCGCCATGGTGGAGCCCTTCCTGTCCGTCCGGGAGAACGGCCGGGTCCGCAACGACCTGACCCCGGACGCCGTGGTCAAGTCCATCGCCATCGCCGAGGGCTTGGGCTCCACCAGCGCCTACACCTGGATGAAGCTGCCGGTCGTTGCCGAGATGGAACGCGTCATGGCCGCCACCACCATGCCCACCGTGCTGCTGGGCGGGGACCCGGCAGGCACGCAGGAGGAGGTGTTCTCCACCTGGGGAGCCGCCCTCGCCCTGCCCGGCGTGCAGGGACTCACCGTCGGCCGGACCCTGTTGTACCCGCAGGACGGCGACGTTGCCGGAGCGGTCGCCGCAGCCGCATCACTCCTCCACCACACCACAGAAGTATCGGAGTAACTTCCCATGGGGACGAATACAGGAACCCGCCGGATGACGATGGCGCAGGCCGTGGTCGAGTACCTTTCCAAGCAGTACACCGTTGATTCCGTGGGTGGGGTCGATTTCCGCGAACGCCTGATTCCGGGCACGTTCGGCATTTTCGGGCACGGCAACGTGGCCGGTGTGGGCCAGGCCCTGAAGCAGTACCAGCAGCTCGATCCGACGATCATGCCGTACTACCAGGGCCGGAACGAGCAGGCCCAGTCCCACCAAGCCGTGGGCTACGCCCGGCACACCCGCCGCCGCCAGACCTTCGCGATCAGCACCTCCATCGGTCCGGGCTCGTCCAACCTGCTCACCGGTGCCGCTTTGGCCACCACGAACCGGTTGCCGGTCCTGCTGCTGCCGTCCGACACGTTCGCCACGCGTGCCGCGGACCCGGTGCTGCAGCAGCTCGAACAGCCCTACGCCTACGACCTCACGGTCAACGACGCGTTCCGGCCGCTGTCCAAGTTCTTCGACCGGGTCACCCGCCCGGAGCAGCTGTTCTCCGCGTTCCACCACGGCCTGCGCGTCCTCACCGACCCGGCCGAGACCGGCGCGGTCACCATCTCGCTGCCCCAGGACGTCCAGGCCGAGGCCTTCGACGTGCCCGAAGAATTCCTCGCCGAGCGTGAGTGGCGGATCCGCCGCCCGGAAGCCGACGACGACGACATCGCCCGTGCCGCCGACGCCATCCGGGCCGCGAAGCGGCCGCTGATCATCGCAGGCGGCGGCGTCCTGTACGCGTACGCCAACGAGGAACTCGCGAAGTTTGCCGAGCTGACCGGCATCCCGGTGGGCAACACGCAGGCCGGCGTCGGCGTCCTGCCCTGGGACCACAAGTACTCCCTCGGCGCCATCGGCTCCACCGGCACGACGGCGGCCAACGCCCTTGCAGCCGAAGCGGACCTGATCATCGGCATCGGCACCCGCTACGAGGACTTCACCACCGCGTCCCGGACCGCGTTCCAGAACCCGGACCTGAAGTTCATCAACATCAACGTCGCACCGATCGACGCGTACAAGCACGGCACCTCGCTGCCGATCGTGGCGGACGCCCGCAAGGCACTGGTCAAGCTCAACCACGCACTGGGCGGCTACCGCGTGGGCGCCGACCTCGAGCAGCAGATCGCCGCCGAAAAGCAGCGCTGGAACACCACGGTGGATACGGCCTTCGACACGCGCTTCAGCCCCCTGCCGGCGCAGAACGAGATCATCGGTGCCACCAACCGGGCCATGGACGCCTCCGACGTGGTCATCTGCGCCGCAGGCTCCCTGCCCGGTGACCTGCACAAGATGTGGCGGGTCCGCGACCCGTTCGGCTACCACGTCGAGTACGCCTACTCCTGCATGGGCTACGAAATCCCCGGCGGGCTGGGCGTCAAGCGCGCAGCGCTTGCCGAGGCCGCCAAGGGCGGCACCCAGCGCGACGTCGTCGTGATGGTGGGGGACGGCTCCTACCTGATGATGCACACCGAACTGGTCACCGCCGTCGCCGAACGGATCAAGCTGATCGTGGTCCTGATCCAGAACCACGGCTACGCCTCCATCGGCTCGCTGTCCGAATCGCTCGGCTCGCAGCGCTTCGGCACCCAGTACCGCGTCCTGGACGAGGAACAGCACAGCTTCGACGAGGGCGAGACCCTCCCGGTGGACCTGGCCCTGAACGCCGAGTCCCTCGGCGTGAAGGTGATCCGGATCGAACCCGGCGAGAAGGCCATCGCCGAACTCGAACAGGCCATCCGCGACGCCAAGGCCGCACCCGAGCGCGGCGGCCCGATCGTGATCCACGTCGAATCCGACCCCCTGCTGGACGCGCCGAGCTCCGAATCCTGGTGGGACGTGCCCGTCTCCGCAGTTTCGGAACTCGACTCCACCAAGCAGGCCTTCCAGACCTACATCGACCACAAATCCCGCCAGCGCAAGCTGCTCGGCTGACCCCCAAGCCACAGACCAAGGAAGTCATCTCTATGTCAACGACGACCGTCACCACCACCATCAACCACTTCATCAACGGCGCCGAGACCGCCGGCGAAGGCGACCGCACCACGAACGTCTACAACCCGGCCACCGGCCAGGTCAGCGCCGAGCTGCGCCTGGCCAACCGGGCCGACCTGGACAACACCGTCGCCGCAGCCCGCGCCGCTGCCGACTCCTGGGGCGACATCTCCCTGGCCAAGCGCACCGCCGTGCTGTTCAAGTTCCGCGAACTCGTCGCCGAGCACGTCAACGAACTCGCAGAACTGATCACCGCCGAACACGGCAAGGTCATCTCGGACGCCAAGGGCGAGATCGGCCGCGGCCTGGAAGTCATCGAGTTCGCCTGCGGCATCCCGTCCCTGCTCAAGGGCGACTACTCCGACCAGGTCTCCACCGGCATCGATGTCTTCTCCTTCCGCGAGCCCCTCGGCGTGGTCGCCGGCATTACCCCGTTCAACTTCCCGGTCATGGTGCCGCTGTGGATGGCCCCAATGGCGATCGCCACCGGCAACGCGTTCATCCTCAAGCCCTCCGAACGCGACCCCTCCGCCTCGCTGCTGCTGGCCAAGCTCTGGAAGCAGGCAGGCCTGCCGGACGGCGTGTTCCAGGTCCTGCACGGTGACAAGGAAACCGTTGACGGGCTGCTGACCCACCCGGACGTGGACGGCATCTCCTTCGTCGGCTCCACCCCGATCGCCAAGTACGTCCACGAGACCGCCACCGCCCACGGCAAGCGCGTCCAGGCCCTGGGCGGAGCGAAGAACCACGCCATCATCCTGCCCGACGCCGACCTGGACAACGCCGCCGACCACCTCGCCGCCGCCGCGTTCGGCTCCGCCGGTGAACGCTGCATGGCCATCTCAGTCGCCGTCGCCGTCGGGGACGCCGCGGACCTGCTGGTCAAGAAGGTTGAAGAACGCGCCGTCGCCGTCAAGGTCAACAACGGCACCGTGCCCGGCGCCGAAATGGGCCCGGTCATCACGCCCGCCTCCAAGGAAAGGATCGTCAGGATCGTCACCGAGGCCGAAGCCGCCGGAGCCGCGATGGTCGTCGACGGCCGCGACCTCGTCGTCCCCGGCCACGAAGACGGCTTCTGGGTCGGCCCCACCGTGCTCGACCACGTCAAGACCGAAATGACCGCGTACCAGGAGGAGATCTTCGGACCCGTCCTCGTCGTCGTCCGCGTTGATACTTTGGAAGACGGCATCAAGCTGATCAACTCCAACCCCTACGGCAACGGCACCGCCATCTTCACCTCCTCCGGCGCCGCCGCCCGCAAGTTCCAGCGTTCCGTCACCGTCGGCATGATCGGCATCAACGTACCCCTCCCGGTTCCGGTGGCGTACCACTCCTTCGGCGGCTGGAAGGCCTCCCTCTTCGGCGACAAGCACATCTACGGCCCCGAAGGCGTCTCCTTCTACACCCGCGGCAAGGTCGTCACCTCCCGTTGGCCCGAGCCCACCCACGCCTCCGGCGCCTCCTACAACTTCCCCTCCAACTAACAGCCGCAAAGCCGCAGCAGACACAAGGATTGAGCAATGACAGAGAACAAGCTGATCATCGGCACCGCGCCCGACTCCTGGGGCGTGTGGTTTCCGGATGACCCTAAGCAGACTCCGTGGGAGCGCTTCCTGGACGAGGTGGCCGAGTCCGGCTACAAGTGGATTGAGCTGGGCCCCTACGGCTACCTGCCCAACGACCCCACGCGCCTGGCCGAGGAGCTCAAGCAGCGCGACCTGAAGGTTTGCGCGGGCACGGTCTTCACGGCGTTCCACCGCGGCCTGGACCAGTGGGAAACCGCGTGGGAGCCGGCCCGCAAGGTCGCCGAACTCACCGCAGCCATGGGCGGCGAGCACATCGTGGTCATCCCCGCGATGTGGCGCGACGACGTCACCGGCGAGGCCGTGGAGAGCGGAACCCTCAGCGACAAAGCCTGGAGCGACCTGTTCGCCGGCCACAACCGGCTCGGAAAGACGCTGCTCGAGGACTTCGGCCTCAAACAGCAGTTCCACTCCCACGCCGACTCGCACGTCGGAGCCCAGGAGGACATCGAAACGCTGCTGGGCGCGACCGACCCGCAGTACCTCAACCTGTGCCTGGACACCGGCCACGCGGAATACTGCGGAGCCTCGAGCCTGGAGCTCATCAAGAACTACCCGGACCGGATCGGGTACCTGCACCTGAAGCAGATCAACCCGGACATCCTCAAGAAGGTCAACGAAGAAAACATGACCTGGGCCGCGGCAAACCTGGCCGGCGTCATGACCGAGCCGCCCAACGGGCTGCCGGACCTGCGCGCGGTCATCGAGGCCGTCGAGGCCCTGAACAGGCCGATCTTCGGCATCGTGGAGCAGGACATGTACCCGGTGGCCTTCGACGTTCCCATGCCCATCGCCAAGCGCACCCGCAACTACCTGCTGTCCTGCGGCTCCCGCACCGCGGTCAACTAGCCTCCGCCCCGGCATCCCAAAGTAAGGAAAGAACAATGACTGAAACCCTTCGCGTCGCCGTTATCGGCGCCGGCCGCATGGGCGCGGACCACATCCAGCGCCTCAGCAAGCGCATCCACGGCGCTGAAGTTGCCGCCGTCGTCGACGTTGACCTCGCGCGTGCGCAGGCGGCCATCGAAGGCATCCCCGGTGCCGTTGCCCTGGCCGACGCCGAAGAGGCGCTGAACAACGGCGACGTCAACGCCGTCCTCGTCGCCACGCCCGGCTTCCTGCACGAGGAGATCCTGCTCAAGGCCATCGCCAAGGACATTCCCATCCTCTGCGAAAAGCCGCTGACGCCGGACGCCGAGTCGTCCTGGAAGATTGTCCAGGCCGAGGAGAAGCTGGGCCACAAGCGCATCCAGGTGGGCTTCATGCGCCGCTTCGACGCCGAATACGCAGCCCTCGGCTCGGTCATCCGCGACCGCGAACTGGGCGAACTGCTCATGCTGCACCACCAGCACCGCAACCCGACCACGCCCGCGGGCTTCACCAACGAGATGCTCATCAACGACTCCGTGGTCCACGAGTTCGACGCCATCCGCTTCTTCACGGGCGAAGAGATCACATCCGTCCAGGTCCGCCTCGGCAAGGCCACGAAGAACGCCCCGGCCGGCCAGCACGACCCCCAGCACGTCCTGATCGAAACCGAGTCCGGTGTCCTGGCCGACGTCGAAATCTACGTGAACGCCAAGTTCGGCTACGAAGTAGCCACACAGGCCTCCTTCGAGGACGGCATTGTCAGCATCGGCGGCGACAGCGGCCCGTACCTGCGCAGCAACGGCCGCTGGGGCGGCAAGGTCACGCCCGGCTTCGAAGATCGCTTCGGTGCCGCGTACGACGTCGAGATCCAGGCCTGGGTTGACGCTGCGCTCCGCGGCGAAATCGGCGGACCCAGCGCGTGGGACGGCTACGCCACAGCCGCGTGCTGTGAAGCCGGCGTGGAGGCACAGAAGAACGGCGAGAAGGTGGCCGTGAAGCTGAACGCCAAGCCTGCCCTGTACAGCTAGGCCCACCACCCTTGGAGTTTTTGTCCAGATAATGCGACTTGGAGGCCCTCAAGGTTGCATTATCTGGACAAAAACTCCGTTCGTTAACCGACTCTTTCCACAATGGAGTGTTCCTCGTGAAAATCGCCCTTGACCCCACCCCCTTCCACCACAGCCACAGTCTGCTGGAGTTTCCCAAGGTGGTGGCCGACCTCGGCTACAAGTACATGCAGATGACCCCGCACGCGGATTTCATCCCCTTCTACAACCACCCGAAGGCCGACGACGAGCTGGTGGGCCAGTTGAAGAAGGCATGCGTTGACGCCGGAATTGAAATCGCGTCCATCCTGCCTGTGCTGCGCTGGTCAGGCCCGGACGAGGACGCCCGTGAGGCGGCAGTGCGCTACTGGAAGCGCGCCATCCAGATCGCAGTGGACCTGGGCGTGAGCACCATGAACACCGAGTTCAGCGGCCGGCCGGAGCTGGCAGAGGAATCCGAGCGCGCGTTCTACCGCTCCATGGAGGAACTGCTCCCCATCATCGAGCGCGAAGGCATCGACCTGCTCATCGACCCGCACCCGGACGACTTCGTGGAGGAAGGCCTGGCCGCGATCCGTGTCATCCGCGGCCTGAACTCGAAGAACGTCGGCATGGTCTACGTGGCCTCGCACAGTTTCCACATGCAGAACTCGCCGCTGGACATCATGCGCGCGGCAGGGGACAGGCTCCGCCTGGTCCACGTCGCCGACACCATGGACCACCACGCGTCGCACGGACTGCGCTACATCACCAACCCGCCGGGCAACCCCGTCCGCGTGCACCAGCACCTGAAGATCGGCGACGGCGACGTGAACTGGGACGAGTTCTTCGGCGGCCTGAAGGAAATCGGCTTCCTCGACCGCGATGACACCGTGATGGTGTCCAGCGTCTTCGCCGAAGACGACAACGCCGAGGAGGTTTCCCGCTTCCAGCTCGACACCATGAAGCAGTACGTGCAGAAGGTCAGCGTATGACGGCCGCGCCTTCTGGCAAGGCCGGCTTAAAACACCAGCGGGCGCTCCGCACGGTCACCATCATTTCCACCTTCGGCGGCCTGCTCTTCGGCTACGACACGGGCGTCATCAACGGTGCCCTGCCCTACATGCAGGAGGACCTGGGCCTGACCCCGCTCGGCGAGGGCCTGGTGACGTCGTCGCTGCTGTTCGGTGCCGCCTTCGGTGCACTGTTCGGCGGCCGGCTGGCGGACCGGAACGGCCGCCGCAAGATGATCATGGTCCTGGCCGTCATCTTCCTGATCGGCACCCTGTCCTGCACCCTGGCTCCGAGCACTGAGTTCATGGTGGCGGCCCGGTTCATCCTGGGCCTGGCCGTGGGCGGGGCGTCCGTGACGGTGCCCGTGTACCTCGCGGAGGTCTCGCCGTCGGCCCGGCGCGGGCGGATCGTGACGCAGAACGAACTCATGATTGTCACCGGCCAGCTGCTCGCCTTCATCTTCAACGCCTACCTCGGCAACACCTTCGGCGAGGCCGGGGGCATCTGGCGCTGGATGCTGGTGATAGCCACGCTGCCCGCCATCGCATTGTGGATCGGCATGGCGTTCATGCCCGAAAGCCCCCGCTGGCTGGCCTCCATGGGCAGCTTCGGCGAGGCGCTCGGCGTGCTCCAGCGCATCCGCTCCAAGGCCGAGGCCACGGCGGAGTTCGATGAGGTCAAGGCCATGGCCGTGGAGGACTACAAGTCCAAGATGGGCTCCTGGAAGGACCTGCAGGTTCCCTGGCTGCGGCGGATCTTCTTCGTCGGCGTCGGCCTTGCCGTGATCCAGCAGATCACCGGCGTGAACTCCATCATGTACTACGGCACGCAGATCCTGGCGGACGCCGGCTTCGGCCGGGAGGCCGCCCTAAGCGCCAACATCGCCAACGGCGTTATCTCCGTGCTGGCCACCTTCGTGGGCATCTGGCTCCTGGGCAAGGCGGGGCGCCGCCGGATGCTGATCACCGGCCAGATCGGAACCACCTCGGCGCTGCTGCTGATCGGCCTCTTCTCGCTGATCCTGCCGGAGGGCACCGGCCGCGGCTACGTGATCCTGGCGCTGACCGTCACGTTCCTCGCATTCCAGCAGGGGGCCATATCACCGGTCACCTGGCTCATGCTGTCGGAGATCTTCCCGCTGAAGCTGCGCGGCCTCGGCATGGGCGCATCGGCCTTCGTGCTCTGGATCGTGAATTTCCTGATCGGCTTCGGCTTCCCGCAACTGCTCGCCGCCGTCGGCATCTCCAACACGTTCTTCGTGTTCGCCGTCCTGGGTGTCGGGGCGATTCTTTTTGCAGCCAAGTACGTTCCCGAGACCAAGGACAAGAGCCTCGAGGACGTGGAGCACTACTTCAAGCACCAGGCGGGCGTCCCCGGCGTAGTCAAGACCGAAGCTAAGACCGACGTCGGAGAGAACACCCCGGCCCACTAGGACGTTCGACGGCGGGCGGCGGGCCGGGCGGCCAGCTCTAGACGCCGGCGTGGAGGCGGGGGAGTGCGTCCACCAGGGGTGCCAGCTCCGGCACCTGCTGCGCTTCGGCCAGGGTCCGCTCGAGGGCGGCGTCGTGGACCGGCCGCGCTTCTGCCAGCAGCTTGTTCCCGCTGTCGGTGAGTTCGGTGTAGATGCCGCGGCGGTCGTCCGCGCACAGGATGCGGGTCAGCAGGCCGCGGTCCTCCAGCCGGTTCACCAGGCGGGTGGTCGCACTGGCACTCAGGGCGGTGGCCCGAGCCAGCTGCTGCATGCGCATGTGCCACCCGTCCTGCCGGCTGAGCGCGTCCAGCACCGTGTATTCGACAACGGAGAGCTGCGCCTGCCCCTGCAGCGACCGTTCCAGCTCCGCCTCGATCAGCCCGTGCAGGGCCGCCAGGGTGCGCCACCCTTGGGCGCGCACCTCCACGGCGTCGTCCTTGATGCCCATGGCTCCTCCTCCTTCAGTTCTCCGGCTCCCGGAACGAAGCCCGGCAAAAATAGTTGCTTGCGCGCTATATTTGCGTGTGCAACAATTAGTTGCATCGCAAGAAATAGCGCGCGTGCAACTAATACCTTACGCCGCGCTCCTCATTCCGTACAGTTCCGAAGGAGCACATCCATGCCTGCTGGTTTGATAGCCCTAGCCCTCGGCGGGTTCGGCATCGGACTCACCGAATTCGTCATCATGGGGCTGCTCCCCGAGGTGGCCGCAGACTTCCAGGTGAGCGAAGCCTCTGCCGGCTGGTTCATCTCCGGCTATGCCCTCGCCGTCGTGGTGGGAGCATTGGGACTCACCGCCGCAGTGTCCCGATTCCAGCGCAAGCCCGTGCTGGCCGTTCTGCTGGTGCTTTTCGTCGCCGGCAACCTGCTGTCCGCCATCGCGCCTGACTACTGGGCGATGATGGCGGGCCGGGTCGTTGCCGCCCTCGCGCACGGCGCCTTCTTCGGCATCGGGGCGGTGGTGGCAGCCGGCATGGTGGGGCCGACCAAGAAGGCCGCCGCCATCGCCATCATGTTCACCGGGCTCACTGCCGCCAATGTCCTGGGCGTTCCGCTCGGCACGCTGCTGGGCCAGGCGGCCGGGTGGCGTTCCACCTTCTGGGCCATCACCGGCATCGGCGTGCTGGCGCTGGTTGGCATCCTGGCTCTGGTGCCCAAGGCCGGGAACAGTGACGCCGCAAGCGCCGGACTGCGCAGCGAGCTCCGCGCCTTCCGCTCCGGCCAGGTCTGGCTGTCCATCCTGGTGACCATCCTCGGGTACGGCGGAATGTTCGGCGCCTTCACCTACATCGCCTTCACGCTCACCGAGGTTTCCGGATTCGCCGCGTCCACAGTGCCCTGGCTGCTGATTGTCTTCGGTGTAGGCCTGTTTGTTGGCAACACCCTCGGCGGCAGGGCGGCCGACCGCGACGTCGACCGCACCCTGCTCGCCGTGCTCTCGGTCCTCGTTGTGGTGCTGGTGGTTTTCGCCCTGAGCGCGGGGAACCAGATGCTCACCATCGCCTCCCTGCTGCTCCTCGGCGGTTTCGGGTTCGCCACCGTGCCCGGCCTGCAGATGCGCGTCATGAAGTACGCGGCCAAGGCGCCCACGCTGGCGTCCGGAGCCAACATCGGCGCGTTCAATGTGGGCAACGCCCTGGGCGCCTGGCTCGGCGGCGTGACCATCACCGCCGGCCTGGGCTACACCTCGCCCATCTGGGCAGGGGCCGCGATTACCCTGCTGGGCCTCCTGGTGATGGCCGGCGCTGCCGCCCGCGCAAGAGCAACTGCCCGCCGGGTTTCGGCAGCCGACGCAGCGGTCGCGTCCCAGAATAGCGTGGAGACGGAAGCGGCCGGTTCAGTCCAGGCTGAACCGGCCGACGTCGGACCCGTTTCCGTCCGTTAGCCGGCGTTACGCCCCGAACGGCAACCGGGGGTCCAGGTTCTGGCTGTCCCAGGTCTGGCGCACCCAGCCGTGGTGCGGGTCGTCGCTGATGAGCCAGTCGCGGACGCGGCCGGGCCCGGCCATGACGTTGAGGTAGTACATGTCGTAGCCGGGTGCGGCCATGGCCGGGCCGTGCCAGCCGTAGGGGACCAGCACCACGTCGCCGGTGCGCACCTCGGCCGAGACGTCAATGGGGCGGTCATCGGAGGCGTAGACCCGCTGGTAGCCGATGGCGTCCGCCTTCTCGCCGGGGCCGGCAGAACCTGAACCCGTGGAACCCGGGACGTCGGCCACCCGCGTCTCGAAGTAGTAGATCTCCTCGAGTTGGGTCTCGCCCTCTTTCTCCTCGTCATGCTTGTGGGGAGGGTAGGAGGACCAGTTGCCGGCCGGCGTGAGGACTTCGCAGACGATGAAGCGGTCGGCTTCCAGCGCGGCGGGGGTGCCGAAGTTGTGGACCTGGCGCGAGCAGTTTCCGGCCCCGCGCAACTCGACGGGCGTCTCCGACGCGGTGATCAGGCGCGTCGGGTACTGGACCTTGGCGGGCGCCGTCGCGATGGCCACCCGGCCGCCGTCGGCTGACTTAACCGTCACGGCCTTGTGCGTCCCGGAGTACAGCACGTCGGTGGGTCCGCTGAAGACGCTCGCACGCCCGGCAAGGGGGTGGTCCAGCCCGTCCACGGTGGCCGTGAACGCCCCGCTCAGCGGGATGACAATCCGTTCCTCCGCCGCGGACGGAAGTTCGACGACGGCGCCCGGCGCCAGCGTGGCCACCTTCAGTCCCGTGTGTTCCCAGCCTTCCACGGCAAGTTTGGAGTCGGACGTTCCCAGCGAAACGTCCCAGCAGCCTTCGGCTGCGCTGCCCAGGGGGTATACCCATTCAGCCATAAGTTCGTGTCCCTTTCGGATGTGCGGTGCTCGGTTCGGCGCGCGACGGCGCGGCGCAAGGGCAGGCAAGACGCCGCCCCGCGCTGAAGGAGCCTGTTTGTTCCTAGCGTTGAACCAGTGTCATTTCGAAGCTGTAGGAGTCGCCGCGGTAGACGTGGTGTCCGGTCTCGACGTTCCGGCCGGTGTCATCGACGGCGGTGCGTTCCATGGTGACCAGGGCTGAGCCCGGTTCCGTCTCAAGCAGGGGAGCCTGGTAGTCGTTGGCCACCATTGCGCCGATGCGCTGCGTGGCCAGCCGGAAGTTGACGCCGCCGCTGCGCAGGATGCCGTACAGGCCCTGCGCCTTCAGCAGGTCCTCGTCGATGTGCGTGATGTCGTCGCGCACCCAGTTCTCCATCAGGGCCAGCGGCTTGCCGCCCACTTTCCGGAGCCTGGTGAAGTGGTAGACCTTGGCCCCGGCGGCGAGGTGCAGGGCCTCCCGGGTGGCGGCGTCGGCCTCGATGTGGGCAAAGGTGAGCACCTCGGTGGTGGGCTTGCTGCCGTTGTTCGTCAGGTCGTCGTACAGGCTGGACAGCTCAAGCGGGCGGCGGACCTGGCTGGACACCACCTGCGTGCCGACACCCCGCTTGCGGACCAGCAGCCCGGACCGGACCAGTTCGTCCATCGCCTTGCGCATGGTGGGGCGCGAGAGATTCAACTGGGCCGCGAGATCGATCTCGTTCTCCAGTCGGCTCCCGGGTTCCAGCAGCCCGGTATGGATGGCGGCCTCGATGCCCTGGACGACCTGATGGTACAGCGGCACCGGCGACGAGCGGTCGATGCTGAGGCGTAGTTGGTTCGCCATTGAGTGCTCCCTTTGTGCTGCAGGTTCCCGCGTCCAGAAGGCCTGTATGTCAGTGCATGTCCGTTTGTTAGGACATACTCTGATTTTGATCATAGCAGGGCGCCGCCGGCAGTCAAGGAGCCCGGCAACCAGGGGACGCAGGCAGTCAGGGAGTGCGGCAGGCCTCCACGAAGACGCGGAACGGGGCAAGCCTCTGCTCTTCGGTCAGTTCCACGGCTTCCGGATGCCACTGCACCGAGGCGACCCACCGCTCGGGATCCTCCAGCGCCTCCACCGTGCCGTCATCAGCCACGGCGGTCACCAGCAGCCCCGGCGCCACCCGGTCCACAGCCTGATGGTGGCCGGAAGCGATTTTGACCTCCATTGCGCGTACGTCGCTTGCGGCTGTGCCACGTGCGGCCGCCTCGCCCACGGCCGCAGCGGCGCCGGCGGAGGCCGTCCTCCCGGCCTCCGGATTTTCGGCGGCGGCGTACATCTTCGCCACTTTGGATCCCGGGGTGATGGTCACCTCGTGCCAGACCCACGGCCTGTTGGCCGCTGCCGGGATCTGGCGGTGCGCCACGGTACCCGGTGTCATGTCCTGGACGAGCGTTCCGCCGTAGAGGACATTGAGCAGCTGGTGCCCGCGGCAGATGCCCAGCACCGGCGTGCCGGCATCGAGTGCGCGCCGCGCCACCGCGATGTCCAGCCGGTCCTGCTCCGCGTTGACGTCATAGAGCGCGGGCCCCGGTTCCTGGCCGTAGAGGCGCGGGTCAACGTCGCCGCCGCCGGGAAGTACGACGCCGTCAAGGGACTCGGGCGCGTCCGGCGCCTTTCCGCCGTCGGAAGTTCCGCCGTCGGCCGTTCCGCTGTTGGGTGCGCCGCTCAGTCCGCCTTCCAGTGACTCAGCGGTGAGCAGCACCGGCTCCCCGCCGACATCGCGGATGAGGCTGACGATGCAGCCGAAGAGGTTGTTGGCCTTTGCCACCCGAGGATCCGGATCTGTCGAGCTGCTGAGCCGGACCGGGATGCCGATCCGCGGCCGGCGCTCCTTGCGCGGCGCCGCGCTCTGTGCCTCGTCTGCATCCGGCGCTGTGTCCGGGTTCTGCGCTGCGTCTGGGGTCTGCGCTGTTCCTGAATTCCGCGGTGAATTCTGCATCCTCAAATTCTGCCCCATATCCGGCCGGTTAGGCTGGCCCGATGAATAACCGCTATCTGGTGTCCCGGGACCGTTTCATCGCCGCGGCGCCGGACGTGGTCTTCGAGGTCCTGGCCACTCCCGCGCTGCACAGCGAAATCGACGGGTCAGGCACTGTCAAGGGTGCCCAGCCGCGGGGTCCGTTGCGTCTTGGCCCGGGGGCCAAATTCGGCATGGAAATGAAGATCAGGGTTAATTACCGGATTCTCAACACCGTCACTGAGTTCGAGGAGGGCCAGCGGATCGGCTGGCGTCACTTCTACGGGCATGTGTGGCGTTACCTGCTGGAACCGGCCACGGACAGCAGTGGCGTTCCCGGGACGCTCGTGACAGAACAGTGGGATGCGCGCAGTGTGCGCGGCAAATTCCTGCTCCGCCTTGCTGGCTACCTTGCCCGCCATCCGGCGAATATCGACAGGACGCTTGCCAGGCTGGACTCATGCGTTACGGGCGCGCAAGCCGCGGGCTGACGCACTTCGTGCCGTTTTACTGGGACTGCGGGGGTTTCGGTAATGTTGGGAGCAATAGGCAAGGCGAAAGTAGGACAGTCGATGGGGCGCAGGACACTTGTTGACGACCTGGTTGACGGTCTGCTGGACGACATTCTTGACGGGAGGCTCAAGCCGCACGATGCACTGCCGCCGGAAGCCGACATCGCCAAGGCCTACGACGTCAGCCGCCTGACCGCCCGCGAAGCGCTGAAGGCACTCCGGGCGCAGAACATCCTTTATGTCAAAGCCGGCCGCGGAACGTTCGTGAATCCTGCGGACAGCTGGACCGGCCTCGACGCGATCATCAAGGCAGCGTCGCACGGCAACGCGGACGACCAGGTTTCCCGCGGCCTGATCGAGGTGCGGCGAATGGTGGAGACCGGCGCCGCCGCGCTCGCCGCAAGGCGCCACACTCCTGAGCATGCCGAGGAGATGCGGGCGTCCATCGCGGACATGAAGCGTTTTCACCAGGCCGGCGACCTTGACGGGTTCGTGACCGCGGACATCGCCTTCCACGACACCGTCCTAAAGGCCTCCGGCAACCCGTTTGTCCGCGCCCTCCTGGCCCAGCTGGGCCAGTCCCTGTACCGCGCCCGCCGCGAGACGTCGGCCATCGAGGAGATCCAGCGCCACGCCATCGCCTTCCATCAGCGCGTGCTGGAGAGCATACTCACAGGCGACTCCGAGCTGGCCCGCAAGGCCATGGACGAGCATATGGACCAGACCTTCGAGGACTACGAACGCTACGTCCACGGCAACCGTTCATAGGATCTGAACCCGGCCATTTTGCAGGAACCAACCCTTTCGTCTTGACGTAACGCTCGTCACCCTCCTATGCTTTTGGTCATGTCCTTCCGTCAGATGTCTGACATCAGATCAAGTGCAGACATTCCCCTCTGAGGCGGAAAGAACCCATCAGAAAAAGCATCGGATTCCCCGGGCGAAGCCGCCGGACCGGAAACCGACAGACAGAAGGTCGATGATGACTTCATTCACCACAAAGTCCTCCGGACTTGGCGAGCTTGGAGACCGCACGCTCCGCAAGGTCCGCCGCCGCGTAATGCCCCTGATTGTGCTCCTCTACTTCATCGCGTACCTGGACCGGAACAACGTCGGCTTCGCGAAGCTGACCATGAGCGAGGACATCGGCCTGAGCGCCGCAGCCTACGGCCTGGGCGCCGGCATCTTCTTCCTCGGCTACGCCGTGCTCGAAATCCCCAGCAACGCCGGCATGTACAAGTTCGGCGCCCGCAAGTGGCTGGCCCGCATCCTCATCACCTGGGGCATCTTCGCAGCGGCCATGGCCTTGGTGAACGGCGAAACCACCTACTACATCATCCGCTTCCTGCTGGGCGCGGCCGAGGCCGGCTTCTTCCCCGCCATCCTCTTTTACCTGACCCTGTGGTTCCCGGCCGCACAGCGGGTCACCGTACTGGGCATCTTCATCCTGGCGCAGCCCGTCTCCAACGCTTTGGGTGCCCCCGTTTCCGGCCTGCTCCTCCAGATGGACGGCATCATGGGCCTGCAGGGCTGGCAGTGGCTCTACATCATTGAAGGCATCCCCGCCATCCTGCTGGGCGTGCTGACCCCCTTCCTGATGACGGACCGTCCGCGGGACGCCAAGTGGCTCAACGCCGACGAGCGCGAATGGCTCGCCACCACCATGGACGCCGAACTGGCAGCCAAGTCCAAGGGCAGCAGCCACAACTTCCTGGCCGGCCTCAAGGACAAGCGCACCATCGTCTACTCGGCTCTCTACTTCGGCCTGGTCTGCGGCATCTATGGCCTGGGCCTCTGGATGCCCACCATCGTCGCCGCCCTGGGCAAGTTCTCCACCGCCGAGGTAGGATTCATCGTCCTCATCCCGTACGCCATCGCCGCGGTCTTCGTCTACTTCTGGAGCAAGCGCGCTGACAAGACCGGCAAGCGTGCCTGGCACAGCGCTGTCAGCATGGTCCTCGCCGGATTGGGCCTGCTGGCCGCCGGTTTCCTGCTTCCGGTCAACCCTGTCCTGGCACTCATTGCCCTGACCGCCTCGGCCATGGGCATCTACGGGGCCATTGCCCCGTTCCTGTCGATGCCGTCCGCAGCGCTCACCGGCGCAGCCGCCGCCTCCGGCCTGGCCATGGTCAACTCGCTGGGCAACCTGGGCGGATTCGTCGCCCCCTACGCAGTGGGCATCCTGAAGGACGCCACCGGCAACAACCAGAGCGGCCTGCTCTTCCTCTCCTTCTGCCTGTGCGTCACGGCCGTTGCCACTTACCTCTATGCCCGCAAGCGCCCCGAAGGCGACGCTGCGCTGGATCCGGCAGTCAAGGCCGCCGCAGACGTTTCGGCCAGCCGCTAAAGACCCATCCGAGAACCACCCGAAGGAATACCCGTAATGAGCTCAATCACCCCTTTCCCCGCAGAACGCACCGTTGTGCTGACCGGCGCGGCCTCTGCCCGCGGCATCGGCCGCGCAGCAGCTGACCGCATGGCCAGCGAAGGCTGGTCCATCGCGATCCTCGACATCAACGCCGAGGACGCAAAGGCCGCGGCCGCGGAGATCGGATCCAACCGTGCAGTGAAGGCAATCGGCGTCGGCGCCGACGTCTCCGACGAGGCGTCCGTGGACCGGGCCATCACGGAGATCGAAGAGTCGTTGCCGCCGATCGTGGCCCTTGCTAACCTGGCCGGCATCAGCTCGCCGACCCCCTTCATGGAAACCACGGTTGCCGAGTGGGACAAGGTCTTCGCGATCAACATGCGCGGCACCTTCGTGGTGTCACAGCGGGTCCTCAAGGGAATGATCGAACGCAAGCTCGGCCGCATCGTGAGCATCTCCTCCATCTCCGCCCAGCGCGGCGGAGGAACCTACTCCAAGGTTGCCTACAGCGCCTCCAAGGCCGGCATCATCGGCTTCACCCGTGCCCTGGCCCGCGAGGTCGGCGAGTTCGGCGTCACCGTGAACGCCATCGCCCCCGGCCCGGTTGACACCGACATCATGGGCGGCACGCTGAGCGAGGAGCGCAAGGCACAGATGTCCGAGGGCATCATGATGGGCCGCGTGGGAACCCGCGAGGAAGTGGCTGCGCTGATCTCCTTCCTGCTGGGTGCGGACTCGGGCTACATCACGGCTGCGACCTACGACATCAACGGCGGCCTGCAGGTTTCCTGACCCGTTCCTGATATTTCCACCCAACTAGGTAGCAGCACAGGGCGTTCTCAGCGCTGGGAACGCCCACAGCTGCTACCTAGTTGGGTTTTCAGGTCGTCGAGTTCCCGGCACGGGCTTCGGTGGCAGTGCTGAACACGGCACTAGGCTGGGCACCATGAACCCCTCTGGCAGCCTGAACCCCAGCCCGCGGACTCTTGAGGTGAACAGCGTCGCCAGCTTCGACCGGCTGGTGAATGCCGGGGCCCGGGCGATGCACGGCTGGCACGCGCAGTCGCTTGACCTCCGCGGACGGGGCACCGCCCTGGCAGCCCTGGACGCCGAGGGCGCGATTTTCCTGGGCTGCACCTTCGACCCGGGCGTGGAGGCTTCACTCCGCAGCCGGGGCGCCCTGATTTTTCCGCGGCTTACCGGCGTTCCTTTCAATCCGTACCGGGCGGGGCTCTACACCCCGCAGGAGCTGTACGCAGGCATCCTCGATGAGCCCTACGAGAAAACCCCTGACGCTTTGGTCTACCAATGGAGCATGCGGCCGGGCCAGCGGAACCGCCTCGATTCCACGCTTGCGGCAGCCCTGCACGATCACGCCGTCGGCGATGCCCTGGAGGAGTTCGTCCGCAGCCTCAACAGCGGGGGCCGTTTCATCGTCGGGGTCATGGGCGGCCACGCCCTGCAGCGGGGGACCGGCGGTTTCGCCGCTGCTGCCACGCTGGGCCGGCTCCTGGCCCGCCGCGGCCACCTGGTGGCCACCGGCGGCGGGCCCGGGGCCATGGAGGCGGCGAACCTGGGTGCCTACCTCAGTGCGGCCGACGACGACGATTTTCACAGTGTGCTTCGAGAGTTGGCGGCCGTCCCCGGCTTCCGCCCCTCGGTGTCCGCCTGGGCCCGTGCTGCGGCAGCCGCCGTCGAACGCTTTCCGGGCGGAACAGCGTCCCTCGGCATTCCCACCTGGTTTTACGGCCACGAGCCGCCCAACTATTTCGCCACGCACGTCGCCAAGTACTTTGCCAACGCCGTCCGCGAGGCCATTCTCCTGGAGGTCTGCAACGGCGGGATCGTGTTCCTGCCCGGTGCCGCGGGCACCGTGCAGGAGATCTTCCAGGATGCCTGCGAGAACTACTACGGCGCCCAGGAGACCATGACGCCCATGGTGCTGGTGGGCCGGGAACACTGGGAGGAGCGGTTCCCGGCCTGGCCCATGCTGCAAAGCCTCGCCGCCGGCCGGGCCATGGAGCAGCGGATCTTCCTGGTGGACACCGTGGACGAGGCGCTCGCGGTCCTCAGCGGGTAAAGCGCCCCCGGTGGCATAACGCCCCGCTGGAGTGTGAGGGCCGCTTACAGGTCCTTGCGGCAGGGCGCCTTGCCCAGTTGGTACAGGCCGTTCAGGTCGCCGGCCGCGAGGCCGTCGGGGGCGCCGATCTCCGGATACATGAGCTGTACGGGGTCGTCAACGTGTTCCAGCCCCATCACGTGGCCCAGTTCATGGAGGATGACGGCGGTGGCGTAGGCGGTGCCGTCGGGGCGTTCCAGTTCCGCAGCCATCTGCGGGGCATCGAGTTCCAGGCTGCCGGTGACGTAGCTCTTGGGCCCGTTTCCGTAGCTGTAGTGGGTGCTGCCGCCGGTGCCGATGACCTTGCCGCCCAGCTTGGGAGCAACGTCCGGTGTGGTCCAGCTGATGAGCATGGGAGCCCAGCGGTCGCCGTAGGCCCCGGGCTGGTAGGGGGCGCGCTGGTCCGTAGGCTTCTCTTCGGTGGCTCCGTCGTTCACAAACTGGATGCCGGTGGCGCGCGAGATTTCCTCGACCGCCAGGTAAACCAGGCCCGCCGCACCTTCCGGCGCCAGGCTGGCATTCACTACGTAATGCAGCGGACGGCAGGGTGAGTAGCCCACGGGGGAGCCGTCACTGTTCACAGCCAGAAATTTGTACGAGCTGCTGGGCTCCGGAGGTGGCGCCGGCGTGCCCAGGGGAGTGGCTGCTTCCTCCAGGCCCGACGGCGGTGCGCCCCCGGCACTGCCCGGGCCTCCGGGCGCGCCGGACTCGGCTCCGCGGGACCCGCCGCTGTGCCCGGGTTGCCCCGTTTGCCCGGCCGGATTCTGGCCAGTCTGGTGCTGGCCAGCACGATCCTGCCCGGCCTCATCCTGGCCAGAATCGTCCCGGCCGGAATCATCCTGCCAGGACGCGGGCTGGTCCCCGGAGCCGATGCGGAAATTCAGTACGCCCGCAAAGCGGGCGTCCCCGTATGCCATTCCGGCCGCAAGGAATGCTGCACAACCGAGGGCAGCGAGCACGATTAGACGGCGGATAAACCTCGCCGCCGCGGTGGCCGGACCCGAGTGCCGCGGCCGGTGCCGGTGCCGGCGTTGAATGCGACCGGGGTCATGACTCTCCACTGCACCCCTTTCACGGCATTCCTCGGCGGCGTCGCCTCCGGAAGGGACATAAGCATCAGGCAAACAGGCCCACTTTACAGTTCCGCCCGCCACTCCCGGAAACCAGCTGCCGGGAATCCACCTGAGCGACTGGGAAGTTCAGGAAATCCCCGTCAATCAGGCGATCACAGCGCCAAACGCCATGCCCAGGAGGTAGGTGACGCCGGCCGCTCCCAGCCCGATGGCGAGCTGCCGCAGCCCGCGGGTGAGCGGCGAGGTGCCGGACAGCAGGCCGACTGTGCCGCCGGTGGCCAGCAGCGCGATTCCCACGAGGACGGCCGCCACGATCAGGGCGGCGATCCCGGTCATGCCGAAGAGGAAGGGAATGATGGGCACGATGGCGCCCGAAGCGAAGAAGCAGAAGCTGGAGAGCGCGGCGCCCCAGGCGGTGCCCACGGCTTCGTGCTCGTCCTCGGTCTCGGGCAGTTCGGGATGGAGCGAGAGGCTCGGGTCGCAGTCGCACGTGAAGAGGCCCATGCGCTCGGCCACGCGGTGTTCGGCGGCCTCGCGCGACATGCCGCGGGCAAGGTAGACCAGCAGGAGCTCGTTGTGTTCGATGTCCAGCTGGGGCGCCGCCACCAGGGTCACCTGGGTGGGCCGGGTGGCGGCCAGGAGCTCGCGCTGGGAACGGACGGACACGAATTCGCCGGCGCCCATGGAGAACGCGCCGGCCAGGAGCCCGGAGATGCCGCTGAGCAGGACCACGCCGCTGCCAACGCCCGTGGCGGCCATGCCCATGACCAGCGAGAGGTTGCTGACCAGTCCGTCGTTGGCGCCGAAGACGGCGGCGCGGAAGGTGCCGGCCAGCCGGTTGCGGCCGCGCGTGGCCAGGCCGCGGACCACTTCCTCGTGGATCTGTTCGTCGGCCGCCATGGCCGGGGTGGCGGACGGTTCCCGGGTGTAGGGGGAGCGGCCCTCGGCCCGCTGCGCCAGTGCGAGCACAAAAACGGACCCGAAGTGCCGGGCGAGAAAGCCCAGGAGGCGGCTGCGGAAGGAGGCGTGCCGGGGCTTGCCCGCGTGCTCGCCGAGCAGCTTCAGCCAGTGCGCCTCGTGGCGGCCTTCGGCTTCGGCGAGGGCCAAAAGGATGGCGCGCTCTTCCCCGGAGCGGTTCTGAGCGAGGTCACGGTAGACGGAAGCCTCGGCCCGCTCGTCGGCGAGGTACTGGCGCCAGCGCTTGATGTCCGCGGCGGTGGGCTCCGGCCGGGGTGCGGCGATCCCGTTGGGTGCGGCGCCGGTGCTGGAAGCAGTGGGTGCGGACGCGCTGCCGGTGGTGTGAGGGTCAGATTTTGCGTGCTGAGACACGGGAACTCCTGGGTAGCTGGGACATACTACGGCCCCATTGCATCGCCCACTTTACCGCGTAATTCCGCGGTTTTTCGGCCGGTAGCCCTTAGTGAGAAGTTTAGGGAACCCTCAATAACTCCGGCCGCCAGAGGCAAAGCCGCCGGCCCGTGCGGACGCCCTTGACCGCCTGCACCCGCGGTGATCTGATGAAAATGTGCCCCGCCGATGCCGGGCACGGAAGTCCAACCACACGGAGGTCTGCCTGATGAACACCAACGGATCGCGCCCCGAGCCGGACACCCGCCATACCATCGAGTCCGATCCCGCCTACGACTTTGCCGAGGACGCGCCGGTGGACGAAGACTGGGACACGGAAGACGAATTCCTCGACTCCGAGGAAAGGGTTGTCCCCGCCAGCTCCGGGGCAGTGGACGACGACGAACGGGTAGTTCCGCGCGACGCGGACGACGAGTTCCGTGCGGACGAAGGCTACGAAGCCTAAGGCGCCCGTTTCAGCACTGGCGTCCGTTCCAATACTGACGTCCGTTTCGTCCTGGACCGTTCCCTCCTGCTTTAGCCCAACTCCTGGGCCCACGACGGCGGTGCCTCCTCACGCTGGGAGGCACCGCCGTCGTCGTACGTCTTAGAACTGCCGGGTCGCCGGGAAAATCACCGGGAGCTGGCCGTAACCGGAACTTCCTCCGTGTCCCTGCCGGCCACGCGGCGGTACCAGCGGCTCATGACCGCGGGGTCCGTGGGCTTGGTCAGCAGCGACACTGCAATGTAGACCACCGCGGAGGCGAGCAGGCCGTAGTAGATCGGCTCGTTGGCGAAGACGCCGTCCAGCGGTGCCTTGGCATTGATCTCCAGCACGATCATGGTCCCGAGTGTCACCACGGATCCGACCGCCATGGACGCCGCGGCCGCGATGCCGGTGCCGCGCTTCCAGATGAGTCCGCCGAGGATGGCCACGAGGAGGCCGCCCACCAGGATGTCGTAGGCGATGGTGAGGGCTGCGACGACGTCCTTGGTGATGATGGCGATCAGGATGGCCACGATTCCCAGCCCGAGGACCCACATACGGTTGGCCTTGACGTCGTGCTCCGGGTTATCGGAGTCGTCGGTATTAATGTTCTTGCCGAACCAGCCGGCGACGAACGGCAGCACGTCTGCACGTGCCACGGTGGCGGCCGCGATCAGGGCGCCGGACGCGGTGGACATCATGGCCGCGACGGCCGCGGCGAGAACCAGGCCGCCGATGCCGATGGGCAGCAGGTTCTGGGCGACCTCGGCGTAGACCACGTCCTTGCCTTCGGTGGCGACGTCGATGGCCGGCAGCGCCACGCGGGCGGCCAGGCCAATCATGGCGCCCGCTGCGCCGTACAGGATGCAGTAGATGCCGGCCGTGGCGCCTCCCCAGCGGGCAACCCGGGGCGTCTTGGCGGTGAACACGCGCTGCCAGATGTCCTGGCCGATCAGCAGGCCCAGGGTGTAGACGACGAAGTAGGTGATGATCGTCTGGACGCCGATGCCGTCAATCTGGAAGAAGCTGGCCTCCACACGGCTGCGGATGCCGTCCAGGCCGCCGGCTGCGTTGAGCGTGAAAGGCAGCATGAGGAAGAAGATGCCCACGGTCTTGATGACGAACTGGACCTGGTCGGCCAGGGTGATGGACCACATGCCGCCGATGGTCGAGTACACCAGCACGATGGCGCCGCCGATGGCGATGGCGAGTGCCCGGTCCCAGCCGAACAGGACCACGAAGATGGTGGCGTAGGCGCTCGTGGAGGTGGCGCAGAGCATCAGGGTGTAGGCCAGCATGATGATGCCGGAGGTCCGGGTCGCCTGGCTGCCGTAGCGCAGGGACAGCATCTGGGAGACGGTGTAGATCTTCAGCTTCTGGATGGTGCCGGCGAAGAGCAGGCTCAGCAGCAGGACACCGGCGCCGATCGCCACCACGAGCCACATGCCCGAGATGCCGAACTTGTAGCCCAGGCCGACGCCGCCAACGGTGGAGGCACCGCCCAGGACGACGGCGGCCATGGTTCCGGTGTAGAGGAACGGCCCCAGGCGGCGGCCGGCCACGAGGAAGTCGCTGTTGTTCTTGGTACGGGACTTGCCCCACCAGCCGAAGGCCAGCATGGCGGCCAGGTAGACCACCACGATGGCGATATTGACGAAACTTGCGTCCATGATTTGGGGATCCTTGGAGCTTTGGCAGCTTGCGGGCCTCGCCGGGAGCGGGCTGGCCGGATGGCGCTGCACTGAACGGAAATCTGGGGGAACGCTGGGTTCCTTGCTGCGCGTCTCCTCGTGAGAGTTGCTTCACAAGCAACAGTTGTTGCGTAAGAGCGTAGGCTGTGATTCGAGTAACAGTCAAGACGCAAAGCCCCGCGGTGCGGTTTGCCCCGCGTCACGGAGGGGCCGGGCCGCTAATATGTCTCCAATGATGGGGCCGGGCTGCCGGCCGTGAAAGGTTCGTAAATGAAGGCACTACCAGTTGAGCCGAGCAATGTTCCGGTTGCCATCGGTTCAAGAATCCGTGCCGCGCGCCAGTCTCAGCGGCTCACCATCGAGCAGGTGGCCGACGCTACCGGGTTGACCAAAGGTTTCCTGAGCCGCGTGGAGCGGGACCTGACCTCCCCGTCTGTAGCGTCCCTCGTTACTCTCTGCCAGGTGCTGTCGATCTCCATTGGCGACCTGTTCGCGGCGCCGGAAACCCATCTGACCAAGCGGGACGCGGGTCCCCGCATCTCCCTCGGCGGCGAGGGGATCGTGGAGCGGCTGCTGACCGCACGGTCCGAGCGGCGCGTGCAGATTATCCAGGCCGTCATCGATCCGCGCGGACGCGGCGAATCGGAGCTGTACGCCGTTGACTGCGACGTCGATGTCCTGCATGTGATCAGGGGGACCATCAAGCTCATTCTCACGAACGAGGAGTACGAGCTGACCACCGGCGATACTGTGACCTTCCCGGGCCGGGAACCGCACACCTGGGTCAACCCCACCGATGAGGCCGTGGAAGTTCTCTGGGTGCTGGTGCCTGCCGCCAGCCGGTAGCACCCTTCTGCTTTGGACCCGGGCTGCCTGTTTGGCAGTCCGGGTTTTTGCTGCCCGAGTTTCCCGATGACTGGTAAACAGTGGGTGCATAATGGGCAACTCCGTGTGTATGATGGCTGTCACAACCCACCCTCCACAATTCATCCTCGAAGGAGAGGCGTCCCTTTGGAAGAGCTGCGCATCGAAGCCAACGGCAACCTTGGCCCAATCGATTCATCCCGTATTCCCCGCTACGCCGGGGCAGCAACCTATGCCCGCCTGCCGCGCCTGGACCAGGTCGCCAAGTCGGACATCACCGTGGTGGGCGTGCCCTTCGACTCAGGTGTTTCCTACCGCCCCGGTGCCCGCTTCGGCGCCAACCACGTCCGCGAGGCCAGCCGGCTGCTCCGCCCGTACAACCCCGCCTGGGACGTCAGCCCGTTCGAGAACTGCCAGGTGGCTGACGCCGGCGACATGGCCGTGAACCCGTTCAACATCAACGAGGCCATCGAGACCATCCAGCAGAACGCCCTCGACCTGACGGCGGCCGGCAGCAAACTGCTCACCCTCGGCGGCGACCACACCATCGCGCTGCCGCTGCTGCGCGCCGCCGCCGAGCGCGCCGGCGGGCCCATCGCCATGCTGCATTTCGACGCCCACCTGGACACCTGGGACACCTACTTCGGCGCCGAATACACCCACGGCACGCCGTTCCGCCGTGCCGTGGAGGAGGGCATCCTGGATACGGAGGCCATCAGCCACATCGGCACCCGCGGCCCGCTGTACGGGAAGAAGGACCTCGACGACGACCACCGCTTCGGGTTCGGCATCGTCACCTCCGCGGACGTTTACTACCAGGGCGTTCTCGAGACTGTGGCCAAGGTGCGGGACCGGATCGGGGACCGTCCGCTGTACATTTCCGTGGACATCGACGTTCTGGATCCCGCCCATGCGCCCGGAACCGGCACGCCGGAAGCCGGCGGCATCACCAGCCGGGAGCTGCTGGAGATCATCCGCGGCTTCCGCGGCATGAACCTCGTTGGCGCCGACGTCGTTGAAGTGGCCCCGGCCTACGACCACGCCGAGATCACCGGCGTGGCCGCCAGCCATGTTGCCTACGAGCTCGTCACCCTCATGGCGGACAACAGCGTAGCGGGCGACCGCTTCGGCGCCGAAACCGGCTACGCCGCCCAGGCCCTGGGCCGGGAAGCCCGCCGCCCTGCCGGGTTCGCGGCAGCGTCGCCCGAGCCCGCCGACAACGGCGCCGTCCGTGCCGCGGTGGGGGAGTACTCCCAGTGACCGGTGTCCGCAACGGCGGGGACCTCGTCGTCGAAACCCTCGAGGCGCTGGGCGCGAAGACGGTGTTCGGCATCCCCGGCCAGCACGCGCTGGGCCTCTTCGACGCGATGGGCCGGGGCAACCTGAAGTTCGTGTCCTCCCGGGTGGAGAACAATTCTGCGTTTGCGGCGGACGGCTACTCGCGTGCCACGGGTGAGGTGGGCGTGCTGTTCCTGTCCACCGGGCCGGGAGCTCTGACGTCGCTCGCCGGGCTCCAGGAAGCCTATGCTACCGGTGTGCCCATGGTGGTGGTTGCCAGCCAGATCCCGCTCGAGGGGCTGGGTGCCCGCCGGAAAGGCATGCTGCACCAGCTGGATGACCAGAAGGCGTCAGCTGCCAACGTCACCAAGAGCCAGCGCCTGATCCAGCACGCGTCGGGCATTCCGTCCGCCATCCAGGATGCCTGGACCGAGGCGATCTCCTCGCCGCAGGGTCCGGTGTGGCTGGAAGTCCCGCAGAACGTGCTGCTGGATCCCATCATGGTGCCGCCGGTGGAGGATGCGCTGGCCGAAGCGGCGGACAACCCGCCGCGCGTCGAGCTTGTCCGCGAAGCCGTGAAATGGCTGTCGACGGCGGAGCGTCCGGCCATCATCGCCGGCGGCGGAACCCGCCGGGGCCGGGCGGAAAAGTCCCTGCTCTCGATCGCGGAAAAGCTCCGGGCTCCGGTCATCTGCACGCCCGGCGGCAACGGGGCCTTCCCCTGGAACCACGAACTGTCGCTGCAGTCGTGGATTGAGGACCGGCACATGACGGACCTTCTCGAAGACGCGGACGTCCTGGTCGTTATCGGCTCCTCGCTCGGCGAAGTCACCTCCAACTACTTCACCTTTGAACCCCGCGGCAGGATCATCCAGATCGACGCCGAACCACGCGTCCTGGAATCCAACCGGCCTGGGCTGGGAATCCGCGCCGATGCCGGCCAGGCGCTCGCGGCCCTCGACGCTTCGCTGGTGGTGCCCGCCGACGCCCGGCCCGACTGGCACGGAACCACCCCCGAGGACCTCGTGCGGGAGTCACTGCGGAAGGTGAAGGAGCGGCTGGAGTCGCAGGACCTGGCCAAGGAACTGAAGTTCATGGCCGACATCCGCGAGGCAGTTCCGGCGGACATGCAGACGTTCTGGGACATGACCATCTCCGCGTACTGGGGCTGGAGCTGCTGGGATGCCCGC
Source organism: Arthrobacter globiformis (assembly GCF_003261175.1). Taxonomy (GTDB): domain Bacteria; phylum Actinomycetota; class Actinomycetes; order Actinomycetales; family Micrococcaceae; genus Arthrobacter; species Arthrobacter globiformis_A. The sequence goes on along the minus strand of NZ_QLNP01000062.1, from coordinate 284,295 downwards.
GAAGGGCAGTTCCACTCGGCCCAGGGCGCCGGTGGCCTGGGCTACGGGTTCCCGGCGGCGATCGGCGGGGCCGTGGGCCTGGAAACCGTGGGCAGGTCCGCTGCTTCGGCCCGCGTTCTGGCGGTTTCCGGCGACGGTTCGGCCATGTACTCCATCGCCGAACTCGCCACCGCGAAGCAGCACAACGTGCCGGTCACCTGGCTGATCGTGGACGACGGCGGCTACGGCATTCTCCGCGAATACATGGTGGGTGCCTTCGGCAAGGCCACCGCCACCGAACTCGCCCGGCCCGACTTTGTGAAACTGGCGGAATCCTTCGGCGTGCCCGCCACCCGGGTCGCCCCGGAAAACGTAGGGGACGCGCTCAAGGCGGGATTCGCCGCAGACGGCCCGAACGTCGTCGTCGTCGAAACACTGCTCAAGATGTTCGCCCCCACCCATCTGGGGGACTAACCCACCCCCACAACCAGCGCGAACTGGCAGCTGATGCCCCCCAAATCCGATTTTGCGGGCATCAGCTGCCAGTTCGCGCTTGGCGTTTAACGCACCCCGACACCCCGGCCCGAACTAGTTTCCTAAAGCAACCATTTATTGCTATAGTTGCCTAAGGCAAGCAATAAGGGGTTTCCATCATGGCAGTTGAGCCAAACACTGCGGCCGAACTCGTGCGCCAGATCTTTGACCTCCAGCGTGCCGTCCGGTGCGCGGCAGTCTCGAACTCGCGCGGACTCGAAGCGGGAGTCGCGCTGCAGGGCGTCCTTCGCTTCGTGGGGGAGAAGGAGTCCCGCGCCACGCACCTCGCCGCAAGGCTGGGAGTCAGCGCTCCGGTCCTCAGCCGGCACATCGCAGAGCTTGAGGATCTCGGGCTGGTGCACCGCCGGCCCGACCCCGACGACGGCCGCGCGCAGCTGGTCGCCCTTACCGACGCAGGCCGCACGAAGCTCGTCGAGATCGAGGAACACCGCGTGGCCACCCTGCAGGAATACCTCAAGGACTGGAGCCAGCAGGACGCCGCGGAGACGGCGAAAGTACTCTCCAAACTTGCGGAATCCCTGCGGGAATCCGCCCGGGCAACGACGGCCGGCCCCGCCACAACCACTACCAAACGCAAGGAGCAGTTCATTGGCTAGCCACGCTGCCGTCTCCGCGACGGCCACGTCACGCCCGTCGGCCCACCCGCCCCAGGCCCCCATGACACACCGGCAGATCATGGAGGCCCTCACCGGGCTCCTGGCCGCTTTCTTCACCGCGATCCTCAGCAGCACCATCGTTGCCAACGCGCTGCCCACCATCATGTCCGAGCTCAAGGGCACGCAGACGGACTTCGCGTGGGTCATCACCGCCGCGCTGCTGGCCAACGCGGCCACCACCCCGGTCTGGGGCAAACTCGCTGACCTGTTCGACAAGAAGGTCCTGGTCCAGCTCAGCATCGTGATCTTCGTGGCGGGCTCGGTGATGGCCGGCCTGTCCCAGACCATCCCGCTGCTGCTGGCGGCCCGCGTGGTCCAGGGCATCGCCATGGGCGGCCTGACCGCGCTGGCCCAGGCGATCATCGGCTCCATGATCCCGCCCCGCGACCGCGGAAAGTACTCCGGCTACATGGGTGCGGTCATGGCCGTCGGTACGGCCGGCGGACCGCTGCTTGGCGGCTTCATCGTTGACAGCCCGCTGGGCTGGCGCTGGACGTTCTTCGTCTGCGTGCCGCTCGCTGTCGTGGCCCTGATCCTGCTGCAGATCACCCTCAAGATCCAGCACGTCAAGCGGCCTGCCAAGATCGACTGGCTCGGTTCCATCCTCCTGACCAGCGGCGTCAGCCTGCTCCTCATCTGGGTGTCGTTCGCCGGCAACCCCGACTACTACGACTGGTGGTCCTGGCAGTCGGCACTGATGGTGGGCGGCGGCGTCGTGCTGCTGGCCCTGCTCGTGCTGGTTGAATCCAAGGTTGAGCAGCCCATCATCCCGCTGAAGATCATCTCGGAGCGCACCACCGCCCTGGCGATCTGGGCCTCCGTGGCCGTGGGCGTGGCGATGTTCGGCTCATCGACCTTCCTGGGCCAGTACTTCCAGGTGGCACGCGGCGCAACACCCACCGAGGCCGGTCTCCTGACCCTGCCCATGATCGCCGGCAACCTGATCGGCTCCGTGGTTTCGGGGCAGATGATCAGCCGCACCGGCAAATGGAAGCGCTACCTGATCGCGGGCACGGTCCTGCTGATCGGCGGGCTCGGCCTCGCAGGCACCATGGACCACACCACGGAACTGTGGCAGGCCGGAGTGTTCACGGCGATCCTGGGCCTGGGGCTCGGCATGCTCCTGCAGAACCTCGTCCTGGCCGTACAGAACACGGTCAGCGCCAGCAATATCGGCACAGCCAGTGCTTCCGTGGCGTTCTTCCGCTCCGTCGGCGGTGCAATCGGCGTGTCCGTGCTGGGCGCGATCATGAGCAACCGGGTCAAGGAACTGGCCACCCAGGGCCTGGCCGATGCCGGCATCAAGGCAGGCTCCGGCTCTTCCGGCGCCAGCCTCGACCTGGCCGACATGCCTGCCCCGATTCGGGACATCATGCGCGCGGCCTACGGGGACGCCACTGCCGAGATTTTCCTCATCTCTGCCGTCATTGCGGTTGTGGCCCTCATTGCCGTGCTCCTGATCAAGGAACAGCCGCTGCGCCGGACCGTTGACATCCGTCCGGAGGCTGCTGCTGACGCTGAACCCGATGCCGGGCCCGGTTCAGTGCGGCCCGGCACTGAGTATTCCGACGACGAGCTCGAGCGTGAATTTGCCGAAGTGCTGACCCGCCAACTGGCTAGCGGCGCCCAGTCACCGTCCTACCCCGGCCGGCAGCGGGCGGCGGAACCTGTCCTGCCGATGAACGATCCGCCGGCGCGGGCCCGGACCATGCTGGCCGAGATGCACAACAAGCCTGCGGATGTGGTTCCCCTTCTCCAGGAAACGCAACGGCTCCTCGCGGAACAGCAGGTCCAGCTTGCCGCGGCCCTGAACGCCGTGGCCCGGCAGGCTGAGCAGCAGCGAATCATCGCTCAGGAGCAGGCCAGGGTCAGCGCCGAACTGAAGGCGTTGAGCCGCCGGTTGGGCAAGGAACGGAAGCTTCAGAGCGCCGCGGCGCACTACATCGCCTCGCACGGCAAGCACCGCGGCGAATAGCGCCCGCTCAGACAAAGTTTTTGTCCAGATATTGGCCGCTAAACCCCCGCGGAAGGCCATTATCTGGACAAAAACTCTAATTGAGGGGCAGGGCGTACGACGGCGGGAGCTCCCTAGGGCGCCCAGTGTCCGTTCGCGCTCGGGTTGAGGTGCTGAAGTGTACGTTCGCGCTTGTGTGCAGGAGCCGGCGTCGTCCGTTGGGATGATCTTCGCGCGCGACGTTTCGCACGGGCAACAGATTTCGTAGAGTTGGAAGGCTTGGGCTGTCAGACCCGTCTGCTATTACTTCTCCTAACTCATTCGCGCTCTCCCGAAGGACCCGTGAGCATGCTCGTCACCCTCATACGGCGTTACTCCAGACCGTATTTGCCGTACATCCTGGCTGTCATTGCATTCCAGCTGGCATCCACCATTGCGGCGCTCTACCTGCCCAGCCTCAACGCCCAGATCATTGACGAGGGTGTCTCCCGCGGCGACACCGACTTCATCTGGCGCACCGGCGCCGTCATGCTCCTCGTGGCCTTCCTCCAGGTGGGCGCCGCCATCGCCGGCGTCTACTTCGGGTCGAAGACTGCCATGGCGATGGGCCGCGACCTTCGCCGCGGGGTTTTCCGCAAGGTAACAAGCTTCTCGGCCAAGGATGTGAACGCGTTTGGCGCGCCCACCCTGATCACCCGCGGCACCAACGACGTCCAGCAGGTCCAGATGCTGGTGCTGATGGGCCTGAACTTCATGGTGTCCACGCCCATCATGTGCATCGGCGGCATCATCATGGCCCTGCGCGAGGACATCAACCTGTCCTGGCTGGTCTGGGTCTCGGTCCCCATCCTTATTGTGGTGGTCGGCTACATCGTGGTGCGCCTCATGCCACTGTTCCGCTCCATGCAGACGAAGATCGACCGCATCAACGAGGTCCTGCGCGAACAGATCATCGGCATCCGCGTGGTCCGTGCCTTCGTCCGGGAACCGTATGAGGCGGAGCGCTTCGGCCAGGCCAACAAGGAACTGACGGACGTGTCACTCAAGATCGGTGCACTGTTCGTCCTGATGTTCCCTGCCATCGGCATGATCCTGCACCTGTCCACCGCGGCCGTGCTCTGGTTCGGCGGCCAGCGGGTGGACGCCGGCGACATGCAGGTCGGCTCCCTGACAGCGTTCCTGCAGTACCTGCTCCAGATCCTCATGGCGGTCATGATGGGCACCTTCATGGCCATGATGATTCCGCGCGCGTCCGTCTGCGCAGACCGCATCGGCGAAGTGCTCGACGTCGAACCGTCAATCCACGACCCCCGGCAGCCGGTCACGCCCCGGGATCTGGAGGGTGTGGTGGAGTACCGCAACGTCACCTTCGCTTACCCCGGGGCCGAGGCCCCGGTCCTGAGCAACATCAGCTTCACCGCCCGGCCCGGGGAGACGGTGGCCATCATCGGCTCCACCGGTGCCGGCAAGACCTCCCTGCTGTCACTGCTGCCGCGCCTCTACGATGTGGCCGACGGCGAGGTGCTCCTCGACGGCGTCCCCGTCAGTCAGCTGGACCGGGCGGAAATCACCAAGCGCGTGGCCCTCGTTCCGCAGCGGCCCTACCTGTTCTCCGGAACCGTCGAACACAACCTCCGCTTCGGTAAGCCGGAGGCGACCGACGACGAGCTCTGGGATGCGCTGCATGTGGCCCAGGGAGACGGTTTCGTGAGGGAAAAGAAGAGCGGGCTTGCGGCCCGCATCGCCCAGGGCGGCACCAACGTGTCCGGCGGCCAGCGCCAGCGCCTCTGCATCGCGCGCGCCCTGGTCACCAAGCCCAAGGTGTACCTCTTCGACGACTCGTTCTCCGCACTGGACGTGGCCACCGACGCCCGGCTGCGTGCCGCCCTCAAGCGCACCACCACCGACGCCACGGTCATCATCGTCGCGCAGCGCATCTCCACCATCACCGAGGCGGACCAGATCCTGGTGCTGGACAACGGCAGGATCGTGGACCGGGGGACGCACGAGGAACTCCTCGAAACGTCGCCCACCTACCAGGAAATTGTTGAGTCCCAGCTGAGCGTGGAGGACGTGGCATGAGCGCCGACAAGAAGGGCACAAGCCAGGACGCCAGCACCAGCAAGGACGCTGCGAAGCTCCAGAGCCAGGCTGCCGCGGAAGCTCCGATCCTCGAAGACGATGACTTCGTCGAGGAGGAGTACAAGCCGGGCGAGGCCGACGGCGGCATGTTCGGCGCGATGCCGGCCAAGAAGGCCCAGCATTTCTGGCCGTCCGCCAAGCGCCTCATGGGCCTGCTGAAGCCGGAGGCCGCCGGCATCTACGTCGTGGTGGGCATGGTGATCATTTCCGTGATCCTCAATGTCATTGCGCCCAAGGTGCTGGGCCAGGCCATGGACGTGATCTTTGGCGGTGTGGTGGGCAAACAGCTGCCCGCCGGCGTCAGCAAGGACCAGTTCGTCGAGGGGCTGCGGGCGCAGGGCCAGGACAACTTCGCGGACATGGTCTCCCGGATGGAGCTCGTGCCCGGTACCGGCATCGACTTCCAGAAGCTGACGGTCCTGATTTCAGCCGTGCTGCTCATGTACTTCGTGGCCAACATCTTCCTGTGGCTCCAGGGCTACGTCCTCAACAGGATCGTCATGAAGGTGATCCGGCAGCTCCGCGACGACACGGAAAAGAAGCTCAACCGGCTGCCGCTGAACTACTTCGACACCCGCCAGCGCGGCGACGTGCTCTCCCGGGTAACCAACGACGTCGACAACGTGCAGCAGGCGCTGCAGCAGGCGTTCGCCCAGCTCATCAGCTCGGTGCTGACGGTGGTCGGCATCGTCATCATGATGTTCATCGTCTCCTGGCAGCTGGCCCTGATCGCCCTGATTGCACTGCCGTTGTCCGGCGCGGCGGCCGGCGTGATCGGCGCGCGCAGCCAGAAGCTGTTCGCGGCGCAGTGGAAGAACACCGGTGAGCTGAACGGCCAGATTGAGGAGTCCTTCTCCGGGCATGACCTGGTGCGCGTCTTTGGCCGCGACGCCGACATGCTGGAACGCTTCGAGGAGCGCAACGAGGCCCTGTACAAGGCCAGCTTCGGCGCGCAGTTCGTGTCCGGCATCATCTTCCCCGTGATGCAGTTCGTCTCCTACCTCAGCTACGTCGGCATCGCCGTCGTGGGCGGCCTGCGGGTTGCCTCGGGCAGCATGAGCCTGGGCGACGCCACGGCCTTCATCCAGTACTCGCGCGAGTTCACCCAGCCGCTGGGGCAGATGGCGGGCATGGCCAACATGCTGCAATCCGGTGTGGCCTCCGCCGAGCGAGTGTTCGAGTTCCTGGACGCGGATGAGCAGGACGCCGAGACCGCCACGCGGCACCTGCCGGCCAAGACCGACGGCCACGTGGAGTTCCAGGACGTCACGTTCAGCTACACGCCGGACAAGCCGCTGATCGAGAACCTGTCCTTCACGGCGGAGCCGGGGCACACCGTGGCCATCGTCGGACCCACCGGCGCGGGCAAGACTACGCTGGTGAACCTGGTCATGCGCTTCTACGAGCTCAACTCCGGTTCCATCACGCTCGACGGCGTGGACGTCACCCAGCTGAGCCGGGCCGAGCTGCGCTCCAAGGTGGGCATGGTGCTGCAGGACGCCTGGCTGTTCGGCGGGTCTATCTACGACAACATCCGGTACGGCAAGCTGGACGCCACCGAGGACCAGGTCATGGCAGCGGCCAAGGCCACCTTCGTGGACCGCTTTGTCCGGGCGCTGCCCGACGGTTACGACACCGTCATCGACGAAGAGGGCAACAACGTCAGCGCCGGTGAAAAGCAGCTCATCACCATCGCCCGCGCCTTCGTGGCCAACCCGTCGCTGCTCATCCTGGACGAGGCCACCAGCTCGGTGGACACCCGCACCGAACTCCTGGTGCAGAAGGCCATGGCAGCCCTGCGCACGGACCGGACCAGCTTCGTCATCGCGCACCGCCTGTCAACGATCCGCGACGCCGACACCATCCTGGTCATGGAGAACGGCAAGATCGTGGAACAGGGCAACCACCAGACCCTGCTCGCCGCCGAGGGCGCCTACTTCCGGCTGTACATGTCGCAGTTTGCCGGCGCGGATGCCGAGGAGACGCCCGTGGACGATTCGACGGCGGTGCACAGCTGATGGCCGCGAACCCCGGAGGCGGCCACCGGGACCCCCGGCGCATTGAGGTGCTTGTGCCCATGCGCTGGGGGGACATGGACGCCTACGGGCACATCAACAACGTGCAGATCGTCCGCATGCTGGAGGAGGCGCGCATCGCCGCCTTCGGCCCGCCCGCCGGCGCCGGGCTGCCCGGGATAGACCCTCACGTGTCGCTGTTCAACGAGGTTCCCAAGGGGACCATGGCACTCGTGGTGGACCACCGGATCCGGTACGTGAAGACCCTCGAGTACCGGAACGTTCCGGCGACGGTCCAGGTATGGGTCGGGGCCGTCAAGGGCGCGAGTTTCGACATTCACTACCTTGTGCAGGACCCGGTAACTGGCGACGATTGTGTGAAGGCCTCAAGCCACCTGGCCTTTGTCGATGAAGCCACCGGAAGGGTACTGCGGCTGACTCCCGAGCAGAAGCAGCTGCTGGAGCCCTTCATTGAACGCAAGGAGCATTGACCGTGAAAACGAAGCGCGCCGGAACGTGGAATGTGGGAGCGAAAAAAGCGGGAGGGAAGAAAAAGTCCTGGAAGGAACTTCCGCCTGTTGCGCGCATCGGCACCATCGGGATTGGAGCCGCACAGCTCGCCTTCCTGGCCGCTGCCCAGCGGGACCTTTCACGCCGTCCCGCCGAGCAAATCCGCGGCTCCAAGATGTTCTGGCGGCTGGCCACCCTGGTCAATTTCATCGGCCCGGGCTGCTATTTCGCCTTCGGCCGGAAGCGACTGCCACCTGTTACCGGCAAGTAGCCTTCAGGTCGGCCATGGTGCTTGCGTTCAGGTTAACCCTGTAAATTTGAACGCATGACCCCCGCCCCAAAGCCTGCAATGCACCGCGCCCTCGGAGTCTCCAAGGAGATCGAGGACGCCGCGTGGTTCGTGCTCGGCGCCGGGCTGCAGGGCAGGCCGTCGGCGCTGGACGGCCGGACGCAGACGTGGACAGCCGAGGCCTCAGCGGAACTGCTGGAACGGCTTGAGCGGGGAGTCGCGGACGCCAAGGCACCCATGATGACCAACCTGCGGCACAACCTGGCGGACGCGTCGCCTTCGGCGAAGCAGCTGGCCGTGGAGCTCCTCTTCCTGCAGTCCCTGCCGCTGGCGCACGAGGTCAAATCGCTCAAGGTCAAGCGTGCCCGCGTCGCGGAGGCGGCGTCCTGGCTCGAGCCGCCGCTGGAGCTCCCGGAGGAGCTGTACCAGGGCATGACCGACCACGGCGTTATCCGCGACCGGACTGCCGAGTTCAACTGGACCATCTGGGACCACCTGAAATGGCTCTGCCGGTTCGTGCGGCACGTCGACGGGCAATCCACCGCCGTCATCAATAAGGCACTGAAGGATCCGCTGGCTTTCCACCTGCTGGCGGCCGGCACTCCCGAAGACCAGCCGGCCATCCGGCGCAGTATCGAATACCTCGCCTGGCCCAGCTACTTCGAGCCGGTGGTGGCCGACATCGAACGCCAGGAGATCAGGGACGCCTTCGCCTCCCTCGTCGGCGGGGCCAAGGGGGACAGCGAGGAAGAAATCACCGCCGACATCCGCCGCATCCGCCTGCACCTGGATGAGCAGGCCGGCCAGCGCATCGACTGGTACGCCAGACAGCTGGTGAGCCAATGGCGGAAGGTCGGGGATCCGGGCCGCCGCGCCTGGCTGCTGCGCACCCACCACGACAATGCCGAGCTCCTGGCTGCCTGGCAGGCAGAGGAGAAGGTGACGCTCGACGTCGAACACCTCCGCCTGCTCGACGCCGGCGTTACCGCCGGGCTGGTCCAGCACGCTGTGGACGAGGACTACAAGCATCTCGGCTACGTGGAGCGGGAGGACACGAAAACCGCCGTCTTCGCTTTCCTGACCGTGATGAAGCCGGGCGACTTCGCGCTGTACCAGAACGCCGGAGCCGTCCGGATCGGCGTCGTGCTTGGGGAGCCGGACCACAACGGGGACAACCGGCGGATGCGCCGCAAGGTGCGCTGGTTCGACGAAGCCCACGCCGTGACCGACCTGCCGCGGCACATCCAGCGCCAGCTGGCCACCCCGGGCATCGTCGTCGACGTCACCCGGGTGGTGCAGGCCCTGCAGGCGCTGCTGCCCGCCGAGGCGGAAACCGAGCCCGACGCCGATGACTCACCCGCCACCGTCGCCCTCCCCGTGCTGGGCGGCTTCCGTCCGGTGACGCAGGAGTTCGCGGACTCCCTCCACATGGAGGCCGAGCCGCTGCAGGAGATCGCCGATCTGCTGGAGGAGAACCGGCAGCTGGTGCTGTACGGCCCGCCGGGAACCGGCAAGACCTACCTCGCCAAGCACCTCGCCGCCGAACTGGCGCAGGACAGCACCGACGAGCGGGTGAAGCTCGTCCAGTTCCACCCGTCCTACGCCTACGAGGACTTCTTCGAGGGGTACAGGCCGGACAAGACCGACGAAGGCCAGGTTTCCTTCAAGCTCGTGGCCGGGCCGCTGCGCCGGCTCGCGGAGGAGGCGGCCAAGCCCGGCAACGAGTCGAAGCCGTACTTCCTGATCATCGACGAGATGAACCGCGCCAACCTGGCCAAGGTGTTCGGCGAGCTGTACTTCCTGCTGGAATACCGCGATGACCGGATCTACCTGCAGTACAGCCCCAACGAGCCCTTCACGCTCCCGGACAACCTGTATATCATCGGCACCATGAACACCGCGGACCGCTCCATCGCGATGATGGACGCCGCGATCCGCCGCCGCTTCGCCTTCATCGAGCTGCACCCGCAGACCGAGCCGGTGAAGGGGTCGCTGCTGAGGTTCCTGGAGGCCCGGCAGCTGGACACAACGCCGGCGCTGCTGCTGGACGCGCTCAACCAGGCCATCGACGAGTGGGACCGGGACCTCATGATCGGGCCGTCCTACTTCATGAAGAAGGCCGCCCAGACCCCAGCCGGCCTGCGCCGGATCTGGAAGTACGAGCTCATGCCGTTGCTGGAAGAGCACTACCACGGGCAGCTGAACCGGGCCCAGCTGGAAGAGCGCTTCGGGCTGGACCAGCTGCTGGGACGCCTTGCGGCTCGCTAGCCCCGCCGGTTTCGGTGTGATGGCCGACTCTGCGACGGCTGCCGGCGCCGCGCGGCCCGGATCTCGCGGCGGCGCCGGCCGCGGCTCCACCCAGGCACTGCGGCACATCGTCCTGGACGAACTCTCCGGCGGCACCGTGGAGAAGCTCGACGCCGAAAGCGCCGCGTTCCTGAACTCCAGCGGCCTGGCCAAGGCAACGCCGATGGGCATGGGATTGTTCCGGATCGAGCCCGTCGGCATGGTGGGGTCCGTGCGAACGCCGCGGGTGCAGCTCGACGTGCGGCCGAAGGACCGGCTCGGGCTGAGCCGGCTGCTCTTTCTGCTGAGCTACGCCGGGGACCAGGGCTTCCGCGACGACACCGTGGCGGCTGACGAGGATGCCGAGCTGTGGAGTGCCCTGGCGGCGTCGCTGGTGCAGCTCGCCGAGCGTGCGCTGCAGCGTGGCGTCCTGCAGGGTTATGTCACGGTCGACGAGTCGCTCCGCACGGTCAAGGGCCGCATCCGCATCTCGGACCAGATATCCCGCCGGCCCGGGATGCTGGTGCCGCTGGAAGTGTCCTACGACGAGTTCACCGAGGACATCCCGGAGAACCGCATCCTGCGTGCCGCGCTCGAGCGCATGTCCCGCGTGCCCGGTGTCCGCCCGGAGGTGCTGGGCCGCCTGCGGCAGCTGAAGGGAAAGCTCGACGGCGTCACCCGCCTCCACGCCGGCGCTCCGCTTCCGCCGTGGCGGGCCAGCCGGATGAACCTCCGCTACCACGCGGCGCTGAAGCTTTCCGAGGTGATCCTGCGCAACGCTTCCGCGGAGGCGGGGGAGGGCAAGCACCAGACGGCGTCCTTCGTCGTCGACATGGGCAAGCTCTTCGAGGATTTCGTCGGCGCGGCGCTGCGCCGGGCCATGGCGGCCTTTCCCGGCGAGATGAGGCTGCAGTACAACGCGCTGCTGAATGAGGCGGTCCGGGACTCGGACCGCCTGACAGTGCGCCCGGATGCCGTGCACCTGCTGGGCGGCCGGCCGGTGGTGGTGTACGACGCCCAGTACCGCGCGGGCACCGACCAAGGCGCCTCCCTGTCGGCGGACCATTTCCAGATGCTGGCCTACTGCACGGCCTTGCGCGTGCCCACCGCCTGGCTGGTCTACGCGGGGGCTGGCGAAGTCAAGCTAAGGCGGATCCTCAACACCGATATCGACATCGTCGAGTTTCCGCTGGATCTTTCCCGGCCGCCGTCGGAGATCCTGGCAGCGGTCGCCGACCTTGCCGAGCAGTCCTGGGGAGAAGTGGTGCGCCAGGCGAGCCTCGGCCGCTAGTCGCACCTGTATGAAAATCGCCCAAGACAGACAGGTCTGTCTTGCAATTTGGGCTAGACTGTTCCTAATGGCAGAGGTACCCAGCTCCGAGCCGTGGAGCGCCGGGAGCGAACCTTCCGGAGGGCTTCAAACTGGACCGCAGCCTACCGCCGCGCCGGGTGGCCCGCTCACATCGGGAGGCCGGACGTATGGCGAGGAGATTGCGGCGACCGGTGCTGCCAGGATGCACGAACGAATCGTCAGCGCGGCCTACGACCTCTTTGCCCGACGGGGGGTCCGGGACGTCGGAATCAATGAACTCATCAGCAGCTCCGGCGTCGCAAAGGCCACCTTCTACCGCCACTTCGCTTCCAAAGACGAGCTCGTACTTGCGTTCCTCGAGAAACGCGACCAGGTGTGGACCCTCAACGCCATCGTGGGGGAGGCCCGGCGCAGGGCGGACACCCCCGAACAACAGCTGCTTGCCATTTTCGATGTCTTCTCCGACTGGTTCCACCGCACCGACTTTGAAGCCTGTTCCTTCATCAACGTGCTGCTGGAGATGGGCGCCTCGCATCCGCTGGGACGCGCCAGCATCGACTACCTCGCCAAGATCCGCGGTCACGTGAAGCAGCTCGCGGACGAGGCCGGGCTGCAGCGGACCGATGACTTTTCCCGGTCCTGGCACATCCTCATGAAGGGCTCGATCATCTCCGCGGCGGAGGGCGACCTTGACGCGGCCCGGCGCGCCCGCCGGCTGGCCGGCTGGCTCATCGAGGACCACCGGGCGTAGACGGCAGCTCAGTTCTGCACCGGCACCGCAAACGTAAACGTGGTGCCTTTCCCCACTTCGCTGCGCAGCGAAACGCGGCCTCCGTGGGCTTCCACGATGGCCTTGCTGATGGAAAGCCCGAGTCCGACGCCGGGAATCGCCGAATTGCGGACGGCTGCGGACCGGAAGAACTTGGCGAAGACCTCCTCTTGGTCCTGCTGGCTCATCCCCATGCCTGTATCGCTCACGCTGCACATCATGTGGCCGTCCTCAGTGCGCAGCGACACCACCACGTCGCCGCCGTCGGGAGAGTACTTGATGGCGTTCGACACGAGGTTGTCCAGCACCTGCGAGATGCGGGCGGCATCGATGTGGGCCTCCAGCCTCTCCGGGGCGTCGGCGCGGAGGTGGATGCTGGATTCCGCGGCGCGGGGCAGGGCGGCGGTGACGCTGGTGCGCACCAGCTCGGCCACGTTCACAGCTTCCGGGGTGACGAGCAGTTGGCCGTTGCGGCTAGAGAGCAGGTCCGAGACCAGCGTGAGCAGCCGCTCCGAGTTCCGCCGGATGATTTCCAGGGGGCCGCGCTGGGAGTCGGTGAGGTCGTCGTCGTCGTCCAACAGAAGCTCGACGTAGCCAAGAATCGAAGTGAGCGGCGTCCGGAATTCGTGGGAGACGTTGGAGACGAAATCGTCCTTGGCAGCCAGGGCGTTCACCAGCTCGGTGACGTCGCTGAACACGATGACGGAGCCCGCGAAGTTCCCGTCCTGGTCCTCCATGGGCCTCGCACTGGTGGAGATCGCACGCTGTTCGGCGCCCGCTCCGAGCCACACCAGGTAGTCGGTGAACTCCTCGCCGAGAATCGCACGACGGACGGGCCGCTGGTCGACGGGGACCAGGGTAGTCCTGTCGGCGGAGAACACCAGCAGTTGGGACTCGTTGGGATCGTCGATGCTAGGCGGCGAAGCCAACTGGTGATGCTGGCGCTGCTTGCGGTTCATCAGAATGTCATTGCCCTGCGCATCGACGGCGAGGACACCCAGATGCACCGTGTCCAGGACCGTATTCAATAGCCGTTCCTGGCGTTTGCTGCCGGCCAGCACACCCCGGAGCTGGGAGTCCTTTTCCTCCAGGTCACGCTGTTGCTCCTCCAGGTCCCGCTGCTGCCGGACCATGCTGAGCGTCATGACGGACACGGTTACGCCGATGCCCAGCATCATCACGGGCAGCAGGAAGGAGCGTGCCAGATCCTGGCCGGAGACGGCCCCACGCAGAAACAGTGGCACCCAGATGATTGCCAACGGGCCGAAGAAGGATATTGCCACAGCGGCTTTGGGGAACAGTCCGGAGGCGCATAACCAGATCACCGGAAAAACCGCCATGAGGCTGATTCCCGTCAGGCTGTCCTGGCCGCCTTCCCTGCCCAGGCAGATCGACACCAGGTCCAGGATGGGTACTGCCAGAAACGCGGGGTACGGCAGCCGGTGCCAGGGCACGGCGTAGCAAAGGATCAGTATGACTGCCTGTGACAGCAGAAAACTGATGAAAAGGGGATTGAGCAGTGTTTCAGGGAAGAACGCCAGAATAAGAAAAGCTGTGATTCCTGCCGTCACGGTGAGCGGCGTTTGGCTCAGCATCACCCTGCCCCGCAGGGAATACTCGTGGAATGGCTTGCGGAAGAGCAGGATCCGGCCGGATGGATCTTTCCAGGCGATACTGCTCATGGGCGCGGGTCCATCCGGACGGGGCGTGAGAAACGCATAGGAGCAGGATATCCGCCGGGAGCTATACTGCAGACGGGATGTAGCGGGCTGAGGGGGCTGCGATGGGTGATACACGCGTGGGACTGGTCATCGAGGATGACCATGATATTCGCGAATTGGTACGGGTCGTTCTGACGCAGGCCGGTTTTGAGGTGCGCGCCGCAAGCAGCGGAGCCGAGGGCGTACTTGCCGCCAAGGAACTGGACCCGGCGGTCATCACGCTCGACCTCGGACTGCCGGACATCGACGGCTTTGAAGTCGCACGGCAGATCCGCCAGTTCTCCGACGCCTACATCGTCATGCTTACAGCCCGTGCCGAAGAGCTGGACACCCTGATCGGCCTTGAGTCGGGCGCGGATGACTACCTCACCAAGCCGTTCCGTCCGCGCGAGCTGCGTGCCCGTGTGGCCGCCATGATGCGGCGTCCGCGTTCGACGCCGGATCTCGCCGAAGAGGCCGGCTCACCTTCCGCCGCCACGAACGAGGGTCGGAAGTACACCCACAACGGCCTGGACCTGAGCTACGATTCCCGGACCGTTGCCGTCGACGGCCAGGAGCTGAGCCTGACCCGCACCGAGTTCGACCTGCTGCACGCCCTGCTCGAGGCGGGCCGCATGGTCCGTACCAAAGCGGATCTGGTGCGACGACTGCGGGACGAACCGTACGACGTCGGAAGTTACATCAGTGAGGCGGACGAGCGGTCCGTTGAGGTACACATGGGCAACCTGCGGAAGAAGCTCGGCGACTCGGCACAGAATCCGCGCTGGCTGCAGACTGTCCGCGGCGTGGGCTACCGGCTGGCCCCGGCCGAGAGCTGAGCCCCACTTAATTTTGGTCAGCCCGTCGCGAGGAACAGCTCCAGCTGTTTCTCGACGGCGGACATGTCCCTGAGTTCGCACTCCCAGACGGTGAGAACCTCCCAGCCGTCGTTTTCGAGCTGATGGCGCTGGCTGGCGTCGCGGTCCCGCGTGCGGGTACGTTTCGTTTCCCAAAATTCGGCGTTTGCCTTGGGGGCGTGCTGGCCCACCTTGCAGTCATGGAAGTGCCAGAAGCAGCCGTTGACGAAGATGACCTTGCGGCGGCCGGCGAAGACGAGATCCGGATTGCCGGGCAGCTTGATGCCGCGCGAGGCGCCGTGGAGGCGGTAACGGTAGCCCTTGGCGTGCAGGAGGCTGCGCACCATCAGTTCAGGCTTGGTGTTCTTGCCCCGGATCCGGGACATGTTCAAGCTGCGCTGCTCAGGGGTCAGCCGGTCCGCCATGTTTCCAGTCTAGGCTGGCCGCGCTGCAGGAAATTGGGTTAGAAATCGCGCTCCGGCTGCTCGCCAAACTGGAAGTGCCGGCCGCTCACGGAGCCGGGATCGATCTCGACGTAGAAGTCCTTCAACGTGGGTACCCAGGATGCGAGCCCCAACTCTTCAGCCTCGGCAATCTCCGCTGACTTGCTCAGGACACGGGCGGTGCCGCGGATCACCACGGACCACGCCTGGTCTGACATGATGCCGTCGGTCTCGAACAGGACCCTGCCATTGATGGTCACCTGCGCGAGTTTGTTGCCCGGCGCGGTGCGGAAGTACAGCTTCCTCCGGCTGGTCACGTAGTTGACGGGGAAGATATCCGGCTCGCCCGCCACGGTGACCACCAGGCGGCCGTGCTGGGTGCCCTCCAGAAGCTGCCAGCACTGCTCTTCGTCGAGGACCAGGATGGGATCGCCGTCGGTGTGGTCGAACATCATGCGCTCCATTCTTCTACACCTTGTAGAAAAAGGATAGGGGTACGGACGGATTTTCGCAGTCACCGCGCTAGCGCTACGGGGTAAGGCTGGATTGAGGGGCGCTTGGGACTCTTTACATCGCTGTAATACAGCCGGAACCGGGCTGTCGCACGGTGTGACTAGCGTCGGCAGGGACAAATTGGTGACGAAAGCGGATGCCTCATGACTAATGACCTGAAGGACAGCGAACTGACGGACAGCCCGGGCGGCGGTGGCGCCGTCGGACGTCCCGCCGTCGGGCTTAAGACCAAGCGGCCACGAGTGGGTGGCAACGCAGCGGCCACCAACACGGACGCCATGAGCGCCACGAAGGAAAGCCTGGAGGATTACACCCTCAGGTTCGCACCGCGCTCTTACCGCAAGTGGAGCGCGGGCGTGGTGGCGACGAGCGCGCTGGGAGGCATTGCCTACCTGGCTGATTTCTCGATTGGGGCCAATATCGGGATCGCCTACGGCACGGCGAACGCAATCCTCGGAATTGTTGTGGCCGCCGTGATTATTTTCGCCACGGGTTTTCCACTTGCCTATTATGCGGCCCGCTACAACATTGATCTTGACCTGATTACGCGCGGTTCCGGGTTCGGCTACTACGGCTCAGTGGTGACGAACGTGATTTTCGCAACTTTCACGTTTATCTTCTTTGCGCTCGAGGGGTCGATCATGGCGCAGGGCCTCGAACTGGGGCTGGGAATTCCGCAATGGTTGGGTTACGCCGCGTCCACGATCATCATCATTCCGCTCGTCATTTACGGGATGAACACCTTGGCCAAACTCCAGGTCTGGACCACGCCCCTGTGGCTGCTCCTCATGGTGGTTCCGGTCGGCTACCTGCTGGTGTCCCACCCCGGCAGCATCGATGACTTCTTCGCGTACACCGGGAATTCGGGTGCTGCGGGCACCAACCTGGCCTCGGTCATGCTGGCCGCCGGCGTCTGCCTGTCGTTGATGGCGCAGATCGCGGAACAGATCGACTACCTGCGGTTCATGCCGCCCAAGACCGCCGAAAACAAGGGCGCGTGGTGGCGTGCCGTCGTCCTTGCCGGCCCGGGTTGGGTTCTGTTCGGCGCCGTCAAGCAAATCGTGGGCATGTTCATCGCCGTCTACCTGATCGCCAAGCTGGATCCGGCAGCCTCGGCCACGGCGAATGAGCCAGTGCACCAGTTCCTCGGCGTCTACGAGGAGATGATGCCGGCCTGGCTGGCGATGAGCCTCGCCGTGGTGCTGGTGGTCATTTCCCAGATCAAGATAAACGTCACCAACGCCTACTCCGGCTCGCTGGCATGGACTAACAGCTTCACCCGCGTGACCAAGACCTACCCCGGGCGCATGGTGTTCGTGGCGGTGAACCTGCTGATTGCGTTGGTCCTGATGGAAGCGAACATGTTCGACTTCCTCAACACAATTCTGGGCTTCTACGCCAACTGCGCCATGGCCTGGGTGGTGACGGTGGCCTCGGACATCGCCATCAACAAGTATCTGCTGAAGATCTCACCCAAGACGCCCGAATTCCGGCGCGGCATGCTGCATGCGGTGAACCCGGTGGGATTTGTGTCCATGCTGGTTTCCGCCGGGGTGTCCATCGCAGTGTTCTTCGGTGCCTTTGGCTCCGGTATCCAGCCGTACTCACCGATCTTCGCGGTGGGGCTGGCGCTCGTCCTGCCGCCGGTTCTGGCCGTCCTGACCAAGGGCAGGTACTACCTGCGCCGCGCGGACGATGGCATTGACCTGCCGATGTTCGACGCCGACGGGAACCCCAGCGACGCCAAGCTGCTCTGCCATGTGACCGGGATTGAGTTCGAGCGCCCGGACATGATGCGCTCTGCCCAAGACGGGCCCGACGGTGAACCCCAGTATGTTTCGTCGCTCGCCTTGTCGACGGATAAGACGGGGGAGCTGGTTCTGCCGGCGCAGCGCGGGGGCGCAGCGGTGTAGTGCTGTGTAGGGCGTGAGTGGCGCCATGATCAGGAATGAAGCGGGTCCGGTGAGGTTCTTGCCGGGCCCGCTTTGTGTTGTGCCGCGGGGTGCGCCTGGTTGCCGACGAGGCTGTGGATAACTTTGAGCTGGAGGGTGTGATCTCGGTTACCCTTTAACCATTGTTCGGACACAGATGTCTTGAAACCTATCCGGGGGGATTAGCGCATGACTTCTCGTACCTGCATTTCTGAACGCCTCCGTCTGCCTCTAATCTCCGCCGTCGCCGTGTCCGTCATTGCGCTTAGCGGCTGCAGCGGCGGCGGGGACCCGCAGGCTGGTCCTACCGCTACGGCCGTGGTGTCGCCAGCCCAGTCCGCTTCTGCCACACCTAGTGCCACTGCCACGCCCAAGCCGACGCCCGTGTACAAGCCTGCCGACGCCAAGGGGAGAGCGCAGAACGTCCCCGTGCCGGTCAAGCCAGCCTTGGCGGACAAGAATACGAAAGAGGGGCTGGAGGCTTTTACGAAGTATTGGTTCTCTCTGCTCAATTATGGATATGAAACCGGCGACCTCACGTCGTGGTCCGCGCTGACGGGGAACTCCTGCGCCTTCTGTTCCAATTTGAAAACTAGCGTCTCTGTTGGGTACAGGGATGGACGTTGGCAGGTTGGTGGTCGGCTCAAGACGCCTTCTGTGCAATCGAAGTTCAAGGCCAATTCCACGAGCCAGCAGGTTGTGGTGCAGGTCATTCAAGAGGTAACGCAGTACTACAAAGCCGATAAGACTGTGGGACGTAGCCCCGAGCCAGGAACAAATACGGCGGTAGTCGTAATTGCTGTCCATACGAAGGGTAAATGGAGCGTCCCCGACATGCACCTTGTTCGGTAGAGACCCGCTATGAAAAGTAGAACGCTGTGTTCTGTGCTTCTCGCCTTAGCGTTCGCTGGCTGGCTTCCACAAATAAGCGCGGCGTCCGACAATGACGACGATTACGGCGGCACGTCTGGTTTTGAAAACTCAGGGATCACCGCGATCATCTGGGTCCGAGATGAAGCGACCGGGGAAATGCTGCCCGCCCCGCCGGGCCACGTCAGTGAAGACCCGAACCAATACAACGCTTTTCCGCAGTGCCAGGTGGATGACGGCAATCTAGCTATTGATTGCCTGGCCAACCAGCGTGTGTGTCCCCCGCGAGCCGATGGTAAACCCGGCGTTCCCGTGGTTTGGAAGGTCGCGCCTAGGTCGGTTGAGAATCCTACTTGGACGGACTGGCAAGGAAATGGCGGGGGCCCCACATGCCTCTACGACAGGAGTCCCGAAGACCTTCTACCCCGAATCGCGGCTCGCATTCAAAGAGAATTCGATAGGCTGCCCGTCATCCCGGGAACATTGACCGCGCAGCCCAGCCCGCATACTCTCCGTGGCGCCGACACCAACTTCTACGCTAAAGCCGCAGAACAGCCATTCGACATCACCATCCTTGCCCAGAAAATTCACATCACCGCCAAGCCTGTCCAGTACCGCTGGGACTACGGCGACGGGTCATCGCTCGGCCCCACAACCACCACCGGCGGCCCGCTCCCGCAGGACCGCTGGGGTGAGAAGACCCGGACCAGCCACGCCTACGCGGCGACCGGCGACTTCAGCGTCGTCCTCACCACCTACTTCCAGGGAACCTATTCCGTGAACGGAGGGCCGGATCTTCCCATCCCCAATCAGGGCCAGTTCAGCTCACCAGCCCAGACGGTGAGCGTTTGGCGCTCGGTAACGCGCAATTACGCGGACGACTGTCTGACCAATCCACGGGGAGAAGGCTGCCCGGGTTCGGCTGGCTGAAAGGCCGGAGACTTGAATCGATTTCGCGATCCTCCTCAAAGCGGACATTCTGGCGACCCGTACGACGCGAGCGAGATCGTCAGCGCCAGAATTCCAGGAGCTGTTCGGCAAGGGCTCGGCCCTGGTCGTAACCAGCCCGAGCAGCCGGTGGACGCAGCGACAAAGCCATCGCATTGGCGCCAAACATGTGCTCAGATTTGCTGTCCGGGAAAATCGTCTCGACTTTACTGCCGCGTGCGCGTAGCTCGTCGACCTGTGTCCCGAGATGCATGCCCCAGTCCACCGGCGTCCGCGATCTGCCTCCGAACGGCGAGAGTACCAACACCCGCCCGTACCCGGCTGCTAGGTCGGCATTATCCGCGTTGGTTCGGTAGCCGCCGTCGATGTATCTGCTGTCGCCGATCCTGTAGGCGAAGCCACTGGCACAGCTTGCGGCGATGGCGTCCACCAAGTCGACCCCGCTGTGGCGGTCGAACACGGCGGGTTCACCGGTTTGGGCATTGACGGCAGTGATGAGCATCCGCCGTTGCGGCCAAAGCTGGCTGGGAAGCCGGGCGGCGACGATAGCCCGCCACCGTGTTTGTCCGGCGCGGTCCGGCGCCGCGTCCATAGCGAGTGCCGCCGCGCCCATTCTGCGGCGCATGTCGGCCGCATCCTCGGCGGCGGCGATGATCGCGCTCGTTCTCTCCATGTGGTCGGTCACCGGCCTGATCGAAACGCGTCCACCGTCGGATCCCATCGGAGCGGTCTGTTGCTGGGGTGCCGCAGCAAGGATCGCGGCCAACAGCTCGATGGGGGGAGCGCCAGTTATCTGGGCTGCGGCCGTCGATCCGGCCGACGTCCCGATGACCAAATCAGCGTCGGTCACGTCCAGCCCGGCCTCGAACAGGCCGGCGATGACACCAATCAACCACGCGTTGCCCGTCGATCCGCCGCCACCAAGGACCAAAGCTCGCGCGCCCGCGGCCCGCAGCCGGATTGTTGCGGCGACTTGCCGCTGATCCTGGTCGGACTTCGGACTGTCCGAGCCCGTCATCGAGGCAGAGCGCGGAGTTGAAGAAGGTGTTGTGTTCATGGGAGTCGCCTTTCGCGAATTGCCTGTGAAGGCGCTCCCGGTGGCGACTAGCTCAGTCGCGCGATCGTGGACTGCAGGGGAGCGCCCATTGCGGATACTGCGTTCATGGGTCTCACCTCCTGTCGATAGATCACGATCACGGGAATAGTCGCACACCAGTGTCGTGGTGCGCAATGGGCACAAGCCAGGTGCAGTAGCGCCGACGAACGCGCCGCCCGCCATCCGGGATGGTGAACTCCGCCACACCCGGAATAGTTGCACGCGCTAGGCAGTTACAGCTGGTGAACCTAATGCATTCTGAAAGGAACTCCGCATGCTGTTTTCCCCGCTGACTCTCGGCGAGCTCGAACTTCCCAACCGCCTCGTCATGGCACCGCTGACCCGTGTCCGTACAGGCCAGGAGGGCGTCCCCGGCCCGCTCGTGGTGGAGCACTACCGCCAGCGTGCGTCGCTCGGCCTGATCGTCAGCGAGGGGATCTTCCCCAGCCCGGCTGGCCGCTCCTACCCGGGACAGCCCGGGCTGGTGACCCCCGAACAGATCGCCGGCTGGAAGAAGGTCACCGACGCAGTCCACGCCGAGGGTGGCCGGATTTTCGCCCAGATCATGCACGGCGGACGCGTCTCGCACGAGGACATCAATGGCGGCCACCCCGTCGTGGCCCCCAGCGCGATCGCCGTCGAAGGTGAGACGCGAACCTACAAGGGCAAGCAGCCGCACCCGGTGCCGCACGAGCTCTCCACCGACGAGCTGCCCATCGTCCGCGAGGAAATCGTCACCGCGTCGCGCAACGCGATCGAGGCAGGGTTCGACGGCGTTGAGCTGCACTCCGCCAACGGTTACCTTCTCCACGAGTTCCTGGCGCCGAACACCAACATCCGCACCGACAGCTACGGCGGCTCGCCCGAAAACCGCGCCCGCTTCGTCATTGAGACGGTGAACGCCGTCGTGGAGGCGCTGGGTGCCAACCGCGTCGGCATCCGCATCTCGCCCGAACACAAGGTCCAGGGCATCGAAGAGACCGATGCCGCCGACGTCCGCGCAACCTACGATGTGCTGGTCAACTCCATCGCCCCGCTGGACCTGGCCTACCTGAGCATCCTGCACGCCGACCCGACCGGCGACCTGGTCCAGGACCTGAGGTCCCGCTTTAACGGGACGTTCCTGGTCAACACCGGCTTCGGCGTCATCACCACCCGCGAGGAGGCACTGTCTCTGGTCGCCGACGGCCACGCGGACGCCGTCGTGGTGGGCCGGCCCGCCATCGCCAACCCGGACCTCGCCCGCCGCTGGCGCGAGGGCCTGCCGCTGAACGAGCCGGACCCGTCCACGTTCTACGGCGAAGGCCGCAAGGGCTACACCGACTACCCGGTGTACCAGCCGGCCTAGCCCCGGCACTGCTCCGTCAGAGCCCTCGTTAGTAAGCACTGGAACCGCCCGGTCGTCGGGCGGTTCCAGTGGTTTAACCAAGCCCGAAGGGTCATCCGCGGGACTAGCTTGCGTTCTTCCTGGAGGCGTCCCTATAGGATCTGAACATGCAAAAAGCGTCCAACGGAACCCGCGCCGGGAACCTGCCCGAGGATCAGACCGGGCGCAAGGGAAGCAGGACCGTCAGTCGCCAGGTCCTGGCCGACCATGTGTACGAGGAGCTGCTGGCCTCCCTCATGGACGGCAGGCTGGAACCCGGCGCCGCCGTCAGTATCGATGGAACTGCCCGCGACCTGGACGTTTCCCCGACCCCCGTCCGCGAGGCGCTGGCTCGCCTGGAACACACCGGCATGGTCCGCCGGGTGGCGCTTAAGGGTTACCGAGTGGCCCCGGTGTTCACCCGCGAGGACTTCGCGGATCTTATGGAAGCCCGCCTCGCGATCGAGCCGGTCAATGCCCGCCTGGCCTGCGCGCGCCTGAACCCGCACCGTCTCGCCGAGCTTGAGCAAACACTCACCGAGCTGAAGTCCGCGCCGCGCGGCCCGTCCTTTGCAGAGTACAAGGACTACCTCGAGGCCGATGAGCGCTTCCATCAGCTGATCGCCCAGCAGACGGACAACCAGTTCCTCGTCGGCGCGTACGCCGCGCTCGGCGGACAGGTCCAGCGCTTCCGGCTTTTCGGGGGAGTGGGTATCACCGACGCCGAGAATGCGATCGCCGAGCACCAGTCGGTCCTGGATGCATTGTCCAGCGGCGATCCTGAGCAGGCTGAAGCCGCCATGGCCGCCCACATTCAAAAGGTCCGCGAACGCGCCATGGCGGACGCCCCGGAGGAGTAGCCCGGACACGCGAAGCGAAAGGCCAGCGGGCCCCAGAGTAGGCCGCAGCAGAGGGTGTTCCCGGCATTCGGAACGCCCTCTGCTGCTACTTGGTTGGGGGAGGCGTAGCGTGGAAGATGCACCGACCGGGCGCCCCTAGCGTGACCCCCTTCACACGCAGGGCGCGTCCCTATAGGATCTTCGATGGCTGAGCGTTGCACATTCCCACCCACAATTGTGACCTTGACAACTCTGAGGCGATAGTAGATCCTATAGGAAACAGGATTCCACAAGGGAGTGAACACCATGGCTTACACCGCCGAGAATTGGCCCATTACCGCGGCCCTGCTGCAGTTCCCGGGCGTCGATGCCCAGGGCACGCATATCAACGACGCCGACGCCTCCGCCTGGGCTGAGGTGTTCACCGAGGTCAAGGAAGCCGGCTTTGCCAACGCCGACCTCACTGACAGCTGGGTCCGTCCCGGTGACCTGAGCAAGGAGCGCCTCGCCGAATTCAAGCAGACGGCCGACAACGTGGGCATTGGGATTCCGGTCATCTCCGCCATCCGCCGAAGCATCATCGAGGAGGGCAAGTGGGAGGACAACCTGGCGTACAGTCACCGCACCATCGACGCCGCCGCTGAGCTCGGCTGCGAAGTGGTCTCCTTCGGCCTGCATCAGGCAATCACTCCGGAGCAGCAGAAGCACCTCTGGTTCTGGACCGTCGAAGGTTACAAGGACCCGGCAGGGGACAAGGAAGCCTGGAACAACGCCGTCGCCCGTTTCCAGGAACTGGGCCGGCACGCCGCAGAGGTGGGCGTCCTGCTCTCGCTGGAGATGTACGAGGACACCTACATCGGCACCGCGGACTCCTCCGTGCAGTTCGTCCAGGACATCGGACTCTCCAACGTCGGCCTCAACCCGGACCTGGGCAACCTGATCCGCCTGCACCGGCCCATCGAGGACTGGCGCGAAATGGTTGCCAAGACGCTGCCGTACTCCAACTACTGGCACATGAAGAACTACATCCGTGACGAGGACGTGGCCCGCGACATGTACGTCGCCATGCCTGCCCCCATGGAAAGCGGCCTCATCAACTACCGCGACGCGTTCAAGGTCGCCCTGTCCGTTGGCTTCCAGGGCATCCTGTGCACCGAGCACTACGGCGGCGACGGACTCTCCGTGACGGCCAGCAACCAGGACTACCTGCGCCGCCACGTCCTGCCGAAGAAGGACGGCTACGCCCTCGGCCAGAGCCAGGTGGCGCAGGGGCGGCAGCAGCCCGCCGCCGTCGCTCACTAGAGGCGCCTGCCCCAAGAAACCCAGCAGAACTGACCAACCAACCCGGATTCAATGAGGAACCATGACCCAGATCTTCGACAATCCCGCTGATTTCGCAGATGAGGCGCTGGACGGCTTCGTCGCCGCCAACCGCGGCTATGTTGCCCGCGTGGACGGCGGCGTAGTCCGCTCCACCGAGATCCCGGCCGGCCAGGTGGCACTTGTGGTGGGCGGCGGCTCCGGCCACTACCCCGCCTTCGCCGGCCTGGTGGGCCCCGGCCTTGCCGCCGGCTCCGCGTGCGGCAACATGTTCGCCTCGCCCGCCGCCGGGCAGGTCTACCGCGTGGCCAAGGCGGCAAACGCCGGCGGCGGGGTGCTGCTGAGCTACGGCAACTACGCCGGCGACGTGCTGCACTTCGGCCAGGCGCAGCTCCGGCTCAACGCCGAGGGCATCGAGACGCGCACTGTGCTGGTCACGGACGACATTGCCAGCGCCCCGCTTGACCAGATCGAGAAGCGCCGCGGCATCGCCGGCGACCTCACGGTCTTCAAAATAGCCGGCGCCGCGGCCGAAGCAGGCCTAAACCTGGACGAGGTGGAGCGCCTGGCGATCAAGACGAACCACCGCACGCGCTCACTCGGCGTAGCCTTCGACGGCTGCACCCTGCCCGGCGCGTCCGAGCCGCTGTTCCATGTTCCGGCCGGGCAGATGTCGCTGGGCCTGGGCATCCACGGCGAACCGGGCATCTCCGAGCACCCCATGCCCACAGCCTCCGAACTCGCTGAACTGCTGGTGTCCCGGCTCCTCGAGGACAAGCCGGACGACGCCGGCAGCCGCGTGGTGGCCATCGTCAATGGCCTGGGCACGGTCAAGTACGACGAGCTGTTCCTCCTCTTCGGCAAGATCGAAAAACTCCTCAACGCCGCCAACCTGACCGTCGTGGAGCCGGAGTGCGGCGAGCTCGTCACCAGCCTGGACATGTCCGGGCTCTCGCTCACCCTGCTGTGGCTCGACGACGAACTCGAGCAGTTCTGGGCGGCACCGGCCGACACCCCGGCTTTCCGCAAGGGCAACACCGCGCCGCGCGCCCGCCGCGAAGTCACTGTCACCGACGAGGCAACGGAAGCGGACACCGAAAAGGCTACCGAGGCGTCCGCCGACCTGGGCCGGCTGGCAGCCGCCGTCCTCGCCCAGGTGCGGGACGTCGTCGTCGAACACGAAGCGGAACTTGGCGACCTGGACGCGATTGCCGGCGACGGCGACCACGGCATCGGCATGCGCCGCGGCGTTGACGCGGCTGCCGCGGCCGGTGAGCAGAACGCAGAAGCCGGTGCTTCGGTTGAACGCGTACTCACGGCCGCAGGCGAGGCCTGGAGCGAACGCGCCGGCGGAACGTCGGGCGCGCTGTGGGGCACGGCTGTAATGGCCGCCGGTCTCGCGCTAGGCAACCGGGAGTCGTACGACGCCGGGGACGCGCCTGCAGCCTTGACCGCCTTCAGCAACGCCATCACCGACCTCGGCAAGGCAGAGCCGGGGGACAAGACCATGGTGGACGCCCTCCTGCCGTTCCGGGACGCGTTCAAGGAAGCGTTCGACGGCGGGGCCTCCCTCAGCGGCGCCCTCACCGCCGCCGCTGCCGCGGCCACCGAAGCAGCCCGGCAGACCGCGGACCTGCGACCCCTCAAGGGCCGCGCCCGCCCGCTGGCCGAAAAGAGCCTCGGACACCCGGACCCCGGCGCAGTCTCGTTCGGACTGATTGCCGAGCGCGTGGCCACCTACCTCGCATCTGATGCGGCCGATTCCACACCGGCCGCGTCCCACATGGCCTCGACGGCCGGAAAAGGAGCAACGGAATGAGCAACACAGAAGGCTGGCGCATTGTCATCGGCAACGATGAGGCCGGCGTCGAATACAAGGAAGCACTGAAGGCCCTGCTGGAGGCGGACCCCCGCGTTGCCTCCGTCGAGGACATTGGCGTCGCGGCCAACGATTCCACCGCGTACCCGCACCTTGCCGTCGCAGCCGCCCGCAAGGTGGCCGAAGGCGAAGCAGACCGCGCACTTCTGATCTGCGGCACCGGTCTCGGCGTGGCCATTGCGGCCAACAAGGTCCCGGGCATCCGCGCCGTCACCGCGCACGACAGCTACTCCGTGGAACGCTCTGTCCTCAGCAACAACGCCCAAGTCCTCACCATGGGCCAGCGCGTCATCGGGCTGGAACTTGCCAAGAAGCTCGTGGGCGAATGGCTGGAGCACCGCTTCGACGAAAACTCCTCCTCCGCCGCCAAGGTGGACGCCATCTGCTCATACGAACCCGATTACACGAAGGCCGACTGAACATGACCGAAACACCCACCAGCTCACGCAAGTTCGCCGTCGTCGGATCCGGCTACATGGGCGGCGGCATCGCCCAGGTCCTGGCCCTGGGCGGTGCCCGCGTTGCCCTCGCCGACGTGTCCGCCGAAGTGGCACAGAAGAACTACGAGCGCCTGCTCACCGAGTCCGACCAGTTCGTGGCAGACGGCCTGTTCCCCGAAGGTTCCACCGAGATCCTGAAGCAGAACCTCTGGGCCGCGAAGGACATCGAGGAAGCCGTGGCCGACGCCGACTTCATCGAGGAGGCCGTGCCCGAGATCATCGCCATCAAGCACGAGACCCTGGCCCGTATCAGCGCCGCCGCCCGGCCGGACGCCATCATCGGCTCCAACACCTCCACGATCTCCATTGCGGAGCTGTCGCAGCCGGTCGCCAACCCGGAGCGCTTCCTCGGCGTGCACTTCTCCAACCCCTCGCCGTTCATCCCCGGCGTAGAGATTATCCCGCACGAGGGCACGTCCACCGAGACGGTTGCTACTGTCCGCGACCTGGTCCACTCCGCCAACAAGGAGACGGCCGTGGTCAAGGACGTCACCGGCTTCGTGCTGAACCGCCTGCAGTACGCGCTCTTCCACGAAGCCGCGCAGCTGGTGGAACAGGGCATCGCGACGGCCGAGGACGTGGACACCTTGGTCCGCACCACCTTCGGCTTCCGGCTCCCGTTCTTCGGCCCGTTCGCCATCGCCGACATGGCCGGCCTGGACGTCTACAACTTCTGCTACAAGTCGCTGCAGACCGACTTCCCCGAGCGCTTCGCCACGCCCAAGATCCTCACGGACCTCGTGGAGGCGGGCAAACTGGGCACCAAGACCGGCGCAGGCTTCCTGAACGTTCCGGCAGAGCGCACGCCCGAGCTGATCGCCTACCGCAACAAGGCGTACGTCGCCATGCAGAAGCTGATCGAGGAACTCGGCCCGGCACCGATCAACTAAAGAGGCCGATCAACTAAGGGCGCCGCTGAACCAGCGCCATTCAACTAAGCACCACGGCAGGTGGGCGCTGCCCCGGGCAGCTGCCCTCCTGTTGTGCTGCCCATTTCGCCGGGGCTGGGCGGGACACCGCCGCGCAAACGACCCGGTCCCCCAAACGACACAGGAGCATATCCATGAGCACTTTTCCGTCCGAGCGCACGGCCATCGTCACCGGCGCCGTCTCGGAACGCGGCATCGGCCGGGCCACCGCCGTCTACCTTGCAGAGCAGGGCTGGAACATCGGCATCATCGACCTCGACGACGCCCTCTGCCAGGCCACGGCCAAGGAAATCACGAGCCAGTACGGCGTGAAGGCCCACGGCGTGGGCGCGAACGTCGCGGACGAGGCATCGGTCCGGGCAGCCATCGACTCCATCGAGGCCGAACTGCCCCAGATCGTGGCCCTCGCCAACGTTGCCGGCGTCAGCTCGCCCGTCCCGTACCTGGAACTCGACGCCGCCGAGTGGGACCGCGTGCTCAACATCAACCTCAACGGCGTCCACTACGCCACGCGCCGCGTCGCCGAATCCATGGCGAAGAACCGGATCGGCCGCATCGTGAACATCTCCTCCGTCTCCGCCCAGCGCGGCGGCGGGACCTTCTCCAAGACCCCGTACTCCGTGGCGAAGGCCGGTGTGATCGGACTGACCCGCTCCACTGCCCGCGAACTGGGGGAGTACGACATTACGGTCAACGCCATCTCACCCGGCCCCATCGACACCGACATCATGGGCGGCACCCTCAGCCAGGAACGCAAGGACGAACTGGTCAGGGACCTCGTGGTCAACCGGGTCGGTTCCACGCGGGACATCGCCGCAGCCATCGCCTTCCTCATCAGCGAGGACGCCGGATACATCTCCGGCCAGACGCTGAATGTGGATGGCGGCCTCTACATGCACTAGGAAGGACAGCCATGCTTCGCTCCTGGACCAGGGAACGCAAGATCTACCTCGCCATCGGGGTCCTCGCCGGCCTTGCAGGCGTGCTGCTCATCGCCTTTTCGCTCTGAGAATTTCAAACCAACAACCTGATTTGCTCACTTTTACTCAAAGAGGAGTTTGAATGACTGTCACCAAACCATCCACCACGAAGGAGCTGCTGGACTCGCCGGTTCTCAAATCGGCTATCTCCAAGGCATCCTTCCGGCTCATGCCGATGCTCGTCATCCTGTACGTCGTGGCGTTCCTGGACCGCACCAACGTGGGCTTCGCCGAGGCCGCCCTCGAAGCGGACAAGGGCATCAGCGCCGGCGCCTACGCGCTCGGAGCCGGCATTTTCTTCATCGGCTACGCCCTGTTCGAAATCCCCAGCAACCTGCTCCTGACCAGGTTCGGTGCCAAGGTGTGGCTGGCACGCATCGCCGTCACCTGGGGCATCGTCTCCGCCTGCTTCGCCTTCGTGCAGGACGAGACCTCCTTCGTGATCCTGCGGTTCCTGCTGGGCGTGACCGAGGCCGGGCTCTTCCCGGGCGTCATCATGTTCCTCGCCGCCTGGTTCCCGAACAAGGTCCGCGTCAAGATGTTCGCCATCTTCTATCTGGCACAGCCGTTCTCCCAGATGATGGGCGCCCCGCTGTCCGGCTGGCTGATCAACATCGGCGACCAGGTTCCCGGCGTCCAGGGCTGGCAGGTCATGTTCTTCGTCGAGGGCATGCTCGCCGTGCTGGCCGGCATCGCCGCCTTCTTCTTCCTGATCAACAGCCCGCAGGACGCCAAGTTCCTCAACAAGGACGAGAAGAAGGCGCTCCTGGACGTCATGGCCCTGGAAGACACCGTCAAGGAAGAGACCGGTCCCCGCGGTGTGCTCGCCGCGATGAAGAACGGCAAGGTCTGGTACTTCACGGTCATCTACTTCTGCCTCCAGATCGCCGTCTACGGCGTCACTTTCTACCTGCCGCAGCAGGTGGCGCAGCTGACAGGGCAGAAGGTAGGCCTCGCCGTCGGACTCATGGCCGCCATCCCGTGGTTCTTCGGCATCTTCGCCTGCTACTTCATCGGCAAGGCAGCCAACACCGTGATCCGCCGCCGCGTCTGGGGAACGGGTCTGTTCATCTCCACCGGCCTGTGCATCTTCGGTTCCGCCTGGGCCGGCGCCAACCACCTTCCCGCGCTGGGCATCGTGTTCATCACCCTCGCGGTGTGCAGCTTCCTGTCCATCGGTCCGATCGCCTGGTCGTATCCGACGGCGTTCCTCACCGGAACTGCCGCCGCGGCCGGCATCGGTCTCATCAACTCGCTGGGAAACCTGGGCGGCTTCGTGGCCCCGATCCTGCGGACCACCGTCAACCAGGTCACTGCCTCGGACACCGGCACCATGGGCGTCTACGCACTCGGTGTGCTGCCGTTCCTCGCCGCGGTCATGATGATCGGTACGCGGAAGTTCAAGAACAAGGCCGACGACCTGCTCGAAACCAGCGCCACTGGAACGGCTGGCACTGCCAAAGATCAGGCACTGCTGGAAAAGTAGTCAGCAGCAAACATCGGCGCAGCACCCCAAGTAGCCCCAGCAAAGGCAGGAATAACCGTGACCCAGCTCAGCGCGGCCATCAGTGACCCCGGCACGATTTTCGTCGGCGTCAGCACCAAGATGTACCTGGGCTACCGGGACAGCCTGCGCTGGCTGGATGAACTGCGCCAACAGGTGGACGCCCGCCCGGCCCTCGCGGCCGGGCGGGCGGTCCCGTTCGTGATTCCCTCCTTTCCGATGCTTCCGGCGGCAGGGGAAATCATTGCCGGGTCTCCGCTGGTCCTCGGTGCCCAGAACTGCGGCTGGGCCGACGGTCCGTGGACCGGTGAGCTCTCGCCGTCGCTGCTCGCTGAACTGGGCGTGGGACTCGTGGAGATCGGGCACGCCGAGCGGCGGCGGCACTTTGGGGAGGACGACGCCATGATCGCGCTCAAGGTCAGGGCGGCCGACGACGCCGGCGTCACCCCGCTGCTGTGCGTGGGGGAGGAGTTCCGCGGCTCCGAGGCCACCTCGGATACCGGGGCAGCCGACGCCGGCGGTACTGCCGCTGCGGAAGGCGCCGCCCGGTTCGTCTTCGGACAAATCGAAGCCGCCGTCGGCGGCGACTGGGACCTCGCCGCCCGGCTGGTTATCGCCTACGAACCCGTCTGGGCCATCGGCGCCGCCGAGCCTGCCAGCGCGGAGTACGTGTCCGCCGTCGTCCGTGTTCTGCGGGAGCTGCTTCGTGCCCACGGATTGCAGCACCTGCCCGTGATCTATGGAGGCTCCGCGAAACCTGGCCTGCTGCCAACACTGAACGGTGTGTCCGGGCTGTTCCTAGGACGGTTCGCGCATGACGCCGCTAACTTCGGAAAAGTGCTGGACGAAGCACTGTCGCTGGCGGAGGCAGGCTAGAGGAACGCCTCGCGGCCCGTCCCTTCGCTGAGCACGAGTTCGCCGTCTTCAATGGAGACCAGGAGGCTCCGTGGCCTGCCGTGGAGTTTCATTTCCGCGCTGAGGTTGCGGCTGGTGACTTCGACCCCCACCGTTGCGCCCTTTGCCGGCAATTCGACGGAAACTTCCTCGGCCATGCCCAACAGTTCCCTGGTGGTGACGTCACGGTCGTACCGGGCCTCCTTGCCGTTGACCGTGATGGCAACCTCATCCTCGTTGAAGCCGTCCTGAAGAATGATGAGCAATTCCTGCATGATGCGCCGCCTAAGTCGATGACCCCCAATGCATAGAGTCACTACACCACTTAAGGGCGGTCGTGGGTAGTGCGGTTTGCTCCGTCCACCGACCCGTGGTCGCCCCGGATCCGGGCACGTAGGGCAAAATGTTCTGGTGACCCAACAGCCGCAGCACCCCGCCACGCCCTCGTCCACCCCCGCCTCCGCCGCCGGGACAAAGCCGAAGGACGCCCCCGCACCCGGGCCGGTCGGCGGCCCTGCCGCTAATGATGTTGCCGCCCGCATTGCGGAACAGATCGCCGCCGAGCTCGGCGTGAAGGCCTGGCAGGTGAAGGCGGCCGTGGACCTGCTCGACGGCGGGTCAACAGTTCCGTTCATCGCCCGTTACCGCAAGGAAGCCACCGGGACGCTCGACGACGGCCAGCTCCGCGAGCTCGACGAGCGGCTGCGCTACCTCCGCGAACTGGAGGACCGCCGTCGTACTGTCCTGGAGGCGATCGCCGCGCAGGGGAAGCTGACCCCGGAACTGCAGGCCGCCGTCGTGGCCGCCGATACGAAGTCCCGGCTCGAGGACATCTACCTGCCCTTCAAGTCCAAGCGGCGCACCAAGGCCCAGATCGCCCGCGAGGCCGGGCTGGAACCGCTCGCGGACGCGCTGCTCAAGCGCCCCGAACTCGACCCCGAGCGCGAGGCAGCCAAGTACCTGAACGCGGAGCACGCCGTCGACGACGCGGCTGCGGCGCTCGCCGGTGCCCGCGCCATCCTCGTGGAGCGCGTCGCCCAAGACGCCGACCTTGCCGAGAACCTGCGCGAGCGGCTGTGGACGCAGGGCCGGATGGTGTCCCGGGTGAAGAAGGGCAAGGAATCCGAGGGGCAGAAGTTCGCGGATTACTTCGACTTCTCACAGGCACCGTCGGGAATGCCGTCGCACCGCGTGCTGGCGCTGCTGCGCGGTGAAAAGGACGGGGTGCTCGAGCTGGACCTCGCCGAGGCGGAACCGTCCGACGACGACGCCCTCGCCGCCGCGCGTACCCGTTACGAATCCGCCGTGGCCCGGTTCCTCGGGGTCGCCGACCGCGGACGGCCCGCCGACTCATGGCTGCTCCAAACCGCCCAGGTGGCGTGGCGTTCCCGGGTTCTTGCCCGGCTGACGGCCGACCTGCGGGGACGGATGTTCGCCGCCGCGGAGGACGAGGCTGTGCGCGTTTTCGCCGCCAACCTGCGCGACGTGCTGCTGGCCGCGCCTGCCGGAAACCGTGCCACCTTGGGCCTGGATCCCGGGCTGCGGACCGGGGTGAAGGTGGCGGTGGTCGACGGGACTGGCAAGGTGGTGGCCACAGATACGGTCTATCCGCACGCGCCGGCGCGCAAGTGGGACGAGGCACTGGCGACGCTGACCCGGCTGGCGCGGCAGCACGCCGTCGAACTCGTGGCCATTGGCAACGGAACGGCGTCCCGCGAGACGGACAAGCTTGCGGCCGAACTGATCAAGCAGCTCTCCGCGGCTGCCGGCTCCGGGGCTGGTGCCGCGCCGCAGAAGCTGGTGGTGTCCGAGGCGGGTGCGTCCGTGTATTCGGCCTCCGCCCTGGCCGCGGCAGAACTTCCGGGCATGGATGTGTCGCTGCGCGGCGCGGTGTCCATTGCCCGGCGGCTGCAGGATCCGCTGGCCGAGCTGGTGAAGATCGATCCGAAGTCGATCGGCGTGGGGCAGTACCAGCACGATGTCACGGCCGCGAAGCTGGACCGCAGCCTGGATGCCGTGGTGGAGGACTGCGTGAACGCCGTGGGTGTGGACGTGAACACGGCGTCGCCGGCGCTGCTGAGCCGTGTGGCCGGCGTCGGGCCGCTGTTGAGTGAAAACATCGTGGCGTACCGCAACGAGAATGGGCCGTTCGCCAAGCGCAGCGAGCTGAAGAAGGTGCCGCGGTTGGGCGCAAAGGCGTTCGAACAGTGTGCCGGATTCCTGCGGATTACTGGGGGAGCGGAGCCTCTGGACGCGTCCAGTGTGCACCCCGAGGCGTATTCGGTTGCGCGAAAGATCCTGACTGCGGCCGGTGCCGGCCGCGGGTCCGGTGCTTCCGGAGGCGCCGCCGGCCTTGCTCCGCTTGCTGATGCCGGGCGGCTGAATCCTGCTGACTTTGTGGACGGCTCGTTCGGGCTCCCCACGGTGCGCGACATCATTGCCGAACTCGAGAAGCCGGGTCGCGACCCGCGCCCGGCGTTCAAGGCGGCAGCATTCTCCGAGGGCATCGAGAAGATCTCCGACCTGAAGCCGGGGATGGTCCTGGAAGGTACGGTCACGAATGTGGCCGCGTTCGGCGCGTTCGTGGACGTGGGGGTTCATCAGGACGGGCTGGTTCACGTCTCCGCTCTCGCTAACCGGTTCGTCGCCGATCCGCGCGAGGTGGTCAAGTCCGGCCAGGTGGTGCGGGTGAAAGTGCTTGAGGCCGATCCGGAGCGAAAGCGCATTTCCCTGACGCTGAGGCTCGACGACGAACCGGCCGCTTCCGGCGGCCGGTCCTCTGAAGGACGCTCTGGGGGACGCCCGGCTGGGGAACGTGGGGGCGGTGACCGAAACCGGGAAGGCGGCCGCGCCGTCGAACGTTCGGCGGGCGGCAACCGGGGTGGCAGCAACCGGGACGGCGGCCGAAACCGGTCGGCCGCTCCCAGCCAATCCGGTGGAAAGCCCGGCCCGCGTCAGGGGCATGATTCCGACCAATCCGCGGCCGATCGTGACAACGCAAGGCGGCAACCGAAGCAGTCCGGCCAGCGTCCAGCTCCAGCGGACACCGCCATGGCCGAGGCTCTGCGGCGGGCCGGCCTGGGTAAATAGGGCTAAGCGAGGCAAGCAGGACACCGCTCCGGCGGAGCGTGTCGCGGGCGCCGTATCCCGGAAGCGCCGGAAACCGGTGACTACAGTAGCCCCTATGAGTTTTACGAGGCCGGAGACTTTTACCACCCGTCCTACGCTGCAGGGCACGTTCGGCATGTCCGCCACGACTCACTGGCTCGCCACCGGCACTGCGCAGGCAGTGCTGGAGCGGGGCGGCAACGCGTTCGACGCTGCCACCGCTGCGGCGTTCGTGCTGCATGTAGTGGAACCGCACCTCAACGGGCCCGGCGGCGACATGACCGGCGTCTTCAGCACCGCGGAGGAGCCCGAAAAGCCCGTGGTCCTGATGGGGCAGGGCCCGGCTCCGGCGGGCGCGACGGTCCAACACTTCCATTCGGAAGGCCTGGAACTGGTGCCCGGCTCCGGTGCGCTGGCCGCTGCGGTCCCCGGCGCCGTCGACGCCTGGCTCTTGCTGCTGAGGGACCACGGAACGTGGGAACTGGCGGAAGTCCTGGATTTCGCCATCCGATATGCACGCGACGGCCACCCGGTGCTGGCACGCGTCTGCAGCACGATTACGACAGTCGCGGGGCTGTTCCGGGAGCACTGGCCCACGTCTGCGGACCTGTGGATGCCGGAGGGGCGCATCCCGGAGGAGGGCGAGCTGGTCCGGAATCCGGCGCTTGCCCGCACCCTCCAGAAACTGGTGCAGGCCGGCGCCGGACTCGGCGAGGCATTCGCCGCAGCGCCGGCGCACACGCGGGAGGACCGCATCGATGCCGCCCGCAGGGAGTGGAGCGAGGGCTTCGTGGCCCGTGCCGTGGCCGAAAGCGTACGCAAACCGCACCGACACTCGTCCGGGGCCGACCACCGCGGCGTCATGACGATGGCCGACATGGCCGGCTTCCGCGCGTCGTACGAGGACGCGGCAACGCTCGAGTTCCGCGGCCACACCATCGCCAAGACCGGCGCGTGGGGACAGGGGCCGGCCCTGCTGCAGACGCTCACGGTCCTGGCCGGCTTCGATGACGACCGCCTTGACCCGTCCACCGAGCTGGGAGCGCACACCATCCTGGAGGCGCAGAAGCTCGCGCTGGCGGACCGCGAGGCCTACTACGGTGACGCTGATGTCCCGCTCGATTACCTGCTGTCGGAGGAGTATGCGGCGTCGCGGCGGGAGCTGATCGCGGAAAATGCGTCGCACGAGTTCCGTCCGGGTTCCGTCCCTGGGCGTGAACCGTACGTCCCAACGCTCCGGACGGAGTACGTCCCGGCCGTTGCAGGTGTTGGCGAACCGACGCTGGCCGAACCGGGCGTGGCGGCCAACGGGGAGACCCGCGGCGACACGTGCCACATCGACGTGGTGGACCGCTGGGGCAATATGGTGTCGGCCACGCCGTCGGGCGGTTGGCTGCAGTCGTCGCCGGCGATCCCTGAACTCGGGTTTTGCCTGGGCACGCGGCTGCAGATGACGTGGCTTGAGCCCGGAACGCCATCGACCCTGACGCCGGGCAAGCGGCCGCGGACCACGCTGACGCCGACGCTGGTGCTGCGCGACGGGGTTGCTGTTTCCGCGCTCGGCTCGCCCGGCGGAGACCAGCAGGACCAGTGGCAGCTGCTGTACCTGCTGCGGACCATCGTCGGCGGATACTCGCCGCAACAGGCCATCGACGCGCCAGCTTTCCACACGACGTCGATGCCGGGGTCCTTCTGGCCGCGCACCTGGGAGCCGGGCGGAGCCGTAGTGGAGGATCGGTTGGGAGCTGACGTCATCGCCGGGCTCGAACGGCGGGGACACCGGATCACCAGGGCAGGCGACTGGACGCTGGGACGGCTGTCCGCCGTCGTTCGTGACCCCGCGACCGGCGTGCTGCAGGCCGCCGCTAACCCTCGGGGTGCGCAGGGATACGCGGCGGGGCGGTAGGGACGGGCGTTCTTTGGCTAGCGTTCTCATGAAAGGGGCGGTGAATATCGTGTCCACCGGCGGCGGGGCGGGGTTTCTGGCGTGGCGATTATCTGCAAGGCTGGGGTCATGAACTACTTCCTGGAGTACACGATTCCCGCTGCCCCCGACGACGCCGAATTCGAGTTTCCGCATGACGAGATTCGACCGGGGACCACTATCCCGCTGTCGGAGACCAATGCCGAGGTAGTCCACACCCCTGAGCTTCCCGCGCGCACCGGAATCATCGGCGCCACCGTGCCTGAGGCGAAGCTCGAAGCCGAGCAGTTCATCACCCACAGTCGCGCGACGGAGGCGTCCCTGTACGAGGACCCCTCGAATTCGCTGCAGGCCGGCGTGGGAACTCTTGTAGCCACCTTCACGGAAGACAGCGGCTGGCAGGACGCGTAACCGCTGTAGGTTCGTTTCACCGGAAGCGCCTGGTCCCGATTTTGGGGCTGGGCGCTTCTGGTTTTGGGTCCGAAGTTAGTGAACCAACCCAGTACCGACGGATCACCGCAGGCTTGGTGGGCACGCCGGCGCCCCCGCTGAGGGGTCCTGCCTGCCCTCCGAGCCTGCCGCCACCTCACGTTTTGTGGTGGCGGTTCTGTCGGGGTTGTTGGCGGGGGTCGATGTGGGGTGGCGGGATGAACCACGGGATTCCGTTTTGGACGCGGATTTTCCACTGTTCTTTGTGGATCAAATGATGGTGGTGAGTGCAGAGGAGGACGCCGTTGTCGGTGCTGGTGGGTCCGCCGCGGGACCAGTAGGTGATGTGGTGGGCTTCGCACCAGGATGCGGGGATGGTGCAGTTGGGGAAGGCGCAGCCTCGGTCTCGGGCGTTGAGGGCTTTGCGGATGTGGGGCGGAAAGATGCGCGTGGTGCGGCCGATGTCGAGGATGCGTCCTTCGGAGCCGAGGAGGACGGGGATGATGTCGGCGTCGCAGGCGATTTTGCGGATGGTGGAGGCGGTGACGGGGCCGGTGTAGGTGAAGGTTCCGCTGCCGGTGGGCCTGTCTGCAGGTACCCCAAAGAGGGGTTTGGCGAAGATGCCAGTGCCGGACCAGTTGATGCCGGGGAACGTGGTGACTGGCCGGTTGCCCGTCAGGGTGTCGGGTTCGCTGGTGTGCCGGGGGTCCGTGCCGGTGCCCGGCTTGGGCTGGGGTGCGTTGGTTTGCCAGATGCCCGGGCCGGTTGGCGGGTTGATGGTGGCCTGCCAAGAGGCGGGTGTTGGCCGGGGGCTGTCTGTTGGCCGGGGGCCTGGGCCGTTTTTGTTGTAGCGGGGGCCTTGGGCGGCTGCGGTTTCGATGCTGTTGAGGAGGTCCCGGTGGTTGATGGTGACCATGACTTGCGGGCGGAGTCCTCCGGTGGTGGGCAGGGTGCCGGCGGCGAGGGCTGCCTTGGACGCGCCGACGAGGCCGTCGAGGCGTTGCTGGGCGAGGGTGCGGCGGTCCAGGTCCGGTTCCGGGGCGGCGGCGTTGAACACGGCGTCGAGGTCGACAGCGGCGCTGTCACTGTTGGCAGCGTTGTCACTGTCACTGTCACTGTCACTGTCACTGTCACCGCCGCTGGTGCCTTCATCGCTGCTCTCACTCCCGCAGTTGGTGGTGTCCGGTGTGGTGGTGCGGGGGTTCGTGGCGGTGTTCATGACGGTGGTGAGGACTTCGTATTGGTCGCTGGTGGCGCGGATTTCGAGGTGGTGGAGGCCGCCGTGCTTGTGGCGGAGGAAGACGCCTTGGCGGTGCCGGAGGTTTTCTTCGGAGGGTTCGGTGCCGTCCTGGTCGAGGGCGTCGATCCAGCGGTGGGCGATGCGGGTGAGGAAGTCGTGGTCGTTTTCGATCGCTGTCAGGGTGAGGTTGTGTTCCATTTCGGCGATCAGGCCGGGGTCGGGGATGTGGCGGACTTTGTCCAGGGCGGTGGTGATGGTGGTTCCGGCGCGGGAGGAGATGATGCCGGCGGTGAGGGCGGCGGCGGTTTCTTCGCGTTCCGGTGGCATGGGGCGGCCGGCGAGTCCGGTGCGGGGGAGGGTTGCGTTGGCGAGGGCGAGGCGGCGGCGGGCTTCGGGGGTGCTGATCCGGAGCCGGGTGCGGAGGAACTCGGAGGTGTTCCGGGCCCCGTCATCGGCCGGGGACCAGGCCACTGCACGGGCGGGGACCGCCGGTGTGGCGGCTTCCTTGCCGACGTCACTGTCGCCGCCGGTAGTTGTCGCAATGGACAGGCCAGCGGTAGCTGCAGCGGGTTCGGGTTCGGTGCCCCAGCCCGTGGTCCAGCCCGGCGCGTGGCTGGTAGACCCGGCGGCGTTGATCGCCTCGGTCCGAGTCCGGTCCACCGCGCCGGCGGCGCGCACCTGGAGGTGTTCGACGCGGCGGGCGAGCTTCTCGGTCAGTTCGGCGAAATCGGCCGCCTCAAGGAAGTTGGCCGCCGCCAGCTCCTCCGGCGCGGAACTGGTGGCGGAATCCAGCAGCGCCAGCGCCGCGTTCAGATCGGACGTTGCCAGCGGTGGGGACGCCGGTTCTTGGGGTGCCACGGCTGCTGATGCCGACCTTGGCGTTCCGGGAGGCGGGGGGACAGAACCGGAGTCCCCCGAAGAGCCGGCGGCAGCACCGCCGTCGGACATGTCCTTTATGGGTGTGTCAGAACGGGAGCCGGCGGAGGGTACGCTGCGAAGACCGCGGCCGCGCAGCAGAGCAGCGGCCCTCAAGCCGGAGACGTCAGTCCCGACTGCGGTATCCGCTCGATCTTCCCCAGTGGCTTCCATAGGAAAACTATCTCAACGGGGTCTGACATTTTTAGGGGTGATCCGGGTCACTGCGGCCGATTAGTGAAAAGTTTTTTGAGAAAAGTTTTGGACCCCCGCCCGTATCGGCCACATCTCCCCAGGCGGTGCAATTGAATCAGGGGTGGCGCACGCCCACCCCGGCCAGAATGTCGCGGTAGCCCTCACGGAAAGTCGGGTACGTGAACGCAAACCCTGTTTTCCGAAGCTGCGCGTTGCTGCACCGCTTGTTGCCGCCGCGCGCATCGCCCACGTCTCCCGTGGGCGGGACGCCCAACCCCAACTCGGACGCCAGAAAACGCAGGACGTCGCCCAATTCGGCCGGGTCGTCGTCCACGCCGAGATAGACCGGCGACGGCGCGTCAGGCGTGCTGAGCAAATGCACGATGGCACCCGCCGCGTCGTCCCGGTGGATGCGGTTCGTGTAGCGCGGCTGGTCCGGAATGACGGCGGCGCCGGTTCGGACCTGGTCTATGAGCCTGGTGCGGCCCGGACCGTAGATGCCGCCGAGCCTGAGCACGATAGGTGAGGTCGCGGTTCCATCGAGCCGCTTTAGCAGGAGCTCCTCGGCCTCTCGCACGATGCGGCCAGAGAATCCCCCAGGTGCCGGCGCCGTGTTTTCATCGATCCAGCCGCCTCCGGCGTCGCCATGCACGGCTGTGGACGAGACGAAGAGGACCCGTTCGGGCGCCACGCCGTCGCGCTCAAGAGCGTCGAGGACATGCGCCACGCCGTTCACGTAGGCGTTTCGGTATGCCTCTTCCGTGGGCGCGTTCGCTGCCACAGCAATTACGACGGCGGTGGTATCCGCCGGGACAGGCGGCAGTTCAGCTGTGCTTAGGTTCGCCGCGACGCCCTCAATCTCAGCCGGCAGTTTGTCCGGTGAGCGGCGCCAGCCCACCACCCGGTGCCCGGCTGCGGCGAACCGCAGGCCCGCCTCGGTGCCGAGGTCGCCGCAGCCGGCGAGAAGGATAGTCATAGCCGCACTCACAACGCCGGAACGGGGAAGAAGACGCGCGGGTCCTGCAGCAGCGCCGGGTAGTCGAACTCTGACCGGTCGATAATGTCGGTGAGCTGGAAGTTGCGGCCGAAGCGCCCGTCGTCGAGCGTGATTGGACGGCCTACGACCATTCCGACGGCGAACCTGCTGCCGCCGTCGAACGGCACGGCCACAGGCGATTTTCCGGGAAGCGTTGAGAAGGCCGCCTCCTGGCGCTGCCGCTTGCGGGACGGCTTCTTGACCAGGGGCTTGGTCGGAGCCTTCTTGGCCACCTTGGCTGGCCGACGCGACGTTTCCTCCTTGTAGACGAACTGGTAGTCGTCGCCGGATTCCCCGGCAGCGCCCGAGACAGCATCCGAACCGTCGCCGGAAGTACCGGAATCGTCGCCGGCGGCCGAAGCGGCGCCAGCGGCGGAAGCCGCCCGCCCCACGGCAGGAAGCCCAACCTTGTCCAACCGCTCGGGGTCGCCGTGGCCGACATGCTCGCGAAGGATCCAGAGAACGTCACCCTCCGGATCCTCCGGCAGGAACTCGTGCCGGGGTTCCGGCCAGACGTACTCCAAGCCGTGCTCGGTGCCGGGGAAGACCTCTTCGTAGAACCGCGGGTCCTTGCGGATCAGGTTGGACCGGTGGCTCAGGTGCAACTCGGGGTCGCCAAGCCACGGCGGAAGCAGGATCTTGGCTGCGTAGTCAGGGTGCGCAGCCTGGGGGGCGAATTCGCGGATGTTGTCCCGGGTGTTGTCGGCGAAACCGCGCTTGGTCCACTCGTCAACCATGGCCAGGCCATACATGGTTAGTGCGGGAACGTGCCCCATCCACATCCGGATGGCGGGGTGTGACTGCCATCCGTATTCCGGGATGACCAGCGCGCGGAGTGTCTGCAGCGCTTCTACGCGCTGTTTGCCCAGCCGGGGCGTGTCCAGCGCGGCCGCGCTTTGCTGGAAATCGGGATAGGGAAGGAAGGTTTGCATCCCTTCAGTCTGCCGTCCTTGGAGCCATGTGCCAATTGAAGTGCCAGGCAGCACAGTCAGCCGCCAAAATGGACTGCCGGGTGTTCACATTGTGGACCTATGCATACGGAAGGTTGATTAATCCACTAAGATATCCGAAACCTCACCAGCGTCTGGAAGCCAACTCATGACTCTTACGTCCCCCGCGCCCCTGTCCTCCGCCCCCGCGGAAGCGAATTCACACGCGTCACAGGAGCCTCAGCTGTTCGTTCCGAAGTACGGCCAGATGCTCGGAGCCGACGCGAACGGGATCCTCGTTCTGGACGAGTTTACGCTTGATCCGGCAGATGCGCGCAAGGATCAGCACCGTTTCCGCACTGCGCTTGCTTCCGTTGCGCTGACCCTGCGCCGCCTGGTCGCCCTGCGTGTTTTCATCGCAGTGGTGGCCGTCGCCAACCTGCCACTCTTCCTGATGTCCACCGGCTGGTGGATCTACGCCGTCTCGCTGGCTCTGGTGATCG
This sequence comes from Arthrobacter globiformis, assembly GCF_003261175.1. Lineage (GTDB taxonomy): Bacteria > Actinomycetota > Actinomycetes > Actinomycetales > Micrococcaceae > Arthrobacter > Arthrobacter globiformis_A. The sequence goes on along the minus strand of NZ_QLNP01000062.1, from coordinate 242,980 downwards.
GCGTTCACGCCGCCGTCAACTGGCTGAATAAGCACGAGCCGCGCGTCAAGCAGCGCCATGAACTCGAGCTGCACCTGCACCGCGAACGCAGCGACAACTACCGCAAGGTGCGCGACGCCGTGAAGTTCGTCGTCGACAGCCCTGCCCGCGTCAACGAGCACCTCTACCTTGAGCTGCTGCACGCCAAGCGGGTAGCGCTGCACCTCGCCTCGGGTACTGTCGCACTCCTCGACACCAGCGACGACGCCGCCTGGAAGGTGCGCATCGTCCGGGAACTCCCCGCCGCGGCATAGGCCGAATACTGACGCTTCCAGCCGTCAAGTCATAGGCAATTAATCACGACGCCGGGCGTCCCCCATTTAGGGGGGGGCGCCCGGCGTCGTCGTTGGTAGAGCCGTACAAAACGAAACCGGGCGTCCCCACTCGGGGACGCCCGTCGTGGTTTGAGCTGCGCAAAAGGAAACCGGGCGGCCCCGAAAGGGGCCGCCCGGCGTCGAGCTGCAATGCAGTGCCGCTAAGCGGCCTGACCAGCCAGATTAGGCAGGCAGCTGGAGGACCTGGCCCACAAACACCAGGTCCGGGTCGCTGATGGTGTCGGCGTTGGCGTCAGCGAGGTGCTGCCAGCCGCCCTGGATGCCGAGCTTCTGGGCGATCTTGCTCAGGGTGTCGCCTTCCTGGACCGTGTAGGTCTGGCCGCTCACGGCGACCGCGGCAGCGTGGCGGGCCTCGACCGGTGCCTGGGCTACCTGAGCCACCGGGGCCTGTGCCACGGGAGCCGTCTGGACCGGAGCGGTCTGAACCGGAGCCTGGACGGGTGCGGCCTGGACCGGCGCGCTCTGGGGCAGGATCTGCGGTGCAGGAGCGCCACCGCCGCCGTTCAGTCCCAGTTTGGCGGAGCAGGCGGGCCATGCGCCCCAGCCCTGGCTAGCCTGGACTTTTTCCGCCACGGCGATCTGCTGCGCGCGGGAGGCGCCCTGCGGGGAGCCGGTTCCGCCGAAGGCAGCCCAGGTCTGCGGCGTGAACTGCAGGCCGCCGGAGAAGCCGTTGCCGGTGTTGGTGGACCAGTTGCCGCCACTCTCACATTGGGCGAGGGCGTCCCAGGTGGAGGCGCTGGCGGTAGGCGTGGCCGCGTTGGCGGCCGTGGCGGACAGCGCCAGAGTTGCGGCGGAAACGGCGGCCAGGGTGACTCCACGGCGCGCGGCAGTACTAAATGTCGACTTTTTCATTATTGGGATGCTCCTGAGGCCACCCGCGCTCGGTCCGTCCCCGGACGTTGTCGCGCTACTGCCCGCCCCTGACGAACTAGAGGTCATTTCGGTATCCGCCGGCCGGGCAGTAACTGGTGGTGGCGGCACCGGGCATTCATGGGCCCGCGTCGCGCGGGCATGTGTCCCACCCTAAAGGTGCCGCGCGCCGTTATCAAATCGAGATCTTTATTGACAGTCAAGCAGTTTAAGGGCACTCCAACCCCGGCAGTGGGAGGACCCAGGCCCATCACAACCGGTGACGTGGACGCAGGGGGGCTGTTACCTTGCGGACGCGGAATCCACGGCGGAAGCCAGATACGGCGCCGTCCGGCTGTCCGGTGAAGCGGCGACGGCGGCGGGCGTTCCCGAAGCAACGATCTCTCCGCCGGCGTCCCCGCCGGCCGGCCCGAGATCGATCACCCAGTCCGCTTCCGCCACCACGTCCATTTCGTGCTCCACCACGACCACCGTGTTTCCCGCGTCCACAAGGCGCTGCAGCTGGGCCATGAGGAGCCGGACGTCCGCCGGATGCAGCCCGGTGGTGGGCTCATCCAGCAGGTACAGCGTGTGGCCGCGGCGTGCCCGCTGCAGTTCGGTCGCGAGTTTGATGCGCTGGGCCTCTCCGCCGGACAGTTCGGTGGCGGGCTGTCCGAGCCGCAGGTAGCCCAGTCCAACTTCGCGGAGCGTCTGCAGGCTGCGGGCAGCCGCTGGAACGTCCTGCAGGAAGTCCGCGGCGGCGTCCACGGTCATGCCCAAGACGTCGGCCACCGTCTTGTCGCGGTAGGTGATTTCCAGGGTTTCAGGGCTGTAGCGCGAGCCATCGCATTCCGGGCAGGGGCCGTAGCTGCCGGGCAGGAAGAGCAGTTCGACGGCGACGAATCCCTCGCCCTGGCAGGTCTCGCAGCGCCCGCCCGCCACGTTGAAGGAGAACCGTCCGGCCCCGTAGCCGCGCGCCCGGGCTTCGTCCGTGGCGGCGAACTCCTTACGCACCGCGTCGAAGAGCCCGGTGTAGGTGGCCAGGTTGGACCGGGGCGTTCGGCCGATCGGTTTCTGGTCCACCGTCACCAGCCGGTCCACGTGGTGCAGGCCGGTCACAGTACCTACGCTGAGCGGAGTGCCGGGGTCGCCGTCCACGGGCTGGTCTTCGGTGGTTTCCCCGGAATCCTTGCCGCCGGAGCCCGAATCACCGTGCAGTTCGGATCCGACCACTTCGGCCAGGACATGGCTGACCAGCGTCGACTTGCCCGAGCCGGACACTCCGGTGACCGCCGTCAGGACCTGCAACGGGAAGGCCGCGTCGAGGCCGCGAAGGTTGTGGCGGGAGATGTCCTTAAGTTCCAGCCAAGCACCGGGTTCCCGACGGCGGCCGGTACGGTCACCGCCGCCGGTGATGCCGCCGTCGTCAGCACCGCCGTCGTCAGCACCGCCCCTAGAACCGTCCGGCACGAGGAACGGGCGCGTAACGGAAGCCTCGACGGCAGCGAGGCCGGCCACCGGCCCGCTGTACAGGACTTCGCCGCCGCCTTCTCCTGCCCTCGGCCCCACGTCCACGAGCCAGTCGGCGCGGCGCACAATGTCCATGTTGTGCTCCACCACGAACACGGAGTTGCCCGACGACTTCAGCTGCTCCAGCACCGCCAGGAGGGGCTCGGCGTCCGCGGGGTGCAGCCCGGCTGAGGGCTCGTCCAGCACATAGACCACGCCGAACAGACCCGAACGGAGCTGCGTGGCGATCCGGAGGCGCTGCATTTCGCCCGGGGAGAGGGTGGGCGTCGAGCGGCCCAGCGCAAGGTAGCCAAGCCCCAGATCCAGCAGGACAGTGATCCGCCGGAGGAGGTCTCGCGTGATGGCGACGGCCACCTCGTTGCCTTCGCCGGAGGACAGCTTGCGGGACGCAGTGCTGGCCTCGTTCAGCTCGGTCGTCGGGCGGATGAGGTCCGCCAGTTCGGCCATCGGCACCGCGTTGAGTTCGGCGATGGTCCTGCCGGCGAACGTGACCGCCAGGGCCTCCGGCGTGAGTCCGCTGCCGCTGCACCGCTGGCACGGGCCGGTTTCCATGAAGCGGAGCACCCGTTCGCGCATTGTGTTGCTCTTGGAGTCGGCCAGCGTGTGCAGCACGTGGCTCTTGGCGCTCCAGAACTTGCCCTTGTACGGCTTGGCCACCCGGTCGCGCTGCGGCGTGATTTCCACGACCGGCTGCTCGTCGGTGAAAAGGATCCAGTCGCGGTCCTTCCTGGGCAGCTCCCGCCAGGGGATGTCGACGTCGTGGCCCAGGTGGGTGAGGATGTCGCGCAGGTTCTTGCCCTGCCACGCCGTCGGCCACGCGGCGATCGCACCCTCCCGGATGCTCAGCGACGGGTCCGGGACCAGGGAGGCTTCGGTGACGGTGTGCGCCACGCCGAGGCCGTGGCACTCCGGGCATGCTCCGGCGGCCGTGTTGGGCGAGAAGGCGTCCGAGTCCAGCGGGCTGGCCCCGGCCGGGTAACTGCCGGCACGCGAGAACAGCATGCGGAGCGAGTTGGACAACGTGGTCACCGTCCCCACCGTGGAACGGCTGCTGGGGGTGCCGCGGCGCTGTTGAAGCGCGACGGCGGGAGGCAGGCCCGTGATCATCTCCACCTTGGGATTGTGGCCCTGCTGGATGAGGCGGCGGGCGTACGGCGCCACGGACTCGAAGTACCGGCGCTGGGCTTCGGCGTAGATCGTGCCGAATGCCAGGGAGGACTTGCCCGACCCCGAGACGCCGGTGAAGGCGACGATCGCGTCGCGCGGGACGGCCACGTCCACATTGCGAAGGTTGTTCTCGCGGGCGCCCCGCACCCGGACAAAGCCGTCAGCAGAATGGTGGGCGCCGGTGCCGGCTTCCGTGCTCCAGTCCAGATCGGCCAAGGGGTCAGCATACTCTTCAGTCCGCATCTGTTCGACTCTACGGGCATCGCCCGTCCGGGGACTATTCTGTCGTGGTGAACACTTACGACGCCGCCGCTGAACCTGTCGATCCCACTGCACTTTCAGATGAAGAGGAGCTGGTGGCGCCCCCGGCGCCGATGCCTTTGGCGGAGCTCCACCTGCACATCGAAGGGACGCTGGAGCCGGAACTGATCTTTGCGCTCGCTGAGCGGAACGGAATCGAACTGCCGTACGCGGACCTGGATGAGCTGCGCAGCCGGTATGAGTTCACGGACCTGCAGTCGTTCCTCGACCTGTACTACGCCAACATGGCCGTGCTGCGGACCGAGCAGGACTTCGCGGACATGACACGGGCCTACCTGGAGCGGGCTGCGGCGGCCGGGGTGCGGCACGCGGAAATCATGATGGATCCGCAGGCACACGTCTCGCGCGGCGTCCCCCTGGAGACGTGCGTGAACGGCGTGGCCTCGGTCCTTGCCACGTCTGAGGAGGAGTTCGGCATCTCGACGCTGCTGATCGCCGCCTTCCTGCGGGACCTGTCCGAGGACTCGGCGCTCGAAGTTTTGGAGGGGCTGTTGGCGATGAACGCGCCGATCGCCGGCATCGGCCTGGATTCCGCAGAGGTGGGCAACCCGCCGTCGAAATTCACGCGGCTGTTTGCCAGGGCCGGCGAAGCAGGCCTGCGGAAGATTGCGCACGCGGGGGAGGAGGGCCCGCCGTCGTACATCGTGGAAGCGCTGGACGTCCTGGGCGTGGAGCGGATCGACCACGGGATCCGGTGCATGGAGGACCCGGACCTCGTGGAGCGGCTGGTCAATGACCGGGTGCCGCTGACGGTCTGCCCGCTGTCGAACGTCCGGCTGCGCGCCGTGGACATGCTGGCCGCCCACCCGCTGCCGGCAATGCTGGCTGCCGGGCTCAACGTCAGCGTGAACTCGGACGACCCGGCGTACTTCGGCGGTTATGTGGACAGCAACTTCGCCCAGCTCGAGTCGGTGCTGGGGCTGTCCGAATTTGACCGGGTCAGGCTTGCCGCGAACTCGATCAGGTCGTCCTTCGCCAGCGAGGAGCGGAAGCACGAGCTGCTGGCCGAGCTGTCGGGCTAAGGTCCGGGCGGGTTACGGCTCGGGCGGGGCACTCGACTGTTCGGAGTCGGCTCGGCCGCCTGTCGTTGAACCACTGGCAGCCACTGCCGGGGTGCGCGCCCGGATGATCCACCAGCCCAGCGCCGCCATGACCAGCCCGATGGGGATTCCGTAGGGCGGCAGTCCGGCGTTGTAGCCAAGGAAACCGGCGACCACGAACGCAATGCCGATCCACGCGGGGAACATGCCTGAGCGCCAGCCGGCGATGCCGAACACCATCCAGCCCAGGGCGAAGAGTATGTAGCTGGACAGTCCGCCGACGGCCAGCATTCCGGACCCTCCGGCGAGGATCGCGCCCGGGGCGACGTCGGTAATCCAGGGGCCGGCGAAGCCGTCAAACCACATGTTGCCGGCCATGTCCAGGGTGCCCGCCAGCGCAAAGCAGAAGCCGACGGCGCCGAGTCCGCCGGCCGGCTCGGCGTACCTGAAATAGACCGACACCAGCGCGAGGGTGAGCCCGATGAACACCACCCAGTACAGGGCGTTCGTGATCTGGAACGGCGTCTGCCGCATCATCTCGATCCGGTCGAGGCTCCGGTCGGCAGCGAGCAGGCGGGCCACGTCAACTGCGGCGAAGACGAGGCCGGATACGAGGGCGATGGGTCCCGCGGCCCTGGCTAGCGGTGAGGACATTTTTCCTCCTGATGTGGATGGGGAATGGCGGGTCCTAATTCGAAGCACCGGCGCGTTCGCCCGGTGCCGGCCACCCGCCGTCGTTCACATGGGACGCATTCCGAGCGGGAAACGCCCGACGGCGGTGGCCGAGCGGGGTGCCGTGCGCCAGGCCTGGCGGTCCAGCACCACGGTGGCCAGTACCGCGAGCACGACGACGAGGAAGTAGATCAGCTCCGCGCGGCCGCCGTCGGCGGCGGTGAAGCCGAGGGAACCCATGGTGAAGGTGCCCTGGCTGTTGTGGAACAGAAGTGTCAGGAGGACGCTGCCGCCGGTGCGGTTGAAAAGCCACACGTAGAGGAAGGTGATGGCGAAAGTCGTCGGCAGGCCGATGGGGCTCAACCCCATGAAGAGGACCAGCGGCAGGTGCCACAGCGTCACGAGCACGCCGAGGATCGCCGCTGACAGCAGCGGTGGACGGGATGCCTGGAGCAGGGGAAGGGCGTAGCCGCGGAAGCCTGGTTCCTCGCCGAGTGCCCCGTCCAGCGGATTCACCAGCCGGACGGCGAACACGGTGAGCAGGCCCGTCCACGTTAGTTGTGCGAAACCCGGAGCTGGGGCGCCGAGCGCCATGGTGATGAAGCCCGCGACCAGGACGAAAACCACGGGGAGCAGAATCGCGACAGCGTACCAGACCCACCCGACGCGCCACCGGACCAGCCGTCGGCCCCACGCACGGAAGCCCGGGCGTCCCTCGGCCAGCGCGATGACGATGACTGCCGCGGCAAGCGGACCCACCGAGAGGAACCTCATGCGTGGCATCAGCCCGGCCGCGTAGACAGGCCACGAGGCCCAGGAAATTGTGTAGGCCAGGACAAAGAATGCCAGAAGCCTGTGGTGTTTTAGCCAGCCCTTCCGACGGCGCATGTCGGCTCCAAACAGTTTCTGCAGGTGCACCCATTGTCCGCCCCCTCTGCGCTGGCGCGCCAGCAGACGTTGCATCGCTGTAGCCCTGAGCGGGCTGGGTGCTGGCAGGCACCTTCCATAGGGAATCAAGAAGGGCGCGACGGGGTCCTTCGTCACCCCGGAGAAGCTGCGCGTCGTTTATGTCCCAGGGCCAGCGGCTGCCCTGGGGCCGTGGCCCAGTGCTGGCCGGAATCTAGGTGTCTATCGTGTTCATGTGCGGATAGCGCGCCCCTGCGGCAGCGCCCGCGGGGGCAAGTTCGTCAAGGCGGGCAAGGTCCTCCGCTGAAAGCTCGACGTCGGCCGCGCCCAGGTTCTCGGCCAGGCGTTCGCGCTTCTTGGTGCCGGGAATGGGCACGATGTGCTCGCCCTGGGCAAGCAGCCAGGCCAGCGCGAGCTGCGCCGGAGTGCACTGCTTCTCATCTGCGAGTTCCTTGACCCGGTCCACAAGCTGCAGGTTCCGGGTGAAGTTTTCGCCCTGGAAGCGGGGAGAGTGCCGCCGGAAGTCATCGGCAGCAAAGTCGTCCGGGCTGCGCAGCTGGCCGGTGAGGAAGCCCCGGCCCAGGGGGCTGTAGGGCACGAAACCGATCCCCAGTTCCGCCAGCACGGGGAAGACCTTGGTCTCCGGCTCCCGCTCCCAGAGTGAATACTCGGTCTGCAGCGCAGTTATCGGATGGACGGCGTGTGCCCTGCGGATGGTCTCAGCGCTCGCTTCGGACAGCCCCAGATGACGGACTTTGCCGGCCTCGACGAGCTCCGCCATCGCTCCGACGGTGTCCTCGATTGGGACGGTCTTGTCCACCCGGTGCTGGTAGTAGAGGTCGATGTGGTCCACGCCGAGCCGCTGCAGGCTGGCGTCGCAGGCGGAGCGGACGTACTCGGGTCGGCCGTTGATGCCCACCCAGGTACCGTCCTCCCGCCGCTCGTTGCCGAACTTCGTTGCCAGGACCACATCGGAGCGCCTGCCGGCGATCGCCCTGCCAACCAGTTGCTCGTTGGTGAACGGGCCGTACATGTCAGCGGTGTCCAGCAGGGTTCCGCCGGCGTCCAGGAAGGCGTGGATGGTGGCGATGGACTCGCTGTCGTCGCCTGTTCCGTAGAACTCGCTCATGCCCATGCAGCCGAGGCCGAGACTGGAGACGGAAAGTGAACCAAGTGTGCGGGATTCCATGGGGCTCTCCTCAGGTATGTTGCGGGAGTGGCTCAGGGAGGTGCGATACAGTCGCCACTATAAGTCGACCTGCGGCATTTTTGCTCCCCTTTCGTGGCGCGGAAATGCCGCCGGCCCCGGGTCTCCCGCATGCTGACGGGGTTTCCCGGTGACCGGCGGCGGTGTTGCTTCCGAAAGCGGTGCACAAATGCGCGGTCATGCGCGGCTGTCCAGACTCGCGGCGGCCGCGGGAACAACAGCTACGGCGTCGGGCTGCCGCCGTTGACATTCAGGGTCTCGCCGACCACGAAGCTCGACTCCGCCGAGGCCAGAAACACGTAGGCGGGGGCGAGCTCGGCGGGCTGTCCGGCGCGGCCCAGGGGAGTGTCCTTGCCGAACTCGGGCAGGGCTTCCTTGGGCTGGCCGCTGCTGACCTGCAGGGGTGTCCAGATCGGCCCGGGAGCCACGGCGTTCACCCGGATTCCCTTCGGCGCCAGCTGCTGCGCCAGTCCCTTGGTGAAGTTGTTGATGCTCGCCTTCGTGGTGGCGTAGTCAAGGAGGGTCGGAGACGGGTTGTAGGCCTGGATCGACGTCGTGTTGATGATGGTCGAGCCAGCCGGAAGGTGCGGCACCGCGGCCCTGGTGAGCCAGAACATGGCGTACACGTTGGTCTTCTGTGTGTGGTCGAACTGCTCGTCGCTAATCTCGGCGATGTCCTCCTGCGCCACCTGCTTGCCGGCGTTGTTCACCAGGAGGTCCAGTCCGCCCAGTTCCTGCAGCGCGGTGTCCACCAGCTTCTGGCAGGTAGCGGGGTCCTTGAGGTCGCCGGGGACTTTCACGGCCTTGCGGCCGGCCTTTTCGATCAGGTTCGCGATTTTGGCGGCGTCTTCCTCCTCCTCGGGAAGGTAAGAGAGCACGACGTCGGCCCCTTCCCGGGCGAAGGCGATCGCCGTCGCTGCGCCGATGCCGGAGTCCGCACCCGTGACGATTGCCTTCCTGCCGTCGAGGCGACCGGTGCCGCGGTAGGTGTCCTCGCCCAGGTCGGCCTTGGGTTCGAGCTTGGCGTCCAGGCCGGGCTCGGGCTGGTGCTGCTTGGGCGGCGCGATGTGCTCGTAAGCGGTGACAGGGTTCTTGAAGGTGTATTGGTCGGTCATGGTTCTCCTCCGTTGTGGTGTTGAACGCGGACAGGAACATCAAGGTCCGGGCGGTGCTGGCATCGCGGGAATGCTAAGCATGCTTACCGTCCACCCTAACGAGACTGTGACGGTGCCGCCAGTGGCAGTAGGCGAGCCCTTCGAGGCGGGCCGCTCAGCTCCGGCTGCTCAGGGCGGGGGGCGGTGAAGGACGGCCACCCCTTCCGCGTACTGCATCGCCTGAATAGGCTGGCAGTCCCAGCCCTGGCGAACGGTCGCCGGCGGCGTCCCCAGAAGTAGATCCGGTACGTGGCAATGAAGGAGTGAAGGCGATGGACAACCAGGATATTCTGCAGCGCATCCAGGCGCTGGTTGACGAAGAGCATCAGCTCCGCGATCCTGCGGCGTCGGGCCCCGCCAGTGGCTCCGGCGGGGGTGGCTCCGGAGAGGATGCTTCCGACGGGGGTGCGGCCGAGCGGGATGAGCGTCGGGCTCGGCTGCGCCAGGTGGAAGAGGCTCTGGACCAGTGCTGGGATTTGCTGCGCCAGCGCCGGGCAAAGGCGAAGGCGGGCGAGGACCCAAACGAGGTGGATGCCCGTCCCGTCAATGAGGTTGAAGGCTATGTTCAGTAGTAGGCGGCCAGTGCGGTAAGAGCTGCGGCAGTAACTTTCACCCGCGCGGAAGGGCGGCCGCCGTTAGCAGCCGCCCTTCCGCATTGCTGGAACGCTGTTGCTGGTGCGTTAGCCCTGGCGCGTTGTTACCGCTGGCGGCTCATGGCGGCAGTCACTGTTCCTGGCCGCTGTGCAGTCCGTCGTCGCTGCTGTCGGCGGAAGCAGAGTCGCCGGTGTCGTCGGAGAGGTCCATGCTGCCGCGGGCTTCCTCCATGGTGGGGCCGCCGGACGGGACGCTGTAGCGCTCCGGACGGATGCCGTGCGACTGCTCCTCGATGAGCGCTTGCTCTTCGCTGAAGCGGATGACGTTAGCGTCATCTCCTGCGTCGCCGGGAACGTCCTCGCGGAGCTTTGAAGGGTCCGGAACGATAAAGCCGTCTGCCTTGCTGCTGTGTTCACTCACTGAACTCATCCCTTCCGTTTGGTGCCTCGGTCTACATGGTAAGCCTACTTTCTATTACCGACGCCGTGAAATGACCCGGGACGTGGGTTAGGGAAGTGGCCTGGGAAGGGAAGCAGTCCCTGTTAGCCGGAAAAAGCGAGATTTTGGGCTCATTTCGAGTGTAATCCCCGTCATAGTCGGTCACGACACACAATGTTTACCGAGCAAAGTCGCCATAATCGCCCAGCTCTTGGCAAACTACTGGGGGAACAATCGCTCTGTAAGGGGAACCATGCGCAAGACTGCCGCCGAAAACACCAACATCCGCCTCAAGGCCGTGCTGGACGTTCTGGCAGAGGGGGTGTTGTCCGGTGCCTCGCAGAACGCCGGCGTCGTGCTGGCTGAAGCGCTCGTACGGGTTCCGCTGAACGCCTACGAAGCTGAGCTTCTCAGCGGCGGCATTCCCCGCGGCCACAAGTCACTGACCACTGCCACGGCCAAGCTGGTCAAGGCCGGCTGGCTCGTCAAGGGACGCTCCGGCTGGACCATCACCGAGGACGGGCAGCGCGCAACGGTCGCCTTCCCGGACGCGGCCAGCTTCTCGGCGGCGCTCGACGCCGGTACACCGGTCCCTGCCGACACGCCCCTTCCGGTGGCCGCACCTGCCAAGCCGGCAGCCACGAAGGCAGCCACGGCAGAGACCGAGAAGGCTCCGTCCAAAACGGCGAAGGTCGTCGACAAGGCTGCCAAGCTGATCGAGGACGCAGTAGCTCCCGTAGCCAAGGCTGTGCGCAAGAAGGCAGAGGCCGACGCCGAAGCGCAGGCTCCCGCCGTTGAAGACTCCGCGGAAACCATCGACCAGCCCGCCGCCGTGGCCGTGGCCGGTGACTTCAACACCCTGCTGGGAGCCCCGGAGAACTGGGCGCCGCAGTACGACGAAGCGCAGATGAAGCTGGACGAGCTGGACCAGTTGTGGAAGCTCTCGGCTGAAATCCCGGCCGGCTACTACAACTTCAAGATCGCCCTCAACCGCTCCTGGGATGAGAACTACGGCGCGTTCGGCGCATTCGATGGTGCCAACCATGAACTGCACCACTCCGGCGGCCAGGTCACCATCCGCTACAACCACCGGACGCGGGACATCACCGTCAACTAATCCCGTCCGGCCGAAGCCCCGCTGCAGCACATGCTGCAGCGGGGCTTCGTCGTTCCCGGTCCGCCGGTCGAGCTTGTCGGGACACATGCCGCCGGTCGAGCCCGTCGGGACCAAGAGGAGCCGCTTCGTCCGCAGGGCCTTCGGACCCGGTTCGTTATTGATCGCAACACTTTGGACGCAGTGCCCTCCAACGCCTTTCCCACCCGATGGGCAAAAGCCCAGAATGGGGAGCACGTTCGCAACTCAAGGAGGAGCTTTGCGCTATTCGGGGACATTGCGCTATCAAGGGACCTCGCGCTGTTCAGGGACCTTGTCCGGGGCTGCAGTCTTGGCCGCCGTCGTCGCACTCACCGCCTGCGGGGCGCCGGCGTCGCCCGGCGGAGGGGGCACTGCAGCACCAGCGACGTCAGTCTCTTCGTCGGATGCGGCCTCCGCAACGGGAAGTGGGACTGCGACGGCCACCGACAGCCCAGCATCTGCCACTGCCACGCCGTCCGCAACGCTGCCTGAGGGCTGGAAGACGTTTACGACGTCGGACGGCAAGTTGGCCTTCGACCTTCCGTCCGTGTGGACCATCAAGGACCCTGCCGGACAGACGCCGCAGGGCGGCGGCGTGTTCGTGGAGGTCCGGAACCCTGCAGGCAAGTCGATGGCCACGCTGCGCACCAACATGGTGGTGGGCGCGGAATGCACTAAGAAGCAGCCGTACGGCATGTACGACTCGGAAGCTTTACCGGCACTGAAGCAGTCCGGCAGCACACCAAGGTTCACGTTCGAGTCGCGGCAGGACGACACCGCCACCGACCCCGCCAAGATGACCATCTTGGCCTACGGCATCACCTCGGCGCCGGAACCGGCCGGGTCCACGGCCTGCCCGATAGCCCACTTCTTCACCTGGCCACCCAGTGGGGCGATGTTCGGCGGGGTCTACAACCCGTTCGACACCACCCCGGGAAATCCGCCCAACGTGGACACGCCTGAGGCGTACATGGAAACGCCCGAATACAAGAACATCCGCGGCATGATCACCTCGCTCCGCCCGGCGGGATAGCACCGCTGATCGAGCCCCATTTGGTTGAGCCCCTTCTGGTAGAGCCTGTCGAGACGAAGGCCGCCGGCGCTACATTGGTTCCATGACTGACTCGAACGCAGCCGACCCGGATAGCGTCCGCCTCACCGCACGCGTCACAGGCATGGTCCAGGGCGTCGGCTTCCGGTACTGGACCGCCCGCAAGGCCGATGAGCTGGGGCTGACCGGTTCGGTCAGGAACGACGACGACGGTTCAGTCGCCGTAGTCGCGGAGGGCCCGCAGCCGGACATCGTCGAATTCAGGCGCTGGCTCGGATCATCCCACGCACCGGGGAGGGTGGCGCACGTCGACGAGAAGGTCTCCCCGGCTGAAGGCGGATTCGGGAGCTTTCAGGTTGTCAGCTGAATCCCCGGGCTGAGGCCCAGGAAGGCCCCGAGCTCCTCGAGCGCGAACGGCCGTGACGGCATGTAGTTCGTGAGCTCAGGGGAGCGGACCACCACCGCCCGCCATTGACCACGGGACACAGCCACGTTGATCCGGTTGCGGTTGAGCAGGAATTCGGCGCCGCGCGGTGCCTCGGCAATGGCCGAACACGCCATGGACACGAGCACCACGGGAGCCTCCTGGCCCTGGAACTTGTCCACCGTGCCGACCCGCACCTCGGACAGGCCCTCATGGTCCAGGGCGTGCCGGACGGCCTGCACCTGGGCGTTGTACGCAGCCACCACCAGGATGTCCCTGGCTTCCAGCCTCCGGATCGGCTCGTCCTTGCCCGGCGTCCACTTGAGCCCGATATGCTCGCGCGCCAGCCCAACGATCGCTGCCGCCTCTTCCGCAGAGCCTGTGGTGTTGCCGGAATGCCGCACCAGAACGGTTTCCACGCCCGGTGGTACCCCGTCGAGATGGCGCAGGGATGCCGCCGGCGCGGATTCCAACCTGCCGTCGTAGCTGAGCAGTGACACCCTGCGGCAGAGTTCGGGATGCATCCGCCAGGAATCGGCGAGGAAGTAGCCCCGCTCGGCAGGCATGGTGGCGTGCCCGGCTGACAGCCAACCCAACGCCGACTCATCGACCGGCTCAGGATGCCACCCCTGGGTGACCTGGGGAAGCTGCTGCGGGTCGCCGAGCAGTAGGAGCCGCTTCGCGGACCGGGCCACGGCCAGGGTGTTGGCCAGCGAATACTGGCCGGCCTCGTCGATGACCAGCAGATCCAGGGATCGTGCCGGCACGCATTTACCCGTCATGGTCCAGGCAGTTCCGCCAACCAGGCAACCGCCGTCGGCGTCCAAAAGCCTCACGATGCCCTCGTCGGATACGCAGGTCCACGGGACGTCGTGCGGTTGGGACAGCTTCTTGGCCACCACGGCCGGATCCACCCCGGCCTTCTCGATCGCCGTGCAGAGCATGTTCTCGACGACGGCGTGCGACTGGGCGACCACGCCGACCTTCCAGCCGGCCTGCACCAGTCGGGCGATGACGTGGGAACCGACGAACGTCTTGCCCGTCCCCGGAGGACCCTGCACAGCCACGTAGGACCGGTCGAGGTGTTCGAGCGCCCGGGTAATCGCAGTCGCGTAGTCGGAGTTGCCCTCTGCGTCGTTGCCAACGGCAGGCAGATTCGGGATGCCGGCCAGCCTGGGTGCTGTGCGGCGCAGGATGTCCACGCCGGGATGCTTGGGAAGGTCCGGCAGTGAGGAGCCGACAAGCTGCGCGAGTTCCGCGAGCGCAGCTTCGATGCTGGCGGTGGGTATGGGGCGGTCGTCTGTCAGCGCCATGGGCAGCTGGAAGTACGGCGGCACCTTTCCCGTGGACTTCTCCGTGATGGTGATGACGGTCCGGCCAGGCTGATCGGGATGGTCCTCGACGGCTTCCACGAGCGTTCCGAAGATGCCGTCCCGCGAGGGCGGCATGCTGGCTTCGTGGCGTGCTTCTGCAGCGCCTGCACCTGCATGCTGACTCGCTGCCGCTCGCCGCGGGGTCCGCCCGCCGTCGACGTCCCCGAGGCCGTCGGGCAGGGGGTCCTCGAACATCCTGAACCAGGTGGAACCCGGCTTGAACTCCGACCCCTCGCTCATGATTCCGGTGAGCCGCAGGGTGCGGGACTCCGTCCGGGCGCGGGCAGTGGGCGGCGCCCAGTCCGAGACGACCTCAGCTGCTTCGACAATGAATACGTTGCGCTGGTCCCGCCACCTGTCGACCTCGGATTCGAGGCGGTCGAAATGCTCCCACCAGAACTGCTTGCGCTCCCGCCGGTGGTAGCCAGTGGCCGCCGCGACCATGGCCACGGCCTGCTCGTCCGGCGTCAGCTCGCGGTGCTCCGGAATGGCATCCAGAAAGGCACGCAGGCTTGCTTCCTCCGGTGAAGGTTCAGCGTCCGGGACTGCATCCGACGGCGTTTGGGAACCGGAAGCTTCCAGGGCGCCGGCTTCCGCAGGAGCACCGATCTCTGGCTGGGCAATGATCTCCGGCAGCGCAGCGGGTGCCCCGCCGCCACGCAACTGCAGCAGCCAGTCGCGGAGGCGCAGCGTGGAAAGGCAGTCGTACTGGTTGTAATCGGAAATGGAGGCCAGGATGGCCGCCGCTTCCGCCTGCGTCTCGGGTCCGGCGTCGCGCGCCTCGCAGTATGCGGCGTATGCCACCACCGAGGCGCCGGCGTCCTTGACGTCCCCGGAGCGCAGGTTGTCTCCCATGTACAGGGGCTCGAGCTTCTTGATGGAGTACGAGGCCTCGGAGATGCGGAGTGAGTGCCGGACCGTGGCGTAGAGGTCCACGAGCAGCCCGTCGCGAAGCCACGAATCCACCACGTCCTCGCCGGCGACGTGGTTCAGTGAGAGGTTGCGCAGGGCCGTTTTTTCGTAGGGCGCGTAGTGGTAGACGTGCATGTCCGGATACCGGGCCCGGCGTTCCTCCACGTAGGCGAGGAAGTCCAGGAACGCCTGCCGTTCATCCGCCCGCGAGTGGGCCCAGAACGGCCGGAACACCGGTTCCT
Organism: Arthrobacter globiformis; assembly: GCF_003261175.1. GTDB lineage: Bacteria > Actinomycetota > Actinomycetes > Actinomycetales > Micrococcaceae > Arthrobacter > Arthrobacter globiformis_A. Next base: position 227,591 of record NZ_QLNP01000062.1, on the reverse strand, counting down.
GGCCCGGCGGATCGGAGGGCAACGGAGCCTCGATCACGCCGAAGAGGTACTCCAGGCCCCATTGGCCCGCGGGATCCTGCCAGAGGGGGTCGCCCTCGAAGTCGAAGAAGATGTCTCCCTCACTCGGGGCAGGAATCCCGGCCAGTGCATTGTCTGCCAGCACCTTGTACGTGACGGTGTGCGGCCGGCCCTCCTTCACGAAGGTGCGCGAACCGTCCTCAACCTCGCGGCCGGTCTGCATCCTGGCCTGGTCGCGCAGCCGCCGCCGCGACCCTGTGGCAAGGTGCAGGGGCAGTTCGGCGAGGGCGTCGATGGTGGTGACGCCATCCGCAACGAGCTTCTTCCGCTGGACGGAGGTCATGCCTGCCACCATCAGCAGGTCCCGGTGCTGGGCCACCTGCTCGGCGCAGTAGTCGCACCTGCCGCAGTAGCTGACCCCGGGCTGCTGCCACGCCACGCGAGCCTCCGCGTTACGGTGCGCGGCGGTGAGCTCACGGAACCGCGCCCGGCGCTCGCGGTACACGGGCAGCAGATCGGGCAACGAGTGAGTGCTGCGCTCAAGGTTGCCCAGAACCAGGGTGACGCGCGGGGCGGGTTCGAGTCCGAGGCTGATCAGCTGGTCGCCATACGCAGCGAGCTGCAGCAGGGCCCCCACCTTGGCGTGCCGCGCCAGCTTGGTGTCCCAGACCGCGTACCGCGGGGCACCGCGGTCCCCATCAGGCACGCCGGAACCAGGCACGTCAGAACCAGCCAGGTCAGAACCATACGAGTCATCTTTCTCCCGAACCAGGAAGTCCGCGTAGCCGAGGAACTCGCCGTCGAAAAAGGTGGCCTGGAAGACTACGTCGGCGCCGGTGCGGAGGGCGGTGGCGGTTTCCCGGGCTTTGTCCGCCAGGTCCGCCCGGTCCGTGGTTCCGCGCTCCACGCAGTAGACGCCGGTGCCGTGCACCGGATCCCAGGGGCCATGGTCATCGATGAGGGAGGCGAGTACCTTGTGCTCGTGGACGTCGCCGAGTTTGCCGGCACGCGCCTGCATCTCGTCGGCGGGGAAATCGGCCTTGGGTGAGCGGCCCAGCTTCTCGTCCAGGATCCGCAGCGTGCGGTACTCGCACTCGCTGGCGGCCACGAGGTCGCTGGCTGAGAACACCAGATCAGCTGGCGCTCCCGGCATGGTCGGGTGAAGCAGGAACATGGGGCCTCCCCATTGGCAGCCTCGCCCCGGGACGGTTCCCGGTGCACTGATTTGAATCTAGCAAGAGGCTATGACAATCAAACCGCACCGGGAGCTTTGCTGAGCGAGGAGCAGCGCCAACGGGGGGACCCCACGTGCTTGCGCAGGTCAGAGAATGTGCAGATTAGTGGGCGGCCTGCCGTCCATTGTGGGAGTAGGTGAGGCAGTCGGCGTTGTCGGGGCCCGGGCCGACGTGGACTTCCGGTGCCTTGCACATGAGGTGGTCGTTGTGGACGCATTCCGCCCGCTGGCACGCCCCGACACCGGCGAGGACCTTCGGCAGGCCGCCGTGAATGCCGGTGTCGATGAAGGTGGCGCACGAGGCGTGGTCCGTGGTGCCGCCAACCGTGATGGCCTCGGCGTTGCATTCAGAATGGTCGTTGAAGGAGCAGTTGGTGACGCTGCAATCGGCTACGTGCGTGCTCATGGATTCCTCCAAGATTCCGGACGCCCGGGCTGGGCGACTCGCTTTTCCCAACGTAGGCCGGATGGGTCCAATCAAAAAGACCCAATTGTGTTGCGTAATTGACGTAATTGCTAAACCCAACTCCTGAGTGTCTGCTCTCAATTTCCCGCCCAGCCCCATGGACCCCTCGCGGACACCGTTCTAGACTGTCAGGACCCTCCACCTTTAAGGCCCGACGGCGCCGTCAGGTCTTTCAAGGGAATGCCCAGGAGGGCGCATCACACACTCATGAATTCACCGCCGACCCTTCAGGGGAAGGGTCAGTGACGCCAGGAGGAAAGAGATGGAAGGGAACAAAGCCGTTGCCTACAAGGGACCCGGCAAGGTGGAGGTCATCGATATCGATTACCCCACTTTTGAACTTAAGGACGGGCCGGGCGTAAACCCGGCCAACGTGGGGCGGCAGGTGCCCCACGGTGCAATTCTCAAGACGGTGGCCACCAACATCTGCGGCTCGGACCAGCACATGGTCAGGGGCCGGACCACGGCGCCGCCCGACCTGGTGCTGGGCCACGAAATCACCGGTGAAGTGGTGGAAGTGGGACCCGGCGTCGAATTCATCAAGGTGGGCGACCTGTGCTCCGTGCCTTTCAATATCTCGTGTGGCCGTTGCCGGAACTGCAAGGAGCGCAAGACCGGCATCTGCCTCAACGTGAATCCGGACAGGCCGGGCAGCGCCTACGGCTACGTGGACATGGGCGGCTGGGTGGGCGGCCAGGCCAACTATGTGCTCGTGCCGTACGCGGACTGGAACCTGCTCAAGTTCCCGGACAAGGACAAGGCCATGGAGAAGATCCTGGACCTGGCCATGCTCTCGGACATCTTCCCCACTGGCTACCACGGTGCCGTATCGGCGGGGGTCGGCGTCGGCTCTACGGTATACGTGGCGGGGGCCGGTCCCGTTGGACTGGCAGCGGCGACGAGCGCGCACCTGCTGGGTGCCGCCGTCGTAATTGTGGGCGACATGAACAGCGACCGGCTGGCGCAAGCCCGCAGCTTCGGCTGTGAAACAGTGGACCTCACCAAGGGCGGGCCCGCGGAGCAGATCGAACAGATCCTCGGTGTTCCTGAGGTGGACTGCGGCGTAGACGCTGTTGGCTTCGAGGCGAAGGGCCACGGCCAGGGCGCCCAGGAGGCGCCGGCCACGGTGCTGAATTCGCTGATGGACATCACGGCGGCCGGCGGCGCGCTGGGTATTCCCGGGCTGTATGTGACGGGGGACCCGGGCGGCATCGACGAGTCTGCCAAGAAGGGTTCCCTGAGCCTGAGCCTTGGCACGGGCTGGGCGAAGTCGCTGAGCTTCGTCACCGGCCAGTGTCCGGTGATGAAGTACAACCGGCAGCTGATGATGGCCATCCTCAACGACCGCGTCAGCATTGCCAAGAACGTCAACGCCAAGCCGATTCCGCTGGACGAAGCACCGAAGGGTTACGCCGAATTCGACGCCGGCGCCGCCACCAAGTACGTGCTGAACCCGAACGGATACCTCAGCTGACGTAGGTGTGGCGGCGGGGGACACGCGGGCGGCCCGGCCTCAGAGGATGGGCCGCACGCGGTCCCCATTGCCGTCGTCGGCGAGTAGGGCCAGACTCGTGGAAGGACGGGCCCAGCCACAGGAGGAGATCCATGAACAGCCAGCAGGACGAAACACCGCTCGAAGTGCCGGACGTTGACGCCTTTGAGCAGCGCCAGCCGGCGGGCGGGGAGTCCGGGGACGAGGAACAGCGGCCGTTGCCCGAGGGCGTTCCCGAGGCGGATGCCCTGGAGCAGCGGACCCCGCTTAGGTCCAACGGACCGGCCGCCGCCCCCGATCTCTCAGCGGAACAAGCGGCCGAGGCCGACGCCATTGAGCAGGCCACGGGCACGCCCGGCAGCGACGAGGACGACTACCCGTTCGCGCGCGAGGTGCCGGAGGAGGGCTGAGCCGGCCGTTTGGACGGGCTCCCGGCTACGGGCGGCCGGCTCGGTGCCGCCGGCTCGGTGCCGCCGGTTACTTGCCGCCGGCCACGGTGCCACCGCATTGGGCCAGGACCGAGGCCATCGCGGTGCGCTCGGCCTGGGTCACCCACAGCTTGTACTTCGCCTTGACCGAAATCTGCCGGGCGACGTAAGGGCAGCGGTAGGCCTTGCTGCTCGGCAGCCAGGTGGCGGCGTCGCCGTCGGACTTTTGCTGGTTGGCGGGGCCGGACGCGGCCAGCAGGTTGAGGGGATCGTTGGCGAAGGCGGTCCGCTGTGCCTTGCTGAGGCGCTGGGCGCCCTTCTGCCACGCGTCACTGAGGGCAACGACGTGGTCGATCTGGACCGCGCTGCTGGTTTTGTTCCCGCGCGTGAAGGCGATGGTGGTGGCCGTGTAGGGATCGGCGAGGGTGCCCGTCAGCACGATGCAGTTCTTGGTTCCGGGCTTGAACGCTGTGGATTTGAGGTCCCGGGCGAGGATGTCGTTGCGGGTGTCGCAGCCGTTGTGGTCCGTGTCCGACCAGGCCGGGCCGAACTCCTCCCGGTCGTAGCCCGTTTTCGGTGCGCGTCCCTTGACCGGCAGAGTGGCGAGGAGGTCGGCTGCTTTGACGGCGTAGCCGGGCGCGTTGCCGGCTGATACGCGGGGGACAGCGTCCGACGACGGCTGCCGCGTTGCGCTGATCGCCCCGCCGCAGGCGGTGGTGGCAAGGATGACGGCGGCAAGGGCGCCGGCTGCAAACCAGTTCCTTCTGCGGGGCGGTGCGTGGTGCAAGGCGGTGTACTCCCGTGGCGCTGGTTGTCGATTCAACGATCGATCGTACTGGCCGGCCGGGCCGAGCTGGCGGTGCCACGCGGAGGACGTCCTGAAACGCAGAGAGCCCCGCACTGCCTGATGGCGTTGCGGGGCTTCTCCTAGCGGCAGGACCACCTCGGATGGGGGATACGCGGTGGGCCTGCTCCTAGGCTAGAGAAGTTTCCTGAAAATTGGCTAGGAATGTGCGGGATTTACGCTGGGGGCCGTTTGGCTGCCCGCGTGGCCTCCAGCGAAGCTACTCGTCCTTGACTTCGTAGCCCGGCTAAACCAGTGTTGAAACCGCACTGACCAGCAGGTTTTTCCTTCAAAGGAGATGCGTCATGACTCTTCCCGCAGGCCTGACCCCCGGTATTTGGACACTCGACATGTCCCACAGCGAGATCGGCTTCAGCGTACGGCACGCCGGGATCAGCAAGGTCCGCGGGCGGTTCCGGGAAGCAACCGCCGAGGCCCATGTGCACGAGTCCCTGGCCGATTCCTCGGTGCATGCCACCGTGCGCACGGCCAGCTTCGATTCCGGTGACGCCAACCGCGACGCGCACGTGAAGGGGGAGGACTTCTTCGACGTCGGGCGTTTCCCAGAGATGACCTTCAAAGGGACTCACATTGAGGGCGACGGCGAGGACTACACCCTGACCGGGGACCTCACCATCAAGGGCATCACCAAGCCGGTCGAGCTCGAGGTCGAGTTCACCGGCGTCGCCGTCGACCCGTTCGGCGCCACGCGTGCAGGCTTCTCCGCCGAGACCGAGATCAGCCGCAAGGAGTTCGGCCTGACCTGGAACGCAGCCCTGGAAGCCGGCGGACTCCTGGTCAGCGACAAGGTGAAGATCAACCTCGAGGCCGCGCTGGTCAAGCAGGGGTAGCGCCGCCCGCCCGGAATTAGGAAAGCCGGGCGATGCTACGCCTTACGGGGCGGGAGGCTGTGCCGTCGGAGAAGAGTTCGGGTGATGACGCCTGGATGCGCTTGACGTCCTCGAAGACGCCCCGCAGGTGCACGCGCAGTGAGCTGTCCGCTTCGGTGCGGTTGTTGGCCTCGAGCGCGTCCACCACTGCGGTGTGCTGTTCGATCAGCGTGGACACGGGCCGCGTGTCGATCAGGCTGAGCCGGCGGGCACGGTCCAGGTGGGCCTTGGCCGAGTTGACAGCAGTCCAGGCCGACTCGTGCCCCGCCAGGCGAAGGAGCTCGCGGTGGAAGTCCTCGTCGAGCCGGAAGAACTCCTCGATGTCACCGGCCGCCTCTGCGGTTCGCTGTGCGGCCAGAATCTCCCGCAGTCCGGCGAGCCCGGAGGCGTCCACCACCGCTTCCTTCAGGGAGGCGCATTCAATGGCTTCGCGGACGAACTGGGCCTCCGCTACGCGGCCCAGGTCCACCAGCGAGACGAACGAACCGATCTGCGGGAAGACCTGAACCAGCCCCTCTTCCCGCAGCAGGATGAGGCTTTCGCGTACGGGTGTCCGGCTGACACCCAGTTCCTGGGCGAGCTCGTTTTCGGACAACGGCTCGCCGGGAGGGAGCTGCAGGGAGATGATGCGACGCCGGAGCGTATCCAGTGTCTGGTCCCGCACGGAAAGCCGCGGGGACTGCCCTTTTTCGGGTTTGCCGGTTGCCATGCATCCAGTGTAGCCATCGTTGACAAACTAGAATGGTAGTGCTTGTATGGTAGTTAGCAAGCGGCCAAAGGACAGCTTTCCTGCCCGCCGAACCGGCCACAATTCACAGGCATATCTCTCCACCCCTTCTTCATCGCCTGCAAAGGAGCAACAGATGACCGAGAGCATCGCACCGCCCACCGCCAAGACCGAAACAAGGACCACTCGCGACCTTGCGAAGGTTGCGGTCTCCGGCTGGCTCGGAACGGCCATGGAATTCATGGACTTCCAGCTCTACTCGCTGGCTGCGGCCATCGTCTTCAACAAGATCTTTTTTCCCGACGTGAGCCCGGTCATCGGCCTCATCGCCGCGATGGCAACTTACGGGGTGGGCTACGTGGCCCGCCTGGTCGGTGCCGTGTACTTCGGCCGCATGGGCGACAGGATCGGCCGCAAGAAGGTCCTCTTCATCACCATCGCGCTGATGGGTGCATCCACCACGCTCATCGGTGTCCTGCCCACTTACGCCATGGTGGGCATCTGGGCGCCCATTCTCCTCGTGGCCCTGCGCCTGATCCAGGGCTTCGGTGCTGGCGCGGAAATCGCCGGCGCCACCGTGATGCTGGCGGAGTACGCCCCGGCCCGCCGCCGCGGCCTCATTTCCTCCCTCGTCTGCCTCGGCACCAACTCCGGCACCCTCGCTGCGTCCGCGCTTTGGGCCATCCTGGTGGCGGTACTTTCCGAGGACCAGCTGCTGACCTGGGGCTGGCGCCTGCCGTTCCTGGCCAGCTTCCTGCTGATGATCTTCGCCGTCTGGATCCGCCGCTCGCTTAAGGAGAGCCCCGTTTTCGAGCAGCGTGAGGACGTCGTCGACGGCGTCGCACTCGCCAAGCGTGACCTAGTCGCCGAGCCCGGCACCGCAGCAAACGAAGCAGACCAGCCCAAGCACAAGACCCAGTCCACCAGCACCATCGAAGCTGCGCTGCACCAGCGCAAGGGCAAGTCCTTCCTGATCGCCCTCGGCCTCCGCTTCGGGCAGGCCGGCAACTCCGGACTCATCCAGACCTTCCTCATCGGCTACCTCGCCACGGTCCTGCTCATGAACAAGTCCGTCGGCACCACAGCCATCATGATCGGCTCGATCATCGGTTTCGCCACCGTCCCGCTGATCGGCATCCTGGGCGACCGTTTCGGCCGCCGGCCGCTGTACATCGTCCTGAGCGCCGCCACCGCGGTCTTCGCGATTCCCATGATGCTGATGGTCACCAGCGGCAACCCGACCCTCGTCACCATCGCCATCGTCGCCGGCCTGAACCTCGGCGTGCTCAGCCTGTTCTCGATGGAAAGCGTCACCATGGCCGAGTTCTTCGGAGCCCGCACCCGCTTCACGCAGCTGGCACTGGCCAAGGAAATCGGCGGCATCCTCGCCACCGCCATCGGCCCCCTGCTTGCCGCCACGCTCACCGCAGTCACCGGGCACTGGTGGCCTTTGGCCGCCATGCTGATCGGCTACTCGCTGATTACCCTGGTGTCCGCCGTTGTGGGACCCGAGGTCCGCGGCCGTGACATGGTCCGACTGGAAGACGCAGCGTGAAAGCAGTAGTCGTCCACGGCGCCAACGACCTCCGCGTCGACGAACGCCCCGAGCCCGTCGCCGGGCCGGGGGAGGTTGTCCTCGACGTCGAATGGGGCGGGATCTGCGGATCCGACCTTTCCTACTGGCGCCACGGTGCTTCGGGAACCGCGCAGCTGAAGGCCCCGCTTGTCCTGGGCCACGAGGTGGCCGGCCGGATCGCCCAGCTGGGTGATGGCGTCGAACACCTCGACGTCGGCCAGCCGGTCACGGTCCATCCCGCGGAACTCGTGGGGGACGGGATCATGCCGGAGCGGCTCAGCGGCCGGACCAACCTGTACCCAAAGATCAGGTACTTCGGATCCGCAGCCTTCGATCCGCACACCGACGGCGGCTTCAGCGAACGCAAGCTGGTCCGCGCGTCCCAGATCCGTCCGCTTCCCGACGGCGTGGACACCCTCCGCGGGGCACTTGCTGAACCGCTCGCCGTCGCCCTTCACGCGGTAGGCCGGGCGGGTTCGCTCGCCGGCCGGGACGTGCTGGTCAACGGCGCCGGGCCGATCGGATCCCTGGTGATCGCGGCCGCCAAGTACGCCGGCGCACGGACCGTCATCGCCACCGACATCAACGACGCCTCGCTGAAGATCGCAAAGGCCATGGGCGCGGACGAGGTCCGCAACCTCTCCGACGGTGCAACCCTGCCGGAGGACGTGGAGCTCGTCTTCGAGGCTACCGGCATCCCCGCCGTACTGGGCGGTATCCTCCGCGCCACCGCCCGCGGCGGCACCATAGTCCAGGCGGGCAACCTGCCCGGCGCCCTGGCCCCGGCCGCACTCGGGGACCTTGTGACGCGGGAAATCACCTGGATCGGTTCCTACCGGTTCGCGGACGAGATCACCGACGCGCTCAAGGCCATGTCCGACGGCCTGGACGTTTCGCCCGTCATCACCCACAAGTTCGGCATCGACCAGGCCGCGGAAGCCATGCGGGTCTCCGCGGACCCGGCCGCCGGCAGCAGCAAGGTCATGCTCCGCCTCTCCTCACCCAACTGACTCGCAGTAGTTGTCGTTTTGACGGCTCAAAACGACAACTACTGCGAGCTACTTGCAACACCCAACACAAAAGGACCCCACCAGTGAAGATCACCGACGCACGAGTAGTGGTTTCGTCGCCAGGACGGAATTACGTCACGCTCGTTATCGAAACCGAGGACGGGATTACCGGCATCGGCGACGCCACCCTCAACGGACGTGAACTGGCCGTGGCGTCCTACCTGTCCGAGCACCTCTGCCCGCTGCTGATCGGCCGCGACGCCCGCCGCATCGAGGACGCCTGGCAGTACTTCTACAAGGGTGCCTACTGGCGCCGCGGGCCGGTGACCATGACCGCGATCGCCGCGATCGACGTCGCACTCTGGGACATCAAGGGCAAGGCCGCGGGCATGCCGGTGTACGAGCTGCTCGGCGGCGCCGCCCGCGAAGGCGTCATGGTCTACGGCCACGCCAGCGGCTCCTCGCTGGAGGACCTCAGCGCCGACTTCCAGCACCACCTGGACCTCGGCTACAAGGCGATCCGGGCGCAGGCCGCCGTGCCGGGTCTGGAGAAGACCTACGGGATCGCGCCGGTGGACGGCAAGACCTACGAGCCCGCCAGCGGCAACATCCCGCAGGAGGATCTGTGGGAGACGACGGCGTACCTGGACTTCGCGCCGAGGATGATGGCTCACGTACGGGAGCAGTTCGGCTACGGTGTGCACGTCCTGCACGATGTGCACCACCGCTTGACGCCGATCGAGGCCGGTCGGCTGGGCGCCTCGCTGGAGCCGTTCCGCCCGTTCTGGATCGAGGACCCGACGCCGGCGGAGGACCAGTCCGCGTTCCGCCTGATCCGCCAGCACACCACCACCCCCATCGCCGTCGGTGAGGTGTTCAACTCGATCTGGGACTGCCAGCAGCTGATCACGGAACGCCTGATCGACTACATCCGCACGTCGGTCTCGCACGCCGGCGGCATCACGCACCTGCGCCGCATCTTCTCGCTGGCGGACCTGTACGGCGTACGTTCCGGCTCCCACGGCGCGGGAGACCTGTCGCCGGTGTCCTTCGCCGCCGCGCTGCACGTGGACATGAGCATCCCCAACTTCGGCGTTCAGGAGTACATGGGCCACCGCGACCCCGCCAACGAGGTGTTCAAGACCTCGTACACCTTCACCGACGGCTACATGCACCCCGGCGACGCTCCCGGCATCGGCGTGGACTTCGACGAGGAGGCGGCCGCCAAGTTCCCGTTCGACGCGAAGTACCTGCCCATCAACCGCCGCCTCGACGGGTCGGTGCATGACTGGTGAGTAGCCCGACTGAAGCACAGCCGTTCGACGTCGTCGCCATGGGGGAGATCCTCCTCGAGGTGGCCACCGACGTCCCGTTCGGGCATGGCGTTCCGGCGCAGCTCGGCATCTCCGGCGATGCCCTGAACGTCGCGGCCGCTGCCGCTGCGGCCGGGGCACGCACCGCGCTGCTGGCAGTACTGCCCGACGACGACCTCGGCCAGGCGGTCGCCGCCAGGATCGCGGAACTCGGCATTTTCACGGACCTGCTGAAGTTCCGGCCCGGCCAGCAGGGCGTGTACCTGGTGCACTGCGACCCCGACGGGCAGCGCGAGTTCTCCTACGCTCGCAGCGGCAGCGTCGGCTCCACTTTGGGGCCGGACGACGTCGACCCGGACGTGTTTGCCGGGGCCGGCGCCGTCATTGCCGGCGGCATCGCCTGCGCCATCTCGGCCACGTCCCGCGCCGCCGTTTATCGGGCCGCCGAGGTGTCGCGCCGCTTTGTCTTTGACCCCAACTACCGGCCGCGGCTCACCTCGGTGGAGGATGCGACGGCGGCCGTCACTGAGCTTGCGCCTAAGTCCTTCCTGGTGACGCCGTCCTTCCCGGGGGAGACGTCGACCCTGCTGGGCACGTCCTCGCCCGCCGAGGCCGCAGCCAAACTGCGCGGGCTGGGCACGGCCAACGTCGCAGTGACGTGCGGGGCCGAGGGGATTCAGCTGGAGAGCGACACCGATTCGGCCTGGATCGAAGCCGTCCCCGCTCCGGCTGTGGTGGACCAGACCGGCGCAGGCGACGCCTTTGTGGGCACCCTGACCGCGCGGCTGGTGCTCGGCGACAGCCTTCCCCAGGCTGCCCGGTACGGCGCAGCCGCGGCCTCGCTGGTAGTGGGCGGCAGGGGCGGCACGGGCTTCATTCCGAGCTTCGAGCAGACCCGCGCTCACGCCCTCGGAGCGGAGACCCTGGGAGCAGACAGCCTCGGGGCACGGGCCGCGGAAACACCCGAAGGAGAGCTGTCATCGCACGCCTGAGCACGTCGTCGCTCGCTGCCAGCGGCCATCAGCCCCTGCTGCAACGGGAAAAACTGAAGCCCGGCATCGTGCACCTGGGCCTGGGCGCCTTCGCCCGCGCCCACACCGCCGTCTTCACCGAGAACGCCATGCTGGCGTCCGGGGAATCCGGCTGGGGGATCACCGGCGTCACGCAGCGCTCGGACACGGTGGCCCGGCAGCTCGCTCCGCAGGACGGGCTCTTCACCGTGGCCGAACGGGGCGAAGGCGCGGCACCGCTCCGGGTGGTGTCCAGCATCGTTGACGCCATCTCGGGGCGGGACAACCCGGCCGCTGTGGTGGACCTGATCGCAGCGCCGGAGACCCTGGTGGTCACACTGACCATCACCGAGAAGGGCTACCGGATCGACCCGCAGACCGGATCCCTGAATCTGGAGGATGCGGACATCCGCGCGGACCTTGGTGGGCGTGCGCCGCTCACGGCCATCGGGCAGCTTGCCCGCGGCCTGCAGCAGCGTTCCCGCACCGGCGCGGGCCCGCTCACCGTGGTCTCGTGCGACAACCTTCCCGGCAACGGCGAACTTACTGGCAAGCTGGTCCGTGCCTTCGCATCCGCCCTTCCGGCCGCTGAAGCCGCCGAACCGCTCACCGCCTGGCTGGACACGAACGTCACGTTCCCCAGCACCATGGTGGACCGGATGGTGCCGGCCACGACGGCGGGTGACCTGGACGCCGTCGAACGTGAACTTGGGCTGCGGGACGAGGCCGCCGTGATGGCCGAGCCGTTCATGCAGTGGGTCATCGAGGACAACTTCGCCGCGGGCCGCCCCCGGTGGGAGGAGGCCGGAGCGCTGTTCAGCAACGACGTCGCGGCCTGGGAAGCGGCGAAGCTGCGGCTGCTGAATGCGAGCCACTCGCTGCTGGCGTACCTCGGCCTGGCCGCCTGCAAGGAAACCATCAGCGACGCCGTGGCCGAGGAGGCGTTCTTCACCGCTGCGCGGCGCATGATGGCCGAGGACGTCCTGCCCACCATCACCCTTCCGCAGGGGCTCGACGCGGACGGATACTGCGCCCAGGTGCTGACCCGCTTCGCCAACCCTGCCCTCGGCCACACCACGGCCAAGGTGGGCAGCGACGGTTCGCAGAAGATCGGCCTGCGCCTGCTCAGCACCGTGCGGGGAAACCTCGACGCCGGCCGCGAACCGCGGTGGGCGGCGCTCGCCGTCGCTGCGTGGATGCGACACGTGGCCACCACGCCGACGGAGAAGCTGGACGATCCGCTGGCCGCCGAACTCCAAGCCGCGCTGCCGGTTTCGCGGTCCGCGGCCGATGTGGTTCCGGCGCTGCTCGGCTGCCGCAGCGTCTTCGACCCCGAACTCGCGGAGCATGGCGGGTTCGCCGGCCTCCTCATCCACTGGTACAGCATCATCGACACGCACGGGCTGGACGGCCTGAGAAAAGAGATCAACCATGGCTGATGCCACCAGCGTTCTGAACGTCTCCCCGGTCATCCCCGTAGTGACCATCGACGATCCGCAGCATGCGGTTCCCGTTGCCCGGGCGCTGGCCGACGGCGGCGTCCGGATCATCGAGCTCACGCTGCGGACGGACACGGCGCTGACCTCGCTGAAGGCGATCGCCAACGAGGTGCCGGACATCCTGGTGGGAGCCGGAACCATCCTCACACCCGCACAGGCGGACGCTGCTGTGGCGGCGGGCGCTCAGTTCCTGGTCAGCCCCGGCGTGACGCCGTCGCTGCTGGACCACATGCTCTCCCTCGAGGTGCCGGTGCTTCCGGGCGTGGCCACGGTGGGCGAGGTGATGGCAGTGCTGGAGCGCGGGCTGGACACCATGAAGTTCTTCCCGGCCGGCCCTGCCGGCGGCCCATCGTACCTGGCAGCGATCGGGGCGCCCATCCCACAGGTGACGTTCTGCCCGACCGGCGGCATCAGCCTGGCCACTGCGCCGGACTACCTCAAGCTGCCCAACGTCAGCTGCGTTGGAGGCAGCTGGCTGACGCCACGCGCCGCCGTCGAAAGCGGGGACTGGCAGCAGATCACGGAACTGGCACGGGAGGCAGCCGCGCTCCGCGGCTAATACTCCGTCGACCGGGGAAACCAACGCGGGGTCACTTACAGCCCAATAAACCGGCGGCAATGGGCTGTAGGTGACTCTCCCCACCCGCGCCCTAGCCTCGCAAGCTCGGCCAGGGAACCCTGTGGGCGTGGGCCCCGTTGCTTTTGGAGGGCTTCTACTCCGCCGTAGCCATGCTTCCGGGACGCGCGTAAAGTCGGGAAAGACCGGTCCTAAACCGGTCGCAGCCTGAACAGACGCACAACCTAAGGAGTTCATCATGAACTTGGGCAACATGATCAGGAATGCCGCAGGACGTATTTCCGGACGGACCACGCAGGGAACGACCGGTGGATACACGAGGGGCTACACGCGGGGCACCAGGCCCTACACCACGGGACGGACCTCTTCCATGGGCCGCGGCCGCACCGCCGGGGGTATCGGAGACAAGATCCGCCACATGCTCCACAGGCACTGACACTGGGGCACACCAGTCCGGTCCCTGAGGTCCATGGCGACCCGGGACTGGCACAACAATTACAAGAAGCTTTTGGCCGCAGCCATCCAGTGGTGGCTGCGGCCACTGTTTCCGCAGGGGAGGTTGCCGTGGCGGGCCGCGGCGCCTCCCTTGCCGCTGACTTCGAAATCGGCTCGGTCTCCAAGGGGATCACGGGGCTGCTGTATGCCGACGCCCTAAGCCGGGGCGAGCTCAGCCCCGACATCACGCTGGGGGAGCCGCTGCCGCTCGCCGGCTGCCCCGCGGCCGGCGTGACACTGGCTTCGCTAAGCCGGCATTCTTCGGGCCTGCCGCGGCTGCCCCGACAGGCGGGAACCCTGCGACGCACCCTTGCCCTTCTACTGCACGGCACCAACCCCTACGGCGAAACCCTCGCGGAGCTGATGGACCAGGCCCGCGCCGCGCGCCTGCCCGCCGGACAGTCCGTCCCGCGCCCGCGCTACTCCAACTTCGGCTTCGAGCTTTTAGGCCATGCCGTCGCCGCCGGTGCAGGCCTGAGCTTCCAGGACCTGCTCCGCGAGCGGCTCGCCGATCCGCTCGGGCTCGGCTCTGTTTACGCGCCAGCCACTGCCGCTGGGGTGCGTCCGACGGCGGTCACCGGCCGGAGCCGCTCTGGCCGGGTGATGCAGCCGTGGACGGGCGAGGCGGTTGCTCCGGCGGGCGGAATCCGTGCCTCGGTCGGCGACATGGCCCGGCTGGTGCAGGCCATGCTGGATGGGTCAGCCCCGGGCCTGGGCGCGCTGGATCCCGTGGCGAACTTCGCCGGCCCGGCAGCCCGCATCGGTGCCGGCTGGATGACCCTGGACGTGAAGGGCCGCGCAGTTACGTGGCACAACGGCGGCACCGGCGGTTTCCGCTCCTGGGTGGGGCTGGACCGGAAGGCGGGGACCGGCGTCGTACTTCTGACCGCGACAGCGGCGCCCGTGGACCGCCACGGCTTCCGGCTCCTGGCGGGAACAGCAACGCGGGGTCACTTATAGCCCCATGAACCATCCGGATTGGGCTGTACGTGACCCCGCCTTGGTGGTGGATTATTTCTCGCCGGCGCGCTCCAATGCCTGGTCGTGCTCGGCGTGGGCCTGGCGGATCAGGTTCATGAACTCGGTCTCGTTCCGGATGAGGCGCTTGTACTTCTCCGGCTGCTTCTTGAGTTCCTGCTCCTCGTGGACCAGCTTGTCGAAGATCCGCTCGCGCTCGGCGATGTCCGTCTCGTAGTTGAGGTCAACGTAGGTGGTGGCATGCCGCCTGGCGCCGGAGACCATGGTTTTGGCCTTGCCCTTGGGGCTGAGGAGGGAGCCGATAATCGTGACGGCGAGTACACCGAGGATCACGCTGAGCGACAGGCCGGTGCTGATTTCGACGACGTTCACGTGTTCGCCGTCGTTAATGAAGGGCAGGTTGTTCTCGTGCAGGGCATGCAGGATCAGCTTCACGCCGATGAAGCCGAGGATGGCGGCGAGGCCGTAGGAGAGGTAGATGAGCCGGTCGAGGAGCTCGTCGATGAGGAAGAACAGCTGCCGCAGGCCCATGAGCGAGAACGCGGTGGCCGTGAAGACGATGAACACGTTCTGCGTCAGGCCGAAGATGGCCGGGATGGAGTCCAGCGCGAAGAGGATGTCAGTGGCGCCGATGGCCACCATCACCAGGAGCATCGGCGTGAGGACCTTCTTGCCGTCAACCTCGGTGAAGAGCTTGTCGCCGTCGAAATGTTCGGACGCGGGCAGGAACTTCTTGGCGAGCCGGACCACGAGGGTTTCGCTGTCGTCGTCGTGGTTGTCAGGCTTGAGCAGGTTCCCGGCGGTGATTAGCAGGATCAGTCCGAAGATGTAGAACACCCAGGCAAAGCTGTTGATCAGCGCGGCGCCGAGGAAGATGAAGCCGGTCCGCGCGATCAGCGAGAAGACGATGCCGAACAGGAGTACCTTCTGCTGGTCGGCGCGCGGAACCTTGAAGCTGGACATGATGATCAGGAAGACGAAGAGGTTGTCCACGGACAGCGCCTTCTCGGTCACGTAGCCGGCGAAATACTCTGTGCCCATCTTGGAGCCGCCAAAGAGCCAGACGCCGAGACCGAACACGAGGGCCATGCCCACGTAAATGGCGGACCACGTGGCGGATTCCTTCAGGGACGGGGTGTGGGCCTTGCGGACGTGGAAGA
This sequence comes from Arthrobacter globiformis, assembly GCF_003261175.1. Taxonomy (GTDB): domain Bacteria; phylum Actinomycetota; class Actinomycetes; order Actinomycetales; family Micrococcaceae; genus Arthrobacter; species Arthrobacter globiformis_A. Next base: position 211,874 of record NZ_QLNP01000062.1, on the reverse strand, counting down.
AGAAGTCGAAGACCAGGAGCGCAACGATCCCGGCAATCGTGAGCGTCCAGACGATAGGAGGAACTTCCATGCTGCCTCTTTCCTGAGCGTTTCGGGCGGGGCGTGCAAGACAACCCTACCCAGTCCGCTCAGCCCGCCCGCAAGGCGCCGCTGGGTTTACCCGTACATCAGCGAGCCTGGCGTGGTGAGCTTTTCCCCGGTTTCGAGCCAGGTCTTCAGGCCGGAGAGGATCATTGGCCAGCCGCCGTAAAGCTGATCGTTGGCGCCTTCGCGGAGTTGGTCGTGCGTGACCGTGAGGTGGCAGGAGTCATCGCCGACCGGCTCGATTTCCCAGGTGACGCGGGAGGTGCCCTCGGCTTTGACGTCCTCGCCCCACAGCGCGCGCATGGTCTGCACCAGCCGGCGCGGGGGATCGACCTCCAGGTTCTCGCCCTCGCCCAGGATCGATCCGGCATTGGGGTTGCCCATCTCGAAACGGGAGCCCGGCGTCCAGTCCGACTTCAGCGTGTTCCCGAACTGGTACTTGCTGCGGATGTCGCTGTCCGTGATGGCTTCCCAGAGCCGTTCCGGAGTGGTCTTGATGTAGATTTCGAAGATCTTTTCCATGGGACTTTCCAATCGGGATTTGAGGTCGCTGAGCGCAGCGGCCCATGGTTCTGCGTATTTGCTCACCCAGCGGTCGTGGACGAGCCTGATGGGCACCGGATTGAGGAAGTGCAGTTTCTCGCGGCCGCGGCGCCTGGTCACCACGAGGCCCGCCTCTTCCAGGATCTTCAGGTGCTTCATGACGCCGAATCGGGTGATCTCGAACCGCGACTCCAGCGCGCCAAGGGTCTGGCCGTCCTCGCTGAAGAGCGCGTCCAGCAGGTCCCTGCGGATGGGGTCGGCGAGGGCCTTGAACACGGCGTCCACACCGTCAGAATAGGTGACCATTTGGTCACATGTCAACGGTCCGCGGGTTCTCCCAAGAACGACGGCGTCAGTCCGCCAGCGTCAGCAGCTTCCCCTCCGTCACGGCCTGGCGGGAGAGCGTCTTGTAGCCCTCCTGCTCGAAGAGCACGGTGATCACGTCCTCCTCGTGCCGCATTACGATGCCCGCGCCCCACTCCTTGTGCACCACGGATGCCTGGAGGGGGAAGGCTTCGCCGCCCGCGGCGGCCGCGGCGCCGTCGTCGTAATCCTCTTCATAGGCGGAGCCGTCGGCGCAGTTGTCGCAGTTGCCGCAGGGTTCGGGCAGGTCCTCGCCGAAGTAGCCCAGCAGGAATTGGCGGCGGCAGGCGTCCGTCTCCGCGTAGCCGCGCGCCATCTCGATCCGGGACCGGTCCACGCGCTGGCGTGCTTCTGCGAGTTCGACGGCGTGTTCCACCACCTTGGGCAGCTTGGCGTCGGTGTCCAGCCGGATGCCCCGTTTGAGGGCCTTCACGGAGCGGGTCTCCTGCAGTTCGTTGAGCAGGCCGGTCAGGCGCCGCGACGGGATGCCGGTCTGCTCGGCGAGCGCCTTCTGGGTGACCGGGCCGTCGGCGGCGCGCAGGGCGGTGAGGACACCGAGCAGGGCGTCCTCGTCCGGCTTGTGGGTGCCGAAGAACTTGCGCAGGCCCAGGTCCTCGGGCCGGTAGTGCAGGACGGCGGAGGCGGGCTGCCCGTCGCGGCCGGAGCGGCCGATTTCCTGGTAGTAGGCGTCGAGGGACTCGGGGATGTCGGCGTGGATCACGAAGCGGACGTTGGGCTTGTCGATGCCCATGCCGAATGCGGTGGTGGCCACCACGACGTCGAGTTGGTCGTCGAGGAACTGCTCGTGGACCTGGTCACGCTCGCTCTGCTTCCGGCCGGCGTGGTACGCCGCGGCACGCAGCCCGCGTTCGGTGAGTTCCGCCGCGTAGGTTTCAGTGTCCTTGCGTGTGGCGGCATACAGCAGGCCGGGCCCCTTGAGGTCGGCCACCTGCTCGACGACGGCGCGCCGCTTGTCCCGGTCCTCGAGGTGCCGGACGACGTCGAGCCGGATGTTGGGCCGGTCGAACCCGTGGACCAGCACCAGCGGGTCCTTCATGCGCAGGCGCTGCTGGATCTCGTCACGCACCGGGGGAGAGGCGGTGGCGGTGAGCGCGGCGACGGGCGGGTTGCCGAGTTGCGCGCGGACCTCGCCCAGCCGCAGGTAGTCGGGGCGGAAGTCGTGCCCCCAGGAGGAGACGCAGTGGGCCTCGTCCACCACGAACAACGAGACGTTCATGGCGGCCAGCCGCTCCACGGTCTCGGACTTGGCCAGCTGCTCGGGGGCCAGGAAGAGGAATGCCGCCTCGCCGCGCTCGGCAGCCTCCCACGCGTCCTGCACCTCCGAATCCTTCCGGCCGGAGTTGATGGCGACGGCGGACGCCCCGCCCAGGTCCTCCAGCAGGCCGTCCAGCTGGTCCTCCTGGAGGGCGATCAACGGGGAAACGACGACGGCGGGACCGCGCCTTGCGCTGTTGGCCGCGGTGGCGTCGGGGTGCTTGGCTTGGTGCCCGCCGTGGATGAACAGGGCGGCAACCTGGTAGATGGCCGACTTGCCGTAACCGGTGGGCATGACGGCGAGGACGTCGCGGCCCTGGACGAGGGCGCGCATGCCCGCGAGCTGGCCGTCGCGGAGTTGGGGGAGCCCGTAGGCGTCGGCGGCGAGTTGGCGGAGGCCGGCGTCGGGATTGCTGTTGGGATCTGTGCTGTTGCCAGCTGGGTCGGGTGTGGCGGCATCCGCGGCGGCGGTGGGTCTTCCGGCTGTGTCGGCTGTGGCGGCGAGGGCTTCGGTCATGATGGCAGCTCCGTACAGGGCGTTCCAAGGCCGGGTGTCTTCAGCCGTGGAATCCACCCTAGTGCGAGGTCCGCCCCGCGTCATGTCTTCAACAGCACAGCGGCATCAGCGGACCGGCCCGCCACACCGCCGGGCGGCCCGTCTTTCCGTCATCCCTCAGAGCGAGCGGGCCCTTCGGACCCCAGCCCCTCGGCCGGCAGTCCCATGGTCCGCGGCCGGGAACCGCGTATGGGAGTGGATTCTCACGGTCGCGTGGGCGGCCCTGGACTTCGGGATGATGAGTTCCCCATGCCCGCCGCGGCTCATGTCGCGGATGAGGCCGGTCCCGGCGACTTCCCTGGTCCAGGAAATCCCCGCCACGGCAGCCTCTTTGGTGGGGTAGTTCACTGAAACGGCCACCAGGCCGCCGGTCGCGTCCAGAAGCCTGACGCGGAAGCCGCCGTCCGGAGCATCGATGATTTCAAAGTAGCCGGCCATGACAAACCCCTCCGATCGTGCACCTTGCTGGCATGTCCCCTACGCCTATTTTGGACCATTCCTGCCCGGAAGGACCGCCCGGATGAGCGCCGGAATCCGGAAAGCAATTAACCGTTGTTGCGCCGAGCTGCCGGTGGGAAGATCAAGCTGCCGAATACGGCCACAAGCTCAAAGGAGACGGAGATGGCTGGCGGACAAGGATTGATCAAGCGGTTTTACAACGAGGTGCTGACCGGCGGAAACCTGGCGCTCATCGACGAGCTGGTGGCGGACGACGTCGTCGATCACGAGGAGGGCTTTCCGGGGCAGCCGCCGGGGAAGGAGGGCGTGAAGTTCTATGTGAACGCCATCCGGACCGCCTTTCCGGATCTGGCGGTCAAGACGGCAGAACCCGCTCTGGCCGAGGGCAACCTGGAAGCAGTCCACAGCGTCCTCACGGGAACGCACCAGGGCGACTTCGCGGGCGTGCCGGCCACCGGCAATTCGGTGGAATTCTCGGGCATCGACATCATCCGGGTGCAGGACGGCAAGGTGGCCGAGCACTGGGGATCGACGGACACCATGAGCCTGATGCAGCAGATTGGAGCCGTGCCAAAGTAGGGCCTGGTTAGCGACCCGAAACAGACAAGAAGTACGACGACGGCGGGCGACGCGCGCCGTCGTCTTGCGTCTCTCACGGCGCGTCGTCCGGGACGCGCCGCGGCCTCCCCGTGTGCCAACCCGAAGCCCTGTATCATCCCTTCAGGGGGCGGTGACGCCGAAGCGTCAACCTGGGGGACAGCAGCAGATGTGCAAGCCATAAAGCCTTAAGCAAAACGGGCTATCCGAGCCGCCTGCCCGCCGTCCAGCCACGTGTTATCCACCACAGGTCGCGCTCACGCGGCGTTCCTGTTCCAGGTGGATTCCGCTCGACCCACCCTACTGCACCACCCCCTTCAGCACTGCCCACCCTTCTTCCTCACTCCGCCACCTCGGCGACCCCTGCCGTCGCCTGCCCTGAAAGGACCGCAATGAGCCACCCCGGCCCAACCATGCCACCGCCGCCCTCCGACTACACCACCTACGGGGCGCCGCAGTATGCGAACGGGCAGTTGTTGGACGGGCAGAACGCGGGGCAGGCGTATCCGGGGCAGTACGGGTCCTTCCCGGGGCAGCCTGGGGCGGAACCGCAGAAGTCCTTCCTGGTCACCTGGCTTTTCTCGCTGCTCCTGGGCGTACTGGGCGTGGACCGGTTCTATCTCGGCAAGACCGGCACGGGCATCGCCAAGCTGCTGACGCTGGGCGGACTGGGCTGGTGGGCGCTGGTGGACCTGGTCATTACGCTGGCCGGGAAGCAGACGGACAAGAACGGCCGGCCGCTGGCAGGGTATGCGCAGCTCAAGAAGCTGGCTGTTGTGGTCACGATTGTCTTTTTGGTGGTCAACCTGGTGGTTGGCGTGTTCATCGGGATGGCCGCCGCCGCTCTTGTCCGGCAGGCCACCACTCCGCCAATCGTCACCGCCGCTCCTGTCACGACGGAGAGCCCCGCCTCGGATCCCTCGGCGGATCCGGCGGCCAGCGGGGAAGCAGCTGCAGGCGAAGACCGTCCCCGCCTGGGGGCGCAGACGCTGAAGGGCACCGGCAACGCCGTCAAGACCGTGGACCTCAAGGGCGTCCCCGCTGTGGTGACGTTCACGTGCAAGGCCTGCAGCGGCAACACGGTCCTGGAAACGAACGGACATGAGATGCTCCTGGTCAACGCCGTCGGCCCGTACGCAGGGTCGCACCTCGTGGACACCAGCACCGCCGCCACCACCGAGTTGGCTATCAGCGCCAACTCCGCGTGGACACTGAAGATCGAGGACATCGACAGCGTTCCCACCTCAACGGACAAAGTGAGCGGTCACGGCGACATGGTTATCTACTGGGATGCGTTCAGCGACAAGGCTGCGGTGACCAACAAGGGTGAAGGCAGCTTCGTGGTGCAGGGCTTCGGCAGCGAGGTTCCCGAGCTGCCCGTCAACAAGATCGGCGACTACAGCGGCACCGTGAAGCTCACCCCCGGCTTCGTCCAGGTCAACTCCGACGGCGACTGGACCATCGCGGCGAAGTAGCGTTCCGCAACTGAGGGCCCCGCAGGACCCGGCACTCGTGCCTGGTCCGCGGGGCCTTTTGCGTCCGGTGGTTGAGCGCGTCGAGAAGAGGGGCCCGCTGGTTGAGCTTGTCGAAACCACTCAGTGGAAGCCCTACATTGTATTGCCGTCTTTCCCTTTGGCCCTGCTGAGCGCAGAATAACCGTGCGAGCCGCGCAATGAGTGTGTAGGCCGCGAAGGCTGGCGACATACATGGGCAGGGAACTTTCGAAGGCGTCTGTTTCGGCACCCGAGACAAATTCAATATCTAAATCGGAGCGACACCGGTCCTTCAACGCCGGGGCCCCGGTTCCTGGTGTCCTGCTGGCTTTGGTCATGATTTGCCTGACGGTGGCTGGAACCGTGCCGGCCGCGGCAGTGGGCGCAACTGTCGGCGCACAAACCACTCCGAGTCCGGTGCCCACGCCTACACCCGCAGAAGATCTTGGCCCTTTGTGTGCCCAAGCCGCTGGTCTGACTAAGGCAGGCAAATCTGCGGACGCCTTGGCCCTGATCGAAAAAGTCCGCGGCCAGGGGCGGAGCCCCGCTCTGCCTGCGACGACGGCCTGCGAGCAGGAGCGGCTTGCGGCCGTCCGCGCGGCAGCGCAGCCCGCGCCAGCGGCCCCACCGCAGAACCCGGCCGAGAAGGCCGGCGCCAACTGGGACCGATTCAACGCCGAGTGGATATCGCCCCTTTCGAAGGCTGGACTCGCGTTGCTGGGCCTCGTCGCTGGGTTCCTGGTGCTAGGGAGGCTGCTGGTCCTGCTGCCTAAAATAGCCGGGGCGAGGAAAAGTCCGGCGGACCGGGCCCTTTTGGCACTTACCGGGCTGGCGTTCATTCTGTTCGGTTCCTGTTTGATCGTGCTGGCGCCTGAGTGGAATGCAAATGCCATCGAAGGGAAGTCCTTCGGGCAGATGGCGGCGGGTGCGCTGTTGGCCTTTCTCGGCTCTGTTGTCTTGGCCGTTTACTTGAGCAGCCGGCTGCGCCTGACGCTGGATGTGCGCGACACGAAGGGCGAAACCAGCAAGGTCGATGTCTCCCAGATCGGTGCCCTCCTGCATGAGCTTGGCGCCGATGCTCCCCGGGGACTGGAAGTTCCGGAAGGGGCGGACGTGACGGCGCTGGCCGATAACGCCATGCCCGTCTCTTTTACCAACAAGGTACTGGCTGCAGTTCAGAAGCTCGTGGTCTCCATATTCGGCGTCACGCCTTGGCGGGTGGTGGTGTCCTCATCCAATGAAGACTCGATGACCGTATCCATGGCGCGAAACGGAGCGAGTGTTGGCGCGGTCACGATTGACAGAAATGAGCTACAGCTGGCCGACGGGCAGAGTAAAAAGCCCGGCACGGATGCCAAGGCAACGACGCCGACGACGACAAATAGCGCTGCCGAGTTGGAGCTGCACAAGATGGCGGCAGCGTACATCCTCGTGACGCTGGCAAAGAAGCATCACGGGTTTGACGGTCTATGCGGGGCCACAGATTGGCGGAGCCTCGGACTCCATTACGTAGCCACTACCGACACCACCATGGCAGACGAAAGGGCAAAGAGACTGCTGGGTGCCGCTGTCGACCATGACGCGGGAAATATGCTCGCCGAGGTGGCTCTGCAACACGCATTGTTCCGGGAAAGTACCGATAAGGAGACCATCAAGACCTACGCGGACTGGCTGCTAGGAATGGCCAATGAAATCAGGAATGACATCGACCGCCGAGCAAAATCTGCAGCCGGCTACACGCCGCTGCTGTATCGCATTGAACTGACGTTCCTCAGCATGGTGCTGAACCTGCCTCCCGACTCTTCCGCCTTTCTGCAGTTGCAGCGGCCCGGACGGGAAATTGCTGGGAATCTGGTGCGAAAACTTGAGCCATCCCGGCGTCTTAATGTGCCTGGTCCCTGGGCGTACGCGATGCGTCTGGATGCGGCGCTCGCATACCGGGACCTCGATGAGACCTCACCTGAGAAGGCCGTTCAGCACAGTGACCTGCACACTGCAGCGCTCGCCTCCATTGCACCCAGAACCGCCTACAACGCGGCGTGCAGCATAGCGAGGAGAAGGGGCGAAGCAGCTGTGGAGGAGGTGAAAGGTCGCCTCAGGTATGCACTTAGGGATCCAGGGCTAACGGCTTGGGCCAGGAAGGACCCGGAGCTCGCAGTTTTGCGGAAGAACCCTGATTTCCTGCAATTCCTCGGGGTGACTCCGCGGCAGGACTTCTGGAAGCTGGAGGCGTTCGAGCCTTACGAAAAGCAGCTGCGCAAAGCAGGGATAGCAAGACCACGCGACCTGTACGCACATGAGGTGGGACAGAGCGACATCAGCGCCTACCTCCAAGTAAACCCGTTGGTGATCAAGCGCCTGTCTCGGCTGGCAACCTTTGTCCGCCGAGCCGAGGCAGTACCGTCCTGGGAAGCGACAAAGTCGGCGCAGAAGTTCCGGGTGGAAGTGATTGGGGCGCTTCTGCAGTACGGCATTGAACGTCCAGAAGAAATTCCATATGCGGACACGACGAGTGTTGACGAGTCCTTCGTTAAAAGGCTGCGGAACACCATTGAGGAGCGGGTTCTCATAGCCCCGGACGCCGCGCCGCTGAAGGAGTGGTTGCGCCAGCTGAAGAAGACGCCCCCGGAGACGCCCGCCGTTCAGCCTTCCACGGGCTCCGTCGAGTAGACATGAAAGATCGTCTCCTCGGGCTCGGCTGCTAATGAGCCTTCGAAAATCTCGAGCGCCCTGGCCACTTCAGGAAGGGACTCCTGCCGGTCGAGGGCAGCCCGGTCCTCGAACACTTCCGTGGCTATGAAGACGTCGGGATCGGTCACGTCGCGGCCGATGTCGAAGCTGACCACGCCGTCCAGGGCCCGGCTGGGCCGGACAACGTCCCGAAGCACAGCCATGACTTCGTCGGCTTTGCCGGGCTGGCACCTGACCAGGAATCGAACCACGATCATTGGTAGCTCCCATCGATCTCCGTGAGGAAATGCTACGCCTGTCCTGCGTGTGCCGAGGGGTTAGCTCCGCGGGGCCACGCCTTAGATGGTGTCCAGATCGATGCTGTCCAGGGCGAATCCGGCCGGCGGAAATTCGTAGCTGGGCATCTGCTCCCGATGGAGATGGCGGACAACGAGCTTCCATCTGCTGGGGTTTCCGCCGACGGTAGGCATGATGCTTCCCTCCGTGATGTAGTGAACGGCTGCTCCGTCAGTGAGCGGGGCCCACCATCCATTGGCCGGGCAATGGTCGCCGGTCCTGGGGCTGGGGGAATCGCTGGCAGGTGGGCAGCCGCCGAAACCCGCGGAGCCGCCCGCCGCCGTGCCGGCTGTGTGATGGAGCTGGATGCGCTTCTTCATGTGCTTCTTCCTCGAAGTTGACGGGGCAGGGGCGGTTGCCGTCGGCCGCTTGCGGCTAAAAGTGAAATGACGGTAAATCGGATTTTACATTCCTATTGTTGACAATCGTACTGCCCAATCCTAGGTTTGTGTAACACGGGTCACATCGACCTGACACATCTCATTAACCCCGGCGAGCCCGGGTGAATGGAGTACATATGACCGGCAACATTTCACGGCGGAACGTCCTGCGCGGCGCGGGTGTCGCGGTCCTCGGGGCCACAGTGGCAGGGTGGGCCACGGGCTGTTCCAGCGTGGCCGTCGGCGGACCCGCCTCGGGCGCCGCGAGCAACCTCCTGGAGACAGCGAAGTCCCAGGGATTCCTCCGCGTCGGCATCGCCAATGAACCGCCGTACACTCAGGTCAGTGCCGACGGCAACGTCACCGGCTGCGAGCCTGACGTGCTGCGCGCCGTCTGTAAACGCCTGGGTATCGACGACGTGCAGGGAATCGTCACGCCCTATGAATCAATGATTCCCGGCCTCAACGCCAACCGCTGGGACGTCATCGCGGCCGGCCTGTTCATGAAGCAGTCCCGCTGCGGGCAGGTCCTCTATTCGGAGCCGGTCATCGTTTCCACGGAGTCCTTCGCAACCCCCAAGGGCAACCCGAAGGGCATCACCACCGTGGCCAACGTCCTGGCAGACAAGTCCCTGCGGATCGCCGTGCTGCCTGGCGGCTTCGAGGAGGGCGTGCTCCAGTCCGCCAATGTCCCGGCGTCCCAGCAGGTGAAGATCAACGACGGCCGCAGTGGCCTTGAGGCGCTCAAGGCGAACCGGGCCGACGCCTTCATGCTGCCCACCCTGTCGCTGCAGGCCCTGGCGAAGGACGATGCCAGCTTCGACATCAGCAAGCCGGTGGACGACGCCCCGCGCACCGGCTCCGGCGCCGCGTTCCGCAACGCCGACGCCGCGTTCCACGAGGCCTACAACAAGGAGCTTGCCGCCTTCAAGAAAACCCCGGAGTTCGCCACGATCCTCACCAAGTGGGGCTTCGACGCGACCGTGGTGGAAGGCGTCACCGCCGAGGAGCTATGCAAGACCGCGGGGTGATCCGGATGACAGCCCGGAAAAGGAGTCGCGGATGTCCGCCGTAATCGAATACGCCCCGCTGCTGTGGCAGGGGCTGCTGACCACCATCCTGGTGACCGTGCTCAGCGGGGCGCTGTGCCTGGTCGTCGCGTTCGCCGCGGGGCTGGCCCGCCTGTCCGGCCACCGTTTCCTGCGCTGGCCGGCCGGCGTCTTCATTGAGGTGTTTCGCGGCACCTCGCTGCTGGTGCAGATGTTTTGGCTGTTCTTCGCCCTGCCGTTCTTCGGAATCCAGCTCCACCCGCTCACCGCGGCGGTCCTGGCCCTCGGCCTGAATGAGGGCGCGTACGCGGCCGAGGTTGTCCGCGGCGCCATCGCCAGCCGGGCCAAAGGCCAGACTGAAGCCTGCATCGCCCTGGGCATGGAGCCGGCGCTGCGGCTGCGCCGGATCATCATCCCGCAGTCCATTCCCGCGATGCTGCCGCCGTTCGGCAACGTCATGGTGGACCTGCTGAAGAACACCTCGCTGGTCTCCCTGGTCACCGTGGCGGACCTGACGTTCCGCGCCCAGATGATCCGCAGCACCACGGGACAGACGACGGCGATCTTCCTCACCATCCTGGTGATGTACTTCGTCCTGTCCTGCCTGCTGACCCTGCTGACCGGCTGGCTCGAGCGCCGGTTCGCCCTGGACCGGAAGGCGCTCGCGGCCCAGCGCAAGGAAAGCCGTCTTATGAAGGTGGGTGCCGCATGATCTGGGATAACGACTTTGCCATCTCGGTTCTCCCGCTGCTGCTTGAGGGGCTGTGGGTCACCGTGCAGATCACGCTGCTGGGCACTCTGCTCGCGGCTGTCCTGGGCCTGGTTTTCGCGGTGCTCAGGAGGCTCGCCATTCCGGTGCTGTCTCCCGTGGTGTCTTTCTTCGTGGTGTTCGTCCGCGGGACGCCGCTGCTGGTCCAGGCCTACTGCGCATTCTTTGTGCTCCCCGCCTACGGCATCAGCTTCGACGCCCTTGCCACGGGCGTGGTGGTGATCGGAGTCAACTACAGCGCGTATATGGCGGAGGTCTACCGCAGTGGAATCCAGGGCGTTCCAAAGGGGCAGTGGGAGGCAGCAACGGCGCTCAGCCTCCCCGGTGCGCGCACCTGGGGGCGGATCATCCTGCCGCAGGCCGTGCGCACCGTGGTGCCCATGCTCGGCAACTACCTGATCCAGATGTTCAAGGACTCCGCCGTGCTCTCGGCCATCACCGTGGTGGAACTGATGGCCACGGCCCAGGCGATCGGAAGCTCGAACTTCCGCTACCTGGAACCGCTCACCCTGGCCGCCCTGCTTTTCCTGGCCATCAGCTACCCGGCCTCCCGGCTCGTTAACAGATTGGAGCGGCGCTATGCGCCCCAGCACTGAACCCCAACCCCTGTCCGCCGACGCCGGGTCCGCTCCCGGCCCGATCGTCAGGTTCCAGAACGTCAGCAAGAACTGGGGGTCCAACCAGGTCCTGAAGTCGCTCAACTTCGAGGTCGCCCCGGGGGAGAAGGTTTCGATCATCGGTCCCTCCGGGTCCGGCAAGACCACCATCCTGCGCATCCTCATGACGCTGGAAACCCCCAGCGAGGGACTGGTGACTGTGGACGGGGACATGCTGTGGGACGTCGCACCTGGCCAGAAGGCCAGGGAAACGAAGCAGCTGCGCGAAACCCGCCGGAAAATCGGCATGGTGTTCCAGCAATTCAACCTGTTCCCGCACATGACGGCCATGGAGAACGTCATCGAGGCCCCCATCCATGTGCTGGGAATGGGCAAGGCAGAGGCTCGGGAGCGGGCGTCGGAGCTGCTTAACCTCGTGGGGCTGGGCAAGCACATGAACCACACGCCGCCGCAGATGTCCGGCGGCCAGCAGCAGCGGGTGGCCATCGCCCGGGCGCTGGCCATGCGGCCCAAGGTTCTGCTGTTCGACGAGCCGACGTCGGCCCTGGACCCGGAGCTGATCGGCGAAGTGCTGAACGTGATCCGGAACCTGGCCCACACCACGGACATGACCATGCTCATGGTCACCCACGAGATGCGGTTCGCCGAGGAGATTTCGGACCGGGTGGTGATGTTCGACAACGGCGGAGCCGTGGAGAGCGGACCGCCGTCGCAAATCTTTAAGGACCCGCAGCAGGAGCGGACCCGGACTTTCCTCCGGGCCGTCCTGCAGCACTAGCAGGGGTTCAGACTTCCACAATCAGCGATATCTCAACGGGCGCGTGCCCGGGCAGCTCGGCAACACCGACGGCGGCCCGGGCATGGCGCCCCTTGTCGCCGAAGGCCTTTTCCAGGACCAGCGAGGCGCCGTTGATCACGGCCGGCTGGTCGACGAACCCGTCGGCGGAGGCCACATAGCCGGTGAGGCTGACCACGGAGAGAATCCGGTCCAGGGACCCGAGGTGCTGGCGCAGCGCGGACAGGCAGTTCAGCACGGCCGCGGCGCTGGCCTGCTGGCCCTGCTCGATGCTGACCTCGCGACCAAGCTTGCCGCGGACGGCCAGCACGCCGTTTCGGTGGGGCGTCTGTCCCGAGGTGAATACCAGGTTCCCCACCTGCCGCACCGGCACATAGTTCGCCACCGGAACCGGCGGTTCCGGAAGCTGGCGTTCGACGGCGGCAAGGGGGCTTTCGTGGTTGTCATGGCGGTGGTTCTGGGGCTGCATTTGCGCTACTCCTTCGACGGCGGTGGTCACTTCGGACACTAGGCAAGACGCTCATTATTGTCAACAATCTACTAATCTAAGGGAAGAGAATGGAAAGTTTTATGCGGGATGAGGCCGGGCCGGCGCGTCAGGCGGGGATCGGTGTGGTGTGTCCCTTCGACATGGCACTGGACCGTGAGCTTTGGCGCTGGATGCCTGGGGATGTGTCCCTCTATTTCACCCGGACGCCGTTCCTGGATGAGCCTGTCAGCCTGGAGCTCGCCGAGGACGTCAGTGACGACCGTAACGTGCAGGCGGCGGCCCGAAACCTGAGCGCCGTTGGCCCCAAGGTGATGGCGTACGCGTGCACCTCAGGCAGCTTCGTCAACGGCGTGGCTGGCGCCCGCCGTATCTCCAAGGTGATGGAGGCCGCCAGCTCGGCGCAGGGTGTCAGCACGTCGGAGGCGTTGCTGGAGGCCCTGAATTATCTCGGGGTGTCCCGGGTGGTGGTCATCACCCCGTATGTGGCGGAGCTGACGCTCCGGCTGGGTGACTTCCTCGAAGAGGCGGGGCATGCCGTCGTGTCGCAGGCGGGGTTGGGCCTGGGGGGCGGGATCTGGGAAGTGCCGTACCGGACCACCAGCGAACTGATCCGGGCTGCGGATGTGCCGGAGGCCGACGTCGTCTTTATCAGCTGCACCAACCTGCCCACGTACGACATCATTGCCCCGTTGGAGCGGGAACTGGGCAAGCCGGTGCTGTCCGCCAACCAGGTCACTGCGTGGGCGGCCCTTGCGCGGCTTGGAAAGGCTGCCGTGGGTCCGGGCCAGCGGCTGCTGGCGGGGTCCGACGGCGGGGATTAGGACCGCTGCAGGGCGACGCAGGGTGGCCCGCGGGTGTGCAAAAGGCGTCCCGGGCGGAGGAATTTGCTGCTCCGCCTGGGACGCCTTTGGTGGCTTTCGCCCGGCTCTCCGGGGCCTGCTTGTGCGGCGTCAGGCGCCGACGGGAAGGCCGGCAGTGGCCTGGAACAGGTGCCCGAGTGCGTCGCAGGGCTGCAGGGCGCCGGCCAGGCGCAAGCCCTGCCACACGGTGACCTGGTTTGCCGTGAGGACAGGTTTGCCCAGCGCTGCCTCCAGATCGGTGATCCAGCGGGCGCTGTGCAGGGCGGTGTCCGGGATCAGGATGGCCTGGGCGTCGGGGCTGTCGTTGCTGCGCGCGAGATCCAGCACGCCGTCACGGTCAAGCTGGCCGGCGAGTGCCGCCGTGGGAATGTCATGGCTCACGAGCTGGGTCACCTCAATTCCGCAGTGGCCCAGCAGAGCCACGAAATGCCGGGACACATCCTCGGGATAGGTGGCCGCCACGGCCACGCGCTCCAGGCCCAGGGCCCTTGCCGCGTCCACGAACGCAAGCGATGTGGACGACGCGGGAACCTCCAGCGCCTCCTGGACCTCAAGGGCCTGCTGGTGCGCACCGTCCCAGCCGAACACAAAGCTGCCGGACGTACAGGCCCACATCACGGCGTCGGGCTTGGCTGCGCGCAGAGACTGCGCGCCTTCGAGCAGCCGCTCGCTCTTGCCTAGGTCCAGCAGGGCCTGCACCTCGTGAGCGTCGACGCCCACGGAGGTGTGGACCAGCGGCAGGCTGACGCCGCCGCCCAGGAGCTCCGCCATGTAGGGGTAATCGTCTTCGGCGCCGAAGCCCGGGTAGAGCATGCCAACGGTGACTCCCATTAATTCTCCTTTGAAATGCCGCGGGCCATTCCCGTGGATTGTGGACAATCATACGAAAAGCGGCCGGTAAAAGATAGGGACGTAGGATTGTTGACAATAGTGACGCATCGCACATAGCCTGACCGCAGTGTTATCTGCACCACAGGAACAACAAGGGAGATTTGCGCGTGATTGATGCACTGGAATGGGCCACAGCCACCGAACTGCTGGCCGCCTACCGATCCGGCGAAGCCTCGCCCGTGGAGGCGACGCGCGCAGCGCTGGACTCGATTGACCGCCACGACGCCGGCATCAATGCGTTCTGCCTCGTCGAGCCTGAGGCTGCGCTGCAGGAAGCAAGCGAGTCGGAAGCGCGCTGGCGCAGGAACGAACCCCGGGGCCTGGCCGACGGCGTTCCGACCTCAATCAAGGACCTGCTGCTGACCAGGGGCTGGCCCACGCTCCGCGGCTCAATGCTCACCTCGCCCGGTGGCGACTGGGACGAGGACGCGCCCGCCATCGCCCGGCTGCGCGAAAACGGCGCCGTCCTGCTCGGCAAGGTCACCAGCCCCGAATTTGGCTGGAAGGGCGTGACCGACAGCCCGCGCTGCGGGGTCACGCGGAATCCGTGGGACCCGACCCGCACGTCCGGTGGCTCCAGCGGCGGCAGTGCCGCGGCGGTGAGCCAAGGCATGGGTCCATGGTCCGTGGGTACCGACGGCGGAGGTTCCATTCGGATCCCGGCCGGCTTTACCGGCACCGTCGGCTTCAAGCCCACGTACGGAACTGTGCCGCTCTACCCGGCTAGTCCCTTCGGTACGCTGGCCCACGCCGGTCCCATCACACGCAGCGTGGAGGACGCCGCGCTGATGATGGACATTCTGTCGCAGCCCGACGCCCGCGACTGGTCCGCCGGACCCGCCCCCACGCGCTCCTTCCTGGAATCCCTGGGCGACGGGCTGCGCGGCCGGAGTATCGCCTTCAGCCCGGACCTTGGCTACGGCATCAACCATCCCGAAGTTGAAGCGGCCGTCCGCAGCGCCGTGGGGTTGCTGCGCGAGCTCGGCGCAGATGTTGAGGAAATCGACCTCGGCTGGTCGGACCCGGTAGACGCCTACCACGTGCTGTGGTTCAGTGGCGCAGCCAAGGTGGTTGAGGGCTACGGCCCGCGCGCCATCGAACGGATCGACCCGCACCTTGCCGCCGCGCTGGAACGGCATGCCGGCTTCAGTGCCAGCGACTTCCTCGACGCCACGGCGGTCCGCATGAAGCTGGGCCGGGAGATGGGGCTACTGCACGAGCAGTATGACCTGCTGGTGACGCCCACCCTGCCCATCCCCGCGTTCGAGGCCGGCCGGGATGTCCCGGCCGGCTCGGACTCGCAGGACTGGACGTCCTGGACGCCCTACACCTACCCCTTTAACCTCACCCAGCAGCCCGCCATCAGCGTGCCGTGCGGATTCACCAGCGACGCTCTTCCGGTCGGGCTTCAGATCATCGGGCCGCGGCACGGCGACGCGGCCGTGCTGTCCGTGGCCGCCGCCTACCAGGGTGCCACTGACTGGTGCCGCCGCCGGCCCGCCACCACCGCGGAGCTGTCCACCCCCACGCGGAACTGATTCCCGCACCGAACTAATCCCCACCCCGAACCGATCCCCCCCGAACCGGAGGAAGAACATGGCCCGATACATCAACATCACCCTTGAAAAGCGCGGCGTGACCTGCAAGGCACTCCTGCACGATGACGCGGCACCCCGCACGGCCAACGCCGTCTGGGACGCGCTGCCGCTCAGCGGTCAGGTTTTCCACGGCAAGTATGCCCGCAACGAGATCTACAACCTGGTGCCGGCCTTCGCTGTGGCCGAGCCCGGCGCCGAGAACACCACGGTCACACCGATTCCCGGCGACGTTTGCTACTTCACCTTCACCTCGAATGACCTCAAGACTCCCTCCCATGGGTACGAGGCCGATTC
Source organism: Arthrobacter globiformis (assembly GCF_003261175.1). GTDB lineage: Bacteria > Actinomycetota > Actinomycetes > Actinomycetales > Micrococcaceae > Arthrobacter > Arthrobacter globiformis_A. The sequence continues at coordinate 195,733 of NZ_QLNP01000062.1, read as the reverse complement.
GGAGACGGACGCGGTGCAGACCATCGTGGACCTGGCTGTGTTTTACGGCCGCAACAACCTGCTGCTCAACGGAGATACGGGCTGGGTGCCCGGGAATGTCTTTGCCACGATCGTGGAAGGGCTGGACGAAATGGCCTCGGCCTGCCAGGACATCTGGATGGGCGGGGCCAGGGATGAGACCCTGACATATTCACGGGCCGTGGACACCACGCCGTAAACTCCGCACGCCGGGCCGCCCGCAAAGGGCGGCCCGGCGTTACTTCTTTGCTGACCATTCAACTACCTGCGCGTAATCCTGTAGGATTGTAGACAAGAATTTTGGCCCGCCCTCCGGGACGGACTTCCAGTACGGGTCTGGCGCGCGAAGGCAGCAGCCGGACCCCCGAACGAAATGTGGTTCCCGATGCAAAGATTTGAGCCCGTGGTGCGCGAATCCACGCCATCAATCATTGCCGGCAAATTGCGGACTGCGATCGGGCTCGGCCAAATTGCGCCCGGAGCGCAGCTGGGCGAGGCCGAACTGGCAAAGGAACTGGGCGTGAGCCGCGGACCGCTCCGCGAGGCCATGCAGCGCCTGACGCAGGAAGGCCTGCTCATCAGCATCCGGAACCGCGGGCTGTTCGTCATCACCATGACCGACGAGGAGGTGCGGGACATGTATGTGGCCCGCACCGCCGTCGAACGCGCCGCCTCCGAACTCATCCTGCAGAAGAGCGGCAAGGAAGTTGCGGTGCGGCTGCTGCAGGTGGTGAAGGCCATGAAGAGGGCCGCGGACAAGGGCGACCTGGACGCGATGTCCGAGGCGGACATGGAGTACCACGCCGCACTGGTGGCGGCTGCCGACAGCACCCGGCTCACCCGCATGCACAACACGTTGCTCACCGAGACCCGCATGTGCCTGACGGCGCTGGAGAAGAAGTACCCGGACCCGCACACCCGGGTGGCGGAACATCACGCCATCGCCGAGGCGCTGGCGGACGGCGACACGGAACGCGTCGGACGGCTCCTGATCAGCCACATGGAGGACGCCCTGGAGCGGCTCACCGACAATGGCGGGGCGGAAGCCGCGACGGCCTAGAAACGCACACCAAAGAAGCGGCCGGCTGCACGTTATGTGCAGCTGGCCGCTTTCTTGCTAATGGGACCGTCTAAGCGGGACCGGGGCTCAGGCCGGCCGGATGGCGCAGGCACATGAGGGCATACGCCTTGGCGGCCGCCACGATCTCGGCGATGCTGACAGACTCATTGACCTGGTGGGCCTGGTCGTTGAGCCCGCCCGGCCCCATGACGATGGCCGGCATGTCGAGGTCGCGGGCCACGAAGCCGCCGTCGCAGGCTGCGGTCCAGCCGCTGATGGGGCTGGTGACGCCGGCGTCGGCCAGGGCGGCCACGGCGTTGGCCACCAGCGGATGGGACTCTGGCGTACGGAACCCCGGCATCTCCATGGTCACGGTGGCCTCCACGGTGATGCCGTCGGAGTCGATTCCGGCCTCGCTGATCCGGGCGCGGAGCTTGTCCAGAATCAGGTGGGCGTCGTCGTCGGGCATCAGTCGCCGGTCAAGGGACACGGTGCACTCGGCCGCCACCATGGACGTTCCGGTGCCGCCGCTGATGAGGCCGATGTTCCAGGTGCCGGCGCCCAGCAGCGGATCGAGGTCCGCCTGCAGCCGGGTGTGGTCCTCGCGGACCAGATCCAGGATCTTCGCCGCGGCGCCGATGGCGTTGCGGCCGTCCGCCGGCCGGCCCGAGTGGGCCGACTTGCCGGTGACCTTTAGCTCGATGTAGCTGTCCCCGCGGCAGCCGATCACCGTCTCGAGGTCGGTGGGTTCGGCCACCACGCAGGCGGAGTAGGAGAAGGTCGGGTCCGCCAGGGCGGCGGCGGTGTAGGCGCGGATGCCGATGCCCAGGTCCTCCTCGTCCACCGTGCAGGCGAGCGCCGCGTTGCCAGGCAGCTCGGCGCCGGCGTCGCGGAGTGCCTTCAGTGCGATGAGCACGGCGGCGAGGCCGCCCTTCATGTCCGTGGAGCCGCGGCCAAAGAGCCTGCCGTCCCGGACATAGGGCTCAAACGGCGGCCGCTCCCAGCCGGTCCCGGCAGGAACGACGTCGGAGTGCCCCAGGAACAGGATGCCGGGGGAGGTGCCGCCCGGCAGGACGGCCGTGAAGTTCGGCCGCCCCGGGGCCACGGTGTCCGTGGACACCTCCAGGCCGGCACCCAGGCAGAAGTTTCTTAGGACCTCCACGGTGGCCTCCTCGGTGCCGCCGGGGTTTTCGCCCCCGGCGGCCACAAGGGCGGTGGTCAGCGAGACCAGTTCGGCCTCGCTGATCAGGCCGAGGACACTGTCCTCCACTGACTTTCCCTCCGAATCAAGCGGCGTGCTCAAGCGGATTCCCCGCCCTTCAGCACCGCCAGCTCCCGGTCCATCGCCCGGCGCAGCCGGATGACGCCTTCCTCGGCCCGTTCGGGAGTGGTGGATGCAAAGCAGAGCCGCAGGGCGTCGTCGAACTTTCCGCTGGCGGACAAGGCGGGGCCGGGGATGAAGGCAACGCCTTCGGCGAGGGCCGTCTCAAACAGCTTCCGCGTGGAAATCCGGGCGTCCTCGCCCTGAAGCGTGAGCCAGAGGAAGAAGCCGCCCTCGGGGTCGGTGGTGGTGACACGGCCGCCGAGGTGGCGGCGAAGGTGTTCCTGCATGGCGTCCTTGCGGCGCTTGTACTCGGTGCGCAGCCCGGCGAGGTGGTTGTCCAGGCCGCCGCGGCGGACGAACTCGGCCACGATGTGCTGCGCGGGAACGTTGGTGCACGTGTCCATCGCCTGCTTGGCGTTGATGACCAGCTGGCGCAGCGCCGGATCCGTGTCCACCCAGCCCACGCGCAGGCCCGGGGCCAGGATCTTGGAGAAGGTCCGGACCGAGAACAGCAGGGGATCGGCCGGGCTCAGGGCCTGCAGGGAGGGCAGGTCCTCGCCCTGGAAGCGGAGCAGCCCGTAGGGATCGTCGTCGATGATGACCGAGTTCCACTCGTGCGCGAGCTCCAGCAGCTGGTGCCGGCGCGGCAGGGACATTGTGACGCCGGCGGGGTTCTGGAAGTTGGGGATGGTGTAGATCGCCTTGGGCGTGCGGCCGGCGGCAGCAACCAGCTCGGGCAGGGCCTCCACGATGAGGCCGTTTTCGTCGGTCGGGGCCTCGAGCAGTTCGGCGCCGTAGCTCAGGGCGGTGGCGCTGCCGTTGGTGTAGGTGGGGCTTTCCACGATCACCAGGTCGCCGTGATTGACGAAGAGCTTGCAGGCCAGATCCAGGCCCTGCATGCCGCCGGACGTGATGGTGATGCGTTCCACGTCCGTGGGATCCGAGGTCCCGGCGAGGTACTCCACGAGGGCCTCGAGCAGTACGGGCTCGCCCTCGGTGGCGCCGTAGGTCATGGAGCCGTGATCCAGCACCTGGCCGGCAATCTCGCGGAATTCCTCCAGCGGCACGGCCTCGTCCGCGGGGGAGCCCATGGCAAAGCGGACGACGTCATGGGTCTGCGAGGCCAGCAGTGAGGTGCTGGAGTCGATCACGGAACCGACGAGGTCGGCGGTGCGGTCGGCCAACGGCAGCGTGGCGCGCGAGCGGGTGGCAAAGTGGTCAACAGTCACGGACTAGCCGCCTTTCTGCAGAAGTTCTCGGGGGTAGCTGGTGAAGGTTTCCACGCCGTCGGCCGTGACGCGGATGGATTCGGAGAGTTCGTAGCCGTAGTTGTCCATCCACATGCCCCCGATTACGTGGAAGGTCATGTTTTCCGCCAGGACGGATTCCTCCTCGGAGCGGATGGAGATGGTGCGCTCGCCCCAGTCGGGCGGGTAGCCGACGCCGATCGAGTAGCCGATGCGGGACGGCTTTTCCAGGCCGTACTTGGCCAGCGTCCAGTTCCACGCCCGGGCCAGTTCGCGAACGGGAACACCCGGCTGCACCTCGGTCAGGACGGCGTTAAGGCCGTCGGCGACGGCGTCGGCCAGTTTGGTGAGGCGGTCCGGCTTCTTGCCCAGGGTCAGTGTGCGGGCCAGCGGGACATGGTACCGCTGGTGCGCGCCGGCGAGTTCGATCACCACGGCCTGGCCGGCCTCGAAGCGGTCCTCGCTCCAGGTCAAGTGCGGGGTGTCCGCGGCCTCGCCGGTGGGGAGCATGGGCACGATGGCCGGGTAGTCGCCGCCGATGCCGTTGGCGCCCTTGATCTGCGCCTGGCTGATGGCCGCCGCGGCATCACACTGGCGGACGCCGACGTCGATGGTTTCGACGGCGGCCTCCATGGCCGCCATGCAGACCTGCGCCGCGCCCCGCATCAGCTGGATCTCGGCGGGGGACTTGATGGAGCGGACCCAGTTGACCAGCTCGAAGCTGTCCACCAGCGTCCATTCCGGAATGGCGTTAACCAGGGAACGGTATGCCTTGGGGGAGAAAAAGTGCGAGTCCATCTCCAGGCCCACGCAGCCCTTGGCCGCCGGGGCGATGAGGTAGCGCTCGCGGAGGGCGAAGGCCACCCAGTCGAAGGGGTGCACGTGCGGGCGGTGGACATACTGCTCGGGATAGCCCACGATGCAGTCCTGCGGGAGCCAGCTGGTGCGGAAGGCCCCGCCGGCGTCCATGGCGCGGGTGAACAGCAGCATTGGGCCGTCAGCTGGGACGAAGACCAGCTGCGGGGTGTAAAAGGACCACGCGTTGTACCCGGTCAGGTAGTAGATATTGGCCGGGTCGGTCACCAGCAGGGCGGAAAGCCCCTGCTTTGCCATGCGCACTCGGACACCGGCGAGCCGGGCGTCGTACTCCTCTTGGCTGAACAGCAAAAAACACCTCCGATAATGATTAGTAGATTGTCTACAATTTAGTGCATGTGGCACGGATCACACAAATGAGCCACGCCGGAAACGGGCCGCGCGGCAAATCCGCCGAGCCGCGGACGGGCGGGCCGCCGCCCCGCCTCCGGGGCGGCGCGGTGCTGCTGCCCAGGTCAGGCGCGGCTGACGTAGCCGCGTTCCTTGTCCACCACGTTGGACAGCTTTTCGCCCGCGGTCCAGCGCTCCAGGTTGTCCTGGAACTGCCGGGCCAGGGCGTCTCGCCAGCCCACGACGTCGCCGCACATGTGCGCGGACATGTGGACGTTCTCCATGCCCCAGAAGGGGTGGGACGCCGGGACGGGCTCCTCGCTGAACACGTCCAAAGACGCGGCGGCGATCCGCCCGTCGCGGAGCGCCTGGATCAGCGCCGGCTCATCCACCAGGGCGCCGCGGCCCACGTTGACGAGGTGGGCCGAGGGCTTCATGGCTGACAGGACGCGGGCATCCACCATGTTCCGGGTCTGGTCCGTGAGCGGCGCAATCAGCACCACGTGGTCCGCCCATCCGGCGTGTTCGGCCAGTTCGGCGCTGGACAGGACCGTGCCGAAGTCCCGATCGTCCTCCCGCGGTGTCCGGCCGACGCCGCGCACCTCCAACCCCACCGCCCGGAGCAGCCGGGCCGTGGCGCGGCCGATGCCGCCGGTGCCCACCACGAGGGCCCGGGACCCTTCGGTGCGGGTGACCTCGCGGTGCTGCCACACGGAGTCCTGCTGCAGTTTCTTGCTCAGGTGCAGCTGCTTGTCGTGGGCGAGGATCGAGGCCAGGGCGAACTCGGCGATGGGCCGGTCGAACGTGCCGTGGGCGTTGGTGACCACGACGTCGGATCGCCGCAGTTCGTCGAACATCATCGCGTCCACGCCGGCGGCCGCGACATGCACCCACTTCAGTGAGTCCGCGTGCGGCCAGGCATCCTTCAGTGCGGCGGAGAAAAAATCCCAGAGGAACAGGATGTCCGCGCCGGAAGCCGCGCCGGGCAGGCTGGCGGCATCCGTCACGGTGACGTCAGCCAGGGCTTCGATGGCGTCCAGGTTGTAGGGGCGGGGCAGGCCGTCGGCGGCGAGAATCACCACGCGCTGCTTGTTCTCAGTGTTACTCACGCCACAACCGTACCCCGATCGCAGGATTGTTGACAATAAACAGATGTGACCTGCATCATGGAACGCATGACTTCCCTCAGCCCCGCACTCAAGCAAGCTACCCCCGTCGTCGTGGATCACGCCCTTGGCAGTTGGATCCACGGGACTGACGGCAAGGACTACCTCGACTTCACCACCGGCATCGGTGTGACCAGCACCGGCCACTGCCACCCGAAGGTGGTGGCGGCCGCACGCGAGCAGGTGGGCAAGATCATCCACGCGCAGTACACCACCGTGATGCACAAGCCCCTGCTGGAACTGACCGAAAAGCTCGGCGAGGTCCTTCCCGCCGGCCTCGACTCCGTCTTCTACGCCAACTCCGGCTCCGAGGCGGTTGAAGCGGCCATCCGTCTGGCCCGCATGGCCACCGGCCGCCCCAACATCGTGGTCTTCCAGGGCGGCTTCCACGGCCGCACCGTCGCCGCCGCCTCCCTGACGACGGCCGGCACCAAGTTCTCCGCCGGCTTCGCGCCGCTGATGGCCGGCGTCCACATGTCCGCCTTCCCGTACGCCTACCGCTATGGCTGGGACGAGGCCCTGGCCGTCGAGTTCGCGCTGCAGGAACTGGACTACCTGCTGCAGACCCGCACCGCCCCCAACGACACCGCCGCGTTCCTGATTGAACCCGCGCTGGGCGACGGCGGCTACCTGCCCACCCCGCCGGCGTTCATGGAGGGCCTGCGCGAACGGGCAGACAAGTACGGCATCCAGCTGATCTTCGACGAGGTCCAGGCCGGCGTGGGCCGCACCGGTAAGTTCTGGGGCCACCAGTACTCCTCCGCCACCCCGGACATCATCATCACTGCCAAGGGCATCGCCTCCGGCTTCCCGATTTCCGCCATCGCGGCCTCCACGGAGACCATGGCCAAGGCGTGGCCCGGATCCCAGGGCGGCACCTACGGCGGCAACGCTGTGTCCGCCGCCGCCGGCGTGGCCACCCTGCAAGTGGTCAAGGAAGAAGGTCTCGTGGAGAACTCCCGGATCCGCGGCGAGCAGCTGCAGGCCGGCCTCAAGGAGATCCAGGGGCGCTTCCCGGTGATCGGCGACGTCCGCGGCCGCGGGCTCATGCAGGGCATCGAGTTCACCGCCGAGGAGGGCAAGCCGGACGCCGCCACTGCCGCCGCCGTGCAGCAGGCCACCACGGAGCAGGGCCTGCTGACCCTGACCTGCGGCCCTGCCGGCAACGTGGTCCGACTGATCCCGGCCCTGGTTGTCACCCCCGAGGAGATCGCCACCGGACTGGAGCGCTTCGAGGCCGCCGTCGGCGCGGTCGTCGGAGCCGTCCCCGCCACCGCCGGAGCCTGATTTCCGCGATGACTGTATCTTCCCTGCCTGACGCTTCGTCCGCCGTGCCCGGACAGGACGCTGGACAGAACCCGGACCGCAATGCCGCCCAGCAGCAGGTGCTGGACCGGCTGTCCGCGGCCGGGATCAGCGCCGACAGTTCGCCGCGGCGGCTGGCCGAGTATTCCTTCGACGCGTCCAACTACCGGGTGCCTCCGCTGGCCGTGGTGTTCCCGCGGTCCACGGAGGACGTGGTGGCAACGCTCGCTGTGTGCCGGGAAACCGGAACGCCGCTGGTGAGCCGCGGCGGCGGCACGTCCATGGCAGGCAACGCGATCGGACCCGGCGTGGTGCTGGACTTTTCCCGGTACATGAACCGGATCCACGCAATCGACGAGGCAGCAGGCACCGTGGCCGTGGACCCGGGCGTGGTGCTCGCGGTCCTCTCCCGCGAAGTGGAGAAGGCAACCGGCAACCGGTTCACCTTCGCGCCGGACCCGTCGTCGAAGAACCGGGCCACCGTGGGCGGTTCTCTCGGCAACGACGCGTGCGGGAACCACTCTGTGCGCTACGGCCGCACCTCGGACCACGTGGCGGAGATCGACGTCGTCACCTCCGACGGCGCGCGGCTCACCGCCACTGCCGGCGGGCTGCGCGCCACGGACCCGGAGGACACGTTCGCCGGACAGCGCTCCGCCGCCCTGACGGCGGAGCTGAAGGAGCTGGCGCAAAACAACCTGGCCGCCTTCCGGGTGGAGCTGGGCCGCATCCAGCGGCAGGTCTCGGGTTACCACCTGGCCAACCTGCTGCCGGAAAAGGGCTTCAACGTGGCCCGCGCCCTGGTGGGATCCGAGGGCACCTGCGTTGTTGTCACCGGCGCCCGAATGAAGCTCGTGCCCAAGCCGGCGAGCGCCCTGCTGGTGTGCCTGGGCTATGGGGACGTGGTGGATGCGGCGCGGGACATCGAAACCATCCTGGAATTCTCGCCGGCCGCCGTCGAAGGGATCGACGAGGCCATCGTGGACACCATGCGCTTCCGCCGCGGCGACGGCGCGGTGCTGGGCCTGCCGGCCGGCAAGGCATGGCTGTACGTGGACCTCGACGGCGACGACCCCGCCGAAGTCCACGCCGAGGCCGGCAGGCTGCTGGAACGGCTGCAGGAAAACGGCCGGCTCGTCGAGGGCCGTCCCGTCCCGGACAGCGTTGAGCGGGCGTCGCTGTGGCGCGTCCGCGAGGACGGCGCCGGGCTCTCATCCCGGCTGTCCACCGGCGGCGAGTCCTGGCCCGGCTGGGAGGACTCCGCCGTCGCGCCGGAAAACCTGGCCGGCTACCTGGCCGAGTTCCGCGACCTGCTGACCCGGTTCGGGCTGCAGGGCGTCATGTACGGGCACTTCGGCGCAGGTTGCATGCACATCCGCATCACCTACGACCTGCGCACCGAGGAAGGCCGGGCGGTCTTCCGCGCGTTTTCCGGCGAGGCGGCGAAGCTGGTGGTCCGGCATGGCGGCTCGCTCTCCGGCGAGCACGGCGACGGCCGCGCACGGTCCCAACTGTTGCCGCTGATGTACTCCCCGCGGATGCTGGAGGCGTTCGCCGCCTACCGCCGGCTGTGGGACCCGGCAGGCATCCTGAACCCGGGCTCGCTCACGGACCCGGATCCCATAGACGCGAACCTGGCGCTGGACGGCGTGCCGCAGCGCGAGTGGCGCACCAGCTTCGACCTGCGCCCGCTGCACTCCGGCGGCGGATCCTCGGCGGAAACGGACAACCCTGCGCACGCGGCCGGCAGCGGCATTGACCCGTGGGTCCATGCCGTCCAGGGCTGCATCGGCGTTGGCCGCTGCCGCACGGACGCCGGCGGCGTGATGTGCCCCAGCTACCGCGCCACCCGGGACGAGAAGGACTCCACCCGGGGACGCTCGCGCGTGCTGCAGGACATGGTCCGCGGTGCCCGCACCGTGGAGGAGGGCTGGAAGTCCGAGGAGGTCCGCGAGGCCCTGGACCTCTGCCTTTCCTGCAAGGCCTGTTCCAGTGACTGCCCAACCGGCGTGGACATGGCCAGCTACAAGTCCGAGTTCTTCGACCACTACTACCGCGGCCGGATCCGCCCGCTCTCGCATTTCTCCCTGGGCTGGCTGCCGCGCTGGCTGAAGATCACCGGCCGCGTGGCGCCGTTGGTCAACGCCGTGCTCGCCACGCCGCTGGGCAAGTTGGCCGCCGCACTGGGCGGCCTCACCACCGAGCGCACGCTGCCCCGGTTTGCCGGCGCCGGTGAATGGCAGGCCGAGGTGGCGGCCACGGGCGTGGAAATGCCGGGCCGTCGCCCCTCCGGCAAGGGCAAAAAGCACGGCGTCGGCACCCGCCTGGTTGCCGACGCCGTCAATGAGATCAACACCGACGGCGTGGTGCTGTTCGTGGACACCTTCACCAAGGGCTTCCGCCCCGAGGTGGCGGGCGCCGCGGCACGTGTGCTGGCCAGCGCGGGGGAGCGCACCGAATGTTCCGCGGACGCCTGCTGCGGCCTGACCTGGATCTCCACCGGCCAGCTGGACACCGCAAAGAAGCTGCTGGGCAACGCTGCAGACGTGCTGGACGACGGCACCGACCGCCCCATCGTGGTGGTGGAACCCAGCTGCGCCGCGGCCCTCAGGAAGGACCTGCCCGAGCTGGTCCACACCGAGCAGGCGCGCAGGGTGGCGGCCCGGGTCCGAAGCTTCGCGGCGCACGTCGGCGAGCTGGCCAAGGCCGGCTGGACGCCGGCGCCGGCGGAACCGCTGCCGGAGCAGGTGGTGCTGCAGACGCACTGCCACGAGTACGCCGTCTTCGGTGCCGGAACCCAGAAAGCCGCGCTGGCCGCCGTCGGGGTTTCCGGAGTGGTGGACGCCACCGGCTGCTGCGGCGTGGCGGGCAACTTCGGCTTCGAGAAGGAGCACTACGGGGTGAGCATGCAGGTGGCCGAGCAGGCGCTGGCGCCGGCGCTGCGCAGCACCGGCGCGGAGTCCGTGGTCCTCACGGACGGGTTCTCCTGCGCCATGCAGGTCACGCAGCTGGACGCCGAAGCGGAGCGCCCCGGAACCCATCTCGCCCAGCTCCTGGACCCCGGGCGCCAACCCGCCGACCCAAAAACTTTCCAGTTACCAACCGAAAAGGATTCCTGACATGACTACCCAGACCACCAACGCCCGCACCTCGCAGCAGGCACTGGATGCCATCGCCAAGGTCAGCACCGGCCTGTTCATCGACGGCGAGTGGGCGGAAGCGACCTCCGGCAAGCGTTTCGACGTCGTCAACCCCGCCACCGAAGAGGTCATCGCCACGGTGGCCGACGGCGGGCCGGAGGACGCCCAGCGCGCCATCGCAACCGCGGGCCGCGTGCAGAAGGAGTGGGCCAAGACCGCGCCGCGGGAGCGCAGCGAGATCCTGCGCCGCGCCTATGACCTGATCATGGCCCGACAGGACGAGCTGGCCCTCATCATGACCTCGGAGATGGGCAAGCCCTTCGCCGAGGCCAAGGGCGAGGTGGCCTACGCCGCCGAGTTCTTCCGATGGTTCTCCGAGGAGGCCGTGCGAATCGGCGGCGATCTCACCACCACCGGTGACGGCAAGAACCGGATCCTCGTCTCCAAGGAGCCCGTGGGCCCATGCGTGCTGGTCACGCCGTGGAACTTCCCGCTGGCCATGGGCACGCGTAAGATCGGCCCCGCCATCGCCGCAGGCTGCACCATGGTGTTCAAGCCCGCCAACCTGACGCCGCTGTCCTCCCTGGCGCTGGTGGACATCCTCATCGAGGCCGGGCTGCCCAAGGGCGTCCTCAACGTGGTGTGCACCACCAAGGCCTCGGACGTGGTGTCGCCGTGGATGTCCAGCGGCATTGCCCGCAAGGTCAGCTTCACCGGATCGACCGGGGTGGGAGTGCGCCTGCTGGAGCAGGCCGCCGAGCACGTCATGCGCTCCTCGATGGAACTGGGCGGCAACGCGCCGTTCATCGTGTTCGAGGACGCGGACCTGGACCGCGCCGTGGAAGGCGCCGTCGCCGCGAAGATGCGCAACATGGGCGAGGCCTGCACCGCCGCCAACCGGCTCTTCGTGCAGCGCCCCGTCGCCGACGAGTTCGCACGCAAGCTGGCCGCCCGCTTGGGCGCACTGCAGGTGGGCGACGGCGCCGAGTCGGGGACCGACGTCGGACCCCTCGTCGAGGAGAAGGCGCTCACCAAGGTGCAGGAACTGGTGGACGACGCCGTCGCCAAGGGTGCCACCGTGGTGTGCGGCGGCTCCCGTCCGGAGCGGCCCGGCTACTTCTACTCACCCACGGTGCTGTCCGGGGTGAGCCCGGAGTCGGACCTGATGAGCCAGGAAATCTTCGGACCGGTGGCCCCCGTGGTGCCGTTCGACACCGAGGAGGAAGTCACCCGGCTGGCCAACGACACCCCGTGGGGACTGGTGGGCTACCTGTTCACGCAAGATGTGGACCGCGGCTTCCGGATGGGCGATGCCCTGGAGGTGGGCATGGTGGGCCTCAACACCGGGATCGTATCCAACCCAGCGGCACCGTTCGGCGGAGTCAAGGCCTCCGGTCTGGGCCGTGAAGGCGGACGCGTGGGGATCGAGGAATTCCTCGAGACCAAGTACATGGCAGTGCCCCGCGGCTGACCCCGCATACCCAGGCGGCAACCAATGAAAACCACTTTCCTGAAGGACGAACCAATGATGACCAGTCCCCAGCCGGTGCAGGACATGCATCCGGAACCAGACACCGCGCCCGGTGCGGAACCCTGCACCCAGGCGGGCAAGCAGGCGCTGCACCGTTCCATCCTCGGATCGGCGCTGGGCAACGCCGTCGAATGGTTCGACTACGGCGTTTACGGCTACCTGACCATCTACATGGCCACCAACTTTTTCGGTTCGGCGAAGGGCGACGGCGGGCTCGGCGTCACGCTGACGCTCGCCACCCTGGCGCTGTCCTTCCTGGTCCGGCCGCTGGGCGGCCTGATCCTGGGGCCGCTGGGGGACAGGGTGGGCCGGCAGAAGGTTATGGTGCTCACAGTGACCCTGATGACCCTGGCCACCGGGGCAATCGGCCTGCTGCCGACGCTGGACACGGTGGGCCTGCTCGCGCCGGTGCTGCTGCTGGTCTGCCGCCTGGTGCAGGGCTTCTCCGCCGGCGGTGAATACGGCGGCGCGGCGGTGTACATGGCGGAGTCGGCCCCGGACCGGCGCCGCGGATTCCTGGGCTCCTTCCTGGAGTTCGGCACCACGGTCGGGTTCATGCTGGCCGCGATCGTGTGCACCATGCTGATCGCCATCGTGGGCGACGGCGGCATGGAGGCCGGCTGGTGGCGGTTGCCGTTCCTGCTGACCATCCCGCTGGGCCTCACCGCGCTGTGGATCCGCACCCGGCTGGTGGAGGCGCCGGTGTTCTCCGAGGCCTCCCAGCACAAGGAGACCATCAAGTCGCCGCTGCGGCACGTCCTGCGCAACAACTGGCGGCAACTGCTGATCCTGGCGGGCTTCGTGGTGCTGCTGAACGTGGCATTCTACCTGATCTTGGGCTACATGCCCACGTATCTGAGCGGCCAGCTGGGGCACAGCACGGCGCAGGGCAACTGGATGCTGGTGGCCATCATGGCCCTGATGCTGGTGGCCATTCCCCCGGTGGGCGCACTGTCCGACCGCGTGGGGCGCAAGCCGCTGCTGCTCACAGCTGCGGTCGGCTACACGCTCCTGTCCGTGCCGGCGGTGATGCTGCTGGGCATGCAGAACCTGCTCCTGCAGTTCCTGGGCCTGGCCGTGCTGGGCTTCCTGCTGGTGATCCTGGTCGCCTCGGTGTCCTCGACGCTGCCGGCGCTGTTCCCCACGGCCGTGCGGTACACGGGTTTTGCCATTGCCTACAACTTTTCCACGGCGTTCTTCGCGGGACCGTCGCAGACCGTGGCCAACCAGCTGATTGAGACCACGGGCAACCAGTTGGTGCCGGGCTGGTACATGGCGATTGCCGGTGTGATCGGTCTGGTGAGTGTCCTCTGCATGAGGGAGACCGCGCAGGCCACGCTCCGCGGCGAGGAGCTCCCGGGTGCGCCCGGATCCGTTGGCCTGCCCAAGCCGAGCTACGTGGAACGGAACCGCCAGGACGCTGAGGCGAAGCGCGCCAGCTTCTAAATTGACTCCGGTTCTGAACCGAACCGGCTGGCTGAGCCTTGTCCCCCGCGGGCCCAGCTGACTCGCAGCTAATGTCGTTTTAAACGCCCAGGACGATATCAGCTGCGGGTCAGTTGGGGTTAAGGGGCGGCCGCCGGAGGCAGCGTTCAACCCGCGGCGCTGGCCAGCGCGCCGGCCAGGTCCGGCAGGGACGACGCCGTGCAGTCGGGTGCGGTGAAGTACGCCGGGTAGGGCGCGCCCGAGCGGTTTATCCAGGCGGTCTGCAGCCCGGCCCGTGCGGCACCGTGGATGTCCCAGGGATGGACCGCCGCCAGGAGTAGCTGCTCCGGATCGGCACCGCAGGTCCTGGCGGCGTGGTCGTAGGCCGCGCGGGCTGGCTTCCATGCCGGGGCATCCTCGACCGATAGAGGAAGGTCGAAGCTGTCCCGGATTCCGGCGGCGTTGAAAAGCCTCTCCGCGACGCTGGCGGAGCCGTTGGTGAGCGTGACCAGACGGTAGCCGGAAGCCTTCAGAGCGGACACGCCGTCCGGTACATCGGGATGGAGCCCCAGGCCGGCCATGCCCTGCATGATGTGGTCCACGGCGGCGTCGGTCTCCCTGTTCAGGTCCGAGCCGGTGAGCAGTCCGCGCAGTGCCTCCGCCCCGATTTCGGCGAAGGTCTTATTGTCGCCGGCCGCGGCGAGGGCGAAGCCGTCGCGAAGGAGGGTGGCGAACCACAGCTTGGCGAGCGTCCTCGGTGCACCGGTTTCGGCGAACCGGTCGGCCAGCGGCGACAAGTCGGACAGGGTTTCGTTGACGTCAAAGATGATGACCGTCGGTTGTTTAGGCACGGGTGCGGCTCCATCTGCAACGGCTAGTCACGCCCAGTCTCGCGCAGCTTGGGTGCCGGCGGAAGGCCTTGCGGGGAGCGGTTACCGGGTGAGAAGGACTTCAAGTTCGTCGGGAAGCTCCATCGCCAGTGAGCCGTGTGGGAATCGCGGAGGTAAGCGATGCTGTCCTCTCCATCGAACGCCATCACCAACGGCAACCGAGCAGCCCATGGGCTAATTGTAGTGTTCCGCGGCCCGGGTCCGCGCCAGAAGCTGTTCTGTGGAGAGCCCGTCGATTCCGGGCCGTCCCCTTTCCGCAAACCGGCGGGAAAAGTAGTCTGCGATCATGCTGAATCGTATTTGCGGCCCGCCGCAAACGTTCCCCCCAAACGGAGACGCAAGAACGACACTGGGCCATTTCTCGTCTCCCCAACTCATCGGTTGCTCCATAACTGCCCTTCTGGAGCCGCAAAACGGCGGTTATGGAGCAATCGATAGAAGAAATGACGACGGCAGGCCGCCCTCAAAGGGGACGGCCGGCCGTCGTACGTTCTAGCAGTAAAGCGCCTAGCCAGCCGCAGCGTAAGCCTTCGGCAGCTTCAGCCCCCGCTCCTCCATGAGGGTGCGCAGGCGGGTGGGGTAGTCGGTGATGATGCCGTCCACGCCGAGGTCCATCAGGTTCGCCATGTCCGCGGTGGTGTTCACGGTCCACGGGATGACGGGCAGGCCGTACTCGTGGGCTTCCGCGATCATCTGCGGGGTGACGGAACGGAACATGGGGGAGATGACGTCGTAGCCCAGGGCCTTGGCGGCCTTGGCGAGGGAGCCGTCGTAATCGTCGATGTCGATGCCGCCCAGCTCCGGGGCCGCGCCGGGCTTGCCCACCTGCAGCCACCCGTCGCCGCTGGAGAGCGCCACGACCGGCAGCTGCGGGGCGATCTTCCTGGTGTAGTTTAGCGTTGACCAGTCGAACGACTGCACCGTGGTGCGGCCGGACATCCCCGCCATGTAGATCTCGGTGACCACGGCCTTGGTGAGCGTCACGGAACTCTCGCCGCCGGCCTGGCCGTCCTCCACCTTGGTCTCCACGTTGAAGCGGACCTTCTTGGCGCCGAGGTCACGCACCAGCTGGAACACATCCTTGAGTTCGGCGATGCGGTTGCCCTCGATCACCTGCTGCTCCGGGTATCCGGCAAGCTGGGTGTAGCCACAGTTGAGGGTCCTGATCTGGGCCAGCGACAGCTCCGCCACCCGGTCGCCGGCGTAGGGGAACTCGGGGTCGTTCGGCGTGGCCGGCGCGGTGTCCGCGCACTTGTTGGCCTGCATCGTGTCGTCGTGCCAGACGATCACCTTGCCGTCCTCGGTCAGGTGGGTGTCCAGTTCGAGCGTGCTCACGCCCAGCTTCAGCGAGTTCGCGAAGGCGGCCAGCGATTCCTCGGTCCACTCGCCGCGGCCGCCGCGGTGCGACTGCAGGTCGAAGGAGCCGTTGCCTTCGTTCGTCTTGATGGCGGACGTGGCGGTACGGGCAGCGTTCGACGACGGCGTGCCGGCGTCCGCCGACGGGGCAGCGACGGCGGGGCCAGCCGTCGAGCCGATGGCTGCGGTGAAAAGCGCGACGGCGGCCGCTGCGGTCAGGACTTTGCGCATGGTTTTGGTTCCTCCCGGATGACGGTGGCCGGCGCTGAGCCGCCGACCCGTTCACCCTAGGAAGGCCAAGTGGCCTGCGGTCTTCAGGAAGGTGGCGCTGAGGTGAACAGGCTCACGGCAGCCAGGCGGTGACGAAGCCGCCCCGGGACTGGTCCTGGTTTGGCTGGCCAAGCGCTGTTTCGCCTGGTCCGGGCTGCTCTGCATCGGGCCCGCCAACAGAGGCGTCCAGCGACAGCACGCGGCCGTACATCGAACAGAGCTCCTCCACCGTGTGCCCGCTGCACCGCCAGCCTGCTGGTTCGAGCAGCTCCACCGGGTCCGGCGGATCGGCCCGCGCCAGCAGCTCGCTCATGGGCAGGCCCGTCTGTTCACTGAACTCGCGCAGCTTGGCTTCTATGTCATCCGTCTTCGGCAGGGCCACGGCCCGCTCAATTACCGCCCGCGATCCCGGCGCCGACAGCGCCGCAACTTCGCCCAGCAAGGTTTGCTGTGAGCCGGCATCCAGGTACGGCAGTAGGCCCTCGAGGACCCAGGTGGTGGGCTGCCCAGGATCAAAGCCTGTGGCGAGGAGCGCCTCCCGCCACGGCACGGAAAGGTTGGCGGGCAGACTGATCAGGTCGCACGCGGGCTCCGCCGAAAGCCGGCTCATCACATGGGCCTTGAAGTCCAGAACGTTGGCGCTGTCAATCTCAATGACCTTGGCGCCCTCCGGCCAGCGCAGCCGGAACGCCCTGGTGTCGAGGCCCGCACCGAGAACCACCGTCTGCGGGGTGGGCGAGTCGGACTGCAGGAAGTCGTCGATGAACCGGGTCCGCATCCCGATGTAGATGGACGCGAGCAGGAGCGGCTGCTGCAGGGGAGGGGCCTCCGCCGGTTCCGCCGGCCACACCGTCGGCAGGTCCAGGTGGGAGCGGGCGGCAACCACCAGGGCGGAGGCGAACGGATCCGCCACCAACGGGTCGGCCCGTGACGTCTCAACGGCACGGCCCGCGGCCACTGCAAGGGCTGTCAATGGCAGCCCTTGGTCCTCGAGTTCGGTACTGCCTGTAGGTTCAGTCATGCCTCGCCTCCCGCCGTCGTGGATTACTGCTGGCGAGCCTACCCCCGGCGGCAAGGGAACCCCATGCTTGTCATGCCTGCGCGGCGCTGTCCCACCAGCCTTCCCAAGCAGCGGACGTGAGCTGGCCCTGGGGGAAATCGGTGTGCGACCCGGCCTCGCCAATTTGTGAGTTTCCGTCAGTGCGCGAGGTGAAGAACAGGTTCAAGGTATTCCAAAGCATGGCTATTTCCTCTCAATCGACCTGCGGACGGACCGTCTCTCAGGTAGGAATTAGCGTAGCCACGGCATGTTTCACTGGGACGACTCAACGTTTCGTTTTTGTATCCGTCTGCTCACGCTGCAGCACAGGGGGATTGAGCCCCTGGGGGCGCTCATGGAAGAGTTCTACGTCGAAGGCTGGCTCTCGTTCACGCTGCGGGACGGCGGGCACATCAGCGACGGTACGCCGCGGGCGCAGGTGGCAAAGCTCAGCAGGGCGCAGCCGCTCGTTGTGGCCATTGGCGTGAACTGTCAACAGCTCCCGGCCTTGCTGACGGGACCGCGATCTGGCGTGAACTTGGTGCCCGCCTCGTTGGCGGGTGCTGCCGGACAACCCCGAAGGATATTGCTGTCCACTGCGGCCGCAATTCCTGCACACGGATCGCGGCCGCAGGGGAAGCCGAGACTTCCCGACGGCGGTGTTAGCCGAGGATGTACGGCAGCGAGGTCGCAGCCAGATACAGATCCTCCTCGTCGGCCTCCTCGTTTGCCGCCGCTCTGCTGACCGGCGTGGCCACAGTGCTGAGCAGGGGAGTTCCGGCAGCACCGCTCACGCTCAGCGTCACCGGTGACTCCGCGATTGGCAGCGGCACCGCCATGATCCCGTGCCGGCCGGAGAGTTCCAGCACGCCGGCGTCGATGATCAGGCGCAACTCGGACTCCTTATCCGCAGGGAGGAACGATTCGGCGAAGTCGGCGTTCCCGTCGACCGTCACCCGGATGCCCTCGCCGTCGTGACTGACGGTGGCCAGGATCGCGGCCTCGGAACGGGACAAGCCTCCTTCGGCAGCCGACAGGCGGATGACGGTCCCGGCGGTGACGGTGCAGCGCAGGTCCGCGCCGCCGTCGAGCACGGTCTCGAAAACCCCGGGACGCATCTCCTCCAGCCGGCCCGGCTGCGAGTAGTTGGCAAGGTCCGCGTGCGGCGTGGCCACCAGGACGTCGCCGTCGAGGTTCAGGGTGTGCGGGATGCTGAGCGCGCTGGCCCACTTCCCGCCGGGGTCCAGCACGCCGCGGACCCAGAAGATCAAGGACGGTGTACCGTCCTTGTCCCGGAAGAAGGACGGTGCGTAGTAGCTCTTGCCAAAGCTGAGCTGGCCCCACGACCGGGCGGTGAACTGTCCGCCGGCGTAGCTGCCCACGCCGTAGGCCACGTAGTGCAGCACGTCGTCCTCCCAGATGGAGGTGACCAGGACGTGTGAGCCGTCGATCTCGAACAGCTGCGGGCATTCCCACATGGTGCCGGTCCAGACGGGGTCCTTTTTGGTGCCGTTCCGCTGCGCGGCGATCCCGTCCAGGGTCCATTCGGCGAGATCGGGCGAGCTGTAGGAAACCGCGGCGGCCGTCCCGCCCTCCAGCCCGGCGCCTACGAACATGCGCCATTGTTCGCCGTCGCGGAAAACGAACGGGTCCCGGTAAGCCACCACGCCAAGGTCCGGCGCAGTCATTAGTTTCGCGCCCTTGGTCCACGTGTTCCAGGAGGCGTCTTCAGGCGTGGCGGTGCGGACCGTGCCGATGCCAATCTCGGGTTCGGTGACCGACGTGTAGAACATGGTGGCAGCACCATCCGGGCCGGTGACGATGGAACCCGACCAGACGCCGTCGTCCCCTTCCCCGGGTGCCACCGCAACACCCTGCTCGGTCCAGGCGATCAGGTCCAGAGAGGTGGCGTGGCCCCAGTGGCAGTTGGGCGCCCACGTGGTGCGGCCGGGAACATACTGATAGAAGAGGTGGTACTGGCCGTCCTTCCAGGTCACGCCCAGCGGGTCGTTGATCCACCCCTCGGCGGCGGTGAAGTGGAGGGCGGGGCGGGGGTCCTGCGTGTTCATGCTGATCCTTCCGTGCGGTGGGTGGTCAGAGGGCCGGAACGCTGCTGGCGGCGAGGTACCGTTGCCGGATTTCCCGCGCCTGCTCGGCGTTGGCCTTCTCCCATTCGTCAATCTCTGCCCGCCGTTCGTTCCGGACGGCGTCGCGCGCCTCCGTGAACCGCTGCATCCGCTCGGCGGCCGCGTCCCGCGCGGCCTGCTGGGTGGGCGTCAGTTCCGGCAGGGGACGTTCTTCCACCTGGTCGCGCGGCCGCAGCGGCAGGCGTTCCTCGACGGGGTCGATGTCCAGCGTCGGGGAGGGGAGGGTCTGGTACCAGTAGGCGGTGGAGGACCAGTCATCGGAGAGGTGGTTGGCGTGGCCGTGCTCGAAGGTGACCTTGATGCGCTTCTGGAACCTGATGGGGTCAGTCATGTGGAAGCGGTAGCTGTGGTGGAAGCCGGGGACGTTTTCCTCGTGGACCATGGTGCCGTTCATGAGGAAGGCGTTGTGCTGCATGCCCCAGGCGTGGCCGAAGTAGTCCTCCATGCCGGTGCCGTGGAGGCTGGGCGGCCAGGTGTCGTCGTCGATGAAGATCATGTCGTCTCCCTCACCCCACCAGGAGCCTTGGAAGTGACGGACGGCGAGGTTGCAGCCCACGTAGTGGCCCTGGCCCTCCGTCTCCAGGACCACGTAGTTGTCCTCACCGGTGAGGTTGGGGATGGCCACCTCAATGCTGTTGGTCTGCAGGTCCGGCGCCCAGCCGGCGTTGGGCTTCTGCCGGCGCCAGTGGGCGTGGAAGTAGGCGGTGTCCTCGGGAAGGGGGTCGGTGTAGAGCTCGTAGTCGATGTAGAAGTACTGCAGGTACGGGATATCGTTCTGGTTTTCGACGACGATCCGGGCCCGGGAGTTGAACGGCATCTCGAAGTAGCTGTTGAACGCTGCACTGCCGCCGAAGGTGTTCAGTTCCCCTTCCTTGGCCGAGACGGAGAGCGGGAGGGAGTCGTAGGAGCCGGACAGGGAGTTCAGCAGTCCGAAGAAGTCGCCCAGGGGTGCGATGACGCTGGGGGTGTCCTGGCCGTCCCAGTACATTTTGAGGACGATCTTGCGGTAGTAGTCCGGGTCCACCACTTCCCAACTAACGCCGAGGGCGTTGTGGATTTCCAGCATGGGCACGCCCACCAGTTCCGGGGAGATCTGGCCGGGGCCCGGCTGGATCCGGCACGACTGGGTCATCCAGATGTGGGTGATGGCGCCTGGGCCTTCAATGTCGGCCAGGACCCGTTCCTCGCCGGGCATGATAATCCAGTTGTCGCGGTTGCGGCCGGTCTGGTCCCAGCTGGAGGCGCGGGCGGTGCGGGCGGTGGAGAGCTTGGTCAGGCTTGAGAGCAGACCGGAGCGCGGTGATGAAGCCAAGGTGGTGTCCCTTTCGAAGAGTGGTGTTTTAGCCTTTGACGGCTGACTGGGTGAGGCTTGCGATGATCCACCGCTGGGCCACGAGGAAGACGATGAGTGCCGGGGCGATCGCGATGGTGGTTGCCGCCATCACCTGGGCCACGTTCCCTGCGCCGTAGGGGCCGAGCATCAGGACCAGGCCCAGCGGGAGGGTGGCGGTGTCGGTGCTGTTGAGGAAGATTGACGGGGCGAAGTAGGCATTCCAGCTGCCCAGGAACGTGATGACGCCGAGCGTGCTGACTGCGTTCTTGGCCAGGGGCAGCGCGATCAGGCGATAGGTCTGCCACGCGGTGGCACCGTCCATTCGGGCGGCGTCGATGATTTCCTGCGGCAGCCCCAGGAAGAACTGCCGGAGCAGGAATACGCCCAGTGCCCCGGTGATGCCGGGCAGGATCAGGCTGAGCGGGTTGTCCAGGAGGCCGAACGTCCGCATCAGGAGGAACAGCGGAATGATGGTCACCTGAGCCGGCACCATCAGCGAGGACAGCAGTCCCACAAAGATCGAGTTGCGGCCGGGGAATTCCAGCTTGGCGAAGGCATATCCCGCCATGGGTGCCGTGATGATCATGCCGACGCTCACCGCGATGGCGATGACTGCGCTGTTGAACATGTTCCGGAGGATAGGCACGGGTCCCGTGACGGCCCCGGCATAGTTGGACCAGTCCCATTCCGTGGGCAGCCACTGCGGCGGCAGGTCGTACGCGTGGCTGGCGTCCCGGAGCGATGTGGTGAACATCCACAGGAAGGGGGCCACCATGCCGATGGCACCGAGGATCAGGAGAGCCACGGAAACGGACTTCCCGACGCCGGGCCGCCGTCGTACGGCTTTTCCGGCACCTTTGCGGGACGCAAGGATTGGGGCGTTGAGATTACTCATTGTTCACCCATGACTTCCTGAGGCGGAACTGGACCATGGTCACCAGCATGATGATCAGGAACAGTGTCACCGCGATAGCTGAGGCATAGCCCATGTCGAACTTGTTAAAGGCCACCTCGGCGATGTACATGACCACGCTGCGGCTGGCATCGCCCGGGCCGCCCCTGGTCAGCACGATGATGGATTCGTAGATCTGGAACGCGCCGATGATGGTGATGGTGATGTTGAAGAACGTTGCCTGGCTGATCATCGGCAGGACGATCCGGCGGAAGACCTGCCATTCGTTGGCTCCGTCCATGCGGGCGGCCTCTACCATGTCCTTGGGGACTTCCTGCAGGGCTGCCACGTAGATCAGCATGGCGAACCCCACGTTCCGCCAAGTGTCCACGATGATCACGGAGACCTTGGAGAACTCGGAACTGTTGAGCCAGTCGATCCGTTCCCCACCCATAGCGGTGATGTAGTAATTCAGGATGCCCGTATCCTTCTGGAACAGTGCCTGCCAGATGATGGACACGTACACGAGGGCCACGAGGTAGGGAAAGAAATACGCCGAGCGGAACACGTAGGTCAGGGCCCGGGGGAGCCGCTGGTTGATCAGGACGGCGAACAGGAGCGCGAAGCCGTTGATAAGGACGACGGCGGCCCCGACGTAGAGGACCGTGTTGCCGTAGGTGGTGGCCAGCCGTTCGTCCCGGAACATCCGGGCGTAGTTGTCGAGGCCCACGAACTTCGGTGCCGTCAGGATGTTGTACTTGGTGAGGCTGAGGTAGAGGGCGGCGACCAGTGGTCCCAGGACGAAAACCAGGAACCCGATGACGGTGGGTGCCGTGAAGGCGTACCCGGTGAGGGCTTCCCGACGGCGGGCGCCGCTGAGGTGCGCGGGGCGCCTCCCGCGCCCGGAAGGGGGCGCAGGCAGTGGCGCGGTCTTGTGGGCGGTGACAGTCACTGCTGCAACGCCTCCTCAACATCCTTTTCGGCCTTTTCCAGCGAGGAGCCGATGTCCTGGCCGGACATGATCTCGTCCATGGCCCGCATGAACGCGGGGTCCAGCACGTTGTAGGCGCGGGGAGCAGCTACCGGCTTGGCGTAGGACAGGGAGTTATAGAACTCGTCCGCGTGCTTTGGGGAGGCAAGGAACTCCGGTGTTGAAGCGGCAGTCTTGGTGGACGGAACGGCGGCGCCGGCGTCGGCCCATTGCTTCTGCGTCTGCTGGTCGGTGAGCATCTTGATGAACTCCCAGGACAGCGCCGGGTTCTCGGATGTCTTGGAGATGGCGAACGCTCCGGCGCCGAACACCGTGGACTTGGTGGTTCCCTTCGGCCACGGGAGGATGTCGTAGTCGGAGAAGCCTGCCTTCGCGAACCCGCCCGTGACGAAGTGGCCGGCGCCGGTCATGGCTGCCTTGCCCGCGGGGAACAACTGGTAGGGGTCCGCTCCCTTGGGCTGCGGCGACACTCCGTGCTCGGTGACCAGGTCGCGGACCCAGCCAAGTGTCTCCTTGACCTTCGGATCGGTGAGCTGTGCTGTTTGCAGGTCAGCGCTCATCATGGACGTGCCGTTCGAGTACAGCCACGGGGTGATGCCGAAGGAGTAGTACGGCATGGCGAACCCGTACACTTTGTTAGCGCCGGAGCCCGTGGTCAGCTTCTTGGCGATCGCCAGGAAGTCATCCCAGGTCCAGTCATCGCTGGGCCGTTCGATACCGGCCGCCTTGAACATTTTGGTGTTGTAGTAGATGACCATGGTGTTGAACGTGTTGGGCATCAGGTAGGTGGAGCCGTCCTTGCTGAATCCCTCCAGCAGTTTCGGGTCGATGTCTTTCCGCAGGGATGCTGCCTCGGGGTCGTTCTTGAGGAAGCCGTCCAGGGGAGTGAACAGCTCGTTGGACATGCCGAGCTCCACACCTTCGGTGGCGATGTTGATGACGTCCGGCGCCTGCCCTGCTGCGGCCTGGGTGACGAGCTTGTTGACGTATTCGGTCCATGTGGTGATGGGGGTGAAGTTGTTGTTCACCGTTACGTTCGGGTACTTCTCCTTGAAGCGCTTGGCGACGCCGTCGTACACGGCTTTGTCTCCCGGGTCGCCCCAGTTGGAGACGGAGATGGTAGCCGTGATGTCCTTTGCCGGGGCCGTGTATGGTCCGTCTGCTGCCGGCGCCGAGGAATCCGTGCTGCTTCCGCAGGCGGTGAGGGCCAGCAGGGCCGCGGCGGCCGCCGCGGCGATGGACGTGCGGACTGTTTTTCTCATGTGATGCTCCTTTGCATGCGGCGCAGAGGCGCGCTGACGGGATGCGGTGGGGTGTGCGGATGTCATTTGAGGGGGCAGGTACTGGGTGGTGCAGCTATTCGGTCGAGCGGCGGAACTCGATCTCGGATTCGAGCCGGAGGGTCCTGGTGGGAGCAGAAGGGCTCTCGAGACGCCGCAGCAGCAAGCTGACAGCGCTCTCGCCGAGTTGGAACGCCGGCTGGCGGACGGTGGTGATCTGGGGCTGGAACAAGTCCGAATAAGTGAAGCCGTCGAACGTGGCGAAGGCCATGTTCCCGGGCACCCGCAGCCCTTCGTGCTGGACGGCCCGCAGAGCCCCGGCCGCCAGAAGCGTGCTGCAGGCCAGGATCGCGGTCGGGCGCTTTGGCCCGGCCGCCAGCAGTGGCCGGACCCGGTCGAAAGTGGCGGCTGCGGTGACCGTGCCTTCGCACAGCAAGCCTTCCCGCGCTTTCAGGCCCAGCCGCTGCATGGCGGCCCGGAAGCCGTCATGGCGCTCGCGGAGTGAGGAGACGCGCAGATCGCCCGAGACGAGCATGATCCGCTCGTGGCCGCGGTCGGCGAGGTGTTCAACCAGGGCAGCCATGGCGGACCGGTTGTTCACCCCCACCTGGTCCACGTCCAGGTCCGCGAGCCGGTCCAGCAGGACCAGCGGCTTCTTCTCGCCGCGGATCCGCTCAAGCAACCCGGCACTCGAGCCGGCTGCCCGGGCGATGATCAGGCCGTCGACCCTGCGGTCGAGGAGGGCCTCCACCGCAGCGCGTTCCCGGGCGGGATCTTCCGCCGAGTTCGCCAGCAGCAGGGACAGTCCGTGCTGTGCCGCGGCCTCTTCCACGCCGTGCACCATGTCCGCGAAGGCCGGCTCCCCGGCGTCCGACACGACGAGGCCGATCGAGTCGGTCCTGGCGCGGCGCATGGAGCGAGCCAGCGCGTCCCGTCGGTAACCGGTCGCCTGCACGGCGTCCATGACCCGGGCCTTGGTCTCCGGTTCGACGTGCCGGGTTTCGTTAAGGACGTGCGAGACGGTCGACGTCGACACGCCTGCCAGGGATGCGACGTCGACGATGGTTGCCACTGTTCCTCCTAGAAAAACGATTGCGCGAACGTTTCGATGGTAGGCGCAAACGTTTCGCTGTGCAATGGATCACAGGAAGATTTTCTGGAAGTTTTTTAGGAGGCAGACCGCGCGCCCGTGGAGGACCGGTATTCGATCATGGGCGCCAGCCGGACGATAGAGGGCTCGGCTGCCTTGTCGGCGATTCTCTTGGTCAGCAGCTCCGCGGCGGTGGCCCCCACCTCGAATGCGGGCTGCCGGACGGTGGTGAGCTGGGGTTCGAACAGCTCGGCGTAGGCGAAGCCGTCGAATGTGGCGAAGGCGATGTCCTCGGGCATGCGCAGCCCGCGCTGCTGGACGTGCCGAAGCGCGGCCGCGGCCAGGACGGTGCTGCAGGCGATCAGGGCTGTGGGACGGCTGGCGGCCGACAGCGCGGCGGCGATGCTGTCGTCGGTCTTTTCTGGCTCTGCGGTGGTGATGGCCATCTGCTTCTTTGCCGGGATCCCGGCAGCGGTCATGGCTTCGGTGAAGGCTTCGTGCCGTTCCCGGAGCGTGGAGACGCGGGTGTCGCCGGCCACGAGCAGGATCCGCTCATGTCCCTGCGACAGGAGGTGCTTCACGAGCTCCTTGGTGGGCTCGCGGTTTTCCACGCCCACCTGGTCGAACGGGTCCTCGGACAGCCGGTCCATCAGCACCAGCGGAGTGTCCTGGTTGGCGAATTCCGCCAGGGCGTCAGGTCCGGAGCCGGCTGCACGGGCGAGAATGATGCCGTCAACCCTGCGCTCCAGCAGGGTCCGCACAGCACGGGCTTCACGTCGCGGATCTTCGGCGGAATTGGCCAGCAGCAGCGTGATGCCCTGGCTGGTGGCGGTTTCCTCCACGCCACGGATCATTTCGGCGAAAGCCGGTTCACCGCCGTCGGAAACTATGAGCCCGATGCTGTCCGTCCGGGAGCGCCGCATGGCACGAGCGAGCGCGTCCTGGCGGTAGGACGTTTCCTCGATGGCTTTCAGTACGCGCTGCCGCGTCTCTTCGCCCACGTGTCGGGTGCCGTTCAGGACGTGGGAAACAGTGGAGATGGAGACGCCGGCAAGCTTGGCCACTTTTACCATCGTCGTCATCGTCGCCGCCCTCGGGAATCGTTTACGCGAACGTTTCGCGTAGCATCCGCCAGTTTACAGAGGCTGTCCCGTCCGGGCTGTTCCCCCGCCCTGGTACGTTGCGTCCGGCACCGGTCGCGCTCCCCAGGAGCTGAGGAGGGCGAGGCCTCCGGCTACCGCGGCGCTGAGCACCACCGCGCCCAGCCAGAGCGAGACCGGCCAGCGGATCGCGTCCGTCACCGCGAACGCCACGAGCTGGCCCGTCCACAGTAGTGCTGCGATGCCTGCCGTGACCGCCGGCAGCCTCCGAGTCAGCCAGACTTCCGGCACCCGGGTCAGCAGCAGGTCGACGACGACGGCGGCCACCGTCGCCCCCGCGGCCCCGGCGATCGAGTAGGGGCGCAGGCCGATCATCACCACGGGCAGCCAGGCCGCCGCCACCACCAGCAGGGTGACGATTCCGCGGGTAGGGCGCCGGGCGGAGGAGAGCGTGAAGAGGAACGGCGCGACGATCAGCGCCGTGGTCAGCAGGTAGCTCATCAGGGTAATGATCACCGGCATCTCGGCCTGAATGCGGCCGGGCGTGCCCACCGGCAACGGGGTGAACTCGGCCGTCGGCCCCGGCCGGACGAAGATGGAGGCGTAAACGAGGAAGAACGCCCCCAGCCCGGTCATGAGCACGACGGCGAACATCGCCGCCGGGGTCCACGCCAGGTCCGCGGGGTGGCCGGCTGCGCTGTGTTTTGTTGTGCTGTGGCCGGATGCCCGGGCGCTGCGCACGGCGGTGCCCAGGATGAGGAAGAGGCTGAAGCCGAGCAGCAGGTGGGTGGGGCTGACCAGGGCATCCAATGAAACCTCGATGCCGAGGAGCTCGTGCCACAGCAGGTCCAGGCCGCCGGCCAGGCCGAAGAGGACCACGCCCACCGCGGTCCCGCGGTATCCGGGCGGGGCAGCCTGCAGCAGCGGCTGCCCGGGTGTCCGGTTCCGCCAGATCACGACGGCGGTCCACGCCGCCGTCGCCAGCATGCCGGAGTAGAGGGCAGCGTGCCAGGGCGTGAAGAACGTCTCGAGGCTGGGCAGGTTAATGTGCGCCCAGCCGTCAAGAAAGACGGCCAGCAGCAGCCACAGGCCGAGGAGTTCGGTGACCAGGTCGCGGCGGCTGTCAGTTCTGGTGTTGCGCGCAGTCTCGAGCATCGTTGCCCACCTCCACGGAATCTATCCTGGCATCGAGCCCGGAACCGGTGGAGCAGAACTTGCCGGACCGGGTGCGGCCACCATCGCCACCGTTATGCCGCTGGCGATGCTGCCGGCCTTCAACGTGATCACCTCGGGCGGGCCGCCCGGCACCTCGCTGTACCACTGGTCCGACGTGCCGCTGGTGCCGCCGAGGAACTTGACGGTGTAGCTGCCCGGCGGCAGCCCGGTCAGTTCGTAACTTCCCTCCACCCGGACACGGGTCTCGCGGACCAGGGCGTGGTGTGCGTCGTACGCCTGCACCCCAATGTGGCTGTACGGGGTGCCGGACGGGGTAAAGATGCCTCCGATGATGGATGCCGGACCCCGGCCGGGGTTAAGGCCGAGGGGTGGAACGTAGACGGGCTTGTCACGGCAGTAGTTGTCCTCGGTTTCGTCGAGTTCGGTCATGAGCGCTTCGAACTCGGCCGGGTCTACGCTGAGGTTCCACCGGGCTTTCACCCAGACCCATTCTGCGGCGTAGTTGCAGCGGTAGCCGTCGATGGTCGGCCACCAATGGGCCGGGTCCGACGATCCCCGCTCCGCGTTCGTGCTCTCCGTCAGCACCCTCAGCGAGTAGCTGTTGGTCAGGTCGTTGGCGAAGTCGCGGCGCTGTTTGGCTGTCCACGCCCAAGCCCCGGAGTACCAGGCTTCCTCCAGTGGGACCATGTGCGCGACGTCCACATCAGCGGGATCGACCAGGACGTTCGCGTCCCAGACGGACACCCACTGCGGGTAGAGCACGGTGCAGGGTGAGGCGAGCGTATGCTCGCTGGCGCCGTCGATGATTACCCTTTCGCGGGTGGTGCAGCCGTCGGGCCCGACTATGGGGTATTCAAAGGCGGACTTATGGAATTCGGGACCTCGTGGCGCTTGGAGGACCAGGGTGTTCAGCAGCGCCTTGCCTATGGTCTGGCTTTCGAAGGGGTACCTGTTGGGAGCCGCCACGCTTTGATTGCCGGCGCCAGCCGCGAACTGCTCGGCCGGATTGGCGGCCCCGTTCCCGCAGAGTGCCAGAAGACTGGCCGCTACCAAAGTTGTGCAGTGCTTCACAGCTCGCTTCATCGCAATGCCCTGCCCTTTGCACGTCATGGTTGTGGCCGGATCCTACTCCGCCACAGCCAGCTGCAATAGACCTAAATTATGAATCCATGGCACGGGTTCCATGGAGCTCGCCGGGCCGCCAACCCGAGCCGCCCGCGGACTTTCCGGAGGACCGTTGTCAGTGCACGGAAGTGGGCCTACGCTGTGCGCACGGCCCCATTCGGGGACTGTTCCAGGACCTGCCGGCGAGGGTGCCAGCATGCCCGCGGGTGCCTGTGTCCTGGATATCGCGGAAGAGGAAAGACCATGACCAAGTATTTGTTTGAGGCCAATTACGTGGGTGAAGGAATCAAGGGGCTCATGCGCGAAGGCGGGACGGCGAGGCGTGCCGCGCTGACCGACGCCCTCAAGTCTGTTGGCGGTTCACTCGAGAGTTTCTACTACGCCTTCGGGGACACTGACGTCCTGGGCGTCTTCGATGTCCCCGATCCGGCTGGCGCGGCAGCCCTGTCGCTGATGATTAATTCGTCCGGCAACGTGAACGTCAGGCTGAAGCCGCTCTTGACGCCGGAGGAGATCGACGAGGCGGCAAAAAAGACCCCGTCCTACCGGGCCCCCGGTCAGTAGGGGCAGGTCAGTAGGGCGGGCTGTAGGGAAGCAACCTGCCCGCCTTGGTTTTGATGAAATGCCCGACGGCGCGAGCCGGCGGCGGGGGCCAGCCTCGGTCCCTGTCAGCGGCTGAGGATCTGCTCGCGCAGGATGTCCGCGTGCCCGCAGTGCTGGGCGAGTTCGCGCAGCATGTGCAGGTACACCCAGCGCAGCGGGAGCGGGCCGCGGCGGTTGCCGCTGACCATGTCGTCGAGGTCCAACTGCGACGCCGCCTGCCGCGATGCCTCGCAGGCGTTGCGGTGGGCGGCCTGGATTGTGGCGATGGTGTCCTGGTCCGCAAGGATGAACGACTCATCCGGCGTGGCCGGGATGCCGATTTCCACGCGTGAACGGCACGTGATCGCTTCGTCGAACCAGACCTTTTCCACGAAGGTCGCGTGCTTGACCAGGCCCAGCAGCGTTGTCCGGGACGGCACCAGGGACTGGCGTGCCTGCTCTTCGGTCAGCCCGTCGAGGCAGGCATTGAGCATGGCGCGGTGCTCATCAAGGAACGCGTCATACTGTGCACGCGCGGGCTGATTGGTGACGTCCTCGGCGAAGGTGGCGGGAAGGAAAGGCATGCAGGCAGTATGCCAAGAGCACGGTGCAGGAGCAATGACGGAACCTGCGGTCCCGTCCGTGAAATACAGCCGGTTCCCAGCTACTTCCACTCGAACAGGCGGCCCTCGGACTTGCCGTCGGCCACCTGGTACTCGAACAGGACTGCGATCCCGTTGAGGCGGCTCAACTCGTCGGACGTGGTTTCGCAGAACAACGCACCCCGCCCGGTGAGTTGCCCCGAACCGAAACTGGTTACGCCGTGGCCGGTTAGGGTGGCAGTCTGCCGGCCTGCGGTGGCGACAAAACCGTCATCGTTGCCGGCGACTGTGCCGCTGGGACGAATCGTGCCGACGTAGGTGACAGTGACGTCAACCTGGGCGCCGCAGAGCGTGCCGACCTGATGGTCGGTCACTTCGGTGCGCGGACCGCGGCCAGTGTCTTCCAGAACCCGCGTGCTGATGGTTTAGCCGGTGAGTTCACCGATTTGTTCTCCCAGCATCATGATCTCCTTTGATCGGCGGCTGGACCCAAAGCGATCCTGGT
Organism: Arthrobacter globiformis; assembly: GCF_003261175.1. Classification (GTDB taxonomy): domain Bacteria; phylum Actinomycetota; class Actinomycetes; order Actinomycetales; family Micrococcaceae; genus Arthrobacter; species Arthrobacter globiformis_A. Next base: position 165,933 of record NZ_QLNP01000062.1, on the reverse strand, counting down.
CAGGATCGCGCGTCTGATGATGACGAAGGCCGCCCCAGAGCGGTTTTCCTGCTCGGGGGCGGCCAGGACGGCCGGCAACGGACCGCCGTTGCTACGGGGCGGTGACGGCCTCGAACGTATCCACCCGGCCATGCGCCCAGTAGGTGCCCGTGCCAGCAACATCTTCGGCGCTGGATTCCACCTTTGCGCGGACTGATGTGTTCGTGGCGCCCGGGTGTGAGCTCCAGGCAAGAGCGGCAGTTGCAGCCACGATGGGTGCGGACATGGAGGTGCCGTTGCCCACGTCGTAACCGAAGGAGCGGTTGTTCTGCGTCCCGATCACGAACTTGTGGTTCGGGAACGTCGAGTAGACGTTGACCCCGGGTGCCGCGATGTCCACCCAGCTGGCCCCGTAGGTTGAGAAGGATGCTTTGACGTCCCTGTTGTCGGTAGCGGCAACGGCGATGACGTTGGGGTATGCGCCCGGGTAGATCTTGGTCTGGTTGCCGCCGTTGCCTGCTGCGGCAACCAGCACCACACCCTTGCTCCAGGCGTTGTTGACGGCGGTTTCGAGGGTGCGTGACGCCCGCACTCCGATGCTCATGTTGATCACCTTGGCGCCATTGTTGACGGCCCAGTTGATCCCGTTCGCAAGGCCCGAGCTGGAGCCAACCCCGCTGTCGTTGAGCACCTTGCCGGCCAGGATGGTGCATCCCGGGCAGACGCCGGCCACACCCTCGTTGTTGTGAGTGGCGGCGACAATGCCGGCAACATGGGTCCCGTGGCCGTAATTGTCTTCATTGCTTGTTGCACCGCTGAAGTTGGCCCGGAGGACAACCTTCGGGTTGATGTCCGGGTTGTCGGTTGCGACTCCCGAATCGAGAACGGCCACTTTAATGCCGTTGCCCGTCGTGACATCCCACGCTTCGACGGCGTCCACGTCGGCGTCCGGCGTGCCCGCCGGTACTGTCAGCGTGCCGGCGGTGTTGGTAAACGACTGGCCGGTGTTCTGCAGGGCGTACTGGCGCGGGAAATACGTGTCCGCTGTAGTGGCAGTAACCGACTCGTCCGGCTCGGCGTACTCAACTGCGGGGTTGCGGTTCAGGGCGTCGATCAGCTGGGATTCCTTACCGGCCGGAACCCTGACGACGCGGGCTCCGGTGCTCACGACGCCGGATCCCTCGCCGAGGCCCTGCCGGCGCAGGAGGCTGGCCGCGGCGCCGTTGTCGCGGAACTTGACGATGATTTGTCCGGTACCCGGCGAAGGCTCGGGGGCCGCCGCGGTGCCTGTGGCTGCCAGGCTGGTGGTGCCGAACCCGAGAACTGCAGCGGTGACACTGGCCATGATGAGTTTTTTCATGGGGTTATATTGCGCCAGCCTGCACCGGCTGGATAGACCTGTCCCCTATAAGACGGGGGCCTCACGTGTCTGTGAGCGCTGCCCTTACGCCGCCACCCAGGCCCGGACCGCCGCCTCTTCCTCCGGTACGTTGGGCCTGGCACGCCAAAAGGCAGGGCGGCTGAGCCGCCCTGCCTGTGGTGCGTACGGGTTCATTCCTGCGCCCGGCTTTCGGGCTACCTGTTGCGATGGAGTGCAGGGCCGTTCCGTCCGCTTGCCGGATGTGTATCCGGCAGTCCTGCCGGCCGGTGGTCACCGGCCGGCAGAAACCTGGTGAGTTCCATCCGGGAGGGGATCACATGATGCCGGTGGGTACCAGCAGGGCCCAGGCCAGGGCCGGCGCCGCGAGGACCACGCCGCCGGCGTACATCATGAGCTGCTTGTAGACGCGCTGGCGGTCGTTGTCGCGGGCGTTGGCGACGACGAGGGCGCCGTCGGTGGAGAAGGGGGAGACGTCCACCACGGTGGCCGCGATGGCGAGTGCTGCGACGGTTCCGGAGGCGCTCAGTGAGCTGGTTGCCAGCAGCGGGCCGGCCATGGGGATGAATGCGGTCAGCAGTGCCGTGGAGGAGGCGAACGCGGAGCCGACGCCGATGACGTAGCAAAGGACGAGGGCGATCAGGAGCGGTGCTCCCAGGGCGAGGGCCATCTCGGCGAGGGTGTCGATGACGCCGACGTGCTGGAGCAGTGAGACGTAGGTGATCATGCCGGCCACGAGCAGGACGGTGGACCAGGAAACGCCGCCGATAACGGTCTTGTGTTCCTTGATGTTGACGAAGGCCAGCAGGAGCCCGGCGGAGAGGGCAACGAATCCGATGGGCATGTGGAAGCCCAGGGTGCACACGAGGATCGCAGCGATCAGTGCGAGCGTGAAGATCTGCTGGCCCTGGGGACGTCCGGCGCGGGGCGTGTCCAGGCCGGCGTACTCGTTGGCGTGCTTGTCGCGCAGCTTGCCGAGGAGGGCGAACACCACGATGGTCAGGGCCGAAAGGATGAAGTTGAGGGCGAAGCTTGCCGTGAACAGCGCGCCCTGCTCGATGGGGAATCCGTTTTTCACGGAGATGTCATGCACCAGCACGCCGGCGACGGACAGCGGGGAGAAGCCGCCGGCGTGGGCTCCGTTGATGACGAAGGCGCCCATGAGGACCGGGTGGATGCGTGATTCGTAGGCAAGTCCCAGTGCTGCCGGGGCCAGGAGTGCGACGGCGGCCGGGGAGAAGGTGCCCAGCGCCGTCAGTGCGGCGGCCATGAGGAAGAACACCCACGGCAGGAGCATTGTCTTGCCCCTGACCAGGCGGACGCAGGTCTGGACGATGATGTCGATGGACCCGTTTCGCTGGGCCATGCTGAAGAAGTAGGTGACGCCGATGATCGTCAGGACGATGCTGGCCGGGAAGTCCTCAAGGATCTGCTTGTCGCTCATTCCGAGCATGAAGTAGCCGACGCCGAAGGAGGCAACCAGCCCCATCACGCCGATGTTCAGCGGCCATTTGGTGGCGACGACGAACATCACGACGAGAATGACGAGCGGGATGATCTGGGTGGCTGTCATGGTCGGCTCCGATTCCGAGGCGGCCGCGGGGCTGAACAAGACACCCCCGAACAGGAGGGCGGCCAGACCCAGAATAGCGGTGGCGACTACCGTCATCAGCAGGATACGGCGGCGACGGTTGGGCCGCGGGGAGCGGTCGTCGAGGGTGTCGGTGTCCAGGAGTGCTGGTTGTTCTTGAGTCTTAGTCATGATGCTGTCTCCTCGTTGAGTGGCGCTGGTCAGTTGGTGGCGCTGGCGAAAGAGGCGTCGACGGCGCTGCCGAGGGCCTCGGGGAGGTGGATGGTGGTGGTGGCGATGGTGCGGGCGGTCCGGTCGACGCCGACGAGCAGCGATCCGTCCCGTTCCTCGCTCCAGGTTTCGATCACGCCGGCCGGTGTCTGCAGCCGCAGGGTAGGGCGAACGGTGCTGCCGGTGATGTTGTTAAGCACAGTGCCCGGGGTACGGGCGGCGAGGGTCAGTGCGATGCTTCCGGTAATGGCAAGCGCCGGGTGGGGCTTGCCCATCGAGAGCATCATGACGCTGACGTCGCTTTCGTCGTCGGCCTTGGCGGGTGACGCTGCGATCGCGACCTTGGGCACGGCTCGGGCCGCTTCGGCCGTGGTGGCGGCGAGGCCCATCCGCACTGCTGCCTGGCGGCGGATGTGCTCCAGTGTCTCCAGTTGCAGCTCTACCCCGGCGGACCAGCTGTCGTACCGCTCCGGGTCAAGGCCCAGGTCCTCAGCCCGGAGAATGACTACTGGTGCTCCGGCGTCGACCATGGAGACGGTCCAGCGGGTTCCGCCGGCCGTGATGGTGTCTGAGGCAGAACCTGTTGGAAGCAGCTGTCCGGTGGTTTTGCCGGCAGGGTCCTGGAAGCCGAGGCCAACCCGGTATCCGGGGAACGGCACGCCCGGCATCTGTGCTTCCGGGACGATCGGCAGGGCGCCGGACGGTGTGGATACCCGCTGGATGATGATCTGGCCCGTGTTGGTGTTGCGGGTAATGATGCGCGTGACGTCGCCGGTGGGCACCACCCAGCCCTTTTCGATGGCGTACAGGCCGACCACCGCGGAGCAGTTGCCGCAATTGCTGCCCCAATCCACAGCGGCCTCTTCGATGCCCACCTGAGCGAAGGTGAACTCGACATCAACGTCATCGTCTGCGGGGCGGTGAAGGATCATCGCTTTGCTGGTGGTGGAGGTTGCACCGCCGACGCCGTCGATCTGCCGATGGTCCGGGCTGCCGAACAGGCGGGGAAGCAGCACATCCGGGCTGGTTCCCGTCTCGTCCAGCTGTCCGGTTTCGAAGACCCAGCACTTGCTGGTGCCTCCGCGCATCCACTCTGCTTCGATCTTCATGATCCGTTCCTTGCTTCTCGACTGACCGGACCGTTCCGGACTTCCTGTTTCGAGAATGAGCCAGATCACAAATGAAGACAATGTTGGATTTCTGTCCTCCTATGTAGTGTTGCTTCATTCACTGCTGTTGCACGGATACTGATGGTGCGTCGCAGAGAAAACCCACCCCCAATGGCCCCCGAACTCCTGCCTTTTAAGAGCGGCCTGCATAGAATGAACCAATTGCGGAGAAGGGTAAACAAGTGCTTAACGATGAAGCCCAAGATTTATTCGATATTCGGCGGCTGGCGTTGCTGGTGGAGGTCGTCGAGCAAGGATCGATCACTGCTGCGGCCGAACTGATGCTGTACACGCCCTCGGCAGTCTCCCAGCAGCTGCGAAAGCTCGAACAGGAAGTCGGGCAGCCTCTCCTCACCCGGCGCTCGCGCGGGGTGGTCCCCACGGAGGCGGGTCAGGTGCTTGCCGGCCATGCCCGCAAAATCGTCGGGCAGATGCGGGCCGCCCAGTCCGACCTCGACCAAATCGCGGGCCTGAAACGCGGTTCCCTGACGGTAGGGACGTTTCCGACTCTCGCCGGGTCATTCATGCCCGTTGTCATCCGGGCCTTCAAGAAGAGGTACCCGGCGATTGGGCTCTCGCTGCGAAGTGCACGCTTCGAGGAGCTTGTTGATGACCTGCAGTCGGGAGTCACCGGGCTGTGCCTGCTCTGGGACTACCCTTGGAACCGCTTTCATGACGATTCCATCCGGACCACCGAAGTGTTCCAGGAAAGCACCGTCCTCCTGCTCTCCCGCGGGCACCCTCTCGCCGACCGGCAAGAGATCCGCATGGAGGAGCTACGGAAGGAATCGTGGATAGTGCGGGCCGAGGCGCACCCCGTGGTGGAAGTACTGCAGCGCTCGGCCCATGAGGCGGGGTTCGAACCAACGATTGGCTTCCTGGCCAATGATTATCAGGAAGCCCAGGCGATGGTGAGCGTCGGGATGGGCGTGGCGATGGTGCCCAAGACTGCTGTGGCCCTGCAGCACCCGGACGTCAGGGTCATCAGCCTCGGCTCCGCGGCACCCCTGCGGCGGGTATTGCTGGCCCAGCGCCAGGACAAGGTCTACGCTCCGGCGGAGGTTGCTTTCCACTCCACCCTGCTGGAAGTCGCCCGCGAACATGCCGAAGACTATCTGTAGCGGCCGGGGGGATCTTTGAACATGACGACAGCCGTCCCCCTAGACCAGATTGCCCGCTCAGGGGACGGCCGTCGTCGTTGGTTGATTCAGGACCGCGGGTCCGCGCTAGGGCGTGGCGGTTCCCCTCGTCCGGTCCATGGCATCCCTGCCGAGCCAGAGGCCCAAACCGACCATGGCGAGGCCGAGGATCAGATGGAGCCAGTTATCGGCAGTGTTGAACGGTACGAAGTTGGCGCTCCCGTCCATGTCAATGACCAGGCCGTAGATCCACAGAACGATGTACACGATGCCGCCGCCAAGCAGGAACCAGCGGGCCGTCGAGGCGGTCCGGGCCATTGCGATGCCGGCCGCGCCGAACAGTAAATGGACGATGTTGTGCAGCACGGACACCTGGAACACTCCGAGCAGCATTGCCCCGGAGTCATACCCGGCAAAGCTCATGGCGCCGTAGTTGCTGGTGATTCCCGGGATGAACCCGAGGACGCCGACCAGCAGGAAAACCGCACCAAGACCCATGGCGGTGTTGTGAAGGGACAACCCCATGGCGTGGTGGTGGGTGGGGTGTGAAGCGGTAGTCATTAGTCTCCCTTTCACGGTGACTGCCAGCTCTTCAAATGGAGAACCGGCCTCGCGGCAAGGAGTCGCAGGAATCCTGCCGACGTCCACAGCCTACTCCTGAAAACCGCGCGAGGGCAGGTGCCTCGTGGCAAGGCAAAGGCAGGGCGGCTGCGCAACGGGGCGCCTACGCCCCCATTTTTGGGGTGCCCCACCCTCGGCGGATGACGTATTCGGCCACTGCCAGGTTGATGACCCAGGCTGCTCCCATGAGGACGGCCCGGCTTGTCACATCGGGCGGACCCGTCAGCAGCTCGGGGATGATGAGGATGAGGGCCTGTGTTCCTGCCGCAATTCCGATGGCGTACGCGCGGGTCATCCAGGCGCCGTGTTTGGCGAAGTCCCGGCGGGTGATGGCCAGGACTCCGAGGATCAGGCTCACCAGCATGGCGCTGCCGAAGACCAGCCGGAGGATGAGCAGGAGGAGCCCGTCGCTGGGTGGCAGCGCGTAGAACAGGGCCATCCACAGTCCGGACAGGGCCGCCAGGAAGCCGGCGGGTATCAGGATACGTCCCGCCGTGCGGTGCCAGCTGCGCCTGCCCCGGTGCAGGGACGGGGTGAATTGGAAAGCCCCCAGGAGGGAGTAGACGGTGACGCTGATGATGTGCGTGACCACCGGGACGGGGGAGGCGAAGAACCTCTCGTTCCTCGGGGTGATGGTGGCGCCGCCGGTCAGTTCGGTTAGGCGTGCCGCTCCGGCGATTATGGGGATGAGCGTGAGGAAGATCAGGCCTGCAGGCACCAGCCAGTGATGCCGGGGCCGTCGTCGGGAACCGGGCCTGTGGTTGACGGTAGGACCTGGAGCCTGGGCGGCGGTGTTTTCGGTGGCGTTCACGGGAGCCTCCTATTCGCCGGCGATGCGGAGGATGGCGTTTCCCTTTTTGCGTCCGGCATCGACAAAGCGGTGCGCCTGGACGATCTGGGAAAGGGTGTAGGTCCGGTCGATGACGGGCCGGTACCGGCCCGCTTCCGCGAGGCGGACGAGGTCGGCGAGGTCGTCGGCGGTGTAGCTGAGCTTCAGGTCGCCGGCAGTGACGAGTTTTCCGCTTCTGCGGGTGTTGGCTGACGCCTGGAGAATCCCCTTCAGGTCGGCGACGACGAGAAGCAGTTTTCCGCCCGGGTTCAGGCTGCCGGATACCCGGCTGAAGGGGGCGTTGCCGACGCAGTCGACGATCACGTCGTAGGTGTGGTCCCCGGCGGCGAAGTCCTGGGCGCTGTAGTCGATCACCCGGTCCGCACCCAGAGAGGTCACCAGATCGCGGTTTCCGTTGCTGCAGACTGCAGTGACATGGGCTCCCATGTTCTTGGCGAGCTGCACCGCGGCTGTCCCCACGGCGCCGGAGGCTCCGTTGATGAGGACGGTGTCGCCGGGTTTGACGTCGGCGCGGGCCAGGAAGCCGCGGGCCGTGAGGCCGCCGAAAACGATCGTGACTGCCTCCTCGAAACCCATGGTCCGCGGTTTGGCCGTGATGGCTGCGTCCTGCACGACCGTCACGTATTCGGCGTGGCCGCCGAACTTTGCCCCGAGCATGGCGACCACCTCGTCACCCACCCCGAACCTGCTTACTGCGGATCCCGTGGCTTCGACCACGCCCGCGACGTCCATTCCCAAAACCCTGTGCCGTGGACGGAAGGCGCCGAGTCCGAGCGCCGTCGGGATTCCCAGGCCCGCGGGGACGGTGCGGCTGCGGGCGCGGTGGTCGGCGGCGCTGACCGTGCTGGCGTGGACTTTGATGAGGACCTCGTCCGGACGCGGTGACGGCTTGGGGATTTCCTCGACGTGGACCACTTCGGGTGCGCCGAACCGGCGGTAGGTAGCCGCCCTCATCGTGCTGCCGGGGCGGCCGCTGCCGCCTGCGTCAGCCGGACGGTGGCCGACATCCGTGCCTGCTTGCTTGGTATTCATGGGGAACTCCTCGTACCCGTTGGTGTACGACGTACACCTTTATGGAAGGAGGATAAAGTGTACGCAGTACACCTGTCAATGGCGTAAGTTTGGATCAGGGAAAGGAAGGTTCGTGACCCAGCAGATTGACGGGCAGCGCCGGGTGCGGCTGAACCGAAACCGGGTGCTGCAGGCTGCCGTTTCGCTGGCGGACGAGGCCGGACTCGACGAGCTCAGCATGCGCCGGCTCGGGCAGGAACTGGGCGTTGTGCCGATGGCGCTCTACAAGCACGTCGCCAACAAGGAGGAGCTCCTCGACGGCATGGTCGAGGCAATCATCTCCGAGATCGACCCTGCGGTAGGCGGCGCCGATTGGAAGAACGCTGTCAGGCTGCGGGTGCTGTCGGCCAGGGCGGTGCTCCAGCGGCACCGGTGGGCCCGGCAGGTCCTGGAATCACGAACCAACCAGACCCCCGCCGTCCTCGGCTACATGGACTCCTTCATCGCCATGTTCCTGGCCGCTGGCTTCTCAGTGGACCTCACCCATCACGTCATGCACGCCATGGGCAGCCGCATCTGGGGATTCACCCAAGAGCTGTTTGATGACTCCGCCGGCCGGGGTGGGGGAGACGCTGTTGAGGTGGCACCCGAGGTGCAGGCTGCAATGTTCGAGCAGATCGCGGCACGCTATCCGAACATCCTTCAGGTGGCCACCGCAGCGAGGCATGATGAAGGCTCTGTTGTGGGCCGTGGCTGCGACGACCAGTTTGAGTTTGAATTTGCCCTCGACCTGCTCCTGGACGGCTTTGAACGGCTCCATCGGCAGGGATGGACATCACGGCAGGCCAAAAAGCAGCAGCGGAACGAAGGCTGAGGACGGCGTCAGCCACGTTGATCAGTTACGATTTAACCCATCAAGGGGAGTACTCCCGTCTGTGAGTGGCCCGTCAGTACGGATGCAGCGATGCATCCCGGGCCACCGGCTCCGGCTCAGCCGGGCGGAGGAGACCTTGGCGTACATGTCAACGCCTACCCCTTTGGAGTACCCACCATGCAGGTAACCCCTCTGGTCTGGATCATCACCATCGCCGTGACCATCCTGTTCTTTGTCTACGAGTTCTTCGCCCACGTCCGCAAACCCCACGAACCGTCAATCGCCGAATCGGCGCGCTGGTCGGCGTTTTACATCGGACTGGCGCTGCTGTTCGGCGTCGGGATTGGCATGGTATCGGGCTGGACGTTCGGCGGAGAGTACTTCGCCGGCTACCTCACCGAAAAAGCCCTGTCCGTCGACAACCTGTTCGTCTTCCTCATCGTGATGGCAGGGTTCGCCGTCCCCAGGAAGTACCAACAGAAGGTGCTGATGGTGGGCATCATCATCGCCCTCATCCTGCGCGGCGGCTTCATCGCCATCGGGGCCACGCTGATTGAGAACTTCTCCTGGGTGTTCTACATCTTCGGCGCCCTGCTGCTCTTCCTCGCGTACCGGCAAGCCTTCGGCGGCCATGACAGCAACCCAGCCGACGGCAGGTTCATGAAATTCGTGCGCCGCGTCCTGCCGGTCACCCCGGACTACCACCGGGACAGGCTCACTGTGAACCTGGGCGGCAAGCGGTTCGTGACGCCGATGCTGCTCACCATCATTGCCATCGGCTTCGTGGACCTGATCTTCGCGGTCGACTCGATTCCCGCAATCTACGGCCTGACGAGCGAGGCGTATATCGTCTTCACCGCCAACGCCTTCGCCCTGATGGGCCTGCGGCAGCTGTTCTTCCTCATCGGAGGACTGCTGGAACGCCTGGTGTACCTCGCGCAGGGCCTGGCCGTCATCCTGGCGTTCATCGGTGTAAAGCTGGTCTTCCACGCCCTGCACGTCAACGAGGTGTCCTTCATCAACGGTGGCCAGCCGCTCCTGTGGGTGCCTGAGATCCCCATCTGGTTCTCACTGCTCTTCATCGCTGCCGCCATCCTGGTGGCCACGGGGGCCAGCCTGGCCAAGACCCGCAGAGGCGGGGTTGGCGACGGTGTCCTCGGTGACGGAGTGTCCCATGACCGCACCTCCGCGGCATACCAGGATGCGGACGCTGGCGTGGATGAGGACACGGACAGCACGGCCCGCAGCAGGCGGTAGCCTCCGGCCGGCTACCCCTGCAGGACGCACGACGGCGGCACCAAGTGTTAGGTGCCGCCGTCGTGCGTCCGGTGGGACGGGGCCTTAGGCGACCAACTGCGGGATCAGGAATCCTGGTCCACGGCAACGATGATCTTGCCGCGGGTATGTCCCTCCATGTTGGACCGGAAGGCATCCGCGGCCTGTTCCAGCGGGAAGACTTCGGCAACTTCAACATGGATGTTCCGGCTGTCCACCAAGTCGGCCAGTTCCTGCAGGTCGGCACCTACGGGGCTGACCCACATCCAGGTACCGCCATGCTTCTCCGCTTCACTGTCGGCGATCGAAGCATGCCGGCCTCCTTCGGCCAACACCGCCAGCGTTGCTTCGAGGTTTCCACCCACGAAATCGGCAACGACATCCACGCCGTCAGGGCGCAGCGCACGCACGCGGTCTGCAAGTCCATCCCCGTAGGCAACCGGCTCGGCACCCAGGGAGCGGAGGAATTCGTGGTTCTTCTCCGAGGCGGTGGCAATGACACTGGCGCCCCTGGCTACGGCGATCTGGATGCCAAGCGACCCCACGCCCCCGGAACCACCGTGGATCAGAACAGTTTCGCCCGCCTTCAGGCCCAGCCGGTTGAGGACCTGATAGGCGGTCAGCCCGGCCAGGGGCAGGCCAGCCGATTCGTTCCACCCCAGCGAGGCAGGCTTCCGCGCCAACACCCGCTCCGGCAGCGCGATGTACTCGGCAAAACTTCCGCCGTGGACGTAGTCCTTGCGGCCATAGGCGATGACCTCGTCGCCGGGCTTGAACTGCCGGGCATCGATGCCCACAGACTCCACCACCCCCGTCACGTCCCAGCCTGGGATCGCGGGGAACTCCAGGTCCATTACTGCGTCCAGGTAGCCGGCCATGATCTTCCAGTCCACAGGGTTCACTGCGGCTGCCCTGACCTTGACCAAGACCATTCCCGGCCCGACTTTAGGCATCGGCTGATCGCCGTATTCGAGGACGTCCGGGTTTCCGTAGGTGCTGTAGGTGATTGCCTTCATGTTTGCCACAACCGCGTGGCCGGACTTCCCTATTCCGGATCCGGACACGAAGTGTTGTGCCGCACTGGGCGGCAGGCCGGGCGGCGGACTGGTTCAGGCGTGCGCAGGTTGGGATCCACCCGGGGCCAGTCCCATGAACATGGTCCGGTGCAGGATGTCCACGTGCTTGCGGGAGATCTCGACTGCGGTATCTCCGTCGTGTGCCCGCAGCGCTGCCACCAGCTCGATGTGGTCGCAGTTGGACTTGTGCAGCAGCTCGATGGGGTAGGGGATGAAGTAGGCATAGAGCTCGGCCAGGGTCTCGTGGTAAACCCCGACGGCGGTCCCCAGGCAGGACGCGGTGCCCACCAGCTGGTGGAACTGCTCGTCAGCCTGGTGGTAGCCGGACCAGTCCGTCGACGCCGCCATCTCGCGGGTCAGCCGCTCCAGCTCGTCCAGCTGTTCGGCGGTGGCGTTGACGGCCGCGTAATGGGTCACCGCGCATTCGAAGAGCAGCCGCCGGTCCACCAGCCGGTTCACCGCCTGGGACTCGGCGGGTGATGCCGTCAGTTCGGCCAGTACGTCCCGCGGCGGCTCGTCCGCCACGAAGGTTCCGCCGGCCCGGCCGCGGCGCCGCACCACCACGCCCTGGTCCGCCAGGCTCGCCAGGGCCCGACGGGCCGTGATCGGGCTGACCGACAGGCCGAGCGCCACGTCCTCCTGGTCGGGCAGGCGCTCGCCGGGTTTCAGCAGTCCGAGCGAAATGGCCATGCCGATGCGCAGTCGGACGGCATCGATCGCGCTGCGGCGGTCCATGCCGGCCAGCGCCCTGGATCCAATTCTCGAAGCATCAGTGCGCGAGGCGCCGCCCGAAGCGGCGTCGCCGGCGGAAGCGGGGGAGGCGCCCGCGGCGTCCTCCAACTGACGGGTCATATCCGCTACTTTACGGCCCATCCGCAGCCCCTTCCCATAATTGGATCATTCTGATCTAATATAACTCAGATCACACCCCAGCTCGGAGAAAAACCCATGCAACGAATCCTTCCCCTCATTGCTGCCCAGGCCCGGCCCAGGCTCATCGGTGAACCCGTCTCGGCCTTCGCCGAAGAGGTCAAAGTAGCCCTGGAAACCAAGCCGGACAGCAAACTCGTGGTCTTCCCGGAGCTGCACCTCTTCGGCGACGGGAACCCGGACCGGCAGCGCACCGAAGCGCTGCAGGACGCGGCCGAACCGCTGGACGGGCCGCGCGTCAAGGAACTGAAGGAGCTGGCCGCGGACCTGGGCATCTGGCTCGTCCCGGGCAGCGTCTGCGAGCGCGGCCCGGAAGGCCAGCTGTTCAACACCCAGCTGGTCCTCTCCCCGGAGGGGGAGCTGGCCGGCTATTACCGGAAGATCTTCCCCTGGCGCCCGTTCGAGCCCTACGATCCCGGCGACCGGTTCACCACCGTGGACCTGGCCGGCATCGGCAGGCTGGGCCTGAACATCTGCTACGACGCCTGGTATCCGGAGGTGTCCCGCCAGCTCGCCTGGATGGGCGCCGAGGTGATCCTCAACGTCGTCAAGACCACCACCCCGGATCGGCGGCAGGAGCTGGTGCTGGCCAAGGCGAACGCCATCGTGAACCAGGTGTTTGTGGTCAGCGTCAACTGCGCCGGCCCCACCGGCCAGGGCAAGAGCATCATCGTCGACCCCGAGGGCAACACCATCGCCGAATCCGGGGACGACGCCCGGGTGCTGCTCACGGCGGACCTGGACCTGGCCGCCGTCGGGCACGTCCGCACCCACGGGACGGAGAACCTCAACCGTCCCTGGTCCCAGTTCCGGGACGGCGAGGCCGCCGTCGAACTTCCCGTCTACCAGGGGCGGATCAATCCGCTGACCTGGACGCCCCCCACTTTCAATGCTTAAGGACAACCACGTGACCACTCCAACCCTGACCCGCACGCTGAAGCTGCCGTCGCTGGTGCTGTTCGGCCTGGCGTACCTGACCCCGCTGATCGTCCTGGCCATCTTCGGCCTGATCGCCGAGACCACGGGCGGGGCGGCGCCGTCGGCCTACCTCGTGGCGATGGTGGCCATGCTGTTCACGGCGCACAGCTACGGCCGGATGGCGGTGGCCTACCCGGTGGCCGGCTCCGCGTACACGTACGTGCGCCGGTCCATCGATCCCCGGGTGGGGTTCCTGGTGGGCTGGGCGATCCTGCTGGACTACCTGTTCCTGCCCATGGTGATCTGGCTGATCGGCAGTTCGTACCTGAACGCGCAGTTCCCGGGCGTGCCCATGTGGCTGTGGATTGTTGCCTTCATCCTCGTCACCACGGTGCTGAACATCCTGGGCATCAAGGTGGCGGACAAGGCCAACTACGTGCTGATGGCGTTCCAGCTGCTGGTGATCGTGATTTTCGTGGCGCTGGCCATCGGCAACGTGGTGTCCACCTCCGGCGCGGGCGGCCTGGCCAGCACGGAGCCGTTCTTCAACGGCACGTCCAGCTTCGCCACCGTCTCCGCCGGCGCGGCCATCGCGGCATACTCGTTCCTCGGGTTCGACGCCGTCACCACCCTCACCGAGGAAACGGTGGACCCGCGCCGGAACGTGCCCCGGGCCATCATGCTCATCGCGCTGATCGGCGGCGGCATTTTCGTGGCCGTCTCCTACATTACGCAGCTGGTGCACCCGGGCGGCGTGTTCGAGGACTCGGCCTCCGCGGCCAGCGCGATCGCGCTGCAGATCGGCGGGCAGCTCTTCGGCGCGGTGTTCCTCGCCGGGCTGGTGGTGGCGCAGTTCGCCTCCGGCCTGGCCGCGCAGGCCAGCGCCTCCCGCCTGGTCTACGCCATGGGCCGCGACTCGGTGCTGCCCAAGGCGGTGTTCGGCCGGCTGAACGCGAAGTTCCACACCCCCGTGGTGAACCTGGTGGTCACCGGAATCGTGGGCCTGATCGCGATTTTCCTGGACGTGGCGACGTCGACGTCGTTCATCAACTTCGGCGCGTTCACCGCCTTCACGCTGGTGAATGTGTCCGTGGTGTTCCACTACGTGCGCCGGCGCCGTGCCGGGGAGCAGCTGAACTTTGCATCGTACGTGGTGGTCCCGGCGGTGGGCGCCCTCGTCTGCGCCTACCTGCTCTCCCAGCTGGACAGCAACGCCATTACGCTGGGACTGTCCTGGCTGGCGCTGGGCATCGTGGTGCTGGCGCTGATCACGCGCGGCTTCCGCGCGGCGCCGCCGGAAATGACGACGACGGAGAAGGCCACCGTGGAGGCCGCCGCCTAGGTTTTTGTTGGATTACGGGACGGAAGGGACTGGCGTGAGGATAGCGCTCGGGCAGCTGGAGTCCGGCACGGACATTGCCGCCAACCTGGCCGCGATCGACCGGTTCGCCGCGTCCGCCGCCGCGGATGGCGCCATGCTGGTGGCCTTCCCGGAGTACGCCACGTACGAGAAGAAGGTGGTGGACGCCTCGTTCCCGGCGATGGCGGAGCCGCTGGACGGGCCGGTTTGCCGGGAACTTGCGGCCACCGCCGCCCGCCACGGGATCACGCTGGTGGCGGGGGTGGTGGAAACCTCCGGCGAGGAGGGCCGGGCGTACAACACGCTGGTGGCTTTCGGGCCTTCCGGCGAGCGGCTGGCCGTCTACCGGAAGATCCACCTGTTCGACGCGCAGGGCTTCGGGGAGTCGACGTACATCAAGCCGGGGCCGTCGACCGAGCCGGTGGTGTTCGAGGCCGGGGGAGCGCGGTTCGGGCTGATGACCTGCTACGACCTGCGGTTCCCGGAGCTGGCCCGGTCCCTGGCCGACGCCGGCGCCCAGGTTTTGCTGGTCTGCTCGTCGTGGGTGCCGGGAACGCACAAGACGGAGCAGTGGCTGGCTTTAAACGCGGCGCGGGGGATTGAGAACGGCGTCTACGTGGCTGGTGTGTGCCAGGCCCCGCCGGTGTCCGTAGGACGGAGTCTGCTGGTGGATCCGATGGGGTATGTCGAGGCGGACCTCGGGCTTGCGCCGGGGGTGCGGGCGGTGGAGGTTTCGCTCGCTACCGTGGCCCGCGTGCGGGAGCAGTTTCCTATGTTCCGGCAGCGGCGGCTGGGGTAGGGGCGCGGTTTGCTTGGTGCACAATGAGAAACGGGCCCGCCGCAGTAGCGGCGGACCCGTTTCTCATTCGCGTTAGTTATTCGCAGCCGATGCCGTCGCCGTCACGGTCGAGGTGGGCGGCGTATCCAGGGCTACCTGCGTATACAGGTGCAGCTCCTGCGGCCCTAGCGGCGGTGCAGTTTTTGTAGTAGACGGAGGCAGGCGCCGGTGCGGCGGGGACAACCACCTGCTGGGCGGCCTGCTCTGCGGCCGCCTGGGCCGCCGCCTGGTCCGCTGCCGCTTGCGCAGCCGCCGCCTGATCTGCCGCCGACTTTTCCGCTGCCTTTCGTGCCGCTGCCTCTTGAGCGGCTGCTTTTTCGGCGGCGAGCTTGTCCGCGGCTGCCTTGGCTGCTGCCTTTTCCGCGGCAAGTTTGTCCGCCGCCGCCTTTGCAGCGGCCTTTTGAGCGGCAACCTTGTCAGCTGCAATCTTCGCTGCCAAGACTTTGGCCTTAGCCTCGCGCGCTTCGACTACTTTTCGGGACTGAGCTTCCGAGAGCCATACGAGCTGCGCGTCGTCACCCTGCGTGCAGATGAAGGTTTCGCCATTATAGGTCTGGGACTCGTCGACGGTCAGGCAGGTAGTCTCAGCCGGATTCGTCTCAGTCGGCGTGGCCGAGGCCGCGGGCGTTGTCTCCTGCGCGGCCACGAGGGCCGCCTGGCTGCCATCAGTGCTCGGCGCAGCTCCCGCTGCCGCGATGCCGCCCAGCATAAACACGAGGACCCCAGAGAGGGTGACTGCCAACGCGCTCTTGCGGTGCGGAATGCCCACCCATGTACGCCGTTTGAGTAGCAAGGCGTAGAGTCCCGTGAGAACCGCAATTATTCCCAGAAATACCAAAACGGCAGCAAAGCCACCCGCAATGGCGGCAACCGAGAGAATAAACAGGACGATCGCCGTGACGATCCAGAAAAGCAGACCAGGACGCCAGCCGGTTCTCGGGCGCGCGGGTATAGCGGAATTATCGTTCATGGTTTTTCCCCAAAGAAAGTTGTTGTGCGAGCGAGCGTAATCACGCTAGGACCGGGGAATCAAGGGAGCCGCAAGAAATTCGCAGGTTTCGCGAAGGCCCTATTGTGAGTGGCTTCGGCCGCTCGTCAGGCGTCTGCAACAGGAAGAAGAAAAGGCGGTGGTTTGGCGCGAGCAGCAATGCACCGCCTGTTGCGGTCGGTTACGAGCGGGAACGGCAGAAC
This sequence comes from Arthrobacter globiformis, assembly GCF_003261175.1. Classification (GTDB taxonomy): domain Bacteria; phylum Actinomycetota; class Actinomycetes; order Actinomycetales; family Micrococcaceae; genus Arthrobacter; species Arthrobacter globiformis_A. Next base: position 149,523 of record NZ_QLNP01000062.1, on the reverse strand, counting down.
CTGCGACTCCTTACTGGAGATGAAGTCGTGGCTCTTACAGGTCTAGCCTGTCGTGGTGGCCGGCACCAGCGCTATATGTAGCCTTTAGCCGGTCCCAAGATGACCAGAGCCATAGCAGGATGTGTCGTGGCCTAAGGCAACGATGACGCTCCGTAGGCCAAACTGGAACGTGTGAGCAACTCTTCCCGCACCGGCCTTGCCGTAGCCGGCCTCAGCCTGGGCACGGCGCTGAACCCGCTGAATTCGTCGATGATCGCCGTCGCTCTGGTGGTGTTGCGCCAGGACTTCCGGCTCGACGTCGCCACCGTCACGTGGGTGATCACCGCCTTCTACATCACCTCCGCCGCTGGCCAGCCGCTGATGGGGAGGCTCGCTGACAGGTTCGGTCCGCGGAAACTCTTCATGCTCGGCATGGGCCTGGTGCTCGTGTCCTGCGCGCTGGCGCCCTTCTCGCCGAACTTCGTGTTCGTCTGCATCGCCCGCGCGCTGATGGCGCTGGGAACGGCGACGGCCTACCCGAGCGCCGTCGTCATGGTCGGCACCCTGGCACGGCTGGCGGACACCACCTCGACCAGGCCGCTGGGCCGGATCCAGATGGCCAACACGTCCGGGGCGGCGGTGGGCCCGGTGGTCGGCGGGCTGCTGGTGAGCCTGGTCGGCTGGCAGGCGCTGTTCCTGGTCAATGTGCCGCTGGCCCTCGCCGCCCTGCTCATCGTGCGGAAGGCCGCACCTCCGGACGAGCGGCGGGAGCAGGGCAGCATCGCCACCCTGCTGCGCGACTCGGACATCCCTGGCATCCTCGCGTTCACGGGCGGCATGGTGCTGCTGCTCATGGGCCTGCTGAACGCGCTGCCCGGCTACCGCTGGTGGCTCCTCGGCGGCGCCATGGTCCTCGCGGTGCTGTTCGCCTGGCGCGAGCTGCGCTTCGACCGGCCGTTCCTGGACCTGCGGCTGCTCGGCAGGAACCGGCCTCTGCTGCTGGTGTACCTGGGCTTTACGGTGTTCAGCGGAGTCTACTACTTCGCGTTCTTTGGCCTGCCGCAGCTGCTGCAGGAGGCCGGCGGCTACAACCCCGGCCTGGTGGGCGTGCTGATGCTGCCGCTGGCGGCCATGTCAGTGGTCGTCACCCCGCTTGCCGTGCGTGCGATCGACCGGTTCGGCGCGCGGCGGGTGCTGATCGCCGGCGTCGTACTTTTGACCTTGGCGGCAGCGGCACTCTGGCTGCTGACAGCGTCGTTCGCCGTCCTGCTCGTGCTGCTGCTGACCGCCCTGATGGGCGTCCCGTACGGGTCGGCCAGCATCGCTTACAACCAGGGGCTGTACCTCTCCGCGGCACCGGAGGAAAGGGGAATGGCCGCCGGGATCTTTCAGACCTGCCGGTACGTCGGCGCTATCAGCGCGACGGTGATGATCGGCATCTTCTACGGCACCGGCGTCAACCAGGAGAACTGGGGCCGCGTGGTGCTGGTCATGTTGGCGCTCAGCGCGGTGACGTTCGTGGTGTCGCTGCTGTGGCGGGAGCGGAAGGCGGCGTAGACGAACGACGGCGGCACCGCCACCGCTATTGGCCTGAGCGCCGGTTGCGGGCCTGACCCACCAGCCAGCTGAAGGCAAAGATGAAGATGGTCTCAATCAGGACCATCAGTCCGAGCAGCAGCCACCGGCCCTGGCTGATAAAGACGATGGCGCCGGTGAGAACGAGCACGGTTCCAAGGACCAGCGCGTACACGGCGAAGCCGAAGGCCACCCTCGCGCTGCGCACGCCTGTGCGGAAGCCAAAGCCCCATGGCTCTCCGCCGGGCAATCCCTGGACGCGGTCGGGCCCTGCGGCCGGGAGCCTGTCAAACTCCTGCCACAGGTCCTCGTCGTGATCCCGATCCGTCATGCTTCCATTATCCCGCGTGCTTGGGCGGCCGGCTCCGTACCCTCGCCGTTACTGGGGAGCACGGCATCTCGTCACGGACGAACTCGTACGACTCCCACCGGGCTAAGGAATTGCCGGTGCCGCGGTCGTTCAGACGTTAGACGTCTCAATTGCTGCGGGAAGTGGTGCGTGCGGCACTGTTGCGCACAATGAGGCTCGGCGCTATCGGCGTGCGGTCCACTTCGCGCCCCTCCATGGCACCGATAAGCACTTCGGTGCTCATGAGTGCCAGTGCGGTGAAGTCCTGGCGAACCGTGGTTAGCGGAGGCAGGAAAAAGTCTGACCCTTCAATGTCGTCGAATCCAACGACGCTCACATCATCGGGAACGCGGACGCCGTTCTCGGCGAAGGCGCGGATTAGCCCAAGGGCGGTGTGGTCACTGGCTGCGAAGACCGCTTGGGGAATCCTCCCATCGCGGACGAGTTGGAGCCCGGCTTCGTAGGCCCATCGCGGGCTCCAGTCCCCTTCGATGCACAGGCCTGGTTCGAGGCCAGCCTCGCGGAGGGCGGCCTCCCAGCCGCGTTTTCGCACCCGCCCATCGAACCAGTCCATTGAGCCGGCGAAGTGGGCGATGTCGGTGTGGCCCAGCTCTATGAGGTGTTGGGTTGCGAGCCTCGCTCCGAGCTCCTGATTTTCTGAGTACGTGAAGACATTTGGCGTCGATGATGCTCCGGCTGCGATCATCTCCAGTGGCACACGGCATGTGGCGTTCCAGACCGCAGCCGCCATGTCGACGAGGGGAGCGATGACGATGATCCCCCCAACCCCGGTGTCGTCGAGGCTGTCGAGGGCGGCCTGCACGGAATCTTCGTAGGGTTTGTCGACACTGATGACGGTTGTGGCGTAGCCCTTCTTCCGCGCAACATTCTCCAGTGCCATGAGTGTCCCTACCGGGCCGAACCGCGGGGAGCCGTCGGACAGTATGCCTATGGAAGTCGACCGGCTGGTGACCAGTGCTGTGGCTGCCCGGTTGCGGCGGTAGCCGATGTCCTTGATGATCTGGAGTACTCGTTCGCGGGTCGCCGGACTGACGTCCGGTGCGTTGTTGAGGACCCTCGAGACCGTCCCGAACGAGACGCCGGCAATTTGAGCAACATCGTTGATGGTCGGCTTCCGGCGCAAAGGAGCGTCCGCAACCCGGTCGTTCGCGTCGCGGGGGATGGCCATGCCTGTCATGCTCCTGTCTTGCGTTCTGCGGTCCGAGCCGACGGCGGTGCTGTACGTCCACCATCTTACGTCGCCGCGCTGTCCCCGGATCCAGGGCGATACTCCGTGTGACGCTTGACACCCAAATCCGTAAACGTTTACGATCGCTAGCGTAAACGTTTACGGAGCTTCGTAAACGATCACGGAGATGGCACTTCAATGGAGAGGCAGCGCGGATGAGCGACACCAACGCCAACGCACTTTTACGTGATCCGAGCGTTGGGCATCGGAACATCGACCAGGCCCAGTGGGCAAATCTGGAACTGCTCCTGGCGGACGTAGCACGTGATGATCTCGCAGTCGCTGTCCGCACCTTCCTTTCCGCCGGCTCCTCGGGTGTCGTCGGCGTCTTCGATGACAACCTCCTGTGGGCGAGCCTGATCGTCTCGGTCGACCAATCGGGCGCACCCGAGTCGCTGTCGACCATTGACGGCCCTGCCGCTGCGGCGGCCGGTGAAATGGCAAAGGCGGCAGGGGAGGCGGTGAGGTGGGTCCAGGCCCATCACGGACCGTGCTCTCTTGGACTCTTCGTCGACAAAAAACATGCGGAGGCCCTTTTAAGGGCTTCAGACAAGGCTGCTGCTGTCCGTACCGCCTCCGCCGCCGGTGGACTCGTCCTGTCGCCGGTACCTCCTGCACTCGCCATAGCCCTGGCCTGACCACCCCCCCATCCATCGACCCACCTATCCCTCTCACAAGCACTGGAGAACAATGATGATCCGCAGGCTTCCCCTTGTGGCCTTGGCCGCAGCAATGTCAATTTCCGTCGCTTCCTGCAGCAGTTCGACCTCGGCCAGCTCCAACGCTCCTGATACCGGCGTGTCCGAGAAAGCCCAGCAGGCCCTTGACAAGATCAAGGGACAGGTCCTGAGCAAGGGCCCCAATGGCGAGACGCCGTCACCGGCATCGGCAGCGGATCTCACGCCCGAAGAGGTTGCGAAGATCAAGGCGCTCAATGCCAAGGCTGCAATCGTGATGCACTACGGCGGCAACGACTGGGCCACCGCGCAGACCAACGGCCTCAAGAGCGAATTCGACAAGCTCGGCATCAAAGTCATCGCGACAACGGACGCAAACTTTAAGCCGGACAAGCAGGTGTCGGACATCGAGACTGTGATGACGCAGAACCCGAACATCATTGTTTCCATCCCCACTGACCCCGTGGCCACGGCCTCGGCCTACAAGAAGGCAGCTGCCGCCGGAGCGAAGCTCGTCTTCATGGACAACATTCCTCAGGGGCTGACTGCAGGCAAGGACTACGTTTCCGTCGTTTCCGCCGACAACTACGGCAACGGTGTCGTCGCCGCGCACCAGATGGCCAAGGCCATCGGCGGCAAGGGCAAGATTGGCCTTGTCTTCCACCAGGCTGATTTCTTCGTGACCAAGCAGCGCTACCAGGGCTTCAAGGAAACGATCACCAAGGACTACCCGAATGTCCAGATCGTGGAGGAAAAGGGCATCGCAGGCCCCGATTTCGCCGGAGACGCCCAGGCAGCTGCCAACGCCATGCTGAGCAAATACGCCGACCTCAGCGGAATCTGGGCAGTGTGGGACGTCCCTGCAGAAGGTGTCATGGCCGCAGCGCGCGCCGCAGGCCGCCAGGACCTGAAGATCGCCACCGAGGACCTCGGTAAGAACGTTGCCATTGCCCTGGCCAAAGACCAGCTCGTCGTTGGACTCGGCGCCCAGGTTCCTTTCGACCAGGGAGTCACGGAGGCCCGGCTGGCCGCGGGCGCACTGATCGGCAAGAAGGCCCCGGCTTATGTGGCCTTGAGCGCCGTCCCAGTCGACCACTCCAACGTCCTGGAAGCCTGGAAGCAGGTCTACCACGAGGACGCTCCGAAGGACATTCAAGAGTCCTACAAGAAGTAGCCAGAGCCGACGGTGCGGGTACCCAAACCCGCACCGTCCCGAAAGGGCAACAATGAACACCGCAGACAATGTCGTCGAGATGCGCTCGATTTCCAAGGGCTTCAACGGCGTTCCAGTTCTGAAGGATGTCAGCTTCGACGTCCGGAAGGGCGAGGTCCACGCCCTCGCAGGAGGCAACGGGGCAGGAAAGTCCACGCTGATGAAGATCCTGCAGGGTGTGTATCAGGCCGACGCCGGCGAGATCGTCATTGGCGGCAAGCCGGCGACCATCAACTCGATTCAGGACGCGAAGGCTGCCGGCATCGGGATGGTCTTCCAAGAATTCAGCCTCGTACCGAGCCTGAATGTCGCTCAAAACATCTTTCTTGCCGCTGAGCCGCTCGGTGCGGGCGGGTTGATCGACGACCGCGCCTCGGTGCGGCGGGCCAGGGAAATCTTCGCCGAGATGGAGGTGGACGTCGACCCCCAGGCCGAGGTCTCCCGGCTCGGCACGGCCTACTGGCAGTTGACCGAGATCGCTAAAGCGCTCTCGCAGAACGCCCAGGTGCTGATCATGGACGAGCCCACAGCAAGCCTTGCCCGTCACGAATCGGAAGCGCTCTTCGAACTGATTGACCGGCTCAAGCAGCGTGGGATCTCGATCATCTACATCTCTCACCGCATGGATGAGGTCTACCGGCTTGCCGACCGGATCACGATCCTCCGGGATGGCCGCGGACTCCTCACCGAGCCGCTTAGTGCTGTGACACCGGAACAGATCGTGGAGGGCATTGTCGGCAAGAAGATCGAGGGCCAGCTTGCCTACCGCGAGCGGGACCATATCGCCCGCGAGGGAGCGCCCCTGCTGGAGGTGCGCGGGCTGAACGCCGGGCCACGGGTAAGGGACGTCTCCTTCTCGCTCCACCCAGGGGAGATCCTGGGCCTGGCGGGTCTCATGGGCAGCGGCCGCACCGAACTCGCCCGGGCACTGTTCGGAATCGACCGTCGGGACAGCGGAGACATCCTCATCCGCGGGGAGAAAGCCAATCTGAACTCCCCCCAGCAGGCCATTGACGCCGGCGTCGCCCTCATTCCCGAGGACCGGCGGGCTCAAGGCCTGGTCCTGGACCACTCTGTCCGCGACAACCTGCTGTTGCCCCTGCTTGGCCAGATTAAGCGGGGACCACTGCTTGATTCCATGAAGGGCAAGGATCTGTCCTCCTCCCTCATCAAGAAGTTCGCTGTCAAGGTCGCCCACCCCAACCGCCCGGTGCGGCTGCTTTCGGGCGGAAACCAGCAGAAGGTGGTGATCGCCAAGTGGCTAGGCACCGACCCGGACATCTTGATCCTGGACGAACCCACAGCCGGCGTCGACATCGGCACCAAGAGCGAGATCCTGGACATGATTCGCGAACTCGCCAGCGCCGGCAAGGCCGTCATCGTCATCTCCTCCGAATACCCCGAACTACTCGCGGTCAGCGACCGCGTCCTCGTCCTCAAGGACGGCTCCGTCATCCGTGACATCCCCCGCAGCGAGATCGCTGACGAGGAATATCTCCAACTTGCAGTCCAGGGAGTCTGAACAGTGAGCAAGGCAAACACCATCCCCGCCCGCGACACCGCGGCACCCCGCAGTTTCGGAACGGTCCTGAAAGAGCTCGACTGGCGCCGCTACGTCATCTACATCGGCTTCCTCGTCGTCTTCCTCTTCTTCGCCGTCCTGCTGCGGGACCAAGGCTTCATGTCCCCGCAAAACCTGCTGAACATTTTCCGGCAGACCGCTACTATCACTGTCATCGCGGTGGGCATGACTTACGTTATCTCCTGCGCCGAAATCGACCTGAGCGTCGGATCCGTAGCCGGGCTGTCCAGCGTCTGCACGGCCATGGCCTTGTCGCAGTGGGGTCTGATCCCCGGAGTCCTCGCCGGGCTTGCCGTTGGACTCGTGGTCGGCTCCATCAACGGCGCACTGGTCAGTCTCCTCGGCATCCCTTCCTTCCTCGTGACGCTGGGAATGTTGGGTATCGCTGTAGGCGTTGCCCAGTGGATCACCGCCTCGGCCCCGCAGCCCATCCTTAACGACACATTCAACATGTTGTTCGGGTCCGGCGACTTCGGCCCCGTTCCCGGGTTGGTCATCTGGAGCGCCATCTTCGTGGCCATTGGCGCCGTCGTGCTGAACCGCACCAAGTTCGGCCGCCAGGTACTGGCCACCGGCGGCAACCGCAACGCTGCCGAGTTCACCGGCATCAACACCAAGCGCATCAAGTTCCAGGTGCTCCTCATCTCGGGCATGGTCGCAAGCGTGGCTGGCATGCTGTACGCGGGACGTCTCCAATCCGGCCGGTTCCAGTGGGGATCGGGCGACGAGCTCTCCGCCATCGCAGCCGTCATCCTCGGCGGAACAAGCCTCTTCGGCGGATTCGGCTCCATCATGGGCACTCTTTTCGGTGCCCTCCTGATTGGCCTGATCAACAACGGCCTGATTCTGGCCGGCCTGGACAGCAGCCAGCAACAGGTCGTCCGCGGCGCCATCATCATCCTGGCCGTCGCCCTGGCCCGAAAGAAGTAGACCGCGTGACCCTCAAACTACGGTCCGGAATCATCGGGACAGGATTCATGGGCTCAGTCCATGCCCAGGCGGTTCGCGCAGCAGGCGGCGAAGTCAGTGCAATCGCCGGAAGCAGCCCGGCTTCCGCCGAAGCGGCAGCCGCCGCGCTCGGCGCCCATACCGCAGCCGAATCCGCCGAGGCGCTGATCGCACGGGACGATGTGGATGTCATCCATATCTGCACCCCGAACGCCACCCACGCCGACCTCGCACGCAGGGCCATCGCAGCAGGGAAACCGGTTGTCTGTGAGAAGCCGCTCGCCACCAGCGTTGAGGACGCCGGGGAACTCACAGACCTCGCCGAACGGGAAGGCGTCGTCACGGGTGTGCCCTTCGTCTACAGGTTTTATCCAGCCGTCCGCGAGGCCCGCGATCGTATCCGGCGCGGCGACGCCGGCCACCTCTGGCTCCTGCACGGCTCCTACCTGCAGGACTGGCTGGTGGGCGCGGAAGCCACAAACTGGCGGGTCGATTCAAAACTCGGAGGCGCCTCCAGGGCATTCGGTGACATCGGCGTGCACTGGTGTGACCTGATGGAGTTCACCACCGGCCACAGAATCACGAGGCTGGTGGCCAAAACCAGCCGGGCCTACGACCAACGCGAAACTGGCGGCCAGTTGTCCTCCGTTGCTACCGAGGACGGGGCCACGCTCCTGTTCGAGACCGACAAGGGGGCCACGGGCTCACTCGTCGTCAGCCAGGTCAGCCCGGGCCGCAAAAACCGGCTGTGGTTCTCCTTCGACGGAACTGAAGCGTCATTCAGCTTCAACCAGGAACGACCGGACACCCTGCACGTGGGAAGTACAGCGTCCAGTTCCGAAATCGCCGTCGGCCCGCAGACCCTCAGCACGCCCGGCGGCCGACGGTACGCGAAACTCCCACCCGGACATCCGCAGGGATACCAGGACAGCTTCAACTCCTTCGTAGCCGACATATACGCAGCCGTTCAGGGGCAGACACCCGAAGGCCTGCCCACGTTCCGGGACGGCCTGCGCGCAGCTCTCCTGACGGATGCAGTCGTCACCTCCGCCGCACAACAGTCCTGGGTGGACGTTCCCGGCACTGACACCCCATTCGATCTACTCAAGTCTTCCTCCGCAGTTGAAAGGCAGAAGCAATGAAACTTGGTTACTGTTCCATCACTTGGGGCGGCGTCGTTGGCCACCCGCAAGGCGTGACGAGCGTCAAGGACCTCTTTTACATGACCCACGGCTCCATGAGGGACGCCGTCAAGGACATCGCATCTGTTGGCTATCAGGGCGTTGAGATGTTCGACGGCAACCTTGCGGAGTACGCAGAAAAGCCCGAGGAACTCAAAGAGATCCTGAGCAGTTCAGGCGTCGCACTGACAAGTGTCTATACCGGGGCAAACTTCATCTACGCCGACATCCTTCCGGACGAAATGCACCGCATTCACCGCGCCGCCGAATTGGCAGCGAGCTTCGGGGCGGAACGGCTCGTCGTGGGTGGCGGAGCACGGCGCGCGGCCGGAACCACTGACGAGGACTACCAGCGCCTCGGTGAGGCGCTGGACAGCGTAGCGGACATCGCAGAAAGCTTCGGCCTGTCGGCAAGCTACCACCCGCACCTGAGCACCATCGTCGAGAGCCCGGAGGAGCTGGACCGGCTCATGCCGCTCACCCGAATCGGCTTCTGCCCGGACACCGCACACCTTGCAGCGGGCGGCGCAGACCCGGCCGCGGTCATCCGGAAATACCCCGACAGGATCCAGCACGTCCACCTCAAGGACTTCCAGAAGGAGCCCTTCAATTTCCTGCCCCTGGGACAGGGAGAACTTGACTTCCCGGACATCATCGCCGCGATCCGCGAAAGCGGATACGACAGCTGGCTCATGGTCGAACTCGACAACTACGACGGTGACCCGCGAGCCGCAGCGGAACTGAGCAAGAAATACCTCGAAAAGCTCCTTTAACTATTTTTCAACCCGCGAGGGACAGCCGCAGCCAGCGTGTCCCGAACTTTCCGGAAGGAACAGGATTCACATGCAAAACCTCAACGTCGGCCTCATCGGAGGCGGCTTCATGGGCAAGGCCCACTCCCTGGCCTACGCCGCCATGCCCATGTTCTTTTGGCCGGCACCGGCCCTCCCGGTCCGCAAAGTCATCGCTGAAGCCAACCCCGATCTCGCCGCGGAAGCGGCCCGCCGCTTCGGGTTCGAGAACTCCACCGCTGACTGGCGCAGCATCATTGACGACCCGGACATCCACGTCGTAGACATCGCCACACCCAACCATCTCCACGCCGAAATTGCCATCGCCGCGGCCGAAGCAGGCAAGCACATCATCTGCGAAAAGCCACTGGCCCGCACCGGCGAAGAATCCAAGGCGATGTACGACGCTGTCAAAGACAAGGACATCGTCCACATGGTGGCCTTCAACTACCGGCGCACCCCCGCAGTCGCGCTGGCAAAGAAATACATCGAGGAAGGGGCAATCGGACAGATCCTCAACTTCCGCGGCACCTATCTGCAGGACTGGAGCGCCGACCCGAACTCCCCGCTGTCCTGGCGCTTCCAGAAATCCGTTGCAGGTTCCGGTGCCCTTGGTGACATCGCCACGCATGTCTTTGACATGGCAAGGTACCTCGTCGGCGAGTTCAGCGCCGTCAATGCAGTCCTGTCAACCTGGATCCCGGAACGACCGCTTCAGGCTGGCGGGGCGGACGCCCTTGGCACCGTACGGGGCGGGGAAGGCCCGCGCGGCCAGGTTGATGTCGATGATGAAGTCATGACCATGATCCGCTTCGCCAACGGGGCCGTCGGATCCGTCGAAGCGACACGCAACGCCCATGGAAGGAACAACTACATCACCTTCGAAATCCACGGAACCGAGGGAAGCATCGTCTTCAACTACGAACGACGCGACGAACTGCAGGTAGCCTTCGCCTCCGACAAGGCCGACCGCCGCGGATTCCGCACGGTCTACACCGGGCCGGCCCACCCGTACGGAGACGGTCTTTGGCCCATTCCGGCGCTCGGCATCGGCTACGGCGAAACGAAGATCATCGAAGCACATGACTTCTTCAAAGCCATCGCAGAAGGCGGCAGCGTAAGCCCCAACTTCGCGGACGGCTACCAGGTCGCCCTGATCGACGACGCCATCGTCGAGTCGGCTGCAAAAGAATCCTGGGTCGAGGTCCCGCAGATCGACAGTTGATCTGACCAACTCGCGAGGGACGGCCCTGGGCCGTCCCTCGCGCCCACCCCCAGGAACCATCCAAGGACGGAAAATGCCCAACACCCTCCCAGCCCCACAGGACACTGCCGAAGTCTGGCTGATGCCGGTCTTCATTGCCAAAGCGGGGCATGAAACCGATCTTCAGGATGTGCTCCGTGCTCTGCAGGCGGAAAGCCGAAAAGATCCAGGATGTCTCGAGTACACCGTTTTCTCCGATGATCAGAGGCCCGGTACGTTCGTCCTTATCGAGGGCTGGGCTAGTCGGGAAGACCTCCAAGCCCATAACGAGGAAGCCCACGTCAAGGACTTCGTGAAGGAGGTGGAGCCCCTCTTGGCCGTACCGTTCTCCGTAACTCCCTGCACACCCCTGGTCTGATCTTCGACACCGCTCAAAAGGACGCCAAATGCCCCGCCCGTACACCCTGTTCACCGGCCAGTGGGCCGACCTGCCCTTCGAGGAAGTCGCCCGGCTCGCCTCCGGCTGGGGCTACGACGGCCTGGAAATCGCCGTCTCCGGCGACCACCTGGACGCCTGGCGCTGGGACGAACCCGGCTACGTCGAGTCCAAACTCGCAGTCCTGGAAAAGTACAACCTCAAGGTCTGGGCGATCTCCAACCACCTCAAGGGCCAGGCCGTGTGCGATGACCCGATCGACTTCCGCCACGAAGCCATCGTCGGGTCCAAGGTCTGGGGCGACGGCGACCCCGAAGGCGTCCGGCAGCGTGCCGCCGAGGAAATGAAACACACCGCCCGCCTCGCCCGCGCTTTGGGCGTGGACACCGTCGTCGGGTTCACCGGTTCCTCCATCTGGCAGTACGTCGCCATGTTCCCGCCCGTCCCCGAAAAGGTCATCGACGCCGGCTACCAGGACTTCGCCGACCGCTGGAACCCCATCCTGGACGTCTTCGATGAAAACGGCGTCCGTTTCGCCCACGAAGTCCACCCCTCCGAGATCGCCTACGACTACTGGACCACCGTCCGCACCCTCGAAGCAATCGGTCACCGCGAAGCGTTCGGCCTGAACTGGGACCCCTCCCACTTCATGTGGCAGGGCATCGACCCCGTCTCCTTCATCTGGGACTTCAAGGACCGGATCTACCACGTCGACTGCAAAGACACCAAGCTCCGGTTCACCGGCCGGAACACCGTGATGGGCTCGCACCTGCCCTGGGGCGACCCCCGCCGCGGCTGGGACTTCGTTTCCGCAGGACGCGGCGACGTCCCCTGGGAATCCTCCTTCCGCGCCCTCACCGCGATCGGCTACACCGGCCCCATCAGCATCGAATGGGAAGACGCCGGCATGGACCGCCTCCACGGCGCCCCCGAAGCCCTCAACGCCCTCAAAAAATTCGACTTCCCCGCCTCCCAAACCAGCTTCGACGCCGCCTTCAGCACCAAGGACTGATTTCCAGGGGCGTGGTGTGGCCAATTGGCCCTCTGTGCGGCCCGGCCGGTGATTTCCGGGCCCCGTGCCGGTCTGTACAACGAATACCGGCTCACGGGAGACTGACGCCATGCGCAAGCTGACCTTCGGCATGAACGTGAGCGTGGACGGCTATATCGCCGCGCCCGGCGACGACCTCGGTGGAGCGTACCGAGCGACGAGCTGTTCCAATGGTGGTCCGACCGGGTGGGGGCGACGGGCCTGGCGCTGTACGGGCGCAAACTGTGGGAGACGATGAGCTCCCACTGGCCGACCGCCGACCAGCAGCCTGGCGCCATACCTGCGCAGATCGAGTTTGCCCGCCGCTGGCGGGACATGCCGAAAGTGGTGTTCTCCTCGACGATCACCACGGTCGACTGGAATACCCGCCTGGTCACCGGGGACGCGGTCACCGAGATCACCCGGCTCAAGGCCGACGACGGCGGCTCCATGGACATCGCCGGTGCAACTCTCGCCGCGGCGGCCATGCGGGCCGGGCTGATCGACGAGTACGTTCTCGCCACGCATCCGGTCCTGGTGGGCGGCGGCACGCCGTTCTTCACAGCCCTGGACCACTGGGTGAACCTGAACCTGGTGGAGACCGGGACGTTTAGCGACGGTGTGGTCCTGACCAGGTACGAGACCAGGCGCTGAATTCCCGCGTCGGTTCACCGCGGGCTTCGCGGGTCAGCCCATTTACCGGCAAGTAGTCCCTCGTGGATTCCCGCGCCCATCGTCAGGGCACACTCCCACGGTGAGAAGGTACCCGTCAAGAATCTTCCGGGCGCCGCCATATTTGGCGGCTTCAGGGTCGGACTCGGGTCGCCATACTGCGAAGATCTGGGGTTGCTCTAAGACACCGCCCGATACGAATGCTGCCACTCCTTGCTCGAAGGGCACCAGGAGCGCCGGGTGGCAGTCCCATTTCTCGATGCAAAGTGGCGCGCTGCGATCCTCAATTCCTGTGCACGGCGAGAGTTCCGCCCTTGCGCAGTACTGTTCGGCCCAGGCTGTGATCGACGCTTTCGACGGGTCCGTCGACTGCGAAACGGGAGCGAGTCCAAATTCGTCGGCAGCCACTGTGACGAGTTCTAACCCATCCGGTCCGCCTGTCGGATGGGAAAGAGTAGCTTCCGGGATGGAAATCGCAGATGTCGATCCATCGGAGGATGGCGGGGGAGAGGTACATCCCGCCAGAAGCAAGATGGCCGCAATGAAAGTCGCGGCCCGCGGCGCGCCGGCCATGGGATCACGTTAGCCCTCGGCAGTTATGCCCGCAAGAAGTCATCGCGGTGCCCACGGAACCTCCGCATCGGCAAATGTCGCCGTGCTCAGAACCTCCCCAAAGCCCGGCGCGTCAGAGCCTGGCATGAGGCAGAGCAAGCCGCATGGCAGTTCCCTCCGGCCCAGTGCGAACCACCTCCACTGTGCCGCCGGCCGTGCTGGCAATATCGCGGACCAGGGCCAAGCCAATCCCGAAGCTGCGCTTGCCGGAAGATCCATCCAGTCCAGGGGCGCGGACAAACCGGTCGAAAATCCGCTCCGGGTCCACTCCGGTGATCCCGGTACCTGTATCGGTCACCAAAACCACCACGCGGGAACCCTCAATGGAGGTGCCGACGGTGATGCTGCCGCCGGCTGGGGTGTGGGCCAGCGCATTGTCCGCCAGGGCAAGCACTGCGCGCCGCAACGAGCCCGGGTCCATGCGTACCAGAGTTGGGCCGCCATCGGAAAAGGCGAGTCTGACGCCCTGCCGGCCGGCGAGGTCCTGCAGGCTCTCGGTAACGGACCCGGCAATCCCGGCCACGTCCACAGGCCCCGCGTCACCCCTGAGTGGCCCCGTTGCGGTAAGAAGAAGTTCGTTGACGATTCCCGTCAGAGTGGCGGTGTCTTCGCGGATCCGGGCCAAGGCTTGTGCCGGATCGGACGCCGGGTCCACTTGGCGCTGCGCGAGCTGGATACGGGCATCAAGAATGGCAAGGGGGGTGCGGAGCTCGTGACTGGCATCCTGGACAAAGCGGCGTTGCCGGGCCAGGGCCTCTCCCAGCGGCCGGATGGCGCTGCGTGCACTGACCCACCCCACCCCGCCAGCCAGCAGAATGCCTGCCAGGCCGGCGAGGATCATCCCTTCGATCAGGTCCTTCGAATCCAGGTAGGTGTAGGCCTCACCCGCGGTGGCCCCGGGCGGAACCGGATGTGCCAGCTTGTTCATCAGGAAAACGGTGGCGGCGGCCATCAGGACCAGGACCAGCACGGCCACCCCGGCGCTGATGCGCAGCGCCACCTTGAGCGAGGCGCGGCGGAGGGTGTCCCGGTCAGGGTCGCCGGAGCTGGGGGTTGGGGTCATGATGCGTCGCCGATCTGGTAGCCCACGCCGTGGACGGTGCGGATGACGTTCCGAGAGATTTTCCGGCGCAGGTGGTGGACGTAGGTGTCGATGACGCCGGGCTGGTCTGTGGAGTGGAAGTGGGCGGCCAGCAGTTCATCGCGGGTGAAAACCCTGCCGGGCTCGGCGGCCAGCGCTGCCAGGAGTTCGGCTTCCTTCGCGGTCAGCGTCACCAGGTTGCCGTACACGGAACGGACAGAGCGCGACGCCGGGTCGAGCTCCCAGGTGCCGATGCTCACCGGGCCCGCGGGCTGGGCGAACGTCCGTGTCAGTGCGCGCAGGCGCGCTGCCAGCTCGCCGGCGTCGAACGGCTTGGTCATGTAGTCGTTGGCGCCGGCATCCAGCCCGCGGACCTTTTCGTCCGTCTCACCCAGCGCCGTGAGTATCAATATGGGTGTCGCGATGCCCCTGGCCCTCAATGCCGCGATGACCGCCAGTCCGTCCACGACGGGAAGGCCGCGATCAATCACCATCACGTCCCACGGCTGCGTTAGCCCCAGGTGCAGGGCTTCCTGGCCGGTGGCCGCCAGCCGGATCCTGTAGTCCGCCTCCAGGAGTTCTGCGATCAGCGGACCCAGGGCGGGGTCATCCTCGGCGAGCAGCAGGGTGGGCCGGGCGGGGGTGGTCATGCCGTCTATTCTTCCGTGACCGCGTCTCCCCGGGCTCTGCCGGCCACCGTGCCGAGCTCCCTGGGGTCGCCGGCAGAAGCGTTGTCGTCCTTTTGGGAACGTTCGTCGGCGGCGCCGCGGGTTTTGCGGCGGCGCCTGAGGTATTCCACGGCCCAGGGCACCACGGAGGCCAGGACCATCAGCACGGCGATGACGTCAATGTTTTTGGCGATGATTTCGTAGTGTCCCAGCCAGGTGCCCAGCAGCGTCACTGACGTCGCCCAGGCCACAGCGCCCACAATGTTCCAGAGCGTGAAGGCTTTGTACCCGTAGCGGGCGGTGCCGGCGGTGAGCGGCGCGAAGGTCCGGATAATTGGCACAAAGCGTGCCAGGATCACCGCTGCACCCCCGTGCCGGCGGAAGAAGTCTTCGGTGGCGGCCAGGTGGGCGGTTTTCAGTACTTTGGCGTCGTCCTTGAACCACCTCCGGCCGAAGCGGCGGCCCAGCATGTACCCCACCTGGTCCCCGGCCACGGCGGCTACGGTGATTACCCCGATGAGGACGGGCAGTGCCAGGTTCAGCTGCTGGTGCAGCAGCCCGGCAGTGAAAAGCAGGGAATCTCCCGGCAGGAACGGGAACAGTACGCCGGATTCGATGAAGACCATCGCGGCGATGACGCCCAGGGCGGCCGGCCCGAGTCCGCCCAGCAGGCTGGCCGGGTCCAGCAGGGAGGGCGTTCCGCTTGCACTGGCCAGGGCGGAGACCACTTCAGGGGCAAGGATGGGGTGCATGGTGTGGTCCTTAGTGTCGGCTGGGATGGGAGGAAAGCGTTGCGGGCAGGCGGTCCAGGAGCCGGGGAGCAAAGCGGTTCCAGAGCCCGGCGAGCAGGACCACCGCGGCGGTTGCCGCCAGGAAGGAGGCGACGACGTCGGTGGGGTAGTGCACCCCTATGTACACCCTGGACCAGGCTACGATCACGGCCATGGCTGCCCCTGCTGCGGCCACCGGCCTGGACCAGCGGGTGCCGCGGCTCAGGAAGTACAGGGCGTAGGTCAGGGCCACGGCAAACGAGACGTGACCGCTGGGGAAGCTGTTTGATCCGGTTTCCGGGGCAAGCGGGTCGAAGAGCAGCGCCGGGTTGGGCCGCTGCCGGCCGATGATGAGCTTGAAGACTTCGCTGGCCAACCAGCCCGAACACGCCACCAGGCAGAAGGCAGCGGCCCGGGCCAGGTCGCGGCGCACCAGCCAGAGGGTCATGGTGATGGCGGCAACCAGGCCCAGGCCTGCAACGGGGCCGAACAGGACATTGATTAGCATCGCGACGGCGGTCAGCACGGCAACGTGGTAGTGGCTGAGGTCCTGGTCCACTTGCAGTTCGGCCGTGGTCTCGCCGGGCAGCAGCTGTACGGCGAGACCCAGCGCGACGACGGCGGCGCAGAGCACCGTACCCAGCAGCAGCCAGCGCCGGGGCTGGGGGAGTGCCGGAAACATCGCGCTGGCAGCGGCGGGCGTGCGGGGCGGTTCGAGTGCCGTTGGCTGATTGGCCGGGATTGGTCCGTTCACGTAATCCTCCGAGGTGGCAGTGGTTCTGCGCTGGACAGTGCTCTGCCGCGCGGTTTCTCTCGTTCGATCGTTCCCCACCGTTGCTAAGAAAGTCTTAAGAATCGTGACTGGAAGGATGCATGTGAGGGTGGACCCGCATGCTCCTGACACTCCTTTAGCGCCGCGATAGCCTTGAAGGGTAGTCCGCGTGTGGCTGTCTTTGACCAGCCGGAACCCGCATTGGAAACATTCGAAACCCAACCAAGCAGGATCACCCGTGGTGAACAGAACCAGGGGCTGGGCGCCCGTTCGCTTCTTGGCTGCAGCGTCGCTGGCAGCAGCGGCATTCGCCGGCTGCACCTCCAATCACGGGCCCGGTGCTTCCCCGGAAAAGGTCCCGGATTCTGAGCACATCACCGTCTGGATTTCGGACGTCCTTCCGGACCGGGTCGTGAGAATGCAGGCGCTCGCCGCCGATTTCACGGCCGCCACTGGCCTAAGGGCGCAACTCGTCAGCGTGCCTGAGCACACGTTCAACCAGACCCTGAACTCTTCAGCGGCTGCCGGCAACCTGCCCGACGTCATTGGCGGCATTTCACTGGGGGATGTGCGCGCCCTCGCGGTCGGCAAACACGTCAGCGCCGAAGCCAACGCCGGCGTGGTCAGAACCCTGGGGGAACGGACGTGGTCACGGCGTTCACTGGAGCTGACCCGCGACGGCGGAAGGCAGTTGGCAGTGCCCGCCGCGTCCTGGCAGCAGGTCCTGTACTACCGCAAAGACCTGTTCGCGAAGGCCGGCTTGGCAGCACCGACCACCTACGCCCGCATCAGGGCCGCCGCAGAAAAGCTGCACAGGCCCGGGCTGGCAGGTTTCGTTGCGGCCAACACGGTAGGGCAAGCCTTTACCCGGCAGTCATTTGAGCACATCGCCCAAGGCAACGGCTGTGAACTGGTCGATGCACGGCGGGTCATCACCTTTGACAGCCCCGAGTGCGCGGGGGCACTCGGCTTCTACAGCGACATGCTCAGGAACTACTCCGTTCCCGGCATCCAGGACCCCGGCACAGTCCGCAATGCGTACTTTTCGGGCTCGGTCGCAATGGCTGTCTGGCCCACCTTGTTGCTGGATGAACTGGCGGGAATGAGGGCCGACGCCAGGCCCAGCTGCCCCGGCTGCAATCTGGACCCTGGATTCCTGGCTAGGACCACAGGCGTGGTGGCTGGCATCCAGGGAAGCGGCGGCCATCGGCCAGCACTCTTTGGCGACATCAGCTCCTGGGCCATCACCAACGATTCCGACACTGACCGGGCGAAGAAGTTCGTGGAGTACGTCCTGAGTGAGGGCTACACGGACTGGCTGTCGGTTGCCCCGGAGGAACGTCTTCCGGTTCGCGCCGGAACCGCTGCAAACCCCTCGGAATATGCTGACGCCTGGCGGGCGATGCCGGTGGGCGTCGGCCGGAGGGATACGCTGGGAAGGTTCTACTCCGCCGAGGTTCTCTCCGTCCTGCTCCAAGGTGTTAATGACCTCAGGCACTGGGGCATCCTCGAAGGCCAAGGTGATCTTGCGGGCGCTGCGATGGCTGACGCGGCAATTGCCCAGGCCGTGGCGGACGTCAGCGCCGGTACGGCGGACCCCCGCGCGGCTGCGGCCAAGGCCGCCCGATCCCTTCGCATCACCCTGCGCACGATGAATGACTAGAGGGCGGCCGGCAACACCAGGCCAGGATCGCGCCTCTGATAATGGCGTAGGCCGCCCCCCCCGGGGCAGGTTTCCTGCCCGGGGGACGGCCGCCGTCGTCGGTTTTCCACGAACCGGGGGTGGCGCTATGGGGCGTTTCCCCTTCTGGTCTCCATTGCGTCCCTGCCGAGCCAGAGGCCCAGGCCGATCATGGCGAGGCCGAGGATCAGGTGCAGCCAGTTGTCGGCGGTGTTGAACGGGACAAAGTTGGCGCCGGTGTTCATGTCGATGACCAGGCCGTAGAGCCACAGGACGATGTACACGATGCCGCCGCCGAGCAGGAACAGGCGGGCTGTCCGGTCGGTGCGGGCCATGGCGATGCCGGCGGCGCCGAACAGCATGTGGACGATGTTGTGCAGCACGGACACTTGGAAGACCCCGAGCAGCATTGCTCCGGAGTCGTGTCCGGCGAAGGTCATGGCGCCGTAATTGGTGGTGATTCCCGGGATGAACCCGAGGACGCCTACCAGCAGGAAAACCACACCCAGGCCCATGGCGGTGTTGTGCAGGGACAACCCCATTGCGTGGTGGTGGGCGGGATGTGAAGCGGTGGTCATTTGTCTCCCTTTCACGCTGGGTACCCGCTCTTCAGATGGAGAGCTGGCCTCGCGGCAGGAGTCGCAGGACTCCCTGCCGACGCCCAAATCCTACTCCTGAAAACCGCGCCTGGGCAGGGGAAACGGTGCTTTCCGGAGCGTTCCGGGCTGTAGGCGCGGAATGTTGTGCGGCGGCTTCGGCGGTGCCGGAAACGGACGACGGCGGAGCCCTCGTTATGCGCGCAACTGCGGGTTTTCATTGTTGTGCCGGGTGGGCGGTGGGAAGATGGACGGAGAGTTGGGCTTCCACCGAACCGGGGATGCCGGAAAACTTTCGGCACGTGCCCAGCCTGTAACCAGGCGGTGACCGAGCCATGACAGAGCACCATCTGCAGCAGCGGCGATTGCGCGTGTCCGACGTCAACGTCGTCAACCACCGGACCCTGCGGAAGGCGCTGGGCGGGACCATCGTGGGCAACACCATGGAATGGTACGACGTCGGTGTGTTCGGCTACCTGATCACCACGATGGGTCCGGTGTTCCTGCCCGAAGCGGACAAGGCCGTACAGAACCTGTTCCTGCTGGGAACGTTCGGCGCCACGTTCATCGCCCGGCCCCTGGGCGGCATCTTCTTCGGCTGGCTGGGCGACAAGATCGGCCGCCAGAAGGTCCTGGCCATGACCCTGCTGATGATGGCCGGGGCGACGTTCGTCGTCGGCCTGCTTCCCGGGTACTCGGTGCTGGGCATCTGGGCCGCCGTGCTGCTGGTGGTCACCAAGCTGATCCAGGGCTTCTCCACCGGCGGCGAGTACTCGGGTGCCACCACGTTCGTGTCCGAACACGCGCCGGACCACCGCCGGGGGTTCTTCGTCAGCTTCCTGGACATGGGCAGCTACCTGGGCTTCGCGCTCGGGGCCGCGCTGGTGTCAGCCCTCCAGCTGATCCTGGGCCAGGAGCAGATGGAGGCGTGGGGCTGGCGCATCCCGTTCCTCATTGCCGGGCCGCTAGGCGCCGTCGCGATCTACTTCCGCCTGAAGATCGAGGAATCGCCCGCCTTCAAGGCCACCCAGGAGGCCGAAGCCGTGGCCGCCGCCCACCACGAGACCGGAGACGAGCTCCGCCCGGTGGGCCCGGTGGCGATCTTCAAGGACCACTGGCGCCGCATCATTCTGGCCATGATCCTCGTGGCGGCGGGCAACACTGTGGGCTACGCGCTCACGTCCTACATGCCGACCTACCTGACCACCAACAAAGGCTACGACGAGGTGCACGGAACTCTGCTGACCGTCCCCGTCCTCGTGGTCATGTCGCTGTGCATCCCGCTGACAGGACGCCTCTCGGACAGGATTGGGCGGCGGCCGGTGCTCGGGATCGGGGCCATCAGCACGGTGGTGTTTTCGCTTCCCGCGTTTCTTCTGATCTCGGTCGGAACCGTGCCGGCCACGCTCGCCGGGCTGGCCCTGGTCGCGTTTCCGGTGGCGTTTTTCGTTGCCATTCTCGCGTCTGCGCTGCCGGCACTGTTCCCCACAGCGCACCGCTACTCTGCCATGGGCATCGCCTACAACTTCGCGGTGGCAATCTTCGGCGGCACCACGCCGTTCATCATTGCCGCGCTCATCCAGGCGACCGGCAACGACCTGATGCCGGCGTACTACCTCATGGCGACGTCGGCCATCGCCGCGGTGGCCATCTACTTCCTGCCGGAATCCGCCCAGCGGCACCTGCCCGGTTCCATGCCCAGCGTGGACTCGGAAGCAGCCGCCCGCGAGCTGGTGGCCACGCAGGACCACAACCCCCTGCTGGAGATGGAAACCTTGCCGTTCGACAGCAGCTACGAGGAGGCGCAGGCGGCGCATGGGGACCGCCCGGACAGGCCGACCGTGATGTGAGCGGGCGGGGCCCCGTCCCGATTCGGCCTTAGCAACTGAGCGTTGACTACGGCCCGCACAGGCCTACGATGAGGCGCATCAGGACATTTCAAGGAGGAGATGTGTGATGTCACGCGCTGAAGTAGAGCAGCTCGACGACCGCGGAATTGCGGCCTGGGACCAGCATGACACGGCGGCGTTCGCCGGCCTGCTGGCCGATGATTTCACCTTTGAGGATGTGATGGCGCCTGCACCCTTCCGCACGCGGGAGGAGGTCAAGGCCTACATGGACGCCTGGTTCGAGGCGTTCCCCGACATGCACGCCAGAACCACCAGAAGGGTGGTCAGCCACGACGAGGTGGCGGCGGAAATCGAGTTCACCGGCACCAACACCGGGCCGATCCACATGGGGGACAAGGAGATTCCGCCCACGGGCAAGTCGGTGGTCGGATCCGGGACGTACTTTGCGTCCGTCAGGGACGGAAAGATCGTCTCCTTCCGCGCCCACCCGGACGTCGCCTCCATGATGGGCCAGCTGGGGCTGATGCCCGGGATGTGAGCCCTTCTCGCACGAGATCCTCGGCCGCGCGGCAGTCCTGGTGTCGCCGCTGTCGGCGCAATGCATGTTCGACTGGGCCCCATGGAGAGCTGAGGGAAGCGCGGGCGAGGATTCAACTATGCCGTTTGCCGGTGCACGATCCAGCCGGGGTACTCCAGGTGCTCCGATGGACTCCGGTTCTCTAGGGCGGCCAGCGCGTTTTCTGCCCAGAAGAATGCAACCTTGTCGAAGTCGAAGCCGACGGTTGTGAGGCCGAGCCGGGCGATGGGACGGTCTCCCGTGCCGATCAGCGCATTAGCACCGGGAGTGAAATCGGCGGAGGAGGCGGTCCACACGAAAGCCGCGAGCTCATCGGTGTGGGCGATGACCCCGGTAACGGGGTCTTTGCTCTCAAACCACTCTTCCTGCAGTTGCTGCACGGACTTTAGTCCGTAGTCCAGCGTGAATTGCCGTGGCGACGCCAGACCATACTCCGCACAGAACTCGTTCACTCCCGCGCGCCGGAATTCGAGGATGTCGCGCGGAACATAGTGGGACGGCTGCAGGTAACCCAGGGTCCGGTGGCCCGACCGCCAGAGATGTTCGGACTGTAGCCGGCTGATTCCGCTGAGGTACTCGAACATGCGCGCGTCGGTGTACTTGATCCCTGCGGTCCGCAGGGCCTTCGAATGCTCGTCTTTCAGGCTGCCGAAGACCATGACGATCGCCGGGCGGACTTCTGACCACAGGGCGGTGAGTGGCCGGACAGTATCTGAATGGCTGTGGATCACCAGGATGTATCCGCGGTCCGCGAGCAGCCGGTTGAGCGCTTCCATTCCCGCCGAGAAGGTGGGTCCCATATCCCAGTCAGGAACGAGGGCCAGGACCAGCTGGTTCCGGCCGGCCCGAAGTGCCCGTGCGGCGGCATGGGGCGTATAACCAAGCTGCTCCGCGGCAGCAAGAACCCGGTCCCGGGTGGCCGTGCTGATATGCCGGCCGGGAACGTTGTTCAGGATGTAGCTGACCGTCGTCCGGGAGACATTGGAAAGCTTCGCGACGTCCGCGCTGGTGGCCGGCTTGTCTACAGCTGCCAAAAAGCAGCACCTCCTTGAATAGCGGCCCTCCGGCCGCTGACGCAGGCCGGAAACGCAGGACCTTGCGTCGTCGTCGACTCGATTGTACTCTAGTGACACGTGCCACTACGTGACACGTGTCACTAGAACTCTAGAGCAGCGAACAGCGCCGAGTTCATCCGTTTCGGAAAGGTCAACGATGTCCTCCCCAGCAACTAATCCGCCTTCTCGGCAGGCCACCCGCATGCCTGCCGGGGCCAAGAAGGCAATCATCGCCTCTTCTGTCGGCACCCTCATCGAGTGGTACGACTACGCCCTGTATGGCGCGGCCGCCGGCCTGGTCATCGGCCCGCTGTTCTTTCCCGGTGGAAACTCGACCACCGCCACCCTCGCCGCCTTTGCCACGTTCGCCGTCGGCTTCGTGGTGCGGCCACTGGGCGGCATCTTCATCGCCCATCTTGGCGATACGATCGGCCGCAAGCCGGCCATGATTCTGACCATCATGCTCATGGGCATCGCCACGGTTGCGGTGGGCCTCCTGCCGCCGGCGTCGGCCATCGGCATCTGGGCGCCCATTCTGCTGGTCCTGTTCCGGGCGCTCCAGGGCTTCGGTGCCGGCGCGGAACTCTCCGGTGCCCTGACCGTGGTGTCCGAGTTTGTGTCTCCGCGCCGCCGCGGACTCGTCACCGGCCTGGTCAACGGCACGGCCGGCGGCGGTGTTCTGCTGTCCACCATTGCGTTCAGCATTGTCATAGGTCTGCCCAAGGACGATCTGATGTCCTGGGGCTGGCGCATTCCATTCCTGCTTTCCGCGGTGCTCTTCTTCCTGGCCCTGTATATCCGCAAGAGCCTTGACGAAACGCCCGAATACCGGGAGGTCATGGAAAAGAACGGAATCGAGGGCAAGAAGCGCGTTCCGTTCCTGGAAGTGTTCCGGCTGTACCCCCGCAACACCATCGGCGCCATCCTGCTCTGGACCGGCCACAACTGCAACAACTACCTGGCCAACGCCTTCGCCCTGAGCTACCTGACCGGAACGGTTGGAATGGACCGGCCGTCCGCCCTCACGGCCGTGATCATCGCTGCCTTGAGCACAGTCATCATGACGCCGCTCATGGGCATGCTCGGTGACCGGATCGGCTACCGCAAGGTCTACCTGGGCTCGATGATCTTCTGCGTCTTCTGGGCCGTGCCGTTCTTCCTCATGCTCTCCTCGGGGAACCTCGCACTGGCCATCATAGCCCTCGTGATCGGTTACGGAGGCGTCACCGGAGCGACGAACGGCGTCGGAGGTGCCCTCAACGCCAACATGTTCCCCGCCAAGTACCGCTACACGGGCATTGCGGTGGGCAAGGAAATCAATGCCGCGCTCATCGCCGGGCCCACACCCTTCATCGCCACCGCCCTCATCGCCGCCAACGGCGGCGGCATCTGGCTGGTGTCCCTGTTCAGCATCGCCTGCAGCCTGGTCACCGTCATAGCTGTGATCGCCGTCGGCAAGTCAGTCGGCGACGCCCCCGTTCAGGAGCAGGAGCAGGACGCGGCCAGCGTCAAGGCCAATCCAGCCCGCGTCTGAAGATTTCGAAAGTACAGAGGATAAGAAATGGTGTCACTCAAGCGTCAGGTCCCCAAGGTCAAGGACTTCGCCCCGCTGCTCAAATTCAAAATGCCCGAGGCGAATGCCACCGCCCGCAGGTTGTCCAACGCGCACACGATCGCCGACCTCCGGCGCATTGCCAAGCGGCGCACCCCTGCCGGACCGTTTGACTACACCGACGGCGCCGCCGATCACGAAATCAGCATCGAGCGGTCGCGGCAGGCTTTCCTGGACGTCGAATTCCAGCCCGGCATTTTGCGCGATGTCACCGACGTTAACATGACGACGACGGTACTTGGGAAAGAATCCGCCCTTCCGTTCGGCATGGCGCCCACCGGGTTCACCAGGATGATGCACTCGGCAGGGGAGCGGGCCGTCGCTTCCGCAGCCGCCAGGGCCGGGATCCCCTATTCCCTTTCAACCGTGGGAACGACGTCGATTGAGGAGGTGGCAGCGACGGCGCCGAACGGCAGGCGATGGTTCCAGCTCTACCTTTGGAAGAACCGCGACCTGTCCCTGGAGTTGATTGAGAACGCCGCAAAGTCGGGGTACGACACCCTGATCATTACCGTGGACGTCCCGACGACGGGCAACCGGGTCCGCGACCTGCGCAACGGCATGAGCATCCCGCCGCAGCTGACTCTCAAGACACTGCTGGACGCGTCATATCGGCCGGAATGGTGGATCAACTTCCTCACCACCGAGCCCTACACCTTCGCTTTCGACCGGGAGGGCAGCGGATCGCTCGGTGACCTGGTGTCCACCCTTTACGACTCGAGCGTGACCTTTGAGGATCTTCGCTGGATGCGGGAAGTGTGGAAGGGCCACCTGATCGTGAAAGGCATCCAAACCGTCGACGACGCGGAACGCGCCTTCGAGCACGGGGCCGATGGCATCGTGGTCTCCAACCACGGCGGCCGACAGTTGGACCGTGCGCCGGTACCCTTCCACCTGCTCCCGCGGATCGTGGACCGGGTGGGGGACCGCGGAACCGTCATGCTTGATACCGGAATCACCAGCGGGGCCGACATTGTGGCGGCCATCGCCCTCGGTGCGGACTTCACCCTCATCGGACGGGCGTACCTCTACGGCCTGATGGCCGGCGGGGAAGCCGGCGTCACCCGCTGCATCGATATCCTGTCCTCCGAGATCGAGCGCACCATGGCGCTGCTCGGGGTCACTTCCGTTAGCGAACTCAACCGCGACCACGTGCGTGCGCTTACCCGCTCCGTGCCGGTCGCGATCGCCTGATGCGCGGAGTGCTGCGGGCGGCGCCGCTGGTCGGCACGTTCGTCAACATGCCGCACCCGGCCTCGGTTGAGATTCTCGGCCGGGCCGGGTTCAAGGCGGTGTGCCTTGACGCCGAGCATTCCATTTATGACCTGAAAGACATCTCCGAGGGAATCCGGGCCGCCGAAGGGGCGGGCAGCGTTCCGCTGGTCCGGGTTCCCGGATCTGGGCCGCTCATCAGCCAGGTCCTGGATGCCGGGGCAGCAGGCGTCATCATTCCGCGGGTCTCCTCCGCCGATGAGGCCAGGTCCGCCGTCTCGTTTGCGCTTTATCCTCCCCTGGGAGGGCGGGGCGTTGGACTAAGCCGGACCAGCCGCTACGGCGCCGAGGCCGGGTACGCTCCGGACCCCGACGACCACAGCTACGTTATCGTGCAGATCGAGACGGCGGCCGGGCTGGCCAACCTAGACGCCATCTGCATGGTGGAAGGCGTGGACATGATCATGGTGGGGCCCTACGATCTCGCAGCCTCCATGGGCGAAGAAATCTGGTCCGAAACGCACACTGCAACAGTCAGGGAGATCCTTTCCCGGACGAAGGCGCATGGGCTGGCCACAGCCCTCTTCGTCACGTCGCCGGAACAGATGGCGGAGTTCTCGGGGCTGAACGTCGGGCTTTTCCTGCTCAGCGCCGACGTCCTCATGCTCGCCCAAGGCGCCGGGGTCCTGGCCGAGGCCGCCGCAACACACCTACCCAATTACCGCAAAACAACCGGAGGCAAGTAATGCTCATTGGAACCGTCGACAACCGCGCACACCTGATCCAAGCGTCGGACGCCCAGATCCGCGGGCTCGACATCGCAGAAGCCAGCCAGGGGCGGTTCAGCTCCTCCGTCTCGGAACTTTTCACCGACTGGGAAGCCCTGCGGGGCTGGGCTGAATTCGCCGACTTCGAGCAGGGCGGCGCACGGACGATCAGCGCCGATGAACTCCAGGCTCCTGTTTCTTCACCCCGGCAGGTGTTCGCCATCGGCATGAACTACAAGGACCACGCCGCGGAGGTCAACCTGTCGCTGCCCACCACGCCGGCCGTCTTCACCAAGTACGTGTCCTCGCTAATCGGGGCCGCCGACACCGTCGAGCTGCCGAGCACCTCCGTGGACTGGGAGGTCGAACTGGTGGCAGTCATCGGCACCGGCGGCCGCGACATTCCCGAGGAGTCCGCGCTGGAGCACGTGGCCGGCTACATGGTGGGCCAGGACCTGTCGGACCGCGAACTGCAGTTCGCCGGCGGCGGAGCACCGCAGTTCTCCATCGCCAAGTCCTACAAAGGATTTGCGCCGACCGGTCCCTGGATCACCTCAAGCGACGAAGTGGCCGACTCCGGGAATCTTTCGATGACCTGCTCGCGTGGCGACGAGGTGCTTCAGCAGGGCACCACCCGGAACCTCGTGTTCAACCTGCCGTACCTGATCCACCACCTGTCTTCCATCGTCGAGCTCTACCCGGGGGACCTCATCTTCACCGGAACACCGGACGGCGTCGGGTTCGGCCGGTCCCCCCAGCAGTACCTGGTACCCGGCGATGAGCTTGTCAGCTCCATCGAAGGCCTGGGCGAGATCCGCCAGCGCTTCGTGGCACGCGGCGAGTCCGATGAGGTCGCAGGCATTCTTGAGACCGTTGGAGGGCGCGCGTAAATCAGCCGGGGAGATGGGGAGCCGACGTCGGCGTTCGACGTCGGCCCGCCTCTTTTGCTGCTAGTACTGGCTGACTGGCGCCCTGAGTTTCGGCTCAGACCAGCCGCGCTCCTTGGGTCCAGCCGGGTAGGCGTGCCGTTTACCGGCGAGTGTAATGACAAGGGCGACGGCGGCCGGCAGCGCCGCCGCGACGGGAACCATGAGCGGGCCGGCCAGCACCAGGGCGGCCGAGCCGTAGAGGGCGCCGACGGTGATGCCGATCTGGATGGTCAGGACGGTGAGGCCGTTGGCGGCATCCCGGTACTCGCTCATGCTCCTGGCCAAGTACGGCTCGAAGGGTTAGGAACTCCTCCCCGTCATCATCCTTAGCGTGTCGGTGTTGGCCGCACATCAGTGACGTCGTCCTCTGCAGGGAGTGCCGTGCCGACGGAATTCATTGACGGGATCTGCGCCTTGATCTCCTCAAGCTCAACTTTGAGCCGGTCGACGGTGGCCCGGTATTTTTCAAAGTCTGCCGTTCGGCGCCTATCCATGATGTAACTGACAACCGAGGCAAGAATGCCAAGCGGGAACGACGCCAGCAGGGCCCAGCCGGACGTACCAAGGAAGTCCAGCGCCACGGGCAGTGCCTGCTTGAATGCCAGGAACGCGTTCACTCCGCTGACCACTCCGTTTAGAGCGGAGTCTAGGGGGCCGAGAAACTGCCCCACCATGGGCGTCCCGGAAAACGACGGAGCCGTCAGCGGCGGTTCCCCTGCAGACCAGCGCGGATCACCGACATGGTTGAGTACGTAGATCCCGGCACCGGCATTGAGGGCCGCGAAGAGCAGAACCGAGCCAAGCACAGTCCAATGCAGCTTGCGGGGACGCCAAACACCGACTGCAAGCGCGAAGACGGCGGCCGCAACCCAAGAAAAGATGCCGAGTTCGTCACGGCTCATGCCGCTCAATGGATCCAAAGAATTTTCCCGTCCCTTACGGTTGGTGTCGATACCGGTTCCGGCCGCAAGCGAGCATATCCCAGCCATTGCCGGTCACCCCCGCGCGGCAGTTTCTGGCGACGATTCCCGCAGAGTTTCCCATCACGCCGCCGGGACCATCCAGAATCCGGCGACGGCAGGGAGGCCCGGCTCGGTGGTCATGCGGGTGATGTGGACGGACACGGGTCCTGCCCCAAGATCCAGTTTCGTGCGCGCTGTGGTTCCGCAGTTGAGGGACACTTCATGCGTCGTTCCTCCTCGTCGGTCGGACTGGAAGACACTCAGCGATGCTTTGAGCACTCCCACACATTCAGCGGTAATTGTGTAGCTTCCCTTTGGTATTCCATGGGCCGACGACCGGAATCCGTCATTGCCCAGTCCGCCTGATCCACCCATGACAAGACCGTCGGGCGCGAGGCCGAGGCGCCTATCCAGTTGCGCCCCGTTTCTCGCCTGGACGTGGGCGATGGTGGGGTCGACCTTTGGCAGGGGAGGGGGCGCTGGTGAGGAGATTACGGTGGACGGGCCGGCCTGTGGCGCCGGCGGGGAGACTGTGCCCAACGCGTTAGACGGAGACGGGCCGGCGTCCTGGTACTCGCAGGCACTAAGGGCGATTCCGGAACTGGCCAATACCAGCAACAGGGCGATACCCCGCGACCAGCAATTTCCCCCATGTGCTGTCATGCCCCAACACTATCGGCATGTAGGCAGGCGGCAACCCGCTGACCACCGACGACACGGCCGGGCAGACTGCTATTGGCGGCCGAGCAGCTGCAGGGCGTTCTGGTACTTGTCGGCAAGCCGCTCCCGGTCTTTGGGTTCCAATGCCGGCCTTTCACCTCATGGCGACATCAGCCATCGCGGCGGTCGCCATCTACTTCCTGCCGGAATCCGCCCAGCGGCACCTGCCCCGTTCCATGCCGAGCGTGGACTCGGAAGAAGCGGCCCGCGAGCTGGTGGCGACGTAGGACCACAACCCCTTGCTGGAGATCGACAGCCTCCCGTTCGACAGCAGCAGCTACGAGGAGGCGCAGGCTGCTCACGGGGGACCGTCCCAATAGGCCCCACGGTGATGTGACCTAGCTGCATGCCCCGCCGTCTCGCGTCATACAAGCGGCCCAGTGACGGCCCTATTTTGCCCCGGTACTGTCAGCGCTTTCCCGGCACGTTGGCGCGAACATCAGCTGCTTGGGTTTCATCTAGCACCCACCGCTGGTACTTCGGGTGATCTGGGTACTTTTTCCGCAGATAATTCCGGACGACCAATCCCGGTCGCTGCTCATCGGTATAGCCCAGTTCGCGTGCGAGCTCGGCAGGTTCATATGTAGACACGACCATGAGTGTAGGCCAACGTCCGATGGCGTAACTGGGCCCAGGTGAATCGAGGACTGCTTGACGGACGCTCACGTCGTTAGTGCTGCAGTACCGGCTCCGCGGCTTTTGGCTCCGACCAGCCCCGCTCTTTGGGGCCGGCGGGGTAGGCGTGCCGCTTGCCCGCCAGCGTGATGGCAAGGGCGACGGCGACCGGCAACGCCGCGGCGACGGGAACCATGAGCGGGCCGGCGAGGACCAGGGCGGCGGAGCCGTAGAGGGCGCCGATGGTGATGCCGAGCTGGATGGTCAGACCGGTGAGGCCGTTGGCGGCGTCGCGGTATTCGCCGCCGGCGCGGAGGATGGCCGCCTGGTTGAAGATGCCGATCGCGCCGAGGCCGGCGCCCCAGACGGTCATGAGCACCATGGCGATCGGGAAGATTCCGCCGCCGAGCGGGAGGAGGAGCATCGCCACGGCGATCGCCGCCGTCGTGATCAGCAGCGAACGGCGGGGGCGGGTGTCCACGGTGATGCCGGCGATCCAGATGCCGATCAGGCCGGAGGCGCCGAGGACGGTGAGGGAGAGGCTGATGGCGTAGTCGGGCAGGCCGGCCTCGCGGATGAACGGCGCGATGTAGGTGAACAGCGCGAAGTGGGCCAGGACCAGCAGCGGCCAGGCGATGGCAATGGATTTTACGCCCGGCTGGGCCATGGCCTTGCGCATCGAGGGGCGAACGGAATCGGGGACCCGGCGAACCTGCGGCAGCAGCCAGGCGGCGAGGCCCGTGAGGAGCAGGCCGAAGCCGGCCAAGAAGAGGAAGGACGCGCCAGCCGAGGAGCGTGCCGAGCGCGGAGCCCACGGGTGCACCGATGGCCATGCCGAGGCTGTTGCCGCTGAAGACGATGGCCAGGGCTTTGCCCACTTTATCGGCCGGGACCACCCGCGAGACGAACGGCGCCACGGTGGTCCAGAGCAGGCCGTGCGCGAGGCCGCCGACAAGCCGCGCGCCCATGGCCGCTGCGAAGCTGGGTGCCAGCCCGACCAGGACGTTGCTGAGCGCGAAGGTGAGGACGAGGGAGATGAGCAGGGTCTTCCGAGGAACCTTGGCCAGCAGTCAGGCGGCCGGAATCACGGTGATCACGATGACTGCGGCGTAGGCTGCGGCGAGGTAGCCGGCCACCGGCTCGGAGACTTTCAGGCCTTCGCTGATCTGCGGCAGCAGGCGGGACGGCATGAGTTCGGTGGTGATGGCCGTGAACGTGATGGTGGCAAGGACCAGCATCGCGGCGAGCGGGAAGCGTTTGGGCGCAGGCAAGGGCAGGGCGGAAGACATTGGGGGAGCGAATCCATTCAAGACGTGGGGCGGATAGGGACGTCACTGACCCGGAAGTTCCAACCACAAAGTTACCGGATTTATTCTGCGCGAGGCAGGGTCTGCCAGTGCCTGTTTAGAAGCCCCCCGCTGAGGGCAAGGCGGACATGGCCGCCGTTGAACTCCGGGAAGGGATCGCCCGGCACTTCGGAGTCGAGAATACGGCTGACACAACGACAAGTACGAAAGACGTGCGACGACGCCGCCCGGTTGAATGCGAACGTCGCCAGGCTCCAGGGATGACGGGTAGATGGAGTGCCAAGTAGCGCTTAGGAAAAAGTCAATACGACTCTCGAACATGACATTTCCCGCAGGATCACCTCAAGATTGGCGCAGATTCACTGCCCGCCGGACGGACGGCGGATACGGTCATTCGGGGGAAATCTACGACGCTGTGTTGCGCCAGAGGTGTTACTCCGACAGTTCCATTAAACGTACTAAGGAGAATTATGAAATACCGCAGCATCGCAGCGCCCCTACTTCTGCCCCTCGTCACGTTCGGAATCTACTCTTTGGTTTGGAGTGTGAAAACGAAGAACGAAATGAATAAGTATGGCACGCGCGTACCCACTGCTTGGTTGCTCATCGTGCCAATTGCCAACATCGTTTGGCTGTGGAAATACTCCGTGGGTGTCGAGGTATTCACGCACCGAGGCATGGGACGTCACGCAGCTTTTTGGCTGATGCTCCTTCTTGGAACCATCGGATCAGCTATTGTCCAGCACGAGTTTAACCGGAAGGTTGCCTCGCCTCGGTAAATGTTCCTGTCTCCGCCTGATCGTGGATGCTCTCGTCGACGCGTTCGTGCGCGATGTCAGGCAAATCCCTAAAGAGCGGTTGGAACTTACCGAAACGGCTGGGAAGGGCAAATCGGTATGGCCCTACTTGATGCCGTCTATTCCAAGCAAACGCAATATAGGACAAGGGTCTCCTCCAACGGTTGCCGGCCTTCTATGGCAAATATGAGCGGGCACGTTCGGACCTCCGCGACTTACTAAAACTGTCGGAGTCTGAGTTGAAGGACAGTCTGGGCAATAAGGTGACCAATGGAAGGACGAAGGCGTCCGCACTACTGGAGGCAGAGGAACAGCTCGTCCGTGCTGAGGTCTATACCCACGAACAGTACGACCATCTGAGCCCTTCCCACAGAACTGCTTACCTTGAAGCCCACGGATTGGGCCCTTTCACCCCCAATTACTTCGGGATGTAGCTCGGCTATCCCGACACGAAGTCGGATACATGGATCATCCGCGCGGTTCAGCGGGTTGCAGATGCTGAGAACCTAGGAATTGTAGTCAGTCAAAGCTGGCGAGGACTGTTGTCACTGAGGCGCATGTCATAACGAAACTGGGAAAGACTGTCACACATATAGACCACGCCATTTGGCTGACTGAACGCGACCGAAGAGCGTTAGATCAAGAGTGACGCACCGCGCCGGACCTCCTCCAGCGCTCGCAGTGGAGTGACGACAGCAGCGGCCGCCCCGTACAGCGCGGCCACCGAAGGTGTCCGGGACTCTGCCGCACGCGGTGCACTTGGACCGTCTTGCCTTCCGCCCGGTAGCGTTCGACGACGGCGGCCGCCTTGGGGAGATCGAAGTCCGGATGGGCTTCATACGGGCACCACCGTTTTTGTCATGGAATCTGCTTAGCAGTTCTGGGCTCGCCAGGAGTTACTTTGTGGACAAATTTGCCCGACTTCTGCACCGGCAAGGTACATTCAGTGCAGCCGCACGAATCAGGGGAAATTTAACACCATGACTAAACGATTCAACCCGCCGCCGAACTGGCCTGCCCCTCCTGCCGGTTGGACTCCGCCGCCTGGGTGGCTGCCGGATCCCGCGTGGGGACCGCCACCAAAGGGATGGCAGCTTTGGGTGGATGAACCCGCCTTCGAATCTTACGCTGCTTTTGCCTCTGGGAGAGCGTCGGCGCCTGAATTCGCATTTACACGGTCTAAACCCAAGAAAAGGCGGCCTATCTTTTGGCTGGTGCTGCTGGCTATCGTGATTGCACTTTTCGCAGGATGCGCGATCATTGGGTCGAGCCTGAGTTCTTCGTCCCCTGACTCGCAGCTTCAATCGAAGGATCGCTCCCAAGTTTCGCAGGCGCAAATTGATGCAGCGACTGAGCTCAGCGAGCGGGACTTGGCGCTCTTGGTCAAAAGCCCTGACAGCTATTCGGGAAAGACGATGGTTCTCTACGCCAAGATAACGCAGTTTGATGCCGCAACGGGAAAGTGCATCTTCCGCGCCGGTATCGCCCACAAGAAAATGGAAAACTCGTGGGACTATGACGAAAACTCTGTTTTCCGCGGTGGCGATGGAAGTTCAAACTGTCCGTCCCTTGACGGATTCGTGAGCGATGATGAGGTCCGCATTACGGCAACGTCGCTAGGCTCTGTTAGTTATGAAACACAAATACGTGGGAACACTACCGTTCCAGCGTTCAAGGTAGAGACGATAGCTTCAGTGAAATGATCACCCCGTCTAAGCATGCGCACATTGGCTGGGCGAGTCCAGGCTTGCCCAGCCAATGTGCCTTTGCCCAATCGTATGGAGCTCTGGCTCCGAATCGAGGCCAATTCGGCCTGCTGTCCGTTCGCCTTTGTCCCGTCGAGCAATTAGCCTGGCGCAGTGACTAACATTATCGGGGGACGGGCAGCAGAGCAGCTGCCGGAGGGCCTGTATGAGCTACTCAACACGAACGCACTCGGCAATCTATTGAACACAGATTCAGGGCTGCAACCAGTCTTCGCAAATTTCGCTGACGAAGACACTCCGGACGTCCTGTCCCGGCACGTGGGCAACGCTGTCCGCCAGGCCCTCGCCGCAGCCAGGCCTGCAGACCGAGTTGCCCTGGCTAACCGTCTCCTCCAGGAACTGGACACAGCAGACCGGGTCGCCGATGGCCCGACGCAGCTCCACTCCCTCCACCGTGCTACCACGCTCAAACGCCGCCAACTCCGCCGGCCTACGACGCCGCTGTCAGACTCAGCCCTGCTCACCAACAGCAAGGACGACCCGAACCTCGCCGCTGAGCTCCGTACCGAGATCGAATCGGCAGACACCGTCGACCTGCTATGCGCCTTCATTCGTTGGACGGGGCTGAGGCTCCTTGAGCCAGCCCTGGAACAGCTGAAGGACCGCGGCGTCAGGCTCCGCGTCATCACCACCACCTACATGGGCGCCACAGAACGCCGGGCGATCGACCACTTGGTCCAGCGGTACGGCGCGGAGGTGAAGATCAGCTACGAAAGTCACTCAACCCGCCTGCACGCCAAGGCCTGGCTGTTCCGCCGTAACTCAGGCTTCCACACGGCTTACGTTGGCAGCTCCAATTTGAGCAGCGCCGCCCTTCTGGATGGGCTGGAATGGAACGTCCGCCTCAGCTCTGTCGCCACACCAGAGCTGTTGAAGAAGTTCGAGGTCACCTTCGACAGTTACTGGGAACAGCGCGCCTTCCACAGCTATGACCCGGACCGGGACGCCGACAGGCTGGACGCCGCGCTTGCCCGGAACGGCGGCAGACTCACAGCTGCACCGGATGCGGCAACTGGCCTGGAGGTCGAGCCCTTTCTCCACCAGGTTGAGATGCTCGAAGACCTCGAAGCGGAACGCGACAAGGGCCACCACCGCAACCTGCTCGTCGCCGCCACCGGTACCGGCAAGACGGTCATCGCAGCCCTGGACTACAAGCGACTGTGCGAAGCGGCGGGCAGGGAGCTGAACCTGCTCTTCGTGGCACACAGGCAGGAGATCCTCAAACAATCGCTGCGCACCTACCGTGACGTGCTGCAGAAGGGTTCCTTTGGAGAATTGTTCGTCGGCGAGCACAAACCAAAGGACTGGCAGCACGTTTTCGCCAGCGTCCAGTCCCTCGCCGCGATGGGCATCGACAAGATCAAGCCTGAGGACTTTGACGTCGTCGTCATCGATGAGTTCCACCACGCCCAGGCACCCACCTACCGGAGCCTCATAGACCACCTCCAGCCGGAGGAACTTCTCGGCCTGACGGCTACTCCTGAGCGCGGCGACGGCGTCGATGTCGCCAAGCAGTTTTTTGATGGGCGGCGGGCCAGCGAGCTCCGGCTGTGGGATGCTCTCGACGCAGATCTGCTCGTGCCCTTTCACTACTTCGGGGTTTCAGACGACGTCGACCTCAGCCGCCTGGAGTGGAAGCGCGGCAGTTATGACGTCGGCCAGCTCGACGCCCTCTACACCGGCAACGAGGCACGCGCGGGAAAGGTGATCCGGGAGCTGCGGGACAAGGTCACCGGCACGGCCGAGATGCGGGCCATTGGCTTCTGCGTCTCCGTGCAGCACGCCGTCTACATGGCCGAGGTCTTCAATCGGGCGGGGATAGCCTCCGTTGCGGTTTCGGGCAAAACGGACGACGCCGAACGCGCCCTCGCGCTGCAACGGCTGCGGTCCCGCGAGATCAACTGCATCTTCGCCGTGGACCTGTTTAACGAGGGCCTGGACCTGCCCGAGGTGGACACCATACTGCTGCTCCGGCCCACGCAAAGCGCCACGATTTTTCTTCAGCAGTTGGGCCGGGGGCTGCGCAGGGCTTCGAACAAGTCCGTGCTCACGGTGCTGGACTTCATTGGCCAGCAGCGCCGGGAGTTCCGTTTCGACCTGAGGTACCGCGCCCTGACCGGCTATGGCCGCAAGGAGCTGGAGAAAGCAGTGGAGGACGAGTTTCCGTTCCTTCCGTCCGGCTCGCAGATCGTGCTGGACCGGGTGGCGCAGAACGTGGTGCTGGAGAACATCAAAGCACAGCTGAAGGTTAACCGAGCCCAGCTGGTGCAGGACATAGCCTCGTACGGGGAAACGGACCTGGAAGCGTACCTGGAGAAGTCAGGCAGCGAGCTGAAATCCATCTACCGTTCCACGAAGGACTCCTGGACCGGGTACCTTCGTCAGACCGAGCTGATCGAGGGATATTCGCCGCTCGAAACAGTCCTCAGCGGAAAAATCCATGATCTGTCGGATGACGATGAGAAGAGACTGCTCGCCCGGATGGCGGCACTAATTCACGTTGATGACCTGGAACGGGCGGAGGCCTACGCCATGCTCGTCAGCCCGGGCGCACCAGGCTACGGGGAGCTCGGCCGACGAGAGCAGACCTTCGCCCGCATGCTGTTTTACACGCTGTGGGACGACGGTGGTGGTTTTGGGTCGTACGACGCCGGCCTGGACTATCTGCGCGGGTACCAGTTTGTCTGCGGCGAGATCCGCCAGCTCGTCAAGCTCGGAGTGGCAAAGTCCAGACATGCCGCGAAGGGTCTGGGCGCGGGCTTGCAGCACATCCCGGTGCTCACCCACGCCACGTACCGGCGGGAGGAGGTTCTTGCCGCTCTGCAGTACGGATCACTGGAGCTGGGAAAGAACGTTAAGCACCGTGAAGGCGTGGCCTGGTGCCCGGCAACGGCTACAGACGCGTTCTTTGTGACCCTCAACAAGGACGACAAAAACCATTCCGCCAGCACGATGTACAAGGACTATGCCATCAGCCGCGAGCTGTTCCACTGGGAGTCGCAGAATGCAACTTCGCCGAGCAGCCCGACGGGCAAGCGGTACTTGGAAAGGCTGAAGCACGAGTCGCACATCCTGCTATTCACACGGGATACCGCCGAGGACGAGACAGGACTGACTGTTCCCTACACGTGCTTGGGGCAGGTGGACTATGTCCAGCACTCAGGGGAGAAGCCCATTGCTATCACCTGGAAGCTGCACCGGCCAATGCCGGGGGATGTGTTCGCTACTGCGGCTGCGGTGGCACAATAAACCACGAGGGACCCAACGGCTCATAATCGTGAGGTCGGGAGATCGAGCCTCCCCACCGCTACAGAGCGAACCCCCGGAATCGGCGAGATTCCGGGGGTTTTTCTGTCTCGACGGCCAGAGCCTGAATTGCTCCCATCCTTCGGATTCCTCTGAAGACCCCCAGGTTCCTCCGCAGGTGGATGTTTTGTGGATGTTTCTGAGACAATCGCGGCCGTTCCCCGACTGGGGCGTAGGGGCGCTGACGGGCGATACGCCAGCGTTCCGAGGTATGCGTGGGTGTGGAGGCCACCTCGGCCTGACCGAGGGCTTCTGTGAAGAGGGAGGTGGGACAAGCTAACTCGGGTGGCTGTAGCTTCGCGATCTTCCCACCCGCCTTCTATGAAACGCGTAAAGATCAACCGGCCGGCCGCGCCAAACAAACATCTCAAGCAGGGCTCTGGGCCTCAGCGAATTGGACAAGCACGGCCATGTCTGGTTTTGTTACCTCATACGAGGTTCGAAAAACGGACATCAAGAACGAGCGGAGCCCCATGGAACTCTACGCTGCAAGGCAGCCGGAAACTGTAGAAGACAGGTTGCTGCGCACGTTTGACTTGAGTGAATCGGACATCCGAGACCGAGTAGTGTTGCGAGCTCATCATGCCGCACAGGAATTCGACCGCGGGCTTTATCCCCCTGGGTCGCCGGGTTCGGTGCGCTACTTTGAATTGGTCAATACCTTGTCACAAGTGCTCAGACCACGCGGATGGCGCCGCGACGACAAACAGAACATCTGCCGTCTCGTAAACGATGATCGTCGGATTGTGTTGGTCGTCACGAGTGGCGACGAGGCCACGGGCATTCCTTATCTCACCTTCAAGAAGTATCCCCGCTCGAAGTACCCGAAGGGCGTGGCGATGCGGTCAGCTGTCGACAACAACCAGAGCGCGTTTGACTTCGCGGAGTACGGCCTTGGGACTCCTCAGGAATCAAACGATGCTTACTCCGGATATTCGCTCTGGACATTGATGGTGTTTGTAAACTCCCACGAGATTCGCAGCGAGATTTCTAAGCCCATTGGATTCGACGGTCATGGTCGAATTGCGGGTTGGGACGAACGCATTATTCTCCACCCCGTTCCCAATGACGGCGCAGCGATCGACATCGACTTGATCGAACCTGACACGCCTGATGCAGAAATCGATATTCCCGTGAGCCGGTTGTGAGCACCAGCACTCTACGATGGAACCCGTCGCGTCTTGCATTGGCGCGTGAGCGCAGAGGACTGACCCGCTCAGGGCTCGCTCAGCAACTCGACGTCAACGCCAGGACTGTTACCCGTTGGGAAACCGATGAGCGCGGGCCCCAACCTGAGACGCTGGATCAGTTGGCAAAGGAGCTTAATTTCCCTGTGGCCTTTTTCACGGGGCCGGACGTTGAAGAGATTCCTACGGCAGCGGTGAGTTTTAGAGCCATGTCCAAGACATCGGCCGCGCTTAGAAATTCGGCAATCTCAGCTGGCAGGATAGCAGTGGTGATGTCTACCTGGATGGGCGAGCGATTCGCACTGCCGACACCAGAACTGCCCACGCTTTCCGGCTACGATCCGGAGACAGCTGCACGAGTGGTCAGGGAGAAGTGGGGCCTTGGTACAGCGCCTATCCCAAATCTCCTGGACGTTTTGGAAGCACACGGCGTCCGAGTCTTCAGCTTAGCCATGGACGTGGTGGAGATCGATGCGTTCAGCTTCTTCCGGCACAAGACACCGTTCATCCTCATGAATACCTCGAAGTCCGGTGAACGGCAACGGTTTGACGCCGCCCACGAACTTGGACACTTGGTTCTCCACGCTGAGGAGAATCCGCCGTCAGGGCGGGAAGCGGAAGCGCAAGCCCATCGATTCGCGGCGGCCTTTCTGATGCCGAGGGAGGATGTCATGTCGTTACCACTGTGGAATGTCGGAGCTCAAACCGTCATCACGGCGAAGAAGCGCTGGCGCGTGGCTGCGATGGCCTTGGCTCACCGTCTCAGAGAACTGGAGATGGTGACGGAATGGGGTTACCGGGACCTGTGCATACAGCTCTCGCGGTCCGGGTACAGAAGGGGCGAGCCTCAGAACGCCACCGTTCCCGAAACTTCTCAGGTCCTCCGGAAGATACTTTCGGCACTGAGAGCCGATGGCATTTCTCCCGCCGACGTTGCTAATGAGGTCCACTTGGAAGTAAAGGAACTCAACGCGCACATGTTTGGGCTGGTTCCCCTGGTCGTTGAAGGCGAAGGCGGTGGCCAGAAATCTAGGGCTACGCTGCGACTCGTGAACTAGCCGCCCAAGGACGAAAATTAGTGCTCGTCCGTGTTGATTGCCATGGTTTAACGAACTCTTTGAGGACGACTTCTTCGGCGCAGTTGCCGGGTAAGACGCGCCGTTGATTGGCCCGGAATTACTGCGGACTTTTGGTACGCCTCCGGTAAGAGCAGGCCTCCGCTCCACGTCTAGGGTGTGGCTGGACTTCGGCGTTCGACTTAAAATCGAAAGTTCACCGGCTCGACGCCGGTCGGAGCCACCAGCTAGAACCCCGTTGTTCCCAGTAATTACAAGGGAGGGGCGGGGTTCTTTGGTTTCTTCACGTATGTCAAAGGTCAGCGTGAACCCTGCGAAATCAGGTTCGTTCTGGTGCGCTTCACTGGTATCACCTTGGTGGGTGCAGCCTCATGCCAAATGCCAAGGCCCGGTCCCTTCAAACCCGTGGTTGCTTGCTTCGGACTGCATCAGGTAGTCGTGGGGCCAGGAGGACATGCTAAGACAGGTCCGTGGCGCTGACGTGGAGTCAGGCCTAGACGACAGAGGATGGCATTATGACGACAGGTATACCTTCGGCGCTTATCGCCCTCCTCGAAGATGAGCCGACTCCGCAAGAGTCCTTTCCCTGGATACGGCAACCATGGCTTGAGCAGATGCACGACAGGCCCGAGGTGCTCGCAATCTTGGGACAACTTCCAGACAGGGTTGACCGTCAGACGATCCGGGAAGCGGCGATGTCCGAACTTACCTCTGGACGGGTGTTGTCCGCATTCGTTCCGGCCATGGTGTGGGGCTGGGGTACGACATCGGGCCGGGGCGCGCTTCGAACGCGTTGGATTCTTACCGAGACTGTTGACCGGAGCGTCCCTCCAGCATCGCTCCCTGTCCTTCCATCCGTGAGTGATCGGCTCGAGGATGCGGTCCAGTCGGCGCGCCAAGCCGGAGCTGAAGAGGCCTACCGGCTCCTGAACAACGAAGGGGCTATCAAGCACTTCGGACGTTCATACTTCACAAAGTGGTTGTACTTCGTATCCGCACAGGAAAGTCCAGACGACCCGAAAGCCGCCCCAATACTCGACGACAAAATTGCCGGATGGCTCGCGAACGAGGCGAGCGTTCTGTTAGATAAGAAAACTGCTTCATACGCAAAGTACCTGGACCTGCTGGCTTGCTGGGGTCAGCCGTATGGACGAAGTCGAGTACAAGTTGAGAAGGCCATCTTTAAGCTTGCGACCGGCCGGGGTTGAAGGCTAGAGAACGGCCTCGCCCGCGTTCACCCTTTGGCCAAATATGAATGGGGCGTTCCCCCTCGTCGTCCGGGTTGCTAGTACATTTGTTTCAGACCTTTTTGAGTTGTCCAGTGTCCGACGTTCAACAGTAGGAGACTTCGATTTTTGGGGGGAAGATGCCGATCCTGACAGACACCGAGCTCGTGCTTGGCTTGTCTCGGCACCTAGCGGCTTACCAGATGGGACCGGAACGGGCTGCCCTCGAGCAGTTGGAGTTCGCCGGCTGGGTTTTTGATGTTTCCTTTAGGCTGCGAGGCAGCACTACGAGTAGCCCTGCGCGTGTCCGAGCTATTGGCTTGGATGTCGGGCTCGGGAAGCGCTCGTTGGCCGACGTTGTGAAGACCCTTGAAGCGCTCGGCTGGGTCGATGTTCACCGGGATGCCAAGGGAGAAGCAACTGCCGTCGTGGAGACGATTCCCGCGCCTAATGACTTGGTCGCCGCTTCTGAAAGGGTGCTCAACGTGCTGATGGCAGGGCCAATGGAACGTGCTGCCCTAGCAGTCTTGCGAGCAACCACGATCCAGCCCCTCGTGATGACAGATGTTTTGGATGCGGCCTACGCAGCGGAGGGTGTTAGTTCATTGCCCGAGACCGCTGAAGATGCAGTTCGGCATCTGATGCACACCGGCTTGGTTCGGGAAGTGTTGGCCGACGACGGTCGAACGGTCCTATACAACCCGAACGTTTGGACGCAGGGTGACGCAGTTATCCGGTCGGCACTAAAGGCTGCCGATGCCCATGGCACCAAAGAAGTTGGCGCGCTACTGGAGGAGTTGGCGACTAATCCTGGCATGCCTGAGAGCCAAGTGACCTCGACTGAGAAAAAATGGATCAACTTTGCCGTATCGCAGGGTCTGGTCCAGCGATCAGTGATTCAGACATCGGAAGGGCAGGAGCGAGGGTTCCTATTTACGCCACACCTAGGCCGCGATCCGTTTGGAGGAACTGCTGGGGACGCCTCTGGCCAGGTACGACAACTCGTTGGATCCATGATTTATGCAGCTACCTTCGCGGCATACCGGCTCCGAGACCCCGCTGTGTTCTTGCGCGCACTCATTAATCGCGGGATCGCAGGGAACGCCTCATCGATTGGTACCGATTATCCGATGCTTGAGAAGGCAGGGATTGTTCGAGTCGTAGATGGACATTCATCGAATCGGTACCAACTGGAACTGCTGCAGACTGACGTCGCAGAAGACGCCTTGAAGGTGCTCACTGCCCGCGAGGCCTCGGGATCGGGTGGACACAATGCCGCCTCCCTCGAGGGACAGCGCTCCTATGTGCACGTAGATCGCGAGCGCGCCAAGATTGCCCTTACGACCGACCGTGATCAGGCGGAGGAAGCACGTCTCATTGCTGCGCTTCGTGAAGTCCCGGCTCGGCGCAGCATGGGACAAGTACAGTGACGCCGGAAAAAAGTGAAGCTCAAGCTGGTAAATCCTCGTCGTCCACAGCGGGTGGAGCGAAGCCAAAAACACGCCGACGTGCTGATCCCAAGCCGGGAACAGGGCCGGAGGATACAGAAGGCGGCGTCTTTGAACGACGGGTTGCACGGCTGGAGTTCGCAGAAGGTGCCTTCGTTCGCCTTCGTGTCCCCGTTTCCGCAGACGGGGCGGAACAGGGGCGGGATGTGCTTACGGACATCGACATCCTTTCGATCGACGTCGATTCGCGCTTGCGTTCAACTAGGTCGAGTCTTGAGTGCAAGAGCGGCAGGGGGCAAAGCGGGGAGCCCTACACACTCGTTTGGTTAGCAGGTTTCCGCCAACTTCTGGCCCTCGACCGAGTTACTTTGGTTCGACAGACCGTGAGTTCGCGGGGTCGCGCTGTGGCCCGAAAACTTGGTATCGCTGTTCTCGACGAGGCTTCACTTTCCACTCGCGAACGGGCCCATGCCTGGTTACCTGAACGATTTGCACATCTGGACGGCGCCGCCTGCTTGGCCGCAGAGGCAAGGACGGACACGCAACTCAAAGGGCTTCCTGACTTGCCAGTAGCGGTGACAAAGTTCCTTAGAGGTGGGGGACTCATGGCCGATTCCCCGGCTCTTTTGTCTGCTGTCGAAGCCTTTGGCAAAGCTGCTGAGCGCCAGGGAGGCATTCCGGAACCGGCGGCTACCGTGCTATCTTCGCATGCCTTGATTGCAGTTATCCTCGCGGCCGTACAGGATGCCGGGCGCTTAGATGAAATCCCTTCCGCCACGCTACTCGAGCGGCTTGGACGTGCCTTAACCGTAGGAAACGCTGACGACCTATATCTTCTACCGCTACTAGAACGCGCGGACGCGCTGGTCGGCCACATCCAAGAACGAACCCACCGTAGGTACATCGAGGCAGGCGCAGAACCATTGCGGGCCCCATATCCTTCGCTGCGGCAAATAATTTCCGAGCCTCCGGCTTACCTCAACGACTATGTGGACTTCGTGGAGCGTCTTCGCGCCAACCCTGTCGTGGCACGGGAACTTCTTCAGACCGCTGAGCTTGTTTGCTTTGACGCGGCGCTGGGCGGTGACGCGTGGAAGGCCCCTGCTTTCGCACATCTCTTTTCTACCGAGCACCACGGGCTGATGTCCGTGGCGCTTCGCTGCCTTGGCACCATTGCGGGCCGGCATGTATCGGGCCACCTCGACCACATTGGTTCGTACCGAAGCCTTCGTACGAACGAACCGGTCATCGACAGAAGAATTGCACCGCCGTCGTCCGCTTCGAGACCCAAGGCCGCGGCGACAAATGACGTCACCGCCAACCCGAGCAAGGGATTGCACCCAGAGCAGACATCTTTGCTTGATCTGGAGGATACGGAACCTGACCTTCCCTGATCTAGGACTTGAAAATTTATTGGGGTCGGGGCGAGTGGCGGTGAGCCGGCGGCTGAAGGGAAGCGATCAGACCTTGCATGATCGTAAATTAGGACAATTGGAAGGCTTGGCATGACGGAGCAGTGGGCGCCTCTCGGGCTTGCCGAAGTTCACCCATGCTCTCTGAGCGGCCCAAACCTATGGCCATTGATGCGTAACGATAAGGAATAATCCCAGTCCACAGGGGCTGCGAGGCGCTTGGCGCCAGTACGAGCGGCCGAGGCGGCATGTCCACCGTATGATAGGAGCGCACAAGACGTTTGGGGGAGTCATTTGAGTTTGGCGGGAAAGAGGGCCAAGTGGACCTTCTGGGGTAGCGGTACTTCGGTCCTTATTACTACCGCGATCATGGCCACAGCGGGAGGTTTCAGCGTTTGGAACGCCTTGGAGAGGCTAGGAGACCCCGTGTACAAGGACGTACGGTTCTACGTCCCGCTGGTTTGTACAGTCAGTGCTGCCATTCTCTCTGGGTTTGACAAGCACTTCGCTGGCAAGAAGTCCAAGCGAGACGGCAAAGCGGTGTCGGAGGATGCGCTAGAACTGCTGACAGACTTGGAGACGGCAATGGGGCGTCTTACAGACAGTGATAAGTTTCAAGCTTATTTCACGGATGTGGTTCAAAAGTGCGGGCCCAAGTTGTTCCGTGAACGGAAAGTAAGAATTGGGTTCTTCGTCTTGGAGGGTGGGGAGGCTGAGGACGGTGCCTTGGTGTATCTCAAGAAGCGCGCCGCTCTTGACCTCAACAATGGCATGCCTTTGAGCTATTACGCGGGCGACAAGGATGCTGATAACCGGGATCATGCGAAAGAGATGATTGACAGGACTCGTTTGAGCAAGGATCTGTGTGTTCCCAACATATATAAGGATTCCGATGGCTGGAAACGGTTGGTAAACGTGAAGAAGACCGCTTATAACTGTTTCGTTTCAGCCCCGGTTCTCGACTCAAAGAAGCTGACTCCGCTGGGTCTCCTGACCGTAGACGCTCCAAAGGTCGGTGACCTTACCAGTGCCGATCGCGAGTGGGTCCGTGTCTTGGCCGGCATGCTGTCTCACGGCTTAAAAGATGAGACCGCAGACGTTCCTAAGCCCAAGAGCCCACTGACTCCCGTCCAAGCTAAAGTGGTCCGCTCGGCAGATGCAACGGGTTTTGCTGGGAGAACGCCGTGACGGCGCGTCTTGGCCCGAAGGTCAGACCCGGCTTATATGGTAACCAGACACGACGTCCTCAAGTGTTCGACGTAAAGGAGAGACGACTATGACCGTGAGTATTCTCGACGTTGCTTCCTTTATTCTTCGGGAACGTGGGGAAATGTCCACGATGAAGCTGCAGAAGCTTTGTTACTTCAGCCAAGGCTGGGCCTTGGCCTGGGACGACAAACCTTTATTCGAAGAGGATTTCCAGGCATGGGCTAATGGACCGGTGTCTCCGCCGCTTTACGTGAAGCACAGGGGCCGGTGCTCCGTGAGCGAGTTGGCTCATGAGAAACCAAAGGCGTTGAAGCTTGAGCAAAAGCTCATTGTGCGTAGCGTCTTGGATACATACTCGCAAATGTCGGGCTTCCAGCTAAGCGAGCTGTCGCACAAGGGTGCTCCGTGGAGAGCCGTTCGAGAATCATATGGTGCCCGCGAGGGTGAGCGGTGTGTCGGTGTCATTAGCAAAGAAGCGATGAAGGCCTACTTCAGTAGCCTGTAGTCGCTCTAACTGGCTGTAGCTCCTCCTCGCCCGCGTTGGCTTCAAGTCCAGCCTGACACGTAGGGCTATGCCCGCTTGGGTCCGTCATCGCCCGTTACAGGGCCACGCATGGCCTCGGGTACCTCTTGCCTAGCTCCGTGGTGGAACGGGGAGAAGACCGGCGGTAACCCCGAGGGGCCCAAGATGC
Source organism: Arthrobacter globiformis (assembly GCF_003261175.1). Lineage (GTDB taxonomy): Bacteria > Actinomycetota > Actinomycetes > Actinomycetales > Micrococcaceae > Arthrobacter > Arthrobacter globiformis_A. The sequence goes on along the minus strand of NZ_QLNP01000062.1, from coordinate 104,732 downwards.
TTTTATGCTAGTTTGAGGGGTTTCCCCTGTACACAACCGTTCTAATTCTCGACGTCAGCAAACGATCTTTTGATGAGTTACACGTTAGCCGTCGGCGTCGAAGTCCCGATCATTGTCCCTTAGCGTTTTGTGATTGCCGTGCTGCCGCGGAGTGGAGGAGTTCGTCCCGCAGGATCACTTCCGGGTGCTGAAGCAGAACGGCCGTATTACGAGGCGTTTGGACCTCTTCATGGTTAGGATCGATCAGCGACCGTCTGCCACGCTTCCTACCCAACCGCCACCCAGGGGCGCTTGAGTCCAACAGGTCGGCCTTCTCCACGTCGAGCTGCCCATTCCGAAGCTTGCACCGCTGACTGTGCAGCCAAACTCCGAGTTCGTGCTCTTCGCTGGAGACAAACGTTTTGTGGCGCGGCCAGTCGTGGCCGGCCGCCCGGTACCTCACCAGGGACTGAAGCCGCTCTTGCCAGCGATTTTCGTCCGCTTCAACACGAGGCGGTGTCTGCCAAGCCGGCAGTACAGCTAGACCGTCCCGAAATGCTGACGGCAGAAGCCCTGTCCGAGCCTCTTGGCGTCGGCGCTGCAGCCACGCTGCCAACGTGCGCTCCGATACGCTCCGGCTCTGCCGTGACGGGTAGCGCCCTGTCTCCTGCACGAAAGCCACCAGCTGCTGCATGCGTTCAATGCCCTGAACCGTGACCTTGGAGCGCTTCCTCCCGGCTGACTCCTCATGGTCGGCCTCCAGGCCAGGATCAAGCTTGCGGGCAATGCCGAGGTGGTAGCCAATGGTCGCCTGTGGTGCCTTGACTAGTTCCGCTATCTGGCGCCGACTGAGGCCACGACGGTACATTAGTACCCATTCCTGGTTCGGAGCCCTGCTCCGTGTTTTGCTCGTCACGCCACCATCCTGCCACTACCCTTACAGGCCGTGGGACTGACCTCGTTGTCCGTAGGACCTCAACGAATGCCTACTACTCAAAGTGAACTGGTTGCCAGCCCAACATAGTGTGCCAACGGAGTCAGCGCCGGCTGAGAAGAGGGATCTCCCACCGCATCAGCCCCGACAGCATTAGCCACGCCAAGCGCGGTCGCGTGAGCTAGCCCCGCCCGGAGCGCCAGCACCAGCGCCGCACAAAATGCATCGCCGGCACCGATCGTGTTCGCCACCGTCACTGCAGCAGCTGGCGCCTCGGCGGCCTTCCGGCCGTGCTCGAACATCGCCGAGCCATCCTTCCCGTACGTCACCGCCACCAGCTTCGCCTCCGCGAGGGCCGGGATCAGGGCGTACTCGCTCTCGTTGACAATCACGAGGTCGCACCGCTCCAGAAGCTCCGCAGGCAGGTCCATCGCAGGCGCCGCGTTAAGCACGAAGAACCCAGCAGACTTCCGGCCGGCCTCCAGCACGACCGGCAGGCCGACCTCGAGCTGGCACAGCACCGTCTCATCCGGGGCAAACGAAACGCCCTCCAGAGAAAACCCCGAGTTGGCCCCTGGGCACACCACGATCTGGTTCTCGCCGTCCCGGTCCACCACGATCAGCGCGGTGCCGGTCGCGTCGTCGTCGAGCACTGCCACATCCGTTGTGTCCACGCCAGCTGCGGAAAGAGACTCCAGCATCAGGCGCCCCTGGGCGTCGTCACCAACCGCGCCGACCATCCGGGCGCTTCCCCCAAGACGCGCAGCGGCCACGGCCTGGTTGGCTCCCTTGCCGCCGGGCTGCTGCTGCAGGACGCCACCGCCGATGGTCTCGCCGGCGGTGGGGAGCCGGTCCGTAGTGGCGATGATGTCCAGGTTGATGCTGCCGACGACGGTGACGGCAGGAAGCTGAGTGCTCATGAGGAAGTCCTATCAGGTCGAGCCAAGCGCGGCTGAATTAGGAAATAGTGTACGGCATGGTTGTACTTGTTCGTCATACATGGTTGTATAACAACCGATTTCCCATCGGCAGGATCCCCTGCAGAGAACAATGGAGTTTGATGTGAACACCCCAGCCAGCGCCACCACCTCGCCGCCCACCGCCGTCGAAAGCGAAACTGATGTGAACAGACTTGCCGGCCGTCCCGCCGCCCTGCTCATCTCCACGCTGCTGCTCGGCGTACTGTCCTTCCAGCTCAACGCCAGCATGGTCACCCCGGCGCTGCCGCAGATCGCCGCCAGCTTCGGCCAGGCCCCCGAGGCGGCCGCCCCCGTGCAGTCCATGTTCTTCCTCGCCGGCGCCATCGCCGGGCCCGTGATCGGACGGTGGAGCGACTTCATCGGCCGCCGCACCGCGCTCCTGCTGGTGCTGGCCATCATGGGCGCCGGCACTATCCTTTGCATCGCCGCGCCCACCCTGCCGCTGCTCATAGCCGGCCGCTTCCTGCAGGGCGTGTCCAGCGCCGTCTTCGCGCTGTCCTACATCGTGCTCAGCGAGAACCTGCAGCCGCGCGTCTTCGGCACCTCCGTGGGCATCATCGCCGCTATCAACGGCGGCATCGGGGGAGTGGACGGCTACGTGGGCGGCCTGATGTCCGAGACCATCGGCTTCCGGTCCATCTTCACCGTTGTCCTGGTGCTCACCGCCGTCGCCGCCGGCTGCATCCTCAAGACCGTCCCGAAGGGCCGGCCGCAGCACGTCCGCGGCGCGATGGACTGGTGGGGAGCGGGCTCGCTCTCGGTGTTCCTGGTGTTCATCACCTACTTCGTCTCCGGCGGATCGGCCGCCGGCTGGACCGCGCCCGGCACCCTGGCCCTGCTGGCGGGCACCATCGCGTCCTTCGCCGCCTTCTGGATGATCGAGAATCGGCGCAGCCACCCGCTCATCGCTGTTCACCACCTGCGCTCCCGCCAGGTGTGGCCCGTCATCGCCAGCACCGTTCTGACCCTCGCCGGCATCTTCGCCGTCATGAACTTCACCGTGGTGCTGCTCAGCCAGGACAAGGGCTCCGGCTTCGGACTCAGCCCGTCCCTCTCCGCCCTGCTGTTCCTCACCCCGGCCGCACTCATCGGCGTCTTCGCCGCCCCGCTCGCCGGCTGGCTGGCCGGCCGCCGCGGCTGGATCAAGGTCCTCCGCACTGGCACCGCGATGAGTCTGGCCTGCGCCGTGGCAGCCGCCGCGTTCTCTTCCAACCAGATCGCGGTGATCGTGGCCGTCGCCGCACTCGGCATCTTCTACAACGGCCTCTTCCTCACCGCCATCAACGGGCTCTCCGTCCTGCTCTCGCCCAAGGAGGCACCCGCTTCCCTGCCCAGCATCAACGGTGCCTCCTTCGGCATCGGGGCGAGCCTCGGCGTCGTGATTGTTGCCCCGTTCGCCGCCCAGGCGACCAGTGCCGGGTACGCCACCGCCCTCTGGATCTCGGTGGGCATCACCGCCGCCGCGTTCATCGTCAGCCTCTTCGTCCCCGCCCCCAAGGGCGAAACCCACTAGACCTTCCGCACCAACTGAAAGAAGAACCACCCATGACCAGCTTCCCGTTCTACCTCGACTGTGACACCGGCATCGACGACGCCCTCGCCCTGGCCTACCTGCTCGCCTCCCCGCAGGCGGACGTGCGGGGGATCGGCGCCGTCAGCGGCAACGTCAGTGCCGCCGTCGGCGCCCGCAACACCCTGGACCTGCTGGAGCTCGCCGGGCACGCGCACATCCCCGTCGCGCTTGGCGCGCACGACCCTCTGGCCGGTTCCTTCGGCGGGGGAGCGCCGTGGGTGCACGGCGCCAACGGCATCGGCGAGGTTGAGCTTTCGATGGCGGCCGCTGGGCTGGCGCCGGAGACCGCCGCGGAGATGCTGGTGCGGCTGGCGCAGGAGCACCCCGGCACGCTGCGGGTCCTGGCCATCGGCCCGCTGACCAACATCGCCGAGGCGCTGCGGCTGGAGCCTTCCCTGCCGCAGCTGGTCGCGGAGATCACCATCATGGGCGGCGCGGCCCTGGCCCCGGGGAACCTCACGCCCGTGGCGGAGGCGAACATCGCCAACGACCCCGAGGCCGCCGCCCTGGTGCTGTCCGCCGACTGGAACGTGACCCTGGTGCCGCTGGACGTGACCATGACCAACGTGCTGGAGGAGAACCACCGGCAGGAGCTGCTGGCCTCGTCCGGCGCGGTGCCGCGGGCGCTGGGGGAGATGCTGGGCTACTACTTCCGGTTCTACGAAGGCCTGTTCGGCCGTGCCTGCTCGGCTATGCACGATCCCCTCGCCGCGGCCCTCGCGGTGGGGGCGGTTACCCCTGCCGTTGCGCCGGTGGTGCATGTGGATGTCGACACCACGTCCGGGCCCAGCCGGGGGCAGACCGTCTGCGACCTGCGCGGTTTGTATATGGATTATCCGGAGCAACCGGGGGCGCGGTGCCGGGTGGTGCTGGCGCTCGAGGGGGACTTCGCGCCGCATTTGGTGGAGACGCTGCTGGCGTATTCTTCGGCAGCTGCTGCGTCGGAGCCTGTGGGGGCAACTGTCGCCTGACGTTGCCTGATACCCCTGGGTGTATTCATACAGATAATCCAGACTTGGCTCGGTCCAAGCGGTGATAGCTGTGCCGCACGTAGTCAGAACGAATACGCTTCTTCAACCCGCCGCCCGGATGCCGCGTTGCCGGAGGATGGGAACAGGGGCTAGGCTGGGCGTCATCTCAGTCAAGGCCGGCAGGTGCCCGTCGTGGTCCTCTCACGAGGTGGCCAAGCGGAAGATGTCGACCCTCCACTTTCCCGTCCTCGACCTCCTGCCCAACCGCGTGGACGGGGACCCAGGATAGTGGGTGTCGGCGACAAGATATTGCCCCTTGGTCCGGTCCGGGCGGCGGGGATCGGCTCGTGACGGGGTGCTCCAGACCTGGGCTGAACTGGCAGCGGGGCTTCCATGTCCTGGCAGCTCGTATGAGATAAAATCCAGTTGTGTGTTTGGGCCTTCATCCGGTCAAGGCGTCCAGACACAGCCCGGCGTAATTCCACGCCGGGACGCCTTGGATAGAGGACCTGCGCCATGGGCAAGATGAAGGGCAACCGCCTCAACACTGCGGCAAATGTCGGCAGCTTTATCACTGGCCGGCAACAGTTGAATGTCCAGCGGACTCTGGCACAGCAGAACGCTGTCCAAGCCGAACTCGCTGCTATTCAGCTGGCCGAAGTAAGGCGCCAGCAGTACCAGCGGATGCGTGAATGGGCAGACGCAGAGGTTGATGCCGGCCGAATGAGCCAGGTCGAAGCCGATACCCACGTCGAAACGTACATGTTCAACCTCACGACGCCGTCACCTCAAGCCTCGGACAGAATCACTGCCCGGTTCTCGGAGTTTCTGGTTGCCGGTCTGAACGCCGGCGGCCCGCGTGACGGCTGGTACAACCAGGGCGACGGCACCGCACGCTACTGGGATGGCACAGCCTGGACGCACCACACGACCTCGATGAAGGTCGCCCGCGAGCTTGTCCAACGGCTGTCAGCCGAAAACTACAAAGGCGTGCGCCGGGTGGCGACGGCGAATCCGGTCACTCCTCAGCAGGATTCTGTCCATGATGCGGAAGCTCCGGTGGAAAAGTCTGCCGCGCTTCCTCATCAGCCGCCCAGGCCTCCGGCGGGCTGGTACCCAACAGGAACCCCGGGAGTCCTCGGCTACTGGGATGGCCAAGCGTGGACCGGCGAAACCAGGCCTGATCCGAGCAGTTTTCCGGGATAGGCCCGGACAGCCCGGACCACTGAATGGTCATGGCACATGAATAGCTCTGCAGCTCTATTCGAGGGCGTTGGAGAAATCGTCGACGCCCGCTACGCTGCCGCGATGCTAAACGGGTCATCAACAGCGCAGGCGTCTGCATGACAGGCGTGGCAGCTGGGTAACATGATCTGTCGCATTATCTCTAATGAGGGAACGAACCACCTTGAAACGCATTATCCTCGCCGCTATCGTCTGCTTTGCACTGAGTTCATGTGCATCCGCGCCGCCCTCAGTCTCAGAATCCCCGGCGGGAAGTTCGACAGCCTCGAACGAGGCGACACCCACTCCGACATCGACGTCGAGAGATTGGGTCAGCGAGCTTGTCGCCATCGGCTACGTCGGGGGAACGGACGGGGGTCAGTGGCTTGATGACCGAATGCAAAAGGATGCCCAGCCCTTCTGCAATGCCTCTCTGACCACCTACGGGGAAAGTGCCTCCGCGCGTCTTTTCAAGCAGACGGAATTCGAAGCAGAAATCGTTGGCCTCACCAAAGCTGCTGATCCCGAAATGGAGCTCGGGTACTTCCTCAAGGTTCTTGAAAGGTACTGCCCCGCCAGAGTTGACGCATTCGATACTGTACTCAAGCTCCACCCGGAATTTGGCTCACCGAAGGGGCGAGTCTGAGGCTGTCCCCCGCGCCTACGTGGAAGGCTGAAAATGAACTTTCGGTCGTCAGCTCCCCAGCAGGTTGGGGCGGGATGCAATGGCGACCACCGGGTGAGTGACGACGAACAGCACCGCCACTGTCCGCAATCGGACGACCGTTTAGACGTCAGGCCGTCCACCCAGGAATGGATCCTGGTGTAGTCTTCGACGGCCGGCCCTTCACGGACTATGCCCCGCACTGCGAGCACTTCTAGGCAACATCCAGGCGCGGTCGGCGATGAGGCGCTTCGCCAGTTAGAGGGGCCGGTTCGCGTGCCGCACGTACTGCGTAAAGGACCAGCACGGGGTCCGAGGCGCGCAGGTCCAGCAGCTTGGCGCCGCCAGGGCCCACCTGCCTCAGGCCGATTTGGCACTCCTCGGGACCGAGGCCCCCGCCTGATGCTTTGTTGAGGGCGGTGAGCGGAGTAGTGCCGCCGTCGTTCTTGATTTTCAGGGGCGCGGCGGCACTCCCGGCGAAACTATTCGGCTGGGTGGAGATGTTTTCCTGCAGGTGCGCGATGGGCTTGCCGTCGCGGATCATAACGGACTCCCAGAGTCAGACCTCGGTGCGGGGTTCGACGCCCACGCCGGGGGCGACGAATACAGAGGCCGGCTGTCGTTCCACCTGGATGCGCTAGATCTGGAGCTGGTGTCCGGGGCCGCCGAGGACCTCCTCGAAGGGCCGGATGCCTGCTACAACGAAAGCGAGGCGCCCTCGTGAGGAGAGTGCTCGGTCAAAAGCTGGTTCGGCCGGTCACAGCTGCCCCCGAGAAAGACTAGGTCCGCGGCTGCCGCTTTCTTGACAATTCCCGCGATTATTTCTCGGCCAATCTGTGCACACTACCTTTGCGCAATCCTGCGCAGAACCTTGCATTCAGCATGGCTAATTCAACGCAGAAATTGATTCTGTGGCCCAAGAATGAAAGGGAGGTACCCGGCTTGGGGGAAGCCGGCTTTCGATGGGAAGTCCAGATGCCCTCAAGACGAGTTGATTCGCACGACGCCATCGAAGGGAACAGCATGTCCCAGTCTTACCCTGAACAGCCTCCGACACATCGGGCGGCTTCCGCCCCCGGTCAACCCGAGAGGCAGCCGGCCATGGCGCCGGAGTCGCAGGCTCCGTACCCTGGGCAGCCCGCCCAGCCGACGTACCCGGGGCAGGTCCAGAACCAGAACCCGTACCCGCAAATGTCCCAGCAGCCGCCGATGACGGGCGCCGCTTATGGGTACTCACAGTGGGGACAGGCAAAGCATAGTAACAAGTCTTTCCTCGTGACCTGGCTGCTCTCCCTCCTCCTCGGCGTTTTAGGCGTGGACCGGTTCTATCTGGGCAAAGTCGGAACCGGCATCCTCAAACTGATCACCTTCGGTGGTCTGGGCATATGGGCTCTCATTGACCTCATCCTCGTACTGGCGAACAAGACCCGCGACAGGCAGGGTCTCACGTTGGAGGGGTACGACAAGCACAAGAAAGTGGCCTTGATCGTCACGGGCGCTTTCATCCTCATTAGCATTATCTTCAACGCCACCCGCGGCGAGGCTGCCCCAAACTCGGGCACAGCTGTTTCCAGCGTGGATGACTCCGCTGTCGCTTCAGCGGCTGCAACTCCCGTAGAGACCACAACGCAGGATCCCGCCATCGCCAAAGCTGAGGCGGATGCGGCCGCCAAGGAGGCAAAGGCGAAGGCTGACGCTGAAGCAAAGGCTAAAGCTGACGCCGCTGCCAAGGCGAAGGCTGAGGCTGACGCCGCTGCCAAGGAGGCCAAGGCCAAGGCGGCTGCGGAGGCTAAGGCAAAGGCTGCCGCGGAGGCTAAAGCCAAGGCTGACGCTGCTGCCAAGGCTAAGGCGGAAGCTGCAGCTGCTGCAAAAGCTGCTGCTGAAGCTGGGACGATCAGCCAGCAGAACGCCCTGCGGAAAGCTGAGTCTTACCTGGACTTCACTGCCTTCTCGCGAACAGAACTGATCTCGCAACTGGAATACAACAAGTTTTCAGTTGCGGATGCGACCTGGGCCGTTGACCGCGTGACTGTCGACTGGAACGAGCAGTCGGTCAAGAAAGCCAAGAGCTACCTGGAGTTCACGGCCTTCTCGCGCGCGGAACTGATCGACCAGTTGCTCTACAACGGTTTCACCCCGGCGCAGGCCGAGTACGGAGTGAGCAAGACTGGTCTCTAGTGACTATGACGAGCATGTGGCACTGACCGGAGCGTGCAGCTTCAGTGCACAAGGATGGCCCGGCCTTCGCGGCCGGGCATCTTTCCCCCGAAGACTGAATCGGGCCGTCGTCGCCTTCCGTTGCTAGGAGGATTCCTCGTTGTCATGCACCCGCATCGCGGCCCAGGCCTCGTCACTAAAGCCACGACGACATCGTGACCGCCGCCGCCGCCGAAGCCAAGACCAACACACGAGAACCAACTCAGTTCAGCGCCAAGACTCACCAAAGGGAGTACCGTAATGTCGTTCCAGACACCGCGAAGCATCGAGGACATGCTCACCGCCATCCATAAGCATGAGTACCTCATGCCTGCGATCCAGCGTGAATTCGTCTGGGATGCTAGCCAGATCACGAAGCTTGTTGACAGTCTTATGCGCGGGTACCCAGTTGGTTCATTTCTGCTGTGGGCAGCTGAGCCAGAGACCGCCCAGTCATACACGTTTTACGAGTTCCTCACGAATTACCACGAGCGCGACAATCCATACGCGACCAAGGCCACAGTCCCAGCGGGTAGCGGAACCACAGCAGTGCTCGATGGTCAGCAGCGTCTGACCTCGTTGAACATCGCCCTCTACGGAAGCTTCGCTGAGAAGAAGAAGTACGCGTGGTGGAACGGCCCCGAGGGCTTCCCCGTCAAGCGGCTCTACCTGAACCTCGTTGACGACCCCGCTGATGAGGAACTAGGCCTTAAGTACGACCTACGCTTTCTTACTGACCGTGAGGCTGCATGCGAGGAAAGCGGCGAGGACAAGTGGTTCCGTGTTGGGGCGGTGCTCGACCTCGCTAATCCTGGCCCGGCGATCATGAAGGAGCTGGAAAGACGTAACATCGCCAAGCCGGGGGATGCGTTCCAGCGGATGTTCGACCTCTATGACGCGGTTCGCATCCTCAAACCGATGAACTACTTCCTAGTCACTGATCAGGACCCAGACAAGGTTCTGGAAATCTTCGTGCGGGTGAACAGCGGCGGAACCACACTCTCGTACTCGGACCTGCTGTTGTCAATGGCCACCAACCAGTGGCGGGAACTCGACGCCCGTGAAGAGGTGCGGTCGCTTGTCAGCGACCTCAACGGAAATGCTGGTCGCCAGTTCTCATTCTCCAAGGACGTCGTCCTCAAGACCGCGTTGACCATCGCCGATGTAGACGTCCGGTTCAAGGTCAGCAACTTCACCCAAGTGAACATGGCTAAGGTTGAGGCCGCCTGGCCAAAGATCAAGGGCTCACTTTTGAGAGCGGCGATACTGCTCCAACAGTTCGGCTACAACGAACGCAACCTCACTGCCAATAGCGTAATTATCCCGCTCGCGCATTACCTGCACCTGCGTGGCGCCGGGGACTTCTACCTCGACTCCAGGGCCGACGCGGCCGACCGTCTCGTTCTCCAGCACTGGGTCACCCGGTCGCTGATGAAGCGGGGCATCTGGGGATCAGGCTTAGACACGCTGCTCACTCGCGTCCGTGATGCCCTACGAGCCAACACGAGCACGGTGTTCCCGGTTGCGGCTGTTGAGTCGGCAATGACAGCGGCCGGTAAAAGCCTGACCTTCGAAGCAGCCGAAATTGACGAGCTGCTAAATCTCAAGTATGCCGGACAACGAACCTTTTCCGTGCTGTCGGTGCTCTACCCGGGTCTCGATTTGAGTAAAAAGTTCCACGAGGACCACATCTTCCCAAAGTCTCGGTTTACGAGTAAGAAGCTGGCCGAGGCCGGAATTGCCGCTGACAAGATTGATGAGTACCTCGCCGCCGTCAACCTTCTGCCTAACCTCCAATTGCTCGCAGGTATTGCCAACATCGAAAAGCAGGATGCCCTGCCGTCCAACTGGGTCGCAGGGGCGTTCCCGAGCGATGAGAAACGGTCAACGTACCTGGCGGAAAATGATTTGGACGGTCTTGTCCTCGATCTGGAACATTTCACATTATTTGTGGAGGAGCGGAAGTCCAGGATTAGGAACCGTCTCATCAAGGCCCTCGGAACAGCCTTTGTCGCTGACGAGATTGATGGCCGAGACGTCAGCTCGTAACGTCACGTGGCTTAGGGTGGTCGTCGCGGAGCGTCCCGGGAAAGGTTGTTAAACCCCCATCGAGCTTCGGCAGGCAGGCTGCCGAAGCTGTTCGTCGGCGGGCCAGCACCCGCCGTCGTCCTCCTGGCACGATTCAGGCCGCGACAGCTGGACAAAAACCCGGAGTAATCTTCCGGCAGACGCTAGGTGGTGGCCTGAGCCGTCCGAGGGCTTCGGATTATGCCGGGGCGGGCCCGCCGCGCAAACCCTTCTCCAAGCGGAACGCGATGAGCGAGGCTCCTGCCCCGGTTGCAGCCACCACAGCTGCCAGCGCCCACCCCACGGCCGGACCCAACTGGGAAAACACGATCCCGAACAGCAACGGCCCCAGCGTTCCGCCGATGTAGGTACCGCTCTGCGTGATCCCCGTGGCCTGGAGGGTAAACGGATGCGCCGTGCGGGAGACCACGTAATGGGCCAGGCCGTTCCAGCCCCAGCCCAACCCGAACGCGACGACCGCTCCGGCTCCGTAGGCGACCGGGAAGCCGGACGCCATGCCGAGCAGCCCCAGGCTTCCGGCCCCCATCATCAGGGCCACGGTGGCCATCGAGCCGCCGATTCCCCGGTCTGCGGCGATACCCACCAGCGGCCGCGCCAGAATCCCGGCCACGCTGGCAGCGCCCAGCAACAGGCCCGCGCCGGCGGCATCGAACCCCGCCTGCACCGCCATGGTCACCGTGAAGGCACCCACCACATTGGCCTGCCCGGCTCCCAGCGCGCTGGCTGCCGCCGTCGCAAAAAGGAAGGGCTTCAGCCTCCGCGGAAGAGGCTCACGGGCAGCCTTGCCGGAGCGCCGGCGGACGCTGCTGTCACGGGGGAGGGCGCGAAGGAGCACCGGGATCAACGCCGTCGCCAACAGTGCCGCCAGCGCAAAGGTCCAGCTCCACCCGACGGTGAGGGCGAACACCGGGACCGACAGGCCGGCGGTGAGCGTTGCCGTCGGAATGGCAGCCTGCTTGAGGCCAAACGAGAAAGCGCGGTTGCGGACCGCCACCTGGTCCACGATCAGGCCGTTGGACAGCGGGTGGACAAGGGCGTTTGCTGCGCCGGCCAGAGCGAGCCAGACGATGAGCCAGGCCCAGTGCGGAGTGACAAACGCGATGCCGGCCAGCGCAACGAACCCCAGGCCGACGGCGAGCGGAACCCCGCGGCGAAGCCCGAGTCCGCTCGCCACATACCCCGCCGGGGCAGACAGCAGTGCTGACACAGCCCAGAAGGTGGCCACCGCGACACCGAGTGCCGACGCCGTCATGCCCAAATCCTGCTCGAGCTGGACAGCCATGCCGCCGACGAGGAAGACCGGCAGCACCGCCACCACAGTTGTCAGTGCGGCGATGGCGGTGGCGCGCTGTCCCGGCCGGCGCACCGGTTTCCGATCCGGTTCGACGGCGGCCTGCCTCACCGTGCGGACCGGCTCTGCGAAGCGCCTGCCGCGTCGTCCTGGACGACGGCGTCACTGGCCAGCGGGGAGCGCCCGCCGGTCCGCACCTGGGCCAGCAGGCCCCCGGCGGTGAGGACAGCGCGTTCGGCCGGCGAGAAGTCGAGCCCGAGCATCAGTTCCGCATCCCCGTCGTCCACGCGGGCGGCAACGGAGCGGTCACCACCGACCAGGGCATCAGCAAGCCCGTCGATCACCCAGCGCTGCCCGGTTGAGCTTTGCACGTCGAGGGGAAGGATCAGCGGCACAATGCCGGCCGCGATGAGGTTGCGGCGGTGGATCCGGGCATAGCTCCGGGCGGCGACCACCCGGACCCCCAGGTACAACGGGATCAGGGCGGCATGTTCCCGCGATGAACCCTGCCCGTAGTTTTCCCCGCCGACAATAATTCCGCCGCCCCATTCCAGGGCCCGGTCGTGGAATCCGGGATCCAGGCGGCGGAACATGAAGCGCGCGCACACGGCGATGTTGGACCACACCGACATGGCGATGGCCCCGTCGGGAGCCATATCGCCGGTGGAGATGTCATCACCGACGACGATAAGCACCCGGGCGTCGACGTCCGGCGCGAGCGGTTCCGGCTGTGGCGGCGGGACCAGGTTGCTGCCGCGCTCAATCTCGATGGCGCGCCGGCTCTCCAAGGGCAGGACGCCGGCAATGTGCAGATCGTGGACCTCCGGGTTTGGTGGCGTTGCGGGGTGGAGTTCGCCGCGGCTGACAGTGGAGGCATCGACTATCGCACCGTGCAATGCGCTCGCAGCAGCGGTCGACGGTGAACACAGGTACACGCAGTCCTCGGCTGTGCCGCTCCTGCCCGGGAAATTACGGTTGAAGGTCCGCAGCGACGGCGCGCCCGCCGTTGGGGCCTGCCCGATGCCCACGCACGGGCCGCACACGGGCTCGAGCATCCGCGCCCCGGCTCCCATGAGGTCTTCATACACCCCGGACGCGATGATCGTCTGGAGGATCTGCCGCGATCCGGGAGTGACCGTGAGCTGTACGGACGGATGGACCGTGTGTCCCTTTAGGATGGCCGCCACGGTGGCGAGATCCTCGTACGAACTGTTCACAGAGGAACCGACGCAGACCTGGACCACCTCGGTGCGCGGCAGCTCGGACACGGGACGGACGTTGCCTGGTGAGTGCGGCAGCGCCACGAGCGGAACGAGGCCGGAAAGATCAAGCTGCTCCCCGTCGTCGTACATGGCTCCCGCGTCTGCCGCCAGGGGGACAAACTGGTCCTCGCGCCGCTGGGCCCGGAGCCACTCGCGGGTTTGGTCATCGGAGGGAAAGATGGCTGTGGCAGCACCCGTTTCGATGATCATATTGCAGATGGTGGCCCGCGCCGAGACGGACAGGGACGCCACACCCTCGCCGTAGAACTCGAACACCTTCCCGCGGCCGCCCCGCACGCCGTGGCGGCGCAGGAGCTCCAGCACCACGTCCTTCGCTTCGGCGTTGCGCCCGAGCGTGCCCGTCAGTTCCACGCCCACGACGGCGGGGCACACAAAGTCGAAACCGTAGCCCGCCATCGCCACGGCCACCTCGAGCCCGCCGGCGCCGAGGGCGAACATGCCCAGGGCGCCCGCCGTCGAGGTGTGGGAGTCCGCGCCCACCAGGACCTGGCCCGGCCGGGAGAAGTGCTCAAGGTGGATGTAGTGGGAGATGCCGTGCCCGGCGGGGGAGTAGCGCAGCCCGTAGCGGGCGGAGAACGTCCGGAGGTAGCGGTGGTCCTGCATGTTCTTGTCATCGATCTGCAGGACGTTGTGATCGACGTACATGACCGCCAGCGGCACCGCGACGGAATCCACGCCGAGCATTTCGAACTGCATGGCGGCCATGGTTCCGGTGGCGTCCTCGATGAGGATCTGGTCGACGGCGACGGTGATGTCGGCGCCGGGAGCCAGCTCGCCGGACGCGAGATGGCTGGCCAGGATTTTGTGGGTCAGTGTCTCGGGCATTGGGAGCTCTCCTCGCAGGAATGCGCTGGCGGACGCAGGCACGGTACCGGCCGCAGTCACGTGGTAACGGCCGCAGGCACGCCATCCGGTGCGGATGGCGTGCCTGCTGGATGGTGCTACTTTACGAATTCGTTCGTGTAGGTGTCCGCCAGCTTGATGTCCTTGTCCCCGACCTCCGGGTTGGCCACCCGCTGTGTCTCCAGGACCGCCTGGGCGCCGTCCTCGGTAAAGGATCCGTCCTTGCTGAGCGTCTTCTTCAGGTCCTCAATGACTTTGGCGTAGAGCGCCTTATCTCCGCCGGCAAATTTCTCGGGCATTTTCGCGGCAATCTCCTCGCCGGAATGGCCGGCGACGAATTCGAGGGTGCGCTTGATCGCCTTGGCGAGCTTGCCCGCGGTTTCCTTGTTCTGGTCCAGCCATTCGGTCTTCGCGTAGAGGGAGGAGGACGGCCATGAGCCGGTGTTGAATACTTCCTTCAGCCCCTCCACGGTCCGGACGTCTTCCAGCAGCACCGGATCGTGGCCTATCCGCTTCGCGAGGACGGAGACGTCAGGTTCGAGCATCACCGCCGCATCCACTTGGTTCTGCTCCACCGCGGCAACGGCAGAGGAACCGGCGCCGATGGCTGATACGGCGGCATCTGTCTGCTTCAGGCCGTTCTTGGCCAGCAGGAACTTGACGAACATGTCAGTGGAGGACCCCGGTGAGGTCACGCCGACGTTTTTGCCCTTGAGATCCGCGATGGACTTGATCTTGCCCTCATTCTTCGGCGACACGAGGAGGGCAAGTCCGGACGACTGGCCCATGTTAACGAACGCCTTGATGGGCTGGTTCTTGGCCTGCATCTGGATGGTGTGCTCGTAGTATCCGCTGGTGACGTTTGTGCTGCCGCCCACCATCGCGGTGAGCGCCTTCGAGCCGCCCTGCAGGTCCTGGAGTTCGACGTTCAGGCCCTCATCCTTGTAGTAGCCCAGTTCCTGGGCCAGCGTGGTGGGAAGGTAGGTCAGGAGAGTCTGGCCGCCGACGCCGATGATCACCTTGGTGCCTTCCCCGCCGGCAGCGCCGGTCCCGCCCTGGCCCGGAGGTGCAGCCGCAGGGGCGCCACAGGCCGAGAGGGCCAGGGCAGCGGAGGCAAGCAGGGTCAGGGGACGGAAGAGGTTCCGGCGCCGGTGCCGGGTTTGGTGCTGTGTCATGGGGTTCCCTTTCAGGCGGTGATGGTGATGGGTTACGAGGACCGGACCGGGCGCCACCTCAGGAGGCGCCGTTCGAGACGGTTGACGAGGAGGTCGATGATCAGGACCACGAACATCAGGATGAACATGCCGGCAAAGACCCCCTTGGTATCGAAGACACCCTGGGCCTGGGCGATGGCGTAGCCCACACCGGCAGACGCCCCGAGGTACTCACCCACCACGGCGCCGGTGATGGCAAAACCTACGCTGATGTGCAGGCTGGAAAAGATCCAGGTCAGGGCGCTGGGGATGAAGACGTGGCGGAGGAGCTGCTTCTCCGACGCCCCCAGCATGCGTGCGTTGTCCACGAGGACCCGGTCCACGCTCTTGACGCCTTCGAGGGTGTTGAAGAAGACGATGAAGAACACCAGGGTGAAGCCGAAGGCCACCTTTGACCAGATCCCGAGGCCGAACCAGAGCAGGAAGATCGGGGCCAGCACCACCCGGGGAAGGGCATTGAACATCTGCAGGAACGGATCCAGGAGCCGCTCCAGGAAAAGGACCCTCGCCAGGAGGAAGCCCAGGACCAGGCCGGCCGCGGCACCCGTCAGGAATGCCAGGATCGATTCCTGCAGGGTGATCCACAGGTGCGGGAAGACGAAGCCGCTGGAGATCCAGACCCATACCGTCATCAGGATGTCGGAGGGCAGGGGGAAGAAGAACGGGTCAATGACGCCAACGCGTCCCAGCACTTCCCACGCGCCGAGGACAACGGCGGCCAGGGCCAGTTGTCCCATCCGGATGGAGAAGTTCGATGCTTCACCCCGCCTGCGTTTGGGGTGCTGGGCTGCCGGTGCACCCCGGTCCTTCCGGAGGGGAAAGCGCTGTGTTTTCTTGGAAACTGGTGCCACAGTCATGCTGCGTCGCTCTCTTCCTCTTCCCGTGCTGATTCGTAGGTCTTGGATACCTCAACCTTGAGGCGCCCCCAGATTTCCCTGTGGAGTTCGACGAATTTGGGATCGTCCCGGATATCAAGGAGGTCGCGCGGGCGGGGGATGTCGATCTCGTAGCTGCCGACGACGGTGCTGCCCGGTCCGGCCCCGAGGATGACCACCTCGTCGGACAGGGCAATGGCCTCGTCCAGGTCGTGGGTGATGAACACGACGGCCTTGTCCGATTCCTGCCAGAGCTGGAGGAGTTCGTTCTCCATGATCTGCCGCGTCTGTACGTCGAGCGCGGAGAAAGGCTCGTCCATCAGCAAAATGTCCGGGTTCACGATCCAGGCCTGGGCAACTGCGGTGCGCTTGCGCATGCCGCCGGAGAGCTGGTGGGGGTACCGGTCAGCGAAGTTCTTCAATCCCACCTTCTCAAGCCAGCGGCGGGACTCGTCGTAGGCCTCGGCCTTGGAGACCCCGGCCATGGTGAGCCCGAGGCTGACGTTGTCTATGACCGACTTCCATGGCAGCAGGGCGTCCTGCTGGAACATGTAGGAGGCGCGGCGGTTCACCCCGTGGACGGCCTCACCGAAGCTGTGGACAGTGCCGGAGGAAGGATTCAGGAGTCCCGCAGCCATGTTGAGGATGGTGGACTTGCCCGATCCCGTCGGCCCGACGATGGAAACAAACCGTCCGGGCTCAACCTTGAGGTCGATGTCCCGGACCGCGAAGTACGATCCGCCGCCGGGAGTTGCAAACTCCTTGGTGCATCCGTTGAGCTCAACCGCGAACTTCGAAGGTTCAGGCTGTAAGGGGTGCGTCATTGCTGTTCTCCCGCTAACCACATTGTGAGTCGATGGCCATATAGTGGACGTTAGGCTAACAGTAACGTCTGTCACACTACAAGGGGGCTGCGAATAGCCGCTGCCCCGCCCTGGGAGAAGAAGGAACCGGGATAGACCCATGAGCGCAACCGAAAACGCCGCCGCCCCGTTGCTGGTACTAAAGAAGATCACGTCCATCCTGGATGCCTTTTCGCTGATCCGGCCTGAAATGAGCCTCGCCGAATTACGGGCGGAGACCGGTCTGCCTCACTCCACGGTGCAGCGCCTGGTGACCAACATGGTGCACGAGGGAATGCTCGACCGGCGCGGTGACCATTTCCGGATCGGGATACGCATGGCCCACTGGGCGGCGCCCGCCCGGCAGGGTCTTGACTTCCTGGAACTGCTGACGCCCGTGATTCGGCGATTGCGGGATGAGCTGGGCGAGACGGTCTGCATTTTTAGGGAATCGCAGGGAAGTAGGGTCTGCGTCGCGTTGGCCGAGACCCGGCGCGTTCTTCGAAGGGCGGTCGAGGTCGGCGACATCATGCCGATCCACGCCGGTTCGGCAGGCCGTGTGCTGCTCGCCTGGAACACCGACCTGGCGGAAAGGGTCTACGGGTCAGGGCTCCGGTCCATCACCAACCAGACCATCACGGACGCGGCAAGCCTTGATGCTGCCGTCACCAAGACCCGTGCCGACGGTTTCGCCATCACCACCGGGGAGCGGGTTTCCGGGGCCAGTGGCCTGTCCGTTCCGATCTTCGGTCCGCAGGCTGAGCTCTACGGTGCGCTGACCGTGATGGGGCCCACCATGAGGATGCCCTACGACGTGTGCGCCTCCTGGATAGAGCCCGTCGTGGCCGCGGCCGCCGAAGGTACCCGGCTGATCGGAGGGAGCCTTCCCTCCGAGGAAGTACCCATATCGTGATTTTATATTCACAACATGAAGAGATGAGTGCATACTGGTTCCCGTGCGACGGAGCGTCCTGGACCGCCCGTCCGCGTGTACGGCGCCCACCGGGTCCGCATCAGGAATCAGGAGTTGAGATTTGATGAAGGTTTACGAAACCGGCACAGCGAAGCGCGGCAAGGACGCCGCGGACGAGGGCGGCCGCAGGCCGGCTGAAGAAGCAGTATCAGCCACTGCAAACAGGACCACAATCACGGGTGATGGTGCGGGCCCGCTGGCCGGAGTGCGGGTCCTCGAACTGGGATCTCTGATCGCCGGCCCTTTCGCGGGACGGCAGATGGCCGACTTCGGCGCCGAAGTCATCAAGGTCGAATCACCGGACAGGCCGGATCCCATGCGCGAATGGGGCCGCGCGCGGGTCAAGGACCACACCCTGTGGTGGTCCGTGCAGTCCCGTGGCAAAAAGTGCGTCACCCTGGACCTCAAAGCCCCGCGGGGCCGGGAGCTCTTTCTTGAGCTCTGCAAGGAAGCAGACGTCATCCTGGAGAACTTCCGCCCGGGCACCATGGAAAAGCTTGGCCTCGGCCCTGAAGAGCTGTGGAAAATCAATCCCGGCCTCATCATTGCCCGGGTCTCCGGATACGGACAGACTGGTCCGGAAGCGTCAAAGCCGGGTTATGCGTCCGTCGCTGAGGCGCGCAGCGGATTGCGGCACCTGAACGGCTACCCCGACCAGCCGCCACCCCGCACAGGTATCTCCCTGGGCGACAGTCTCGGCTCGCTGTATGCCCTGCAGGGGATCCTGCTGGCACTCTACTGGCGGGATGCCCGCGGAGGGACCGGCCAGGTGGTCGATGTGTCGCTCGTTGAGGCGTGCTTTTCGCTGCTGGAGAGCGCTGTGCCCGACTACGCCGCCGCCGGTATTGTTCCCGGACCCAGCGGCTCGGGACTCAAGGGAATAGCGCCGTCGAACATCTTCCGCTCCAGCGACGGCAAGTGGGTTGTCATCGCGGCCAATCAGGACTCGGTCTTCGTGCGCCTGGCCAAAGCGATGGGGATGCCCGGCCTCGCTGAGGACCCGAAATACCGCGACCATGCGCAGCGTGGCCGCAACCAGGAGGAGCTCGAAGGAATCATCGCCGACTGGGCGGGGCACTACACCGCCGGCGAGCTGGTCAGCCTGCTCGATGAAGACGGTGTTCCAAACAGCACCGTGAGCACTGTTGAAGATATCTTCGAGGACCCGCAGCTCAAGGCCCGGGACATGCTTGTGGAAGTGGCTGACGACGAGCTGGGTGCCGTGGTCCAGCCGGGAATCGTCCCCAAGCTCACCCGCTCCGCCGGCCGGATCAGCTGGAACGGGCCTCTGGCGCATGGATCCCACAATGCCGATGTGTACCAGGGTCTCCTGGACCTGACCGACGAAGAGTTGCAGAATGCGCGCAACGAAGGAGCAATCTGATGTTCGCCCATGGAACCAGGCCCGTCTCGATCGTGGACGTCAGCCCGCGCGATGGCCTGCAGAACGAGAAGACCCCCGTGAGCACGAAGGACAAGGTCCGGCTCATCGAAGAGCTGATCCGGATGGGTGCCCGGCGGATCGAAGCCGTCAGTTTTGTGAACCCCAAGGCTGTTCCCCAGATGGCCGATGCCGACGCCGTCATGGCAGCGGTCCCGCGCACCGGCGCCGTGAGCTACATCGGCCTGGTGCTAAACACCAGGGGTGCCGTCCGTGCCGTCGACGCCGGGGTGGACGAGATGAACTACGTGCTCCCGGTGACTGATGCGTTCGCCGCCGCCAACCAGAACACCACTGTTGCGGCGGCTCTCGCGGCTCTGGAGGAAGTGTCGGACATCGCTGCCTCGGCATCCATTCCGCTCAGCGTTACCGCGGCCGTTGCCTTTGGCTGCCCCTACCAAGGTGACGTCCCGATGGAACAGACTCTCGACGTCGTCCGCAGTGCGATGGGTCGCGCGAATCTGGCGGAAGTCGCGTTGGCGGACACTATCGGGTGCGCCGTGCCGTGGCAGGTCGGCGAGACTTTCGCCAGGCTGCGCGAGGAAACCGGCCTGCAGCTGAGGGCGCACCTTCATGAGACCCGCCATACTGCGCTGGCCAACACTTATGCGGCCATGGCATCGGGCGTCGACGTGTTCGACAGCAGCGTTGGCGGTCTCGGAGGATGCCCGTTCGCTCCCGGCGCAGCGGGCAATGTCTCCACTGAGGACCTCGCATGGATGCTCGGGCGCGCCGGGTTCCAGACAGGCATTGACGTGCAGAAGGCGACGGAACTGGGCCGCTGGATCTGCGGCATAGTCGGTACGGACCCGCGGTCAGGGCTGGCAGGGGCAGGGGCGTTCCCCGCGGCAGCGTAGCGTCCCCCGTGCAAGGTCTGGCGCGTCTGTTGCGCAAACGGTTTCAGGCCCCGAGCAGGTCCGCCAGTTCAGTGACGCTTGACGCTGCAAGGTCCCAGTCGCCTTCCGGAGCCAGGTCCTTCACCTGGCCGGGGCCGTGTTCGGTGGGGCGGGCCACGAACGCCGTCGCCAGGCCCACTTCCCTGGCAGCGTGCAGATCATTGTTGTGGGCCGCCGCGAGCATCACCTCCCCCGGGTGGAGGTCAAGGAACTCCGCCGTCCGGAGGTAGGCCTGGGGCAACGGCTTGTAGGTGCGCGTCATGTCCGAACCGATGATGACATCCCACGGCAGGCCGGCGTTCCTGGCCATGTCCAGCAGCAGTGAGGTGTTGCCATTGGACAGCGGCCCCACGATGTAGTGGCGACGGATCGTTGCCAGGCCCGCCACGCTGTCCGGCCACGGCGGCAGCCGGTGCCAGGATTTGTTCAGCTCCGCCAGGGTCTGCCTGGAAACCCGTTCCGGTTTGATGCCGTGATGCCGGAGGGCCTCATCAAGGTTTTCGCGGTGGAGTGTGTCCAGCTTTGTGAAGCTGCGCTGTCCGGAGCGGATGGCTTCCATGGCCGGCTGGTAGAGGGCCCGCCAGCGGTCGGCGAACGCGTACGCGTCGAGGGCAACCCCTTGTGCCGTGGCGAAAGCTGCCACCTCCCGTGCCACGCCGGTGCGCCAGTCCACCACGGTCCCGAAGGTGTCGAAGAGGACTGCGCGCACCGGGCATCCGGTGGATGGTGAACGGTACGGCTGGAAACTCATGCTGTGTCCTTTCCTGGCTGCTGCGCCGGTTAGTCTGGCAGCATGCGAACTGATTTCAGTCCCACGGCGACGTCCGCCCGCGATTTCTACCGGCTGCTTACCGCAGTGGTGGTGCCCCGGCCCATCGCGTGGGTTTCGAGCGTTTCTCCGGAGGGCGTTGACAACGTGGCCCCGCACTCCTTTTTCACCGTAGCCTCAACCAACCCGCCCATCGTGCAGTTCACGTCGGTGGGCGAGAAGGATTCGCTCCGCAACATCACCGCGTCCGGAGAATTTGTCGTCAACCTGGCCCCGGCCGCACTCTTGGAAGAGGTCAACGCCACCGGCACCAACTTCCCGCCGCACGTCAGCGAGTTCGATGCCGCCGGCCTGACCCGGGAGCCGAGCCTCACCGTAGCTGCGCCGCGCGTTAAGGAATCACCGGCGGTGCTGGAATGCCGCCTCCATTCCGTGCTGCCGATGGGGGACTCCACCCTGGTTTTCGGTGAAGTGTCCCATGCCGCCGTGAGCGATGCCGTGCTCGATGGAAGCCACCCGCGGATCGACCTGCTGGAGCCACTGGCCCGGCTGGGGCTGGATGAGTGGGGCACGCTCGGCGACATCCAGGACCTGACCCGCATCCGGCTGAAGGACTGGCCCGGCCATTTCCGTCCCAACGTCTAGGGCCAGCCGGCCCGCGTTGCGTGGGAAAGAGAAAGGGACGCCCGACCAGGACGTCCCTCTCCCTTCAGCCCGGGGCTTTTAGCCGAGTCCGAGCTGGACGAACAGGAACCAGACGAGGAGCGGCACCACGCCGATCATCGCGATGGCCCACAGCAGCAGCGCGCGGAAGAACATCCGCTCGTCCTTGGGCTGGGCGCTGGCCATCAGCAGGGCGCCGCTGGTGGACATGGGGCTGACGTCAACCACGGAGGAGCTGATGGCGATGGCCGTGACCACGCCGACGGGGGTGAGCAGCGGGTCCATGGCGATGGGCACGACTACGGGACTGATGACGCCCAGGGTTCCGGTGGTGGAGGCGAAGGCTGAAACGATGGCCACCACGTAGCTGGCGATCAGGGCTGCGAGGGAACTGTTGCCCAGGCCGGCGATGCCTTCCTGGAGTTCCTTCAGCGCACCCATTTTCTCCAGCATGCCCACGTAGGTGACGATGCCGGTGACCAGGATAATGGCCGACCACGGCATGCTTTCCACCGCCGGCTTCTGCACGTTGGAGTCCAGGACGATCAGTACCGCGGCGATGACCAGCGAGGCGACACCGACATCAAGTCCCAGGACGGTGGTGAGCACCAGCAGGGAGGCGATGCCCACCAGCGTGAGGATTCGCATGGGGGTGGCGGCCACCTTCTCCGGGGTGGTCCTGGTTCTGGCGGTCACAGTGGTCTGTGCCGGTGCGGTGAGTACGCCCGTTCCGGCGCCGCCGGAGCCTGAAGCGCCGTTTGCTTCGGGTGCGTCAGCGCCGCCGTCGTTCTTAACAGCAGTGTCACCGCCGTCCGCGTGGCGTGCGTCTGCCTTGGCTGCCCGGCGCTTCATGATGGCCTGCACCAGGACGTAGGCGATCACGGCCAGGATGGCGTTGAAGACGAAGCAGTACGCATAGAGCTTGAAAGAACCGTCACCGGCTCCGGCGCCATCCAGCATCTTGTTGCCGAGGACACCGAAGGGGTTGACCGGAGAGAAGGCGCCGGCGTTGGCGCCCTGGACGATGACCAGGCCCATGGCCAGGGTGCTGATGCCGAACCGCATGCCCAGCGCCAGACCCACCGGGGCGACGATGGCGATGGCGGCGGGCGTGAAAGCGCCGGCCGAAGCCAGCGCTGCCGTCAGCAGGAACATCAGGATGGGGACCAGGATCTTCCGGTCGCCTGCGAGCCGTTCAGCCCAGTAGGCCAGCAGGTCTATGGTGCCGTTGATCCGTACGATGGCGAACAACAAGGTAGCGCCCACCAGGATGAAGAAGAGGCCGGCGGGGAACTGTCCGATGACGTCCTTGACGGACATGCCGGCCAGGAGGGTGCCCACGCCGAATGCGGCGACGGTGGCCAGCAGCCCGGCGTTGATCTTGGTGAAGGACCCGACGGCGAAGGCCGCCACCAGCACCAGGAACGCGATGAGTGACAGCGACATGGTGCCAGCCGCCTACGCGTTCGTCGGAGTGAGGACGCCGGTGCCGGACAGCAGGCTGCCCGCTCCCGTGATGGCGGGCTGGTGGCCGAGCGCCTTGAGGATCTCGTACGTGGTGGCGGTGGCCGCCGTGATGACGGGGAGTCCGAGCTCGTCCTCCACCGCCTGGACCGCGGCGAGTGACGGCATCTGGACGCAGGCGGACAGGACGACGGCGTCCGCACCTTCGCGCTTCAGGCTGCGGGCCAGTGCGGGCAGGTTCTGCGGGTCAAGGCAGCCGACTTCGAGGTTGTCCGCTACTTCGAGGCTGATGGCGTCCAGCACCGTGATGCCGGAGCCCTCGATGTAGTCCACCACCATCTTGGTCAGCGGCTTCATGTAGGGGGTGATCATGGCGACCTTGAGGGCGCCGATCTCATGCAGGGTGCGGACCAGGGCGCCGGCGCTGCTGGTGACCGGGGCGGGGTGTCCGTTGGCGGCTGCGGCGTCCGCGATGACCTGCTCGGAGCCCTCGTGGGCTTCGGGGCCCTGGGCCATGACGGCAACCAGGCAGGCGTAGGCGATGACGTCCACGTCGGCGTCGGAGACCGCTTCGGCGCACTGGGCTGCCTTGCCCACCATGGCCAGCAGTTCTTCCCGCGTGACCTTCTTCATGCCGGCGCGGGCGGAGTGGAAGGTGTACTTGTGGCCGGTTGCCTCGGCCTGGCGCCGGAACAGTTCCGGCAGCTCGGTCTCCATGGTGGTGTTGGAGCTGGGGACGATCAGTCCCACACGGCTCATCCCGGGGCGCTTGGGCTCGGGGGCGGTTTCACAGGCTGCTGCGGTGCTCATGGATTCTCCACGTCGTTGTGCTGGGGTGTGTTTTTGGGTCAAACCCATAAAGTGGGTTGTAATCCCATGATGTGGGTCACTCATGGGGGATGTCAAATGGATCACGTCCCGACGCTGCTCCCGGCTCACTAAGCTGGAGGCTTCCGGGGTAAGAAAATTGAAGGGGCGTTTGAACAGTGGTGAAGGAACCGGGAAATGGGGCTTCCCCCTTGTTGGTCCTGCACAAGGTGGCGGAGATTCTGGACTGTTTCTCGGTGGAGGAGCCCGAGCCGACGCTGCAGCAGATCATCCGGAAGACGGGGCTGCCGTCCAGCACCTGCCAGCGGCTGGTGCAGAACATGCTCCGGGAAGGTTTTTTGGACCGCGACGGCGACCGGTACCGGATCGGTATCGGGCTGGTGCGCTGGGCTACGCCGGGAACGTTCGGGCTGGACGTGGTCCGGCTGGTGAAGCCGGTCCTGCAGCAGCTGCGCGACGAAACCGGCGAAACTGCCTGCCTGTACGTCCGGGACGGGGCCTTCCGGACCATCGTTGCGGTAGCCGAGACTCGGCACGTCGTGATGCGGCCGTTCATGGTGGGCATGGTTATGCCGCTGCATGCCGGTGCCCCCGGCAAAATCTTCCTGGCGTTCGACCCCGGGGCCTGGGATGCTCTGGACGAGCGCGGGCTCGAGGGCTTCACGCCGGATACCCCGGTGTCTCTGGAGACGCTCCGGGAGCAGGCGGCTGTTGCCCGCCGGCAGGGGTTTTTCGCTGCCTTCGGGGAACGGAACCAGGACGTGGGCTCCATCAGCGCGCCGGTGTTCGACCATGCCGGACGGCTTGCGTGTGCTGTGGGCCTGGGGTTCCCCACCCAGCGGATCGGGCCCGCCGATGTTGAGCGGCTGGGGCCGGTGGTAGCCCGTGCGGGACTGGAAGCCAGCCGTGCACTGGGGTACGACAGCAGCCAAGCCATCGGGTGAACCCGCCGAGGTGACTGCCGACATCAACTTCTATTTCGACCCGGTCTGCCCTTTTGCCTGGATGACCAGCAAGTGGGTACGGCTGGTGCAGGCGCAGTGCGAGTACACCGTTTATCAGGGGAGAGCACTCCAAGCCTGACTCCGGAGCGGCTGTCGTTGGACGACGCTGACGGAAGTCTCCGGCGGAAGGTAGTCCCGCCGTCGTCGTTCCAGCCTTGCCAATCGGCGCGAAGGCTGGGGGAGCCGAGGGCGCTGCCGGCCTGGACCCCGCGGAGGTCACGGCGTCACTGTTCCACGGGTTCCTGGTCTCGGAGAATTCATCGGCGGCAGCCGCCGACGTTCCCCGACCTGCTTCCGGACTTCGGTCTTGCACGTTTGTGCAGGTGCGTTGGGCGGTCTTCCTTGAACAGCAGGCGCGGGAAACCGCGTACTGGCCAGTAACTTTATGTCGCGGCGGAAGCGTTCAGCCAGCACAGGCCGCTTCGCTCCGGCAGCCGATTTCCGCGCACATCCGTGCAAAACCATCGCCGGGCCGGACCCCGGGCTGCCTACATTGGGTACCCGGGCAACCCTGGCCGACTCCGCTGAATACGGACGGCTGCTGGGCCCGCACTCCTGACACGCGAACAAAGAGGTTTCTATGTCACTGCTCACCAAGACCCTGTCCGCCGCCGCCATTGCCGTTCTTGCCGGTTCCCTGGCCGTGGCTCCCGCCCATGCGGGAACCGTGCAAGTTTCCCCGCCCGGAGCGAATGACTGGTCCTGCAAACCAACTGCCGAGCACCCATATCCGGTGGTCCTGGTGCCTGGAACCTTCGAGAGCATGGAAAAGAACTGGTCCACCCTCTCGCCGTACCTCAAGAGCGCCGGGTACTGCGTCTTCGCCCTCAACTACGGCGAGACGAACGGCGTGTACGCCACCGCCCCGGTGGCCAAATCCGCAGAGGAACTCGCCCCGTTCGTGGACTCAGTGCGCGCCGCCACCGGCGCGAAGAAGGTGGACCTCGTGGGCCACAGCCAGGGCGGCATGATGCCCCGCTACTACATGGGCTTCCTCGGCGGGGCCAAGTATGTCCGCCAGCTCATCGGGATCGCACCCTCCAACCACGGCACCGAAGGTGTGATCGTCCCCGCACCGGGCGTCGTCCCGGATCCCAACTACACCGGACTGGGCTGTGCCGCCTGCGCCGATCAGCAGGCAGGGTCGGCCTTCATGCAGAAGCTCAACTCCATCGGCGACACTGTAGCGGGACCCTCCTACACTGTCATCTCCACGGTCCACGACGAAGTGGTCGTTCCCTATAACAGCCAGTTCCTCAACGGTCCGGCGCGGCAGGTCACCAACATCACCATCCAGGACAAGTGCCCGGCCGACGCCTTCGAACACGACCAGGCGCCGAATGACCCGGTGGTGCACCAGATTGTGGCCCACGCACTGGCCCAGGTGTCCGGCCCGGCCGCTCCGACCTACCAGCCCAGGTGCCAATAGCTGCGCGTGGGCACCGGCGGCGGCGGTAATTTTCCGGCATTGCCGCAGTTGTCATGGGGTTCGGGGCAGTTGTCGTGGCTGGGCCGGGCAACGCGGCAACGGAGTCGCAGCACTTTGTCCGTTGCCGCGGGCACAGCGGACGCCGACGTGGACGCCGTCGAAGCCTGGAACGTGGCGACAGGCGGCAACGGGACCTCGATGTCCTCGCCCATCGTGGCTGCGACTGCGGCGCTGTCCCTGAGCTCCCATCCGGGAGCAACGAACACGTCGGTCCGCACAATCGTGGAATGGACCTCAGACAAGATTCCCGGCACCGGCACCTTCTGGGCCCATGGCCGGGTGAACGCATGCAGGGCCGTCCGCGGCAGCTGCACTTAGCCCGAATCTCATGGCGGGCGGAGGTGTCCGAGTTGCAGGGCGACGTAGCGCGTCATGAGTGACGCCGGTACGTAATGTGCCGCCAGACTCTATCCACACTGGAGCAGTGTGGAGCAGGATTCTCCGTATGAAAAAAATCGCCATGGCAGGCTTCGCAGCGGCAGTCATGGGGTTCGGCGCGATCACCCTGGCAGCCCCGGGCAACGCGGTGGGCCCCGGCAACGCGGCCGCCGAACATGAACACAGCGCGGGCCAAATCATCGTGAAGTTCCGCGAGAACAGCGCGGCACCTGGCCTACTGCGCCAGCAAGGCCTCAGCGAAGGTGCTGGGATCGGCAGCACCGGCGCGCACCTCGTCAAGGTTCCGGCCGGCAAGGAATCTCAGCTCATCGAATCTTTGAGCTTGGACCCGGCCGTTGAGTACGCCGAGCCGGACGAGCTCGTTACGGCGGCTGTCGATGAACCCGACCCCGACTATTTCCCTCGGCAGTACGCTTTGCACAACGAGGGCCAGTCGTTCACCGACACCACCAACACGATAACCGTGGCCGGGGGCAAAGCCGACGCCGATGTGGACGCCGTCGAAGCATGGGCCGTCACCACCGGAGACGGGATTAAGGTTGCCGTGCTCGACACGGGCGTCGCCAGCGACAACGCCGACATCTCGCCGAAGGTTGCTGCCCGCGCCAACTTCAGTACTGCGGCGACCGGGGAGGATAACTACGGGCACGGCACCCACGTGGCCGGAATTATTGCCGCCGCCAAGGACACGGCGGGTGTCTCCGGTGTATGCCCCGGTTGCTCCATCCTGGACGGCAAGGTCATGAACGACAGCGGATCCGGCTCCACGTCGGCCATTGCAAATGGCATCAACTGGGCCGTTGAAAACGGTGCCCAGGTCATCAACATGAGCCTCGGACAGGGCGTTTCATCACAGACCCTCGAGACTGCCGTCAATAATGCGTGGAACCGAGGGGTGGTGATCGTAGCAGCGGCCGGCAACGCCGGTACCCCGGACCAGTTCTACCCGGCCGCTTACCCCAACGTCATCGCCGTCGCCGCGACTGACAACAACGATGCCAAAGCCTCCTTTTCAACCTACGGCCCGTGGGTGGATGTCGCAGCGCCGGGGGTAGCTGTCTACTCGACGTTCCCGAAGCACCCGTTCGCCATCGGCCGTCAGAGCGGCCGCTCCATGGGCTACGACATCGCCAGCGGCACGTCGATGGCTTCACCTGCTGTGGCCGGCGTCGCTGCGCTTGCCTGGAGCTCACCTGCCGGCACCACCAACACCGCAGTCCGCGCAAGCGTCGAATCAACCGCGGACAAGATTGCCGGCACCGGCACCGAATGGACCTATGGCCGGGTGAACGCCTGCAGGGCCGTCGGCGGTACCTGCCCCTAGCTTGAATGCAACGGTCCTAGGACTGCAGCGACTGCATCACGGAGAGGTGCCCGGCACGGTCGGCTATGAGGCACTTGGCCAGGTAGAACAGCCGGTTCGCGTGGCGGACGTACTGGGTGAGGACCAGCACCGGGTCCGAGCCGCGCAGGTCCAGCAGCTTGGCGCGGCTCGGGCCGACCACGGTGCGGCAGACCTTCGTGTCGCTCCCGAGCTCTGTTCGGTGGGGAGCATCAGGTGTGCAGAAGATTGTTGCGGATGGCTTCGGATGCGCCAGATTGAGGTCAGCTAACCGGGCTCGAGACCGTCACGTTCATCGCCTTGGCGCCGGAGCAGTACCCGTATGCCCGGCAGCAGGCGGCTCACGGGCGGGACTCGGCTGACTGAACGAGGGGCTCTTCGAGCTTGCATCGGTACGAGCCCAGATCGCTTTCTGGTCCCCGACTCGCAACTGCAGTAGACACAAGCGAATGGCTTATAGTGATAGCGATTTTCATTGCGTCAATCGGGTGATGACTCGCGCTCGCCTCTGGGGGATCCTCTTGTTCAAACGCTTCGTTGCGGCATCGCTGACCGCTGTCTTCATGCTGGCAGGTCTCGCTCCCGCCTACGCGGCCGAGACCTCCACTCCCGGCTGTGACCGGCTTGCGGTGTCTGTTGACGTCTCTTATCAATGCACTGGCGAGGGCATCGACCTTTCCGCTCTGACCGACGCCACGGAAATCACTGTACAGAGCGGAGGGATTGTTAACGACTGGACCGCACTGGCCAGCATCCCCAGGCTCAGAGTTATCTCAGTCATCGATGGAACGAACAAGGACGTCGCAGGAATCTCAAACATTCCTCCAACGGTTCAGTTCGTCAACCTTGGCGGAGCAGGAATAACCGATCTCGGCCCGCTGTCCGGAATTAATCTGGCCTGCACACCACAACGCTGCGAATCGGAGCTCTGGCTGAACGTCCCGGGAGTGACGAATCTAGCTCCACTTTCGGGCATCAACGCGGCTGGCTGCACGCCCGGCCGATGCGTGAAATCGATCTTCTTGGCCCCCGGCCTAAACACAACCGACTTCTCTCCGCTAGGGAAGATTCCCGCACTCAGCAGACTCACCGTGCTGGCCTATCAGGATCAACGAGTCAGTCATGTCCTCGGATCAACCTTTTCCCTGCCGCGGATCGTTGGGCTGAACGGTTCGGTAGTCAATCCGGTAGCTTCAGACATCCCGCTGCACACGTTTTCTGGCCCACTGCTTGCCCGGGCCACCGTTTATCGCGAAGGGTGGCTGGACCGCTTCACGTGGTCACTCCAGAGCACGGCGGCATCGACCGAGCTGGCCGCGAACAAGACAGTGATTATCAGTGACATTGCACGCACTTATGAAGTCACGATCCTAGCCATGCGCGGGGACCTAAATGGGGACAAACGAGCGGACATTCTGGCACGAGACAGCAGCGGAGCACTGTGGTTGTACCCCGGAAACGGACGGGGGTCTGTCGGAACCAGATCTAGGATTGGCGCGGGTTGGAATGCGATGAGCGCAATCTCCAGTGCTGGCGATTTCAACGCGGACAATAAAGCGGACGTTCTGGCGCGAGATCGTGCTGGCAACCTCTGGCTATATCCCGGGAACGGCAGGGGGACCTTTTTGCCAAGGGCCAGGGTCGGGAGCGGTTGGAACATCATGACGGCCATCGTCGGCCCGGGGGACTTCAATTTCGACGGCAAGGCGGACGTTATCGCTCGGGACTCCAGTGGCGCCCTTTGGCTATACCCGGGCAACGGGGCCGGAGGTTTTCAACTCCGAACGCGCATTGGGGGAGGTTGGAACGTAATGACGGCCATCGTTGGGGGCGACTACGACCGAGACCATAAAGGCGACCTCGTCGCCCGGGATAACACAGGGAAGCTCTGGCTTTACCGCGCGAACGGGAAAGGCGGGTTCCAGCCGCGAGTCCAGACAAGTTCCGCGGGGAACAGCATGACAGCCATCGCCGGCCCTGGCGACTTCAACGGTGACGTCATGACCGATATATTTTCCAGGGACTCGAGCGGGACATTGTGGAGGTACTCCAACCCCGGCGGTTACCCTCGAATCAAGATCGGTGTCGGCTGGAACGTGATGAACGCTATCCTCTAGACCCGCTTACACCGTTTGCGGTCGGCAACGTCCGTGCCGTAGGCCGTCCACCGCCCATCAAGCGTTATCAGTTCCTCGCGGCCGCGGAAGCGCTCGATCAGGCGCTCCACCTGTGGGTGCTTCTGTGCCGGCCGGCTTCAGGACTGGAGCGACTGCATCACCGAGAGATGCCCGGCGCGGTCGGCGATGAGGCACTTGGCCAGGTAGAAGGGCCGGTTCGCGTGCCTGACGTACTGCGTCAGCACGAGGACCGGGTCCGAAGCCCGCAGGTCCAGCAGCTTGGCGCGGCTCGGGCCCACCTGGCTCAGGCCGATCTGGCACTCGCCCGGCCCGAGTCCCCGGCCCGCTGCCTTGTTGAGAGCTGTGAGCAAGGTGGTGCCGCCGTCGTCGTTAATTTCCAAAGGCGCCGCGGCGCCGCCGGCGAAGCTGACGGGGAGGGCGGAGATGTTTTCCTGGAGGTGGGCGATGGGTTCGCCGTCGCGGAGGAGGACGGAGTCCCAGAGCCAGACGTCGCTGCCGGGTTCGACGCCGACGCCGGGGGCGACGAATTCGGATGCCGGCTGCTTCTCCACCTGGATGCGCTTGATCTCGACCTGATGGCCGGGGCCGCCGAGGACTTCCTCGAAGGGGCGGATGCGTTCGATGCCGATGCGGGGGAGGGTGTCGGAGACGAACCGGCCGACGCCGCGGCGGGCGCGGATGAGGCCGTCCTCCTCGAGCAGCATCAGTGCCTCGCGGACCACCGTGCGGCTGACCTTCATGTCGGTGCCGAGCTCGGTCTCGGTGGGGAGCATCGACCCGGGCTGCAGCAGGTTGTTGCGGATGGCTTCGGCGATCCGTGAGTAGACGGCGACCCGGAGCGGCGAGCCGGGCTGGGCCTCCACCGGCTGGGACAGGAACCGGACGGCGTCCTCGTGCACGTTTGCCTCGCTTGCGTTTGTTCGGGGGAATCCAGCGTAGCAAGTGGTACGGGCTTGTTGGACAAGAGCGAGCAACCGCCCAGTCACGCTTAAGTCCGGTCATCTCGGTGTGCTGCTTCTGGTCGGTCCGGCCAAAAGGTCGAGGATGGAGTAAGGAGTTACGGCAATTAATAGCCCCAACAACTTCTTTCAACATCAACAGGAAGGCCACCTATAGGTCCCCGCCGTTGATTTCGTCCAAGTGAGGTGCGCTTCGAGATCAGGAGCTGGCGCGGTGCCCTACTGCCATGCATTTTCGCAATTGTTTGGATATAAGATTTCTGAGGTTCGACATTCGAGCTGACGTCAATAGAGACGGAAACTTTCAGGGGGATCATTTTGTCAACAGTTGGTACAAGCAATAGGCGACCGTTTCTGCCAGATTCTGGCCGCGGGTGGATGGCAATCGTTCTCGTTAGCATTGCTGTGGCCGGTATCGTTGTGTCGTTTTTCCTGAGCAGTAACGCCGCTGCAACCTTGCTTACCGGAGCCGTGGGTGTAGTGAACATCCTGCAAGGCGAGCCGGAGTACAAGAAGGAGAGGCCACGCCAGATCATTTTGTTTATCACCTATGGCGTCGTGTTGGCTTTGAGCGTCGGGCTCGGTTTGGCTGTCCTGGATGCCGGGAACAGCAGCCTCTTCGCCAATGATGAAACTGCACTTATGGCACGCACATTCGGTATCCCGGCGGCCGCCGCCGTAGTCTCCGCGATTTCATGGTTGGTCAAACTAAAGATGGATCCCGCAAAATAATTGATGTTCCATGACCACTTGCCGCCCACGGCAGCAAGTGGTCATGGGTCCAAAGCGTTTGCAAACCTTTGTCCATGCAGGCAAGAGATGGCAGGCCGCCAGCGGATGAAGCCGACTTTCCAGAGCAATAATCGCTTACGGGAGCAAACATGACCAGCCGGAGCGGCTGGACAGCTTCAAGAGATGCGCCCGAGTAAGAACAGGTGCTCTGTCTCCGACAAGACTCCGAGAAAATGGATAAGAGCGGCGTCCTGTTCGCCGACCCAGATCACACGTCGGTTTAGCAAGCTCCGTGTAGACAAGCCGGCTATCCAGGAACGCGTTGAACGCCACCACGTGGTGGATAGTGTTCGGGTTCAGTGACTCCTTGAAGGGCGCCTCGAAGCGGGGACGGTCGCAGCGGCGCTCACACCCCGTAGAAGCTCTTACGCACCTCGGCATAGCGTTCCCGGACGCCGAAGCCCCAGTCTCCTTCGGGTTCGTAGGCAGCCTCGATGCTGCGCTTCCAGTCGGGAAGCTCCCCCGTGGCCGCCCATGCGGCCTGTTTCGCCGCACCGAGCGCAACGTACTCCCTGCTAGCCGGCACCTCGACGGGCAGGTTGAAGATGCTTGCTGCTGCCTGGCGCAGGGCCCGCGATTTGGAACCTCCGCCAATCAGGAGAATCTTGTCCGGCGTGCCGCCAGACTGCCGCAGGACGTCGATGGCATCGGCCAGTGAGTTCAGCACGCCCAGCACGGAGGCGCGGGCGAGATTCTCCGGGGTCATGTTGCTCCTGGTGAGCCCGGCCAGGCTTCCGCTGGCATGCGGCAGGTTGGGGCTGCGCTCGCCATCAAGATAGGGCAGGAAGGTGAGCCCGCCGGCGTCGCACCCGGCGGCCAGTGCCAGGGAGTCCAGTTTTGCCAGGTCGACATCGAGCATGGTTGCGGTAGCGGCCATGACCCTGGCGGAATTCAGCATGGCCAGCAGGGGCAGGTGGCCGCCCGCCGCGTCCGCGAATCCTGCGACTGCGCCGGTGGGATCCGGCATGGGGGAGGGTGAGCTGGTGAAGACGGTTCCTGAGGTGCCGATCGAGACCACCACCTCGCCCGGGCGCAGCCCCAGTCCCAGCGCCGCGGCCGCATTGTCCCCCGCGCCGGCCGCGAGGACGGCCCCGTCGATGCCCCAGCCGTGCTGAACGGTTCCGGCCTGCTCGTTCGACGCCACGACGCGCGGAAGGCGCGGTACGCGCCCGAAGAAGCCCTCCAGCAGGTCGGTCCGGTAGGTGTTGGTGACGGGGGAGAAGTAGCCGGTGCCGGAGGCATCGCTCCGGTCCGTGGTGAATTCGCCGCCCAAGGCTCCGTTGAGCCAGTCATGGGGGAGGACCACCTGGTCCACGCGCTTCGCGGCGTCCGGTTCGTTCTGCGCCAGCCACGCCAGCTTGGAGATGGTGAAGGACGCGACGGGGACGAGGTTGACGGCGTCCACCCACGCTTCGGGCCCCAGTTCATCCCGCAGTCTCGCCGCGTCCGCAGCACTGCGGGTGTCGTTCCACAGCAGGGCATCGTGTACGGGCGTCCCCGAACTGTCGAGGGCCACCATCCCGTGCTGCTGGGCGGCGACGCCGGCCGCCGCGACGGAACCGCCCAGCCGGTCCGCGCCCGCCGAACGCCACGCCTCGCGCAGCGCTGAGGTCCAGACGCGCGGGTCCACCGCGGTGAGGTCGGGGTGGGCCGAGGCGCCCGACGCGATGACCTCGCCGCTTTGGGCGTCCACAGCAAGGACCTTGCAGGACTGGGTGGAGGAATCCACCCCGATGACTGTGCTCATTGATTCTTCTCCTCGTCGATCAGGTCAGTCAGGGCCTGGGCCAGCGGCGTATCAATGATCAGGGTGGTGACGAAGCCGGCCTTGGCCACGGCCAGCACGGCTTCAGCCCGTGCCTCCCCCTGGGCTACGGCAACCACCTTCGGGGTCCGCTGCAGCTGCTTGATGGTGACGGCGATGATCTGTTCGTCCAGCCCCGATTCCACCGCAACGCCTTTGGCGTCCAGCAGGCGCCCCGAGCATTCCCCGACGGCGCCGGCCTCCACGGCCGCCTGCCGCACCTCGGCGTCGGCCCGGTCCCAGATGGTGGAGGTGCCCGACTTCCAGGCGCCGATCGCCACCACCGCCAGGTCGAGTGAATCCGCCTTGGCCAGGGCCTCGGCGATCTCCGGCTGGCGGCGCAAGCCGGCCGCCGTCGTCGGATCTTCCACCACCAAAGGTGCCCACAGCGGCCAGGTGAGCCCCCCGCTCACATGTCCCAGCCGCTGGATCAGCTCGAGGGGATTGCTCTCGCCCTCTGTGGGGAGGGCGCCGGCAAGCTGGACGATGTCGCACCGGGGAAGCTCCCGGACCAGCCGCGAGGCCACGTCCAGGGTGCGGGACCAGGAGATGCCGATGGTCCCGCCGGCGGGTGCCTGCCGGGAGATTTCGACGGCGGCCGCCTTGGCCAGGATGCCGCGCGCCTGGATCACGTCCCCGGTGGTCTCCGCAACGATTACCTCGCCAATCCCCAGGGTGGACTCGATGCGCCGGATGTCGGCAGCGGAGACACGGGACGGGAAATGCACCTTGATTTCCACGATGCCCTTCTCGAACGCCTCCGTAAGCAGGCGGGCCACCTGGAACCGTGAGATTTCGTAGGTGGCGCCAATCTCCACCTTGGAGCGGTTCTCCAGGTAGTACTCGCTGCTGATCCGCGCCAGAAGCTCTTCATGGGAGCGCTCCGTCATGCTGGTCACCTCTCGCACGTCTGATCATTTGAGTATTGCCTCTTGCTCAAACGAGTATATATGACTAGAGTCACATGACAGATGAGCATTCAGCTAGGCTCATATGAGCAAACTCAACTGAGAACCGACCGGGGCCGCGCGGCCCCTTGAGGCCCGGCCCTTTACTTCGGCCAGGCCTCGTGTCCCG
The DNA here is from genome assembly GCF_003261175.1 of Arthrobacter globiformis. Taxonomy (GTDB): domain Bacteria; phylum Actinomycetota; class Actinomycetes; order Actinomycetales; family Micrococcaceae; genus Arthrobacter; species Arthrobacter globiformis_A. The sequence continues at coordinate 69,737 of NZ_QLNP01000062.1, read as the reverse complement.
ACTCTTGAGCACAAAGGAGTTCTTATGCGTCCCAAAATGCGCGCCGCCTCGCTGGCCGCAGGTGCCCTGTGCATCGCCCTGTCCGCCTCCGCCTGCGCCGGTGCCGGTGGCGGATCAGCCGCAGGCGACCCGAACAGCATCAATGTCCTGATGGTGAACAACCCCCAGATGGAGGACCTGCAGCGGCTTACCGCGGACAACTTCACCAAGGAAACCGGCATCAGGGTCAACTACACCGTGCTGCCGGAGAACGACGTCCGGGCGAAGATCAGCCAGGAGTTCTCCAGCCAGGCCGGCCAGTACGACGTCGCCTCCCTGTCGAACTATGAGATCCCGTTCTTCTCGGCCAACGGCTGGCTGGCGCCCCTGGACAGCGTGGCGAACGATGCCACGTTCAACCAGGACGACATTCTGCCCGCCTACACGGCGTCCCTCACCGGCAAGGACGGCAAGCTGTACGGCGAGCCGTTCTACGGTGAATCCTCGTTCCTGATGTACCGCAAGGACATCCTGGAGGCCAAGGGCCTGGCCATGCCGGAGAAGCCGACCTGGGATGAGGTCGCCGACATCGCGGCGAAGGTGGACGGCGCGGCCCCCGGGATGAAGGGCATCTGCCTGCGCGGCCAGCCCGGCTGGGGCCAGGTCTTCGCACCGCTGACCACCGTGGTGAACACCTTCGGCGGGACCTGGTTCGACAAGGATTGGAACGCCCAGGTCAACGCACCGGAATTCACCGCTGCCACCGAGTTCTACACCAAGCTGGTCCGCGAGCACGGCGAGGCCGGGGCCGCGCAGGCCGGGTTCACCGAGTGCCTGAACAACATGAGCCAGGGCAAGGTGGCCATGTGGTACGACGCCACCTCCGCGGCCGGCGCCCTGGAAGCGGACGCGTCACCGGTGAAGGGGAAGATTGGCTACGCCCAGGCGCCGGTGAAGAACACGAAGTCCTCCGGCTGGCTGTGGACCTGGTCCTGGGCCATGCAGGCGGCCTCGAAGAAGCAGGACGCTGCCGGGAAATTCATCGCCTGGGCCAGCTCGAAGGACTACGAGGAACTGGTCGCCGCCAAGCTTGGCTGGGCGAAGGTCCCCTCCGGCAAGCGGATCTCCACCTACGAGAACGCCGAGTTCCAGCAGGCAGCGCCGTTCTTCAAGGCCGAACGCTTCGCGATCGAGAACGCCGACCCCAAGAACCCCGGCGCCCAGCCGCGCCCCGCCGCCGGGATCCAGTTCGTCGGCATTCCCGAGTTCGCCGCCCTGGGCACCAGCGTCTCCCAGGGGGTCAGTTCCGCCATCGCGGGCCAGGGCTCTGTGGCCGACGCGCTGGCCAAGGGCCAGGTAGCCGCCCAAAAGATCGGCAACAAGTACAAGTGACCTCAACCGAACCGCAGGAGAACATCATGACTACCGCAACGGCGCGCATCTCCCGTCCGGGACACAGCGCAACGGCACCGTCAAGGGACAACCGGCCACGGAACACCCGGTCGCGGGAACGCGCCCTGGCCTGGGCGCGGCGCGCGCCACTGCTCCCGGCCCTGATCTTCCTCATCATCGTCACCCAGCTTCCGTTCGTGGTGACACTGATCATCTCGTTCCTGAACTGGAACAGCCTCAGCCCGGACAAGACCGCCTTCGCCGGCCTGGAGAACTACGTCACAGTCCTCACGGACCCGGACCTGCGCCAGGCCATCTTCACCACCATCCTCCTCACCGTCTCCGTGGTCCTGTTCAGCCTGCTCATCGGCCTGGGCCTGGCCCTGCTGCTGGACAAGAAGTTCATCGGCCGCGGACTGGCACGCACCCTGCTGATCGCACCGTTCCTGGTGGTCCCCGTGGCTGCCGCCCTGATCTGGAAGCACGCCCTGCTCAACCCCACGTACGGGCTGATCAACGGCATCCTGACCTGGGCCTGGTCACTCTTCGGCAGCGCCACACCGCCGCAACTTGACCTGCTCTCCCAGGCCCCGCTGATGGCCGTCATCGTGTCCCTGGTCTGGCAGTGGACCCCGTTCATGATGCTCATCCTGCTCGCAGGCCTGCAGTCCCGCCCGATGGACACCGTCGAAGCGGCCCAGATGGACGGCGCCACGCCATGGGGCATCTTCCGGCACCTGACCCTGCCGCACCTGCGCCAGTACATCGAACTCGGCGGCCTGCTCGGAGCCATCTACATCGTGCAGAACTTCGACTCCGTCTTCACCCTCACCGCAGGGGGACTGGGCACCGCCAACCTGCCCTACGCCATCTACCAGACGTTCTACTTCGCCAACGAATACGGCCTGGCCTCAGCGGCCGGCGTCGTGGTGGTCATCGGCACCATCATCGTGGCGACCTTCGCCCTGCGCACCGTATTCTCGCTCTTCAAGAAGGAAGCAGCACGATGAGCACCCTCACCGCACACCAAAGCACTTCGCCGGCCTCCGGCGCCCTGAACGCCCGCAGTTCCCGCCGCAGTTTCGGAAGGTTCGGCGGCAAGACCCGGATGGACCCCACCCGGAACAACACCGCGGCCGGCATCGCCGCCTGGCTGCTGGCACTGCTCTTCGCCACGCCCGTCCTTTGGATGATTCTGACCTCCTTCCACTCCGAAACGGACGCCGCCACCAACCCGCCCTCCATCGCGGCCAACCTCACCTTGGACGCCTACAAGGAGTTCTTCGGCGCGAGCTCCGGCGTCAGCCCGTGGCCGCCCATGATCAACTCCGCCACGGCCTCGATTCTCTCCACGGTCCTGGTGCTGGCGCTGGCCATTCCAGCCGCCTACGCGCTCTCGATCCGGCCGGTGAGGAAGTGGACGGACGTGATGTTCTTCTTCCTCTCCACCAAGATGATGCCCGTCGTGGCCGCGATCCTGCCGCTCTACCTCTTCGCCCGAACCGTCGGCGCCCTGGACAACATCTGGTTCCTGATCCTGATGTACACGTCCATGAACCTGCCCATCGCAGTCTGGATGATGCGCTCCTTCCTCGCCGAGGTGCCGGAGGAAATGCTTGAAGCAGCACAGATCGACGGCGCCAACCTCCTGCTCATCCTGCGCAAGATCATCGCCCCCGTCGCGATGCCCGGAATCGCCGCCACCGCCCTGATCTGCTTCATCTTCAGCTGGAACGAACTCCTACTGGCCCGCGTCCTCACCGGCGTCGTCGCCGGCACCGCCCCGGTGTTCCTCACCGGCTTCGTCTCGGGCCAGGGCCTGTTCCTGGCCAAGGTCTGCGCCGCGGCCGTGGTGATCTCCCTGCCCGTGCTGTTCGCCGGCTTCGCCGCCCAAGACAAACTCGTCCAGGGCCTCTCGCTCGGCGCCGTCAAGTAGCCCCGCAACCCCCTTTTCCCACTTTCCAAGGAACACTTTGATGACCACATCAACCGCACAGTCCCCGGCCTCCGGCCACCGTGAACAGCAAGCACAGCCCGACCTGCCCGCCACCATGCGCGCCGCCGTCCTGAAAAGCCAGGGCAGCATGGCACTGGAGACGCTGCCCGTCCCGCACCTCGAGCCCGAGCAGGTCCTGGTGCAGGTTGCCGCCGTCGGCGTCTGCGGCAGCGACGTCCACTACTACGAGCACGGCCGCATCGGCGACTACGTGGTGGACCACCCGCTGATCCTCGGCCACGAGCTCTCCGGCCGGGTCGCCGCCGTCGGAAGCTCTGTCAGCCGGGAACGCATGGGCAAGCGCGTCGCCGTCGAACCCCAGCGCCCCTGCCGCACCTGCAAGCAGTGCAAAGCAGGCCGCTACAACCTCTGCCCGGACATCGAGTTCTACGCGACGCCGCCGATCGACGGCGCCTTCGCCGAATACGTGACCATCCAGTCCGACTTCGCCTACGACATCCCGGACAACGTCAGCGACGAAGCCGCCGCCCTCATCGAACCGCTGTCCGTGGGGCTCTGGGCCTGCGAACGCGCCGGAATCCGCCCCGGCAGCCGGGTGCTGATCGCCGGCGCCGGCCCGATCGGCATCATCGCCGCCCAGGCTGCACGCGCCTTCGGAGCCACCGAAATCTACATCAGCGACATCGCCGAGGACCGCCTGGCCTTCGCCTTAGAGCACGGCGCAACCCATGCGATCAACGCGAAGACGGACAGCGTGGAAGGGCTCGACGTCGACGCCTTCATTGACGCTTCCGGCGCGCCGCAGGCGGTCCGTTCCGGAGTTAAGGCCGTAGGCCCCGCCGGCCGGGTGATCCTGGTCGGTCTTGGGGCGGACGACGTCGAACTCCCCGTCTCGTTCATCCAGAACCGGGAGATCTGGCTCTCAGGAGTCTTCCGCTACACCAACACCTGGCCGCTGGCGATCCAGCTCATTGCCGACGGCAAGGTGGACCTGGACATCCTCGTCACCGCCAAATTCCCCCTCGCCGGATCCGAGGAAGCACTCAAGGCCGGCAAGCAGCCCGGCCAGCTCAAAGCCGTCGTCTACCCGGGCCGCTGACAGCCCGCCCTGGAAAGGAAGAACACATGGAACAGCTCAGCAACGCGACACTGACGGCTCTCCCGGATACCTTGGCCACACCGTCCTACGACCGCTCGGCTTTGACGGCTGGGATCGTGCACTTCGGCGTCGGCGGCTTCCACCGCGCCCATCAGGCCATGTACCTGGACCAGCTGATGAACGCCGGCCTCGCCCATGACTGGGCCATTTGCGGAGTGGGCGTCCTGCCCGGCGATGCCCGCATGAAGCAGGTCATGGACAAGCAGGACTGCCTGTACACGCTGGTGGTGAAGAACCCCGAGGGTTCGCGGGAGGGCCGGGTCATCGGCTCGATCATCGAGTATCTCTTCGCCCCCGACGACCCGGAAGCCGTCATCGAAAAAATGGCGTCCGACGCCGTCCGGATCGTTTCGCTGACCGTCACCGAAGGTGGGTACAACTTCCACCACGTCACCGGCGACTTCGACGCCGGGAACCCCGACGTGGTTCACGACCTCCAGCCGGGAGCCGCGCCCCGGACCACCTTCGGACTGGTCGCCGAAGCCCTCCGCCGCCGTCGGGAACGCGGACTGGCACCATTCACCGTGATGTCCTGCGACAACATCCAGGGCAACGGCGACGTGGCCCGGAAGATGTTCACCGCCTTCGCTTCGCTCAAGGACCCGGCTCTGGGCGCCTGGGTCGCGGAGAACGTGCCCTTCCCCAACAGCATGGTGGACCGGATCACCCCCGTCACCACCGACGAGGACCGCAAGGCCATCGCCGAGGAATTCGGCGTGGAGGACGGCTGGCCGGTGGTCTGCGAACCCTTCGAACAGTGGGTGCTCGAGGACCACTTCAGCCTCGGACGCCCGCCCTTCGAAAAGGCCGGCGTGCAGCTGGTGGAGGACGTGGAGCCGTACGAACTGATGAAGCTGCGGCTGCTCAACGCGAGCCACCAGGGCATGTGCTACTTCGGCTACCTCGCCGGCTACCGCTACGCGCACGAGGTGGCGCAGGACCCGCTGTTCGCGCAGTTCCTGCTGGACTACATGGACAAGGAAGCAACCCCGACGCTGCAGCCCGTTCCCGGCATCGACCTCGACACGTACAAGCGCACGCTGATCGAGCGCTTCTCCAACGAACACGTGCGCGACACGCTGGCCCGGCTCTGTGCCGAGAGCTCGGACCGGATCCCGAAGTGGCTGCTGCCGGTGGTCCGGATCAACCTCGAGAACGGGGGAGAGGTGCGGCGGTCAGCGGCCATCGTGGCGAGCTGGGCACGGTATGCCGAAGGGACGGACGAGGCGGGTATCGCGATTGTCGTGGTGGACCGGCTGAAAGACACCCTCATGGCTGCCGCCGCACGCCAGCGGCAGGACCCGCTGTCCTTCATTTCAAACCGGGAAGTCTTCGGTGACCTCATTGATGACGAGCGCTTTGTCACCGCGTACTCAGAAGCCCTGGCCAGTCTGCATGACCGCGGCGCCCAAGAGACGCTTCGCGGACTGGAAGCGTAAGCGCGCTACCCGGCCTCCGTCCGGGTAACTCCGGGCTGGGGGCAGGGCGCTTTGTCCCAAGACCAGGAAACGGCCGGAGGACACGTGTTTGTGTGTCCTCCGGCCGTTTCTGCGTCCGTCGCCGCCTAATTGATCGGTGCAGGCGGCTGTTCGCCGCTGAGCACGGCGAGGGCGTTGTCGGCGGCGAGCATCGCCATCGCGGTGCGCGTCTCCACCGTGGCGGAACCCAGGTGCGGCACGAGTGTCACGTTCTCGAGCTCGAGCAACTCGGGGTGCACACGGGGCTCGTGCTCATAGACATCGAGCCCGGCACCCGCGATCCGTCCCTCGCGAAGCGCCGACGCGAGCGCCGCTTCGTCGACGATCGGTCCGCGCGCGGTGTTGACGAGGTACGCCGAGCTCTTCATCGCCGCGAGTTGTTCGGCGCCGATCAGATGATGCGTGGCAGGCCCGTAGGGGCAGTGCAGCGAGACGACGTCGGAGACGGCCAGCAGCTCGTCCAGGTCTGCCCGCCGGGCGCCCAGCTCGGCGGCGATCCCGGGATCGATCTCGCTGCGCGACTGGTAGACGATCTCCATGCCGAAGGCCTTGGCCCGGCGGGCGGTCGCCTGGCCGATGCCGCCCATGCCGACGACGCCCAGCGTCTTGCCCTGCAGGCTGCTGCCAAGCAGGAAGAACATGCCCCACTTCCAGGCCTGGCCGGAGCGGATGAGCCGTTCCCCCTCGCCGAGCCGGCGGGTCGCCATGAGGATGAGGCTGAGCGCGATGTCGGCCGTGGCGTCCGTGAGCACGCCGGGGGTGTTGGCGGCTACGATGCCCCGTTCGGTGCAGGCCGGCACGTCGATGTTGTCATAACCCACGGCGACGTTCGCGACGACCTTGAGCTGCGGACCCGCGGCTTCGAGCAACTCGGCGTCGATGCGTTCGGTGAGCAGGCTGACCACGGCATCGGCGCCGGCCACCCGGCGCAGGAGCTCCGCGCGGCTGATGGACTCCGGACCGTCCCAGGCATCGACCTCGTGCTCGGCGCGGAGCTTTTCGATTGCGATTTCGGGCACACGGCCCGTGACGACGACCCGGCTCATGCGGTCACGATCCATTCGCACAGACGTGCGAGGCCCTCGCGGATAGCTGCCGCCTCGATGCCCGAGTAGGCGAGCCGGATGTACTGCCGCTCCTCGCCGGGCAGCCGACGGCCGAAGTGCTCACGCGTGCAGAAGGAGACGCCGGTCTTGTACAGGGCGTCAGAGGCGAAGTCGCCGACTGCCGTGTAGCCCATGCGCTCCATGGCCTCGGTGACGTCGGGGAACAGGTAGAACGTCGACTGCGGCACGGCGACGCTCATGCCGGGGATGGAGTTCACCAGCTCGCAGGCGGCGTCGCGGCGCGTCTGCAGGGTGTCCAGCATCTGCTGCACGGAATCCTGGGGGCCGCGGAGCGCTTCGACGCCGGCCCACTGCACGTAGTGCGTGGTGCAGGACTCGTCGTTGGTGTTCAGTGTGCTCAGCACCTGCGCGATCTCACGCGGGGCGACGGCGCAGCCGAGGCGTGAGCCGGTCATGGCGAACTTCTTGCTGAACGTGTAGAGGATGACAGTACGCTCGGCCATGCCGGGAATCGAGGTGATCGAGCTTGAGACGCCCTCATAGCGGGTCTCAAAGTACGCCTCGTCGGAGAGCACCCAGAGGTCGTGTTGGATCGCGAGCTGCGCGACGGCCTCGCGCTCAGCGGCAGTCGACTCTGCCGAGATGGGGTTCTGCAGATCGTTGTAGATGATCGCGACCGTGTTCGGGGTGATTGACGCGCGGATCTGCTCGAGGTCGATCGCGAAGCCCGTGCTCGTAGGCACGTAGCGGTACGGCACCGCCGTACCGCCGAGGTACTCGATCTGCGATTCATAGATCGGGAAGCCGGGGTTCGGGTAGAGCACTTCCTGGCCCGGGTTCATGACCGCCTGCAGGAACTTCGTGATGACGGGCTTGCCACCGGTCATCACCACCACATTCTCGGGGGAGAACTCGATACCGCGCCGCGAGCCGATATCGTCGGCAAGGGCCTCACGCAGCTGCGGGATGCCCGGGCCGGGGCAGTAGCCGGTATAGCCGTCAGCGATCGCCCGGTTCATCGCCTCCACGATGTTCGGGGCGGTGGGGATGTTGATGTCGCCGAGATGGAAGGGGTACACCGGGTTCCCCTTCGCCTTCCAAGCGGCGGCGGCTTGAGCGACGCTGAAGGCAGTTTCGGTGCCCAGGCGTTCGAGCCGGTCTGCGAGTTGCTGCATGCTGTTCCACTCCTCATCGAGTTGACGATCGATCCTGCGGCGGATTCAGATCGGGATAGCTGGCATATCAGACCGCTGCGTGTGATATCACATCTTTCCAGGTCTCATATATCACTAATGTATCAGAGGGCGGAAAGGTCGTCGCCCCGTATGCGCTGCATTTCGCCGTCGATATTGTCTCTTTGCCTTTGCAGTTCGATCAGGCGTACTTCGGGGTCCGTCTCGGACTGCTGGACCAGTCGCTCGAGGACCGCGAAGATGCTGGTGAGCCGGGACTGGGTGGCCACGAAGTCCCGGCCGCGCAGGCTCTCCACCCAGCGGATCACGCCCTCGGCCGCGGCGGTGAGACCGTAGCGCGGCTCGTCCTAGCCCTGGATGTAGTACTTGCGCAGCCACGCTCTCTCCGGGGCGGCCCAGTCGTCCAGGTACTCGGCCGCCTGGCGGGGGAACTTGTCCCCACCGTAGGCATCCCGCAAGCCGAACGGGACGTCGTCGAGGCTGTCGATGAGCTGTTGGCGGCCAAGGTTGCGCTGGTTGGGCCGGTGAAGGCCGCCATGAAAGACGAGGTGGCGAGCGGGGCGTTCTGGGCGCGCGGCAGGGACCAGCCTGCATGGTTCTCACGCAGTGCGTTGATTGCGTAGTAGTCCATCCGGTCCTCGGTGTTCGCGGCCCGACTGCCGTCAGTTCACTCTAAGGGGCACCGCAAGTCTCCTGGCGTCAGCGCTTCGGGTTTTCGGAGCGCTGAGCCTTCCGGCGTTCCAGGCTTTTGCGGACCCTGCCTTTGCCCGAGGCCTTTCTGTGAAGGAACACGTGCTCAACGAAGGTCAGCGCTCCTTCAACGAGAAAGAGTATGAAGTCAACGACCATGAGGCCCCCATCTGTGGCTTCCCTTTGCAGCGCCGGCGCGATCCCGTCCTTGCCCAGTCTTCCCCATGTCTGTGAACTTCAACGCCTGCGGCGCGGCATTTAGATACCGAGTCACGCATCGGGATGGCCTGACCATGGGTAGCTGAGCTGACTTCTGCCCACACCGATTCCGCACCAGCCCTCGCCCGCCGAAAGTGAACGGGGGCGTTCACGCTACTCCCGGCAGTCCACTGCAACGGCAACTTCTGACATGGCACTAGATTTCCTGCGCAGGGCAGCAGCCGGCACAGGGAACGAGAACTCCCGCCTGGAAAGCAGGGGCGGCGGCGCACCAGGTTGCCCAGCCGAAGAGCCCTATAGGTCGCTTCGGGTGTTTCTCACAGCAGCTGCCGCAACGGCCGGAATCCTTGCCGTCGGGCAGACAAGCATCACAATACAAAGCGCACATGCAGCCGAGGTCCTGCGAATCACCGATCTCTTGAGAAGCGGCCTTGTCCCGCAGACCTGCGTGCAGGGCTATATGACGCGCCTGGCACTGATCCCTGGGGTAACCGCCAGCGAGCCCGCCAACCTCGACGGCAAGACCGGCGTGGCCATCGGACGGACAGAACCGCTCGGCGGCGGGCTAGGAGCAGAAATCATTATCGATCCCAATACCGGGCTGGTCATCAGGAAAGGGAGCATCATGACCAGTCTGAGGCTCCTCGACGCCTGCACGTAAATGCCAACGGGCGGACAGCTGGCCTTCCCAACAATGCTTCAGCGCAGAGCGGCGGCTTAGCTGTCCGTTTGCCGAACGCTTGCTTCGGCCCGACTGTCGATGCCATGCAGCTGGTCGTCCAGTCCCTCGCGGATCAAGATCGTCCCGGACATTGGCGAACAGTGACCCAGTCAGATATTCTCAGCGGAATAATCGTGCGGTCACTGCTTGGCCCACATCGAGCTGGGGGAACAGCACGTGACAAAATCTTCATCCGGCCTGCGGACTGCAGGCCGCCGGACAGTGTCGGTTTTTTGCGTGATCTTGGGGCTGATCGCTTTTTCCGCCCCCGTCCCGGTGGCTGTCGCGGATGAGCCAGCCAGCCCCGCGGTCGAAGCGCCGACCCCTGCTCCGGCGGTGCGCCTTGAAGGCAGTCCGCAAATCGGATCGTACCTCAATGTCGTGTTTTCGGGTACCAAGCCAGCAGGCAGTCTTAGCTACCAGTTCTTGCATGACGGCGAGGCTTTCGGACCCGCTGTCGCATGGCCTTACTACTTCCTCCGGTCAATGGACTTCGGCAAGCGCATCTCCGTCCGCGTCACCGCCACCCAGCCCGACTCCGAGCCCAAACTCCTGACCTCCGGGGAGACGGAACCCATCCTCGGCTACATCACAGCATGGTCGCACCCCGACGCTATGCCTGTTCTTGGCAACGAGCTCGGTGTCAACCTCTGGACGTACAACTCGGAGCCGTCCCTCAGCGGGGCTAACGCCACCATCACAACCGCTTGGTTCCGGGACGGGACGCCCATCGAGGGCGCCCCGGCACGCTACACCGTGGCCGAGGCTGACATGGGCGCAGAGATCACCGCGGAGGTGACCGTTTCGGCGGCCGGATACTGGAACAGCTGGACCGGGACCACAAGTTTCGGCACGGCACGTCGCGGCTCGATCCTGCCTGCGTCCTCGCCTGTCATCACCGCGGGCACCAGCACTGCTGCTCCCTACGCCGCGTATCCGGGGCAGGTGTTGAAGGCCTCCGCTCCCGCTGTCGTGACATCTTCCCCCACCCCGTTCCCGCCGGCACCAGGGTCGGTCACCTACACCTACCTGTGGAGTCACGACCGCGGCGACAAAGGTATGCGGGCGATCCCGGACGTCACAGGATCCACCTACACAGTCCGCGCCGAGGACATCGGCTACCGCATCTCGGTCTACGCCAAGCCCGTTTCGCCCAACTTCCTCACCGACGGCAAGCGCAGCGACAGCAGCCTGCAGATCTACGGCAAATTCGCGGGGATGAGCGCTCCCACCATCAAGGGCACCGCCCTGGCCGGCCAGCTGCTCACCGCCGTCCCCGGACCGGTTCCGTCGCCGGCTCCGGATGCAGTGAGCTACTCCTGGTACCGGTCCGGAATCGAGTTGGCCGGGCCCAGCACTGACCCGACGTACCGCCTCACGACCGCTGACGCCGGCCACAAGATGACGGTAAGAGCCTTCTACGAGAAAACCAGTTACGACCGCGGGCTCAGTCCCGCCTCCGCGGCAGTCGCCGTGCCCCTCAACTTCATCCTGGGCCCCGCGCCCTGGATCGCAGGCACCGCGGCCACCGGCTACACCGTGAGCGCCCGGACCAGCCCAACCACTCCCTCGTCCACCGCCGCGGCCTACCAGTGGTACCGCGACGGGAGGCCCATCAGTGGGGCGACTGGAACGGCCTACCGACTTACAGCAGCAGACCAAGGGCACCTGATCAACTTCAAAGTCGCGTTCAAGCGCGCCGGCACGATCACTGCCTTCCAAACCTCCAGAGCGATCCGGCCGCTGGCCGTGTTCACCAAACTCCCCACCCCGGTTGTCCGGGGTATTACCCTCGGGGGCGCATTCACCGCCGGACAGACGTTGAGAGCTTCCACCGCTATGCCATTCCCGGCTCCAACAGCCGTGACCTGGCAATGGCAGCGCAACGGACGTCCGATCCCAGGGGCGACAGGTTCCAGCTACCGGCTGACCCCCGGCGACGGGGATAAATTCATCCGCGTCGTGGCGACTTTCAAGAGACCCAACTATCTGAACACCGGCCGCATCTCGGCCCAACGATGGGTCTGGGGACCAACCACGGTTCTGTAATCGAATAGTGAGCGGAGAAACGCTGTGCGACCACCGGCACTCACTCGTTGCAAGATGTTCCCGCTACAGTCTGGCGCCCTCGAGGCTGAGCGGTAGGACTTTGCTGCAGCACCCAGGAGCGCGCCTTGGCTGCAGCCGAAATGGGGATAGCTTCAATGAGATGGGCTGGCGCAGAACGGTGCGGCGCCTCGTATCCCTAGCGTTTCGAGACGCAGAGGTTTGGAGACGCCCCGGGTTGGATAGGAGCCATGGCCGGTTGCGCTAGATGAAGACGGTTCTACGTAGGATTTATCTATGAGCCCCAAGCCCCGAACCGTCGAAGCCGTCCGGGACGAAATCATCTCCGCAGTCACAGAGGTACGTTCCGTCGCACGATTGGAGCAGGACAACCAACGGGCCCACGCCGCAGACTGGCTCGATGAACAATTCGCTGGCATCACGAACCGGCGCGTTCTGCGTGGGGCCGCCGCAAATGCTCTCGGCAGTCTCTACCGAGGCGGAATGGGGTCATTCCAAGATGTCGGCACCGAAGCATCGTCTCGGTCCGTCAAAAGACTGTATCGCGCGCTGCGGCGAGGCCGTTCCTGGTTCCTCCGCCACTCCTGACACAAGCACTTCGGCTGAGGCAAGCCCGTAATCGGCATCCAGCCCCTCCCAGAACGCTAAACGAACACTCAACGGGGACCACGGCCTGCCCATTGACGACACCCCACAGAATTCAGGGTGTTGCACTCACCGCCTGAACTCGCCCCGTGTATCCACCGTCAGTTACGAGACACGTTGGAGCGGCCAGGCGCACGTTGCCGACGATCTCACACGTCCCGGGCATGGACGGCTGCGAGGACTCAGGAATAGCCGCGTCGCATCCTCCTGAAGACGCCACCAAACGGCCACAGAACGCCGTCAAAAGTGATCGAATCAGTATCTAAAAGAGCGTATCTGCGAATGATTTAGGCGTGCCGTCAGTACTGGACGGACTGCATAGCGGCGAGGTGGCCTGAACGGTCGGCGATGAGGCACTTGGCCGGATCGAACGGCCGGCTGGCATGCCGGACGTACTGCGTGAGGACCAGCACCGGGTCCCTGGCTCGCAGGTCCAGCAGCTTGGCCCGGCTCGGACCGGGTTGACTCCGGCGAATCTGGCACTCGCCGGCCCCAGAACCCGGCCACCCTGTGGTCGCCCTGTGCCGCAACCGCAGCAGAAGGAGCTGGGCCTGCAGTCGCATTGTCCTAGGCGCTTGACGTCAACGCGCGGCACCCTGAGCCTTCAGGCAGGTTCAGCGGAAAGAAAATGCGAGGCCGAGCATGGCCAGAGCGAGTATGGGAAAAAGCCAGTTGGTGATCAGCACTATTATTTTCGTTCCGGTTCCGCTGCTGTGCGTGGTGGCGGAGCGCGGGTCGGGGATGTCGTCGTTGTTAGGCCGGGAGGATCGGATGGTGTTCATGATCGACAGAACCACCATGGTTAGGGCGCTCACGATCAGCCAAGGCAGCGGATCAATCGTCAGCCAGGCTTCGGCTTGGGTCGTCGGGGCTGCGACGCCGGAGAGGAGCCCGGCCAGCGCGCAGATTGCACTCAGGGTGATAAGTACCCAGATGCGTCGGATGGCGGCGGCGAGATATAGCGGTAGTAAGGCTATGAGCACGACTGGTGTGGCAACAAGAGCCAACTGCAGGGGAGAAACCAGCATCTGCTCCGACCGGACCGCGGACACGACTGCCTGATTGAAGACAAGGAAGGCCAGCAGCCCGAGCAGCGCCGGCCAGAGTGCCCTCCGCACCCACTCATGTTGCGGTGCAGTGGGTAGCTCGAGCGCAGCGGCATAGGCCCGGGCCGGTCCGAATGCTTCCTCAGCCGGCTGGCCGGTGTCAGCGAGGAGTTCCTGCGCGCTTGCCACGGTGTCACCGATGGCGCTCCCGTGCACCTGGCGCAGGCGAAGTTCCAGAATGAGGTCGTCGAACCATTTCTTATCGGTGGTCTCATGCATCATGTGGAGGACTCCTTTGTGTGCGCCTCGGGGCCGAGGTAGTGGGTGCTGAGGTTGGTGAAGCGTAGCCAGTCAGCGCTGAGGCGGGTGAGCTCGGCGCGGCCGTAATCGGTCAGTGCGAAGTACTTTCGGCCGGGGCCGCCGTCACCAGCCTTCCATTCGGTGGTTACCATGCCGGCGGCCTGGTATCGGGTGAGAAGCGGATACAGAGTGCCGCCTTTGATCGTGCCGAACCCGTTGCGCTCGAGTTCACTGATGATGGCGTAACCGTAGGACGGCCCGGCGGATAGTGCGCGGAGGGCAAGGAAACCCAGCGTTGCTCGAAGCCAGTCGCTTGGCCATTGGGTGCCCCCGGCGGTTTCGGACGCTGAAGTTGAAACATCCATGACTATATTGTGAGTCTAAGTAGTTAGCCTGTAAAGCCCCCTTGGGGCCGGCGGGCCTATTCTTGCTATTCATTTGTGCCGCCGCATGCTTTGCCGGGGGCACTACAGCACCAGATGCACCATCAACGGGGGAGGCGGCAATGGCCCCTTCATCGCACCGATTGCTGCCGCCGCACTCGTGGTCCGGTCACTGATTCGCCTGTCAGGGCAGGGCGCAACACCAGGCCCGCAATCGGTCAGGCATTAACCGGTGGCAGCCCGATTGCAAGCAGCAAGATGTCGCCGATCGCGCGGCTGCTCGGCTAGGCGCCTTCTACCGGGAGCCTCAATTCGCAGCTGGCCGTCTGAAGCCGGCGGCGCAGTCAAGGACCGCCACGATCGAGGGTCCGGGCCGGAGCCGCCACGGACTTGACGGGAACCAGTCGGTGGCTGTGGCCGCCCACGTGGACTGCAGGACCGCCGGGTACTCGCATTCGGCTTTGAACACCGCCCAGGTACCGGCAGGAACCTCGATAGCGTCGAGCTCCTCGGGCACCGGCGTCTTTTCGGCGACGGCGACGCCGCGGAGGTAGGTCAGTTCGCTGCCCTCCGTGTAGTCCGGATCGACACCCGCGCTCACCTGGAGCAGGCCCGATGTTGAGTACGAGGGGGGGCGCCGTTCCGGCGCACGTCAGCGGGGCCGGCGCCATGCACCGACCGGAACGCCCGGCCGAATGCGTCGGTCGAGCCATAGCCGTACTTCACTGCGATGCCTAAGAGCCTGTCTGCTTCGCTCCGCACCCTACTATCGCGGTCGGATCCGATCATTATCCATGTCGCAGGCCTGCCCGTAAGCTGGTCCGTCTAGCCCAGAGAAACTTAAGGAACACGCATTGCCGATCAACAAACAGACGCTGAAAGACGACGCGTTCGCCGGGTTCAGATCGTTTGATCAGCTGGATATCAACCGGGTTCCACGGGCCCCCGGACTCTATGTAGTGCTCAAACCCGAGGGCTTCGAGCGGGTGTTCCTTGCGAAGAGCGTGGGAGCCCGCTTCAAGAAGCGGGATCCATCCCTGCCCAAACCTGCCCTGAACGCGGAGTGGATCGAAAACGCGGATGTCCTCTACATCGGAAAAGCCGGCCCAGGAAGCACGGGCAACCGCGGACTGCGAAAGCATATTCAAGAGTTCACTGACTTCGGCCGCGGGAAGCCTGTTGGCCATTGGGACGGGCGGCTCATCTGGCAACTCGCCGGCTCTCAGTCGCTCATTATCGCGTGGAAGGAGCTGGCAGCGGAGGAGCTGAACAATGCCGAAGCCGAGTACCACGCGGAATTCGTCAGGACTTACGGAAAGCTGCCCTTCGCCAACTTGGTCCAAGCCAGGACGAAGGGAGCCTAAGTCGAGGTGATCGGCAGACTCTGCTTTCACTCATCCTGGCCAGCCCGGCCAAAGTGACCCGGCCAGTCCTTTGCACGGATGCGGCGGATCTCCTGGATCGGCCCAAGCGTCCCCCACTCATTGCGCCCCAGCCGGGACAACGGCTCCAAGAGATCAATCTGCGGATGGTCACCCTCCAGCACGTGCGTGGACACGACCGCGTAGACCACCTCACCAAACACCAGCGTGCAATTGCCCAACGGTAAGGTGCTGTGCAGCCGGCACTCCAGGGCCACAGGCGAATCCTGCACCCGCGGAGGACGCACCACGGCGCTCGGTTCCCGGGATAAACCAACGGCGTCGAACTCACTCGTCTTCGGCGGAAAGTCCGTCCCGGTGGCATTGACCTCTTCAAACAGGGAGGCCGGGGTGAGGTTCACGACGAACTCACCCTGTGCCTCGATGTTGCGCAGCGAATCCTTCTCGCCCACCGAAGTGAACTGGACAATGGGCGGATCCACAGACGCCACCGTATAGAACGAATGCGGCGCCAGATTGTCCACGCCCTCCACCGAGGTAGTGGACACCCAGGCGATCGGTCTCGGAACCACCACCGCTGTCAACAACTGATAGAAATCCCGCGGTGACATCTGCGCCGGATCAAAATCCGTCCGCGCCATGTGCCCTCCTGCCCGCTCCCAGCCTTCTCGTTCTTCCTTGACTGTAGCCCCTGCCTGTCGCCGGCCCCTGTACTCGGGGCCGGTCCATCCGAGGCCAGTGGCGCCTCGTCACTGGAGCTAATCGCTCCGCCTTGGTAGCTTTCAACGCATGGCCATCAAACTTGAGAATGTGGGTATCGCTGTCCGCGACATCGAAGCAGCAATCGCCTTTTTCACCGATCTCGGTCTCAAAGTCGTCGGCCGTGACACGGTCAGCGGCGAGTGGACCGATACTGCAGTTGGACTTGACGGAAACCACGCCAAAATCGCGATGCTCGAGACCCCGGACGGTCATGGTCAACTTGAGCTCTTCGAATACATCCATCCCGAGGCGATCGAGTCGGAGCCGACGCGTCCCAACGACATCGGCATGCACCGCGTGGCCTTCTCTGTAGACGACATCGATGAGGCCCTTGAGATAGCTGCAAAGCACGGATGCTACCCGCTACGCGGCGTGGGGACCTACGCCGACCTCTACAAACTCACGTACCTCCGCGGTCCCAGCGGGATCATCGTGATGCTCGCCGAGGAACTGAAGAAAGGCAGCTGACGCCCGATCGACCCGATGGCACCTAGCCGGCGACCGTCTCCTTTGCAGCGGTCTCCTTCGCCTGCATCCATTCGCTCAGCCACGGGGCCCGGACGCTCGTGGTGATGCGGCAGTCGGCCACGAAGGTGCCCTTTGCGCCGGCGTCGATCCAGTCCGTGAGCGCGGAAAGGTCCGACAGGGTGCGGATGATCGCGGATTCCGCCCCGATCGCGCGGGCGATTCCGCTGAAGTCCACCTCGGGGATCAGCATGGGCTTTTCGGTCAGGCCCTGGGAGCCGTACTGATGAATCTCGGCCCCGTAGGCGGCGTCGTTATAGATCACGACGACGGCGCTGCTCGCCGCGCCCACGAGCGACTCCAGGTCGGACAGGCCCATCAGGAATCCGCCGTCGCCCGCGGCCAGCACCAGGGTGTTGCCGTCGTCCACTGCCCGGGCGGCCCCGACGGCGCTGGCGAGGCCGAGCCCGATCGACTGGAAGGCGGTTCCCACCATGACCAGGTCCTGGGGGCGCGGGATGCGCCAGTACATGGGTGCCCAGCCCAAGAAGTGCCCGCCGTCCTGGACCACGGTGCGGCGTTCCGGCAGGACGGCATCCAGTGCCGTGGCAAGCGCGCGGGGGTCAAGGCGGCCGTCCGGGGTCTCCGCGGTGCCGGGGTGGTGGCAGGGTCCTTCGGCCAGGCGCTTGAGTGCTTCCGCGCGCCAGGCCTTCGATGCCCCGGCCCCGGAGAGGGCGGCGGCATCCAGCAGGCGGAGGAGCCGGCCCGCGGCGGCCTTCGCGTCCGCAGTGACGAACAGGTCCACCCGCGGGTTAGTCGGCTCCATGCCGGCGTCGATTTGGATCACGGTGGCGTCCGGGCCGATCAGGTGCCCGAAGCGCATGGTGAACGGGCTCAGGCTTGCCCCCGCCACGAGCACCACGTCCGCCTCGCGCATGAGCCCGGCGGCGGTATCCGTGCCGAAACCGCCCGCGACGCCGAGGTAACCCTCGCCCTGCAGCAGGTTCAGCGCCAGTGCCGTCCCGGCGGTAAGCGCCCCGAGGCGGTCGGCCAGTTCCCGGAGTTCGGGGCCGGCTCCGGCGAGGTGCGCTCCGCGGCCGGCAAGGATGAGCGGCCGCTTTGCCCCGGCCAGAAGTTCGGCCGCCCGGCCGAGTCCGCCGTCGGCGTCGTCCCTCACGGCAGCCGCCAGTGTCGGCGCGGGAAGCTCTTCGTCCGCCGCCGCAACGGCCGCCAGGTCGTACGGGATGGCGATGACGACGGCGGTCCGCCGGGCAAGTGCGTACTCCACCGCTTCCTGCGTGATGGAGCCCGCGGCTTCACGGGTGACCGTGAACGTCGCCGCTCCCAGCCCGGCGGCGATTGCCGCCTGGTCCACGTCCCAGGGACGGGCGCCGCCGCTCGGGGCGTCCCCGGTGACGAGCACGGTGGGGATCTGCGCCCTGACCGCTTCCGCGAGGGCCGTCAGGGCGTTGGTGTAACCGGGGCCGTAGGTGGTGGTTCCCGCCGCGAGGCGTCCCGATGCCCGGTAGTAGGCGTCCGCCGCAGCGATTGCGGCGCCCTCATGGCGTACTGCGGTGAAGCGGAGGCCCGCCTTCTCGGCGGCGTCCAGGAAGTAGACGTTGCCGTTGCCCATCACACCGAACACATCGCTGAGATAGCTGCTGAGAACCTGCGCCACCCGGCCGGACACTGTAAGAGAAGTCATGCAGGAATCGTCGAATCTGGGCCAAGGATTAGCAACACACTGAATATTTGTTGGTACTTTTGGCAGTTTCTTGCTGCACCTACTGAAAATATGCCCAGTGGTGGTGCGGTCACTTTTTGCCCTAGCCAAGTTGGCGGTTCTCCTGCTGTGACAGCCGGGCGAGCAGGCCGTCGTAGCGGGGCGGCATGAGCTCCACGACGGAGATGGCCGTGCTGGTCCGCTGGATCCCGTCGATTTCCAGGATCTGGTTGGTGATCCGGTAGAGATCGGCCGTGTCCCGCGCCACCACCTTGGCCATGAGGTCCGCATCCCCCGTGGTGGCATGCACCTCGATGACCTCCGGAATCGCTTCGAGCCCGCTTTCAACCGACTTGGCGCGGGCCTGGCTGATGGCGAGGGAGAGAAACGCCAGCAGCCCGTAGCCCAGCGCTGCGGGGTCCAGCCTCCGGCTGAAGGACCTGAGCGCGCCGCCGCTCTGGAGCTTCGCCAGGCGCGCGTGCACGGTGTTCCGGGCGACGCCGAGCGTCCGGGACAGTGCCAGCGCGCTGGCTTCCGGGTCCTTGTCGAGCGCAAGAATGATCCTGGCATCCAAAGAATCAAAGGTGCGGGGAGTGGGGATGGTCACATTTTCACCACAAACGATAGAAGTTGAGCAGAAATCCCAAGGAAACCAGAGTATCTTGCAATGTGGCCCGCGTCACTTCCATGATCAAGCCTCATGACCACTGATCAGATCCTGACAGCAGCCGAAACCGCGCACCCCGTCCTGCGTGCAGCGGTCTCCGGCCTGCCGTCCTACGTCCCGGGCCGGCGCAGTGCTGGCGAGGACATCGCGGCCCTCGCCAGCAATGAAAGCCACTACGAACCCCTGCCCGCGGCCGCCGCTGCGGTGGCCGAAGCGGCCGGCAGGATGAACCGCTACCCGGACATGGCCGCCGTCGAACTCCGCGAACGGATCGCCGGGCACCTCGGCGTCAGCGCGGGGGAAGTCGCGGTGGGACCCGGCAGCGTCGGCGTCCTCCAGCAGGTCATCACCGGGCTTTGCGACGCCGGGGATGAAGTGATCTTCGCGTGGCGGAGCTTCGAGGCATACCCCATCCTGGTGGAGCTGGCCGGCGCCCGGGCCGTTCGCATACCGCTGGACGATGCCGAAGGCCACGACCTCGACGCCATGGCGGCAGCCGTCACCGAGCGGACCAAAGTGGTCCTGCTCTGCACCCCCAACAACCCGACCGGCGTCCCCATCGGCCATGGACGCATCGAGGCGTTCCTCCGGTCCATCCGCTCGGACATCCTCGTGGTGATCGACGAGGCCTACGTGGAATACGCCGTGGCGGGCACCGGGCCCGACTCCCTGGCGCTCTACCGTGAGTACCCCAACGTGTGCATCCTCCGCACCTTCTCGAAGGCCTACGGGCTCGCCGGCCTGCGCGTGGGATACGCCGTGGCCGCCCCGGCAATCGCCGAGGGACTGCGCAGGACTGCCATTCCGTTCGCCGTGACGGCCCTGGCCCAGAAGGCTGCCATCGCCTCGCTGGACGCGACGGACGAGATGCAGGCGAGGGTCGCCGTCGTCAAGGAAGAGCGCTCGCGGCTAGCCGCGCAGCTGGCGGCCCAGGGTTGGAAGCTGCAGCCGAGCCAGGGCAACTTCCTGTGGATCCGGGCCGCCGATGACCTCCGGGCGAGGCTCGTGGCCGCATTCGACCAGGCGGACATCATGGTCCGCGCCTACCAGGGCGACGGCATCCGGATCACAGTTGCCGACCCCGCCTCCAACGACCGCGTGCTCCAGGTTCTGGCAGCCGTCCCGGCAGCCCGCGCGGCCTGAAACCCCAACCCGTTCCACCTTTAACCCGTTCGATCCTTACCAGTTCGACATACAACCCAGAGGACTCCTAATGGAACAACAGACAATGACGTCTGCCCCGGCGCTTGGCGCCGCCCTGAAACCCCGCCAGCTCACAATGATGGGACTCGGAAGCGCCATTGGCGCCGGTCTCTTCATCGGTTCGGGCGCCGGCATCCAGGCCGCCGGCCCGGCGGTGCTGATCTCCTACCTGGTGGCCGGCACCCTCATCATCCTCGTGATGTGGGCCCTTGGTGAGATGGCAGCCGCCAACCCGGACAGCGGCGCCTTCTCCGTCTATACCGCCCGCGCATTCGGGCCCGTTGCCGGTGCCACCGTGGGCTGGCTCTGGTGGCTGCAACTGGTGGTTGTCATCGCGGCGGAAGCGCTGGGTGCGGCAGGCCTGCTTTCCACCATCTTCCCCGAATTGCCGGTGTGGCTGATGGCCTTCGTGTTCATCGCTGTGCTCACCGCCGTGAACCTCACCCGGGTGAAGAACTTCGGCGAATTCGAATTCTGGTTCGCGCTGCTCAAGGTGGCCGCAATCGTCGGTTTCCTCCTCATCGGCGTCGCGCTCCTGTTCGGCTGGCTACCGGGAGTCCCGTCGCCGGGCCTAGCCAACTTCAACTTCACTGGAGGCGGTTTCGCCCCGCACGGATTCGCCGGAATCGCGACGGCGCTCTTCGTGGTGGCTTTCGCCTTCGGCGGCACCGAGATTGTCTCGGTGGCGGCAGCCGAAACCCAGGATCCTGCCCGCAGCGTTGGAATGGCCGTCCGCACCGTGCTCTGGCGCATCCTCGTCTTCTACATCGGCGCGATCTTCATCATCGCGGCCGTGGTTCCCGTGGGTTCGGCGGGCCTGAAGAGCCCGTTCGCTGCTGTGCTGGACGCCGCAGGCATGCCTGGCGCAGCAACCGCCATCACCTTCGTTGCTGTCGCGGCACTGCTCTCGGGCCCTCAATGCCAACCTCTACGGAGCCTCCCGGATGGCGTTCTCCCTCGCCGAGCGGGGTGAAGCCCCGCGCGTCCTCGCCTCCCTGTCCAAGGCCCGGGTCCCGGTGGTCGCAGTCCTGGCCAGCGTCTCCTTTGGCGTCGTGACGGCCGTGCTCGAGGTGGCCTTCCCGGAGAAGGTCCTTCCCCTCCTGCTGAACATCGTGGGCTCGACGTCCCTGCTGGTTTGGGCTTCCGCCCTGCTCGCCCAACTAGCACTGCGTCTCCGCGCCGACCGTGAGGGAACTTTCCTTCCGCTGCGGATGGCGGGCTTTCCCTGGCTGACGGGTATTGGCCTGCTCATTCTCGCGGCCATCTTCACGGTGGGCTTCATCGGTGAGGATTCCCGTCCCCAGCTTCTGAGCACGTTCGCCCTCGTGGCCCTCCTGGCGGTGGCGAACCGGCTGCACCACCGTTCCATGAACCGTTCCGCCAAGGCCCCGGGCCATGTCGAGTCCCCAGAGCGTGTCGAACCTCCGGTGCTTATCGACTGATCCCGGCTGGGGGATACCGCGCAAAATGGAGGGCGCGTCCGGCCTGGCCGGGCGCGCCCTCCTGCGCTGTTCTGGCTCTTGCGCTACGAGGCGGCCAAGTTGAAGCCGGGATCGGTGGTGGCGGTCTCGAGGAGCCGGTCGAAGCTGCGGATGCCGTAATCCGGCGGGGTGGCTGCGATGACGATCCTTTTGGTGGTGACTGCATCGGCTTTCGGCTTGGCATTCTGCTTTGCCTTCGGTGGGCGCTGCGTGACGACCAACAGGCGCAGGCCGGACACGCCGTTCACCGACAGTGGCAGGCTCTCGCCGTCGAGGAGCAGTGAGCGGAGACCGTCAGCCGAGAGCTGCTGGGTCCGGTCCGCCGTCAGTTCAAGAACCACGTCATTGACGGTCCCGGTCAGCCGCTGCAGGAACGCCCGCTCGCTCGAACTTTTGGCCCGGATGCCCAGCGTGGTGAAGGCGGTGGCGAAGAGCGCGACAAACAGCATGGTGGCGCCGACGTCCCGAAGGCCGGGTACAAAGAGCATCAGGATCAGGCACACAACGAACCCGACGACGGAAAACCGGCCGAACATGGCGCCCGCTTCCTCGCCCGGCCTGCCCGTCCATTGCTTGGAAGTGAAGCTGCAGACTTCCCGGGAGTGGGTGGGTGGAGTTGGCATGATCAGTTCCCTTTCACTTCCAGCAGGGCCTCGGCCAGAATGATTGCTTCCCGCGCTTCGCGAAGGCTTTCCCGAAGGCCCGGATCCGGAAAACCGAGGCTGGTGCCGTCTGGGGCGACGGCAAGGTCATCGGCGACCTTCCGCAGATTGTCCCGCTCCAGCGCGAGCATCCGCGACGACGTCAGCTTGACTCTGCTTTTCTCCAGCTCAAACAGCGACGTGTTGATCCGGTCCCGGCGCGCACGGATCGCGCGGCACACTCCCTGCACGCGCTGCACGCGGCTGGTGAACATCCGCTCCATCTTGGCTGCAACGTCACGAAGTTCCCGGAGCGTGCTGTATCTCCGCGCCTCATGCGGTCCGCTGTGCCGGGCCAGGAGCTGGCTGATGAGCGAGAGGCGCTGACCCCACAGCTCAAGCCCTGTCTGGTTCTGGACCAAGAGCAGTTCCGCAGCGCCGAGGGCCGTGGCCAAAGCATCCCGCCGCGGACTCAGCTTGCCGGCTGCTGCATCCAGCCGCGCAATGAACTCTCCGTAGTTGTCGAGCGCGGGGCTTTCCTCCCGGCTGGCCACCGCCATGGTGGGCGGGGCAGGCAGGCCGTTGGCCGCCGTCGGGCTTTCCTTCGGTGTTCCGATCCGTGGGGGAGCCGGCGGCTTTCGCGGCGGTACGGCGCGGGGTTCTGATCCGGAATCAGGTGCGCCGTCACTCATGATCAATCGTCCCCGTTCATGATCCGTCCAAGGCAGCCTCACACCGCCGCGAACGAAGCAGGAGCGCCCGCGCACCTGCCTGTGAATGCTCATTCTAAAGCGCCGCGCGGGCGTTGTCTGCGGGTCGGCTGCGGGTGTCTGGCGAAGATCCACCGGAACTTTGTGCGGAAACATCCGATGTCTGCCCTTGCTGCGTGCCGCAAAAACAGTAGAATCAACAGCAACGTCACCACAACAAGCCGTCACCACCGCCTGAGAACTCCGATGTCTTCCGTCCCCCGGTAGGGAAGCGACACCTCAGGCACACGGTGCGGCCGACCGAAGGGATACAACAAGAGTGAAGATTGCGCGGCTGGGCCCAGCAGGACACGAGATACCCGTCGTCTACGCGCCGGCGGGGAACGGCGACGAGGAGGCGTATGACGCCAGCAGCGTCACCGCGGACATCGACGGCGCCTTCCTGGCTGCCGACGGTGTCGGGCGGCTTCGCTCCGCCCTCGCGGCAGGCGCCCTGCCTGTCCTGCCCGGGGCCTCCGGCCTGCGGACAGGAGCGCCGCTCGCCCGGCCCAACAACCTGATCTGCATCGGCATGAACTATGCTGCCCACGCCGCAGAGTCGGGGGCCGCTGCGCCCGAGACCCCGGTGGTATTCCTGAAGCCGAACAACACCGTCGCCGGTCCCTATGACGACGCCCCGATTCCGCCGGGCAGCCGCAAATACGACTGGGAAGTGGAATTGGGCATCGTTATCGGCAGGGAGGCAAGCTACCTGGGCACGCCCGCGGAAGCCATGGCCGCCGTCGCCGGTTACCTCGTGGCCAACGACCTCTCCGAACGCGAGTACCAGCTTCCGGGCGCTGCCGGGCAGTGGACCAAGGGCAAATCGCTCCCCAAGTCCACGCCGCTGGGGCCGTGGCTGGTCCCGGCTGACGAGGTGGACGCCGGCAACCTCCGCCTGCGCAGCTGGGTGAACGGGGAAGAGCGCCAGGATTCGAACACCGCGGACCTGATCTTCGACGTCGCCACCGTGGTGCACCACGTGAGCCAGTACATGCTGCTGGAACCGGGCGACGTCATTCTCACCGGCACTCCGGAAGGCGTGGCCCTCTCCGGCCGCTTCCCCTACCTGCAGGAGGGCGACGTCGTTGACCTCGAGATAGCGGGCCTTGGCCGGCAGCGCCAGACCTACGTGCCGACGCCCGCGCCGCAAGCGGCAGTCCGCACCGAAGCCGCGGATCCGCACCGCTACGCAGAAGCCGCCGCCAGCCCCGGCACGGAGGCCTAAGTGGGCCCGGACATGAGAGGGCTCGTCGCCGTCGTCACCGGCGGGGCATCCGGGATCGGAGCCGCCATATCCGCCCGCCTGCAGGAGTGCGGTGCCACTGTTGCCGTGCTGGACCTCAACCCCACCGGCCTGCCGGACGGCCAACACGGCCTGGTCTGCGACATCTCCGACGACGCCTCCGTCCGGTCTGCCATCGGGAAGGTGCAGAACTCGTTTGGCCGGCTCGATATCGTCATCAACAACGCCGGCGCGGGCGCCCTTGGTACCGTCGAGGACAACGACGACGCCGAATGGCACCGCGTCTGGGACATCAACGTCGTGGGCATGGTCCGGGTCACCCGCGCCGCGCTGCCGCTGCTGCGCCAGTCGCCGTCCCCCGCCATTGTGAACACCTGCTCCATTGCCGCCACCGCCGGGCTGCCCCAACGCGCCCTCTACAGCGCCACCAAGGGCGCCGTACTCTCCCTCACCCAGGCCATGGCTGCGGACCACCTGCGCGAAGGTATCAGGGTCAACTGCGTTAACCCCGGCACCGCTGACACGCCTTGGGTGGGGCGGTTGCTGGACGCCGCTGCCGATCCCGACGCCGAACGCGTGGCCCTGAACGGCCGTCAGCCGCACGGCCGGCTCGTCACGGCGGACGAAGTCGCGGGAGCCGTTGTCTATCTGGCCAGCCCTCTTTCCGGCTCCACGACGGGTACGTCCATAGCGGTCGACGGCGGCCTCCAGGCACTGCGGCTGCCGGCCCGGGCGCTGTAGGCAGTGATCAACCCGACGGGGGGAGCCCCATGACCGTAACGGATGAAGCCATTCTGAAGATCAAGGAAATGATCCTCGGGGGACAGCTCAAGGCGGGGGAGCGGCTGCCCCCGGAGAAGGAACTCAGCGAACAGCTCGGCCTGTCCCGGAGCTCCCTGCGGGAGGCGGTCAAGGCGCTGGAAATTATCCGGGTACTTGATGTGCGCCGCGGCGACGGTACGTATGTGACGAGCCTCGAGCCACGGCTGCTGGCCGAAGCCGTCGCCTTCGTCACGGACCTGCACCAGGACACCTCGGTACTCGAGCTTTTCGAGGTTCGCCGGATCCTGGAGCCGGCCGCCGCAGCCATTGCTGCCCGCCGGATCAGCGGTGACCAGCTGGCCATGCTGAAAGCCAGCATGGCCACGGTCCGGAACGACACCTCAGTGGAGGACCTCGTGGCCCACGACCTCGAATTCCACCGGATCATCGCCCAGGCCAGCGGCAACAGCTACCTTGCGAGCCTCCTTGACGGACTCTCCGGCCGCACCGTGCGGGCCAGGATCTGGCGTGGCCTGACCGAGGAACGCGCGGTTGCACGCACCATTGACGAGCATGCGGCCATCGCGGCGGCCCTGGGCGCGGGCGACAGCGAGCTCGCCCGGTCGCTGCTGACCGTGCACATCTCCGGCGTCGAAAACTGGCTCCGCGAAGCGATCTAAGCGCCCCCGGTAAGCGGTGCCGAGGGAGCGGCTGGGGCCGGTGCCGCGTCACCGCGGCACCGGCCCCAGCCGTCCCTGTCAGTCCGCGCCGGCAGGCAGGAGCCTGTTCGCGTCATCCTTAACGCGGTGGAGATAGCCCAGCAGGTCACGGATGCCGTAATTCCACCGGGGCAGCTCCTCCGTAGGTCCCACCGTGTTGATCAGCGTTCCCAGATGCGAGCTGGAAATCTCCACGGTGTCGCCCATGTGGTGGGTGAAACCCCGGCCTGGCTCATCCCGGTCCTGCGTGGGGGCGAAGAGGGTACCTGTGTACAAAGCGAAGCCGTCCGGATACTGGTGGTGGTCGCCGTGCGTGGCCGAAATCAGCTCCTCGAAGCTGCGGCTGATCCGGCCGGCGCTGCTGCTCCCGGCCAGTTCATAACCCTCCGGGCCCTGGACCCTAAGCAGAATTTCCTCGGTGCGCAGGGTGTCCAGCGTGAAGTCCTCGTCAAACAGGCGGATGAAGGGTCCCAGCGCGCTGGACGCGTTGTTGTCCTTGGCCTTCCCCAGCAGCAGCGCGCTGCGGCCCTCCACATCGCGCAGGTTCACGTCGTTGCCGAGCGTTGCTCCCACCGCCGCTCCGCGCGAGGTGACCAGCAGCACCAGCTCCGGTTCCGGGTTGTTCCAGGACGAGAAGGAAGGAATCCCGATCATCGCGCCTGTCCCGACCGATGAGAGCACAGGTGCCTTGGTGAAGACCTCAGGGTCCGGGCCTATGCCCACTTCGAGGTACTGGGACCAGAGCCCCTCCTCTATCAGGACTTTCTTGGCTTCGACGGCTTCTTTGGAGCCGGGCCGGACTCCTGCCAGGCTTCCGCCAAGGGCTGCACCGACGCGGTCCCGTATCTTTGCCGCCTGCTGCGGATTGCCGCCGGCCCGTTCCTCGATGACCCGCTCGATCATGCTGTCCACGAAGGTCACGCCGCATGCCTTAATGACCTGCAGATCTACCGGCGCCAGCAGATGGGAGCGCTCGGCGTCCCTGGACATAGTTGCGTCGATGAGGTCAGCTGTGCGCCAGCGGGGAGTGGTCATGCCGGCTCTGACGTCACTGAGCAAGGTCCTGGATTCCAGCAGATCCGACACGGTGGCCGAGAGGGGCTGGAGATCGAAGGCGTCTTCGCCACGGAAAGCCGCGACGCGCGGGCCACCGGTTTCAACGTCCCAGACACGTCCAATCAGCAGGGCGTTCCCGGCGTCCCGGGGGAGCACTTCCCTCATCGTCAGGCGTTGCGCGGGATTGGCGTCGGGAGTAGTCATCAGGCATCCACCTTTGGCTGCGGCCGGGTCCACGCCCCGTTGATGCGTTGCGGGACCGACCATGGGTTTGTGTCTTGCAATGGTTCCGGCAGCCGCGAGGCCGGGAAATCCTGGTGGGCCACCGGACGCATGAAGCGCCGGATGGCGGCCGTCCCCACGGACGTGGTGGCCGACGTCGTGGCCGGGTAGGGGCCGCCGTGGTGCTGGGCAAAACTGACGGTGACGCCGGTGGGCCAGCCGTTCCAGAGAACCCGTCCACTGATGTCGGCAAGCCGGGCGCCGAGGTCGCTGACGTCGTCGTCCGCTTCGGCCTGCAAAGTGGTGGTCAGCTGGCCCTCGAGCAGTTCCGCCAGGGCGGTCAGCTCGGATTCTTCCCGGTATTCAACCATGAGGCTGGCCGGGCCGAACATTTCCTGGCGCAGCAGCTCGGGCTGCTCGAAGACATCCGCGCTGGCCACGCGCAGCACAGTGGGCATCGGGGCGGAATCGAAAGTGCCCTCGACCAGCAGCTCAACTCCTGGCTGTCCGGAAACCTCCTTGACGGCGTTGCGGTAGCCTTCGTGCAGCCGTTCGGTGAGCAGCGGCGCCGGCTCGAAGTCCGCGAACGCTGCGCGCAGCAGCTCGGCAGCTTCCGCCGTCGCCCCCGCGGGGACAAAGAGGAGGCCTGGTTTGGTGCAGAACTGCCCCATGCCCAGGCTGAGTGACGCCGCGTAGCCGCTCAGGATACTGTCCCGGCGCGCCCACCAGGCCTTTTCGGTCACGAACACGGCATTGATGCCGCCAAGTTCTCCATAGAAGGGGATCGGTTCCGCCCTGGCGAAGGCCCGCTCCGCCAGCGCACGTCCCCCCGCCGTGGAGCCGGTGAAGCCAATGGCTTTCACCAGCGGATGGTCTACGAGCGCCTCGGCCGCGGCCCGGCCCGTGACCAGGGTGAAGAGGCCGGCGGGAGCTCCGGCCTGTCGGAGGCCGCGCTGCACTGTTTCAGCCGTGCGCAGGGAGAGTCCAAGGTGCCCCTCGTGTGCCTTGTAAACAACGGAGCAACCGGCCGCGAGGGCCGATGCGCTGTCCCCGCCCATGACGCTGAAGGCAAACGGGAAGTTGGATGCGCCGAAGACGCCCACCACACCCAGCGGGACGTTCATCCGCCGCAGGTCCGGCCGGGGGCCCATCCCCCAGCTTGGATCCGCGTGGTCGATGGTTGCGTCCAGGTGCTCACCCGAACGGATTTCGGCGGCGAACAGCCTCAGCTGGAAAACGGTGCGCTTCAGCTCTCCCTGGAGTCTGGCCACACCGAGGTTGGTCTCGCGGGCGGCCAGCGGGACCAGGACATCGGCATCCTCTTCGAGGGCCCCGGCCACCGCCTCCAGCCATCCCGCCCGGGTGGTCAAATTGGCGCGGCGCCCCAGCAGGAACGCGGCGTGGGCCGTCTCAACGGCCGTGTTCAGCTCCGGGACACTGGTGCTCACTGTGCGGCCTCATTGCCGGGTGCGGTGGAAATGGTCATTGCCATGAAGTCTCTGTCTCCTGGGGGAAATCGGATCATATATGGATATAAAGCATCATATAGAGGATGTGGTGCGGATCAAGGGGTCAGGGGGTTATTCGTCCGACGGCGGCACTCGGTGATGCGGCGGATCCGGCGCCGAAGGCGCGCGCGAAGCGGTGGAAGGAGTTGCGGAGGTGCTCGCTCATGGCCTCCTCGGCCGCGGCCGGATCCGCGGCGGCGATTGCATCGCGAATGCCCCGGTGCTCCGTCAGGGTGATCCGCCCGTCCAGGTCCGGCGGGTAGAGCCGGAACATGTGCAAGTGGCAGTGCGTCTGGACATAGGCCTGCTGGACCACCGGGTTGCCCGCGGAGGACAGGATCAGGTCGTGGAAGCGTGCGTCGTGGGCCAGCAGATCCTGACTTGCGTTAGCCGTGTCATCAACCTGGAGCTCGAGCACCTTGAGCTCGGCCCGCAATGCGGCCGAAGGGTTCGACAGCCGGTCCACCGCCGCAGACCGCGCTGCCCAGGGCTCAACCAGGAGGCGGAACTCGAAGAGGGAACGCAGTTCCGCCAGGCTCAACAGGGGAGTCGTGCTGTAACCCCGGCCCGGGTTGTACACCAGCAGGTTGTCGCCCTCCAGATGCTGCAGGGCTTCGCGGACCGGGGTCTGGGAAACTCCGAGGCGCCGGGACTCGGCGTCGATATTAATGCGCGTACCCGGAGCGATATCGCCATCCAGTATCGACTGGCGAAGAGCCGAATACACGTCGCTCGCGGCGACCTTAGCCATCGATACGTCACTTGCAATTGATGCCGTCATTCGCCCCTCCTTTCAGTAGCCGTCGAGATTATGGGGCCTTCGCGGGCTGGGGCCCTTGTTGGCCGGCCGCCGGCGGTCCGCCTGAGCCGGGGGGTTGACCTACGTCACAATGTATATATGATACAACGTATTCCTACAGGATCGCCCACGGATTAAACGGATGGCGATCCCGGAAAGCTGTCTCAAGTCCGCTTCCGCCTCGCAGTAAATAATCACCAGGAGAAACTCATGTTCAGAGCAACGCCGAAGTTGCTTCTTGTTCCGGCTGTCGCCTTGGCCCTTACCTTGGGGGGCTGCTCGTCCGGCGGCGCCTCGAACGCACCGGGTGCCACCACGGGTGCCGTCGCTGACAGCCACCTCACGAAGATTCTCAAATCCAAAACCGTCAGGATCGCCGTAAGTGCCGACTCCCCGGGATACGGCGTCATGAATTCAAACGGCACCCACGAGGGTTTCGACATCGACGTCGCAAACGCACTCGGCGAGTCGCTCGGCGCAAAGGTCGAGTTCGTTACGGCCACGAATGAAAGCCGCATCCCGCTGCTGCAGACCGATAAGGCTGATGCCGTGATTGCGACCTTCACCGCATCGGATGCGCGCGCCCAGGTGGTGGACATGTCCGAGCCGTATGCAGCGAGCTCCACCGTTTTCATGGTGCCCGCGGGAAGCGCCATCTCCAATTACGAGGGCCTCAACGGCA
Organism: Arthrobacter globiformis; assembly: GCF_003261175.1. Classification (GTDB taxonomy): domain Bacteria; phylum Actinomycetota; class Actinomycetes; order Actinomycetales; family Micrococcaceae; genus Arthrobacter; species Arthrobacter globiformis_A. The sequence goes on along the minus strand of NZ_QLNP01000062.1, from coordinate 39,374 downwards.
AATCGGTCGCCACGTCGCGGGGAAGCGTGGGCGAGCAAATCCTCAAGGCCAGCTTCCCCAACGTCAAGATCACCGGGTTCAACACAACCGCCGACTCCATCCAGGCGCTCAAGAGCGGCAAGGTCGACGCGCTGATTGAAAACAACGCCATTGTCGGCGGGCTCGTGAAGAAGGACCCGGCAGCGTTCCAGGTCCTCAAGGGTGACCCGATCAAGCCGGCCCTGTTCTCCATTGGGGTCAAGCAGGGAGACCAGACCTGGCTCAACTACCTCAACAATTTCCTGCGGAACTACAACATTTCCGGAAAGAACGAGGCCTCCCTGCAGAAGTGGTTCGGGCTGTCCCTGCCGCCCTTCCTCGCCCACTAGAAAGCATTCGAACGCGTCCCTGGGCGTGGGTGGATGACGTTCAGTCTCCACCCACCCCAGCCGTTCATGGATAGGATCCTTTGCTCATGGCTCTATATTTCGGAGACCTTCTCCCGTACAGCTCGCTATTACTCGAGGGGCTATGGACGGCCTTGTACATCACGCTCGTGGCCATGCTGGCGGGCAGCGCCCTCGGCGTTCTCCTGTACCTGGGGAAGGTCGGGGCCCGAAAACCACTCAGCATCCTGTGCACCTGCTACATCGAGGCCATCCGCAACACACCTCTGCTGGTACAGCTGTACCTGATCTACTTCGGCCTCCCCGCCCTGGGCATCAACCTCGAGCCCGTCTTGGCGGCCCTCATCGGCCTGACCCTGAACAACGCCGCATACACGGCGGAAATCTACCGGGCCGGGTTCGAATCGGTGCCGCACGGCCTGCGCGAAGCCGGTAAGGCGCTCGGCATGAAGCCCGCACAGATCGTGCAGTACATCGTGTTGCTGCCTGCCACCCGCAACGTTTTTCCCGCCCTGACCAACCAGCTCATTCTGCTGTTTTTGGCCTCGTCGATTGGATCCATCATCTCGCTTCCCGAATTGACCAACGCGATCATGAGCGTCAGCAACACAACGTACCGAACCATCGAGGTGCTCGCCGTCGGCGGGCTGCTCTACCTCGGGGTGTCCGCACTGATGTCGTTGGCCTCGAAGCGGGCCGAAACGACGCTGTTCCGGTGGGCGGTGGGCACCCATGTTTAGGGATTTCGGTTGGCAGGATCTGGTTCCGCTGGCGGAAGGGGCCTGGCTGACCATCCAGCTGTGTGCCGTATCCGGGATTCTTGGAGTCATCTTCGGGCTGGTCCTGGGCATCGCCCGGACCTCCCCGAGCCGAATCGCCCGGTGGATCAGCACCATTTACATCAGCTGCGTACGGGGCATTCCCGTTCTGGTCATCATCTTCTTCGTCTTCTTCGGGATCCCGTTGCTGTTTCCCGGCCTCGAACCGGACAAGTTCTCCTCCGCCGTCATCGCCCTGACCTGCTTCGCCGCAGCCTACGTGGCCGAGATCGTGCGCGGCAGCATCGAAGCCGTGGCCAAGGGGCAGAGCGAAGCAGCGGATGCCCTCGGCCTCAACTACTGGCGGAAGCTGCGGTACGTCATTCTTCCCCAGGCCGTGAAGATCATGGTGCCCCCGGGCATCGGCTTCCTCATCGGACTGGTCAAGGACTCGTCGCTGGTCACGGTCACCGGCCTGCTCGAACTGACCCATGCGGGAAACGTGGTCACCAACCTGACCGGTGACCCCATCAAGACGTTCCTGGTGGTCGCGGCCATGTACTTCGTCATTTGCTACGGCATATCCCTGCTCGGCCGGCTGTACGAGAAGCGCACCGGCGTCCACGTCGACCCCCTCAAACTTCCAGAGCCCGCGGGCGTTTAGATCGGAATACCCCAGTGATTTTTGTTGAGAATTTGAATAAGAAGTTCGGGCCGAACCATGTGCTCAAGGGAATTGACTGCCACATCCGCGAGCGCGAGGTGGTGTGCGTCATCGGCCCCTCCGGTTCCGGCAAAAGCACCTTCCTGAGGTGCATGAACGGCCTGGAGACAATCTCGTCCGGCAGCATCGTCATCAACAAGCACCGGCTGGACGATTCGAAGACCAATATCAACCTCGTCCGGCAGGAGGCGGGAATGGTCTTCCAGCACTTCAACCTGTTCCCGCACCTGAAGGTCATCGACAACGTCATGCTTGCCCCGCTCAAGGTCGCCAAGACCTCGAAGGAAGAAGCGCGCGCCAAGGCCGAGATGCTGCTGGCGAAGGTGGGCCTGGCGGAGAAAATGGACGCCTTCCCGGGGAACCTGTCGGGTGGTCAGCAGCAGCGTGTCGCCATAGCGCGCGCCCTGGCCATGGATCCCAAAATCATGCTCTTCGACGAGCCCACCTCGGCCCTCGACCCCGAGATCGTCGGTGAAGTGCTGGCCGTGATGAAGGACCTCGCGCAGGAGGGCATGACCATGGTTGTCGTCACCCACGAAATGGGGTTCGCCCGGGAAGTGGCGGACCGGGTGATCTTCATGGATCAGGGCCGGATCGTCGAGGAAGGCACGCCGGAGGAGATCTTCTCCACGCCGCAGCACGGACGAACCCAGGGATTCCTGAGCAAGGTTCTCTAGCCCTGTCCAGCCCACCGACGACCAAACATGAAGTCGTCCTGCCGAAACATCGAACAAAGGTTTATCCCGTGACCGCTGTCATTGCGCCCCTCATCCACCTTCACACTGAAGACAACGTGGCCATCACCACCCAAGACATGGAGGTGCCCTCAAAGGCCAGTGCGGGCGACCAACTGGTGACGCTGGCGGCTGCGGTTCCGCGCAGCCACAAGGTTGCCGTGCGGGACATCGCCAAGGGCGAGGCAGTCCGCCGCTACGGGCAGATCATCGGTTTCGCCCGGTCGGACATCAGCACCGGGGACCACGTTCACCTGCACAACCTTGACTACAAGGAGTTCGACCGCGAGTACGAGTTCTGCGTGGACGCCAGGGATGAGCCTGTATTGCCCCTGAGCGAGCGGGCAACCTTTCAGGGCTACGTCCGCTCGGATGGCAAGGTGGGAACCCGGAACTACATTGGCGTCCTGAGCACGGTCAACTGTTCCGCCACGGCAGCGAGCCAGATCGTCCAGCGCCTCCGGTATTCCGGTGTGCTGGATCAGTACGAGAACATCGACGGCATCGTTGCACTGACGCATGGCACCGGATGCGGCATGGCCCAGGAGGGCGAGGGGATGGACATCCTCCGCCGCACCATGCGCGGGTACCTGACCCACCCCAATTTCGGTGGTTTCCTGGTGCTGGGCCTTGGCTGCGAGGACAACCAGATCAATCAACTGACCCGGGACGTTCAGCTCCGCCCGGACCTGCCAATCGTGTATTCGACGATTCAGGAGCTGGGCGGAACGTCGAAGACCATTGCCGCCGGCATCAGTTGGCTCACCGGCATGCTGGGGCAGGTCAACGCGTCGCAGCGAACCACCGTCCCGGCGTCCGAACTCATTCTCGGAACCAACTGCGGCGGCTCCGATGCCTACTCCGGCATCACGGCCAATCCTGCCCTCGGCAACGCCGTGGACCGTCTGGTCCATCAGGGAGGAACGGGGATCGTCGGAGAAACCCCCGAAATCTACGGCACCGAGCACATGCTTGTCCGGCGGGCGGCCACGGAGGCCGTGGCCAACAAGCTGCTGGCGCGCATCGACTGGTGGCGCGACTACACCGCCAAAAACTCGGGGTCAATGGACAACAACCCGTCTCCCGGCAACAAGGCTGGCGGCCTCACCACCATTCTCGAAAAATCCCTGGGCGCCGTGGCCAAGGGAGGTACCACCACCCTTGCCGACGTCGTGGAGTACGCGGAACCTGTCACTTCCAAGGGCTTCGTCTTCATGGACACCCCGGGCCATGATCCCGTTTCGGTCACCGGCATCGTGGCCGGCGGGGCCAACCTCGTCTGCTTCACGACCGGCCGCGGATCAGCGTTCGGCTGCGCTCCCGTGCCCAGCATTAAACTCGCAACGAACACCGAACTCTATGACCGCATGACCGAGGACATGGACATCAACTGCGGTGGCGTGGCGGACGGCACCACCACCATCGAGGACCTGGGGGAGGAAATTTTCAGGACGATCCTCGACGTTGCCTCGGGAACCCATACCAAGAGCGAGGACTTCGGCTACGGCGACAAGGAATTCGTTCCATGGATGGTCGGTACGGTGATGTAGCCGTGCCCGGGATGCGGCGGTGCTAGCGCTGGAGCCGGAGGGGTAGCCGCTTAGTGTGTGCCAGCGCTGTTGGTCCGGCACCGACATCAAAGGCCACGGAAAACCGTCCGAATGAGTTTTTGATGTGGTCGGACATGGCCAGCTCAGCCAGCTCCGGATCGGCGCTGGCGACGGCGGTGGCAATGCGCCGATGCTCATCGATCGTGTCAGCCCTGTAGAGGTCCCGGGGATACAAACGGAATATGTGCAGGTGGCAGTGGGTCTGTGCGTAGGCCTGACCGATGACCGGGTTTCCGGTTGCCGTCAAAATCAATTCGTGGAAACGCGCATCGTGCGCCACCATGTCCTGACGCAGGTCCTGGTCCGGAGCTGCTGTATCGACGAACTTCTCCACCTCCTGGAGGAGCTGGGCTCCGGGATTGGACAGCCTGTCAACTGCTACCGCCCGGGCCGCCCAAGGTTCGACGAGCAGCCGGAACTCAAAGAGGTCATGCAGGCCCTGAAGGTCCAGCAGGGCCGTGGTGCTGTATCCCCTGCCCGGCGAGTAGTTGATCAAGTTGTCGCCTTCCAGGCGCTGCAAGGCTTCCCGAACCGGTGTCTGGGATACGCCGAAGGTCCGCGAAATGGCCTCGATATTGATCCTCGAGTCCGGCGCGATTTCCCCCGACATGATGGCGGCACGGAGCAGCGTGTACACCTCGCTCGTAGGGACCTTGGCTTGGTCTGCGGGAGTCCTTTTTGGCACCAAACCCCTCCGTCTCTCTCCATAAGTGTGGCCTAGACGAGCATATGTGATGGGGTGCTGCCCGGCGCCACCAGCGGCGGGGCACCAGCGTTTCTGCCCAACAGGAATGACTAATTCCTTGACGCGCATCACACTCTATATATAATTATGGATATTCCTATAGGATCGCGGTACCGAACGCCTCACCGCACTCACCAGTTCATTCGTAAGGAATCAAAATGACAGTCATTACCGGGGTCGACGTAGTAGACGTTCGCTTCCCCACATCGCTGACCGCGGACGGCTCCGACGCCATGAACAAGGACGGCGACTACTCCGCCGCCTACGTTGTCCTCCGCACCGACGACCCGCAGCTCGCCGGCTACGGGTTCACCTTCACGATTGGCCGCGGCAACGATCTTTGTGTCGCCGCCGCCGAGCAGCGTGCGTTGCCGTTGATTGGACGGAGCGTTGAAGAGATCACGTCGGATCTTGGCGGCATCTACCGCGAGCTGCAGTCCGACTCCCAGCTGCGCTGGCTCGGCCCGGAAAAAGGCGTCATTCACCTTGCCCTCGCCGCGGTCATGAACGCAGTGTGGGACCTGGCGGCACGCCGGGCCGAAAAACCGCTGTGGAAGCTGCTGGCGGACATGACACCGGAAGAACTGGTCAACGCCGCCGACATGCGTTACCTTTCGGACGCGCTCACCCGCGAGGAAGCACTGCAGCTGCTGAGGAACCTCGAGGGAACCCGCAAAGACCGGATCGCGCAGCTGGATGCGTCCGGATACCCCTCCTACACCACCTCTGCCGGCTGGCTCGGCTACTCCGACGACAAACTTCGCATGCTCTGCCAGGAGGCCGTGGACTCGGGATACCGCCACATCAAGCTGAAGGTCGGCGCCGACCTTCAGGACGACATCCGCCGCTGTTCGATCGCCCGCGACGTCATCGGTGACGACGCCCACCTGATGATCGACGCCAACCAGGTCTGGGACGTTCCGGAGGCCATCGAATGGGTCAGCGCCCTGGCCGAGTTCAAGCCGCTGTGGATCGAAGAGCCCACCAGCCCCGACGACATCCTCGGGCATGCAGCGGTGCGGAAGGCCGTGGCGCCGATCGGGGTGGCCACGGGCGAACACGGAATGAACCGTGTCCTGTTCAAGCAGTTGTTCCAGGCCGGCGCCATTGACTACTGCCAACTGGACGCCTGCCGGCTGGGCAGCGTCAACGAGGTACTCTCCGTGCTGTTTATGGCAGCGAAATTCGGGGTTCCGGTCTGTCCGCACGCAGGCGGCGTGGGCCTCTGCGAACTGGTGCAGCACCTGTCGATCTTCGACTTCGTGGCCGTCTCGGGAAGCCTCGAGGGGCGGGTGACCGAGTTCGTGGACCACCTCCACGAGCATTTCGTCGATCCCTGCATCGTGCGCGACGGTGCGTACGTGCTTCCGTCACGTCCCGGCTACAGCGCCGAGATGTTCGAGACCACCCTTGCGGAGTTCTCGTACCCCGCGGGCTCGTACTGGAGCAAAGCCAGCAACGCGGCTCCCGTCAGCGTCTAAGTCATCCGCGGGGCCGGGCCGGTCCCGGCCCCGCACAGCCTCCCAGCACCCGCACAGCCTCCCAGCACCCGCACAGCCTCCCAGCAAAGGAAGAAAGCCATGCCAGCGGCAACCTATATCGGCAACAGCACCATTAACATCGTCGAAAGCACTCAACGCCCGCCCGCGCCCGGCGAGGTGCAGATCGACGTGGCCTTCACGGGCATCTGCGGGACAGATCTTCACATTTTGCACGGCAACATGGACTCCCGGGTCAGCTTTCCGGCAGTCATCGGCCACGAAATGTCCGGCCGTATCTCAGCGCTCGGCGACGGCGTCAGCGGCTGGAACCTCGGCGACCCCGTCACGGTGATGCCTCTGGACTGGTGCGGGGACTGCCCCGCCTGCAAGGCCGGGCACCAGCATATTTGCCAGAATCTGAACTTCATCGGCATCGACTCGGCAGGTTCGCTCCAGAAGCAGTGGAACGTCCCGGCGAACGTCCTGGTTAAGCTGCCGGAATCCCTGCGCCTGGATCACGCCGCCCTGGTTGAACCCGTCGCTGTATCGGTCCACGACGTCCGCCGCGCGGAGATTCAGCCGGGGGATAAGGCCGTCGTCATCGGCGGCGGCCCCATCGGTGTCCTCATAGCCACCACCGCCCGGCATGCGGGCGCTGAGGTTGTGGTGCTGGAGCTCGACGGCGACCGCCGCGCCATGATTCAGGAGTTGGGCTTTGAAGTACTCGACCCCCAGGCGCAGGACCAGGTCGAATGGGTCAACACCTGGACAGGGGGCGCCGGTGCCGATGTCGTCTTCGAGGTCTCCGGGGCCGCAGCCGCGGTGCTGGGAGCGACCGCGCTGGCAAAGGTGCGGGGCCGGCTCGTGATCGTGGCCATCCACCCCCAGCCCAGGCCTGTGGACCTTCAGCGAGTGTTTTGGCGCGAACTGACCCTCGTGGGCGCCCGCGTCTACGAACGCCGGGACTTCGAAACGGCGGTGGAGCTGCTGGCCGCCGGCGTGATACCGGCCGACCAAATGATCACCGGAACCGTTCCGCTGGAGCAGACAGCTGATGCTTTCAGCCGCCTCGCCGCCGGGGACGCCATGAAAATCCTCGTGGACTGCCAGGCGGTACCGGCGTGAGCACCCATCCCTTCGACCTGACCGGGAAACTTGCTGTTGTGACCGGCGCGAAACGCGGGCTGGGCCGGGCAATGGCCGAGGCCCTGGCCGCCGCCGGAGCCGACATCATCGGCGTCAGCGCAACGCTGGAGTCCGAGGGCAGCCAGGTTGCGCAGGCGGTTGAGTCACACGGGCGCAAATTCAGCGCCCGCACTGTCGACTTTTCTGACCGGGACGCGGTGGGCGCCCTTGGGACTGAGCTGGCCGCCATGGAGCGGCCCGTCGACATTCTTGTGAACAACGCGGGCACCATCGAACGGGCGCCCGCGGCAGAGCACCCGGACGAGCTCTGGGACCATGTGCTGCAGGTGAACCTGTCCTCGCAGTTCGTGCTCAGCCGCGCAATCGGCCGGTCCATGATCGAGCGCGGCGCCGGTGGCAAGATCATCTTCACCGCGTCCCTGCTGAGTTTCCAGGGCGGCATCAACGTCCCCGGATATACCGCAGCCAAGTCCGGCATCGCCGGCCTGACTAAGGCGCTGTCCAACGAGTGGGCGGTCCACGGCATCAACGTCAACGCCATCGCACCCGGGTATATCGCCACAGATAACACGGAGGCGCTGCGCAACGATCCGAAACGGTCCCAGGCAATACTGGACCGTATCCCGGCGGGCCGCTGGGGGACTGCCGGCGACATGGCCGGTGCTGCCGTCTTCCTGGCCAGCCCCGCTTCGGACTACGTCTCCGGCACGGTGCTGTCCGTGGACGGCGGCTGGCTGGGACGATGACTCACACTTCAACAGCAACCGTCACGGGCATACTCTCTGAAATCCAGATTGTTCCCGTCGTTGTCCTTGACGACCCTGCCGGGGCGAACGAACTCGCCGATGCGCTCATCGCAGGCGGAATAGCCTGCGCAGAGATCACGCTCCGTACGCCTGCTGGCCTGGAAGCGCTGAAAGGGCTTCGCGGCCGCACCGATCTTCTGCTCGGTGCCGGCACTGTGCTGAACGCCGCGGATGTGGACCTCGCCGCCGATGCGGGGGCGCGATTCATCGTCAGCCCCGGGTTCGGAGCGGACGTCGTTGCACGGTGCCGTGAACGCGGCGTCACAGCCATCCCGGGGGTCGCAACAGCCTCAGAACTTCAGGCGGCGGTAGCCGCCGGCCTCCGGCATGTGAAGTTCTTTCCCGCAGAACAGGCAGGGGGCCTGCCAATGCTCAGCGCACTCGCCGGCCCCTTCCCCGAGGTACGCTTCATGCCCAGCGGCGGCCTACGCCCGGACAATGTGAACACCTATCTCGACCATCCCGCTGTGTTCGCCGCCGGGGGCAGCTGGATGGTTCCCCGTGCCGCGCAGGCTGCTGGCGACTACCAGGAGATTGCCCGGCTGTGCACCGCAACCCGTGCGCAGCTGGCCGAACGCATCCGCCAGGCGCAGGGAGCGAGCTGATGGCTCTGACGGTCAAAGCCGACGCGTCCTATGACGCCGTGGCACTCGGTGAGATCATGCTGCGGCTGGATCCGGGAGCCGGACGGATCCGCACTGCCCGGCACTTCGACGTCTGGGAGGGCGGCGGCGAGTACAACGCCATCCGTGCGCTGAGCCATGTCTTTGGGCAGCGGACAGCGGCCCTGTCAGCACTCGTTGACAATGACATTGGCCATCTCATTGAGGGAATGGCCCGCGCCGGCGGAGTGGACACCTCCCTCATCAAGTGGGTTCCGTACGACGGCCTGGGACGCGATGCCCGGAACGGGCTGAACTTCACCGAACGGGGCTTTGGCATCCGCGGCGCGCGCGGCGTCTCCGACCGCGGAAATACGGCAGTCTCGCAGATGAATTCCGGGGACGTGGACTTCGAGCACCTCTTCGGTGTGCGCGGCGTCCGGTGGTTCCACACCGGCGGAATCTTCGCCGGGCTCTCCGAAAACTCCTGCGCGACGGCGATTGCAGCCATGACGTCCGCTCGGAAGCACGGCACGGTTGTCTCCGTTGACCTCAACTACCGTCCCAGCCTGTGGGCAGGCCACGGGGGCCGGCAGCGCGCGGCCGCCGTATTTACGCAGCTGGCAGAAGCCGCCGACGTCGTTATTGGGGGTGAAACCGATTTTGTCGACAGACTTGGCATCGAGGCTCCCTCCGAGTCCGTGGCCGGAGCGCCGCGTTTCACTGCCATCGCCTCCCGGACACTTGCGCGGTTCCCCAACCTGGGCATGGTGGCTACAACCGTCCGCAACGTCAGCAGTGCCAGCCGCAACGACTGGCACGGCATGTGCCACACATCAGCGACCGGAACCGTCATGTCACGGGAACGGAAAGAACTGGAGATTCTCGACCGGGTTGGAGGCGGCGACGGTTTCTCGTCCGGCCTTATCTACGGCCTGCTTCAAGGACTCCCGGTGCAAGAGGCCGTTGACATCGGGGCGGCCCATGGCGCACTGGCAATGACAACCCCCGGCGACAATTCCATGGCGACCCTGGCGGAGGTCCTGGCCGCGGCCCAAGGACAGCGCGCGTCCACAAACCGGTAAACGCAGGAGCCCGCAATCGTCAGCGCTCCTCCTGGCGACAGGCCCGCGGAAGAAGTGTCATCTCTTTTCCCTGCGCAGCAGCGTCGCGGAGGGCCAGCGCCGCCTGGACCAGCACGGCGTGTGTCAGTGCCTGCGGATAGTTGCCGAGCAAGGCCCCTGAGCCGGGATCAATCTCCTCGCTGAACAGGCCCAGCGGACTTGCGTGCTCCAGCAGGGCCTTGAACATTTCCGCGGCCTCCGTTGCCCGTCCCGTGAGTGCCAGGGCCTGGGCGAGCCAGAACGAGCAGGGCAGAAAAGCTCCCTCATCCCCGGGCAGCCCGTCCTGGCCCGGCGGGTAGCGGTACAGGAAAGGGTAGCCGGCCGAAAGCTCCGACCGCACCGCATCCACCGTGCCGCGCAGGCGGTCCGCGTCCGGCGGCTCGAAGCCGGTCACAGGCAGGATCAGCAGCGCGGAATCGAGATCACCCGAGCCGTACGAGCGGGTGTACGTGTTCTTCGCGGCGTCGAAGCCGTGGATCCTGATGTCGGCGGCGAGTGCTTCCCGCGCGCTTTCCCACCGGCGCCGGCGCCGGGCGCTGATGCGGTGGCTCCGGGCAATGCGGAGCGCCCGGTCCAAGGCCAGCCAGCCCATGATCTTGGAATGCACATGATGCGCCGCGTCAGCCCTGATTTCCCAGATACCGGCGTCGGGCTCCGGCCAGCGCCGGGCCACGAGATCGGTAAAGCCGCGCATGGCCCGCCACGTCTCCGAATTAAGCCGGTGCCCCTGCCGGACGAGGTTCCACGCGGCGTCAAGGACCCAGCCGTAGCCGTCGAGCTGGTGTTGGTGCGCGGCGCCGTTGCCCACCCGCACCGGAGCGCTGCCCGCGTAGCCCGGCCAGCCCTCCAGCGTGCGCTCGCGGGGGACATGCCCTCCGGTCAGTGTCAGCAGCGCCGGCAGCCGGGGCCGCTGCAGCCTGCTCGCGTGCAGGAGCCAGTTCAGGAAGTTCAGGGCCTCGCCGTCTTTGCCCAGCCCGAGGAAAGCGGCGATGCCAATGCTGGCGTCCCGCGGCCACGCGTACCGGTAATCCCAGTTTCGGATGCCGCCCGGGTCCTCCGGCAGGGACGTGGTGGGGGCCGCGACCGGCGCGCCCGAGGGGGAGTAGGTCAGCAGCTTCAGCGTCAGCAGGCTCCGCAGGACTGCTTCGCGGAACGGGACGTCCTCGCTGATGCCTGACGCCCACTCCCGCCAGCGGGCTTCGTCGGCCTCCACCAGATCCCACGCGGTTTCGGGATCGACCCAGACCAGTGGCTCCGTGTACGCCAGGGCGAGCACCATTACCACGGGACGGTCCGGCTCAACGGTGATTGCCGTCGTCGTACCCGGCTCCACCCGCACCCCGCCGCTGACGCCGAGCGACATCGCCAGGGCGCCCCATTCGTAGACCACGTGCCGGTCCTGCCGGACGCGGGGCCGGAGATGGCGCTCGCCGAAGCGGGGGTTAAGTTCGACGGCGGCCTCCGCCGGGGCGCCGTCGGCCTCCAGCCGCCGGATGAGGAGGGTGGTGGGCAGCAGGCGGCCCGATACTTCCGCCACCATTGCTTCGGTGAGTGTCAGCGTGCCGCCGTCGGTGGCCCAGACCGTCTCGAGCGTGGCGGTGTGCGGCCGGTAGCGGCGGACGATTTGCTCCGTGGCCCGGGCGGGGCCGGCGCGGAAGGTGCCCGCGTCCGGGCCGCCGAGCAGGGCACCGAAGACGGGATCACCGTCGAAGGTGGGCGCGCAGAGCCAGTCGATGCCGCCGTCAGCCGAGACCAGGGCGGCCGTGCGTGTGTCTCCCAGCAAGCCGTAGTCGGCAAGGGCGGGGGAGTGCGTGGCCTCCATGGTGCGCCGCCTTCTCTCGCTTGGGTCAGCCTCTCACTGGGTCAGCCGGCAGTGAGCAGCAGCCCGAGCAGTGAGCCGTAGACCAGATGGGCTGTCACGGCCACCGCCGGCGTCTGGATTCCGTAGTTCAGGCCCAGCAGGCCCGGAGGTTCGAGCGCTGCGCGACTGGCCGGACCCGCCCTGGTGCTGGCCATTCTGGGATGGATGCCCGGCAGCAGGGGCAGGATGACGGTCAGGGCGACGGCGACGTGCAGGAGTCCCAGCAGCGCGCCGATCCACCACGTTGCCCGGCCCAGCAGCGCAAACACGGCCGCATAGCCCAGAGCGAAGACCTGCCCTGCCGCGAGGTGGATGAAGAAGCCGGCGATCCGGGCCTTGTCCGGGTCCGGAGTGACCAGGCTGCCCAGGACCAGGGGCAGGTCGAGCCGGGTCCAGCCGGCCATCTGGAAGGCGATCATCACCGCGGTCAGGGCCGTGGTGGCCAGCAGCCCGAACAGCGCCCAGCCTTGCCAGTCCATCTCAACCGCCGGCCTGCTGCGTGGGTGCTGTTTGGGGGTGTACCGCTTTCATGACGCACCTTCTAAAACTAGATTGTCTAATTTTAGAGCGGGGTTTGATGGTGGGCAAGGCCCGACGGCGGATGCTTGGCGGGCGCCCGGTGCTCGCCAACGCTTACAGGATTGAACGCGGGCCGGGGTTAGTTTTTGCCCGGCGACAGGGCGTTGAGTCCGGCGTCGCTTGCCGCCGTGATCAGTTCGACGTCGTAGGCGATCAGGGCATCCACCTGCAACCTGATGGCTGCCGCGAGGTGGATCGCGTCGGCGCTGCGCAGCTTCCCGGGCATCGCGGCCGCGTACATGAGGTCCGAGCGGGCTAGGTCTACAAGGTTGATTCTGTTCAAAACCCTGTTGATCAGCTCGGACGGCAACTGGCGGCGCTTTCCGGCGCAATGCAGCTCGGTGTACAGGAGCATCGAGGCAACCAGCCGGTCGCCCCTATGCGCTGCTGTTGCGAGATACTCGGCGACCGCAGAGGAGTCGGGCTCCTCGACCGCCAGCTTGAGGGCGCCGGACGTGTCTACGTAGATGATCACCGATCGCCACGAAGGTCAGCCAGGATTTCCGGGGTACTTGCTTCTGACTTAACACGGGGCAGGACTGTGAAATCGACAGCGCTTTCTGTGGCCTGACGGACGCTCCCCGACAACAGGAGCCGTTCGAAGGGTGAGGCGGCAGGTGGAATCAAAGTGGCTGCCACTTCACCGTTATTGGTGACGTCGATGGTTTCGCCATTCTTCACGCGCTCAAGGATTTTGCTGCTCTCATTCCGGAGCTCGCGGTGCGGAATTGTCGTCATGATTGCCTCCGTAGCAATCGTAGCACCGGCATCTCACGGCGTCCCGAGCCGGGCCCGATGACCAACACCGATGGACAATTTTCGGTTGTTTCGTCCAGTTCTGGCCTTCGGGATGATTGTTCTGGCTCCCGGGTGGAGATTGGCCGGATATGGCTCTTGGAGCGTGATTGCCGTGGATAGGGTGGCAGGCATGGAACCGATTCTGAAGTTTGCGCGGCATTGGGGCGCCCCGGTGGCGGCCGTCATTTTCTTCTCCCTGTGGTGCGTGGCTGAAGCCGGCAGGATGGCACCCGGTCTTGGGCTGGCGCTGGCCACCTGGTACGGAACATGGCCGCTGGTACTGATCACGCTGTCAATCGCTGCCGCCGCCTGGCTGCCGGTGGCGTCACTGGCGTTGACAGCTTTGCTGCTCGCCGGCCAGTTGGCACATCTCATTCCGCCCATGTACGACAACAACTGGGCGATATACATTGGTTCCTTCGTGGCGCTTGCCTTCATTTCCTGGACGGGCCAGGGCCGGATGCGGCTTGCCGCAGCGGGCGCCAACGTGTTCTTCGCAGCCATCATGGCGTTCCTCCTGCTTTCGTGGAGGTACGGCGCCGGCGTGGGCTGGTTCATTTCCTACGGGGGCGACATGTTGATGCTCCGCCACAACGGTTGGCAACTCTTCGCCCTCCTCGTCCTGATCGCAGCAGCGTGCTTTACCCTCGGTCTTCTGCTGGCCTTCTATCAGGAACGCAGCAGTCTGTTCCGTGCGCGGGACCTTGCCCAGACCACGCTCCGGGCGGCCGAGGTCGACTTGATCGTGGAGCAGGAACGAACCCGCATCGCCCGCGATCTCCATGACGTCCTGGCCCATTCCCTCGCCGTCATTGTAGCTCAGGCTGACGGAACCCGGTACCTAAGCCGCGACCAGCCGAAAGCGGTTCTCAGCGCACTGGAAAATATTGCAGGGTCGGCCCGGACTGCGCTGGTGGACGCCCAGCGGGTCATCGAAGGGGTCCGGGACGACGGCATGGCAGCCCCGCAGCCGCGGCTCAGTGATATCGAGACACTGGTCGAGGGCATGCAGCGGGGCAGCCTGAAGATCCAGTCCAGCGAATCCGGAACCCGTGTTGAGCTTTCAGGCGGGCAGCAGGTGGCGGTGTTCCGCATCGTGCAGGAATGCCTGACCAACGCCCTCAAGCACGGCGGGCGCGGAACGGCTGTCCGCCTCCACTTCGACTGGAGCGGGCCGGGCCTGACCTTGCACGTGGCATCGGAAACGGCGTCCAAGCAACCGGCAGCGGATCCTGCACCGCAGCGGCTCGGCCGAGGCGTTCCCGGGATGCGCGAACGGGCGCACCTGGCAGGCGGCTGGCTGACAGCAGGTCCCGACGGCGAACACTTCCGGGTGACAGCGTTCATCCCTTACGCCGCGGGCGACTCCAATACTGCGGACGAAGGCGGTGCTGGCCAGTTGGTTCTACAGCCCGCTCTCGCGGGGATGTCCGTCACGGCCGGGGAAGCCGACCACCATGGCTGATGCCGCGGCGCGTATCAGAGTCGCCCTGGTCGATGACCAGCCGTTGTTCCGGGCAGGCATCCGCATGCTCGTCGAAAGCCAGAACGACATGGAGTTCTCCGGGGAGGCCGCCGACGGGGAGCACGCCGTGAGCCTGGCGTCCGAACTCCGTCCGGATGTGATGCTCATGGACTTGCGCATGCCTGTACTGGACGGGGTCGGCGCAACCCGCAGGATCATGAGTCTGGCCGAAGCCGAGCACTCCGACAAGCCGAGGATCATTGCGCTGACCACCTTCAACCGCGACCAGGCCGTCGTGGATGCAGTTCAAGCCGGGGCCAGCGGCTACCTTCTCAAGAGCGCCGAGCCGGAGTTTTTGCTGGCCGCCATACGGACCGTCCACTCCGGGTACTCCGTCATCGCACCCGGCTCAGTCCATTCCCTTTTCGAACACGCAGCGAGACGGACGCCTATTGCAGGGCCGGACCTCTCGGTCCTCGATGTCCTCTCCGTCCGGGAGCGGGACGTGTTTCTCCTCGCCGCGAAGGGACTCACAAATGGCGAAATGGCCGAGGGCCTGTTCGTCTCCGAAGCCACTATCAAGACGCACCTCCGCAGCGTGCTTGACAAGCTGGAACTGCGGACCCGTCTGCAGCTGATCGCCTTCGCCCACGAACGCCGGCTCCTCGGCAGCTGATCCCTGACGGAGTCTGTCACCAATAAACCGACGCGGGGTCACATAGCGCCCAATGAAGGCTCCAAATTGGGCGCTTAGTGACCCCGCGTTGCAGTTACTAACGCCCCCGCGCCGATGACCAGAGCGTCGATTTCCTGCGCGGCGGCCGATGACGGGGACATCGCTACTTCTTGGGGGTCCTGGGCTTGGGCTCCTTCGCGGCCTTGGGCGGCAGGCTGGCGACGTACGTGAACGCCTTCTCCGTCCAGGCCCTGGCCCGGGCGTCGTCGCCCTCGCCCTCTTCGTTCCAGATCTCCGGCAGGCCTGTGTACCCGCCCATGGGGCGCTCGGCGGGACCGAAGGGAACTGTGCGCTCCCCGGACTCGAGCGCCTCCCGGTCCTCGTCGGAGAGCTTGATGCCGATGGTCGGCCCGAACAGCCCGGCGAACATGTTGCCGTTGACGAACGCCCCGAGGTTCCCGAACATCGGCTTGATGACCACTTCCGGACGGTCAGGCACCACGGCCCGGAAGTGCTCCTTGTCAGCCTCGGTCGCTTTGGGCATTTCCATCGGTGCGCCTCCGGGTAGCAGGGCTCGGGCAGATGATGTGGGAATGGCGGTGTGCCATCCCATGCCCCGGATCATACGCCCGGCCGCCGGCCCCGGCCACCGCCACGAGCCGGCCCAAAGGCCAGGCAGCCCCGCCAATTTCACCACTCGGCGCTCTGCTGTTTGCCGGCCCGCAGTGCTATACCTAGCTCAAGGCAACTAAATGTGAGGCTGTCTGCAGTGCGGCGATTCGGACGATCCGGGCCTGCCCGGAGGCTGGAGGAAAGGTGCTGACCAGGCCAGCCGGAGCGCGGACGGGCCGCCGGGCACTCCTCGGCATTGCCTGTCTCGGGGCGCTCGCCGTCCTCACCTCCTGCTCAGGCACCCTCACGGACACCGTGTCCACCGCCGCCGAGGACAGCGCCTCTGCCATTGCCACAGCCAGGCTCGCCATCCGACAGGACGCGGACGGCAAGCTCACCCGCGCCGCCACTTCCACCGCTCTCGAGGACGCCCTCAAGGAACTGCAGACCAGCCGCGACACCGTCCTGCGGCTCTCACCTGCCTCCCCGAAGGACCGTCAGGTGCGGGAGGACGCGTTGAAGGTTCTGGACAGTTCCGCCGCCGGCCTCACCACCGCGCGGGACGCCGTGTTGTCCGACGACGGCGGGCCGTCCCTTTCGGACGGGAACCGGGCGCTCGCTGCGGCAGAGGACGCCCTGAGCGGGCTGAAGTCGAAAGTGGGCGGGAAATGAAGCGCCTGCTCGGCGTCGCCCTCGGCATCCTGACGGCCATCGGCGGCTTCGTGGACATCGGCGACCTGGTGACCAACGCCGTCGTCGGATCCCGGTTCGGACTGTCCCTCATCTGGGTGGTGGCGGTCGGCGTCGTGGGGATCTGCGTGTTCGCCAACATGTCCGGTCGGGTGGCGGCCGCCTCCGGCCGGGCCACCTTCGAGGTGATCCGCGAACGGCTGGGGCCGCGGGCCGGACTGGCGAACCTCTCCGCCTCCTTCCTCATCAACCTGATGACGGTCACAGCGGAAATCGGCGGCATCGCACTGGCCCTGCAGCTGGCCAGCAGCGTCAATTACCTGCTCTGGATTCCGCTGGCGGCGGTGGCGGTATGGCTGGTGATCTGGCGGGTCAAGTTCTCCATCATGGAAAACGTCACCGGGCTCCTTGGCCTGACCCTGATCGTGTTCGCCGTGGCACTGTTCCTGCTCAAGCCGGACTGGGGCAACCTGGCCAGCCAGGCCATCCCCGCCGTTCCGGCCGAGGAAACCGGCGCCACCTACTGGTACTTCGCCATCGCCCTGTTCGGCGCCGCGATGACACCGTACGAGGTGTTCTTCTTCTCCTCCGGCGCTGTGGAGGAAGGGTGGAAAATCAAGGACCTGATCCAGTCGCGGATCAACGTCCTGGTGGGGTTCCCGCTCGGCGGGCTGCTGTCCGTCGCGATCGCCGGGTGCGCCGCCGTCGTGCTCCTTCCGGCCGGAATCTCCGTCACGTCCCTCTCCCAGGTGATCCTTCCGGTGGCGGAGGGTGCCGGGAAACTGGGGCTCGCCGTCGTCCTTCTTGGCATTGTGGCCGCGACGTTCGGCGCCGCGCTGGAGACGACGCTGTCCAGCGGCTACACACTGGCGCAGTTCTTTGGCTGGTCCTGGGGCAAGTTCCGTGCACCGGCGCAGGCGGCACGGTTCCATCTGGCCATGATCATATGCCTGCTGGTGGGCCTCGGGGTGCTGGCCACGGGCGTGGACCCAGTGCTCGTCACCGAATACTCCGTGGTGTTCTCCGCAGTTGCGCTGCCGCTGACATACCTGCCCATCCTGATTGTGGCCAATGACCCCCAATACATGGGAAGGCACGTCAACGGCCGCGGCGTGAATGTGGTGGCCATGATCTACCTCGTGGTGATCCTCGTGGCCTCGCTGGCGGCCATCCCGCTGATGATCGTGACAGGAGCCGGCGCATGAAGACGCCCCGCCCGCTGGGCCCTGGTCCCTTGGCCCCGGTTCCTCCGGTTGCCGGGCAGACACTGGACGCCCAGCTCCACCTGCTGGACCGCCAGGTCCTGGACAGCGACGGCGTTCCCGTCACTACCGTCGACGACCTCGAACTCGGCGCCCCCGAGGGCGAACCTGAGACTCCTATGGGGACGGTGATCCCGCCAGGAACACCGGCCCCGGTTCTCACCGCACTGCTCACCGGCCCCGTGCTGGGGACACGCATCTTTGGCGGCAGGCCGCCGTCGTCCCGGCTGATCCGGGTCCCGTGGACGGACGTTGCCGACGTCGGCGTGGTGGTCCGGCTCGGTGTCAGCGGCCAGGGACTGGACGCCGACTGGGTGGAGCGCTGGATCCGCGACAAGATTATCGCCCGGATTCCGGGAGGCCGCCGTGATCCTCGGTGATCTCTTGGGTACTCCGGTGCATGACGACGACGGCGTGCGGCTTGGGCGCGTGGCCGACGCCCGGTTCGTGGTGGACGGCGCCCCGCACCGGCTGATGGCCGACGCCCGGCTGCTTGGCCTGGTGGTCAGCCCGCACAGTTGGTCGTCGTTCATGGGCTACGAGCGGAACAGCCTCACGCAGCCGTGGCCGCTGCCTCAGCTGCTGCGGTGGCGGCACCGCGGATCCTTTTTTGTGATGTGGGAGGACATTGCGGTGCTCGGCGACCGGTCCGTCCGGCTGCGTCCCGGATACACGGCGTACAGCCCGGCGCTGGACAGGAAAGGGCAGGAGTAGATCGCAGCTGCTCCTCCCGTGATGAGGGTCTCAATTGCTTGATGCTGCAAGTTTGTCGTCGGGCCGGGTAAATGTCCTGTAGAGTTGACTTCGTTGTTGTGTTTGCATTGTGTAGTTCAGGCAGTACGCGCGGTCGAAAGTCCGCGTTCTTCTGAAGTAGCGGTTTTGAACACCCCACACCGGAGGACCCGAAAGTCGGGACAGTTCCTCCACCTTCACGAAGGACAAAAATAATGGCTACTGGTACCGTCAAATGGTTTAACGCTGAAAAGGGCTTCGGCTTCATCTCCCCGGACGACTCCTCGCAGGACGTTTTCGCGCACTACTCCGCGATCAACTCCTCCGGCTTCCGCTCCCTCGAAGAGAACCAGAAGGTCTCCTTCGAAACCGAGCAGGGCCCCAAGGGTCCCCAGGCCGTAAACATCCAGGCTATCTAATTTCTTAGATAACCGGGACCGTTAGGTTTCGAGCAGGGCCCGTCTTCGGACGGGCCCTGCTTTTGTTAACCCGGGTGTGCTGGAACGCTGTGCCCCAACCTTCGGCGCAGGTGAACAGCGGCGAGCGTCAGAGCTGGCCGCGGGCTGCCAGGAATGAGGTTAGCGCAGGGTTGTCGATCTCCTTCGCCAGCCAGGGGACGGCCTGGGCCGCCGCCTCGTCGCCGAGGACGGCGCGGTGGGACTGCGCCCGCACCACGAACTCGCGCATCCCGCTCCGGCTGGCGAGCGCCCCGAGTCGCTCAACCACTTCGACGGCGCGTTCAGACTTTGCCGCGATGGCCACCTCCGCCGCAACGTCCAGCAGCCGGGCCGAATACCAGAGGTACCAGGGCTTGGGCTCCATTCCTCGGTCCACCCAGTGCTGTGCCGCGGCAAGGTCGCCGTGCGCCAGGAACAGACGCGCTTCGGCCCCTGCCGCGAGGGCCATGTAGCAGTGGTCCCCGGCCAGGTCTGCCATCACCCAGGAGCGGTCGATCATTTCCGCCGCAGCCTCGAGGTCTCCCGCTGCCAGGTAGGTTTCGCCGCGTACCCCGGCCACAAACGGCTCGAACGCTGTCCAGTGCTCGGCGAGGATCCACCCCAGTGCGCGGTCCAGGGCCTCGGCCGCCGGTTCCAGCTCCCCGCGCAGCAGCCACACGCGGCCCAGGAGCGCGCTGCTGAACGCCAGCTGCCGGCGGTTCCGCGCTTCCCGGGCCAGCCTGACGGACGCGGTCAGCGCCTCCACCGCGTCGCCATAACGTGCGGTGTCCGACGCCAGCATTCCCTGGATCGCCAGCACCCGGGCCTGCTCGTCAGTGAATCCCGCGGCGGCCACGGCGGCCCGCTCCAGCCAGCCCGCCGCCCGGTCCGGAACGCCGCGCTGGACGGACAGGTACCCCAGCTCGCGGTAGGCAGCCGCCGCAGTGGGGGACGCGCCGTCGTACTTTTCCGACGGCGCCGCCGCCGACGGCGCACCCGCCGCCGGGGCCTCGGCTGACAGCGCCCGGTGCAGGAAATCCGCCACCTCCGCACCCCGGCCACCGGCCTGATGGATCATCGCCCCGGCGAGCGTGACCAGCGACTCGGCGAGCAGGTGCCGGTCGGGGGTGCGCTGGGCCAGGACGACGGCGAGCCGCAGCTGATCCAGCCCCCGGTCCACGGCTCCGGCCGAGAGAGAGGCGCCGCCGGCGTCGAGATAGGACCGGACCGTCGTTACGGTGGCGGGAATCCCAGGGTCGGCCTCCGGGGCCGCACCCGACAGTGCGCTGCGGATTTCCGGCGGCAGCGGCAGGGCCAGCTCGTCGCGGTAAAGGTCGGCGCACTTGGCCACGTGCTCGCGGGCATGCCGGTGCTCACCGACCGCCACCAGCGCCCGGACCAGCACGGCGTTGCAGTCGGTGTGGAACGGGTCCCGCTGCAGCGCACGCGTGGCCAGCTCCGCCGCCTCGCGGGGATCACCGGAGGCCAGCGCTGACACTGAGGACTCGTAGAGCAGTGACTGAGCACAGTTCTCCAGCCGGTAGCGCTGGTCCGCCAGCCAGGAATCGAACACCGGGCAATCGGCAAAGGACAGGCCCTCCAGCAGCTGGCCATCCAGGCTGTGCGGGTCGGGGCGGGGGATGGCGCCCGCCCCGACGAGTTCGACGGCGTCGCAACGCCACGGGGGCTGCAGCGCCAGCCGCAGCGGATCGCCGTCGAGCGTTACACCTGCGAGCGTCCGCCGCAGCTCGGAGAGGTTCCAGCGCAGGGCGCCGAGGGGATCGGCGGCGTCGGGAAACAGCAGCATGGCTAGCCGCGACCGTCCGGCTCCGTCCGGCTGGAGCGCAAGGTAGGCCAGCACAGCCCAGGCCTTGCGGCCCCTGGGCTGCGGGGGAGAGGGGCCAGTGGACTCGATCGCCGGCGGACCGAGGAGCCGAATGGTGCTATCGGCCATACGCGCCATTTTAGCCCCGGCCTTCCGCGGAGTCAGCGGGCGTTCACACGCTTGCTCACACGCGGGCCGCGGACACTGAACTCACCCCATCCGCACACAACCACTCGAGGCACAAACACCATGGCACTGCTCGTTATCCTGCTTCTCACCGGACTTTGGGTTGTCACCGCCACCGTCCGCTCCGTCCTCACGGACGGCCGGGGACACCATCCGCGGGTCCGTTCCCATGAGTCGTGGAGCGCGGGAGACCTGCCCAGCATGCCCTACTCCAGCGCCCGGCTCTGGTAGAGCGAAAGTACGACGGCGGGAGGCCGGCAAACTGCCGGCCTCCCGCCAGTCTTGGGCTACTTCTTCGGGCACTTGAGGTCCGGGTTGTAGGCCGCGAACATGCCGTCGGGATTGTCCCGCCAAACCCAGGCGTGCAGGGCGAAAGTCCCGGGGAACGGGCCATTCTCGAATTTCAGGCCTGCGATCCCAGGCCTCGTCTTGGCTGTGGAGAGGAACTCGACGGCCACCAGCTTGTACCGGCCGTCCTTGTTGGGCGTGTACACCAGCACTTCGGGCTTGCGGGCATCGGTCTTGCCATCGATCAGTGAGTTCTTGGCGTAATGGAATCCCATCGCTCCAACACCCGGCTTGTCCACGCATTCGGACGCCTTCTTGTAACCGTCCTCCATCGCTTCTTCCAGCGAACGGTAGTCCTCGGTGACATCCTTCAGTGTCCTGACCAGCTTGCGCTGCTGCGAGGTCAGCTTCGAGTCATGGTCGTCGTCATCATTTGCGGAGCTCCCGTAGGCGGCGCCGGGCGCAAGTCCCGCGGCCAATCCAGCAGCCGCGGCCATGGAGATCAATCCTGTTTTGCTGCGATACAACATTTCTCTTCTCAACCCTCTGAGACCGGTGTTCCATTTCGGTAAGGGCAGGAAGCAGCGGACCGAGCAGGCCCACCTTCCCCAAATGTCGGCAGCCCGATGGGCCAGCCGGTGAATTATCCGCTCGCGTGCACTGCACATGGAAGATTCGAGCGGCGTTAAGATTATGCTCCTCGCCCTGAGCGGGGCGCCAGAGAAAATAATTCAGCAGGCCTAGTGCAGCCCCATCGCTTCGCGCACCTCGTCGAGGATGTGGTGCACGGCTCGCTCCGCTGCCGTGGCGTCCCCGGCAGCAACCGCGGCAGCTGCTTCCTCATGCGCGTCGAGCGCCTCGGGCCGCGGCTTGAACGGCATGAGCCCCTGGTGGGTGCGGCTGGTGAGCACTTCGGCCACCATCCCTTCGAGGGATGAGAACATCTCGTTGCCGCAGCTCTTCAGCAGCAGGCGGTGGTAGGCGATGTCCGCCTCCAGGAAGCCCTCCAGTTCTCCTGCTTCGCCCAGCCGCCGCAGGTCCGCTGCCAGCGCCACCAGCTGGCTGCGTTCCGCGGCGCTGGCCCGGCGCGCGGCACCCGCCGCCGCAATGGGTTCGACGGCGATGCGCAGCTCAGTGAGGCTGGCGTACTGTTGCGCCCGGCGATCGGATGCGAGGCGCCACCGCACCAGTTTGGGGTCGTAGACGTTCCACAGCTCCGAACTCTGCACCACGATGCCCACCCGCCGGCGTGAGTAGACCAGGT
Organism: Arthrobacter globiformis; assembly: GCF_003261175.1. Classification (GTDB taxonomy): domain Bacteria; phylum Actinomycetota; class Actinomycetes; order Actinomycetales; family Micrococcaceae; genus Arthrobacter; species Arthrobacter globiformis_A. The sequence goes on along the minus strand of NZ_QLNP01000062.1, from coordinate 16,583 downwards.
TCATCGACTCAAGGACCTTCATGGTGTCCCGAGCCACCGTCCGGGACACGCCGTATTCCTGCTGCAGGCCTTCAAGGGTCAGGCGGCTTCCCGGCGCCAGGGCGCCGGACGCGATAGCCACGCCGACGGCGTCAAGGACGCGTTCGTGCATGGCGGGTGACAACCCGCCGTCGTACGCGTTATCCGCGCGGTCTTCTGTCGCCGTCGACATGGTCCTGCCTTTCCTCTGCGCTGAGGCGCTCCTCCAGAGTACCGGAAGAAGACGGCAAAGGTATGACCTGTGACACGCAAAGATAGTATCTTTCGGTCCAATTGGTGATACCTTATGTCCAGCGCAGTTCGAGTCGGGCTGCAGATTGAGCTTCTTCCACAAGCCAAAGACGTCTTCTTCGGAGGTAAACATGCAGTATCCAGCCACGCATCTGGTGGTGATGGGCGTTGCCGGTTCGGGCAAGTCCACGATCGCCGCGGCCCTGTCCAAGCACCTCGGCTGGGCAAGCGCGGAGGCGGACGAGTTCCACCCGCAGTCCAACATCGACAAGATGAGCCAGGGAATTCCGCTGCAGGACGAGGACCGCTGGCCTTGGCTGCAGCAGATCCAGAACTGGATGACGGGGCAGGCGCGCGCCGGCCAAAGCACGGTGCTCACCTGCTCTGCGCTCAAGCAGAGCTACCGCAAGCTGTTGGCCGAAGCCGAAGGCCGCGTGCTCTTCATCCACCTGCACGGCGACGCCGAACTGCTCAGCCAGCGGATGCAGGGACGCGAGGGCCACTTCATGCCGCCCACGCTCCTGCCCAGCCAGTTGGCCACCCTGGAACCGCTGACCGCTGATGAGCTCGGGGCCGGAAGCCTCCGCCTCGACATCACCCGCTCGCCGGAGGAACTCATCGCCGCCATCCTGGCCGCGCTGCGGCTCCCGGCGAACGGGCTCTCCTCCAGCCAGGAGCTCCCGGCAAACCAGGAGCTCCCCTCCGACCAGGCGCACGGCGCCACGTAACTGCACCACCGGTTGCCGCCCATAGGCGCGGCACCCACCCCCCAAGAAATCTGCTTCAAAGGAGAACCATGACCATCGAAGGATGGACACAAACGCTGGGCGCAGGACCGCTGCTGCTCATCGCGGCCGTCGCGATCGGCGTCCTGCTGTTCCTGATCATCAGGCTGCGCATGCACGCGCTGCTGGCACTGATCCTGGTCAGCCTCGCCACGGCCTTCGCCACCGGAATCCCCGCCAACCAGGTGGTCCCGGTGCTGATCAACGGCTTCGGGACGACCCTCGGAACCGTGGCCCTGCTCGTCGGCCTGGGCGCCATGCTCGGCCGCATCGTGGAAACCAGCGGCGGCGCGAAGGTGCTGGCCGACTACATGATCGGCATCTTCGGTGAGAAGCGCGCCCCGTTCGCGCTGGGCCTGGCCTCCCTGATCTTCGGCTTCCCCATCTTCTTCGACGCCGGCCTGGTGGTCATGCTTCCGGTGGTCTTCGCCGTGGCCCACCGGCTGGGCGGGGGAGTGCTGCGCTACGGCCTCCCCGCGGCCGGCGCGTTCTCCGTGATGCACATCTACCTGCCGCCGCACCCGGGCCCGGTCTCGGCGTCGGCCTTCTTTGAAGCGAACATCGGTCTGGTGACCATCGCCGGCCTCATCACTGCGATCCCCACCTGGTACCTCACCGCCTACCTGTACGGCCTGTGGACCGGCAAGAAACTGCACCTCCCGGTTCCGGAACTCCTCGGCCACGCCACCGCCGACGCCGAATCCCACCCGCCGCGCTTCCGCACCATCATGGGCCTGCTGCTCCTGCCCCTGCTCTTCATCTTCATTAACACCGGCCTGAACACCCTGGCCTCCTCCGGCGTGCTGCCCGCATCCGTCAAGACCGAACAGTGGTTCCAGATCCTGCGCACTCTGGGCGAGACCCCGGTGGCGCTGCTCATCACGGTCTTCGTGGCGATGTTCGTCCTCGGTTCCCGCCGCGGAATCCACAACGGCGTCATCGAGAACCTGCTCGAAACCTCGCTGGGCCCGGTCTGTTCGGTCATCCTCATCACCGGCGCCGGCGGCATGTTCGGCGGCGTGCTGCGCACCTCGGGCATCGGCGACGCCCTGGCCGACGTCCTGGGCAACATGGGCATCCCCCTCATCCTGGCCGGCTTCCTGATCTCGTCCATCCTGCGCATCGCCCAGGGCTCCGCCACCGTGGCCCTCACCACCACCGCCGGCCTCATCGCGCCGGGCGTCGCGGCCGCCGGAATGAACGGCATGCAGGTGGCCGCCCTGGTCATTGCCTGTGCTGCCGGTTCCGTCGTCGCCTCGCACGTGAACGACGCCGGCTTCTGGATGGTGGGACGCTTCTTCGGCATGGACGTCAAGACCACGCTGAAGACCTGGACCGTCATGGAAACCCTGATCGGCGTGATGGGCTTCGGCATCTCCGCCGCCATCTTCGCCGTGGCCGGGCTGGCGGGTTAGCTTCACTTTCTCAAGTACGACGGCGGGAGGCCGGCAGATCTGCCGGCCTCCCGCCGTCGTACTTATGTATCAGAGTGCGGGAGACTGGAACTCCTCGACAAGAAGGCGGACCACCTTGATCACTCTGCAGCAGGATGCCGAAGGCTTCATCCGGATGAACCGGCACTTCCCGGAGAGCATCCGCGTCTCCGTCACGTTTTCCGACGGCACAGTGGAGGAGGTCTCCGGTAAGCGGCTCAACCAGGCATACGACGTTGCCCTGGCCGAGTTCCGCGCACAAAACCACCTGGACGCGAAGGGCTTCTCGCGTCACCAGAAGAGCCGGACCAACCCCGGAAACAAAGTCGACTTCGTGCGCGTCCAGCCCGGCATGGGAACTGCAGCCGGCTGAAACCCTACTCCGCGAGGGCCTTGATGACCTCCTTGGCCACGTCCTCGCTGGACTGCGGGTTCTGGCCGCTGATCAGGTTGCCCTCGCGCACCACGTGGCTTGCCCAGTCCGGGCCGGTCTCCACGTTGGCGCCCTTCTCCCGCAGCGCCGTCTCCACGAACCACGGCGTGTTTTCACCGGTGCCGCCGCCCAGTTCCTCCGAGTTGGCGAACACCGTGACTTTGCGGCCCGCGAAGGCGAAAGCGCCGTCGTCGGCCGTGGCGCTGAGCAGGCCCGCCGGCCCGTGGCAGAAGGGGGCGATGATCTTGCCGACGCCGTCGGCCTCCACGAGGATCCGGCCGAGATCCTTGTCCTGGAAGAGGTCCGCCATGGGGCCGTGGCCGCCCGGCAGCACGACGGCGTCGTACCCGGACATGTCGACGTCGGCCAGCACCAGCGGTGCGAAGAGGTCGACGTCGATCATCTCCAGATAGGTGCGGAAGTCCTCCGCCCGCTCCTCGCTGCCCACCGTGTCCGCCTGCAGGCTGAGCTTGTCCACGGTGGGCTTGACGCCGCCGGGGGTGGCGAAGTCCACGTTGTGTCCGGCTTGCTGCAGGGTCCGGTGTGCCACCACCAGCTCCTCGGCCCAGAATCCGGTGGGGTGCTGGCTGCCATCCTTCATGGTCAGCGAATCGGCCGCCGAGACGACCATCAGAATGTTAGCCATTGTCCTTGCTCCTTATGTGGGTTTCTTGGTTTCGGCAGGCTTAACCAGCAGTCCATTCCCTCAGCCGCAGGGGCGGTTCCTGGCCGCCCCGCTTCTGCACCAGCACCTGGTTCACACCGGTCAGGCCGTCTTCGAAGCCGAGCGCGCTGGCCGCCATGTATAGCCGCCAGATGCGGGCGCGGCCGTCCGTTGTGAGCCGCACGGCCTCGTCCCAGTTCTCCTCCAGGTTTTTGACCCATGCGCGCAGCGTCAGGGCGTAGTGCCGGCGGAGGGCCTCGACATCGAGCACTTCGAAGCCGCCGCCCTCCAGCGCCGTCATCACCTCCGAGAGGCTGAGCATCTGGCCGTCGGGGAAGACGTAGCGGGGGATGAAGGAATCGGGATCGTCTTCCGTGGGCCCGGCGTTCCAGGAGATGGCGTGGTTGAGCATGCGGCCGCCCGGGCGGAGCAGGCTATGGAGTTGCGAGACGTAGCGATCCAGTTGCTCGCGGCCGACGTGCTCGGACATGCCGATGGAGCTGATCGCGTCGTACGGGCCGTCGTCGATGTCGCGGTAGTCCTGGACGCGGATCTCCACTCGATCCGTAAGCCCGGCTTCGGCGACCCGTTTGCGGACCAGCTCGGCCTGTTCGGTGGAGATGGTGATTCCAACAACGGTGACGCCGTACCGCTCGGCGGCGTGCAGGGCGAAGCTGCCCCAGCCGCAGCCGACGTCCAGCAGGCGCTGGCCCGGCTGCAGGCTCAGCTTGCGGCAGACCAGATCGAGCTTCTCCTCCTGGGCTTCTTCCAGGCTCTTGCTTTCATCGGACCAGACGGCGCAGGAATACACCATTGACGGGCCCAGGACCAGCCGGTAGAAGTCGTTGCCGACGTCGTAGTGGTGTGAGATCGCGGCGGCATCCCGCGTCTTCGAGTGCCTGCGGCCGTGCTTTTCCACCTTCGCTTCCTCCGGCGGGGGAGCGGGGTTGGGGCCCAGCGCCCCGAGCCGGATGCCGGTTTTCAGCAGCGTCCAGAGTTCCCGCGGCGCCGGCGGCCTGAACGGGCCTGGTTCGGCGAACTTGCCGGCGGAACTCAGCGCCGCGAACGCCTCGAAGATGTCGCCGTGTGCCGTGATTTCGCCGGCGACGTACGCCCGGCTCAGCCCGAGTTGCCCCGGAGACCAGAGGATCCGCCGCAGCGCCCGGCGGGACGTGAACTCAATCAGGGGCGCATCAGGGGGACCGGCTTCCGAGCCATCCCAGGCCCGTAGCCGGACCGGTATCTGGTCGGCGTCCGATTCTCCCGTGCCTAACGCCCCGGTGCCGAGGACGACGGCCAATGCCCTGGCCAGCTTTGGTGCCGCTCCGGTCGTCTTTGCCATAGTCGTCGCCTCTCATCCCGTGCCCCAGCCTCGCGGTCTGCCCCATTGCAGTCCCGTGGGATTAAGCTACACAAGCCTGCCTGCGCCCGACAGGGAGACAGACCTGTCTCGCTTGGTCCGGCGCCTGGTTTGGGCGGAGCAGAGCTGCCTCAACATCTCGACTCTGGACCGGCACCCCGGCCGGTGGGATCCTGACTGCAAGTACCGTCGGAGAGGGAGGTTGATACCGCCATGGACGACTCGCCGGAGACGCGCCAACGGCTGTCCGACCGCATCGAAGAGAAACAGTCCGCACTCCACTCCTACCTGGAACGGCTGCGGCCGCGCCGGCACAAGCTGACGGAATTCAGCGTGGTCGGGAGTGTGCTGGCGGCCGTGCTCACAGCCGGTCCAGCCTTCGGGGGCACAGGCTTTACGGCCTCGGTCCAAGGTATGTTTTCCCTGGACGACGCGTCCGTGGTGTGGCGGGTCCTTTGCCTGGGAGCGGTGATTCTGTCCGTCGGGGCGGGGCTCGCCACAAATGTCGCCAATTCCCAGGCCATGGCCGAAAAAGTCACCGCAGCGGAGACGGCAATCGCGCAGTTGGAAGGGCTGCAGCTGTCTCTGGGGTTCGGCCACATCGCCATCGACGAGGCAGCGATGCTGTACAAGCAATACGCCTCCCACGTCTCATTCGTGGACGAGGTACCTTCACGCTGACGGGCACCGGCGGCAGCCACGCAGCAGTCGCGGTCGTCGAATAAACCGCCCGTTCTCCCGATCCATCCCTTCTATGGCCGCGGCCTTTCTGAGACTGCGGCGCAACTCTGGTTGAAGCTTGGCTGTTCGGCGTCCCCGGCGTGGGCCGGAGCCGCCGAGTCTGGACCCGATGTGACTGCGGTGGGATCCTGATCCAAAACGTCGACGGGGGGAGAAAGGCTGTAGCCAGACCATGGACGAATCCGCGGATACGCGTCAACGGCTGTCCAACCGCATAGACCAGAAGCAGCAGGCCATCCGCTCCTACCTCGGACGGGAACGGCCGCGACGGAACAGGCTCTCCAACATCAGCATCGTGGGCAGCGCCCTGGCAGCCATGCTCACGGCCGGCCCCGCAGTGGGTGGAACGGGATTTACCGAGTCGATCCAGGGGATCTTTTCCCTGGGCGACGACTCCGTTGTTTGGCGGTTCCTCTGTCTGGCGGCAGTGATTCTCTCGGTCGCCGCCGCGCTGGCCACGAACTTCGCGAACTCCCGGGCTCTGGGCGAGAAGGTCAGTGCGGCCGAGAGCGCCAACGCCCAGCTCGACGGGCTACAGCTGTCCCTGACCTTCGGCAACCTGGCCGTGGCCGACGCCCTCAAGCTCTACCAGCAAGCCGTAGCGCCGGTGGCGTTCGTGGACGAGGTCCCGTCCCGCTGAGCTGCTGTTCACTGACGAACGACGGCGGGTGGCAGGCTTAGTCCTGCGGCACTCCGTCACCGCCGCTCTCAGTGGGGTTCACCCCGCCGTCGCTAGCCTGTAACCCGGCCCGTCAAGCATGGGCCTCATGACTGCTCCTTCCCGCCGTAACGTCCTCAAAGGTGCCATCGCCGCTGCCGGTGCCGCCGCCGTCGCCCCTTCGCTGGTGGTCCCGGCGCACGCCGCCCGTCCTGCCGCGGTGCCCCTGGTTCGCAACCGCCTGACCCTGCCGTCCGGCATTTCCACCGGAGACGTCACCACCAACTCGGGCGTCCTGTGGTCCCGCGCGTCAGGCGTAGGCCGGCTGGTGGCAAACCTGCTGGCCGTGGATGCGGACGGGTCCGCGCTCCGCGGGAGCCGCGCCTTCAGCCGCGTGCTGCGCGGCACCACTGCCAGCGATGCCACCGACTTCACCTCGAAGATCCACGCACGTGACCTGCCGTCGGGCACCCGCTTCGCGCTCACCATGCACTTCGAGGACCCGGACGGCAACGCGGGCGAGACCGCCCGCGGCTCATTCAGCACTCCGCCGGGCTCTAAGGCCAACAGTCCCTGGTCCCGCAGCGGTGGAACGAAGCGCGGCCAGAGCTTCGTCTGGACCGGCGACACGGCCGGCCAGGGGTGGGGCATCAACGAGGACATCGGCGGCATGCGCGGGTACGCCGCCATGCTCGCCACCAGGCCGGACTTCTTCATCCACTCAGGCGACACCATCTACGCTGACGGCCCCATCGCCGCCCAGGTCACCGAGCCCGACGGACAGATCTGGCGCAACCTCGTCACGGAAGAGGTCTCCAAGGTGGCCGAAACCCTTGAGGAGTACCGCGGCCGGCACCGCTACAACATGATGGACAAGAACATCCGAGCCCTCTACGCCCAGGTCCCGGTCATCGCGCAGTGGGACGACCACGAGACCCACAACAACTGGTACCCCGGGCAGATCCTCACCGACGCCCGCTACACCGAGCGCCGCGTGGACGTCCTCGCCGCCCGCGGCCGCCAGGCATGGCAGGAATATCAGCCCATCGCCCAGCTCAGTGACGGGAGCACCGGCTTCGAACCGGCGCGTATCTACCGCAAGATCACCCGCGGCCCGCAGCTGGACGTCTTCTGCCTGGACATGCGGACCTTCAAGGACCCCAACACGGACGGCAAGGAAACGAACCTCACCCACATCCTTGGCCAGGAGCAGGCCGACTGGCTCATCCGCGAGGTCAGCAAGTCCAAGGCAACGTGGAAGGTGATTTCCGCGGACCTGCCGCTCGGCATCATCGTCCCGGACGGCCCCACCGCGCAGGAATCCCTTTCAAACCGCGACGCCGGTGCCCCCTTGGGCAAGGAACTCGAGATCGCGCGGGTGCTGTCCGCGTTCAAGCGCAACCGGGTTAAAAACGTCGTCTGGCTCACCGCGGACGTGCACTACTGCGCCGCCCACCACTACTCGCCCGAGCGCGCCGCCTTCCAGGACTTCGACCCCTTCTGGGAGTTCGTCGGCGGTCCCATCAACGCCGGCAGTTTCGGCCCCAACCACATGGACGGCACCTTCGGCCCGGAAGTGGTGTTCTCCCGGGCGGGCGCCTACGCGGGCGAGTCCCCGCGCAGCGGCGAAAGCCAGTACTTCGGCCACGTGGATCTCGGCGCGGACGACGTCTTTTCCGTTACCCTCCGCAACGCGAATGGCACGGTGCTCTTCCGCAAGGACCTGAACCCGGAGCGCTAGGCCCGCTCCGACGGCGGCGCCCGGTTCAGTGGACGGTAACCTCGGGCTGCCCTGAGGTGCCGGAAGGCTGGTCCTTGATCTGCCCGGCCTGCCGCATTGCGTCCATCGTTTCCTCGACCGTCCGGAGCACCGTGGTTTCGAATGAGCCCAGCGCTCCGCCTTCGCTGATTGCCAGTGCTACCTCTTGTCCTTTCGTTCGCCGTCGGAAGCGGGATTTGTCCAGAACGGCAGGCGGCCCTGCGGCCAGCAACGGCGGAATTTTCTCGCCAGCGGCCCGGTGGTTCAGATGGTAGTCACCCGGCCCGTCCGGTGGGACGATTCAACTATGAGCGAGTTTTTTCCGGATCATGGGCCGCACCTGCACGCGCATGCGGCACCCACCACCCAGCAGATGCGCACCGTTGGCCAGCGCCGGCGGGATGCGGAAGAGAAACTGGAACAGCACCTTCAGGAAGCCCGACACAAGGACCAGCCGCTGGACGATGAGCCGGTCACGCAGGCGGCAACTCTGACGTTCGACGGCCAGGGCGCTGCCGGTGAGGAGAACGACGGCGGATTGGGGACCACCGAGGGTGTGGATCCGAACCCGGGGCGCTAGTCCTGCCCGCACCCTAACCTCGCAAGCTCGGGCCAGGGAGCCCTGCCGGCGTGGGCCCAAGCTCAACCATCACGACGGCGGGTGGCCGGCTAACGTAGCCGGCCACCCGCCGTCGGGGTTTCCTGATACCCCGGAACGGCGCTACTCGAAGTACTCGATCCGCGGTTCGCCCTGGACACCGGCGCGCTGCATCGCGTCCTTCAAGTCCGGGCGGGCAAAGAATGCCCTTGCCGTCTCCACAGTGTCGAAGTGGTGGATGACCAGGACATTGTCCGGATCATCAGCCATACGGTGGACCGACTGCTGGGTGACTCCGCCGTCATTCTGCATGTCGGCGACGGAATCGTAGACCTCGCGCCATGCGTCGTAGTCGGCAACACGGTGAAGGACTAGTGAAACGGCCATGATGCTTCTCCTTTGAAGCGATGGATTACGACTAGGATTCCGGCCCTGCGGTCAGGAAATTGTGGACCTCGAAGAAGCTGATTTCCGGCTTCTCCTTCATGCCCACCTCAGCCATGAACGGCTCGGTTTTCTCCCGGGTGAACGCCTCGAAGGCCTCCCGGCTCTGCCAGGTGTCCACTACGCGGATGCCACTTTCCGTGGCGGCCACCCAGTGAGTCAGGCCGCCCGGGGCGCCTGGCCCGCCCTTTGTGAAGCCCATTTTTTCGATGACTTGGTCGTACTGCTCAAGCGTTGCTCCGGGAATGTCCAGGATGACGGCGACAGGCATGATGTACTCCTAATACTTGCGGAATCACCTGAGGCGGCCCAGGATTGGACCGCCCAAGGCCGTGGTACTCCCGCCCGGTGAAGGTGTCAACTGTCTTTTCATTGGCCGAATGATGCACGTCACATTTTCAGCAGGGAACGTAATCCGGCATCCCCTCTGCAAGAATAACGAAGTCATGTGCGGGAGGTCACAAGCAACGGCGCTTGGGGCCTCCCGTGCAATGCCCTGGGGAGGCAAGGATGTCAGGAATCAGTTTTACGGCCATCGACTTCGAGACGGCCAACAGCCACCGCGGCTCTGCATGCGCCGTCGGCCTGGTGAAGGTTCGGGACGGGCACATCGTGGACACGGCGTCGTGGCTCATCAAGCCGCCGCCCGGCATCGATGACTTTGATCCCGTCCACGTGGAGCTCCACGGCATCGCCGAACCGGACGTCCAAGACGCCGCCGACTGGGAGATGTCCCTCGAGGGCATTCTGCAGTTCGTCTCCGAGGATCCGATCGTGGCTTTCGATGCCGCCTACGCCGCCTCCGTGATGCGCAAAACCACCGAGCACCAGAATCTGGACCTGCCGGCCAAGGACTTCTACTGCGCGCTGCACCTCGCGGAAGATCACCTGGCCCTGCCGCGGCACCGCCTCAGCGACGTGCTGGCCGCGCTGGACCTTCCGCCCGTTGAGCGTCACGAGCCGCGGGCACACGCACTGGCCTGCGCCCGGATCGTCCTCGCCATCGCTGCCCGCCGCGGCTTCACCACTCTGGCCGAGGTCTGGGAGGGGCCGACGACGGCGATCGGCAAGCGCCGCCGTGGCCGGCGCGTCCGCACCGACTCTGACCCGGAAACTGAAACGCCCGACGGCGGCCCGCACCTGATTGCCGACAACGGCGGCACTGCTGAAACCGGCAGCGCAGACCTGCTGCAGCTGAGCCGGACCGAGCCTGAGCTCCCCGACTTTGAGCGCCTCAACTTTGAGCGCTCTGACATTGAGTGCCCCGACTTTGACCGCATTGAGCCGAGCGCCACCGGCAAACCGAGGGCCGCGAAGCGCGCATTCCGCGCCGCAGCGGGGCTGGTCCTGTTCGCGCTGGGCGTGGCGGCCGCCGTCGGGCTCGCCTACCTCACAGGACTCACCATCCGGTACGTCGCCGCTGGCCAGGCCGTCACAGCTGCACTGACACTCGCCGCAGCCGCGGCCGCCATGTGGGCGATCTGGGCAAGCATCACCCGCGGCTGGCACCGGCTCCGGCCCGGCAACTGACCGCCGCTAACTGACCTGCCCCTTCTCCGGCCTGCCGCCACGGGTTCGCACTTCGCGTCTGCGAGAATGCTCGTGGACCGGGGCGGGCGTACCTGAACAAGGCCGTCTCCACAGCCAACGAAGCTCATCGAGGCCTCACGGCCGGGGAAGGCGGACATCCATGCCCATGTGGGCCCAGGCGCTGTTTTGGGGAACTCTGGCCGGCGGAGCGCTGGTCCTCGGCTCGGGACTGTCCTGGAAATGGAACATCCCCGCCAAGCTTGTCTCCTCGATCATGGCATTCGGCGCCGGCGTGCTCATCTCCGCGCTGGCGTTCGAACTCGTGGACGAGGCTGTGCAGGGCGGGGGACTCTGGCCCACGGTCCTCGGCTTCCTCGCCGGCGCGGTGGTCTATGTCAGCGCCAACGCGCTGCTGGCCCGCTCCGGGGCCAAGCACCGGAAACGCTCCAAGGACCAGCAGCCTTCCGAGAAGGACGACCCGGGCAGCGGCACGGCCATCGCCGTCGGGGCACTCCTGGACGGCATTCCGGAATCGGTGGTCCTCGGCCTGGGCCTCATCACGGCAGGTACCGTGAGCCCGGCTATGCTCGCCGCCGTCTTCATCTCGAACGTCCCAGAAGGGCTGTCCAGCACGGCAGGCATGAAGAAGGCGGGCCGCAGCGCCAAGTACGTCTTCGGCGTATGGGGCGGCATTGCCCTGCTGTGCGGGCTCGCGTCGCTGATCGGTTACGCGGCGCTCGAGACCGCGCCCGACAGCATGGTCGCCTTCATCACCGCCGTCGCCGCGGGCGGAATCCTCGCCATGCTCGCGGACACGATGATCCCCGAGGCCTTCGAGGAGCACCACAACCTCACCGGCCTGGTGGCCGCAGTGGGCTTCCTCTCCGCCTTCACCATCCACCACGTGGGCGGCTAGCTGGTGACCCCGACGACGGGTGGCCGGCGACGCTGGCGTCCACCCGCCGTCGAGCTTTAACGGCCGGTCCGAACGGACCGGTCAGGCAGCCGTGACCGTGACAGTCCTGGTAGCGAGAACCTCCGATGTGATCCAGTGCAGGAAATCGATGCTGATGGTGTACTTCCCGGCAGCAGGAGGACGCAGCAGGAAGTCGAACTTCTCGGCGGCGCCGGACTTGATGATGTTGGTCAGGAGCGGCTGGCCGGCTACGGAAGGTTGTACGGCCGGGCCTGTGGGGCTGGGGGTGGTCCAGAAGGGCCGGCCGTCGTGGGCGACCAGTTCGGCGATCTTGGCGGGCCTGCCGGCCGCGTCCGTGATCCGTGTCAGGGTGGGGAAGTAGTCGACGTTCACCATGCGCACCAGCGTCGGGTACTTGCCGTTCCGCACGACGTTGGCGCGCATCTGGGAGATGGCCCAGACGATGTCGTCGCCCCTTGGCCGGTTGGGGATGTTGCCGCCCAGGAGGAAGAAGTGCCTCGGCTCGAAGCGGTTCAGCCCCGCGTCCTCGCCGTTGAGCCCCGCGGCATGGTTCAGTTCGTGCCACCGCGGATCGATTGAGTAGGGCGCGATCATGGTTTCCGTGGCGATGTCGTACAGCTGGCCCTCAAATGAATGACGGCGAGTACCGGCAGGCGCCGGCTTAGCGGGATTGGGCGCTGGGTCGACGACGATTGCCCCGAACATGCCCATCTGGACGTGCAGCGGCGTGTTGACGTGGCAGTGGTAGAAGTAGGTGCCCGCCGAGCCGCGGTTGGGATTGCCCGCTTCGGCGACGTCCGGCCGCCACTGGTAGGTGTAGTGCCCTGTGACCTCGAATGAGGTGTGGCCCACGCCGTCGTTGCGCGGGTCTGGCTCAATGCCGTGCCAGTGGACGGTGTGGACCCGCTTGCTGGGCTTGATGGTGGACTGGAACAGCTGGCCCTCCTGCATCCGGACGGTTGTTCCGGGGATCTGGCGGCCGAAGTCGTTGCCTTCAAAGCTCCACATTTCGTGCTCGGACCCGTCAGGGAACTCGAACTTTCTGTTGAAGAAGTCCAGCTCCAGGGAGACGCCAGGCCTCAGCGGAAATTCCGTCTCCGGGCTGCCTTCGTGGGGCTGGTCCGAAGCGAAGTCCACCTGGCTCCGGAACGTGTGGTGCGAACCGGCAGCGGTCGGGGGCGTCCCCTGATCCGGCACAGGCTGAGCCGCAAGCACCCAGTCGGCCAGGAGGCCGCCGGGGTACAGTCCGCCGCGTGCCGTCTGTGACGGTTCTGCGTGGCAGTGCATGGGGTACGTCCAGTCCTCCGTTCGCGCGTTCCATACCTGGTCGATCACCTCCGGCGGCCTCCGGACCGGAAGCATTGCCTCCTTCCGTTCAAGTGGCTGCAGCTGGATGGTGTCCTCCCACTGCTGGAGAACCACGTCGCCCTGGGGCGACACCCGCCCGTTGGACCGGGGGAAGTCGATGCCGTTGGCGCGGACGGTCCATACATGGTTGCCGTGGTAGTGCAGCTGGTGGTCCGCGATGCCGGCGTTGAGCATCCGCATGAGGTGGCCGGTGCGGATGGCCCCGGCCGATGGGTTGGCGCTGAAGTTGCGCACGTCTGTCTCCCGGGGGTGGCCGGAGGGCAGGGTGTCCTCTTTCCGCCTGCTGTTGAATTCCGTGTCGGTGGTGAGTGCCAGCGACTGGAATCCTGAGTAGCCGTTGATGGTGAAGTAGTCGGGCACCGCCGGGGTGGCAACTGGGTCGACCCTCTGCCCCTTCGAGGCGATCCGGGCCCAGTTGGAGTCGACGTCGTGGCACAGCCACAGCCACTGGCGTTCGAACTCCGCCTTGCCCGGGGCAAGCCGCCACGCGTTGCGGGGATCGATCACCACCAGGGCTCCGTACAGGCCGAGGGTCCGTTCCACAGGCTGGTTGCCCGGATCGGTGTACAGGTAGGTCCCGGGCAAAGGCGCCGGAAACCGCAGCAGCTTCGATTTCCCCGGCGCGACCGGTCCGGATCCGACGTCGGCCCCGCCGGCCCCGGCACGGTGGAACCGCATCTCATGTGGCTGTGCGAGGTTGTTGTGCAGCATGATCTCGATGGTGCTGCCGCTCTCCGCTATCAACGTCCGGGGCGGAAAGAAGCTGGCCCAGTAGCCCTGCCGGGCAAGGAACTGCCGGGGGAATGCCGGGTCCGGCCGGAGCGGCGAGGGCCTCCCATGCGGCGGCACCGGAGCGCCCAGCGGATAAGTCCGGCTGACCACCACCCTTCCGTTCGCGGTGATGACTCTCGGGCTTATTGCCAACGCCGGGTTCGGCTCGTTCAGTGCGGTGCGGCGATCCCCGAAGCCTCGGTGGTAGACCAGCGACCCGTCCACCATGGGAACGAATCCGTCATTGATGTGAATGTCAAGAATAGCCACGCCCGACCTCCCAGGTTGCTGGGGACGGAGGTTAAGCTGAAGTGCAAGTCCATGGTCGCCCCCAATTGCGCTTTCAGACTGCCCCCATGGTTGTGGCTGGAGCTTAGGGAAAGCTTGGGACCGCCATCGACAAGGCGCATGTCCTCACATAGGCCGCCCGGGCGGCGCTGTTGGTGCCCCTAATGGACGGCGCCGGTATCCAGCTGTGCGGGCAGCCCTGCGGCCGCCTCAAGCCGCAGCTCTAGGTCGGTCATGACCACCGCGGCCAGGTCCCGCAGGTTTGCACGGTCCTCCTCGGTCATGGCGCGGGGTTCGAAGTCCAGGATGCAGAGGGTGCCCAAGTTGTAGCCGTTCCGGGTCCTGAGGGGAGCGCCGGCGTAGAACTTCAGGCCGAACTCCCCAGCGACCAGCGGATTGAGCAGCGTCCGGGGGTCCTCCGGTGCATTCTCCACCACCCACAGATCGTCCTGCAGGATCGCCGACGCGCACAGGCCCGGATCCCTGCTGATCTGCTCCACGTCCAGGCCGTGGTGGGACTTGAACCAGATCCGGTCTTGATCCACGATCGACACGATGGCCACCGGCACCGAGAACAGCCTGGCAGCCAGCGCGGTGACTGTGTCGAAGGCGCCGTCCGGGGGAGTGTCGAGGATACCGTAGCTGTGCACGGCCTGCATCCTGGCTTCCTCGTCGGCGGGGACGACGGTGGCGTCCACCTTGTGCTTTCCGCGGCTGCTCAAAGAAAGCTCATACAGGGCTTGGCTCACCTCGGTGGTGGACGGCCTGTCCTCCGGATTACGTGCCGTCATGGCCGCCAGGAGGAGCCGCCACTCAGGCTCCATGTCCTCCGGGATATGGGGGTCGTCAATCAGGCGGGCAAGGGCGCTCTGCAACGGGTCGCCGGGAAACGCCTGCTGCCCTGTCAGGCTCTCGAGCAGCACCAGGCCCAGGGAGTAAACATCGCTGGGTGGGCCAACGGGCTCGGCCTTCGCCTGCTCCGGGCTGAGGTAACCAGCGGTGCCGAGGAATCCGCCGTCGTTCAGGTCCGGCGCGTCAGCCATCAGCGCGATGCCAAAATCCGTCAGCTTGGCGTGCATGCGGGCGGTGTCGTGCTGGTAGTCGAAGACCAGGATGTTGCCGGGCTTGACGTCCCGGTGGACCACGCCGCTTTCATGGATGTACGCGAGGGCGTCTGCCACGTCGTAGCCAATTTCAGCCGTGTGCCGGGCAGAGAGCGGTCCTTCGGCCAGGCGGCGCTTGAGATCCGGGCCTTCCACCAGTTCCATGACCAGGTAGATGCGGGTGCGGCCGGGCTCTTCCCTGTCCACGCCGGCGTCAAGGAGCGTGATGAGGCTGTGGTGGTTCAGGGTCGCCAGGACTTTGACTTCGGCGTCCTCGTCACGTGCTGTTTCATGGGCGGTGTTGCTTTTGTTGATGACCTTGAGCGCTACTTCGCGCTCAAGGGACAGGTCGACGGCCCGGTACACATTGGCCATGGCTCCGGAACCGATCTGTTCCACCACCCGGTACCTTTCGCCGATGACTGCGCCTTCTGCAATGCCGGGTTGTACGGCCATGAGGTACCTTGATTTCCCGCCTGGCCCCGGGGCCGGCGATATTCGTGCGTTGAAGCGCTGCGACAGCAGTGTGCGCCGGATACATAGTTTTTGGATACACAGAAAGAGCCGATTTGCATCGGCTCTTTCTGTGGTCCGGCCTAAATGAGGCTGGGGGCGCTTGCCAGTATGTAGTCCGCGGCTGCGGGACCAGTCATGGCCAATTCGCAGTTCTCCGGATCGATGCCGCGCTCCCTAAGCGCTGTGAACAGGGAGTCGGGGGCGGCCGGCTGCAACTGGTGGATGAGGCACCAGCTGGTGTAGAGGCCATAGAGTTCGTCGGGCCCGAAGACTGTGTCCGTTTCCCGCTCAGTGGTGAGTGCCTCGGCGATAAATTGGTCAAACTGGGTGGCATCCATTTTTGGCTCCTCTAGGACATGCACATTGATCCGCCGTTTCTGCTTCAGCGATAAACGGATCTCCGCCCATGGGGCCAGCGATCTATCTGAAACCTATGCGAGACAGACTGTTCTGTCTAGTTGAGCGAGTAACGCGCAGACCAATCTCCAGGGAAACTCCTACTGGCGGGTACGGCGTCCCCGGCGCTCCGTCCGAGTCCCTGAAAGCGCCGGCGCGCTGCGGCTCTGTGCTTGTATGCGTGCGTCCCAGCGCCTGATGCGTGCCGTCCTGGCGTCGATTTGCACGTGCCCCGGCGGCCGTGTAAAGTCTTTCGAGTCGCCGCCGATGAAGCGGAAAAATAGCGACCGACCCCCTTTCTAACAGCCTGAAAAATGGCGCACTCAACAGTGTGCCGCGGACGGGCGGGGACCTCCCTGCAAGCGAAAATCGCGGAAACGCCGATTTGCAAAGCTTCGGCAGGGCGGGTAAGTTTGAAAAGTTGCTCCGGAGCGATCCTGAACGTTGGTTTGGGTGGTGCCGGGTGTGTCTGTTGTTTGAGAACTCAATAGTGTGCCAAGTTTGTTGATACCGATTTTTTATTAAATTG
>NZ_QLNP01000061.1 GCF_003261175.1 Arthrobacter globiformis | reverse complement strand
TGTTAGCGGCCATGAAAAACTGCCCGTAGGCGGCCACGGAAATGCCCACTGACGGCCAGTAGAACTGCCCGTTGGTGGCCATGAGATCTGCCCACTTCCTTACTGAACCTGCCGCGTCTTAAGCGGTGGGGGCCTCTCCCCGGGATTTGATGACGGTGTCTAGTCGCACCAAATGTCGTCCCAGGAAGAGGCCCTGTATGAAGCATGACGGAGAAATCATGGAAATTCTTGCTGCCTACGATCTGACCGGATCGTTGCGCGCCACGGCCGAGCTCACGGGCTGTTCGCACCACACTGTAGCCAGGCATGTAGCGGCACGGGACGCCGGCCGGCCGATCGCCGAACCCGCGCCCAGGCCCCGGGTCACGGACACTTACCTGCCCAAGATCGAGGAATGGGTCGAGGCGTCCAAAGGACGGATCCGTGCCGATAAAGCCCACGCGAAGCTCCTCGCCATGGGTTACGCGGGGTCCGAGCGATCCACCCGCCGGGCGATCGCGCAGGTCAAGGCCGCGTGGCGGCTGGGACACACCCGCGTTCACCGACCGTGGATCACCGAGCCCGGGATGTGGCTGCAGTACGACTTCGGCGACGGACCACGGATCGGCGGGGTGAAGACCATCCTGTTCGTGGCCTGGCTGGCGTTCTCGAGGTTCAGGATCGTGATCCCGTTGCGGGACCGGACCGCGCCGAGCGTGTTCGCCGCTCTGGACCGCTGCTTCCGGATCCTGGGCGGGGCACCGACCTATGTCCTCACGGACAACGAGAAAACTGTGACCACGGCCCACGTGGCCGGGGTGCCGGTGCGGAACCAGCAAACCCTGGACTTCGCCCGCCACTACGGGGTCACAGTGCTGACCTGCCAGCCGGCGGACCCCGCCACCAAGGGCGGGGTCGAAGCGTCCGTGAAGCTAGCCAAGGCCGATATCGTCCCAAAAGAGACCAACCTGCGGGCGGACTACGGTTCCTTCACCGCTCTCGAGGCGGCCTGCGAGGCATTCATGGACGAGGTGAACAACCGGGAGCACCGCACCATCCGGCGCAAACCGGCAGCGGTGCTGGCAGAGGAACAGCTCCGGCTGCACCGGATCCCGGAGACCGCGCACACGGTCGCGTTCGGAGTGGCCCGCACCGTCCCGGAGAACACCCCGATGGTCACCTTCGAGAACGCCCAGTACTCCGTGCCCGCGCATCTGCTCGGCGCGAGGGTGTTCGTCCGCTCCCACGGCACCGGGCCCGATGAACAGGTCATCATCGTCCACCACGGCTCCGCCGGTCCGGTCGAGGTCGCCCGTCATCACCGGGCCAGGCCCGGCAGCCCCGCGATCATCGAAGAGCACTTTCCCGGAACCAGGACCAGGATCCCGGGCGACTACGCAGTGAAGGCCCGCAACGCCGGTGAGGCCGAGTTCCTTGCCATCGGCGAGGGCGCGAGGACCTGGCTCGTGGAAGCCGCCGGGACCGGGACGGCCCGGATGAACGTGAAAATGGCTGAGGCCGTGACGCTGGCCAAAATCGCCGGCGCCGAGGCGGTGGACCGGGCCCTGGGTGACGCCGCGCTTCATGGCCGCTTCGCTCACGGCGATCTGGCCTCGATCCTGAACGCCAACATCCGACGCACCACTACCCACGCCGCGGACGAGACCCGGTCCCTGACCCAGGGCACCAGTGCATGGGCCGGCCTGGGCACTGAACCCGCCCCTGTGAAGGAGCAGAACCGATGAGCCCTGTCAGCACCACGAACACGACCGCCCCGCCCCTGCCGGCCGAACTCGAAGCACTGATGCGGCAGCTCAAAATGCCCCACGCCCGGGCTTTGGCCCCGGAGCTGATTGCGACCGCACGCGCCCAGCGCTGGGAACCGGCAGAGATCATCAAGGCACTGTTCACCGAGGAAACAGCCGGCCGGGCCCGGTCCATGCTCGCCACCCGGCGCAAGGCAGCAGGCTTCCCCACGGGGAAAACCTTCGACGCCTGGGACCCCGCCGTCTCCTCGATCCCCGCGCCGACCCAGCAGGCCCTGCGCACCCTGGAATGGATCGGCCGGCGGGAGAACCTGGTCGTCTGCGGACCGTCCGGCACGGGGAAAACATTCTTCCTCGAAGCCCTCGGCCAGCAAGCCGTCGAAGCCGGCATGCGCGTGGCCTGGTTCAGGCTCGAGGACCTCGGCGCCCTGATCCGGGCCCACCGCACCGACGACAGCGTCACCCGGGCCGTCGCCAGAATCCTACGCGCCGAACTCGTCGTGATCGATGACATCGGGCTCCTGCCGGTGGCCACCGACGCCGCCGAAGGCCTCTACCGGGTCGTGGACGCAGCCTACGAAAAGCGCTCCGTCGCGATCTCATCGAACCTTCACCCGGCAGGCTTTGACGAGCTCATGCCCAAAACCCTGGCCACCGCCACCGTGGACCGGCTGCTGCACCACGCCCATGTCTGCCAGACCAGCGGCGATTCCATCCGCCTCACCCAGGCCCTCGCGGGAAAAGGAGTCACCCAACTGAACTGACACGACCCCACGATGGCCAACCCCGCCGAAACCTTCAGTGGGCAGATCTGTTGGCCATCACCGGGCAGTTTTACTGGCCACCAGCGGGCACATTAACTGGCCGCCCGTGGGCACAAACTACTGGCCATTGACATAGGTTCCTTGGTCTAGTCCAAATTGTTTGTGGATCGCAGAGCCATTAGGCAGTGAATTCGTAGCGCAGCCCTGGCGGCAAGTTAGATGAGCAGTGAGCCGTCAATCAAGGGGTGGGTATTCAGGCAGGATAAATGCCATGAGTAATGTTCGTGAGCTTCTCAGGCCGAGCAAGTCGGATTGGGCTGCTTTGCCAAGTCGTGGTTCCGGGATCCGGGTGACGTTAACTGTCTGGCTGGCAGGTGTTGGCACGGTGGCCGGGGCCTTCGTGGCTGACCAAGGCTGGGAAGCTGCCCCGGCGCCGAGTCCGGAGGTAGCCCTGGCGCCTCTGGAAGTCGCTGTCATCGGCGCGACCCTTGCAGCTGTTTACTTCGCGGCCTTCGGCTGGGCTTTGGGCAGACGAGCAGCCTTCGCGTCGCCGGTGATCTTCACAGCGTGTTGGCTGGTCCACGCCGCAGGTGGGTCGAGTTCCACTCCAGTATGGGCGGTAGGTGCCCTAACGGGATTGCTGTTGGCAGGTAGGGAAGTCAGGGCGTCGCTCAGGCAACTCCGAAAGGTTCGATCGCTGGCCGATCGACTCCGGGACGGCAGCAGGGTGCATGTTGGATCCAAAGCACTGGGGGCCGAGCACGGCGCCTTGGCCCGTGGTCGTGGGGTCGTGGTGGTTCTGGCAGTTGTCGCCCTTCTGTTGTGGGCGACATTCCTGGTGCAGTTAGCCAACGGCGGAGGTCAAGTCACGGTAGCTCCTGAAACTATCTTTGCTCCGACGACGGTCTCAGTCGCCGGCGTGGCTTCATTGCTGACGGTTCTTTGGGCGGCGCAAGTCGCTTGGCGTTGGTGGGCGCATCGGCAGTTGGCAGCGACCGTTTGGGAGGTACCTGGTACAGAGGGGCCGGTCTGGACAGCGCACCTTGTGAGATCCTACGGCGGAGGCCTAACTCGTAGGGACAGCGAAGCGTCTGGGTGCATCTGCCGGGAAGAAGCAGAGCGTCACGATCTCGATGAAGATCCCGGCTGGATGATCGGATCAATACCTACTGATGATTACTGTCCTGCGCACGGTATTGACGCCGTGAACGCGCTGGATCATGGCGCCTTCCGTAAACTGGCCAGGGCTACCTGGTTGTGGGATGCGAGCTCCGCGGTTCCGCATAGCGAAGGTGAGACCTTCTATTCAGGTGCGGGGCTGCTGGCCTTTGCCGGGCACGCCTTCCCTGGAATTCCAGTCTTTAGAGAAGCGGACGATGTTGATTCCGTTTCGCCTTTTGTTGAACCGGCCACTGAAATAACTCGACCGGAACGGGCAGGCCCGCCTCAGTGGGCAGATCCAGACTTCGTGCCACCTGCCGAACAAGGCATCTTGGACGTCATTGACCTCGGGCCAGCTGGCTTCCCTGGCACGGCTGTCCGTTATCGCCACGGACGTGCATGGCACCGCTTCTAACTCCTCTATCGAGCGCAGAGCCGGCGGTAAACCCAAACGAAGACGCACGTCGCCCGTTTTCGCACCGCGTTTGGCGCCTTGAGCGACCCCCGGCAGTATCCAGTCTTGGAACCCCTCACGGCACTTTGCGGCCTGCGTTAGTTGTTGGCGATGGATTTGCCTGATCCGTTGTGGAGCTGATTCCTTAGGCCTGGGCCGGTGGATTTGGAGAAACCTGCAGGCCGGTGCCGTCAGGGCCCTCGATGAGATACTGCACCTCGTCCAGGGACGGCCAGCGGTCGGGGATCTCCTCCAGCGGTTCCTCAGGTTCGCCGACCGTGTCTATGCCGAGGTGCTCGAGCTTACCGTCGCGGATCTTCAGGACCAGCTGCAGAGCGACGCCGCTTTCCGTATCAAACCGTGCCGTGACGGGGAAGACCTGTTGATGCGGTACCGCGCGAGGCACGTCATCGGGAATCTTGAAATAGGCGGAGGATGCCGAGTCTCCGATCCAGTGAACTTCCTCGGCCTGCCCCAACTGCGGCCAGCAGGGCGTCTGCCCCGGGCACAGCGGTCGCTGTCAGGATCGCCCTAGTCAGGTCCCGCACTGCCGAGGTCAGCGGATGGGCCTGCTATGCGACCCGTGTGTCTGCCAGCGCCTGCACCATTCCGGCAGACTCTTCCCTTGGTACCAGGCTGCCGCTCTCTACCGGGATTTCTCGACGAGGTTTACAGTCTTAGCAATCGACTCGGAGGATTTGGTGAGAAAGAAGCAGATTCTGGCGATCGTCGGCAGTCTGATAATTGCCGCTATTGTTTGCGGTGGCATCCTCGCGCTGACGATGGGAACGTCAAGCGACATGTTCTGGCCGACTCTGGCTACGAGCGTCATGCTTGTGGCGAGCTTCACGATATTGACGCAAAAGACCAAAAAGAAGGAATGACAACATCCGACAGTGGATGCCTAACTTGGGGTCAATGCCCTGGCGCCGAGCCTGGCCTCCGCAGCAGGCTGACTAATCCTTTTGCTGAACGGCAACCGGAATGGTTCCGATGGGCTAGGCCAATCGAAGCCAATTGCACGAACGCACCGACCGGCCACTTGGCCGTGTCAGTTTCCAGACGTCGTCGCTCGACGGCCGAGACGGCTGGCCAAGATCACCCGGCCACGGTCCAGGATTTCCGTAACAACGCGCTGCTCCTGGTCATCGAGATACGGGCTGTAGTGCTCACCCGGGGGAGTGATGCTGGGGAGGTTATTGCCGTAGAAGAGTTTTTCGTAGCACTTGTCGGCCTCCGGTCCTCGGTCATCAAGTGATGCATTCACGCTGCGTGCAATGTCGCCGAGGAGGTTCCACGCATTTAGCAGCTGCGCGCAGATGTCATCTGATGCCGGCAACTGGAGCAGGTCTTCAATCCCGTCAAGGTTTTGAGGTTCCTCGTTGCCTGCTTCCAAGGTGATGTTGTGTTGCCGGGCCAGCTCCAAAAAGTCCTCTTGAACGCGGGCCCATACGATCTGGCCCTCAGAGACGAGAACACCGTCGGTATCGCCTTCATCGCCAGCTTCGTCGTCCGTTTGCCACACGAGGCCAAGCTTTTGACCTTGAAATTGGATCCAGTGCGGGTACGACATCCTCATCCGCGCATCTTATCTTTCGGATTTCGCTTCTCTGACGGTCGGCTTTACCAGGAGCCGAACCCTTCACGACACAGGTCGTTCGGTCTAGACCATAGTTCCCGCCAGAAACGCTTTCACGGGCGGGTTTCGATTCAAGTGACGAGGCCGTCTTTCGAGCATCTATTCTTCGGGAAAGGGCCGGATGATCTCGGGCGGAAATGCGTCGATCAGTTGCTTCCTGAGCTTCTTGCCGGCTTTCCATTCATCCATGTTGAGGTCGCTGCTTCTGCCTCGTTGGTCCATCAGTGAGATGCAGCCGCAGCTGCGGTCTCCGACGACGGCCACGTCGGCCAGCGAGATGGTCTTCGTTTTGCCGGAGTTCTGGCTTATAAGGTGTGTTGGGGTCAGCACCAGTGTGGTGGGGGAGGACTTATGGCGCCATGTTGTATTTCCATGCTGGCCTTCTACTGGCGACTGACGATTTTTCGCTTCCTTGGTCCGCTGCCAGATCTCGTAACGATCCATCGCAAGTCCTAGGCTTCCGGCGTCCGCCTTGGAAAGTTTCACCGAATCATCGACGGCGACGATCAGCGAGCCGATGCTGGTTCTCAGGATCGTTGTGAGTTCGGTGGAGCTGATTGCTGTCGCCCGGTCGAGGAGTTCCTGCCGGTCCCGAGTGCTTCGTCCGAGCAGGGCGTTAATCGCCGATTTGTCCAGGTAGTCCTGGGGTACGTAGTCGTCCCATCCCAACTCGGCCGTCAGGGCGTGCCGTGCCGACTGGACGGCGTCCTCACTGAACCCGGCATCGACAATGCCGCGGAGGGTGTTGATGCTTTCCTTGAAAGCCGGGACGGTGTTCTCTCTGACCGGATCGAGAATGAGGTCGAGCTGGCTCTGCTCGTTATCGATCGCGGTTGTGAAGTTCTCTACGGAATAGATGATTCCGAAGTCGTGACGGAGCCGGGCCAGTAGTTCGTAGCGCAGTGCTTCACAGAGAAGATCGGCGTCCCGGGACGGCACCAGAAGAGACAGCGCGACGCCCTGTTTCCGGGACTTGATCAGAGTCGGAGTCGTGATGAGCGGTGGATCCTGATGATGACTTACGGGTCCGCCCGCTGGCAGACTGATGTCCAAGGCTGAGGGCACGGAGCCAGTGAAGGTGAGGGCGGTATTGCCAGCGACGAGCCACCGGCAGGCCCATTCGATAAGTTCAGCTTTGGTCAGACCGGTCGTGGCCGGTGCCCCGAATTGTGCGGCGCCCACCCCATTGGTTCCGTACCGGTAGGTCAACAAGCCGCTGGAGACATTGCTGAACTTGTGCGGGTCCTCGGCCTCAAGGACCGACTTTTCAAGGGCGATAACTTCATCAGTTAGCTCTTGGAAGGTTGATACGGCGGCCGCGATCGCATTCAGGAAGGCGGCAACATCATCCGGTTTGCCCACGGCGTAGAACTGGAGTGAGTCCGTGGTCACGGTACCGCCGTGCAGGACCGTTACGGGCTGCACCACACGCAAAAGCACGTGCTCAAGCAGGTGGGTGATCCCGGCAAGCGTGGGCGGCTCATCACGCATTCCGACACCGAAAATCAACGTGCCAGTGCAGAGGCCATCGCGGTCCAGCCTGAAAGACGTAATCCCTTTGTGGGAGGTCGTTTGCACCGTCTGCATCATGGGTCACAGTCTTGCAGATCGAGCCATTCCGCAGAGTGTCAGACGCGCCCCCGGGTAGGAGCGGCAACACCCGCGTGGGGAACCCTCCACGGGACGAGTCTCTAGGCCCTGCCCACGTCTCTGGAAGTTTTCCTTCCAAGCTGACATCGGGGACTAGGTTCCATGGTTCTCAAGGAGAACAATCAAGAAGGCTGCCCCTATGAGGCAGGCGAGACCCGCCGCAGTACGTTTGTTCCCCACGGCAGTCACACGGGCTTTAGACGGTGAGCGTTCTTCGCCCGGAGCCTCGGCCATACGGACGACGTACGTGCCCGTCACAAACAGGACCAAACCTGACAGGGCGATTATTGCGATCGAAACAACCCTGAATGTGGGCCACACCAGTCCGAGCAAGAAAACCATCAAGAGTAGTACCGCTGACCAGACGGGCGCGAGCCTACTTCGAGGCTTTTGGTCCAAGTGCGCTCGGTCCATCACTGCGATTCACCCTGCCTACTCCAACCGCCCTATGCTGAGGCGTAAATATAAAGCCACCATACTCGTCGTAACTGCTCCCGTTGCCGAACCCTGACCGGGCGGAATATCGGTTCTCCGCCAAGACTGGCCAAATACGGCCAAGAAGTCGTAATTAGGGGCAAGGGGCATGACGCTAAACGGCCAAATGTTCCGTTCTCAACGAGCCCACGTAGCGTTCTTGTTGTTGTTCTTGTTCTTGTTCTTGTAGAGAAGTTCTCAGGAAGGACCAGTGTTGGGGTCGATATGGCCAGCGAGCAGGCTCAGACCTGCTTCGCCGGTGGCTACTTCCAGGTCTCCCTTGTCGGTGCCAATTGCTGCGATTTTCCAGGACCGCTTGAGCTCCGCCGGCCTCTTCGGGGGGAGGTCGAGCAATCGGTAGGAGGACAAGTCGCTGAACTCTCGCACATGCCCCGCGGGTGATTCCATCTCGCCAAACAGGGGCCGGAATTTGATAATTCCATTGTTCACCTCGGCGAATCCCTGTTCCCACCTGCTGCTCAGCGAACCAGGGAGAGCCTTGGAGTATCGGATTGCGCATTCGATGAGTCCGCGCTCAACGTCCCGGACGAGACGAGCCTCCCGCTCCGATGCTGCCAGTCGCGCGACCACGAGTGTAAAGGCAACGATGACGGCGACGGTGAGTGCGAGTGACGGCCAGAAACCGAGCGGTACACGGAGAATGCTGGAGATCAACATGCCACCGAGGAGAACCCACCAGTACGATCGAGTTAGTGCCTTTTCCCACCGTCCTGGTGGCGAGGGCTTCTTTATCTCGGCTTCCATTTTTTGATCCTAGCCCGCACTGATACCCGGGCGGGAGGAATTGCATTGACGCTTGGGGAACCCCTAACGGATACTTGGTCGTTGGTCGCCTAAATTTGCTTTGTTTCCCTTTCAGCTGCGCCCTCAGCTTGTTACCTTTAGCCATGGATGGGGACAAGATGCGCCAGTGGTCGTTCACTCAGCTGCGCTCCTTTAGGAACAGCCGCCTCCTACTAATGGCAACTGGCCTGTGCTCCGCTGTAATCCTCTTTGAGTGGGACGCTTCCCTAAAGACACTGATAGCCGTCATTGCTTTTGTCTTGGCGCTCTTGTGCGCTTACCAATCAGCTCAGGCCTGGAGGGAACTCAAAAGCCGACAAGAGAAAACTCCAGGGAGCGAGAAGGGGGCATGATCTGCCAAACTACTCCCAGCACCAGGCTGCCCCCTTCTGGAAGTCTCTACGGACGTGCCTTACAGGTTCCGTTTGTTTGCACCGCGTCTCACCGACTGTCGCGATCTTCCAAGCTTGGCCTACGGCCTGTAACTACTTGAGCCACATCCATCCACCGCGGCTCCTTGCGGGACCAAGTGTTGTGGCAGACGATGCTAGTCGTTTGGGAGCCATCTTCGAGCGTGAATCTCAGCCCCCATTCTGTAGGGCGCACATCCTTGACCTGTTCGCGATGAAAAATGTGTCTCTGGATAGGGCCCTGCAGCACGACTTGGCCATCCGTCCGGACTTCTATGTAGGGGCGGAACATCAGCAGCACCACGAGCAAAGCGAAGGCACCGATCGTGGTCCAGCCGAGAGGGACTTCAGAAGCAGCCATTTCTCCACGATCAACGAAGCCGATCGTCGAGAATTGTTGTCCCAGTAGGATTAGAACGGCAGCAATGCCTGCGAGGCGAATCCACCAACGCACGCTCCACCGGTGCCCAGTCTCCAATCGCGTCCTTTCCTATTCCGCACGAACGCTGTCGTCTGCGTGACATCCTTCCACGGGAACGTCCCGGTAGAGGCCGGTCCGTATAACGTCCCGTAAGCCGGTCCAGCATCGGGATTTGCCAGCACCTGCAAGAGTCCTGTCCGGGGTGTTGAGCTGTCCGCCCCGTTTGCCCAGTCCGAATAGACGCACCGCAGAGCAGCCGCAACTACTACATCGGACGTCTCATATCCCGCGTACGAGGTCGCCCCACCCCAAGGCACTTCCTTAAGGAGACTGGAGTAGTGTCAGTGCGCAATAGGCCAGCCGCGCCAGATCGGGGGAAACATGGAAGGGGGCATCGTATTTATGGCGATAGGGGCCGTTTGGTTTCTTTTCCGTAAGCGCATAGCCGCATACCAGTTGTACATCGTCACGGAAAAGTTCAAAGTACTTCCTGTCCGCGACCAGGCGGAGCAAGCGAGGGGCATGGAGCTGCTCGGCATTTTCTTCTGCTCTCTTCTCTTCTTGGCCGGTGCCGTGATCGTTGCACTTCGTATGCTGCTGGCCTAGGAGTGTCTTGCAAGCCTTGGGAAACGCGACGTCTCAACGAGCGAATAGTCCGGTGACCTGCACGGACACAGACCTTCTGCGGAGTCTCGAACAGGCCATGGCAAGCGCGATTCTCGTAACTATGGTTCATAACCTTCTGGCGGAAATCGGGTATTCATCCTTAGTTATGCGACAGGTGGGCAGGCGTCGCCCCCTAGCTGATAAGGACGAGGCACGGAAGCGAGCAGAATTCATAGCTCCGTCGGCGAGCGTGTGGATCCGACGGCGGAGGACCTCTGGCAAAAGTGCAGCCAGCTTCTGATTTCGACAACAGTTATAAACGACCATTTGTGAGACCTGAGAGGACAGCGCGCGGTACTCGGCGTGTCCTGTCTCATGATCCGTGTTCGCTGTCTATATATCAGAAGCAGCGTCTGCGTTACATTTGAGCGTGGCTTCGATCGGGTATGCGCGTGTATCAACCAGGGACCAGCACCCCGCGCGCTCTCACAGGACCCAAGCGGCGGTACTCCGACACGACGGATCAGGCGTGGCAGCAAGAATTATTGCTCACACTCCGGTGCATCCAGGAGGTCCGGCAGAAATGTGACCAAACCGAGTTGGGGACCGTACGGCAGGCACGGAAAGCCGGACTCTCCTGGACCGAGATCGCGGGTGCGCTTGGCGTGACAAGTCAGTCTACGTGGGAGCGTTGGCGGGAGCTCGACAAGACGCTCGAGCGGGACTGAACTGGGGGGGGGGTACGGTCCGCGGTAAACCATTGCCCGCATCAGTACCACGTCCTGTAAATCGTTCGTTTCAACATCGAAGGTTCTCCTGTCCGGGTTCTGTCAGGTTCCGGCCGGGTGGAGGACGACTTTGGTCCA
>NZ_QLNP01000058.1 GCF_003261175.1 Arthrobacter globiformis | reverse complement strand
GGGGCACACTGAACTCCGGAACCGGCGATGGCAACACCTTCCGATGGTCGCTCAACCACCGGTACGCGGTCGGACGCGACACCCCGGCGGCCCGCGCCGCTACCGCTACCGACAGCCCGGCATCCAACCCCTCCCAGAACGCTAAACGAACACTCAACGGCGACCAAGGTCTGCCCATCGACGACACCCCACAGAATTCAGGGTGTTGCACTCACCACCTGAACTCGCCACGCTAGGGTTTCGAGACGGTTCGGCTCGTAGCATCTTTGGGCACCTTGACCGGAAGGGTCTGCGGGCGCGTCATAGGGGATCCAAAGTGGTGGCAAGCAGGACGGGTTACAGGACACACAGCTGCCCATAATGAGGAAGCCTGGAACACTGGACGCACAACGGCGTCTTCACTAGGTGTCAGCGATGGTCGAAAAGTGAGCCGTTTCGCGGGTGGAAAAGTGAGCCACTTTGACGTTGGTTATTCTGCCGTATTTTCGGGTCTTGTCGAGGGCAGTGAGTCGACTTGGGTGTGTTTGAGTC
>NZ_QLNP01000057.1 GCF_003261175.1 Arthrobacter globiformis | reverse complement strand
GAGACCGATAGCGAACAAGTAGAGTGATCGAAAGATGAAAAGCACTTTGAAAAGAGAGTTAAACAGCACGTGAAATTGTTGAAAGGGAAGCGCTTGAGACCAGACTCGGGCCGAGGCGATCAGCGCGCCCGCCTCCAGGGCGCGTGCACTCGCTTCGGTTTCTCCGGGCCGGCATCGGTTGGGGCGGCGGCAGGAAGGCCTCGGGAACGTGGCTTCCCCCTCGGGGGGAGTGTTATAGCCCGGGGCGCAACGGCCGCCAGCCAGCCCGACCGTGGACCGCGCCTCGCTTTGCGGCGGGGCAAGGATGCCGGCGTAATGGTCCCCAGCGACCCGTCTTGAAACACGGACCAAGGAGTCTAACATCTATGCGAGTGTTTGGGTGGAAAACCCCGGCGCGTAATGAAAGTGAACGGAGGTGGGAGCCCTTTCGACGGGGCGCACCATCGACCGATCCTGATGTCTTCGGATGGATTCGAGTAGGAGCATAGCTGTTGGGACCCGAAAGATGGTGAACTATGCCTGAATAGGGTGAAGCCAGAGGAAACTCTGGTGGAGGCTCGCAGCGGTTCTGACGTGCAAATCGATCGTCAAATTTGGGTA
>NZ_QLNP01000055.1 GCF_003261175.1 Arthrobacter globiformis | reverse complement strand
ACTGGGTTGATAGGCCGGATGTGGAAGCGAGGACTAACGACTCGTGAAGCTGACCGGTACTAATAGGCCGATAACTTACACCACACACCCCTCCCCGCGAACCCGTTTCAAAAGGGGTTCGCACCCGGGGAAGGGTAAAAAGAAACAAGACTGCTTGCGTCCACTATGTGGTTCCCAACCAACAAACCCGCCCGGGTTTGACGGTCCTGGAACCAACAACTAAATACAACACCACAACCGCACCACCACCCCCCAGGGGAACCGGTGCGGGGAACGTGTAACCACAGTTTTCCCACCCCCGCGCAACGCCGGGGG
>NZ_QLNP01000054.1 GCF_003261175.1 Arthrobacter globiformis | reverse complement strand
CGCCCGGTCCCATTCCGAACCCGGAAGCTAAGACCCACAGCGCCGATGGTACTGCACCCGGGAGGGTGTGGGAGAGTAGGTCACCGCCGGACAACCATTAACAGGTCGAGAGCCCCAACCAGACACACTGGTTGGGGCTCTCCCGCATTTAACCCGCAGATGATCCCTGCCAAGAGTAACGAAGCGTCGGGGAACATGTTCCGGCCGGGCACCGTTGTAGGTGGGGAACCGCCTATGGATCAGCGGGTCAACCACAGCAAAGGACGCCTTATGCCCCAGCGCACCATTGTCATCACCGGCGCCAGCGACGGCATCGGTGCCGCAGCCGCGCGGAACCTGGCCCGGGCAGGCGAGCGGATCGTCGTCGTCGGGCGTTCCCCGGAGAAGACCGCAGCGGTGGGTGCGGAACTGGGCGTTGACTATTTCGTCTGTGACTTCGCGGAGCTGGCGCAGGTGCGCGACCTCGCCTCGGCGCTGCGGGCAAGGTACCCGCGGATAGATGTTTTGGTGAACAACGCCGGCGGGATCATGCGCGGCCACGAGCTCACAGCGGACGGCCATGAAAAGACATTCCAGATCAACCACCTGGCGCCGTTCCTGCTCACGACCTCGCTGCTGGACGTTCTCACCGCCAGCCGTGCCACCATCATCAATACCTCAAGTGCTGCCAACGGGTTCGGGCGGCTGGACCTAACGGATCTCAACTCCGAGCGGAGCTACTCGACAAACCGCGCCTATGGCACCGCGAAACTGGCGAACATCTTGTTTACTGCGGAACTGCAGAACCGCTACGGGAAGGACGGCATTGCCGTGGCCGCCTTCCACCCCGGCGTCGTGGCGACCAACTTCGCTGCGGAGTCCACTAGCTGGTTCCGCCATGCCTACAAAACTGTCCTAAACCGATTCCTGCTGTCGGCCGAGCAGGGCGCTGACACGCTCGTCTGGCTCGCTACTTCCACGCCCGGACAAGACTGGGTGCCCGGCGCCTTCTACGTCAAGCGGGCGCTGGCGAAGGCCAACAAGCAGGCCTACGACGCAGAGCTGGCGAGGGACTTCTGGGACCGCAGCTTGGAGCTCGTGAGTGCAGGCGAACCAGTGGACGCGTCCGGACACGACAACGCCTGAGATGCGCCGGCCCCCACAGATGGTGCCGCGGCGAGCGTTTGAAATCAGCGGCGCAGGCGGAGTCCCTCAAGCGCCTGCAGCGCCTCGGCAGAGCGGCTGATGGTCTGATCGAGGCCGGCCTCGGATTCCGGAACCGAGAACAGGTAGCCCTGCAGCGCGTCGCACTGCAGATCCATCAGGTAGGCGGCCTGCGCGGAAGTTTCGATGCCCTCCGCGGTGACGCCAAGGCCGAGGCTGTGGGCCATGTTGATCATGGAGCTGAGGATCGGCAGCTTTTCCGCCCCGGTGCGGACCATGGAGACAAAGGACTGGTCGATCTTTACCGCGTCCACCGGCAGGTCCTGAAGCCGGCCCAGCGACGAGTAGCCGGTGCCAAAATCATCGAGCGCAACCCGTACGCCGGCGCTGCGCAAACTCGCGAGCTGGCTGATCACGTGGTCATCGGCGTCGAAAAACACGCTCTCCGTCACCTCCAGCACCAGCTGCCCGGGATCCATGCCGTGGGATTCGGCCATGCCCAGGACGTTGCCGGCGAAATCGCGGTCCCGCAGCTGGACGCCGGACACGTTGACGGCCAATGACCGCTCAGCGCCGCCGGTAAGCCAAGGCACCAGCTGGGTGAAACTTTCCCGCATCATCTGCAGGCCGATCGCCGAGATCAGCCCGCTGCGCTCCGCCGTCGGAATGAACTGCGACGGCGGGACATTCCTGCCGTCGCGCTCCCACCGGGCCAGGGCCTCGAACTGGACCACCTCTCCCAGGTGAGGCGAAACAACCGGCTGGTAGCTCACCCGGATCTCGTCGTTGTCGACGGCGAGCCGCAGCCCGGCCTCCATGTCCGTCCGCTGCACCAGGGCCGTCATCATCTCCGGCTTGAACCGCATGTACCGGTTCTTGCCCGCGGCTTTGGCCGCGTACATTGCCACATCCGCGCGGCGCAGCAGCTCCGACGCGGCCACCGCCTCCGCACAGAGGGACGCGATCCCCAGGCTCAGGCTGGGCCGCAGCATGGACCCTTCGATCCACACCGGGACGTTGAGCGACTGCACGATGCGCTCCGCGACGGACTCGGCATCCGTCGATCCGGTCAGGAGCACGACGAACTCGTCACCGCCCAGCCGGGCCACAGTGTCATCCGGCCGCACGCAGGCCCTCAGCCGGCGGGCCACCTCCACCAGCATCTGGTCTCCGGCGGCGTGGCCAAGGATGTCGTTGACCTCCTTGAAGTCGTCCAGGTCCAGGAGGAGAACGTCGACGGCGGTACCGCTGCGGCCGTGCAGTGCTTCGGACAGTTGGTCATGGAAGAGCTTTCGGTTGGCCAGCCCTGTGAGAGGATCCTGGAACGCCATGGCTTTCAGCTGTTCCGCCTGTTCGGCCAGGTCCGCCATCGCTTGCCGGGCCTGTTCCTGGGCCCGGCGCCGCGGCGTGACATCCCGGAAGCTCCAGACCCTGCCAACCACCAGGTTGCCCACCCGCTGCGGCCGTGAATAGCGTTCGAACGTGCGGCCGTCGAGGAACTCCAGGGTGTCGTGGCTTTCGGCGGTCGGGTGCGCGTACAGTTCGTTGACCTTGTCCAGGAAACTTTCGGGGTGCGAGAGCTGGCCAAGCACGAAATCAATTACCGCTGCATCGTCGCCCGCGGCCATGAGCTCACGGGGGATGCCCCACATCTTGGTGAACTGCTCGTTGATGCCGGCGATCTTTCCGTCGACGCCGACCACCAGGATCCCGTCAGCCGTCGACTCCAGCGTGGCGCTGAGCAGCGACATGGCCTCTCGCAGCTCGGCGTCTGCCTCCTGCCGGTGGAACGTGGCCCGGACCGATGCCACCAGGGAAGGGCCGCCGTCGGAATCCAGCAGCGAGCATGCCACCTCGCCGTGGAACTCCGTGCCGTCGCTGCGCAGGCCATAGGACTCGAATGGGGTCTGAGCGGCCGCGGTGTCTCCGGACGCGTTTCGCAGGGCGGCAAAGAGGCGGTCGAAGCCGCTGCGGTAGCCTTCGGCGAGGAGCATGCGGTGGTCCTGGCCCACGAGCTGGAGCTTGCCGTAGCCGAAAAGTCGCTCCACGGCGGCGTTGACCTGGGTGATGACGCCGTCGCTGCCCACCACCAGGACCGCGTCCGGCAGGGAATCGAACAGGGCGGCGTAGCTACCGGCCATCGCCTCCTCGGGGCGCGGGGAAGCCGCCGTCATGCGACCGTTGCGTGAGACCGCGAGAAACTCAGAGCGTCCACCCCCTCAGCAAGATCGTACCGCTGATCGAGCCTATCGAGATGGAGGTCCTCAGTTTAGAAGCCTCGACCAGCGGAGACGTGCCCAACCGCCGGCGCCACCTGGGTGCCTAGGCCGCGCACCGTCCAGCCTTCGGCCTGCCAGGCCGCCGCGTCCAGCACGTTCCGGGCGTCCAGCATTGTCCGGAGTCGTACCAGTTGCCCGACGGCGGCAGGGGACAGTTCGCGGTACTCGGCCCATTCGGTCAGCAGCAGCACCAGCTCGGCACCCTCAAGCGCCCTCGTGGCAGAGGCCTCGAACCGCAGCTGCGGGTAGCGCATCCAGGAGTTGTTGATGGCCTTCGGGTCCGTCACCGTGACGTGCGCCCCGGCAGAGGCGAGCCGGAGCGCGACGTCGAGGGCCGGGGAGTCCCGGATGTCGTCCGTGTCCGGCTTGAACGCCGCGCCCAGCACGGTGACCGTCCGGCCGGCGATCATGCCGCCGCAGAGTTCCCGGGCAACCTCAGCGGTCCGGGCCCGCTGGCCGACGTTGATGGAGTCCACCACACCCATCCAGTCGTCCACGGACCGGACCTCCAGCGCCTGCGCCTGGGCCCGGAAACTGCGGATGTCCTTGGGCAGGCAGCCCCCGCCGAACCCCAGCCCGGCGTGCAGGTAGCGGTTGCCGATGCGCGGATCCATGCCCATCGCCTCGCTCAGTTCGGTGACGTCGGCACCGGCGGCGTCGCACAGTTCCGACATCGCGTTGATGAAGCTGACCTTCGTGGCCAGGTAGGCGTTCGACGCCGACTTGATTAGTTCCGCCGTCGCGAAATTGCACACGAGCCGGGGGATGCCGGCGCGCAGCAGCGGCTCGTACACCGCGTCCAGCACGGCGGTCACACCCCGGGCAGCTGCCTGCGTGCCGTCACTGCTGCGCCCGAACGCGCCCCCCTTGCCGCCGGGCACCCCGTACACCAGCCGGTCCGGCACCAGCGTGTCCTTCACCGCGGTGCCCTGCCGCAGGAACTCCGGATTCCAGCCCAGCAGCACGTCCGGCCGCGCGGCGAGCATGCGCCCCAGCCGGTCAACGGTGCCCACGGGAACGGTTGATTTGCCGACGACGGCGGCACCCCGGCCCAGGTGCGGAAGGAGACTTTTGGTGGCGGAGACCAGATAGCTGAGATCGGCGCCGGCAGAGGTCTTGGACTGCGGCGTGCCAACGCAGAGGAAGTGCAGCTGCGCGCCGGCGGCGTCCGCAAAGTCCGTGGAGAAGCTGAGGCGGCCGGTGGCGCGGCCGTCTCGCAGGAGCTCGTCCAGCCCCGGCTCGAAGAAGGGGGCCCGGCCGCCGGCGAGCTGCTCGGCCCGTGCAGGGTCGACGTCGATCCCCACGACGGTGTGGCCCATGGAGGCGAGGGTGGCGGCATGCACGGCACCGAGGTAGCCGCAGCCGATCACGGAAATCTTCACAGGGCGGCTCCTTGCGTGGTCTTGGTTTCGGCAGGCTCAACCAGGGCGGCGCCGGCAATAGCCTCCTTGTAGTGCCGCACCAACTCCGCGCACAGGGCCGGCCACGTCCGGCCCTGGACCGAAGCGTAAGCGGCCGCCGCGAACGCGCGGCGCTTGGCGTCGTCGCCCATCAGGTCCATCACATGCCGGCGCAGGCCGGCCAGGTCACCGGGCTCATAGAGCCAGCCGGTGCGGGAATTCTCCACCAGATCCAGCGGGCCCCCGCGGCCGGTGGCCACCACCGGCACGCCGGATGCCATGGCCTCCTGGATGGTCTGGCAGAAGGTCTCGAACTCGCCCGGGTGGACGAACAGATCGAACGACGCCATGACCCGGGCCAGCTTCTCGCCGCCGAGGAAACCGGTGAACACGGCGGTGGGAAGGGCTTCCTCCAGCGCCGCCCGCTGGGGACCGTCGCCCACGATCACCAGGCGGGTGCCCGGAACGTCTGCCAGCACGGCGAGGTCCTCCACCTGCTTCTCCACTGCCAGCCGGCCGACGTAGCCGATGATCCGCTCGCCCCCAGGGGCCACGGAATGCCGCCAGCCGTCGTCGCGCTTTCCCGGCGCAAAACGCGCGGTATCCACACCGCGCCGCCACATGCCCACCCGCAGGATCCCGCGGCCGCGCAACTGGTTCAGCGCGAACGTGGACGGCACCAGCGTCCGGGACGCCAGGAGATGAATGTTTTCCACCCGGTTCCAGGCCCAGTTCTCCAGGAAGGGCACCCCGTACCGGGCGGCGTAGCTGGGAACCTCGGTCTGGTAGATGGCCACTGTGGGGATCCCCAGCTGGTGCGCGGCCTGGGCCGCCCGCCAGCCGAGCACGAATGGCGACGCCAGGTGGACCACGTCCGGTGCATAGTCGGCAAGGATTCTCTTGACCCGGTACACACCTCCCGGCGCCACCCGCACGTTCGTGTAACCCGCCAGCGGAACGGAGGGCAGCCGGTGCACAAACGCGCCGTGCACAACGTCCAGAACATCAGCGTCCGACGTCGACGGCGCAATCACCAGCACCTCATCGCCCCGTTCCTGCAGATGTTCAAGAACCCGCAGGATGGAGTGCGTGACTCCGTTCATCAGCGGCAGGAATGATTCGGCAACGATAGCGATCCTCACACCTCAACGGTGATCCTGCCGTCTAACCGTGCGGGGGAACGGGCGTGACCGGGAAGGGAAGGTTGGATTAACAGGCGGGGCTACCGTCCCTCATGGCGTAGGACGTCCGGCAGTTCATCCACGAAGACGGTCTGCGGCGGTTCGAAGTAGATGACCAGCACCTCGTCACCCACCGTGAAGACACTGACCTTGTCGAACGGGTGGGCGTGGAAGGCGCTGGTGCCGCCGCGGTATGAGAGCATCACTTCGCCCACGGTTCCGGGGCCGATCTGTCCGCTTACCCTGCCGATCTTCCCGGTCAGGGTCCGGTCGACGTTCCTGTGCACCATGTCCTCCGGCTTCCCGCGGTTTCGTTGGGCGCCGGTCCTAGGCGCCGGGCTGCTTCGGCGGCTGCTTGGCATGGTTCTGCCCGTTCTTGAGCGCACCTGAGAGCCGCGGCAGGAACGAGCCCGCCTGGGTGATGATCCCGCCCACCATGCTGTTGAGGCCGTCCGCACCGTTCAGGACGGTGAGCTGGTCCACGTGACCAAACGGCTCGGCCGCAGCCGCAACAATGGACGGCATATTCTCCGCCAGCTGCTGGGCGATGACGGCATCCTGGTTGCTCTCCAGCGCCTCGCCGCGGGCCTTGATGCCCTCGGCCTCCGCCAGTGCCTTCGCCTTGATAGCGGACGCCGCGGCATCGCCACGCGCCTTGGTGGCTGCCGCCTCGGCCTCGCCCGTCACGCGGGTGGCTCCGGCAATGGCCGCCGCCGCGCTCGCGCTGGCCTGCGCCTCCACTTCCACCCGCCGGGCATTGGCCTGGGCCTCGAGTTCCGTCCGCTTGGCTCGGGCTTCGGCTGCACTGATGTCCGCGGCCTTCTGCGCCTCCGCCTCGGTGCGCTGTGCGTAGGCCTTGGCGTCGGCGGGCTTGCGGATGGTGGTCTGCAGCTTCTGTTCCTCGCGGTCTGCCTCGAGCTTGGCCACCTCGGTTTCCTGGACCACCACCTGCTGGCGGGCGGTGGCGTCTGCCAACGGGCCGGCCTGTGCCGCGTTGGCCCTTGCCCGCTCCGCGTTGGCCTGCGCGGCTGACTGTTTGATGGCGGACAGGCTCTGGGCGTCGGCAACCTGGGCGGCGGCCTCGGCTTCCCGCTCCGCCGCCTCGCGGTTCCGGGTGGCCTCCGCGATGCGGGCCTCCATCTTGACCTGGGCGATGTGCGGCTTGGCGATGTTTTGGATGTAGCCGGTCGGGTCCTGGAGGTCCTTGATCTGCAGGGAATCAACTACGAGTCCCAGCTTTTCCATTTCCACACCGCTCGCGCCGCGGACCTGCGACGCCAGCTTGTCGCGCTCGCGGATAATCTCCTCCACGGTCATGCTGCCGATAATGGAACGCAGATGGCCCTCGAAGACGTTGTACACCTGGCTTTCCATTTTCGGCTGCTGGCCAAGAAACCGCCGGGCGGCATTGGCAATAAACGCCGGCGCATCCCCGATTTTGTAAATGACGACGCCTTCAACGATCACCTGGATACCCTGGGACGTGACGCAGGAGACCTTCAGCTCCGTCTCGTTCAGCGTGAGGGACAGCGTCCGGACGGTCTGCAGGCCCGGGACCACCAGCGCCCCCTTGCCGGTGACGATCTTGAAGTCCATCCCGTCGGTGCTTTCCAGGGTGCCGCGCGTCAGCCCGGAAATTATGAGGGCCTCGTTTGGTTCGGCCACTTTCCACATGAGTTTGACGGCCAGCCAGACCACCAGAATGCCCAGAAGTACCGAGACAACGATGATAATCAGGGGAAGGATGGCTGCCAGGTTCTCCATGGCGGTGTCCTCTCAGAGCGAAGGCCGAATGAGGTTGGGCCTTGCCCCGCAAAGGCGGCATGACCAGCTGTAATAGACAGTCTGGTGGTGCGCCGGGGCATAGTCCAGCGATTCCGGCGCCCGTACGAGAGCGGGCTCTCAGGCACATCAGATCGGCACCGGCTCTGGCCGGTCACTGCGCCAGCTGTAGTGTCGGTCCTGCTGGCCGACGTCGGTCCCAACCTTCCAGATCCGGCTGAGTCCGACGACGAGCCTGACCACAGACAAACGGCCGGCCCGCGTGAGGCGGGCCGGCCGGCGTCGTACTTTGACTCTTTGGAGCGTTGTCGGCGCTATGTGTTCTGGACGTGGTCCTTGGCGTCCGTGGCGGTGGCTTTGACGTCGGAGGCGGCGGTTTGGCCTTCGTCCTTGACGTGCTGGGCGGCGTCGGTGGCGGTGGCCTTGACGTGTTCCATGGCCTCCTGGGCGGGTTCCTTCCAGCCCTGGGCCATGTCCTTGGCTGCCTCGGTGACCTGGCTGGTCATCGGCTCGGCCGCGGTCTTGAGGGCGTCGGCGGCTTCGCGTTCCTTCTGGCTCGGAGGGATCAGCGAGGAGACGAGGAGCCCGGCGCCGAACGCGATCAGTCCGGCGGCGAGGGGGTTGCCCTGGGTTTTCGCGGCGACTTTCTGGGGTGCGTCGGCGATCGCTTCGCCGGCGCCGTGCAGGGCGTTCCCGGCGGCGTCGGTGGCCTGGTGGACCCCGCCGGTGGTGGTGTGGGCGGCGTGGTGGAGGCTGCCGGTG
>NZ_QLNP01000051.1 GCF_003261175.1 Arthrobacter globiformis | reverse complement strand
AAGAAACCAACAGGGATTGCCTCAGTAACGGCGAGTGAAGCGGCAACAGCTCAAATTTGAAATCTGGAGCCTACGGCTTCCGAGTTGTAATTTGAAGAGGATGTTTCGGTGCGGCCTGGGCCTAAGTTCCTTGGAACAGGACGTCATGGAGGGTGAGAATCCCGTACATGGCTGCAGGCTTGCTACCATGTGAAACTCCTTCGAAGAGTCGAGTTGTTTGGGAATGCAGCTCAAAATGGGTGGTAAATTCCATCTAAAGCTAAATACCGGCGGGAGACCGATAGCGAACAAGTAGAGTGATCGAAAGATGAAAAGCACTTTGAAAAGAGAG
>NZ_QLNP01000008.1 GCF_003261175.1 Arthrobacter globiformis | reverse complement strand
CCTGTCGATGGTCCCAATGAGATCGGTGCTGTCGATGATCGTCATGCCACAACCTGCCGTCCTGCATTCTTGGCGATATAAGCTGCGGTCCTCTTAGCCAGGGCACAGATCGTCGCCGTAGGATTGGTTCCCGTTGACGTCGTAAAGACACTGCCATCGACGATGTAGAGGTTGGGCACATCATGTGTCCGCCCGTACTTGTTGACAACAGACGTCTCGGGATCGTCGCCCATTTTCGCGGTACCCAGATTGTGTCCGGAAGAGAAATTGCGGTGAGTGATCCAAGCCTTCGAGGCACCGGCAGCCTCGTGGGCCAGCAGCGACTTCTCAAGGGCAAAGTCGAGAATCTTATGCGTGTTTTCGCTGGTTTTGTAATGGACCTTAGGAGCGGGAAGGCCGTCCGAATCCTTCAGGACGGGGTCAAGCGAGACATAATTGCTTTCCTCCGGCAAGTCTTCTGCATGGACGATCCAATCAATGGAGTGTCCAACTGACTTCCTCATCTTTTCGGTGAAGGCCTCGCCCCAGAACGGTTCATCACGGACTCCTTCGCCCATAGTCCACCGGGTGAACATTTCGACGGGGCCGCCCGAGGTCATGACGTGCCACTTGCTTCCTCTGACGAAACCACGCGAAGGATCGGACTCATAGAACTGCATGGACTCGATCTGTGTACCTGCCGGCCCGACCCAGTCCTCAAAATCCTCGTCATACAGTCCGATGGAAGAGCCGAACGGGTGGAGCATCAGGCGTTTGCCGACCAGCCCGGAGGAGTTTGCCAGCCCGTCTGGAAACATCTTCGATTCGGACATAAGAAGCAACCTGGGCGTGCCGATGCCGTTTGCCGCGACAATGACTACCGATGCGGCCTGGAAG
>NZ_QLNP01000048.1 GCF_003261175.1 Arthrobacter globiformis | reverse complement strand
CAGCTGCGCACCATGGCCGACGCGCCGGACCAGCAGGGTGTGGCCGCGGACCTGATCCGGCAGGCCGCGGACCGCTCCGAGTCGGTCGCGTCGTGGCTGGACAACCGGGACCCGGGCTCACTGCTGGACGAAGTGAAGTCCTTCGCCCGCCAGCGCCCCGGCACCTTCCTGCTCCTGGCGGCAGGCGCGGGCCTGCTTGCCGGGCGCCTGGGCCGCAGCCTGCAAGCCGGCGCCCCCGCGACGGGAACCGGCGCAGGATACGCGGGCACAGTTCCGCCATACCCCGTCCAGCCGCCGGTCACCGAAAGCAGCCTTGACGCCGGGGTCGGCACACCGCTCTATGACCAGGCCGGCCTGGGAGAACCCGCCTACACCCAGCCGGCCTACGGCGAGCCGACTTACGGGGAACAGCCCGGCGGCCAGCCCGCCTACGGCCAGCCCGCGTACGGTGAACCAGCCTACGGAGAACCCGCCACCGGCCAGCCCGCCTACGGCGAACCGGGTTATGGCGAACCAGGGTACGGCGAGCCGAGGCGCCGGGATACTGATGATACCGAGGGTGGGGGTCGTCCCCTGTGAGCAGCCAGATACCTGATCTCCCTCCCACGGAGGCGCACGCGAAGGCCGACACTACTTCCCTTGGTGATCTCCTCGGCGAGGTCACCCGGGACCTGTCCACCCTGATCCGGCAGGAAATCGAACTCGCCAAAGCCGAACTCAAACAGTCCGGCACCCGCGCCGGCAAGGGCGGCGGCATGCTCGCCGGCGCCGGC
>NZ_QLNP01000007.1 GCF_003261175.1 Arthrobacter globiformis | reverse complement strand
GTTCGCGCGGGGGTTGGCGCATTACGCTGGAAGCATGGTGAATACCAGACGCATGCTCCCGAGTCCGCGGCCGGATCTCTACCGGTTTTCGCCGCTGGACCTCACCGCCGTGGGGCTTTATGTTGCCGTCGCGGCCTTCTTCGCGCTGGCCGGGGAACTGATCCTGCCGCTGCTGCGCGAACTTGCCCCGACGCCGGCCGTCGCGTCCTACGGCGTGAACCTCCTCTTCTACGGAGGCGTCGGCGCCCTGGCGCTGTTTGCCGCCCACGGGGTGGTGACCCGGGACCTCAAAGTGCTTGCCACCCGGCCCTGGTTCACGCTCGCCATGGTGCCGCTGGCCGTCATCGCCATGATGATTGTCACCGCGATCCTGGTGGCCGTGGGCGGGACCACC
This sequence comes from Arthrobacter globiformis, assembly GCF_003261175.1. Lineage (GTDB taxonomy): Bacteria > Actinomycetota > Actinomycetes > Actinomycetales > Micrococcaceae > Arthrobacter > Arthrobacter globiformis_A. Next base: position 112,578 of record NZ_QLNP01000007.1, on the reverse strand, counting down.
GAGACGTCCGCCAACCAGGCCGGGCTACAGGCGCTCATGCGGCAGGTGCCGGCCTGGCTCATGGTGCCGCTGATCGTTGTGGTGGGCCCGTTCGTCGAGGAGTACGTGTTCCGGCACCTGCTGATCGGGAAACTGAGCCGCCGGGTCAACATCTGGATCTGCTGCGGGCTGTCCGTGGTCCTTTTCGCTGCCCTGCACATCGTGGGCCAGGAAGCGGTCACCCTCCCCGCGCTCATGCCGTACCTGGCCATGGGCGCCACCCTGGTGTTCGTCTATGTGTGGACAGGGCGGAACCTGATGTTTTCCTACTTCGTCCACGCCACCAAGAACCTGCTCGCTGTGGTCTTTTTGTACACCATCCCGCCGGAACTCCTGGACCAGCTGCAGCGGGCCCAGAGCTAGAATCGCTCGCACCTCAGGGAGCCCCGGGCCCCCTATCCCGAGGCGGCGCCGCCGTCGTAGTTTGGTGCCATGGGACTCAACATTCAGATCGCCATCGACTGCAAGCACCCGCATGATCTCGCCGACTGGTGGGCCGAAACGCTGGACTGGTCAGTGGAGCCGCAGGATGAGGGCTTCATCCGGTCCATGATCAGCCAGGGCTTCGCGACGGAAGACCAGACCATGACGCACAACGGCAAGCTCGTGTGGAAGGAGGGCGCGGCGATCCGGCCCACCGAGGAAATCGACGCCAAGGCGCCCGCCCGGCGTCTGCTGTTCCAGACCGTGCCGGAGCAGAAGACCATCAAGAACCGGGTGCACTGGGACGTCAGGCTCGACGGCCGGAACAAGGATGACGTCCGCGCCGAGCTTGAAGCCCGCGGCGCCACGTTCCTCTGGACTGCCAGCCAGGGCCCGCACGAATGGCACACCATGGCGGACCCCGAGGGCAACGAGTTCTGCATCAGCTGAGCCGATTACTAGACTTGGACGGTGAGCAACGAATTCCCCGCCAAGGTATCCGACGTCTTTGACCCGTCCCGCTGGCGCACCGTGTCCGGCTTCGACGACTTCCAGGACCTGACCTACCACCGGCAGGTGGAGCGGTCGGACGACGGCACCGTAGCACGGGACCTGCCAACCGTCCGCATCGCGTTCAACCGGCCTGAGGTCCGCAATGCCTTCCGCCCGGGGACCGTGGACGAGCTCTACCGTGCCATGGACCACGCCCGGATGACCCCGGACGTGGCCACCGTGCTGCTCACCGGCAACGGCCCGTCACCGAAGGACGGCGGCCACTCGTTTTGCTCCGGAGGCGACCAACGGATCCGCGGCCGGGACGGCTATCGGTACGTAGTAGAGAACACAGCTGACGGCGAGACCCACGAAACCATCGACCCCGCCCGCGCCGGGCGGCTCCACATTCTGGAAGTCCAGCGGCTCATGCGGACCATGCCCAAGGTGGTCATCGCCGTCGTCAACGGCTGGGCGGCCGGCGGCGGGCACTCGCTGCACGTGGTCTCCGACCTCACCATTGCTTCGCGCCAGTTCGGAAAGTTCAAGCAGACGGATGCGACCGTGGGAAGTTTCGACGCCGGCTACGGCTCGGCGCTGCTGGCCCGGCAGATTGGCCAGAAGGCCGCCCGGGAGATCTTCTTCCTTGCCCGTGAATATTCCGCCGAGGACATGGTTCGGATGGGGGCCGTGAACGAGGCCGTTGACCATGAGCGCCTGGAGGAGGTGGCGCTGGAATACGCCGCGGACATCGCCCGGCAATCGCCGCAGGCCATCCGGATGCTCAAGTTCGCCTTCAATCTCGCCGACGACGGCCTGGCCGGCCAGCAGGTGTTCGCCGGCGAGGCCACCCGGCTGGCGTACATGACGGACGAGGCCGTGGAGGGCAAGGAGGCCTTCCTGCAAAAGCGCGACCCCGACTGGTCCCGGTTCCCGTATTACTTCTAAAGCCCGCACTCGTCGGAAGGCACCCCATGCTCCCCAGGCCCGCGCACCTCATGCCCGCACAACGCAGGAGCACACAATGAATATCGAGCCTGCCCTCAAGGCGCTGGCGGCCGCCCTCCACGGTGAGGGTCCCGCCGTCGAGCTCTCCGCCGGTCCCGACGGCGAGCCGGTGGTGACGCCAGTCCCGACGCCCGGGTTCGAGGACGCCGTCGCCGTGGTGCGCACGTCCGGGTCCACCGGGACGCCCAAGGCGACGGTCCTGACGGTGGATGCGCTGGCGGCGTCGTCGATGGCCACCGCGTTCGCGCTCAAGGGCGAGGGGCAGTGGCTGCTGGCCCTGCCGCTGCAGTACGTGGCCGGCGTCCAGGTGCTGGTGCGGTCGCTGTTCGCCGGCACCCGGCCCTGGGCCATGGACCTGTCCGGGGGCTTCACGGCCGAGGGCTTCACCGCGGCCGCCCTTGAGCTGACCGACAACATCCGCTTCACGTCGCTGGTGCCCACGCAGCTGCAGCGCCTGCTCGCCAGCCCGTCCGCGGACACACTCGCCGTGCTGCGGCGCTTCAACGGCATCCTGCTCGGCGGCGCCCCGGCCTCTGCGGAGCTCCTCGAGGCCGCTCGCGACGCCGGCCTCCGGGTGGTCACGACCTACGGCGCAGCGGAAACCTGCGGCGGCTGCATCTACGACGGCTATCCGCTCGAGGGCGTGGCCCTGCGGCTCGCCGAAGACGGCCGGATCCACCTCGGCGGGGCCACCCTCGCTGCCGGCTACCTGGGCGCGCCGCGGCAGACCGCGGAGGCCTTCATCGAGGAGGACGGCGGCCGCTGGTACCGGACCAACGACCTCGGCACGCTGGATTCCGATGGCCGGCTCACCGTGCTGGGCCGCGCCGACGACGTCATCATCACCGGCGGCGTCAAGGTCTCCGCCGCGCACGTGCAGGCGGAGCTGGAAAAGTCCGACGGCGTGGCCGCGGCTTTTGTAGCCGGCGTCGAGTCCGCGAAATGGGGCCAGGCCGTGGCGGCCTATGTGGCAGTCGCCGGGAGCGCGTCCGGGGACGGCTCCGGTGGCGCCGCACGTGACGGGGCCGCGTGGGCCGAGGAATGGCACCGCACGCTGGGGCTGCTGGCCCCCAAGACCGTCCTTCCGGCCGCTGAGCTGATCATGCTGGCCAACGGCAAGCCGGACCGGCTGGCCATGATTGAACGGCTCAACGCACTCCATCAGGGAAAGTAGAGTAGACCTGCCGCGCCGCCGCGGCTTCCGTGTGCCCAGCGCACGCCCATGCATTTTTTGAACGCATCACCGACCCAACGCGAGGTACTAACCGTGGCAACAGCCGCACAATGGATCCAAGGCGCCCGGCTCCGCACGCTGCCGGCCGCGATCGCCCCCATCCTGATCGGCTCGGCGGCGGCCTACGAGATGGCTTCCTTCCGTCCGCTCAATGCGGTTCTGGCGGCCCTCGTGGCGCTGCTGCTGCAGATCGGCGTCAACTACGCCAACGATTACTCGGACGGGATCCGCGGGACGGACGAGAACCGGGTGGGGCCGCTGCGTCTGGTCGGGTCCGGCGCCGCCCGCCCCGAGCACGTGAAATATGCCGCGTTCGGCGCCTTCGGCCTGGCGATGCTCGTGGGGCTGGTGCTGGTCATCATCACCCAGACCTGGTGGCTGCTGCTGGTGGGTGTGGGCTGCGTCATGGCGGCCTGGGGCTACACCGGCGGAAAGAACCCGTACGGCTACATGGGACTGGGAGACGTCTTCGTGTTTGTCTTCTTCGGCCTCGTGGCCACCCTCGGCACCACGTACACCCAGGCCGGGCAGATCGGCCTGCCAGCCGTGATTGGCGCCATCGGCACCGGACTCATCGCGTGCGCCCTGCTCATGGCCAACAACGTCCGGGACATCCCCTCGGACATCGAGGCGGGGAAGAAAACCCTGGCGGTGCGGCTGGGCGACAAGCACGCCCGCGAAAGCTACGTGCTGATGCTGGCCGTGGCCATCCTGCTGGTGGTGATCCTGGCGCCCACGCGGCCGTGGATGCTGATTGTGCTGCTCCTGATCCCGGCCTGCCTGATGCCGGCCTGGCTCATGATCAATGGGCGGAAGCGCAAGAGCCTCATCCCGGTCCTGAAGCAGACGGGCCTCATCAACCTGGGCTACGCGGTGCTGTTCTCACTGGGACTCGTGCTGAGCAGCGGGCTGTAAGCCCAGGCGCCTCGCTGCAGGCTACGCGCCCTCGCCGCGGGGTTCGCGGTTCTTGGCGTCGTTGCGGATGGTGACGTCCGGGTGGGTGTCCACAAGGCGGTCCTCGGCCTGGGCATCGTCCACCTCACCGGCGGTGCGGATGGGCTTGGCACGGCCGGAGAAGCGGGCATGCAGGGACGCCGTGGCCGCATCCCGCTGCTTCTGGAAGAAGAGGTAGCTGATGGCGAAGGAAATCAGCCCCGCACAGATGACGGCCAGAAACCACCCCAGCTGCAGGAAGACGAACAGCACAAACAGGGGCAGGAAGATTGCGAACCGGATCAGGGTGTATTTCAGAAAAGCCACGATCCAAGTTTAGCCGTCCTGCCTGAACGTATCCTGCCGGTGGCATAGACGCTCTGTTCCCCGCTGCTCCGGCCATCTCCGGCGCGTGGCCTGGCGCAGGTCGCGTGTCACCCGGGAATGCCGTTCGGCGTTTTGCTGGCGCATTACTGTGGGCATACTGTAATCTCCGCCGGGGCACACGGCGGCTAGACTAATTGCATGCCTCGTGTCGCCATCGCAGTCGCCGTTCTCGCCCTCTACGTCTACGGACTGGTGGACGTTATCCGGACTGATGGACGTCTCACGCGCGGGTTCTCAAAAACAACCTGGATCATCATGGTTGCGCTCCTGCCGCTCATCGGTGCCGCTCTGTGGTTCCTGATCGGCCGCCCCCGCGCGTCGGCTGTGGCCCAGCCCGTCTACCAGCACCACCCCACCGCCCCCGACGACGACCCCGACTTCCTGCGGAACCTCGAGCAGCGCCGCCGCCAGGCCGAGGCGGAACGACTCCGCAAGCTGAGGGATGACGCCGCCCGGAAGAACCAGGCCGACGGCGGCCCGCACCGCTCGGGCAGCACAGGCACGGGTACGACGGGCACTGCCGCTCCGGGCACCACCAGCGGCAGTTCGGATGCCGGCGGCCCGGCAGCGGGTGAGCCGGGTCCACGCAAGCCGGGCGCCGCGGGCGAGGCCAACGCTGAAGGCAACCCCGAGGCGAAGTAGCACCCCTCCAATCCGTATCCCATCACAATCTTCAGGGTACGGGCGCTTGGATCCGGTGTATTCATGCGTGCGACGTATACTCCGAGCATGCCAATCACGCGCCTTAGTCGAAGCCTCCACGCCCAGCCGTCCGCCGTCGAACCGTGCGGGAGCAACCTGTGAGCGGCGGTCTCGTCGCACTGCTGGACGACGTCGCCGCGTTGGCCCGCATAGCCGCCGCCTCGGTCGACGACGTCGCTGCAGGTGCTGCCAAGGCCGGGGCCAAGGCCGCCGGCGTGGTCATCGACGACGCTGCCGTCACCCCGCAGTACGTGTCGGGGGCGGACCCGTCCCGCGAACTGCCGATGATCAAGAAAATCTTCTGGGGCTCGCTCCGGAACAAGCTGTTGATCATCCTGCCAGCGCTCCTGCTCGTCAGCGCCTTCGTCCCCGGGATCATTCCGTTCATCCTCATGCTGGGCGGCACGTACCTCTGCTACGAGGGTGCCGAGAAGGTTTGGCACAAGCTCCGCGGCCACCACTCAGCGGAGGAAGATGCGCCGGCGGTGGACCGGGGGCCCGGGGCGGAGGCCAAGGTCGTCAAGGGCGCCATCACCACGGACTTTATTCTGTCCTGCGAGATCATGGTCATCGCCATGAACGAGGTGGCCACTGAATCCTTGTGGGTCCGCGCGCTCATTTTGGTCGTCGTGGCCTTCGTGATCACCATCGCCGTGTACGGTGCCGTGGCGCTCATCGTCAAAATGGACGACGTCGGCCTGCACCTGACCACCAAGGACTCAGCGGGCTCCCAACGCTTCGGCGAGCTGCTCGTCAAGGGGATGCCCGCGGTGCTGACCGCTATAACCCTCGTCGGGACGATCGCCATGCTTTGGGTTGGCGGCCACATCATGCTGCAGGGGGCACACGACCTCGGCTGGCACGCGCCGTATGACCTGGTCCATGCCCTCGAGACACCTTTCGCGGGAATCCCGGTGGTGGGCGGCTTCCTGGCCTGGCTCGTGAACACCCTGTGCTCGGCCGTCCTCGGAATCGCGTGGGGCCTCGCCGTCATGGCTGTCGTGCACCCGCTGATGAAAGTGCTGCCCTTCGGCAAGGAGAAGGGCGGGCACGAGCAGGGAGACGTCCGCGCCGCAGCCGCCGGCCCTCAGCCGACGAAACGTAACGTCGATCCAGCCCCCTAGCTCGTACCCGCACGGGCGTGCAACAGCAGTTTGAGCGCTCGCCGTTTTCGCCGAAAGGGCCGCCCAGCAGCAAGCTGAGCGGCCCTTCCTGGTGAATTGGTGAGCCAAGCGGCCCGTCTTGATAGTTCGGCAGCGCCTAAAGCCCGGAGTAGGAGTGCAGGCCGTTGAAGAACTGGTTCACGATGGTGAAGTTGAAGACCACGCACAGGTAGCCCACGATCGACAGCCAGGCCGCGCGGGTTCCCGTCCAGCCGCGGGTGGCGCGGGCGTGCAGGTAGCCGGCGTAGACCACCCAGATCACGAAGGTCCACACTTCCTTGGTGTCCCAGCCCCAGAAGCGTCCCCAGGCTTTCTCTGCCCAGATCGCACCGAACATGAGGGTGAAGGTCCAGCCGATGAAGGCGATCGCGTTGATGCGGTAGGACAGGTTCTCCAGGCTCAGCGCGGACGGCACCAGGCGCATGAAGCCCAGCTTGTCCGCACCACCGGCCGCAATGGTCCTCTGCCGGTGCGACTGCACCAGCTGCAGCGCGGACATGGCGAAGGTCAGCGTGAACAGCGCCGAGGACAGCACGGCGATGGAGACGTGGATGATCAGCCAGTAGCTCTGCAGCGCAGGCACCAGGTGGCCGACGGGCGTCCAGAACGCAACGGACGCGGCCACCAGCATGATGACCACCAGGCCCACTACGAACGTGCCGAGAAAGCGAAGGTCGCGGCGGATCAGCACCAGGAGGAACACGGCCGCGGCCACGAACGCGCCGGTGGTGAGGAACTCGTACATATTGCCCCACGGCACACGGCCGGCGCCGACAGCGCGGGTCAGCACGGCGGCGGCGTGGATCGCGGCGCCCAGGACGGTCAGTGCCACGGCAACGCGTGCGGGGGCCCGGCGTTCGCCGTAGCGCATGCTGTCGTCGGCGGTCTGCCCGGCGGCGCCGGTCGCGGAGGAGGCGTACGACGACGGCCGCTCGGCGCGGTCTGCCGGTCCGGACAGGCGGCCCTCACCGCTGCCCGCGGGCCGCGGCGCGGCTGCTCCTGCGGAGGCGCCCGCCGCCACCGGAACCTTGGCGGACGTGGCCGCCGACGCATCGGCAGCTGCGGCCTTGAGGTCAATCGCCTTCAGGGACTTGCTGCTCCTGGCCAGGTCCCACGCGAACGCGATGAAGGCGACGGTGTAGGTGCCGGCCGCCAGCAGCATGAAGAGCTCGCTGTACTGGCCCATGGTCTCGTTGATGGGAAACATTACTGGTCCTTCTTGGGCTCAGGCGAGCCGGCTGGTGGGGAGTTGGAAGGTGCTGTTTCGGGGTTGTCGGCGTCCAGGTTCCACTTGCCCGCCAGGAGGCTGCGCAGCGTGGAGGCCTCGCCGGCCAGCCGGTGGTCCTCGCCGCGGGCCAGGAGGCCGTACTCCACCATGGTCCGGCCGTCCTCGTGGGTTCCGGTGCGCACCCAGACGCGGCGGCGGTTGACGTAAAGCGAGACGATGAGGCCGGCCACGGCAAGCAGCGCGAACATCAGCGCGGAAAGCTGCCCGGGGTTGTGGTGGATGTCCACGCCCACGTACTTCTTCACGCCGTCGAACGTGATGGACCCCTTGCCTTCGGGCAGCGTGTAGGTGTTGCCCGGCGCGAGCGTGATGCCACCCGCCTCAGCCTTGCGGCTGTTGAGCTCCTTGAGGCCCTTGACGTCAAGCTCAAACACGTTCTGCGGTGCGCCCTTGTCCAGGCCGAGGTCGCCGTAGTACGAGTTCAGGCTCAGCTGCGGGTTGATGAGGTCCGGGTCGCCGCTGAAGGAGATGCCCTGCTCGGTCACGAACGCAGTCGGCAGGAAGAAGCCGGCGAATCCCAGCTGGTCGGGCTTCGCATCGGGCACCTTGATCACCACGGAGGAGTAGTAGTTCTCGCCTTGCAGCTTGGCCACCACGGGACCCTGCATGGCCACGTTGCCCTTGCCGTCGCGGACCGTGACCACCGGAGCGTACCCGTTGCCCGTCAGGTAGATGCTGGTGCCGCCGAGGGTGACGGGGTCGTTGACCTTGAGGACTTCCTTCTTGGCCGGCGCCCCGGGGTTTTCCTTGGTGGTGACGTCCGCCGTGAAGTCGATGGGCTGGCCGAACTTGCCCTGCGATTCGCGGTCGAACGTGGCCTGGAACTTGTCCAGCTGGATGGAGTAGGGCTGGAGCTGGCTGCTCTGGAAGTTGGTGCCGGGCGTGAACTGGTCGTAGCCCACCAGGGTGTTCACGAACGTGTCACCCTCCACCAGGATCCGCTGGCCGCTGTAGCCGAAGAGCCCGCCGACGGCCACAGACACCAGCACGCCGATCAGCGACGTGTGGAAGACCAGGTTTCCCACTTCCTTCAGGAAGCCGCGCTCAGCCCCCAAAGACGGCCGCGCGCCGTCGTCGTGCCTTACCTCAACGCGGTACCCGCGTTTCTTCAGCAGCGCCGCTGCCTCCTCAATGGCGTCCGACGCCGGGATCCCGGCGTCCGCTGGCACCACCAGGGTGCCGTACTCGGGCAGGCGGGAGAGCCGCTTCGGCGTGCGCGGCGGCTGCGAACGCATGGCCTTGTAATGGGCAATGGCGCGGGGCACAACGCAGCCGATCAGCGAGATGAACAGCAGGATGTAGATGGCCGAGAACCAGGCCGAGGAGTAGACGTCGTACAGCTGCACCGAATCCAGCAGCTTGCCGTAGTCGGGGTGGTCCTTGATGTACTGCGTGACCACGGAGGGGTTGGCCGGCCGCTGCGGGAACAGCGATCCGGGCACCGCGGCCACCGCCAGCAGCAGCAGGAGGAACAGCGCAGTGCGCATGCTGGTCAGCTGGGTCCAGGCCCAGCGGAGCATGCCCACAATGCCCAGGGACGGGAGGGCGGCCCCGGCCTTGGCGGCCTTCACGGCATCCTTGGGCGCGCCTTGATGGGCGGGCCCGGGCTGCGGGGCATCCTCGGCCGGGGATTTCTCGGTTGACTTCACACGCTCGCTCATCAGATCGGCAACTTCACATCGGTTTGGAACCAGTACTGCAACTCGGTGACCCAGGCCCCCCACAGACCCGTGGCCATCAGGATGCCCAGGACTATCAGTACTCCGCCGCCGGTGCGCTGGATGGCCAGCCGGTGTTTGCGGAAGAAGGACATCACGCCCGCACCGCGCCGCACCGCCAGGGCGATCAGCAGGAACGGGATGCCCAGCCCAAGGCTATAGACGAAGGCCAGGAACGCACCTTTCGCGGCGGAGGAACCGCCGGAGAGGCTCAGGAGCTGGACTGCCGAATAGGTGGGTCCGATGCAGGGCGCCCAGCCGAGGCCGAACGTGATTCCCAGCAGCGGTGCGCCCCAGAGGCCCGCCGGCGGTTTCGCGTGGATCTTGGCGTCGCGCTGGAACCAGGAGAAGCCCCCCATGAACACCACGCCCATGAGGATCACCAGGACGCCGAGGACTTGCGTAACCCAGGCGTTCTGCCCGCCAGAGATCAGCGAGCCCAGCTGTCCGAATGCGCCGCCGAGCAGCACGAAGATCACCGAGAAGCCGAGCACAAACAGGCCGATGCCCGCGAGCATGCGGCCACGCTTCTGCTTCTGCAGGTCCACACCCGTGAGGCCCGTGACATAGCCCAGGTATCCGGGCACCAACGGGAGCACGCACGGTGAGAGGAAGGACACGAGTCCGGCGAGCAGCGCCACTGGGATGGCGAGCAGCAGCGAACCGTTCAGGATGGCTTCGGCGAAGGGGCTGTTCACGGGAGGTTACTCTGCCACGGCAGACTGGATGAGAGCTTTGAGTGTGCCCTTCTCGATCTCCCCCAGAATACGCGACGCCACCCGGCCCTGCTTGTCCACCACGAGCGTCGTGGGGACGGCACCGGGGGGCACCAGGCCGGACACGGCCAGCAGCACGCTGCCGTCCTTGTCGTCGAAGCTCGGGTAGGTGAGGCCGAAGGTCTTGTCGAAGGCGTCAGCCGTGGCCTTCTCATCTCGCAGGTTAACGCCGAAGAACTGGACGCCCTTGGTCTTGAACTCCTGGTGGAGGGCCTCCAGGGACGGCGCTTCCACCCGACAGGGCGCGCAGCCGGCGAACCAGAAGTTCAGCACGGTGACCTTGCCCAGGAAGTCCTTGGGGGTCACGGCGGTGCCGTTGAACAGGGTGCCCTGGATCTGGATGCCGGACTTGCGCTCGGCTGCGGCGAACTCAGTCACGGAGCCGTCGCCGGCCACGTAGTTCTTGTTGTCCCCGGCCTTGGCCTGCTTGGCCAGGGCGTCCTCCTGGGCGCAGGCGGACAGGCCCAGCGTGAGCGCGGTGAGGGCCAGGCCGCCGGCGGCGAGGACGCTGCGGCGGGAGCTTTTGGGTGTGTCAGTCATAACTTAGGCTCCGGGGGTGCTCGAGGCACCGGGAAGAAGGGCGGCGGCGGGTTCGCTGTACTCCACGCGCAGCAGGACGCCGTCGTCGCCGAAAACCAGGGAGGTGAGGGAGGTCAGCGTGCACTCGCGTTTCCGCGGATCGTGCCACAGCGGCTTGCCCTCGGCGCTGAGCCGCGTGGCCCAGATCGGGAGCTGGTGGCAGACCAGGATGGCCTCGGCACCGTCGCCGCCCAGTTCGACGGCTTTGGCGCGCGCTTCCTGGACGGCCTCCGTCACGCGGGCTGCCTGCTGCTTGTAGGGCTCGCCCCAGGAGGGGCGGAAAGGGTTAATCAGGTGCGGCCAGTGCTTGGGTTTGCGCAGCTCGGCCTTGGTGACCTTGAGCCCTTCGAAGTAGTTTTCCGCCTCGATGATGCGGCCGTCCGTGTGGATGTCCAGCCCGAGGGCTTCCGAGGTGGGCTGGGCAGTTTCCTGGGCGCGGGTGAGCGGCGACGCCACCAGGTACACGATGTTGGCGCCCTGGGAAACGCGTTCGCGGAAGTGCTCGGCGAGCGTCTGCGCCATCTGCCGGCCAAGTTCGGAGAGGTGGAATTCAGGCAGCCTGCCGTACAGGACACCCGTGGGGTTATGGACCTCGCCGTGGCGGAGCAAATGGACAGTGGCTTGGGGCATGTCTACCAGTTTCTCAAAGGGCAGGGGCATTGGCGAAATCTTCTACATCAAGTAGAACTCAGAATTTTTTCAAAAAGTTCCCCGGCGGTGGAATAAAAGATGCAAATGCATGTTTATACTGGATGCAGCAGTTAGTTGAGGCTTCAACGAAGGCTTCAATGAGCACCCGATTGACCCACCGATACAAGGAGAACCACCATGGCACTTTCCACCGAACTCACCCGCGGCACCTGGACCCTCGACAACTCCCACAGCGAGATCGCCTTCACGGTCCGCCACGCCGGCATCAGCAAGGTCCGGGGCCAGTTCAAGGACGCCGCCGCAACCCTGGACCTCGCCGAGGACGTAACGGCCACCAAGGTTGAGGCCACCATCCAGACCGCCAGCTTCGACTCCGGTGACGTCAACCGCGACGGCCACGTCCGCGGCGAAGACTTCTTCGACGTCGAGAAGTTCCCGGAGATCTCCTTCGTCTCCAACGGCCTCGTTGCCAAGGGCGACAGCTACGAGCTCCAGGGCGACCTGACCATCAAGGGTGTCACCCGCCCCGTCACCCTCGAGACCGAATTCAACGGCGTTGCAGTTGACCCCTTCGGCAACACCCGCGCCGGTGTTTCCGCCGAGACCACCATCAGCCGCAAGGACTTCGGCCTGACCTGGAACGCCGTGCTTGAAGCCGGCGGCGTCCTGGTCAGCGACAAGGTTGCCATCAACCTGGAACTGGCCTTCATTGCACCGGCAGCGTAGGTTTCACGGCTGGTTTCCCAGCCACGGTTCCTGACACCGAAACGCCCCGTCCGCGGACTCTCCGCAGACGGGGCGTTCGGCGTTTCCGGCCTTCTGGAACTGGCAGAATCCCGAGCGATGAACCGGACCCCCGTGATCCCGGGGCCGCCCCTGATCGACACCCGGCGACGCTCGACGCAACACTTCCCGGCGACGCCGCCGATCTTCAAGGCGGAAAATCCACTGCCGGCAGCGTTTCCGCAGGTTGGGCCGCCTTTGGAATACCTCTCCGGAATGATCCACCGCGTACCCGCTGAGGGGTACGGTGGGAAGTGAACCATGCTGGGGAGGGCAGGCGTCTGAACCGGTAGCCGATTCAGAACGTCACTACGCAAAGGACCGCTCATGAGCAATCCTCCAGTTCCGCACTCCAATGACCCCGGCTCCAATGAGCCCAACGACGGTTCCCAGCCAGGCAACGGGCAGCCACGCTACGGTCAGGACGCGCCCCAGTACGGCCAGAACAATCCCCAGTTCGGTCAGGGCGAGCAGGGCACCCCGCAGTACGGCCAGAACTCGCCGCAGTACGGACAGGGCGGACAAAGCACCCCGCAGTACGGAGAGAATGCTCCGCAGTACGGCCAGAACTCGCCACAGTATGGACAGGGCGGACAGGGCGGACAAGGCGGACAAGGCGCACCGCAGTACGGACAGCCCCAGTATGGCCAGAACCCGCCGCAGTATGGACAGCCGCAGTCCGGCCAGTCCCCCTACGGCCAGAGTCCTTACGGCCAGTCCCCCTACGGGCAGTACCCGTCGGAACAGGCCCAGGCAGCCACCGGCGCCGGCGTCCCGAAACTCGTGAATAATTCCTTCTGGATGATCATCGCTGCGGGTGTCCTGTGGATCCTGTCCATCCTGATCACGATTCCCACCCTGGATGACCCAGCCATGCGGAGCACGTTCGAGGAGCAGCTGCGCGGCAGCGGCCAGAACATCGCGTTCGAGGACGTTAAGGGCTTCATCATCGGAACCATGGTGGTTTTTGCCCTGATCGGCGCCGGCCTCTACGCGCTGGTGGCGTTCAACGTCCGGAAGGGCAAGAACTGGGCGCGCATTCTGGGCACTGTCCTTGCCGCTCTTTCCGTGTTCAGCCTCTTCCCGGCGGGCCTGAACACCCTGGCGGGCCTCCTCGGCATCGCCGCGATCATCATGCTGTACCTGCCGGGAGCGGCACCGTACTTCCAGAAGCCGCAGCCGTTCGCCAATCCGTACTCGCAGCCGGGCGGCCCCTACGGCCGCTAGGCACCGCGCAAAAGCAACAAGTCTTACCGCCAACGGGCGCGGATTCCTGAAAGGCCGGAGTTATTCCGGCTGACCGGGGGTCTGCGCCCGTTGCGCGTGGTAGGCCAGGATCTGCAGCTCGGTGGCCATGTCCACCTTCCTCAGCGTCACGCCGCCGGGCACCTGGAGCATCACGGGAGCAAAACTGAGGATGCTGCGCACGCCGGCGCCCACCACCCGGTCACAGATGCTCTGGGCCACTGCGGCAGGCAGCGCCAGCACCACCATGTTGGTGCCGGTCCGCTCCAGGACCGCCTCCAGGTCGGCAACGTCACTGACCCGCAGCCAGCCCACCTCGTTGCCCACTACCATCTGGTCGGCGTCGAAGATGGCCACCACGTCAAAGCCCCTGGATTCGAAGCCGCCGTAGCGAGCCAGCGCCTTGCCCAGGTTGCCGGCGCCGACAATCGCGACTTTCCAGTCATGCGTCAGGCCCAGTGCGGCGGCGATGTGGCGACTCAGGTACTGCACCTCATAGCCCACGCCCCGGGTGCCGTAGGAGCCCACGTGCGACAGATCCTTGCGGAGGGTTGAGGAGCTGACCCCGGAAAGCTCAGCAAGTGATTCGGAGGAGACCCGCTCGGTACCTTCGGCCAGCAGGGAGTTCAGCGCGCGCAGGTAGATCGTCAGCCGGGCCACGGCCGCCGGCGGAATCTGCTTTCCGGCAGCCCCGGTGGGCACGGTTGGCCCGACTGGCCCGGGAACGGCCTGGGGTGGTGAATCGAGCGAAGTCACTATCTGCTCCGTTGCGTCGCGTTGTGAGTCCACTCTAAATCCCCATCAGTTAAGTCAACAAAGCCGACGCCATTGTTCGAAATCGGCTAATCCCCCGCGATGGCACGGCGGAGGACGCGCTCCAGGCGGGCCTCGTCGATCTTCCAGAAGTCGCGCTGGATGCCGTCCACCAGCACCACCGGAATCTCCTCGGCGTAGCGGTCGCGGAGTTCGTCGTCGGTGTCCAACTGCCGCTCCGACCACGAAAGTCCCAGCCCGGCAGTTACCCGCCCGACGGCGTCGCGCGCCGCGGCGCACAGGTGGCAGTCAGCTTTGGTGAGGAGAACGACGTCGGGGTTTGCCATGGTTCAACCGTATCGCCGTTCCCGGCGGTGAGCGACGCGGCGGCAGTCAGTCGCGGCGTACTGCATTGACTAGACTCAGTGGCATGCCCGAGGAGAAGTACGTCGCTGTGGCCCACCGTCCGGTTGCGAAGCAGCAGCACGGCGAGGCAGCCTTCTTCGACGTGGACAACACCCTCATGCGGGGCGCCAGCCTGTTCCACGTGGCCAGGAAAATGCACCAGCGCGGAGCCTTCACGCTGGCGCAGGCGGCGGGTATGGCGTGGAAGCAGCTCAAGTTTGTGCTCCGGGGCGAGAATCTCAATGACGTCCACGCGGTGCGGGATTCAGCCCTGAGGCTTGCCGCCGGCATCACGGAGGAGGACATCAGGGCGCTGGGCGAGGAAGTCTACGACGAGATGATCGCCTCCCGGATCTGGCCCGGTGCGAAGGCCCTGGCCGAGCAGCACCTGCGGGTAGGCCGGAAGGTGTGGCTCGTCACAGCGACGCCGATCGAGGTGGCCACCGTGATTTCCACGCGGCTGGGGCTCACCGGCGCCCTCGGCACCGTGGGCGAGACGAAGGACGGCTTCTACACCGGCAGGCTCGTCGGGGACATCCTGCACGGCGCAGCCAAGGCCGTGGCGGTACAGGGCGTCGCGGACCAGCAAGGGCTGGACCTGAAGCGCTGCTGGGCCTATAGCGACTCCTACAACGACATCCCGCTGCTGACGATGGTGGGCCACCCCGTGGCGATCAACCCGGACGCCCGGCTGCGCAAGCACGCCCGCGAACACAACTGGCCGGTCTACGACTTCCGCTCAGGCCGCCGGGCCGCCACCCTGGGCCTCAAAGCAGCCACAGCAGGCGGAGCAGTCTACGGCCTGTGGCGGGGCTACACGCGCTTCCGCGGCCCCCGGGTCTGACACGCTTTCCTGCTCAGACGCAAAAATGCCCGCACCCTCGAAAGGGAACGGGCATTGACGCGTAGAGCGGACTCTACTTCTTATTGCGGCGCTGGTGGCGGGTCTTACGAAGCAACTTGCGGTGCTTCTTCTTGGCCATACGCTTGCGACGCTTCTTAATAACTGAACCCACGAAAGTTCCTTACAAACTAGATGCAGTACCTGTCTGATGGAGAAGGTCCGTGGACTGAGCAACAGACTGAACAACTGACAGATTCTTACAATGACGTAAAACGTTCCTTAACAGGGTACCGCTTATCCGGAGCATCCCCTGACCAGCACAGTCCGTGGCGTGCAGCGGCCCCCAAGGCGGCTGCAGCAACCACGGGATCGGTGCGGTCAGTAGGGTCCGGTTAGGCGGTGCCCGTATGACCGTCCACGACAGCACCCTTGAGGTACTGTTCGACGGCGGTCTCCGGGACGCGGTAGGAGCGGCCGAACCTGACGGCGGGCATCTCCCCCGAATGGACAAGGCGGTACACGGTCATTTTGGAGACACGCATTACCTCAGCCACCTCGGCCACGGTCAAGAACTTGGCGTTCGAGAAGTTCGACTCTGCGGACATTACCCATATTCCTTTGCTCTCAGCAACGACGCCGGCCTATCTGCGGTGTGCGCCGATGCTGAGCCATCGAACAACCGTGTTCTAGTTACTCTAGATGCTCACGTGGCCATTGTGAAAGCCCGCCGTTTCCGCGACGATGCCGCCAGCTGTTCGAGCACGGACGCCGTCACATCCCACTCCATGCAGGCATCCGTGACGCTCTGGCCGTAGGTCAGGTCCGAGCGGCCGGCGGCGTGTTCGGCCACATCGAGGTTCTGCGCGCCGCCCACCAGGAAGCTCTCCAGCATGACGCCGGCAATGGCCCCGGCGGCCGTTCCCGCGTCCTCGAGCTGGGCGCCGATCTCGAGCGCCACCTCGGCCTGGCGGTGGTGGCTCTTACCGCTGTTGGCGTGGCTGGCGTCCACGATCAGCCGCGGGTTGAGGTTCTTGGCGGCGAGCTTGGCAGAGGCCGCCTCGACGTCGGCTGCGGAGTAGTTGGGGCCCTTCCGGCCGCCGCGGAGGATCACATGGGTGTCAGTGTTGCCCGCGGTGGACACCAGGGCGGCCCGGCCGTCGCCGTCGATCCCGAGGAAAGCCTGGGCTGCGGCGGCAGCACCGCAAGCGTCGACGGCGACCTGGAGGTCGCCGTCGGTCCCGTTCTTGAAGCCGATGGGCATGGAAAGGCCGGAGGCGAGCTGCCGGTGGATCTGGCTTTCCGTGGTGCGCGCACCGATGGCGCCCCAGGAAATGAGGTCGGCCATGTACTGCGGGCTGATGGGCTCGAGGAACTCGGTGGCGGTGGGCAACCCCAGGGCGGCGACCTGCTGCAGGAAGCTGCGTGCCGCGCGCAGGCCGCCGGCGATGTCGTGGCTGCCGTCGAGGTGCGGATCGTTGATGAGGCCCTTCCAGCCCACCGTGGTGCGGGGCTTTTCGAAGTAGGCCCGCAGGACGATGAGCAGGTCTTCCTTGTGCTTCTCGGCCTGGCTGACCAGCCGGCGGGCGTACTCCAGGCCGGCCTTGGGGTCGTGGATGGAGCACGGACCGACGATCACCAGCAGGCGGTCGTCCACCCCGTCCATGATGGCCCGGACCTCGTCCCTTCCGCGTTCGACGACGTCGGCCGCCTTCGCGTCCAGCGGCAGTTCCGCCATCATCTCCTGCGGTGTGGGCAGAGCGGTGAGCTCGCTGACCCTCAGGTTCGACGTGGACTGGCGTTTCGACGTCGATGATGCGGACGACTGCTGGGTTTCGGTGGCTGTTGCGCTCATTTTCGGGGGTCCTGTTCCGGCTGGGAGCGGGCCCCTGATCAGAACCCGCCGTAGATATGGCGAAGGGCAGAGAATGATCTCTGCCCTGTTGGCTCTGAAGGAAAGTTGGATGCGTGTCAGTTAGACGCGGGCCCCTCCAGAGCCAACGAAAAATACGCATACCAACGGTTAGTCATGGAAACGACCATAAGCCCGCACCGGGGGATCGCCAAATCGGCCGCGTCATATTCGGACCGCGCGGCACCGCGGATGGGCAGGAGCGCGAACGGACATTTGTGGCCCCCGGAAGCGTTTCCCAAGGGCCACGAGTGTACGTTCGCGCTGTTCCTGTTGACGGGAGCGGCTCAGTCCAGGAGCTTGCGCAGGTACTGCAACTGCCGGATCCAGTGGTGCTCCTGGCCGCCCTCGTGGTTGTTGAAGCGGTAGACGTCGATGTCCTTCGCCGGTCCCCCAGCCGCCACTCCCCCGCCGGCGCCGGTCCCGTAGGCGTTGTAGCTGGCGAAAACGGTCGACGGCGGACAAACGTCGTCCATCTGCGCCACGGAGAATAGCGCCGGGGCGATGGCGGAGCGTCCCAGGTTGACGCCGTCGAAGTAATTCAGCACGGCCAGCATGGGCTCGTACCGATCGCGGTGCCGGCCGAGGAAGGCCGCGATTTCCGGATAGGGGCCGCGCGGCGCGATGTCGATCGCGCGCGGGAAGTCCTGGAGGAACGGGACGTCGGGCAGGGCGGCAATGACGCCGTCGAGCCGCCCGGCAGCGAGGCCGGCCACGGCGACGGTGATCCCGCCGCCCTGGCTCACGCCCGCCACCACAATCCGGGACGCGTCCACGTCCGGATGCGACTGGGCGGCCTCGACGGCACGGAACGCATCCATGTACACGCGGCGGTAGTAATAGTCCTCGCGGCTGGCCGCACCCCGCGTCATGAGGCCCGCATACGCCACCTCACCTGCCGACGGATGCGGGTCCGCGGTGTCGCCGACTGCCCCCGAGTAACCCTGGCCGCGGGTGTCCATGATGAAGTGCGCGTACCCTGCCTGCGCCCACCTCGTGTCCTGGTTCACCAGTCCCCGGCCGCCGGAATAGCCGGCATACTGCACGACGGCGGGCAGCGGGCTCCCGGCTTTCCGGGTCACCGGCAGGTGCAGCCAGCCTTTCACCGGGTCACCTCCGTAGCCGGCGAACCTGACGTCGAAGGTGTCCACGACGGCCAGGTAGTTCTCCACCGGCTCGAAGACGGCGCTTAGCGGGAAGGTCCTTGCGTCCCGGATCGTGCGGTCCCAGAAGGCCTCGAAGTCCGGCGGCAGGACGGCCGAGGAGGTGTACTGGCGGAGCTCCTCAAGGGGAAGATCGAACAGCGGCATGGATTTTCCATTCTGGGGGTTGGCGGGCAGTTGCGTCCTATCAGACCAGCGCGGCCTCGAACCTGTCGAGCCTGTGTGACGCGCGCACCAGCGCCCGCAGCGCGTCGAGTCCGCCGGCGACGGCGCCGGCGGCGCGGGCCTGGATAAGCACGTTGCCGAGGGCCGTGGCCTCGACCGGACCGGCGATGACGGGTTTGCCGGTGGCCTGCGCGGTGAGCTGGCACAGCAGCGCGTTCTGCGAGCCGCCGCCGACGATGTGCACCACGGCTACGGCAACGCCGGCGAGGCGTTCGGCGTCGGCGATGGTGCGCGCATACCCTGCCGCGAGGCTGTCCAGGATACAGCGCACGATCGCCGCTGCCTCGTCGGGAAGCACGGCGCCCGTGTTGCGGGCGGCGGCGCGGATGCGGTCCGGCATGTTGTCTGGGGCGATGAAGGCGGGATCGTCCGGGTTGATCCGGGGCCCGCCGGCCGGGAGCGCCGCGGCCGCATCGAGGAGATCCCCGATCGCCGGCCGGTAGCCGCCGTCGGCCCAGGTCCGTTGGCATTCGCTGAGCAGCCAGAGGCCGCCGACGTTGCGCAAGTACCGGGTGGTGCCGTCCACGCCGCGCTCGTTGGTGAAGTTCGCCGCGCGGCTGGCTTCGGTGAGCACCGGGCTGTTCAGTTCCAGCCCAACGAGGGACCAGGTGCCTGAGGAGATGTACGCGAAGTTCTCCTGCTCCGCGGGGACCGCGGCGACGGCCGAGGCGGTGTCGTGCGAGCCGACGGCCACCACCTTCGTTGCCGCGGGCAGCCCGGTCTGTTCCGCGATTCCGGGCAGCAGGGTGCCGAGTGTTTCGCCGGGCTGGATCAGCGGCGGGAACAGATCCTTGGGCAGGCCCAGGGGTCCGAACAGCTCGCTGGCCCACTCCCCCGCGACGGCGTCGAACAGCCCGGTGGTGGAGGCGTTGGTGGCCTCGGTGCGGCGCTGCCCGGTGAGCAGGAACGCGATCAGGTCCGGGATCAGCAGGGCCTGCAGCCCGCCGAGGTCCGGTTCGGTGGCGAGCTGATAGAGCGTGTTGAATTGCAGGAACTGCAGGCCGGTGGTGGCGTAGAGCCGTGCCGGGTCCAGCTTCCCGTGCACCCGGGCCACGGCGCCGCGGCTGCGTTCGTCCCGGTAGCTGTACGGCTGCGCGGTGAGCTCGCCGGCCGTGTTGACCAGGCCGTAGTCCACCGCCCAGGTGTCGATGCCGATGCTGCTGATGGTTTCCCCACGCTCGCCCGCAATCCGGGCGGCGGCAGCGAGGCCGGTGAGCACCTCGGCGAAGAGGGCGTCAAAGTCCCAGCGCAGGCCGCCGTCGGACTCCACCACACCGTTGGGGAAACGGTGCACGACGTCGAGCGTGGCCCGCGCCGGACCGCCGTCGCCTGCGTCTTCTCGAGAACCGAGCCGCCCCAGGATTACGCGCCCCGAGGAGGCACCAATATCGACAGCGGCGAACACACTGCCGGCGAACAGGCCGCCGTCGACACTCCCCTTTGCACTGGGTGCCGATGCGGTGCTCACCGGAGGAAGGCTGCCGCTACGCCGGCGTCCACGGGGATGTGGAGGCCGGTGGTGTGGGAGAGTTCGTTGCTGGTGAGCACGGCCGCGGCGTTGGCGACGTGTTCGGGCAGGACTTCGCGTTTGAGCAGGGTGCGCTGGGCGTAGTACTCGCCCAGTTTCTCCTCGTCCACGCCGTAGACGGCGGCGCGCTTGGCGCCCCAGCCGCCGGCGAAAATCCCGGAGCCGCGGACCACGCCGTCGGGGTTGATGCCGTTGACGCGGATGCCGTGCTCGCCCAGTTCCGCGGCGAGCAGGCGGACCTGGTGGGCCTGGTCGGCCTTGGTGGCGGAGTAGGCGATGTTGTTCGGGCCGGCGAACACGGAGTTCTTGGAGGAGATGTAGATGATGTCCCCGCCCAGGCCCTGTTCGATCATGACCTTGGCGGCGGCCTTGGCCACCAGGAAGGAGCCCTTGGCCATGACGTTGTGCTGGAGGTCCCAGTCCTTTTCGGTGGTGTCGAGCAGCGGCTTGGAGATGGACAGGCCGGCGTTGTTCACTATCAGGTCCACGCCGCCGAAGGCCAGTACGGCCTCGTCGATCGCGGCGGCCACCTGGGCTTCGTTGGTGACGTCGGCCTGGATGCCGACGGCCACATCCGGGCCGCCAAGCTCCTCGGCGACGGCCCGGGCGTTCTCGAGGTTGAGGTCCGCGATGACCACGCAGGCGCCTTCGGCGGCGAGGCGGGTGGCGATGGCCTTGCCGATGCCGGAGGCCGCGCCGGTGACCAGGGCGATGCGGGTGGCGTGGGACTTGGGTTTGGGCATCCGGGCCAGCTTGGCTTCCTCCAGGGCCCAGTACTCGATCCGGAACTTCTCGGATTCCTCAATCGGGGCGTACGTGGAGATCGCCTCGGCGCCGCGCATCACGTTGATCGCGTTCAGGTAGAACTCCCCGGCGACCCGGGCGGTCTGCTTGTCCTTGCCGTAGGAGAACATGCCCACG
The DNA here is from genome assembly GCF_003261175.1 of Arthrobacter globiformis. Classification (GTDB taxonomy): domain Bacteria; phylum Actinomycetota; class Actinomycetes; order Actinomycetales; family Micrococcaceae; genus Arthrobacter; species Arthrobacter globiformis_A. Next base: position 91,409 of record NZ_QLNP01000007.1, on the reverse strand, counting down.
CCCGGGACCAGGACGATGGCGGGGTCGGCGCCGCGGAGCGCTGGTGAGTCGGCGTCGGCGTGGCGGTCGTAGTAGGCCTGGTAGTCCTCGCGGTAGGCGGTGTGGAGTTCCTTCAGCCGTGCCACGGAGTCCTCGATCGAGGCACCGGCGGGCAGGTCCAGGATGAGCGGTTTGACCTTGGTGCGGAGGAAGTGGTCCGGGCAGGAGGTGCCGAGTGCACCGAGGCCGGGGTGTTCGGCGGCTTCGAGGAACTCCAGCACGGCAGGGTGGTCGCTGAAGTGGCCCACCTGCGGCCTGTCCGCGGAGGCCAGGCCGCGGATCACCGGGGCCAGCGCGGCGGCCTTCGCTTTGCGCTCAGCCTCGGGCAGCGGGGCGTAGCCGGGCAGCCTCGGGCCGAAGGGTTCGGCCTTGCCGTTGGCGGCGATGTACTGCTCGGCCTGTTCGATGATCCAGAGCGAGTTCGCTTCTGCTTCCTCACTGGTCTCGCCCCAGGCGGTGATGCCGTGGCCGCCGAGGATGGTGCCGATGGCCTGCGGGTTGGCGTCCTTGATCGCGGCGATGTCCAGGCCCAGCTGGAACCCGGGCCGGCGCCACGGCACCCACACCACCTTGTCACCGAAGATCTTCGCGGTCAGCGCCTCACCGTCCGCGGCGGTGGCGACGGCGATCCCCGAGTCCGGGTGCAGGTGGTCCACGTGCGCGGCGTCCACCAGCCCGTGCATGGCCGTGTCGATCGACGGGGCGGCGCCGCCCTTGCCGTGCAGGCAGTAATCAAACGCGGCGACCATCTCGTCCTCGCGCTCCACGCCCGGGTAGACGTTCTTCAGCGCCCGCAGCCGGTCCAGCCGCAGCACCGCGAGGTTCTGCGCCTGCAGGGTGCCAAGGTCACCGCCGGAGCCCTTCACCCACAGCAGCTGGACGTCCTCACCAGTGACAGGGTCCTTCTCAAAACCCTTCGCGGAGGTGTTGCCGCCGGCGAAATTCGTGTTCCGCTTGTCCGCGCCCAGGCGGTTGGAACGCGCGATCAGGTCTTCAACAGTCTTGTTTGCTGTGTTCTGCATGTCTGTGTTCTGCATATTCATGCCTAAGCGCCCCATCCGGCTTGCTGGCCGCCCGCGCGGTCCTCGTTGATTTGCTTCTGGTAGCCACTGGCCTTGTAGGCGGCGAGCGGGTCGGCGGGCAGGCCGCGGGATTCACGCCATTCGGCCAGGACCGGCCGGACGTCGGTGTAGAAGGCGTCGTTGAACACCGCGTTGGCGGCGAGGACATCCCCGGCACGCTGCGCCTCGGCCAGCGCGGCCGTGTCCACCAGCATTGCGCGGGCGGTCATCTCCTGCACGTTCAGCACCGAGCGGATCTGGCCCGGGATCTTCTCCTCCAGGTTGTGGCACTGGTCCAGCATCAGCGCGACGCCTGCATTGTCTCCTGCGGACTTGCCGAAGCCGCCGCCGCGGATCACCTCGTGCATGATGCGGAACAGCTGGAACGGGTCCGCGGCGCCCACGATCAGGTCGTCATCGGCGTAGAAGCGGGAGTTGAAGTCGAACGAGCCCAGCTTGCCCAGGCGCAGCAGCTGCATCACGATGAACTCGATGTTGGTGCCGGGCGCGTGGTGGCCGGTGTCCAGGCAGACAAATGCCTTCTCGCCCAGGGCCAGGGTCTGCGCGTACGAGGTGCCCCAGTCCGGAACGTCCGTGTGGTAGAAAGCCGGCTCGAAGAACTTGTACTCCAGCACCAGGCGCTGGTCCTCGCCCAGGCGGGCGTAGATCTCCTGCAGCGATTCGGCCAGCCGGTCCTGGCGGCCGCGCATGTCGTCCTGGCCCGGGTAGTTGGTGCCGTCCGCGAGCCAGATCTTCAGGTCCCGGGACCCGGTGGCATGCATGATCTCGATGCACTCAAAGTGGTGGTCGATCGCGCGGCGCCGGACGGCGTCGTCAGACGACGTCAGCGAGCCGAACTTGTACTCGTCATCCTGGAAGGTGTTCGAATTGATCGTGCCCAGCCCCACGCCCAGACCGGCCGCGTACTCCTTCAGGGCGGCGTAGTCATCCACCTTGTCCCACGGGATGTGCAGCGCAACGGTGGGCGCGAGGCCGGTCAGCTCGTGGACCTTGGCGGCATCCGCCAGTTTCTCCTGGACGGTGCGCGGGGTACCGGGCGTGCCGAACACCTTGAACCTGGTGCCCGAGTTCCCGTAAGCCCACGACGGCACCTCAATCGCGAGCTCCGAAAGCCGGCCCAAAGCCGATGCTGTGTTGTTCATGATCAGTCTTTCGTCAGTGTTTGGCAGTGAAAGTTGTTGGAGGATTCAGTGCTTGAAAGCTTTAGTGCTCGACGACGACGGCGGCAGCGTTGCTGCCGGTTGCGGCGGCCAGCTGCTCCTCAAGGTTGAACACCTCATCGAGGACCCGGAAGCCCTCGTCCGGCGGAACATCACTGTCCCGGAAGAGCGTGGCCATCTCCGCCTGCCAGCGGGCGTTGACGTCTGTGAGGGCCATCCGGGCCCGCGCCGAGTCAAAGTCGTCGCATTCGAGGTAGCCGATCAGCAGCCCGTCGCCGTCCATGAACAGCGAGTAGTTGTTCCAGCCCGCGTCCTTGAGCGCGGCCAGCATCTCCGGCCAGACGGCGGCGTGGCGCCGGCGGTACTCCCCCAGCAGCTCCGGCTGGACGGAGGAGCGGAAGCAAACCCTCATGTTGTACTCCTGTGGACGTTTCGGGTGCGGCGGGCCAGCGGAAACCGATTCGTGTGGCTGTGAACTTTCGCGATCTTGAACATCCGCCGTCGTTGAATCGTTTCATTGTTACGATTCAAAGTACTCTGGACGGAAGAAGGGTGTCAAGCGTTTTCACCCGGACGGGCAAATCGACCTTCGGAGGATCAGCAGAATGTCACGGGCCGCCAGCATCAAGGACGTCGCCACCCATGCGCAGGTCGCAGTGGGAACCGTCTCCAACGTCCTCAACAACCCTGACCGCGTCTCCAAGCGCACCAAGGACAGGGTGCTGCAAGCTATCGACGAGCTCGGCTTCGTCCGCAACGACGCCGCCCGGCAGCTGCGTGCTGGGCACAGCCGGACCATCGGCGTCGTGGTCCTGGACGTCGGCAACCCCTTCTTCACGTCGCTGGTCCGCGCCGCCGAGGACGCTGCCGCCATGAACGGCAGCGCCGTGCTGCTGGGCGACAGCGGCCACGACGCGAACCGGGAATCGCACTACATCGACCTCTTCCAGGAACAGCGGGTCCAGGGCCTGCTCATCTCCCCGGTGGGCGACGTGGCCGACCGGCTGGAAGCCCTCCGACAGCGCGGTGTTCCCACGGTGCTGGTGGACCGGCGAGCCGACGAGGACCGCTTCAGTTCCGTATCGGTGGATGACGACGCCGGCGGCTACCTTGCCGCCCGGCACCTCCTCGATCTCGGGCGGAGGAAGTTAGCCTTCGTGGGCGGGCCGCTGTCCATCCGCCAGGTCTCCGACCGCCTCCTCGGCGCCCGCCGGGCCGTGGACGAGGTGGACGGTGCAACACTGGAGATACTCGACTCGGACGGCCAGTCCGTGCTTGCCGGTCGCGGCCTGGGCAACAGCCTCGTGGACCGGGGTGCCGGCGACATGCCGGACGGCATCTTCTGCGCCAACGACCTGCTGGCGCTCGGCGTGATGCAGTCGCTGACCATGATGAACGGTGTTCGCATTCCGGAGGACGTGGCCCTGATCGGCTACGACGACATCGATTTCGCCGTGTCCGCCGTGGTGCCGCTCTCCTCCATCCGCCAGCCCACCGACGCAATCGGCAGGACCGCCATTGAACTCCTGACCGAAGAGCTGGACGCGCAGCACCCGCAGCACCGCGCCGTCGTGTTTACGCCCGAGCTGGTGGTCCGGCACAGCACTGCCGGAGCTGACGCGCCCCACTAATCCGGGCGCACCAAGACGGCACCGACGGGCCGGGCGCTCCCGGCCAAGGAGTACACTGGGTGCCAGACGAACCGGGAAAGCGCTTGCCACGCCTGTGCGAACGCTCCCGGCGACGGTAGACGATGGCGTCGCGCAGCACCGCAGCGCCGGACAGGAGCACCATGGATACCCCTCTGACGCAGCCCGGCCCGCCAACCCTGCCGGCCGCCAAAGCCGCCTCCCCGCGCCGCACCGGTCCCGCCCGCGTCGCGCTGATCGGCGTCCACGGCTTCGGCGCCCACCACCTGAAGAATCTCGAACGGCTGACCCGGGCCGGCGCGGTGGAACTCGTGGCCGTGGCGGACCCCAATCCGCCGTCCCCGGGAGCGCTGCCGGACTCGACGGCGGTCCACCCCGACCTGCAGTCCCTCCTGGCCGGCGAGCACGGCCTGGACGTGGTCATCGTGGCCACCCCCATCCAGACCCACGCGCCGCTTGCCCTGGCCACCCTTGCCTCCGGCGCCGACCTCTATTTGGAGAAACCCCCGGTGGCGTCGCTGGCCGACTTCCGGCAGTTGCAGGAGGCCGCTGAAGCATCCGGGCGCAGCGTGCAGATCGGCTTCCAGAGCCTCGGATCGCAGGCGCTGGCGGCCATTGACGAGCTCCTCAGGGACGGCACCATCGGCACCCTGCAGGGGATCGGTGCAACCGGGCGCTGGGTGCGGGACCGCGCCTACTACAAGCGTTCCCGGTGGGCCGGCAAGCGGAGCATGGATGGCGTGGACGTGGTGGACGGTGTGGCCACCAATCCCCTGGCGCACGCCATCGCCACCGCACTGCGGATCGCGGGCGCCCGGACCGTCGATGACGTGTCCTCCGTGGAGACGGACCTCTACCGCGCAAACGACATCGAGGCCGACGACACGTCGGTCATTCGGATCCGGACCTCCGCCGGTCTGCCGATCACGTGCGCCCTGACGCTCTGCGCGTCGGAGTCCGTGGAGCCGTACATCACCCTGCAGGGCTCCCGGGGAACGGCCGTCTTCCATTACACGAAAGACCGGCTGCACGTCAGCAACGCGGACGGGGAGCACTCGCTGGAGTTCGGCCGCGACGACCTCACCGAAAACCTGCTGGAGCACCTGGCCGAAGGCTCGGAACTCACCAGCGCCCTCAACGACTCCGGTGCGTTCATGCTGGTGCTCGAGGCCGTCCGCACGGCCGAACCGCCGGCGCCGCTCACTTCTGGCTACGTGCGCTGGGAGGGCGACGGCGAGGCCGCCCATGCGGTGATCCCGGGGATCGAGGACGCCCTGGAGCGGGCCATCGGCGCACACGCCACCTTCAGTGAACTGGCCCTGCCGTGGGCGCGGCCGGCTGATCCTGCCGCCGCCACAGTGCTGTTCGACGACGACGGCGGCCGTCCGCTCGCAGTCCAGCGCACCGGCGCGCGGCTCAACGCTGGGTTATCGCCGCGCCCCTACCTGCACCCCGTCAGCACGCTCGGCGGAACTCTCGTGACGGACCATCTCCCCGCCGACCATCCGTGGCATCTCGGCGCCGGCTTCGCACTCCAGGACGTCAACGGCACCAACTTCTGGGGCGGCAGGACATACACACGCGACGCCGGAGCGTACGTCTCCCGGCAGGACCACGGCCGGATCGAACTGCTTCCCCCGGGTTCGGACATGCCGAACGAGCCGGACGTCCGGCAGCTCCGCTGGCTCGGCACGGACGGACAGCCCCTGCTCACCGAACAGCGGACCGCCAGCCGCGAAGTCCTCGGCGAGCGCGTATGGCGCCTGGACCTGGGCACGGAACTGACCGCCGTCGTCGACGTTTCACTGGGCAGCCCCGGCTCCAACGGTGCCGCGGGCAGCGGCTACGGCGGCTTCTTCTGGCGCCTTCCGGCCTGCAGCGGCGCCCGCATCTTCACGTCCGACGCCGAGGGCGAACCGGCCGTCCACGGTTCCGTGGCGCCGTGGCTGGCCTGGACCGCCTCCTTCGGCGAAGTCCCAGGCATCAGGTCCGGGCAGCCCGCGACCCTCGTGTTCAGCGCTCCGGCCGAGTCCGCCCATCCCTGGTTTGTCCGCTGCTCCGGCTACCCCGCCGTCGGATCGGCCCTGGCCTGGGACAAGCCGGTGGCCCTGGCTGCCGGGGAATCGCTGCAACGGAGCCTCAGCGTGTGGGTGTGCGACGGCGAACTGTCGCCGGCCGCCGTCGCATCCCTGGTGGCGCGGCGCTAGCCTAAGACAGGGTCAGCACCGTCCCGGCAAAGGAGCCCCATGCCCGAGCAAGAAGCCTCTCCTCAAGATCCCCTCTGGAACAGCGGCCCCGGCCTGGCATTTGGCGGGGACTACAACCCCGAGCAGTGGCCGGCCGACGTCCGGCTGGAGGACATCGGCCTCATGAAGGAGGCCGGGGTGACCCTCCTCAGCGTGGCCATCTTTTCCTGGGCACTTCTCGAGCCGAGTGAAGGCGAGTACGACTTTGCCTGGCTGGACGAGGTGCTGGACAGCCTGGACGGCGCGGGCATCAGGGTTGCCCTCGCCACCGCCACGGCCGCTCCCCCGGCCTGGCTGGTGCGGAAGTATCCGGAAGTCCTGCCGGTAACGGCGGAGGGCACCGTCCTGGAACGCGGCTCCCGGCGGCACTACTCGCCGTCGTCCGCTGTTTACCGCCGGTATGCCACAGGCATTACCCGGACACTGGCCGAACGGTACAAGGACCATCCGGCGCTGGCGCTGTGGCACGTGGACAACGAACTGGGCTGCCACGTTTCAGAGTTCTACGGCGACGAGGACGCCGCGGCGTTCCGGCTCTGGCTGGAGCGGCGGTACGGCAGCATTGAGGCAGTGAACGAGGCCTGGGGAACGGCCTTCTGGTCCCAGCACTATGCCTCGTTCGAGGAGATCATCCCGCCGCGGGCCGCCCCCACCACCCTCAATCCGACGCAGCGGCTGGACTTCCAGCGGTTCAGCTCCTGGGCACTGATGGACTACTACCGGAGCCTGCTGGCAGTTATCCGCGAGCTGACCCCCAACGTTCCGGCCACCACCAACCTCATGGTGTCCAGCGCCACCAAGTCCCTTGACTACTTCGACTGGGCGAAGGACCTGGATGTGGTGGCCAATGACCACTACCTCGTGGCCGCAGATCCGGAGCGCGAAATCGAACTCGCGTTCAGCGCGGACCTCACGCGTGGCGTCGCGGGAAACAGGCCGTGGATCCTGATGGAACACTCGACGTCGGCCGTGAACTGGCAGGCCCGCAACCAGCCGAAGATGCCCGGCGAAATGCTCCGCAACTCGCTGGCCCACGTGGCCCGCGGCGCCGACGCCGTCATGTTCTTCCAGTGGCGGCAGAGCGTTGCCGGCGCGGAGAAGTTCCATTCGGCGATGGTGCCGCACGGCGGGCGCGACACCCGGGTATGGCGGGAAGTGGTGGCCCTCGGCGAAGCCCTGCAGCGGCTTGGCCCGGTCAAAGGCTCCACCGTGGAATCCCGTGTGGCCATCGTGTTCGACTACGAGGCATGGTGGGCCAGCGAACTGGACTCGCATCCAAGCGAGGACGTGAAATATCTCGACCTGATCCGGGAATTCCACCGCTCGCTGTTCCTGCGCGGCGTGGGCGTGGACTTCGTCCCTCCCTCCGCCGACTTCTCCGGCTACGACCTGGTCCTGGTGTGCACGCTCTATTGCGTCACCGATGCCGCCGCGGCCAACATCGCCGGTGCTGCCGAGGCCGGTGCGACCGTGCTGGTCGGCTACTTCAGCGGCATCGTCGACGAACGCGACCACATCAGGCTGGGCGGCTACCCCGGTGCTTTCCGGGAGCTGCTGGGCATCCGGGCCGAGGAGTTCCACCCGCTGCTCGAGGGCGGGCAGGTGACACTGAGCGACGGCACCCTTGGCCGGGTCTGGAGCGAGCACGTCCACCTTGCCGGGGCCGAGGCGGTGGCCACGTTCACCGGCTACCCGCTCTCCGGCGTGCCCGCACTGACCTGGAGGAGCACCGGCCGCGGTGCCGCCTGGTACCTGGCCACCCTCCCCGACCGCGACGGCATCGAACGCCTGCTGGACCGGCTCCTGGCCGAAGCGGGAGTGGCAGCGTGCGCGGAGGCCGCTGCCGGCGTCGAACTGACCCGACGGGTCAGCGCAGACGGGCGCCGTTTCCTCTTCGCCATCAACCACGGCCCGGAGGACGCGGAAGTGAAGGCCGACGGCGAGGAACTGTTGGGCGGCGGCCGTTTCGGCGGCATTGTCCCCGGCGGAGCGGTTGCCGTGATCGCCGAAGACTGACCGTTTCTCTGGAGTATTTGACCGCACGGAAAACCCCGGGCAATCTCCCTTGGGAGACGGCCCGGGGGTTTTGCTTCCCGTGGTGGAGCTAGCTGCTGATGGCTGAGGTCATCTCATCCACCGCTTTCTTGCCGGCTTCATCTGTCGAGAGCCTGTTGAACAGCACCTCCGAGGTGTAGCGCTTAATGATTTCCTGGATGGCGCCTGCGCCCTTCGGCGGCGGGGCAGGAGCCTCACCCAGTTCGTTCTTGATCTGGTCGATGAACTTCACAACTTTGACGTCCGCGGGGGTCAGCTTGGTGGAGATCGCCTCGCGCACATCGGTGTTCGGGTAGACACCGCGGTCGGCCAGGAGTGCTTCGCCGGCCTTGGTGTCGTTTGCCAGGAAGTTGATGAACTTGGCGACTTCCTCAGGGTGCTTGGTCCTGGAGGATGCCGACCAGAACTGCGAGGCCTTGTACCAGAGCTGGGCATCAGCGGCGGAGCCGGTCTTTGTGGGGAACCTGAGAACCTTCAGTTCCGAGCCCGCGGCCTTTTCGAGGGCGGGAAGCTGGTTGGACCACCAGAAGGCGAGTCCATTCTTACCCGTTGCGAGACCGCTCTGGTCCAGGGGCGCTGCTTCAGCTTCAACAACCTCCGACGCCGAGGGAACCGCCTTGCCCTCACTCATCTGTTTCAGGAACGCCCACCAGGCGGCGACGTCCGCGGGCTCAAAGCCGAGCTTGCCGTCTTCGGTGTAGAGGGACTTTCCGTTCTGCCTCAGCCATACTCCGAGGGATGCCTCGTCGGTCCCGTAGGCGGCCGCGCCGTAGGTGCCCTTCGGGGATTTGGCGGTGACTTCGGCCGAAATGCGCTCGAAGTCTTCCCAGGTCCAGGTCGCGTCGTCGGGCAATGCCACACCTGCAGCCTTGAACACAGCCGGGTTCGCAAGGATGGTGGCTGCATTGATGCCGGCCGGGATACCCGTCAGGCCGTCGTCGCTCTGGCCCGCCTTCAGGGTGGCCTCGTCGAGCTTGGACGTGTCGATGTCGTACTTCGAGAGGTCAAGCAGCGCTCCGCGGCTGGAGTACTCGGTGATGTACTTTTCGTCCATCTGGATGATGTCCGGAGCGTCGTTCGCGGCCACCTGCGTGGCCAGCTTGTCCCAGTAACCGCTCCAGTCGCCGTACTCCGGCTTGATCTTGATGTTCGGGTTCTCGGCTTCGAAGGCCTTGATGGCCTCCTGGGTCACCTGCGCCCGCTTGTCGCTGCCCCACCAGGAGAAACGGAGTTCAACCTTTCCGTCGGCGCTCTGGGCGGCAGATCCCCCGCCACAGGCGCTGAGCGCAAGGACGGCGGCCGCTGCGGCGGCAACCACTCCCGCCTTTCGCAGCCATCGCGGGGTCTTAGTTACCTGGGTCCGGCTGGCCTCGGCATCAGGGCCAGATTTGGAGAACAGTTGCACAGTTCACTCCGATCTTCTTTGATCTTGAAGGAGAAGGAAAACGCTTTCCAACTAATGTTATAAGTATCTGTCTTGTATTACAAGCACGTGGCTTGATTGGACAGGGCGCCCTCGATGCCGGGCCGGAGCCCAGCGTTCATCCGCCCTACTTGATGCCGGTCGTGGCGATTCCCTTGATGAGGAACCTTTGCCCAAAGAGGAAAACCAGGAACACGGGCAGGAGCGAAACGATGGACATGGCGAAGAGTGAGCCCCAGCTTGTGGCGGACTGCGAATCCACGAACGCCCGGAGCGCTACGGGAACGGTGAACATGTCGGGGTCCGTCAGATAGATGAGGGCCCCGAAGAAGTCGTTCCACGTCCAGATGAAGGTAAAGATGGTGGTGGTGGCCAGCGCCGGGACCATCAACGGCAGAATCACGCGGAGGAAGATCCGCGGGTGGCCGGCGCCGTCGATCCTTGCCGCCTCATCCAGTTCCTTAGGGATCCCCCGGATGAACTGGACCATGAGGAACACGAAGAACGCGTCGGTGGCCAGCAGCTTCGGAACGATGAGCGGCCAGAAGGTGTTCACCCAGCCGATCTGCGAGAACAGGATGTACTGCGGGACAATCACCACGTGGAACGGCAGCATGATGGTGAGCAGCATGATGCCGAAGAAGATCTTTTGCCCTGTGAACTGGAGCCTTGCGAAGGCATAGGCAGCCATGGAGCAGGAGATCAGGTTGCCCAGGATTGATCCCAGCACAACCACCGCGGAATTGATCATGTAGTGGCCGAACCCGTGGGTCAGCGCTGACCATCCGTCCGTGTAGTTGCCCATTTCCAGGGTGTTGAGCCACAGGCCAGGGTCGCGGAAGATGAGTTCATTGGCGCGCAGCGAGGAAACAACCATCCACAGCAGCGGGTAGATCATGACTCCGCCGCTGACGATCAGTATCGCGTGCTTGATCAGTGCATTGGTCCGCGCGCTGCGGCTAAAGGCAAGGCTGCCGCGTGATTCGCGGTTCTTGCGCGGCCTTCGGGGGTTCGTTGGCTTGCCGGCCGAAGCTTTGTTGCTCGGGGCGGGAAGCGTCTCCAGCTTAGTCGTCATAGAAAACCCAATACTTTGCAGCGATGAAGTTGATGGCAGTGAAGGCGCCGATGATGACCAGCAGGAACCAGGCCATGGCCGAGGCGTATCCCATATCAAACTGGCCGAAGCCCTTTTGGTAGAGGTAGAGCGTGAAGAACATGGTCGAATCGGAAGGCCCGCCGTTGCCGCCAGAGACGATGAATGCCTGGGTGAACGACTGGAATGATCCAATGATCTGCAGCACCAGGTTGAAGAAGATGATGGGGCTCAGCAGCGGAAGGGTGATCCGCCAGAACTTCTGGAGCTTGGTGGCCCCGTCCACCTCGGCGGCTTCGTAGTACATGTTCGGAATCTGGCGCAGGCCGGCCAGGAAGATGATCATCGGAGCGCCGAAAGTCCAGACATGGAGCAGGATAATCGAGCCAAGAGCCGTGCTCGGGTCGGAGATCCACCCCGGCCCTTCAATGCCGCCAAGGGCCAGAACCTGATTCACGAGGCCTGTGGTGCCGAAGATCTGCTTCCACAGGATAGCGATGGCCACCGAACCGCCCAGCAGGGACGGCAAGTAGAAGATGGACCGGTAGAACGGCAGGCCGCGCAGGCCCTTGTCCAGCACCAGTGCGATCAGCAGGGCAACCGCCAGCTGCAGCGGAACGCCCACGAGTACGTACGTGAACGTCACCCCGAGCGAATTGTGCAGCCTGGCGTCGGTGAACATCCGCTGAAAGTTCTCCAGGCCTACCCACTCCGGGGCCTGGATCAGGTTGTAGTCGGTGAAAGAGAGGTACAGCGACATGACCATGGGACCGACGGTGATGGCCACGAGTCCCACCAGCCACGGCAGCAGGAAGATGTAGGCGGCTTTGTTGTCCCGACCGTTTGCCTTCTTCTCTTCGGCGGTCTTCGGCCCCTTGCGGCGCGAGAGGGAGGTGAGTTCGCTGATGGCACTCACGGCGCGCACCTCGCTCGTTGCGGCTTAGGTATGTGTTGAGCGGCCATGCGGTCTCCTTTGGTCATCGTGGCCATTCCCGCGCCCGGGGGTCCGTCCCAGGAAGTCCCGGGACCGCCCATTGCCGCGGTTTAGTGCTTCGTTCAGCGGGAGCGATTTGTGCCCCCCGTCACTGCTGTGAAGCGGTCGGTACAACGGTAAACGCTTTCCAAGGCGATGTACAGATTATTTCGGAAATTCAGGAAAACGCTTTCCACCTCCTGACAAAGAAGCGAAACCACCCCTCGGGGACGTGTGAGAAAACGCTTTCTCAGGTACGGTGTTAGTGCCTGCGTTTCCCTCCCTGTCCAGCAGTACTTCCCACGCAAGGATCAACCCGCATGTCGCTACCTTCCGCTTACGCTCCCTCTCGCGCCGCCGGTCCCCAAAAGGCGCAGAACCAGGTCCCCCGGATCGCCCTCGTCGGCGTGCACGGTTTCGGCGCGCGGCACCTGGCCAACCTGGCCCGGCTGGAGGCCTCCGGAGTGCTCGATTTCGTGGCAGTTGCGGACCCCCGCCCTCCCGCAGACGGAGTCCTGGACGGCTCCGTAGCCGTCTTCGAGACCCTCGATCACCTCCTTCAGGCGGGGACCGCTCCGGATGTCGTCATCCTGGCCACCCCCATCCAGACGCATGTTCCCCTCGCCATTGCTGCCCTGCGCGCAGGCGCGGACGTTTACGTGGAGAAGCCCCCCGCAGCGTCCCTGCAGCAGTTCCAGGAACTGCTGCAGGCCGCCGAGTCGGCAGGCCGGCTCGTCCAGGTTGGCTTCCAGAGCCTGGGATCTGGAGCGCTGCCCGCCATCCGGCGGCTTATCGCGGACGGGGAGATCGGTGACGTGCTCGGACTGGGCGCCTCGGGAACCTGGCTCAGGACGCGCGGCTACTTCAAGCGCTCGTGCTGGGCCGGCAAGCGGGCAATCAACGGAACCGATGTTGTTGACGGCGTCGCCACCAACGCGCTGGCACACGCCGTCGTGACGGGTCTGAGCATCGCCGCTGCCCGCACCCTGGATGATGTGGCCAGCGTGGACACCGATCTCTACCGCGCCCACCCTACTGAAAGCGACGACACGTCTGTGATCCGGGTCCTCACCTCCGCGGGACAGGTTCTCACTTGCGCCCTGACCCTTTGCGCCGCCCGGCAGACGCGTCCTTCCATCACTGTTTTCGGCACGGCTGGCAAGGCAGAGCTCTTTTACACGGAGGATGAACTCGTGGTGAGCACTGACCACGGCGAGCGCCGGGAAGTATTCCCCCGCACGGATCTGCTGGAGAATCTGCTGGAGGTACGCGCCGCGGGCGGGGAGCTGCTCAGTCCGCTGTCCGGCTCGGGAGCCTTTATGGCTGTGCTCGAAGCAATCCGAACGGCACCCGCACCGCAGCAGATCGACGACAGGTACATCAAGTGGGAAGGCAGCGGCGATGATGCCCACCCCGTCGTGGAGGGAATCGCTGAACTCATCGAACGGGCCGCTCTCGCCCAGGCAACGTTCTCCGAACTGGGCGCACCGTGGGCCAGACCGCTGGAGCCAGCCGCCATTTGCACGGTCGCCGGACGCGAAGTAGCCAGCTATCAGGATGGCAGCCGCATACGCCCCATCTCATCCCCGCGGCCTTACCTGCATCCGGTTCGCACGCTGGCCGGCACCGTGGTGACTGACCACCAGCCCACCGATCACGTGTGGCACCTTGGCGCCGGAGTGGCAGTGCAGGACGTCAACGGCATCAACTTCTGGGGCGGGCGGACGTACACGCGCGAGGCTGGCCGCTACGTCTGGCGCCCGGACCACGGCACGATTGTGCGCACCCCAACGAGCAGTGACTCATCCGGCGGTGCGCTGTCTGAGGTACTGTCCTGGAACGGACCCGACGGCGCCCCGGTCCTGGGGGAGCAGCGCAACTGGGCGTGGGCCGCCGTCGACCTTCAGACCTGGCGCCTGACACTCGACTTCACCCTGACGCCGGCGGGTGACGCTCCCGTCAGCCTGGGCAGCCCCGGTTCCAACGGGCGGCGGCTAGGCGGCTACGGCGGGTTCTTCTGGCGCCTGGCTTCCAGCGACGATGCACGTGTTTGGTCCCCGGCGGCATCCGGGGAGGCCGCTGTGCATGGATCCGTGAGCCAGTGGCTCGCGTGGAGCGGAACCTTCGACGAAGAACCGGCCACGCTGGTCTTCACAGCCCCGACGGATTGCCACGATCGGTGGTTCGTGCGGGTCGGCAGTTATCCAGGTGTCGGACAATCGCTCGCTTGGGAGGAGCCGGTGCTCCTGCAGCCCGGCGAATCGGTCACCAGGAGTGTCACCGTGTTCGTGTCCGATGCACGGCTTGGAACCGCTGACATTGACGCACTGGTGACGGGCATGGAGGCCAGCTCATGAACGCCGGGCAGGTTGGCCAGGCGCTGGCGGACCGGGCGAGAAAGCGGCGGCGGGTGCTGGACATTCTCGACGCCGCGGGGCGCGACTCGCTCCTGCTGACCAGCCACACCGCCCTCGCCTGGTATCTGGACGGCAGCCGCGTGCACATCAGTCTGGCGGGCGACCCGATCGCGGCGCTCCTCGTGGACCGGACCGGCGACCGCCTCATCACCTTCAATAATGAGGCGGAACGGCTCGCCGCCGAAGAGCTGCCACCCGGCGTCGAACTTCACACGGTTCCCTGGCACGGCCAGCTCACGGACGCCGTCGGTGCGCTGGCCGGACCCGTCGGGCCGCTGGCAGAGAAGAGCGTGGCCACGGAACTGCGGGCAGCCCGGCAGCCCATGCTGCCCGGCGAGAGTGCCCGCTACGCGCAGCTGTGCGCGGATGCCGCAGGCGCCATGACCGACGTCCTGTCCCGGGCGACGCCGGAGACCACTGAGTTCGAGGTCGCCTCCGCCCTTGCCGCACGGATCGTCGCGGCGGGTGCGGAGCCCCTGGTTCTGCTCTGCAACGGCAGCTCGCGCAACGCGTTCCGGCACCCGCTGGCCACCCACTCACCCTTGGGCCGCCGCGCCATGGCCGTGGTCTGCGCCCGGCGGCACGGCCTGGTGGCCAACGTGACCAGGTGGGTGAGGTTCGACGCCGGCACCCCCGACGAGCTCGACGCCGAGAAACGCATCGCGGCGGTTGAGGCGGACATCCTCGCTGCCACGGTTCCGGGCGCCCGGCTCGGCGGCATCTTCACCGAGATCCAGTCCGCGTACGCCCGGCACGGCTTCGGCGCCGACCAGTGGACGCTGCACCACCAGGGCGGACCCGCCGGCTACGCAGGCCGCGATCCGCGCGCCACCGCCGCCGCCGCCACGGACGACGTCGTGGTGCCCCACCAGGCCTTTACCTGGAATCCGTCCGGCCCGGGCGTCAAGATCGAGGACACGGTCCAGCTGACGGCGGCGGGAACCAGCGTCCTGACGCTCGACCCGCGGTGGCCGTCGTCGGACGTCAACGGGCTCCCCCGGCCGCTGACGCTGCAGCTTTAGCCCGGGATAACTCAGCAATGCAGACCAAACTCGGTAGCAGCAAAGGGCGTTCCCAGACCTGGGAACGCCCTGTGCTGCTACTTACTTGGGGTGACCGCGCTTGCTCGCGCGTACCTACGAGAGCCGGAACGCCGGGTCGGCCGGAAGGTCGAAGCTGCGGTCCCGCGGCTCGGGCAGGAGTGCCGCGGTGAAGCTGAACCCCAGTCCCGGGAGGCCCGTGCCGTAAAGGCGGCTGTTCCGGATCCGGACCGGCGACTGGCCGGCCAGAATGCCTAGCTGTTCGAAGGAGGCGTCCTCCACGTCCTCTACGCTCACCGCCTCGGCGAGGGTCAGGGCCAGCTGGCCGGACAGCTCGGGCAGCAGGTGCGGCGCCACCCGGATGCTGTTGGCGCGGGCCAGCTCAACGATGCGCCGGAACGGCGTAATTCCGCCCACCCGGATGATGTTGGGCTGGATGATGTCCACCGCCTCGGCCTCGATGAAGTCGCGGAAGCGGTAGATGGTGTGGAGGTTCTCGCCCAGGGCGATGGGCACCGGCGACTGCTTCCGCAGCCGCCGGTAGGCCGAGAGGTCGTCGGCGCGCAGGGGTTCCTCCAGCCAGTCCAGGCCGAATTCACCCAGCACGTCCAGGGCACGGAGCGCAGCGGGCAGGTCCCAGCGCTGGTTCGCGTCGATCATGAGCCGGCGGTCCGGGCCGAGCACCGAGCGGACCGCTGCCACGCGTTCGGCATCCTCCGCAAGGTCCGGCTTGCCCACCTTGATCTTCACGGCCCGGTGGCCCGCGGCCACCCACCGCTCGGTCTGCGCAACGAGTTCCTCGAGGGAGTAGTGCAGGTTCACGCCCGACCCGTAGATTTCCACCGATTCCTGGCGCTGGCCCAGCAGCCCGGCCACGGACACGCCCGCGGCACGGGCCGCCAGGTCCCAGAGGGCCAGATCGACGCCGGCCATCGCGATGGTGGTCAGCCCGCCTCCGCCGGCCTCGTGCAGCCGTTTCCAGAGCTGGTCCCAGACCATCTCCGGGTTGGCGTCCAGCCCGGCAATGAATGGGGCGATGTCATGGTCAAGGAGGGCCTTGACGGCCTGTGGCCCAATGGTGGGCGTCCAGGAAAAACCGTGCCCCGCACCGCCGTCGTCCGTGAAGAGGCTGGTGGCGATGATGTGGTTCTCCGGCGCATCAGCACCCCAGCTGCGCCGCAGCGGCACCGTAATCAGGCGCGAGTGGAGCCCCGTGATCTTGGCCGCCATCAGCGGCCGGCCAGCTCGTGGCCCTTGGCCAGGATTGCCTTAAGCTCCACGAGCTGGTCCTCGGTGGGGTCCACCAGCGGTGGCCGGACCGGTCCGACCGCCAGTCCGTTGAGGCGCAGCCCGGCCTTAATCAGGGAGACGCCAAAGCCCGGGGTCTGGTCCCGCAGGCGCACAAGCGGCGCGTAAAAGCCGTCGAGCAGGGCCTCCCGGCGGGCCTCGTCGCCGCTGGCGTAGGCGTCGTAGTAGGCCGTGGCGACCTCCGGTGCCATGGCGAAGGCCGCCGAGGAGTACAGCGGGATGCCGAGTCCGCGGTAGGCGCCCTGCGTCAGTTCGGCGGTCAGCAGGCCGTTGAAGAGCAGGAAATCCTCCCGGCCGCTGGCCTTCACGGCGGAGACGATCTCCTGGGCCAGGCCGACGTCGCCGATCCCGTCCTTGAAGCCGATCACCTTGGCGTTGGCGGCCAGCCGCGAAATAGCCTTGGCCGTGAATTTTGCCGTGCCGCGGTGGTACACAATCACCGGGAGGCTGCTCGCGCCCGCCACCGCCTCGATGTAGGCCACCACGCCGTCGGTGGGACCGGAGACCAGGTACGGCGGCAGGACCAGCAGCGCGTCGGCGCCCGCTTCCTCGGCTGCGCGGGCCGCGGCCAGCGCGTGGCCCAGGGGGCCGCCGGCGCCGGCGATGACCGGCACTTGGCCGTTGACGGTTTCGACGGCGGCCGCCACCACGGTACGCACCTCGTCGATGCTCAGGGCATGGAATTCGCCGGTTCCGCAGGCCGGGAACACCCCGCCGGGACGGTGCGCCATGCGGGAGGCGATGTGTTCCTTCAGGACATCAACGTCCACTGCGCCGTCGGCGCCGAAGGGGGTGACGGGAAAGAAAAGCACGCCGTCGAGTTTCATGTGGTCTCCTGTGATCCGGGGGTGGCTGGTCGTGTGGTGACTGGTCCTGTGGCGGCGCCGACCAGGACTTCCTCGGCTCGGGCTTCCTCTGTCCGGGCGAGTTCTGTGCGCCACGTGCGCCGGGGTTCCCAGCCGAGCAGCCGCTTGGCTTTGGCGATGGAAAAGGCGGGGCTGGTGCCGGTGAGTCCGGCGGCGTGCCCGGCACTGCCGGGCAGGAACCGGGGCAGAAGCGCGGCCAGCGGTTCGGTGGCCAGTGCATCGGCCGCGCCCACAAAGAAGGTCTCGCCGTTGGGGATGGACTCCATGTTCCGCAGGAGCACATCCAGGAAATCGGCCACGTCACGGGCATCCACGTAGTTGAAGAGGGCCGGCGCGGACAGGGCGGGGTCGGCGAGGCGTTCGCGGACGGTGTGCCCCTGCTGGGTAGGGGCACCCTCCCATTCCTCCGGCGAAATGACGTAGCAGGGACGAAAGGCCGCATAGCGGATGCGGCCTCCCTGGGCAGCTGCGAACATCTGCACCGTCTGTTCGGCAATCAGTTTCGACAGCGCGTAGGCGTTCCAGGGGCGGGGCGCCGTGGCCTCGTCCACCGGGAAGGAGTCCGGCAGCCAGCCGGCCGGTGAGCCGTAGCCCAGGACCGTGGGGCTGCTGGCCGTGATGATCTTCCCGATTCCGAGTTCGGTGGCCGCGCTGACCACCGCGAAGGCGAGGCGGGTGTTCGTGCTGAAAATGACCTCCTCGGGTGCACTGAAAGGCACGGCAATAGCAGCGAGGTGGATGACGGCGTCGGGCGCTGCGCGTTCCAGGAGGCGGAACGCCTCGCCGGGAACCAGCAGGTCCGCCGTTTCCTGCTCGACGCCGGCCGGAAACGTGCCGGCCGGGACAGCGTCGCGGTCCGCCGAGATCACCTCGTGGCCCGCCGCGGCGAGGCCCGAAACGACACTGCGTCCCAGCCGCCCGGCGCCGCCGGTGACAAGAATTCTGCTCATGGGTGTTGTTCCTGTTCCTGCTGCGTTCAGGCCCGGCCGCGGCGCAGTTCCACGCCCAGGCCGAGTTCGCTGATAAGGACGGGGAGCTCGGTTTCCAGCGACGCGTTGCCCGCGACGCCGACGGCTACTGAGCGCACGCCGTCGAGGTATCCGGACGGGCGTCCCAGCGGATCCTCGCGCGGGCCGTTGAAAAGGTCGGAAAGCAGGAGGTTGTCGCCGCCGCCGTGGCCGCCCTCGCCATTGACGATGGGCACTTCATAGGCGGGCTCCCAGTGGCGCTGGACCACGAGGCGCTCACCGTTGCGGCGTACGGCGTCGTCCTCCTCCACGGGCGTGGCGGAGGGGTCCACCACCGTCTTCTTGTCGGTGCTGTGGACGACGGCGGCACGCTCCACCACCTCCAGCTCAGCCCTGCCCTCAGTGCCGTTGACGGCAACCCGGTAGCCCTCCCAGGGGCTGTGTGCGTTCAGGGAGTAGCTGAGCGTGGGCCCGCCGTCGTAGTCCACCGTCAACGCCAGGTTGTCCTCAATGGTGATTCCCCCGGTGAAGACGTCCTGGTCCCGGCGGTAGCCGTCAAACTTCTCGTTGTCGTAGTACAGCTCGCGCAGCCGCTCGTCCTCGCGGAGGTCCAAGGCGAAGGGATCCCTGCCCTGGGAGCCGTCCTCCACGGGGCCTTCATCTGTGGTGCCGCGCTCGGGCCGGGCGCCGAGGCCACGCTCCGCGGCATTTTTGGCGCCGTAGAACCGTAGCCCGCCCGAGGCGTAGACCCGCTCGGGCACGTCGTCGATCCACCAGTTGACCAGGTCGAAGTGGTGGGAGGCCTTGTGGATGAGAAGCCCGCCGGAGTTCTGCTTGTCGCGGTGCCAGCGGCGGAAGTAGTCGGCGCCGTGGACCGTGTCCAGGACCCAGCTGAAGTCGACGGACGTGACCTTGCCGATCACGCCGTCCTGGATGACCTGCTTCAGCGCGCTGTTCCGCGGCGAGTAGCGGTAGTTGAAGGTGACCACCACGTTGCGGCCAGTGGCCGCCGCCGCCGAGGTGATGCGGCGGCAGCCCTCCGCGTCGATGGTCAGCGGCTTTTCGACGACCACGTCGGCCCCCGCCTCCAGCGCCTCGACGATGTAGTCGGCGTGGGTGTAGTCGGGGGTGGTGACGATGACGCGGTCGATCGCCTGGGCCCTGACGTATTCCGTCAGGTTTCCGGGCTCGAACGAGTCCGCTGCACCCTCCCCGCCGAGTTCTTGGATGAGCCGCTGGTAGTACTCCACGCGGCCGGGATTGGCGTCCGAGAGGGCCACCAGCTCGGCCACATCGGCGTGCTGGCCGAGGATGGCGCGGATGTACATTTCCGAGCGGCCGCCGGTGCCGATCAGGGCAATGCGGGACCGCGTTACCGGTGATTTCGTTTCAGGCTGCGGCTGCCGGGCGGTGTCGACATTGACCATGGGTGGGCCCCTTTCCAAAGGCGGTAGGCGGGCGGCTTGACGCCCTGCCCACATGAAGGAAGAATCCTGAGAAAGCGTTTTCTCGAAACGTTATAAGCTTTGTATCAAGACACCGGCCAGCGCGTCAACCATCTTTCAAAAAGCCGGGCGCGCAGCAGCAGCGGACCGTGTTAGCGTTCCGTGGCAGCGGACTGACGGCGGAGGATAGGAAGGAAACACATGGGCAGGAGAACCGGCAGCGGGCGTATCGGCATCGCGGACGTCGCACTGAAGGCCGGCGTCTCGCACGCCACCGTTTCCCGTGTGATGAACGGCAACTTCACGGTGGATCCCGCCATTGCCCAGCGCGTGCGGGATGCCGCGGCGGAACTGAACTACCAGCCGAATCCCGTGGGCCGCAGCCTTGCCCTGGGGAAGACCGACACCATCGGCATCGTGGTGCCAGACCTCGCCAACCCCACGTTCCAGGCCATCCTGCGCGGGCTGAGCATGGCCGCGGCCCAGGACGGATACCGCGTGCTCATCGCCGACTCCTCGGAAGTCTCCAGCGAGGAGGCGATTCTGGCCGGGGAAGCTCGGCGGCGCTGCGACGGGCTCGTACTGTGCGCGCCGCGCATGGGCGACGCCGAACTCGAGGAGCTGGCGCCGTCACTGCACCCCATGGTTCTGATCAACCGCAGCACCACGGAATCCCGCGTGCCAAGCCTTGAGGTGGACTACAGCCAGGGCGTGCAGGAGCTCGCGGAACATCTGGTGGACCTGGGGCATACCAGCATCGCCTTCCTGGCCGGCCCCGCCCGAAGCGCCTCCAACCGGGCACGCATGGCAGGGCTGGACAAGTTCCGGGCCGCACATCCCGGCGTCGAACTCCGGATGCTCGAGGGCGGCTCCAGCTTCGAAACCGGCCACGAAGCGGTGGACGAGGTGCTGGCCAGCGGGGCCACCGGTGTCCTCGCGTTCAACGACCTCGTGGCCATGGGACTCCTGAGTGGACTGCACGAGCGCGGCGTACGCGTTCCCGAGGATATCTCCATCACCGGCTTCGACGACATCCCTTTCGCCCGGTACACCACCCCGCCGCTCACCACCGCCGCGGTGCCGATCACGGAGCTCGGCGAACACGCCTGGCACAGCCTGCGGGCCCTGATCCGCAACGCCGAGGCACCCGAGGAGGAGTCCACCTTCCAACCGCGGCTGGAGATCCGAGGAAGCACCGGCCCCTTGGCAAAGTAACCTCCTGGGTCTGGAGGTTTGTCCGCGGGTTTCGGTCTGCCGACGGTTACGGCTTGGCCGGGACCAGGAGCACGTCGACGAGCTCCGTCAGGCCGCCGGCCATGTCCACTTTCTTGTCGTACAGCCACTGCAGCTGGAGGCCGTCGAAGGCGGCGATGACCAGCCTGGCGAGGGACTCCGCCGTAACATCAGACCGCACTTCCCCCACCTCCTGGCGCCGGCCAATGTCGAGCGCCAGCTCCTCCACCAGCTGGGAGTACCTGTCCTGGAAGTAGCCGTGCGAAGCGTGCCCGGGATCATTGGCCGTGGCCGATGCCACGGCGTAGAGCGTGGTCAGCCCGGGCTCCTTCTCGTTCCGTTCCGCCACGGACGCCAGAATGGGCAGGCCAAACTCGGCCAATCCCCCAAGGTCCCTGCTGCGGCGGTCCCGCTCGGCCAGCACCGCCGTCAGCAGCTCCTGCTTGCCGCTGAAGTAGTGGAAGAGCGTTGCTTCCTTGACCCCCACGAGCTCGGCAACGCGCTTGAGGGCCGTACCCTCAAAGCCTTCGGTGGCAAAGACATCGGTGGCGGTCTGGATGATCTGCTCGCGGCGTTCGGCGCCTTTGGCGTACTGCCCGCGGGGCTTGGAGGGAGACATTTCGACAGTTTATTTCACGGCCCCCGTTCACGGGCGACAAGTCAATATCCAGCAAAACCTAGTCACACTAGGTTTTTGGCGCTACGCTTTCTCAGAGGCCCAACGGTGGGTCACTTTTCGTCAGGAGGCAATGTGGCCATCGAATCCCTATCCGAAGAGACCGCGGCATCACCCGCGCTGTCATCAACCGCAGGACCGTCCGTCAAGGCACCGAGGGCCTACGTCATCGGCATGCCCATCGCCAGCGCCGGCCTCTGGATGGCCCTGCTCGCACCGGCCCTCGTCGTCCTCGCCATCAAGATCTCCGAGATCACCACCCCCGAAACCAGGGCAGGGGCCCTGAGCCTGGTGGCCGGCGTCGGGGCCGTCATCGCCCTGCTGGCAAACCCGTTCTTCGGACGCCTGAGCGACCGCACCACTTCCCGGTTCGGCATGCGCAAGCCGTGGATTGTTGGCGGCTCACTGATCGGACTCGGCGCACTGTTCTTCCTGGGCCTCGCCGGCGATGTAGCCGGCGTCCTGGGTGCCTGGGTGGTGGCGCAGCTGGGATTCAACGCCGCGCTGGCCGCCCTCGTTGCGACCCTTCCGGACCAGGCCGCCCCCGCCGAGCGCGGCCGCCTCTCCGGGCTCATCGGCATGACCCTGCCGATCGGCCTGGTGGCCGCGGCCTACTTTGCGCAGCTCTTCGACAACGCCTTCCAGATGGCGGTGGTTCCCGGCATCGTGGGCACCGCGCTGGCCATCGGCTTCGCGTTCACGTTCAAGGACCGTGTGCTCACTGAACGGCCGGCGCCCCTGAACCTGAAGGAGATCGTGGGGTCCTTCTACTTCGACCCGCGCCTTCACCCCGGCCTCGGCTGGGCCTGGCTGACCAAGTTCATGGTCTACGTGGGCTACTGCGCCGGCCTGCTCTACCTGCCGTACTTCTTCGCGGACCAGCTCCACGTGGCAGAGGAAAACATCGCCTCCCTGGTCTTCCAGGCCACCCTGGTCAGCTCCGCCGGAACAGTCGTCACCAGCATTGCGGGCGGCTTGATCAGTGACCGGATCGGCAAGCGCAAGACCCTTGTCATCGCCTCCAGCCTCATCATCATGGCCGGCCTCATCGTCATCGCCATGAGCCCCGGCACGGACCAGGTCCTCGTGGGCCAGGCGATCGTGGGCCTGGGCCTGGGCTGTTTCGGCGCCGTCGACGTGGCCCTCATCGCCGACCTGCTGCCCACCGACCAGACCGAAAATGCCAAGACCTTCGGTGTCTTCAACATTGCCCAGGCGCTCCCCCAGTCCATCGTTCCGGCAGTCGCCTTCCCGGTCATCGCCCTCGGCGGCTACCCTGCCCTCTTCCTCGGCGGGGCCGCCGTCGGCATCATCGGCGCCGTCCTCGTCACCCGCATCAAAGGAGTCAAGTAAATGAACCCCACACTGTCCGCACAGAAGACCTTCCGCGCCGCGAACGCGGAACTGCCGGCGGAAGCCGAGGCGCGCCTGCGCGAACTGGCCGGGAGCCTGAGCCTGGAACAGCAGGTCACGCTGTTGACGGGCGCCGACGTCTGGGCCACGCACGCCTTGCCGGAAATTGGCCTGAGCCGGATCGTGCTGTCCGACGGCCCCGCCGGCGTCCGCGGCGAAGACTTCGACGAGCGGCACGACTCAGTCTCCCTGCCGTCGTCGTCCGCCCTGTCCGCCACGTGGAGTGTGGACATCGCCCGCCGCTACGGCCAGGTCCTCGGCCAGGAGGCGCGCCGCAAGGGTGTCCACGCAGTCCTCGGCCCCACCATCAACCTGCACCGTTCCCCGCTGGGCGGCCGCCATTTCGAATGCATGAGCGAGGATCCGCGCCTCACCGCAACCCTGGCCGCCGGCTACGTTTCCGGCGTGCAGTCCATGGGCGTGGGCGCCACCCCCAAGCACTACCTGGCCAATGAGGCCGAGACGGAGCGCTTCACCTCCGATTCCGTGGTGGATGAACGGCCCCTGCGGGAGCTCTACCTGGCCGCTTTCGAGGACGCCATCACCGAGGCCCGCGCCTGGCTGGTCATGAGCTCCTACAACTCCATCAACGGCACCACGGCCAGCGAGAACAAGCTCCTCGAAACCCCTTTGTCCAGTGAGTGGGGCTTCGACGGCGTCGTGGTCTCGGACTGGACCGGCGTCCGTTCGGTGGATGCCGCAAACGCCCACCAGGACCTGGAAATGCCGGGGCCGGTGGGCCACTGGGGCGTCAAGCTGCTCGCCGCCGTCGAGGACGGCCGCGTCAGCCGGGACGCGATCCTGGAAAAGGTCACCCGTATCCTGCGCCTTGCCGCCAGGGTCGGCTCGCTCGAAGGCTTCGAGCCGGTCACCGCCTACCCCGCAGAGCTCGACGGCGCACAGGTGGCCCGAGAAGTGGCGGTCCGCGGCGCGGTGCTGGTCCGCAACGAGGGCGGCCTGCTGCCGCTCGACGCCGGCACGTTGGGCAGCGTTGCCGTCATCGGGCACAACGCCGAGGAGGCCCGCACGCAGGGCGGCGGAAGCGCCACGGTCATGCCCAAGTACAACGTCTCGCCGCTGGAGGGCCTGCGCAAGGCACTGCCTGACGACGTCACCGTCACCTACGCCCGCGGCGCCAAGGTGGCGGAGGGGCTGCAGCCGTTCGCCCGCAACGCCCTGCACAACCCGGTCAGCGGGGTGCCCGGCATGCGCGTCACCTTCCTGGCCGCCGACGGTACGGAGATTTCGGGCGAGGACCGGCTGGCCTCGCACCTGATTTGGTTCGGCGTCGGCATTCCGGAGGGAACGGCGGCCATCCGCATGCAGACCGAATGGACAGCGGAATCCGCCGGCGTCCGCCACCTCGGCGTGGGAACGGTGGGCCACATCGCCGTCTCCATCGGCGGCATCGAGGTCTTCAAGGGTGAACTGGAGGACGGCACCGATGTCCTGGGCGCCGCCCTGTTCGATCCGCCCCAGACCATCCACGCCTTCGAGGCCGCCGCCGGCCAGCGGTTCGCCATCGACGCGCTGTACCAGCTGCCGCCGCAGCAGGAGATTCCGCTGACGGCCATCCTGCTCGGCGAGGAGGCCACCGTCGCCGACCCGCAGGCCGAGATCCGGGCGGCCGTCGAAGCGGCACGGACGGCGGATGTCGCGGTCGTCGTGGTGGGCACCAACGCCGCCATCGAATCCGAGGGTTTCGACCGCAAGGACCTGGACCTGCCCGGCCACCAGAACGAGCTTGTTGAGGCCGTGGCCGCGGTCAACCCGCGCACCGTCGTGGTGGTCAACTCCGGTTCTCCGGTGCTGATGCCGTGGCTGGACAGGGTCAGTTCGGTGCTGCTGGGCTGGTTCGGCGGGCAGGAGTTCGGCACCGCGGTGGCGGACATCCTGCTCGGCAAGGAGGAGCCCGGGGGCCGGCTGCCCACCACCTGGCCGGCCGCGCTCGAGGACGTACCCGTGCTAAACACCACGCCCGTTGACGGCAAGGTGGTCTACACCGAGGGCATCCACGTGGGCTACCGCGCCTGGCTCAAGCAGCAGGCCGCTGGCGGTGCCGCTCCGCTGCTGCCGTTCGGTTTCGGCCTCGGCTACACGACGTTCGAACTCGGCACCGCGCACGCACCGCAGTCCGTTCCGGCCGGCCAGGACCTCGTGCTGCACGTCCCCGTCCGGAACACCGGCACGCGCACCGGCCGCGAAGTGGTCCAGGTCTACCTGTCCCGTGAGGATTCGGCGGTGGAGCGGCCGGTCCGCTGGCTGGCCGGGTACGCCGGGACCCACCTGGCGGCAGGCGGCACGGACACCGTTGAGGTGCGGATCCCGGCCCGCGCGTTTGGCCATTACGACGGCGGCTGGCAGGTTGAGCGCGGCTCGTTCCGTCTGCTGGTGGGGCGGCACGCGGCGGACGACTTCCAAGCGATGGAGGTCGAGGTCCGCTAACCCCACTGCGCTTTGGAGTTCTTGTCCAGGTATCGCGAGTTGCCCCCCCTTTGGGGCCATTATCTGGACAAAAACTCGCCCGCACGTCGGCTACGGCCGGGCCGGGTCCGAATCCTTCGGGCCCAGCCCGGCTTCTTTGTAGTACCCCCGGATGTGGGCGGCAACAAGCTCCGCCGCCCGGCCGCCGTCGTCCTTCCGGATGGCCGCGAGGATCTCACGGTGCTCGGCCCGGAGCCGCGAGGCGGTGGCGTCCCAGTCCGGCAGGTTCGCGGTCAACTGCCCCGCGTAGCCCTGGATGGCCTCCCGCAGCGACCCCATCATGGCGCTGACCACGGCATTGCCTGCGGCGTCGGCGAGTGCCAGATGGAAGCGGACATCCAGGGCAAGGAAGTCGTCGACGGCGTGTCCCTCGTCCATGTCGTCCAGCAGGGCCCCGGCGAGGTCGAGTCCGGGGGCGTCCGGCAGGGCCCGGGCGGCCGCCCAGGACTCGAGCAGCACGCGGGTCTCCACCACGTCCTCCACCGGCAGGTGCTGCGTGGCGACGTGAAGCCGCAGCGCGGAGCCCAGTGCCGCCGTCGGATCCGAGATCACCACCGTTCCGGCTTCGGGGCCGGAACCCACGCCGGCCCGGACCACGCCCAGGGCCTCGAGGACCCGGATGGCCTCGCGGACGGAGGTCCGGGAGACGCCGAGCTGTTCAGCCAATGTCCGTTCGGCCGGAAGGCGGCCGCCGACGGCGAGCTGGCCGCCGGAGAGCTGGTCCTCGATCCACCGCAGGACAAGTTGGTGCGTGCGCATGAGCCCATGGTACTTGATGTGGTTGGACCACATGCTTTAGAGTGTGGTTAGACCACAGCGGGGAGACTCCTGTTCAGCATCTCCCGGCCTGCCCACGGAGGAAAGCCATGACCCACACCATCCAGCCGAGCAACCCCGAGGCCACCCCCGCCCCGGATGCGACGGACATTCCGGCCACGCGGCCCGCCACGGGCGTCGCCGCGGCGGCCGCAGAAGTTCCGGCCGCCCTGAAGCGCCGCATCCCGAAGTACTCGGACCTCGCCCCGCTGATGCAGTTTAAGAAGCCCGAGTTCAGCAAGGAAGCGCGGCTCAAGCGCGCCAGCACCGTCTGGGAACTGCGCGACATCGCCAAGCGGCGCACCCCGCAGGCCCCGTTTGACTACACCGACGGCGCCGCGGAGGAAGAGATCACCCTGCGACGTGCCCGTGAGGCGTTCCTGGACATCGAGTTCCGCCCGGGCATCCTGCGTAATGTGTCCAGCATCGACCTGAGCACCGACATTCTGGGCAAGTCCTCCCGTCTGCCCGTGGGCATCGCGCCCACCGGCTTCACCCGGATGATGCAGTCCGAGGGTGAATATGCCGGCTCGCAAGCCGCCGAAGCCGCCGGCATCCCCTACACGCTCTCCACCATGGGCACCGCCTCGATCGAGGACGTGGCCGCGGCAGCACCCAACGGCCGGAACTGGTTCCAGCTGTACCTCTGGACGGACCGGGACCGCTCCCTCGAACTGATTGAGCGGGCAGCCAAGGCCGGGAACGATACCCTGATGGTCACGGTGGACACCGCCGTCGCCGGGGCACGCCTCCGAGACGTCCGCAACGGCATGACCATCCCGCCGGCCCTGACCCTGAAGACGGTCCTGGACGCGTCCTACCGGCCGGCCTGGTGGTTCAATTTCCTCACCCACGAGCCGCTCACCTTCGCGTCGCTTTCGCGGTACACGGGCACGGTGGCCGACCTCATCAACTCGATGTTCGACCCCACCCTCACCTTCGAGGACCTGGACTGGCTGCGCGAAACCTGGAAGGGCAAGCTCGTGGTCAAGGGCATCCAGACCGTGGACGACGCCCGCAAGGTGGTGGACCACGGCGCCGACGGCATCGTGCTGTCCAACCATGGCGGCCGCCAACTGGACCGCGCACCCATCCCCTTCCACCTGCTTCCGGAAGTTTCCCAGGCGCTCAAGGCGGACAACAGCAACGCCGCGATCATGCTGGACACGGGCATCATGAGCGGCGCGGACATCATCGCCGCGCTGGCCCTCGGGGCCGACTTCACGCTCATCGGCCGCGCCTACCTCTACGGGCTCATGGCCGGCGGCCGGGCCGGCGTCGACCGCGTCCTGCAGATTCTCGAAAAGGACATGGCCCGCACCATGGCGCTCCTCGGCGTCAGCAGCATTTCCGAGCTGACCCCGGACCACGTGCGGATCCTCGGCAAGTAGCCTGCTCCCGCCGCAGTTACTTTTTGCGGCCGAACTTGGGCAGGTTGGCCAGCAGGTCGGCGGCCTTCGTCGCGGCGCGGCCCACGGTGCGGCCGATCTGCTGCGGGACGGTGTCGTCCTGGCCGGCGCTGCCCGGGATCTGACCGCTTGGCACCTGTCCGCCGGGAACCACGACGGCGGGACTCAGCTGGCCGCTCGCCGGCCGCCCGGGTGCGTGGGTCGCGTCGTCCGCCGTGCTGCCGGCATGTGCCGCGGCGGCTGCAGCGAAGGCGTCCGGGACTTCCGCGGCAGGGCTGACCGCGGCAGGGTTGGCCGCGGCAGGCACCGGGCTTCCGGTCGATGTTCCGGCTGGGGCGGCGGCACGGGCAGCAGCGGCCTGGGCTTCCGCGGCCTCCTGAGGGGCGGCGTCCGGTGACGCTGCGGCGGAAGCCGCACGTCCGACGTCGAACGTCTCCAGCCAACTGGCCACGCCCGCCAGCGGTTTCCGGTTGAGCGCGTAGTAGCGCTTCTGGCCCTGCGCACGCATGCTCACCAGGTCGGCTTCACGCAGCACCTTGAGGTGTTTGGAGATGGTGGGCTGGCTGGCGGCGAGCTCCTCGACCAGCTCCCCCACTGCTTTGTCCCCCGCCTGGAGGGACACGAGAATGTCGCGCCGCGTTGCCTCCGCAATGACGGCAAATACGTCGTCTGTCACCATGAGACCCACCCTAGCGACATATACGCCAAATGGCATCTACTATTTCGCCCGTGGCCGGCCCGTGAAGAAACGGAACTAGTCGAACCAGGGGTCCAGGCCATAAAGCGGGAAGACTTCCTTGCGGGTGGCCATCACGGTCCGGTCGATGTCGTCGTTGGGATCGAAACCCACCTCCCACGACCGCCACCAGACGTCGGCGTCGTCGCCCATGCTCTCCGGCGTGTCAACGCCGTAGCGCTCCTGCACGTACTTCCGCCACGCCTCCGGCACGGGGGTCCGCAACGGCACCGGACGGTTCGCCGCGATGCCGATCAGGTGGCTCCACGTCCGCGGCACCACGCCCGTGATGTGGTATCCGCCGCCGCCGGTGGCGATCCAGCGGTTTCCGCAGTACCGGGCGGCGAGGCTCGCGACGGCGGTAGCGGCCTCGCGCTGACCGTCCACACTCACGTTCAAATGGGTCAGGGGATCAAGCCGGTGCGAGTCGCAGCCGTGCTGGCTGACGATGACCTCGGGCGCGAACGCGCCCACCAGCTGCGGGACCACGGCGTGGAAAGCCCGCAGCCAGCCGGCGTCCCCCGTTCCCGCAGGCAGTGCCACGTTCACCGCGCTGCCCAGGGCCTCGGGGCCGCCAATCTCGTTGGCGAAGCCGGTGCCGGGAAACAGGGACATGCCGGTTTCGTGCAGCGAGATGGTGAGGACGCGGGAGTCGTCCCAGAAGATGCTCTGCGTCCCGTCCCCGTGGTGGGCATCGACGTCGATATATGCCACCCGCTGCACGCCGCCGTCGAGCAGTTTCCGGACCGCCAGGGCAGCATCGTTGTAGACGCAGAAGCCGCTGGCCCGGTCCCGGGATGCGTGGTGGAGGCCGCCGCCGAAGTTCACGGCCCGGACCGCCGATCCGTCCAGGATCGAGCTCGCCGCGAGGAGGGAGCCGCCTGCCAGGCGTGCCGCGGCCTCGTGCATCCCGGCGAACGCGGGATCGTCCTCGGTGCCCAGCCCGTAGGACTCGTCCGCGGCGGCGGGGTTGTCGCTGGCCCGGCGCACCGCGGCCACGAAGTCGGGGCTGTGCACCGTGGTGAGCTCGCCGTCGTCGGCCACGTCCGGGGCAGCCAGGGTGACGTGCCCAAGATCCAGCAGGCCCAGGCTGCCTGCCAGCCGGGCGGTCAGGTCCAGGCGCTCCGGCGCCATGGGGTGGCCCGGGCCGAAGTTGTAGGCCGTCATGGCGGCGTCCCACACCACCGTCGTCGGCAATGCAGGGAGGCTGAGTCCGGGGTGGAGTGTCATCACTCACAGGCTACCGGAGCCCCGTCTGTTCCCAAGCCCGGCCACGGCGCGGTGTTTAGTGGTTTACTACTGGAGGAAGCAGAGTCAATCGAGGAACAGCCGCACATGACCCAAAGCCAGTCGAGGTCCAAGAGCCCGGCCAGCTGGCAGCTCGCACCGCCGGAGCGTGAGGGCCTGTGGATATTCACGGGCATCCGTGACTTTATCGATGACATTGCCAACACATCGCCGGCCCGTCTTGCCCTGAGCGCCTTCGTGGTGGTTATCGTCCTCTTCACCGCTCTCCTGTCCCTGCCGGCCTCCTCGGCAACCGGTGACTTCACGCCGCTCCACCAGTCCCTCTTCACCGCCGTCTCGGCCGTCTGTGTCACGGGCCTGACCGTGGTGTCCACCGCCGTGCACTGGTCCTTCTTCGGCCAGCTGATCATCCTGGTCGGCATTTTCGTCGGCGGCCTCGGCACGCTGACGTTGGCCTCGCTGCTGGCCCTCATGGTGAGCAAGAAGCTGGGGGTCAGGGGCAAGCTCATCGCCCAGGAGGCCATGAACAACGCGGGCCGGCTGGGTGAGGTGGGTACGCTGCTGCGGATCGTCATCACCACCTCAGTGGTCATCGAGGCCGTCCTCGCGATCGCCCTGATCCCGCGCTTCATGGTCCTCGGCGAGCCTTTCTGGCAGTCCGTCTGGCACGGCGTCTTCTACTCGATCTCGTCCTTCAATAACGCCGGATTCACCCCGCATTCGGATGGCATCGTCCCCTACGAAACAGACCTCTGGATCCTCATCCCGCTCATGCTTGGAGTGTTCCTCGGCAGCCTCGGCTTCCCCGTCGTCATGGTGCTGCAGCAAAACGGGCTGAACTGGAAAAAGTGGAACCTCCACACGAAGCTCACCATCCAGGTCTCGTTCATCCTGCTCGCGGCCGGAACCGTGCTGTGGGCGCTCATGGAATGGGACAACGCCCGGACCATCGGCGGCATGGGCCTCGGCGACAAGATCACGCACTCGCTCTTCGCCTCCGTCATGACGCGCTCCGGCGGCTTCAACCTGGTGGACCAGAACCAGATGGAATCCACCACCATGCTGCTCACCGACGCCCTCATGTTTGCCGGTGGCGGCTCCGCTTCAACGGCCGGCGGCATCAAGGTCACCACCATCGCCGTCATGTTCCTGGCCATCATCGCCGAAGCCCGCGGCGACGCCGACGTCAAGGTCTACGGCCGCACCATCCCGGAGGGCACCATGCGCGTGGCCATCTCCGTGATCGTGGCCGGCGCAACGCTGGTGTCCGCGTCCGCCTTCCTACTCCTGCACATCAGCGGCGCATCCCTGGACCGGGTGCTGTTCGAAACGATTTCAGCCTTCGCCACAGTCGGCCTCAGTACAAACCTCAGCGCCGAGCTGCCGCCGGAGGGCGTGTATGTGCTGTCGGCCCTGATGTTCGCAGGCCGCGTCGGCACCGTCACGCTTGCCGCTGCCCTGGCCCTGCGCCAGCGCAGCCAGCTGTACCACTACCCGGAAGAGAGGCCAATCATTGGCTAATTCGTCAGGCGCTCCCAACCGCCCCGCCCACAACGCGCCGGTGCTGGTGATCGGGCTGGGCCGCTTCGGTTCCTCCACGGCCGAGCAGCTGGTCAAGCAGGGCCGTGAGGTGCTGGCCATCGAACGCGACAGGTCCCTGGTCCAGAAATGGTCACCCGTTCTGACCCATGTGGTGGAGGCGGACGCCACCAACATCGACGCGCTGCGCCAGCTGGGCGCACAGGAGTTCAGCTCGGCCGTGGTGGGTGTGGGGACGTCCATCGAGTCCTCGGTGCTCATCACCGTGAACCTGGTGGACCTCGGCATCGAGCACCTGTGGGTCAAGGCGATCACGCCCTCCCACGGCAAGATCCTTACCCGCATCGGCGCCAACCACGTTATCTACCCCGAGGCCGACGCCGGCGTCCGCGCCGCGCACCTGGTCTCCGGGCGCATGCTGGACTTTATCGAGTTCGACGACGACTTCGCGATCGTGAAGATGTATCCCCCGCGTGAAACGGTCGGTTTCACCCTGGACGAGTCCAAGGTCCGGTCCAAGTACGGCGTGACCATCGTGGGCGTGAAGTCCCCGGGCGAAGACTTCACCTACGCCCGGCCTGAGACCAAGGTGTCCGCCCGCGACATGCTGATCGTGTCCGGCCACGTGGACCTGCTGGAGCGGTTCGCCGCCCGGCCGTAGCGGCGGCGATGGGCCCACGCCCGCAGGGTTCCCTGGCCGAGCTTGCGAGGTAAGGGTGCGGGTGGGGACTAGCCGAGCTGCTTGGTGATTTCGGCGGCGCGGTCGGCCGCGGCGCGTGCGCCCGCGGCGATGATGGCTGGCATGCCGCGGTCATCGAACGTGGCGATGGCGCGCTCGGTGGTGCCATTGGGGCTGGTCACGGCTTTGCGCAGAGCAGAGGGTTCGGCGCCGGGTTCCGCGAGCATGAGGCCAGCTCCCGCAACGGTTTCGCGGGCCAGCAGGAGCGCCAGCTCCTCGTCAAGGCCCAGTTCAACGCCGGCGGCGGCCATGGCCTCGGCCAGGTAGAACGCATAAGCCGGGCCGGAACCGCTGATCGCGCTGAGAGCGTCCACCTGCTCCTCCGGGATTTCGACGACGGTTCCCACCGCGCCGAGTATGTCTTTCGCCCGCTGGAGCTGCTCGGGCGAGCAGTGGGTGCCCGCAGACACCGAGACCACGCCGCGGCCAAGCTTCGCCGGAGTGTTGGGCATCGTCCTGATCACCGGCTGGCCCGGGGGCAGGGCAGCTTCGAGCTGGGCGATGGAAACGGCGGCAGCAACGCTGATGACGATCGTGTCCGGGGAAAGTGAGCCACTGACTTCACGGGCCAGTTCGGCGATGCCCACGGGCTTCACGCCGAGAATCACGATGCCGGCACCCTTTGCCGCCTGCTTGTTGTTGTCGGGTTCTTCACTGCCGGCGATGGCCGTGATGCCGGAGTGCCGTTCGGCCAGCTCGGCAGCCCGCTCCGCGCGCCGTACGGTGGCCACGATCTCCATGGGATCCGTGCCGCTCTCCAGCAGGCCGCCCAGGATGGCCTCGTTCATTGATCCACAGCCAAGAAATGCGATTCGGTTGCTCATTGCTCCATCATTGCAGTTCACCGCGCCGGATGCAGACCGGTGGCCATTCACAGGAAGCTCACATGTTGGTCGAAGCATTCACACACCTTCGGCCCCTAACTTAGGTAGTACCTCATTGAGGGTGCGAGTGATGAAGCAAGCATGGGGATGCTTGTCAGGCACCGACGGTCTGCAGTGGTTTTGCCCATTTTTTCTGCAGCAGGCCGTCGGTGTCTCTGCTTTTAACCCCGTCGCGTTAAACCCCCGCCCAGCGCCCGTCGGATTCCCAGCCGGCTTTCAGGTAAATCCCCCAGAACACCCATACTCCCCCGTTAGAGTAGAAAACGCCTCACAGGTGCGAGTGATGGAGCCGGTTCCTTCGGGACTGGCGCGGCGCCGGTCGGTTGCAGAAGTGTTCCCCCCAGCTTCTTCTGCGTAGCCGGCCGGCGCTT
Source organism: Arthrobacter globiformis (assembly GCF_003261175.1). Classification (GTDB taxonomy): domain Bacteria; phylum Actinomycetota; class Actinomycetes; order Actinomycetales; family Micrococcaceae; genus Arthrobacter; species Arthrobacter globiformis_A. Next base: position 58,097 of record NZ_QLNP01000007.1, on the reverse strand, counting down.
GCTCGTTTAAGGCCCGCCGGCGAGTGAACGCGGAACGCGAGCCCTAGATGGCTGGCAGCACGGAAACCTGCGGAACAACCACGTGCGGTGCAGGTTCCAGCGGGCCGTCGACGACCAGCTGGTCGAGCCGGCGGAGGATGAGGCCCTCGCGCAGCGCCCAGGGGCAGATCTTGATTTTCTTGTACTCAAAGAGCTCCAGGGCCGCTTCAGCCACCAGCGCACCGGCGAGCAGCTGGTTGGCACGCGCCTCGGATACGCCCGGAAGGTGCAGCCGGTCTTCGGTCTTCATGGCAGAGATCCGCTGTGCCCAGATGCCGAGGTCGGTGCGGTTGAGGTCGCGCTTCACATAGGGGCCGGCGTCGCTCGGGGCAGCCCCGGCAATCCGCGCCAGCGAGCGGAAGGTCTTCGAGGTGCCGGCCAGGACGTTCGCCCTGCCCACCTCGTTGAAGTTGCGCACCACCGGTTTGAGGGTGGCTCTGATGTAGCGGCGCAGTTCCTTGACGCTCTTCGCGGAGGGCGGATCCTCGTGCAGCCAATCCCGGGTCAGCCGGCTCGCACCGAGGGGAACGGAGGTTGCCAGTTCCGGCAGTTCGTCCTGCCCCAATGCCATTTCGAAGGAACCGCCGCCGATGTCGAAGTTCAGGACCGTTCCGGCGCCCCAGCCATACCAGCGGCGGACGGCGAAGAATGTCATGGACGCCTCCTCGCTGCCCGAGAGTTCCTGCAGCGTCACCGTCGTTTCGTGCTTCACCCGCGCCAGCACCGCGGGCCCGTTGGTGGCCTCGCGAATGGCTGACGTGCAGAAGGCCAGCAGGTCGTCGGCCTTGTGCCGCGCCGCGAACTCCCAGGCCTCGAGCACGAACTCCGTGAGCTCATGCTGGCCGGCGTCGGTGATGTTGCCGTCCCCATCGAGGTACTGCACCAGCGAGAGGGGGCGCTTGTGCGAGGCGAAAGGCACAGGCCGCGCGCCGGGGTGGGCATCCACCAACAGGAGGTGGACAGTGTTGGAACCGATATCGAGGACGCCTAGCCGCATCCTGCCATTATTCCTCCCGCCGGCGCAGCGGACGCAACCCGCCGCCTACATTGCGGGCTTGAGTCCGCGGACGGCCGCGCGGGGTTACTCGCCCTCAAGGCCCGCGGGGTTGGGGTCCACTTCGTCGGCGCGCTTGAAGTCGCGCTTGATGTTGGCGATGCCCTCGGGATTGATCTCGAAGCCGTAGGCCGCACCCGGGTTAATGACCATTCCCAGCTCATCGCCAATGTTGGCGATGATTGCGGCGCCCTGCGTGCCCAGCACGTTCGGAGCCGCCTCCAGGTACTGCGAGTCCACGCGGCTGGGGTGCGAGAACACCGCCAGGACCGGCTGGCCGTCAGCGTTGCCCAGCACCAGCGGCTCAACCTGGGAATCCTCGCCCTCGAGCGCGTCGGAACTGACGATGTAGACCTCGTTGTTGAGGAACGACAGGATGACGTCCACCGGATCGGCGTCCGGCTGGCCGCCCTGGGCCAGCTTTTCCTCAAGGTCGTTCAGCGGGGTGGTGTCTGCGGGTTCCGGCTGTTCAGTCATGCATCTACTCGACCACGTTGCACGGCACGGCGCAATTCCCGCAGGTCCCCCTACTTCTTCGCTGCAGCCTTCCTCGCCGGGGCCTTGCGCGTGGTGGCGCGTTTGACCGGGCCCTTTGCCCGCTTTTCGGCGAGGAGTTCGACGGCGCGTTCCCGGGTCAGTTCCTCCAGCGACGTGTCGCGGGGGACGGTGATGTTCGTGATGCCGTCGGTGATGTACGGACCGAAGCGGCCCTCCTTCACCACGATGTTCTTCTCCGACACCGGATCCGGACCGAACTCGGCCAGCGGCGGCACGGCGGCGCGGGCACCGCGCTGCTTGGGCTGGGAGTAGATCTCCAGCGCCTGCTCCAGCGTGATGGTGAAGATTTCCTCTTCGGAGCCGATGGACCGTGAGTCCGTGCCCTTCTTCAGGTACGGGCCGAAGCGGCCGTTCTGCACCGTGACTGGGTTGCCCTCGGCATCCTCTCCGAGCACCCGGGGAAGGCTCATGAGCTGCAGCGCCTCGTCGAGCGTGACAGAGTCCACGGTCATGGACTTGAACAGCGATCCGGTCCGCGGCTTGGCCTTGACGGGCTTCTTCGGCGGCTTGGGCTTGCCGTTCTTGTAGTACTCCACGGGCTGGTTGGCCAGCTGTTCCTCGGTCATCTCCGGGATGACCTCGGTGACGTAGGCGCCGTACCGGCCATTCTTGGCAACAACCGTGTGGCCGGTGTGGGGATCGGCGCCCAGGACCCGTTCCTCAGGGGCGGCCGTTTCCATGAGCTCCACTGCCTTCTGCGCAGTGAGCTCATCCGGAGCGAGGTCTTCCGGCACGTTGGCGCGGGCGGACTCCACCACTTCGCCGGTCTTCGGGTCGACCGTGGGCAGGGAGCTCTCCAGGTACGGACCGAATTTGCCGACGCGCAGCGTGATGCCGTCTGCGATGGGCACGGAATTGATCTCGCGGGCGTCGATCTCGCCCAGGTTGTTCACGATGCTCAGCAGGCCGGGGTCGGCGTCTTCACCGTAGTAGAAGTGCTTGAGCCAGGCGGCACCCACGGCCTGGCCGTTGGCGATCTTGTCCAGGTCGCCTTCCATGTCGGCCGTGAACTCGTAGTCCACATAGTCCGTGAAGTGCTGTTCAAGGAGCCGCACCACGGAGAACGCGATCCAGCTCGGCACCAGCGCCGAGCCCTGTTTCCGCACGTAGCCGCGGTCCTGGATGGTGGAGATGGTGGAGGCATAAGTGGACGGGCGTCCGATGCCCTTCTTTTCCAGCTCGGCGGTCAGGGAAGCTTCCGTGTAGCGCGGCGGCGGCGAGGTCTCGTGGCCGACGGCGATGATCTCCGAGGCGGTCAGGCCGTCACCCTTGGCGACGTTCGGAAGGCGCCGGGCCTCGTCGGAGTCGTCGTCGCCGCGGCTTTCGTCCTTGCCCTCTTCATAGGCGGCCAGGAAGCCGGGGAACGTGATGACCGTACCGGAGGCGGAGAACTCGGCGTCGCGGCCGTCGGCGGCCACTGCGCCCAGCCGGATGGTGGCGGTGGATCCCTTGGCGTCGCCCATCTGGGAGGCGACGGTGCGCTTCCAGATCAGCTCATACAGGCGGAATTCGTCGCCGCTGAGCTGCTTGGCCACCTGGGCCGGAGTGCGGAACGAGTCACCGGCGGGACGGATGGCCTCGTGGGCCTCCTGCGCGTTGGCGGCCTTGCTGGTGTAGACCCGCGGTGACTGCGGAACGTATTCAGGACCGTACAGCTCGGCAGCCTGCCGGCGCGCGGCCGTGACGGCCTCGTCGCTCAGGGCCGAGGAGTCCGTACGCATATAGGTGATGTAGCCGTTCTCATACAGCCGCTGGGCGATCTGCATGGTGCTCTTGGACGAGAACCGCAGCTTGCGGCCGGCCTCCTGCTGCAGCGTGGAGGTGGTGAAGGGCGCGGCGGGGCGGCGCGTGTACGGTTTGGTGTCCACGGAGCGGACCCTGAAGTCGGCGTCCTGCAGGGCGGCGGCCAGCGAGGTGGCTAGCTCCTCGTTGAGGTGCGCAACATTGCGCGAGGTGAGTTCGCCGTCGTCGTTAAAGTCCCGCCCCGTGGCCACCTTGGCGCCGTCAACGGCGGCGAGTTTGGCTTTGAAGGAGCCGGCGTCGGCACCAAACTGCCCGGTCAGGTCCCAGTAGGACGCGGACCTGAACGCCATGCGCTCGCGTTCGCGGTCCACCACCATGCGCGTGACCACGGACTGCACGCGGCCGGCGGACAGTCCGCGCGCCACCTTGCGCCACAGCACCGGAGAGATCTCGTAGCCGTAGAGGCGGTCCAGGATGCGGCGGGTTTCCTGCGCATCAACCAGGGCGGCATCGACGTCGCGCAGGTTGTCCATGGCGCGGTGGATGGCTTCCTTGGTGATTTCGCCGAAGGTCATCCGGTACACGGGGACCTTGGGCTTCAGGACCTCCAGGAGGTGCCACGCGATGGCTTCGCCCTCGCGGTCCCCATCGGTTGCGAGATAGAGCGCGTCGGCGTCTTTGAGCTGGGCCTTGAGCTCGGCCACCTTTTTCTTCTTGTCCGGGGAGACCACGTAATAGGGCTTGAAGTCGTTCTCGACGTCGACGGCGAACTTGCCCAGGGAGGTTTTCTTCAGGTCCGCGGGGAGCTCGGACGGCTGCGGCAGGTCGCGGATGTGACCGATGGAGGCCTCAACGATGAAGCCCTCGCCCAGATACTTGGCGATGGTCTTGCTCTTGGCCGGAGACTCCACGATCACGAGTTTCTTGCCGGTTTTGGCCTTGCTTGGCACAGTGCTCCTACAGAAAAAGATTGCTCGGGCAGATCAGCCCATACTGGCCTAGTTCACCATATTTTGCAGAATTCTGCGCTGTCATGTGGAAAACGGTGGCGCCCGTCACGGCTGTGGATACCGGCCGACCGGGCGGGTTCCCGACGGCCAGCCCACGCCCGTCCGCCGCGCCGGTCAGGTGCCGCCCTGGCCGCCTGAGGCCCCTGGCAGGGTGCGGTCGTCCGGAATCATTGACCACATGGTGGCAATCCGCTCGGCGCCCGGTGGAATGCAGTTTGGATCCTCCAGCTCGTAGTTCCGGAGCAGCTCAAAGACCCTTTCCGTCAGTTCGCTGCGCTGCTCGGCGGTCAGATAGAGAAGGTTGTTGGCGAGCAGCACGGCCGACGCCGGCTCGGCGGACTCACCGCGTTCGCGCTGTTCGTCGCGGGTCCGGGCATAGGATCTGGCGCGGCGCCGGAATGCGTCCAGTTCGAGATCGATCACCGCGAAGTCCGGACCGGCCACCGCCCCGCCGGAGTTGATCGCAAAATCCGTGCCCGCCGCCTTCCACCGGCGTTCGCGGGCGTCGGCCGACGCCTCGGCCGGGACCACGATGCCCCACTTCTGCAGTGCCCGCAGGTGGTAGCTCATCGCGCTGGGGGTGAGCCCGGTCTGCTGGGCAAGTTCCGTGGCCGTGCGGCTGGACTGCGTGGAGTACAGCTCGGAGATGACCTCCAGGCGGGCGGCATGGGCCAGGGCCCGGATCGCCTTGGGGTCGGTGATTTCCACTTTCTTTTCCGGCCGGTTCCTGCGGCGCGGCGCGGCCTCAGGCGCCGGTCCCGGGGACGGCGTGTCAGTACTCACTTCATCAGTTTACGCAGCACCAGGGAGCTCTGAAACAAATGCTTGATAACCACTGTCCATGTCCCGCCGGCTTGCCCCGGAAATACTAAGCATGCTTTGCTTACATGCGTAAACAGACCTCCCGCAAGCAGTTCGCGGCGGGGCCGCCAGCGTTGGCAGCCCCGTGAGAAGCCCAAAGGATGACCATGATTACCCTCGACGAAGACGCTTTGATGCCGGCAGCCCAGTCCGCCGGAGAACGGACAGGCTCAAGCCTGGACACGGGCGCGGCCACCGACAGCTCCCTGCTGTCGGCGGGAACGGGCACCCCGCGGCACTGCCGGCGGTCCATGAAGCGCCTGGATCAGGAGTTCTCCCTGGAAATGGCCATCAGGGTGGACGGCCAGCGCCTGATCCGCTCCATGAAGGCCGTGGGCACCGCCGACGCCGTGACCTACCGCTGCATGTGCGGCTTCACCATCGACGTCCCTGCTCCCGGGATGGGCCGTGCCCTGATTAACTGAAAGCGTCTCGGCGCTCCCAGCGCGAAAAGTACGGCGCGAACGGACAGTTGCGGCCCCGGATCCGTTGAGATCCGGGGCCGCAACTGTCCGTTCGCGCTATGGGACCGACGTCAGTCCGGAGAAGCCGGCAGCAGGAATCCGTCCCGGACGAGGTTGGCCACTTCGGTGAGCAGAGCAGCCCGGAAGGTCTCGCCGTCGAATCCCTCCGTTCCGCCCAGCAGCGCCTCAAGGGCGCCGATAATCTGCCCGGCGGTCAGGTCGCCGTCGCACGCGGAGACAAAGCCCGCCAGTTCGGTGCTCAGCAGGTTGGTGCGGCGGAGGCCGGCTCCCTGGCGCAGCAGGATGACGCCGGGGTGTTCCGCGCCGGGGCGCTGGTGCCGCTCCTCGGTGACGTCCTCGGCCACAAGAAGGTGGGCCGCGGACACGTCGTGGTCCGCCAGCCAGTCGGCCCGTTCCACCGCTGCCGCCAGGTGGGGGCCGACGGGCTGTTCAATCGGATAGGTGATCTCCTCGAACCGGCGGATCCGCCGTTCACCCACCGGCCGGCGCAGGAAGACCATGCCGAAGCCGATCCCGCCGACATTCCGCGACGCGAAGTCCGCCAGGTACGCGGCATAGGCCTCCTGGTAGTGCCGGCGGTCCCGGGTTTCGGAGGCATCCTGCAGCCAGGTCTCGGCGTACTGCTCCGGCCCCACCTGTTCGCGCTGGATGAACCAGGCGTCCGTATCCGGACCGGCCCAGCTTTGCGGCCGCTCATCCCATGCCGAGCCGTCCGGGATTTCCCAGTTACCCAAAAGCTGGGCCGTTCCGCCCGGCGCGAGCACCTCGGGCATGGAGCGGATGAGCGACGCGACGATGTCGTCCCCCGGCAGGCCGCCGTCGCGGTAGGTGAACTGGTCCACCGCGGCCTCCCCTGCAGTGCGCGGTGTGATGACGAAGGGCGGATTGGACACGACGAGGTCAAAGGCCTCGCCGGCAATAGGCTCGAGGAGCGATCCGATCCGCAGGCTGACCCGCTCTTCCGGCCTTGCCGGGTCGATCTTTAGGGCCTCGGCATTGAGCAGGAGGTTGAAGCGCGTGAACGCAAGGGCACGCTTCGAGATGTCAGTGGCGGTGACATGGGCGCTGTGCTGCAGGAGGTGGAAGCTCTGGATGCCGCAGCCGGTGCCCAGGTCCAGTGCTCTTTCGGCAGGGCGTCGGATGGTCGTCTGAACAAGGGTGGTGGATGCCTGCCCGATGCCCAGGACGTGGTCGTGCCGGAGGACGCCGGGCCGCTGGTGCGCCGCGAGGTCGCTGGCCACCCAGATTTCGACGCCGCCATTGCCGCCCGACTCCCAGCCGTAGGGGCGCAGATCCGCTTCCGCGGCCACCTCGGTCCCGGTGGTTTTCGCCAGGCCAAGGGCCACCAGGCCTTCGGCGCGCGTCCGCGGCAGCGCGGCGTCGAGCACCTCCGCTTCCTGCGGAACGGCCAGAAGCCAGAAACGCACGACGGCGGCCAGCGCCGCGGTGCCCGGCTCGCCGGCGGCTGCTGCTTCAGTCGCGATCAGTGCCGGGATGAGCTGGTCCCGGTTAAGGGCCGCGTAGGCCGAGTCCCCCAGCAGATCTGCCACGCCTTCCAGGGTGTAGCCGACGTCGCGGAGGTCTGAGGCCAGGGCATGCAGGAGGTCGGGCTGGTCGCTGCGCGGTGCGTCGGGAGTGTTGCCGGCGGTGAAGTGCGTTGGTTCGGTCACCGGCCAAGTCTATTTCCCGGCCATGACCGTGTGCCCCGACCCTCCCGGCTCCGCCGGCCGCAGCATGCCGAGGACCCGGGCAAGGCGTAGGGTGCCTGACTATTCCGCGACTGATTATTGTCGGGGCGTGAAGCTACAGTTGGGCCATGCTCGGAACACAGGCAGTGGCGGCTGATCCCGATGGGTTGCGGTACGCGGCGGCATTCGCACCGCTGCTGGCCGCCGTCATTGCTGCCTGGATCGCCTGCCGCACGCTCGCCCAGCGCCGCCAGGCGGACCGGCGGGACCAGTGGTGGAAACGGACCCAGTGGGCCATCGACCTTGCCATGGACCGCGATTTCAGCAGGGCAATCGTGGGCCTGGTCGCACTGAAGCATCTGGCGGCCAGCGATCTGTGCACGGACGAGGACTACGAGATGCTGGACAAAATCGGCGGTGCCAAGATCGATGCCCTGACCCTGTCCGAGGAGAGCGCCAGTCGCGAGGCCGCGAAACCCCCACCCCCGGAACCGCAGGGGCCGGAACCACAGCCCCCACCTCACCAAACTGCGGGGCCGCCCGGCGCTGCGCGGCGCACGGTCATCCCCGTGACCCTGGAGTCCCGGGGCGAGCGGGTGCTGTCGTCCTCCGCAGGCACGGCCAAAGTCCTGGCAGAGGCAGACAGACTTGTCTCTTTTGTGGCCGCGCGGCGGATCGGGAGCAGAGGGAGGTCAACCGGCGGCACCTCAAACGGGTAAGTTTGAAGTCATGCCTGACCGTTCTCCACTGATTTCCCGTGCCCTGGGTGGGGCGGCCGCGTCCGCCGTCATACTGCTGGCAACTGCTGCCTGCTCCCCCGTGGTGTCGATCGAAAATGCCGATGTTCCGCAGTGGCGGGCCACCGCCCTGCCCTCCGACGGCCAAGCAGTGCTGGAGGATTCCGGCAAGATCCTCAACCGGGACCGGATCATCCAGGCGGCGGCCAGCGTCCCGGCGGGCGACTACACGCTGACCATTACCTGCGACGGCGGCGGGAAGGCGTTCTTCGCGGTGACGCTCGCCGGCAACGAGCTGGCGGAAGCCGGAGCAGCCTGCAACGGCAGCCGGGAAACCGCGGATATCACGGTACCGAAGGCCGGGCGGATGGAAATCAGCGCCTCCAGCGTGGACGCGCCGCTCCTGTACGCCTACCATCTGGTTCCAGCGCGCTAGTTCGGGCCAAGGTCGGCAGCAGGGCCGCATGGACGCCCCAGCTCCGGGACGGCCCGGCATAATTTTTCATCGCGGCGGATTGCCATCTGTACCGGCGCCTCCGGCAGGCCTAAAGTCGGGATATGCCCACGGTGCGGATGGCCTCCGCGCGTCGTTTCCTGGGGCGGGCGCAACGCACGCTTTGGCTGCGGGCGCCGACAGCCGCCGTCGTGCTTTTCCTTGTGCTGATTGCCGTGGTCCTCGGCGGCTGTGAATACAGCTATGACGACGGCCGGGGCGAACTTCCAGATGCCAGCCCTGTGGTGACGGATCCAGTGTTGCCCCGGGACCCGCTGGAGAACGAGCCGGTGTCGGGCGAGGAGCTCACGGATTGGGCGAAGGAGGTCATGCCTGACGCTGAGGGACAGGTTTTCAGTACGAACTACGGCAGCGTTGAGGGGGGACACAGCAAGACGGAGTCCACCGGCCAGCTGCCGAGCGGCACGTACTCCCTCACCCTCGCCTGCCGCAGCGAGCGCCGGGTCTCATTCACAGTCCGCGACGCCGAGTTCGCTCTGGTTGACCTGAGCCTCCGCTGCGGCACGTCCCGCGTCAATGTGGTGCACCTGTCCAAGGACTCCGTGCTTCGGGTGACGGTGGAGGTGCGCTCGGACGCCAATTTCGCCTACCGGATCAGCCGCATCTGACTGAACGGCCTTCCAGCCGTCCCTGCAGTTCAGGCGGCGCAGCCGTCCGGGCAGCGCAGCGTCTCGGGGTTGGCCGCGCACGCGGCGCAGTAAAGGGTGAGCGTGCGGCAGCTCGGGTTAGAGCAGTTCTCGAACTTGCTCGTGGGCGCCTGGCACCGGACGCACTCGCCGATGGTCTTGGCATCCTCGCTGAATTCGAGGTGCATGCGCTTGTCGAAGACGTACAGCGAGCCTTCCCAGAGGCCCTGGTCCTTGAACTTTTCTCCGTAGCGCACGATGCCGCCGTCCAGCTGGTACACCTCTTTGAAGCCGCGGTTCACCATAAGGCTGGACAGCACCTCGCAGCGGATGCCTCCGGTGCAATACGTGACGACGGGCTGGTCCTTGAGGTGGTCGTACTTGCCGGAGTCGAGCTCGGTGATGAAGTCGTGGGTGGTGGCGACGTCAGGGACAACGGCGTCCTTGAACTTGCCGATCTGCGCTTCAAAGGCGTTGCGGCCGTCAAAAAACACGACTTCCTGGCCGCTGGCCTTCCGCGCGTCGACGAGTTCGTGGAGTTCCTCGGGCTGCAGATGCGTCCCGCCTCCCACGACGCCGTTATCGTCCACCTTCAGTTCGCCGGGCGCACCGAACGAGACGATCTCGTCGCGGACCTTGACGCTCAGGCGTGGGAAGTCCTCCGCACCGCCGTCGGACCACTTGACGTCGATACCGTGGAAGCCCCGGTATTCACGGGTGGTTTTCACGTACTGCTTGACGGCCCCGATCTCCCCGCCGACGGTGGCGTTGATGCCGTCCTTGGAGATGAGGATCCGTCCGGTCAGGCCGAGCTTTTCGCACAGGGCACGCTGCCAGAGCCGGACAGCGTCCGGGTCTGCGATGGGAGTAAAGCCATAAAAGAGTACGATTCGGTTCAAAGCCACGTATTTAAGGGTACTTGGTGGCCGCAGGGGACGGATTCGGACCCGGGAAGAGCCTCCTATCACAATTGCATAAGCAAGCGCCCAAGCCCTGTTGCTTATGACAGCGCTGGAATACTCTCATCACATGACGCCAGAAGCCATGGTTGGAGACATCACTCATCTGCTTGAAGTCTGGGTAGCCGGTTGGGCTGGTTGCCGGGGCTATGAGACGCGTACCGAGGGACGGTTCCCCGCCGCCCTGCGTGCGGACACCACCGGGGACTGGGAATACTTCGCCTCTGATCCGACGGACGCCGAATTCGCAGACCTGGCGGCAAAGACTGCCGAGGCCCCCAAGCGGGTCCTGACCATCCTGACCAATGATGTGGGACGCTACAAGCTCCTGGCTGAACAACACAACCTCAACGCCACGTCCGCATCCCAGACCATGATGGTCGTGGATATGGAAACCCAGGATTCCGAGGACCCGTGGCTCTCGGACGACGACCTGTCCCTGAAAACGTGGGAGTCCGACGGGGTCCACTTTGCCGAAGTGAGATCCGGTGACACGCTGGCCGTAAGCGGCCGCGTGGTGGTCATCAACGGCACCGCGGTGTTCGACAAGATCGTCACCGAACCCTCCTTCCAGCGCCGGGGCCTGGGCAGCTTCATCATGAAGGCGCTGGCGGCGCAGGCGTTTTCGCACGACGTGGAGGACGGCCTCCTGCTGGCCTCTCTGGACGGGCAAAAGCTGTACTCACATCTGGGCTGGTCCTCGGTGTGCCACGTCCTGATGCTCTCTGCCTCCGATGAGGGCTCCGACCTCTCCGTGGTCTGACCCTCCCCTGCGTATGCCCCTGCCGGGTTCCGTCCCGGGCCAAGCAGGCGTGCGCCGGTTCGCTGGTCCGTGCCCGTTGGCTGTTCCGGGCCGGTTCGCTGTTCCGTGCGGGCGATTTTTGCCCGGATGAAACAATGTTGGGGTGAACCCCCATGACTCGCTGATTCCGTTGCTGGGCCGTGGCCCGGACCCGGAGCAGCTTCGGCATGTCCGCACCATCCCGGCCCGCAACGCCGTGCACGAACCGTGGCCGGCCTGGGCTCACCCGGACCTTGTCACGGCCTACGGGAAACTCGGCATCCACCAGCCCTACCGGCATCAGATCCAGGCGGCGGACATTGCCCACGGCGGCGGACACGTGGTGATTGCAACCGGGACGGCGTCCGGGAAATCCCTGGCCTACCAGCTTCCGGCGCTGGATGCGATTCACCGGTCAGAACTACGCGTCGTGTCGGATCCCGGAAAAATCCACGACGACGGTGCGGTGACGCTTTACCTCTCCCCCACCAAGGCGCTGGCTGCTGACCAGCTCGCGGCCATCCGGTCCCTAAACCTGCCCACCGTCCGGGCTGAAACCTACGACGGCGACACCGACCAGGCCTCCCGCCGCTGGATCCGCGACCACGCAAACTTCATTCTGGCCAACCCCGACATGCTGCACTTCGGCATCCTGCCGAACCATGCCTGGTGGGCGGGGTTCTTCCGCCGCCTGCGCTACGTGATCGTGGACGAGGCGCACAGCTACCGTGGTGTCTTCGGCTCCCACGTGGCCAACCTGATGCGCAGGCTGCGGCGCATCTGCGCTTACTACGCGGCCGATGGCAACTCCGCCGGACCGGTGTTCCTCGCGGCGTCCGCCACCGCTTCCGAACCGGAAAAGTCCTTTGGCCGGCTCATTGGCGCCGCCGTCCAGGCAGTCTCGGAAGACTCCTCGCCCCACGGGTCGACGACGGTGGCGTTCTGGGAACCCGCACTCACCGAGGTGCGCGGCGAAAACGGGGCCAAGGAACGCCGGACGGCGGTGGCCGAGACCGCGGACCTTCTCGCGAACCTTGTCTCGTCACGGGTCCGCACCATCGCCTTCATCAAATCCAGGCGCGGCGCCGAAACCATCTCTTCCATCACCAAGCGGCTCCTGGACGAAGTCGACCCAAGCCTGCCGCAACGGGTGGCAGCTTACCGCTCCGGGTACCTCCCCGAGGAACGCCGCGCCTTGGAAAGGGCGCTGCGGACCGGGCAGTTGCTGGGCATTTCGAGTACTTCGGCCCTCGAACTGGGCATCGACATCTCAGGGCTGGACGCAGTGCTGGTGGCCGGCTGGCCCGGCACCAGGGCGTCCCTTTTCCAGCAGATCGGCCGGGCGGGCCGTGCCGGACAGGACGCCATCGCCGCCTTCGTGGCCAGCGATGATCCGCTGGACACCTACTTGGTCAATCATCCTGAAGCCATCTTCGATGTGTCCGTTGAGGCGACTGTATTTGATCCGTCCAACCCCTATGTCCTGGGCCCGCACCTCTGTGCGGCGGCCGCTGAGCTCCCGCTCGGCGTGGCCGAGCTGCCGCTGTTCGGAGCCACAGCAGAGAAACTCCTCGGGCAGCTGGTGGCGCAGGGGTACCTGCGGCGGCGCCCGGCCGGCTGGTTCTGGACCCACCCGCAGAGCGCGGCCGCAATGGTGAACCTGCGCGCCGACGGCGGCGGGCCGGTGAGCATCGTGGATGCCGACACGGGTTCGCTGCTGGGAACCATGGATTCGCCGCAGACGCACTACCAGGCCCACACGGGGGCCGTGTACGTCCATCAGGGCGCCAGCTACGTGGTGGAGGACCTCAACGAGGACGATCACTGCGTGGTGGTACGCCGGGCCAACCCCGACTACTACACGACTGCCCGGGACATCACGCAGATTGAGGTACTCGAGACCCAGCGGACGGAGCAGTGGGGTGATGTCACCGTGCACTTCGGCGACGTCAAGGTCACAACGCAGGTAGTTTCCTTTCAGCGGAAGGCCCTGATCTCTAATGAAGTCCTGGGCGAGGAACCCCTCGAACTGGGAGCCAGGGACCTGTTTACGAAGGCCGTGTGGTTTGTGGTGGAGAACCGGTCACTCACAGGCGCCGGACTCATCGAAGCGCAGTTCCCCGGAGCCCTCCACGCGGCCGAGCACGCCGCCATCGGACTGCTGCCACTGGTTGCCTCGAGCGACCGCTGGGACATCGGCGGGGTTTCGACCGCAATCCATGCCGACACCGGTGTGCCGACGATTTTCGTGTACGACGGGCACCCAGGCGGTGCTGGCTTTGCCGAGCGGGGCTTCGAGAAAGCCAAGGTGTGGCTCTCGGCCACGCGCGACGCGATCGAGGCCTGCGAGTGCGAATCAGGTTGCCCCTCCTGTGTCCAGTCACCGAAATGCGGCAACAAAAACAACCCGTTGGACAAGGACGCAGCTGTCACGCTGATCGGTGTCCTGCTGAAGGACGCGCGGGACGCGGCAGCGCCACAGGATTTCTGGGCGGACGCGGCGGCACCCAACGCGGTCTAGGGAAGGAACACGGTCAGGGTAACGAACGGCGCCTAAGTTAGGGCGGCGGTCCCGCCCTGGCACGGCCGGTGGCGACGCCGAGGAGGGGCCCGGCAGTCAGCTCGGTGCTGACTTCGACGGACTGGTCGCCTCCCGGGGTGCAGCTGGTGAGCTTTGCTTTGTGGCGGGCAGCCACCGCGGCAGCCACGAGGCAGGGCTCTCCCGCTGAAACGCCGCGGAGCGCGTCAGCCGCGGCCAAAGCGGCGAGGTCGGCCGCGGCGGCGGCCCTGGACGCCGCCGCCGACGCCTGCGCCAGCAGGAGGAGCAGTGACATGACCATGACAAGCACCATGCCGAGCCCCGCGGCCAGGACGGTGCCAGATCCGCGTTCGGATCCGACTTCCAGCACCGGATTCCTGCGCTGGCCGAGGCGCCGTTTGTGCCGCCGGTTCACAGGAGCCACCCGGCAGGAACACCGTGACCAAGCTCTGCCGGTGCCGCCCGCACCGCCTGCACAGTTCCGGGAGGCGGGGCCGATGATGCCGTTTCGCTGCGGGCCTCGGCCCTGGCGGTCAGCGTCCACGGCACCATGCGGCCCAATGGTCCCGCGGCCCGGTCGGACACTGTGACGCTCATCCATTCGCCGCCGGGCACCACTGCCGACGAGGCCGACGGGCCTGCCAGCTTCCGGACAATACCGTCGACGGCATCGGGATCCTCACCCCTCGCGAGTGCCCTGGCGCCGGCCCGGGCCGCATCCTCCAGCCGCAGCTGAGTGATCCCCGCCGCAGACCCCGCCAGCAGCATGGCCAGAAGCAGCAGGACCGCCGGAAGCGCGACCGCAAACTCAGCGGTCACCGCGCCGCGGGCCTTCCCCTGGCCGCGGCTGCCGGTTTCATCTCCGGTTGGGTTCCTGTGCTGCCGGCGGGACACAAGTCCGGCCGCCGTAAGGGTCTGCGGAGCGGGTGTCACGGCAGGGCCAGCGCCGTACGGATCAGGTTGAGCAGGAAGCCACGGACTTCGTCGCTTCGCAGGATGAACACCAGGATCCCGGCGAAGCCTACTGCCGCCAGCGTGGCGATGGCATATTCGGCAGTCGCCATGCCGGCTTCCGAGCCTGTAAGGCGCCTGCGTGGCCGTGGCTTCACCCGCGGGGCCATGCTGGCTCCCGGGTAGATCTCCAGCACATCGGCTTCTTCGGAGTCCTTGCGCAAGGGCCGGGCGGCTTCACCCGTGGTGTGGTGGTTGAGGGACATGAATTTTCCTTTCTGGAGTTCCGGCGAGTTGCCGGTGCATTCGACTCTCCCGTGCGCCGCCCGGACCGGTAAGGGTTGATCTTGCCTAAGTGGAAAAGAGACCAGATCGGCCGCTTGTGGAGGGAAAGTACCGGTGTATCCGCGGCGGCCGCACGGGCAGTCTGCCCGCCCGGCAGCGTCCAAATACGAGGCAGCGGTGATGCAGGGCAGCGCTACATCCAGCCGGGCTTCGCTGCGCGAAAAGACTCAGCTGCCTGAGGGGACTCAGCTGCCCGAAGGGATCAGGGCGAGCAGCACTGGAACGACTCCGAGGCAAATGAAGGCCGGCAGCGAACACAGCCCCAGCGGAACCACCAGCTTCACTCCAAGGGAGGCCGCGCGCTTCTCCGCGGCCCGGAAGCGTTCCCGCCTCATCCTGGCGGCCTGGGCATAAAGGATGGACGACGATGGCGCACCAGTCAGCGCGGCGAAGCCCAAGGCGTCGCGCAGGGCCAGTATTTCCGGCGAGCGCACGTCCGAACTCCGCCATGCCGTCTCCCAGTCGGCACCAATGGCCATGGCTCCTACTACCGGCCGCAGGGCGCGGACGTACTCGGGTGCGGCCGCGGCGGCCACCAGTTCCAAGGCTCGTCCAATACCCGCACCCGAATGGAGCATGGCGGCAATCAGCTCGAGCATCATGGCGATATCCCGCAATCCCGGGGACTGCCCTGCCCGATCTTGGGTGTCATCGTCCCCATTCGCAATACCGTCGCCCGTCGACCCGCCGCGCTTGCGGAGGAGCCCTGATCTGCCGTGGGCGGTTCGACTAAAAGCGAGGCCTGCGGCGGCAGCCAGTGCCAGGAAGATAAGGGCAGCAGCCAGAACTGATCCGCTCATCGGGCAGGTCCGGCGGTACAGCGGCGGGCCGCCTGGCGGGTCATCATGACGCAGCCTCGCCGGCCGCTGCCCGGACAAGCCTCGCGGACCAAACGCGGCCGGCAACGGTCAGTCCGATGCCCGCGACCAGCGCCGCCATCCCGAACGGCGTGCCCAGCAACATCGCCAGCGGGTCCACGCCTAGGCAGACACCCAGTCCCAGTCCCAGCAGAGGGAGCCAGGTCAGCAGTGCCACCGTCGCCTTCGGTCCGGCGAGCGCTGTCTGCCGGGCTGCTTCAGCGTCGTCCTCAACCTCCAGCTGAGCCGCAAAGCGCGTCAGGACGTCAGCCAGCGCGCAGCCGCTGGCGGCCGCTATGTCGAAGCAGGCTGCCAACTCAGCCCAGATCCGCGGCTCTCGGCCACCGGCTCCATGACGGGCGGGCGAACTTGCTGACCGTATTGCGTCCGCCACCGGCGCTCCCCGCACGGCCGCTCCCCGGGCGGCAGAGAGTACTGCTGCCGATCCGGGGCTGAGCCGTGGTTGCCGTGCATCGTCATCTGCGGACGCCTGCTCCACGTAAAGCTGCCACAGTTCGTCCCACAGGCGCGAAGGAGATCGGCCACCCTTCAGCAGGGCCGCCAGCTGCTGAACCACAACTGTCAGGGACACGGTGGTCTCCTTGCGGCGGCCCCGGGCGGGGCCCAACCCGCCCCGTCCCGTCGTGGCAGGCCTGCCACCGCGGCGAACACGGCCGTGTGTTGCGCCACCCGGGCCGAAGGCGCTGCGTGCGCGCCGAAGTGGCCCACGCCCGGGGGTCAGGATCAGCCACGCGGCAAGCGCCAGCATGCCAACAAAGACCACGGTCACGACGCACCGGGGACGGAGTCGCGGGCCAGGCCGGCAACGGGGACCGCGCCTGCCTCCAGGGCTAAGCCCGGATCCAGCGCCAAGCCCGGATCGAGTGCCAGGCGCTGGGCAAGGATCTCCCACGCCGGCCCGGGAACCGGCCTGCCGGCTGAAACGTCCAGGGCCACGGCGACGTCGAGGCCACCCGGCCGCTCCGCCAGGACGCCGATGCACGCGACATAACGTCCCTGCCTCGACCGGGCCACATGCACCACCACATCAAGGGCACTGGCGACCTGCAGCCGGACCGCATCCTGCCCAAGCCCGGCAAGGGCTCCGAGAGCGGTGAGCCGGGCCGGAACCGCACCTGCGGCGTTGGCGTGGATGGTGCCGCCGCCTCCGGTGTGGCCCGTGTTCATGGCGGTCAGGAGTTCGCGCACCTCGGCACCACGGCACTCTCCCACAATCAGGCGGTCCGGCCGCATCCTCAGGGCCTGGCGAACGAGTTCCCCGAGGTCCACGGCGCCACCTCCCTCGAGGTTGCCGTGCCGCGACTCCAGCGAGACCACGTGCGGGTGCACCGGGTTCAGCTCCGAGGCGTCCTCGATCAGGACCAGCCGCTCCCCCGGATGGCAGAGCCCCAGCAGGGTGGACAGGAGGGTCGTCTTTCCGGAGCCGGTTGCCCCGCTGACCAGGAAGCTCAGCCGCTGCTCCACCATGCGTTCCAGAACGCATTGAACCAGCGCCCCAAACATCCCCCCGTCCCGGAGCTCGTCCAGGGTGAAAACCTGTTCCCGCCGAATCCTGATGCTGAGCAGCGTGCCGGCCGCCGAGATGGGCGGCAGGACCGCATGGACCCGGTAGCCGCCCGCGAGCCGCACATCCACGCACGGCGATCCGTCGTCCAGCCGCCTGCCGCCCGATGCCACCAGCCTGGCGGCAAGGGCCCTGAGCTGGGCTTCCCCCGCGAAGGTTACGGATGTCCGTTCGATGCCGCGGCCCCTGTCCAGCCAGACGGAGTCCGGGGCGTTCACGAAGATGTCCGTGACCGACGGGTCCCGGACGAGGTGCTGCAGCGGCCCGAGGCCATTGAGCTCAGCACTGATGCGTTCAGCGGCGGCGAGGGAACCAGCTGTGCCGAGCAGCTTCCCGGTGGCCTGCACCGCAGCCGCCACCCGCGACGGGGTCACCGGCCCGGCGTCGGCCATGACCGACTCACGGACGGTCTCAAGAAGCCCTGCGTCCAGGACCCGGGCCGCACGCCGCCGCCCGGCAGTCTCCGCGAGCGCGGCGCGGGAAACCGATGCACCAGGAAAACCGGGGGCGGCGCGGCCGCCGGCATCGGCACCGGCCGGGGGCACTCCCAGATGAGCGCTCACTGGAGGTCCCCGGCCTGCAGGTCGCCGGCGAGGAGGCCCAGCACAGACGAGGCGAAACGCCGAACAGTCTTACGCCTGCCCTGGTCGAGCAGGCGGCCCAGTTCAGTGGCCGAGGCCGTCCCCCGCACCTCCGGCATCACTCCGTGCAAGGGGAGCCCCACGGACTCGGCCACCAGCGCGGCGTCAAGAGCAACCCCGGCCTTTCCCCTGATGACCAGGGCCGATTCGACCGGAGGAAGTTCCTGCAGCAGCCGTGCGGCGGCGACTGCAGCCTTCAGCTGGGCCGGTACGACGACGAGGAGGCGGTCGCAATCCCAGGCGAACGTGCGCAGCGGCTCGGCGTTGCGGCCGATATCGACAACCACCACCTCGTAGCCCCGCCGCGCGGCGTCGAGGACGTTTCCCACGGTAACCGGGTCCACGAGCGGCGGCCGTTCCCTGCTTCCGGGCCAGGACAAAAATGAGAACCCTCCGGCGACGGGTAAGGCGTCCGCGAGCTGCTGCGGGTCAATGCTGCCACTGGCATCGGCCAGGTCCGGCCAGCGGAGACCGGGGGACTCCTCCGCGGCCAGGGCCAGTTCGAGTCCGCCGCCCCAGGGATCGGCGTCGACGAGCAGGACCCGGGCACCGAGTTCAGCTGCGGCCTGCGCGAGCCACGCCGCCGCAGTGGTGGCGCCTGCCCCTCCGCAGCCCCCGGTGATGCCGAGCACCAGGCCTCCTGCCTCCGGTGAACGTGACCGGCTGAGGTACTCGGCCAGCCACGCGGCGGCGTCGGGAAGAACGGCGACGCGTTGTGCCCCCAAGGCGGCTCCCAGATGCCAGAGAGTATCCCCTTCCCCGCTCAGCCCGACGAGGACGGCGGGGGCACGGCGCCGGGGCGGCAGTTCACGGACATCGCTGCCTACCAGGACGTCGGCGGCGGAATCCCAGAATGGCGCGGCCTCCACAACGTCGTCCACCACCCGGAGCCGCCCTCCGGCGGCTGCAACAATCCGCTGCACTTCACCCCGCAGGAACTCAAATGCCGTGACCAGCAGGACGTCGCCGCCGTCAGCGGGGAGCCAGGTTCCGGGTTCAGTGCCGGTCAGTGACTCCACCTGCGCCGGTCTGGGCTGGGCCGCTGGCCGCCGGCTGCTCCAAGGCGCCGGTGAGGGTCCATCCGGGAAGCCGCGCGCCGGCCCTGCCCAAAGACCGTCGGCACCAGGCGCCGCAGCACCGGGCGGCTTGGCCTCTGGCGGCGCAGCATCCGGCAGCGCGGTGTCCGGGTCTGATGGGAGTCGCCGGTTCCGGGCGTGATGCCTGCTCATGCAGCAACTGTGCCCAAAGGACCGGCTGCCCGTTAGAGACGAGTGAGTGTATGTGGAAAAACCAGCCCTCGACTCGGACGAGGAAAGCCCGGCTCCCGTGGATGTCAGAGGCAGAGGACAGGAGCGGGGGCGGCGCGGACAGTCCGGTGGCACACGAGACGCTATGCACGGCGCCAACAGCGTGGCGACAAGGCAGAATTAGACATATGTATCTGTTGCTCGCCGCCCACCCCGACGGCGCAGCCATTCAGGAACTTACGGCCGAGGGCCTCCCCCACCCGGCCAATCCGGAGCCACGGGTCGTGAGCCTGTGTCCGCGAGCCCACCAGGAAGCCCGGCCACCCGCAGCGCCCCAGACCGCACCCCGAACCGACCCGCAGACCGGAGCGCAAACCGCACCCGGCAGCGGCACCGGGCTAGCCGCCCTCGTCCGCGAGCTCGAGAAGCGCCGCCCGCGCTGGATCTGGCACCGCACCCAGGACTGGTACCCGTCGCTGCTGGCGGCGGGCGTCGACGTGGAACGCTGCTACGACCTCTCGCTGTGCGGCGCCATTTTGGCTCATTCCGAGTTCACGGCCCACACTCCGTACGCGGGAAACGCTGAGAAACTCACCCAGGACGACGAGCTGCAGCCGCCCCGGCTGCTCCAGCCGCCCCCTCCGCCCGCGGACCAGGGAGCCCTCTTCGACGACCCGGGCACGGCAGCCCAACCGCGGCAGACCCTGGCCGAGCTGCGCGCCGAATATGCAGCCCAGCAGGAGGCCCTCGCAGCCGCCGGCGAACCAGACACCGCAGGTGACGGCAACCGGCGGCAGCGGCTCCAGCTCCTCCTCGCCGCCGAGTCGGCTAGCGCCTTAGTCGCGGCCGAAATGCAGCATGCCGGCGTGCCTTGGCGCGAGGAGCTGCACGAACAGATCCTCGCGGAGCACCTGGGTTCCCGGCCCCCACTTGGGCACCGCCCGGCCAAACTCGAGGCCCTGAACACCGAACTCCGGGGCCTGCTAAACGCGCCGTCGCTGAACCCGGACTCGCCGCAGGAGCTGATGCGAGCCCTGCACCGCAACGGCATCGAGGTGAAGTCCACCCGGCAATGGGAGCTGAAGGGATCCAGCCACCCGGCCATCGCGCCCCTGCTGGCCTATAAGAAACTGTCACGGCTGCACACCGCCAACGGCTGGGCGTGGCTGGACGCCTGGGTGCGGAACGGGAGGTTCCGGCCCGAATACGTGGTGGGCGGAGTGGTCTCGGGCCGCTGGGCGTCACGCGGTGGCGGGGCACTGCAAATCCCCCGCCAGGTCCGCGGCGCCGTGCACGCAGACCCGGGGCATAAGCTTATCGTGGCCGACGCCTCCCAGCTGGAACCCCGTGTTCTCGCCGCGCTCGCGCAGGATTCGTCCATGGCCGAAGCCGCCCGGGACCAGGATCTCTACGCGGGAATCGCTGCCAAGGGCTTCGGCGGCGACCGGGCCAAGGCAAAGATGGCCCTGCTGGGCGCGATGTACGGCGCCACCTCCGGGGAGGCGGGCCGGCTGATGCCGCAGCTGGCCAGGATCTACCCCCGTGCGGTGGGCTTCGTCGAGCGCGCCGCCCGCGACGGCGAAGCCGGCAGGACGGTCACCTCGCGCCTGGGGCGCAGCAGCCCGCCGCCGTCTGAACGGTGGTTCCTCAGCCAGCGCTCCACCTCGGCAGAGGAACAGCGCCGCGCGGACTCAATCGCGCGTTCCCGCGGACGATGCACCCGGAACTTCGTTGTCCAGGGTTCCGCGGCAGATTGGGCGGCATGCTGGCTGGCAGAATTACGACGCCGGCTGCGCACCATGCGTGCCGACGGTTCAGTCACCGGGGAACTCGTCTTTTTCCTGCACGACGAGGTGATGGTCCACGCCCCCGACTCCGCCGTGGACGCCTGCATCCGCGCCGTCGAGGACGCCGCCAACGCCGCCAAGGAGCTGCTCTTTGGCCCCATTCCGGTCGAATTCCCGGTGAGCGTCGCCGTCGTCGATTCCTACGACAACGCAAAGTAGCTGCCGACGCTCAGTCCCGGAGAATCGACCAGACCGAAACGGGGCACTTTGACGCGCGACTCGCCGGCCGCCGTCGTAATTCACGACGGCGACACCACCAAAGTGCCCCACGACGGCGTCGTTCGGCCCCGCCCGGGCCTACTTGGTGGCCGCAGACTAGCCCTTCCCCAGCGGAAACAAAAGTCACATCCGCCGCACAGGGAACATGGGGTTGTACTGAGTAATGTACCGGCGAGTAGTTCGCTTCGTGTGGTGTGGGCCACTACGCTCTATGGTGGCCGGGCAGTGGCAATAAGTTGGCCCGGCACGTGCGACGAAGCATCAGCAGGGGGTTTCCACGCCAATGGCGGGCAAGTTTGAAGTTCACCAGGACAGCGATCAGTCTTACAAATTCCGTCTCATCGATGGGGACGGAAACATCGTGGCAGAGTCGCCGCGGTTCAAGAGCGTTTCGGGGGTAGTGGCCGGCATCAACGCATTGCGCGAAAACGCCGCCACCGGCCTGGTGGTGGACCTGCGGAAATCGCAGCACTAAAACCGCAGTAGCGCCTAGAGGTCCAGAGGGTGAAGCCTGGTCCTGTCCCAGGGAACGGCCCAGCCGAGCTGGTCGAACAGTTCGTTCAGGATCATGCCCGTAAAGCCCCAGACCACCAGGCTGTTCACGTTGAACGCCGGGCTCTGAAACGTCTGGTTCATGCGCGTCACAGCAGCCATGGTGCGGTTCTCGGGGTCCAGCAGGTCGCGGACCGGCACCCGGAAGACCTGGGCGGACTCGCCGTAGTCCACCACCCGGACCGGCGACGGGGAGGCCCACCAGGCCAGGACCGGGGTAACCAGAAAGTTTCCGCGCGGGAGGGCCAGTTCCGGCAGGGCACCCAGTACTTCGACGCCGGACGGGTCCACCCCGGTTTCCTCCTCCGCTTCCCGAAGCGCGGCTTCCACCGGCGTCTCCCCCACGTGGATGCCGCCGCCGGGAAAGGCCACCTGGCCTGGATGGTCGTCGAGGGTGTGGGCGCGTTCCAGGAGCAGGACGTCCAAGTCGGCAGCAACGAGCGGCTTGCCGGAGGCTGCAGGCACGTCGTCCAGGGCGCCGAAAAGGATCAGGACGGCCGCCTTACGGGCAACGGACTCGTCAACGGTCAGCCTGCGCCAGTAGGGATTCCGGGCAGGACCGGTACCAGCCCTGATTGAATGGACGAGGTCCACCAGGTCCTGGCGCGCTGTCATGGCGTCCTCCGCTGCGATTCCATCCGGATCTCGGCGGCGCGGTGGGTCTCGGCCAGCAGCCTCGCCAGGAGCTCCTCGCTTCCGGGCGCCAGTTCGTACTTCAGCAGTTTCGCGGCCTTGGCGGGGTTCGTCTCGCCCGAGCCAAAGCTGGGGCACCAGTTGGCCACGGCACAGGCCCCGCAGGCCGGCTTGCGGGAATGGCACACCCTCCGGCCATGAAAGACCACGCGGTGGGACAGCATGGTCCAGTCCCGGGGCTCAAACAGTTCCGCCACGTCGGACTCGATCCGGACCGGGTCATCAGACTCCGTCCAGCCGAAGCGCCGCGCCAGTCGCCCGAAGTGGGTGTCCACCGTAATTCCGGGGATGCCGAACGCATTGCCCAGCACCACGTTCGCCGTTTTCCTTCCAACGCCCGGCAGCGTCACCAGGTCTTCCAGCCGCCCGGGCACCACGCCGTCGAACTCGTCCACCACGCGGTTGGCCAGCGCGAGGAGATTCCTCGTCTTGGCGCGGAAAAACCCGGTCGGCTTGATGATCGCTTCCAGCTCCGCGGTGTCCGCTTCCGCCATGGCGCGCGCGTCTGGAAAGCGGGAGAAGAGCAGCGGCGTGATCAGGTTGACCGTCACGTCCGTGGTCTGCGCGGAAAGCACGGTGGCTACGAGGAGCTCGAAAGGGTTCCGGAAGTCGAGCTCGGCGTGGGCGTACGGGTACTGCTCGGCGAGGGCCCGGTTGATCCTGCGCGCCCGGCGCTTCAGGGCCAGGGGCGACTCGCCCGAGCGGGCCCGCGGGCTGTCCCCGGGCCCACTTCCGGCGGGGAGGGTATCCGCGGGAGCGTCCCCGGAGACGCCCGCGGGAGCCCCGGCGGCCATGTCCGCGGGGGCCTCCCCGGACACGCCCGTGGGAACGTCCCCGGAAGCAGGTGCCACCGGGATGCCCGGCGTGCCGCGCCGGCGCGAAGCGGAATCGGCCACGGCGGCCGGCTAGCCGCGCTCGATATTGCTGAGGTCGCGCAGGACACCCACCCGGCCATCCGTGTGCTGGACCAGGAATTCGTCCCCGCGGTCTTCCAGTGCCAAGACCCAGCCTCCGGGTTCGATGCCGAACAGCGGTGCGCCGGTGCGCTCATCGACGGCAGTGCGGTGCTGGGCCACGGCAAACCAGAAGGCCTCGTGAACCTGCTCATGTTCGGACTCCTCCGGCCAGCTTGCCGGATCGACGGTGGCACCGATCGGTTCCTGCGACCGCACCTGCTGCTGCACATCCACCCTCGGGTGGACGGCGGTGGCAGGCGTGGCAGAGGCAGCCCGCGCAGCCTCTTCCGCAGCTTCACGCCCGGCAGCGCCGGACTTGCCTTCTGCGACGGGGGCTTCCGCTGCGGGCGCCCCGGTGGCAGCCGCCTCCGCTGCCGGCGCTCCTGCGGCAGCCGCCGGGGCGGCCGTGACTCCGTCAAGCTGGGTCTGCTCGGCTTCCGCGGTCCGCTGCGCGGCCGCGTCGGCTTTTGCGGACGGCACTGTACCCCCCTGCGCGGCCGCGTCCACAGTCTGCGCAGAAGGAACGACGGCGGCCTGTCCCGTTTCCGGCGACGCTGCAGCGCTACTCGCGGCGTTAGCGCCGGGCCACATCCCGGTGGCCGGCGCTGCGCCGGCGGTTCCTGCGCCGCCGTTCCCAGCACCGGCAGCAGCTGCACCGGCGGTTCCGGCAATGTCGGCTGTAGCACCGGGAATTACGGCACCGGCGGTGCTGGCCTGGGCGGCACCCTTGCCCGTCTGGCCGACCGCCGTCGCACCGTGGGAAACATGCCCGGAGGAAACCGGACCAGAGGAAACAGGGCCGCGGGCTTCAGGACCCGCTGGGACGGCGGCGCCAGCGGCAGCGGCGCCGGCCCCAGCACCCGCCGCAACAGCCCCCTTAGTGGAACCAGCACCCGGCTTGGCAGCGGCAGGCTTCGGCTCCTTGGGCGCTTTGGGCTTGCGCACGGGAACGGCTGAGTCCCGCGCCATAATGTGGGCCGGGGCGTCGGGGCGGTCCAGGAAGTCGCCGGCGAAGAACGGGATGAACCGGGCCAGCACAGTGGCGGCCAGCAGCACGAGGGAACCGATCAGGCCCACGAGCAGGCTGGGCGTGTAGGCGCCGGCAACGGACAGGAAGAAGAAGGCCACCGCGAACGAGGCCACCACGGAACCGAACTGGTCCACCGAAAGGGACCCGATGCGGACCTTCGTGTCGGGGGCGAGCCGGCGGGCCACAAACAACGCCGCAACAATGAGCGGCAGCACCACGCCGAGCCCCAGGAAGAACAGGCTTCCGAGGTTCCACAGGTTGTAGCGCACAGCGAACATCGGAATCAGGGATGCGATAAAGAGGACAAGGGTGGCCGCGAAGACGGTCAGGTCCCGGACGGTGAAAGGTCCGGCAACGGCCTCATTCCGCACACCCTGCTGCTTCATGAAATTCGGCGCCGCATTGTGTGCTTCCGGCCGCCCGGACGGTCCCGCCCCGAGCGGCGCCTGGCCCTGGCCCGGCTGAGCTGGGTCCTGCCGGGCCGGGCCCGGCTGGCCCTGGCTTTGCTGATTCATTCTGTTCTCCTTAGCGTGGCGGCGCCCGGACGGGTGTCCGCTGCGTGGTTCCGCCTTACGGCCGGAGCCTGACCACAAGCGGTCTGGCTGCATCCGGCCCCTGTCACGAGTCCATCTCAGCCTAGCCAAGTGGAGGGTGCTTCACTAGCTGACTGGCCGCGGTGCGGCGCGCTTACAGAAGCGGCACCGGCCTCCCACAGAACCATTCACCGCTAAATGGACACCGCTCACGGCTCCTCATGTGACGCCGCCCACGCGCGGATGCCGGACGCGCTAGTCTGGTCTCGGAACAGCTCTTTGCGGTTTAACCGTGACGGGCCGTTGCCCGACGCCGTGCAGCGGCGGGGCAGTGGCCGGGACCGGCGCACCGCGCAGGAAAGATCGATGAATGATGAGGTTCACCATGTCCCAGGACACCCCCGGCTCGACGGCCACCGCTGCCACCACCAGCCAGCAGGGCGATGCTCTTGAAAACCTGCTGCATGAGAACCGTAAGTTTGCTCCTTCCGAGGAGTTCGCCGCCGACGCCGTGGTGGGCGCCGACGTATACGCAGAGGCAGCAGCCGACCGGCCAGCATTCTGGGCCAAGCAGGCCCGCGAACTCCTGACCTGGTCCAAGGACTTTGACCAGGCACTGGACTGGTCCAACCCGCCGTTCGCCAAGTGGTTCGTCGGCGGCGAGGTCAACGCCGCGTACAACGCCCTGGACCGGCACGTGGAGAACGGCCTGGGCGACCGGGTTGCCATCCACTTCGAGGGCGAGCCGGGCGATTCCCGCTCCTACACCTACGCGGAACTGACCGAGGAAGTGAAGAAGGCCGCGAACGCCTTCGAGTCCCTGGGCGTGGCCAAGGGCGACCGGGTGGCCGTGTACCTGCCGATGATCCCCGAGGCCGTGATCACGCTGCTAGCCTGCGCACGGATAGGTGCGGTGCACTCGGTGGTGTTCGGCGGTTTCTCCGCCGACGCGCTCCGGTCCCGGATCGAGGACGCCGAGGCCAAGCTCGTGGTCACCGCTGACGGCACCTACCGGCGCGGCAAGCCCAGTGCCCTGAAAACCGCAGTCGACGCCGCCCTCGAGCAGGAGGGCCACACCGTGCAGAACGTCGTGGTGGTCAAGCGCAACGGCCAGGACGTGGACTGGCACGAGGGCCGGGACCACTGGTGGGCAGACACCGTCGGGGCAGCCTCCGCCGAGCACACCGCCGTCGGACACGACTCCGAACACCCGCTGTTCATCCTCTACACCTCCGGCACCACCGGAAAGCCCAAGGGCATCCTGCACACCACCGGCGGCTACCTCACCCAGACCGCCTACACCCACAAGGCCGTCTTCGACCTGCACCCGGAAACGGATGTCTACTGGTGCACGGCCGACGTCGGATGGGTCACCGGCCATTCATACGTCGCCTACGCGCCGCTCATCAACGGCGCAACCCAGGTCATGTACGAGGGCACGCCGGACTCCCCGCACCAGGGCCGCTGGTGGGAGATCGTGCAAAAGTACAAGGTCTCCATCCTCTACACCGCCCCCACCGCGATCCGTACCTTCATGAAATGGGGCCGGGACATCCCGGACAAGTACGACCTCTCCTCCATCCGGGTCCTGGGTTCGGTCGGGGAACCCATCAACCCCGAAGCCTGGATGTGGTACCGCGACGTCATCGGCGGAAACGGCGGCAAGCAAAACCCCGCACCGATCGTGGACACCTGGTGGCAGACCGAAACCGGCGCGCAGATTATCGCCCCCCTGCCCGGCGTGACCGCCACCAAACCCGGCTCCGCGCAGGTGCCCCTGCCCGGCATCGCCGTGGACGTCGTGGACGAGAACGGCGCGTCGGTCCCGGACGGGCACGGCGGCTTCCTGGTGATCCGCGAACCCTGGCCGGCCATGCTGCGCGGCATCTGGGGCGACCCGGAACGGTTCAAGGACACCTACTGGTCCCGCTTCGAAACCATGTACTTCGCCGGTGACGGCGCCAAGAAGGACGAGGACGGCGACATCTGGCTCCTGGGCCGGGTGGACGACGTCATGAACGTCTCCGGGCACCGCCTCTCCACCACCGAAATCGAGTCCGCCCTGGTGAGCCACCCGGCCGTGGCGGAGGCCGCCGTCGTTGGCGCCACCGACGAAACCACCGGCCAGGCTGTCGTCGCGTTCGTCATCCTCCGCGGCGATGCCGTGGACTCCGGGGACGAGATCGTCCAGGACCTCCGCAACCACGTCGGCAAGGAAATCGGACCGATCGCCAAGCCCAAGACCATCCTGGTGGTGCCCGAACTGCCCAAGACCCGCTCGGGCAAGATCATGCGCCGCCTCCTCAAGGACGTGGCCGAGGGCCGCGACGTCGGAGACGCAACCACGCTTGCCGACAACACCGTCATGCAGCAGATCGCGGCGTCCCTGAAGAAGTAGCGGAGCCACAGGAGGGCCCGCCCGGAGCGCAGTTCAGCGCCGGGCGGGCCCTCCTTTTTGCTCTCCTGAGGAGGTCCCGCCGCCGGAACCCCGCGTGTTCTTTTGCGATCTTTCCTGTTCCCTTTTGCAAGGTTATAGTCATTGATATGTGACAGATGTCACAAGGCTCCATCCCGGGAGAGATCATGGCAGCACATCCGGAAACGTCAACCACAGCCGGGCCGGCCCGGCGGACATTCCTCAAAACTATTGGCGTGAGTGCCGCCGGCCTGGCGGGCGTGCCACTGTTGGCGGCGTGCACCGGCGGCAGCGGACCGTCCGCCGGAGGCTCGGAATCCTCCGGCCTCTCGTTCGGCTCAGGTTCCTCCGACGAAGTTCCCAAGAAGGCGTACGAGGCAGTCACCGATGCCTTCACCCAGAAGACGGGCAAGACGGTCCGGACCAACGTGGTGCCGCACAACGACTTCCAGAACAAGATCAACTCGTACCTGCAGGGCTCGCCGGACGACGCCTTTACCTGGTTCGCCGGATACAGGATGCAGTTTTATGCCAGCAAGGGGCTTCTGGCACCGGTTGATGACGTCTGGGCCAAGATCGGGGGCAACTTCTCGGACGCCCTGAAGAAGGCGTCCACCGGCCCGGACGGGAAAATGTACTTCGTCCCCAACTACAACTATCCGTGGGGTTTCTTCTACCGGAAGAGCGTGTGGGCCAGCAAGGGTTACGAGGTGCCGGAAACCTTCGATGCCCTGAAGACCCTGGCGGCCAAGATGAAGGCCGACGGCATCATCCCGATCGGTTTTGCGGACAAGGACGGCTGGCCCGCCATGGGCACGTTCGACTACATCAACATGCGCCTCAACGGTTACCAGTTCCACGTGGACCTGTGCGCCCACAAGGAGTCCTGGGACCAAAAGAAGGTGACAGACGTCTTCGACACCTGGTCCGCCCTGCTGCCCTTCCAGGATCCGGCGGCTCTCGGCCAGACCTGGCAGGACGCGGCGAGAGCGCTGGCTGCCAAGAAGACAGGCATGTACCTGCTCGGCTCCTTCGTCACGCAGCAGTTCACCGATCCTGCGGTGCTGAAGGACATCGATTTCTTTGCGTTCCCGGAGATCGCCACCGAAGGTCGCGATGCGGTGGAGGCACCCATCGACGGGCTGCTGCTGTCCACGAAAGGCGGCGGGAACGCAGCTGCGCACCAGTTCATGGAATACATCGGCACCCCCGAGGGCCAGGACACCTACGCCTCGGTGGACGCCTCCAACATCGCCACGGCCAAGGGCGCGGACACCTCCAAGTTCACGCCGCTGAACAAGAAATGCGCAGACACCATCGCGCAGGCGAAGTCAATCAGCCAGTTCTTCGACCGGGACGCCCTGCCCGCCATGGCCAACAACGTCATGATTCCGGCCCTGCAGACCTTCCTCAAGAACGGCAAGATGGACGTCAAGAACCTTGAGGCGCAGGCCAAGTCACTGTACGCCGCCCAGTAGCAGCCGGGGACTCTCATGAGCGCAACAGCAAGAGACCTCGTCCCGCCGGAGTCCCGGGCTCCGTCCGGGACTCCGGCGAAGCGGGTGGGCAGCGGCAAGGTCCGCCGGCTCTCCAGACGGGACAAGGTGGTTCTGTCGCTCATGGTGGGCCTTCCCACCCTGATCCAACTGGTTTTCATCTGGCTGCCCACGGTGATGTCCGTCGGGCTGAGCTTCACGCGGTGGAACGGCCTGGCGCTGGGCGACATCAGGCCGGCGGGCGGCGACAATTACCAGTACATCTCGCAGGACTACCCGCCGTTCTGGCCTGCCATCCAGCACAACATGCTGTGGCTGGCGTTCCTGGCCCTGGTGGCCACCCCGCTGGGCCTGCTGCTGGCAGTGCTGCTGGACCAGCAGATCCGCGGCAGCAGAATCTACCAGAGCATTTTCTTCACGCCGGTGATGCTGTCCCTGGCACTGATCGGCATCATCTGGCAGCTGTTCTACCAGCGTGACAACGGCCTGCTGAACTTCCTGCTCGGAACCTCGGGGACGCCGCAGGCCGTTGACTGGTTCGGGGATTCCTCAATAAACATCTGGGCAGCCATGGTCGCCGCCACGTGGCGTCACGCGGGCTATGTCATGCTGCTGTATCTGGCGGGCCTGAAGGGCGTGGACCCCAGCCTGAAGGAAGCCGCCGCCATCGACGGCGCCAACGCTGCGCAGACCTTCTTCCGTGTGGTCTTTCCTGCCATGCGGCCCATCAACATCGTCATCGTCGTCATCACCATCATCGAGTCGCTGCGGGCGTTCGACGTCGTCTACGTCATTAACCGCGGCACCAACGGCCTGGAGCTCCTCAGCGCGCTGGTGATCCAGAACCTCGTGGGCGAAGGCCAGGTGATCGGCGTCGGATCCGCCCTTGCCGTGGTCCTGCTGGTCATCTCCCTCGTTCCCATCGTGTTCTACCTCAGCCGCACCTTCGGCAGGGAGAACAGGGCATGAGCGCCGCCGTCTCCCCCGGCACGGCCACGAGCCGGCCGGCAACCCGATCCGGCAGCAGGCCGAAACGGCATTACGGCACGCATATCTTCCTGACGGCCATGGCGGTCATGTGGCTGATTCCCCTGGTCTGGGCCGTGTTCACCGCCCTGCGGCCGATTGCCTCCACCAATGAGCACGGCTACTTCAGCCTGGCCGGCGACTTCAACTTCGACAACTTCATCCAGGCCTGGTCCCAGGGCGGTTTCGCCAAATACCTCTGGAACTCGGTGATCATCTGCGTCCCCGCCGTGCTGCTGGTGCTCTTTTTCGCTTCCATGATGGCGTTCGCCGTCAGCCGGGTCAGCTGGAAGTTCAACGTCACGCTGCTCATCATGTTCACGGCGGGGAACCTGCTGCCGCCCCAGGTGCTGGCGGCGCCGCTGTTCGAGATGGCCAAGCACTTCCAGGTGCCCTACTCCTTCAGCGACTCCGGCAACATGCTGAACACGTACATCATCGTCATCGCGGTGAACATGGCCTTCCAGATGGGATTCTGCACCTTCGTGCTGTCCAACTACATGAAGGCGCTCTCCGCGGACCTGACCGAGGCCGCACTCGTGGACGGTGCCGGGATCTGGCGCCAGTACCGGGAGATCATCATGCCGCTGTGCCGGCCGGCCTTTGCTGCCCTCGCAACCCTGGAAGTCATCTTCATCTACAACGATTTCTTCTGGCCCCTGCTGTTCATCCAGAGCGGCGACCGGCTGCCCGTCACCACCGCGATCAACAACCTCCAGGGCGAGTTCCTGAACAACTACAACCTGCTGGCGGCCGGCGCAGTCATCACGGTCATCCCCACCCTGATCGTCTACCTGCTCCTGCAGCGGCAGTTTGTTGCGGGCCTGACTCTTGGTTCCAGCAAGGGCTAGGCGATGATGGGCAGTACCAGGTTTCGCCTACTGAAAGGATCCCGATGCTTCCCGCGGCCCGCCACCAGTCCATAGTGGACGCCGTCCGGCGCGAGCGGGTGGTCCGCGTGTCGGATCTGGCCCAGCAGCTGGGCGTGTCCCTGATGACGGTGCGCCGCGACATCGAGATGCTGGAGGAGAGCGGGCAGGTGGAACGGATCCACGGCGGTGCCAAGCTGCCCGGGGATGCCAGCACGCATGAGCCCGGGTTCGAGCTGAAGTCCACCCAGCTGACCGCGCAGAAGCGCGCCATTGCCCTGGAGGCCGCCGCGCTGGTCCACGAGGGCATGGCGGTGGCCCTGAGCGCGGGCACCACCACCTGGGCGCTGGCCAAGGAACTCGCCAACGGCCCCCGGATCACCGCGGTGACCAACTCGGTGAAGATCGCCGACCTCTTCCACCATGCCTCGGCGGGGTCCGGGCGCCACGCCTCCACGGTGATCCTCATCGGCGGCGAGCGCACGCCGTCGGACGCCCTCGTGGGTCCCATCGCGACGGCGGCGCTCCGCCAGCTCCACCTGGACCTGCTGTTCCTCGGGGTGCACGGCATGGACGCGGATGCCGGCTACACCACGCCCAACCTGCTGGAGGCGGAAACCAACCGCGCCTTCATCGCAGCGTCCCGCAAGGTGGTGGTCCTGGCGGACCACACCAAGTGGGGCACGCAGGGAATCAGCACCATCGCCAAGCTCGAGGAGGCCGACGAGGTGATCTGCGACGCGGGCTTGTCCCCTGACGCCCAGCGGATCCTCCGCGACCGGGTGGGCCGGCTGAGGCTGGTGTAATTCGTCCAGCCTTACGGGCAGCCGCAGGACTGTCGGACCAGGAGCTTTGTCGGAAAGACGCGGTGCTGGGCCGGAGCGCCCCGGTCCGCGCCAACAAGTGCCCGGACCGCCGCCTCGGCCATGTCGCGCACGGGCTGCTCCACCGTGGTCAGCGTCGGCCAGGAGTACTCGGCGTCCTCCGAACCGTCGAAGGAGACCAGTGCGATGTCCCCCGGGACGGACAGGCCTGCCTCGTGGAGCGCGCGGAGGATGCCGATGGCCTGCATGTCAGAGCTGGCGAAGATGGCGGTGGGCCGGTGCCCCGACGCCAGAAGCCGCTGCCCTGCCGCGTAGCCGCCAACCCGCGTGAAGGCGCTGCGGGCAATGGGGCCCTCCGGCAGGCCGGCATTCCGAAGCGCCTGCACCCAGCCCTCTTCGCGGGCGTCCGCTTCGTTGCCGGTGGTGGTGCCCATGGCCAGGCCGATGTTGGTGTGGCCGTGGCTGATCAAATGCTCGACGGCGGTGCGGGCCCCCTTGGCCAGGTCCACGCCCACCGTGGTGACGCCGGCCGAGCTCCCGCTGTGGCTCAGGAGCACGGACGGGATCTCAGCGGCCTCCAGGTCGGCCAGCTCAGGTTCGAACAGGACGCTGGCAAGCACCACGCCGTCCACCTGCCGGGCTGCCAGGTTCCGGATGTTCCGGCGCTCCTTGGCGAGGTTGCCATCCGAATTGGTCAGCACCAGGGCGTACCCGAGCGCCCCCGCCGCGTCTTCCACTGCGTGGGCAAGCATCGAGAAGAACGGGTTGCTGTTGTCCGGAATGACCAGACCGATCGTCTCGCTGGACCCCAGTTTCAGGGCCCGCGCAGCCGCGTTGGGGCGGTAGCCCAGCTGCCGGATGGCTTCCTGGACCTTCGCCTCGGTGGCGGGTGCCACCTTCTTCGGCCCGCCATTCACTACGTAGCTGACGACGGCGGTGCTCACCCCGGCGTACCGGGCAACATCCTTGCGGGTCACCTGGGTCCGCGGGGCGGGCGCTGCCGGAATGGTCATAGTGTCCATGCTAGCTACAGCACGTCCTGAACCGTGGCCGGAGCGTCGCCGAAGTCGCGGATGGGCAGCCGTTCGCCGTTCCGCCGGGCGGACTCGTGGGCCACGATGCCGGGCAGGGTGAACCTTGCGGCCGTCCAGGCGTTGACCGGCGGCAGGGACCCCGTGTTCACGGCCGTGACAAAGTCGTCCACCAGGAACTGGTGGCTGCCTTCGTGGCCGTTGGGGGCACCGCGGAACTCCTCCGGCAGCCTGCTGCTGTCATGCACCGGCGCCAGCCCGGACACAAAGGCGTCCCGCAGTTCGGGTGCCACGTTTGCGAGCGACGGATCGTCCAGGGACACGCTGGGCCGGGACTCCACCTGCTCAGAGATGTCATGGACGTTGGCCTTGTCCTGCCACACCGTCACCTTGGCCAGCTGCTCAAAGCTGGCCTCGGTGCCGAAGAACCGGAAGCGGGACTCGCGGATATGCGAGGGATAGCCCACCCGGCGCATCTCGTTGGTCCGCATGGCACCGCCGTCGTTCAGTTCGAAGAGGGCCGTGGCGTTGGAGAAGTCGTTCCCGAACATGCTGATGTCCTTGTCGAACACCCCGTCCTGACGGTCGTCCTTCACGCCGACGCAGCTGACGCTCACCGCATGCGACGGCAGGGCGCCGAGGACACCGCCGATCGCGTGGGTCGGGTACAGCATGGGCGGGTAGCTGGCGGTTTCCTTCCAGCGCTCCCCGCCGCTGTACTGGTAGGCGTCGTAAAAGCCCAGGTCCATGTCGTGGACGTAGTCGCCTTCGGAGTAGAACACCCTTCCGAACCGGCCGGCCGCGTGCTGCTCGCGCGCATACACCGTGGCCGGGTTGTAGTAGCTGGTCTCACCCATCATGTAAACGTTGCCGGTCTCACGGACGGCGTCGATGATTTTCGCGATCTCGTCCTCGGTGACGGCCATGGGCACGGCCGAGTAGACATGCTTTCCGGCCCGGAGGGCGCGCTCCACCAGC
The DNA here is from genome assembly GCF_003261175.1 of Arthrobacter globiformis. GTDB lineage: Bacteria > Actinomycetota > Actinomycetes > Actinomycetales > Micrococcaceae > Arthrobacter > Arthrobacter globiformis_A. The sequence continues at coordinate 24,407 of NZ_QLNP01000007.1, read as the reverse complement.
GGTCCGTGGGTCCACCGCTGCGTGAAGATGGCGACGGCGTCGACGTCGGACGCCAGCAGTTCATCGAAGGTGCCAATGGAACCGGCTAGGCCGTACTGAGCGACCGCCTCGGCCGCGCGGTCCGCCCGCTCGTCCACGACGAAGACCTCACTGACCCCGGGGTGGAGCTTGAAGAGATGGGCGAACTGGCCACCGAACTGCCCCACCCCGACTACACCGATTGAAAACGTCATTGTTCCTGCCTTCCTAGGCATGGTCGGCACCGTCTTCCGGTGCGCGCACTTGTTTACGCCACAGTCTTACAGTGGAATCTACTCGAGTCAACGTCTACAACGCTGCAGAGATTAAAGTCAGTAATCAAGCGGAAAAACACCTTGCACCCCACTGTCTACTCGCGTAGATTTGATGGCGATTGTTAGTTCCATCACACACCCAGGAAGGGTCGATGATGACCACCCTTACTAAGAACCCTGCAGCCAGCAGCGATCAGCGTTCGGCGCGGCCCGGCAGGATCCGCCGAGGCGGCCTCCGCCGGTACGGCGACCTCAAGATCGCACTCTTCTTCATTGCCCCGGCAATGATCGGCTTCGTCCTCTTCTACGTGGTGCCCACCATCCGGGGGATCTACCTGAGCTTCACGGAGTACAACATCCTCGGCGACCCGGAGTGGGTGGGCCTCGACAACTACGCAGCGATTGCCAAGGATCCCCTGTTCTGGAATTCCCTGGCCGTCACAGGGCAGTACGTCCTCATGAACATCGTGCTCCAGACGGTCCTGGCCCTCGGCCTGGCCCTCCTGATGGACAGGGTGGCCAAGTCCACCCTTGTCCGGGGCGCCCTGCTCCTGCCGTACCTGATGTCCAACGTCATCGCGGCACTGCTCTGGTTCTGGATGCTGGACTACCAGATCGGCATCGTGAACCAGTTCATCGAATGGGCAGGCCTCCCCCGTGTCGCGTTCTTCGGCAGCGAGGAGTGGGCCATTCCCACGCAGGCCCTGATCAACACGTGGCGGCACATGGGCTACACCGCCCTGCTGATCTTCGCCGGCCTCCAGGCCATCCCGCAGCACCTCTACGAGGTGGCCAAACTGGATGGCGCGTCACCGTTCCAGACCTTCCGGAAGATCACCATGCCGCTGCTTCGCCCGGTCCTGGTCCTGGTGCTCGTCGTCACCGTGATCGGTTCCTTCCAGGTCTTCGACACCGTGGCAGTGACCACGCAGGGCGGACCGGTCAACGCCACCCGCGTCATCCAGTACTACATCTACCAGCGCGCCTTCACCGAGTCGGATTTCGGCTACGGGTCCGCCATCGCCGTCATCCTCTTCCTCATCCTCGCCCTCGTTGCCTTCATTCAGATGAAGTTCCTCAAGGGCAACGAGTCGGACCTGGACTAAGGAGTCCCGCATGACCACCACCACCAGCCGCGCGCCGCAGCCGGCCGCCGCACGCCGCCCCGCAACCACCCGCCGTCGTCCTTTCAACGCCCGCCGCGCGGGCGCCTGGGCCCTGCTGGCCCTCGCCATCGCCGTCTCCGTGCTCCCGTTCCTTTGGGTGTTCCGCACCGCACTGTCCACCAATGGAGCGCTGGCTACGCAGTCGGCCAGCCTGCTTCCGGCAGACTTCACCGTTGGCGCCTTCATGCGCGTCTTCGGGCTGCAGAGCCCCGCCGACGCCGTCGCGGAGGGCGGTTCCGGTGCCGCCATCGACTTCTGGCTGTACCTGCGCAACTCGATCGTCTTCTCCTCCATCACCACCGCCGGGGCAGTGTTCTTCAGCGCAATGGCTGCCTACGCCTTTGCCCGGCTGCGCTGGAAGGGCCGGAACGCTGTATTCAGCCTGTTCCTGGGCACCATGCTGGTCCCGCCGATCTTCACCGCCCTGCCCAACTTCCTCCTGATCAAAAACCTGGACCTGCTCAACACCATGCTCGGGATGGTCCTGCCGTACGTATTCATGACTCCGTTCGCCATCTTCTTCCTCCGGCAGTTCTTCCTGAACATGTCACGTGAAGTTGAGGAGGCAGCCATGCTCGACGGCGCCAAGCACCTGCGCATCTTCTTCCAGATCGTTCTCCCCAACGCCGCAGCACCCATCGCCACCCTCGCCCTGCTGACCTTTATCGGCCAGTGGAACGAGTACTTCTGGCCCCTGCTGGTCGGATCCCAGGACGAGGTACGCGTCCTTCAGGTGGGGCTCGGCGTCTTCAAGTCGCAGTCCCCGCAGGGGGCACCGGACTGGTCCGGCCTCATGGCCGCCACCCTGGTCTCGGCGCTGCCTGTCCTGGTCCTCTTCGCCGCCTTCGGCAAGAAGATCGTCAACTCCATCGGATTCTCCGGAATCAAGTAAGCACCCGCTCCCTCCTGTCTCCACCCATCCCGAACGGAAAGAAAACAATGAAGAAATCCCTCGGCACCGTCGCCGTCGCCGCGGCCATGGCCCTCTCCCTCTCCGCCTGCGGCGGCTCAGGATCCTCTGCAGAATCGGCCAAGGGCGAAGTCAGCTACTGGCTCTGGGACGCCAACCAGCTTCCCGCGTACCAGCAGTGCGCCGACGACTTCACCAAGGCCAACCCCGACATCAAGGTCAAGATCACCCAGCGCGGGTGGGACGACTACTGGAGCACCCTCACCAACGGGTTCGTCGGCGGCACGGCCCCCGACGTCTTCACCAACCACCTGGGGCGCTACGGCGAACTCGCCGAAAACAAGCAGCTGCTGCCCATTGACGACGCCGTCAAGAAGGACAACGTGGACCTTGCCGCCTACAACGAGGGCCTTGCGGACCTGTGGGTGGGCCAGGACGGCAAGCGCTACGGCCTGCCGAAGGACTGGGACACCATCGGGCTCTTCTACAACAAGGCGATGCTCACCAAGGCCGGCATCTCCGAGGACCAGATGAAGAACCTGACCTGGAACCCGCAGGACGGCGGAACGTACGAGAAAGTCATCGCCCACCTGACCGTTGACAAGAGCGGCAAGCGCGGGGACGAAGCCGGCTTCGACAAGAACAACGTGGCGGTCTACGGCCTCGGACTCAACGGCGGCGGCGACTCCTCAGGCCAGACGGAGTGGAGCTACTTCGCCAACACCACCGGCTGGTCCCACACGGACAAGAACCCGTGGGGCACGCACTACAACTACGACGACCCCAAGTTCCAGGCCTCCATCGACTGGTTCGCCGGACTGGTCAAGAAGGGCTACATGCCGAAGCTCGAATCCACCGTCGGCGCAGCCATGGCCGATACCTTCGCTGCCGGCAAGTCAGCCATCAACGCCCATGGCTCATGGATGGTCGGCCAGTACACGGGCTACAAGGGCATCGAGGTCGGCATCGCCCCGACTCCGACGGGCCCGGAGGGCAAGCGCGCGTCCATGTTCAACGGCCTGGCCGACTCGATCTGGGCCGGAACCAAGAAGAAGGATGCAGCCATCAAGTGGGTGGAATACCTCGCCTCGGCATCGTGCCAGGACGTCGTTGCGTCCAAGGCTGTGGTCTTCCCGGCCCTCAAGGCCTCCTCTGACAAGGCCGCTGCAGCGTTCAAGGCCAAGGGCGTTGACGTCACGGCCTTCACCGAGCACGTCAAGAACAAGACCACGTTCCTGTACCCCATCACCGACAACACCGCCAAGGTCAAGGGCATCATGGAACCCGCCATGGACGCCGTGGTATCCGGCAAGCAGCCCGCCAGTTCCCTGACCGAAGCCAACAACCAGGTCAACGCCCTCTTCAAGTAGGGCCGTAACTGGGCGAAAATCAAAGTCCAGGCATCCGCACAGCACCACACCTGCGGGGCCGGGATCGCACACACCGCGCCCGGCCCCGCAGCACCCCACACACATATCTGCTCATCACGAAAGAGACTTATCTATGGATCCCCTGCACCTCCGTTCCGCCGGCACCAGCCTGGCGATCAGCTTCAGCAGCGGGGAGGCCGAGGTCATCCACTGGGGTGCCGATCTTGGCAGTGAACTCCCTGACCTGTCCATCCTCACGGAGGCCATCCCGAACTCCGCCATCGACGCCACCGTCCCGGCGGGACTGCTCCCCCAGGCGTCCTCCAGCTGGCGCGGGCGGCCGGGCCTGCGCGGGCACCGGATTGCCGACGGCGTCTCCGGACTCGACTTCTCCGTTCGCCTGCGCGCCGTGCGGGCCACAGCTAACGGCCGCTCCGCCGCCATCGTCCAGCAGGACGCCGACGCCGGCATCACCGTGGAATCCGCGCTCACCCTGCACGACGGCGGCCTGCTGGAACTGCAGCACACCGTCACGAACACCGGAACCACGCCGTTCCAGCTCGACGAACTGGCGACAGTCCTCCCGGTGGCTCCGGACGCCGTCGAACTCCTCGACCTGACCGGGCGCTGGTGCCGGGAGCGGCACCCGCAGCGCCGACCCATCCAGCAGGGCACGTGGGTGCGGACCGGCCGGCACGGCCGCACCGGGCACGACTCCTCGCTGCTGTTCGCGGCCGGCACCGCCGGCTTCGGCAACCGCCACGGCCGGGTCTGGGCCACGCACCTGGCCTGGAGCGGCAACCACGAACAGTTCGCGGACACCCTCGCCGACGGGCGCACCATGATCGGCGGCTCCGAACTGCTGGGCCCTGCCGAGGTCATCCTCCAGCCCGGCGGAAGCTACGGCACCCCCAAGCTCTTCGCCGCCTACTCCGACCGCGGCCTGGACGGCATCAGCGAAGCGTTCTACAGCTGGTTCCGCTCGCGCCCGCACCACGTGCTCCCGGCCGCGGGCGGCGGAAAGCCGCGCCCCGTGGTGCTCAACACGTGGGAGGCCGTCTATTTCGACCACAACCTGGACACCCTGATCGAACTCGCGGACTCTGCCGCAGACCTCGGCGTGGAGCGCTTCGTCCTCGACGACGGCTGGTTCCGCGGCCGCCGCGACGACACGGCCGGGCTCGGCGACTGGTTCGTGGACGAGACGCTCTGGCCGGACGGGCTGACGCCGCTCATCGACGCGGTCACGTCCCGGGGCATCGAGTTCGGCCTCTGGGTGGAACCCGAGATGATCAACCTCAACTCGGACGTGGCACGGGCACACCCGGACTGGATCGTTGGACCCGCGGCCGTCTCGCACAAGGACGGCGGACGCCTGCCGCTGGCGTGGCGGAACCAGCACATCATCGACCTGGTGAACGCGGAGGCGTGGCAGTACATCTTTGACCGGATCGACGCTCTCCTGCGCGAAAACAACATCAGCTACCTGAAGTGGGACCAGAACCGGGACCTCACCGAGCACGGGCACACCGGGCGCTCCTCCGTCCACGAGCAGACCCTCGCCGCCTACCGCCTGTTCGATGAGCTCCGGAAGGCCCATCCCGGCGTCGAAATTGAAAGCTGCTCCTCCGGCGGGGCACGCGTGGACCTCGGCATCCTCGAACGCACCGACCGTATCTGGGGTTCGGACTGCAACGACGCCCTGGAGCGGCAGACCATCCAGCGGTGGACCGGCGTCGTAGTTCCGCCCGAAATGGTGGGCGGCCATATCGGCCCCACCACGTCCCACACCACCGCCCGCACCCACGATCTGTCCTTCCGTGCCATCACCGCACTGTTCGGCCACTTCGGCATGGAATGGGATGTCCGGGAGGTCCAGGGCGAGCAGCGTGAGGAGCTCAAGCGCTTCATCGAGCTGTACAAGGAGCACCGCGGGCTGATCCACAGCGGCCGGATGGTCCGGGCCGACGTGCCCGACGAGTCGCTCATGCTCCACGGTGTGGTGGCCGGTTCCGGTGCCGGTACAGTTTCCGATTCCGGTGCCGTTGCTGCGGGCACGACGGCGGCCCTGTTCGCCCTGGTGAGCACGCGCACCTCTTTCGCCGAGCAGCTGGGACGGGTCGCCCTGCCCGGGCTCGAGGCGGATTGCCGCTACCGGGTGGAGGCCATCTTCCCGGCTCCGGTGGACGCCGATTACGCCCACACCTTCACCCAGGTCCAGCCGCCGGCATGGCTGGCTTCCGGCGCGGAGGCCAGCGGCCGCTTCCTGGCCGAGGTGGGACTCCCGATGCCCAGCCTCAACCCGGAGCACGCGCTGGTGCTGAAGGTCACGGCCCTCTGAGCTGCGCGGGCGCTGCCGCCCGCCGTCGTTCTTCCCGCTCAGCAACCTCCGTCCCGCACCGCCGGCACTCCAGCCGGCGGTGCGGGACGCCGCATCTTCCGTAACGAAAGCCCAGCCCTCGGAGCCCGGCAACCCGACGCGATAGATTTGCAGGCATGACTGAAGCCCCCTCCGCCACCGAAGCCGGCCGCGGCACCATCCTCGTCCTCAACGGCCCCAACCTGAACCTCCTCGGCACCCGCGAGCCGGAAAAGTACGGCACAGCCACGCTGGCCGACGTCGAGCAGCTCGCCAAGGACACCGCCGCCGCCCACGGGCTCGACGTCGAGTGCTTCCAGTCCAACCATGAGGGCGCGCTGGTGGACGCCATCCACGCCGCCCGCGGCAAGGCCATCGGCATCGTTCTGAACGCCGGGGCCTACACCCACACCTCGGTGGCAATCCGGGACGCGATCTCCGCGGTCCAGCTCCCCGCAGTGGAAGTCCACATCACCAACGTGCACGCCCGCGAGGAATTCCGCCACCACTCCTACCTCTCCGACATCAGCAAGGCCGTGATCGCCGGTGCCGGGATCATGGGATACCGGTTCGCCGTGGAGTACCTCGCCGACCTGAATACCGGCAAGGCCTGACCATGCCGGCGGCGGCCCTCGGCACCGCAGAGTGGTACCGGCACTTCGGCACGGTTGATGCCCCCGGTTCCTCGCCCTGCTACGCCGGCTGGTCGCTGCACATCGCCGACGATCCTGAGCTGATCGCCCGGATCGACCGCTGGCCGTACAACAAGCGCCAGCCCCTGCTGATGCTGGCCGCCGCCCGTTTCCTCGGCGCCAAGGTCTCCCCGTACCCGGAGTTCCGGGCCTTCCTGGACGACCACTGGGCCGAGGTCTCGCGCACCGTCATGTCCCGCGCCACCCAGACAAACGAGGTGGGCCGCTGCGCCGCCTTGCTTCCGTCGCTCGCGGCCATCGCGGCCGCCGAGGGCCGGCCGCTCGCGCTGATCGAGGTGGGCGCCTCCGCCGGCCTCGCCCTGTTCCCGGACCGCTACAGCTACGAGTTCGACGACGGCGCGTCAGTCACGCGGCTGGATCCCGGCGCCTCCGGCGAACTGCAGGCCGGGTCCGGCGGTCGGCCCGGGCCTCCCGTCCATCGGCCGGAGCCTCCCGTCCTGCGCTGCAGGACGGCAGGCCCGGTTCCCCTGCCTGACAGCTTGCCTTCTGTGGTGTGGCGGGCCGGGATCGACCTCAATCCCCTGGACGTGCTGAATCCCGACGATGTCGCCTGGCTTGAGGCGCTGATCTGGCCGGAGCAGGAGTTCCGCCGTGAGCGGCTGCGCCGGGCCATTGCCGTGGCGCGCCAGGAACCGCCTTTACTCGTTGCCGGCGATCTCAACGAACAGCTGCTGTCGCTGGCCGGGCAGGCCCCTCCCGACGCCGCACTAGTGGTGTTCCACAGTGCCGTCATGGGCTATGTCAGCGCTGACGGGCGCGCCAGGTTCCGGGCCATCATGCAGAGCCTGGCGCGGGACCGGGGTTGCCACTGGCTGTCCAACGAGGGCGAGACCGTGATCATCCAGGAGGACGGCTCGGTGGTCGTACCGGAGATGGATCCCGCCCGGCTCCGCGGCAACTTCCTGCTGCTGCACAACGGCCAGCCGGTGGCCATCACCGGCCCGCACGGCCAGAGCCTGGACTGGCTGTAACCGGCTGATCCTCTCGCTGGATGCCCGATTGCCGGTGCCGCTACTGCTGGATGCCGCTACTGCTGGATGCACTCCCCCGACGACACGGGGCTGGACAGGCTCGGTGCCTCTGCTGCCACCGGACGGAGATCGATCATCGGAATCGCGAACCCCAGAGCTGCGTTGGAAGTCGTCTTTGCAAAGATGACGCCTGCCACCTCTCCGTTGGTGGTGAGAAGCGGGCCGCCGGAGTTGCCGGGCTGGACGTCGCCGGCAAGCTTGTACACCTCGTCCGGAACAGGGTTGTTGCCGTAGATGTCCGGCACCAGCACCGTGGAAATGCCCTGCACAGTGGCCGGCTTGGACTGGTAGGGGCCGCCATGCGGGTAGCCGGCAAACGCGGCGGCGGTTCCCGCGGGCAGGTCGGAGCTCAGGGGCAGCGCCTCGGTGGGCAGTCCGTCTACGGCCAGGACTGCCAGGTCCCGCTTGCTGTCGAAGTAGACCACCCGGCCCGGCATGGCACCGCCGCCGGGGACCTCCACAACAGGCTGTGACACCCCCGCAACGACGTGCGCGTTGGTCACCACGCGTCCTGATGACACCACGAAGCCTGTTCCGGTCTGGTTCTGCCCGCACTGGAACGCGGTCCCAGCGATCTTCAGGACCGAACCGGCTGCCTTGTTCAGGGCCGGCGTGTCCGTGCTGGCATCCGGAACCGGGAGCTGCTGCTGGTCCTGGCCGATGCCCTCAATTAGCGTGGGGATGCCGTCGCCCATAACGGCGGAGCGCAGCTGCGCCATCGCCGATTTGACCGGGTTGGGCGTCAGTCCGTCTATGAAACGGATCACCTTGGACTCGGCCAGCTGCTGCGAGACGAAGGGCACACCAAGCGCGCTGATACTGAACGCCAGCATGGACATGACCAGCGCGGACACGGCCAGGTTGACCGCCCCGCCAATGAGTCTGTCCACAGCCCGGAGCGGCCGCATGCGAACGGCGCTGCGGATACTGCGCCCGATCATGGTTCCGAGCGCGTTGCCGAGGACCACCAGTAGGACTGCAGTGCCGATGATGGCGGTCAGGCGCCACCCACTGTCCTCAACGAAGTCGCTGACCAGCGGAACGGAGAGGAATGCGGCCACGGCGCCCGCCGTGAAGCCGGCCAGTCCGCCGACGGTCACCAGGAAGCCGTTGCGCAGGCCGTAGATCAGATAGGACAAAAGCGTGAGTATCAACGCAAGGTCCAGAACGGTCAGGCCAAACACCGGGTCTCCTCACAAGCAGCTAAGCCCCGATTCTACTGGCGAAGTCTGACAAATTGCCGTGGATGCGTGGAGCCTGCGCCGGTCTCGCGGCGTCTTTTAGGGCGTTTCAGCTGCCAAGTACGTCACAGAACGTTGAAAATTCTGAAACAATGGCACAAGCGCCCCAGACGACACTTTTACTCAGGAGAATTTATGGACATCGAGGTATTGCGACGCGCACCCCTTTTCGCCACGCTGGACGACGACGCGTTCCGCCTGCTGACGGACGAACTGACCGAGGTCGATCTGTCCCGCGGTGCATCCGTCTTCCGCGAGGGCGACCAGGGTGACCAGCTCTACTTCATCGTCTCCGGCAAGGTGAAGCTCGGCCGCACGTCCCCCGACGGCCGCGAATCCCTGCTGGCCATCCTCGGCCCGGGTGAGCTCTTCGGCGAGATGGCCCTGTTCGACCCGAGTCCGCGCACCGCCACGGCCACTGCCGTCTCGGAGACCCGCCTGGCCGGCCTCAAGAACGAGAGCCTGAACTCCCTGCTGCGGACCCGTCCCGAGGTTTCGGCCCAGCTGCTGCAGGCGCTGGCCCGCCGCCTCCGCCGCACCAACGACTCTCTCTCCGACCTGGTCTTCTCCGACGTGCCCGGCCGCGTGGCCAAGGCCCTCCTGGACCTCGCCGACCGCTTCGGCCGCCCCGCCACCGACGGCGTTCTCGTGGCTCACGAGCTCACCCAGGAAGAGCTGGCCCAGCTCGTCGGCGCGTCCCGCGAAACTGTCAACAAGGCTCTGGCCGAGTTCGTCCAGCGCGGTTGGCTGCGCCTCGAAGCCCGCGCCGTCGTGATCTTGGACATGCAGCGCCTCCGCCAGCGCTCCCGCTAAGTCCCGCTAGCAGCAAAGGCCGCCCCGCTCGTTTGGGGCGGCCTTCGCTTTTTAACTCACCAGCAGGCGGAAGGCGGCTCAGCAGTGGCCAGGGGCGAGAGGGTTGAAGGAAAACCGGTAGAAACTGCGCGAGCGTCCGGGGAGATACGCACGAGCCGGGCTGCGGGTCTTCGGATAGGAGCGCATCGCGGCGCATCGGGGCCGGAGGTCGCCCAGCGACCGGAGGGGCCCCTATGCGTCGTAAGCGTCGTCCCGAGGGCCCCGACGCGAGCTTGCGAGTGTTGGGAAGGGACCTACGCGCTAAGCGACGCCGAAGGGCCGCCGCCCGGCGGACGGAACCACGGAGGGGGCGGGAGCTTAGCGCTCGCGCTGGGGCTCTCCGGCTACCGTTTTGGCTGCCTCTACTTCGAGCATCAGCGTCCCGTTTTCGTCGACGAGCCGGGGCTGGTAGACGTGCGGGGTGCGCTTGTAGCTGAGGTAGGCGATGCAGCCGTTGGCTTTGGCCATTTTCTCCAGCATGATCTCGGAGCCGGGGACCATGAGCTGACCGAGGGTGAGGCCTACGGTGTTTTCCTGGCCCACCTCGTCGCCCAGCACTGTCGTGTCGCGCTCGGCGATCGCCTTGGTGGCGCACACCCACCGCCCCCAGACGCCTTTGCTCTCCAGGATGGAGGGCTGCTGGTTCATGGGGACGGTGGCGGCGAAATACCGGGTGTTGAAGCGCCGGTGCGCGAAGTCCGGGCTCAGCCAGTTCACGAGCGGCTTGAGCAGGTCGGTGCGCAGGGACAGGCCCCGCTTGGCCAGCTCCTCGGTGAACGATTTTTCCTGCGACGCGACCGCTTCGCGGGCCTTCATCCACTCCACCGTGGACGTTGCCTCCACGGTGGAGGACAGGTCCGGGCCTGCCAGCAGCACGCCGGTCTCCTCGAACAGCTCGCGGACCGCACCCACCACGTGGCGGCGGGCCAGGCCGACGTCGTCCGTCCCCATCTGCTCGGCCCAGTGCTGGGGCGAGGGCCCCAGCCAGCCGACGGCGTCGTCGTCGGAGGGGTCCAGGGAGCCGCCCGGGAAGGCGAGGACGCCCAGCGGGGACGAGCCCGGACGGTACCCGAGCCAGGTTTCCAGTCCGGTGGGCGAATCCCGCAGGAGTACCACGGAGGACGCGAAACGGGGCTTGCGCGGAGTCCGTTCGCCGTGTTCGAGCCAGCTTTGCGCCGCCCCCTCAAGATCGGGAGGAAGAACAAAGAGCCGGCGTGCTAGTTGGGGCAAAGGAACCTACTGCTCCTAGCTGAATTCGGCGATCAGTTCGACTTCCACGGGAGAGTCGAGCGGCAGGACGGAAACGCCGACGGCGGAACGGGCGTGCTGGCCCGCGTCACCGAAGACCCGGCCCAGGAGCTCGGACGCGCCGTTGATGACACCGGGCTGGCCGGTGAAGGACGGGTCGGAGGAGACGAACCCCACAACTTTGACAATGCGCGTGATGCGGTCGAGGTCGCCGATGACGCTCTTCACGGCGGCCAGGGCATTCACGGCGCAGACGGCGGCGTATGCCTTGGCGTCTTCCGGGGACACAGTCGGTTCGTCCGAGGTGCCCTCGGTGCCGGCGGACACCTTGCCCGTAGCTTCGAGTTTGCCGTTAATAAACGGCAGCTGTCCCGAGGTGTAAACGTGGTTGCCAGTGACGACCGCCGGCACGTAGGCGGCGACGGGGGCGGCAACTTCGGGGAGGGTCAGCCCGAGCTCGGAAAGACGCTGTTCGACGGCGGACGACGGCGTCAGATCAGCGCTGGAAGCGGTTTCCTGGGGGGTGGTCATGCTACTGCTTCTCCCTCTTGAGGTAGGCGACAAGTCCGTTGCCGTCGGGTCCGGGGACTACCTGGACAAGCTCCCAGCCGTCGTCTCCCCACTGGTCCAGAATCTGCTTCGTGGCGTGGATGATGAGCGGAATCGTGGCGTACTCCCATTTGGTCATGAAATAAAGCCTAATCGTTGCCGGTAAACTGGAGAACATGGCGACTCGTAAGAACCCCATATTCGACACGGCCACCACCCTCGGAAAGATTTTTGGCTTCCTTGGCGTGAGCGCTATTTGTGGCGTCCTCGTGGCCGGCCTGCTGGTTCCCGCAGCCGCCGTCTCAGGCAGCACGGCCAGCGGCTCGATCGAATTCTTTGACACCCTGCCCGCTGAGCTTCAAGTGGACCCGCCGAGCCAGTCCACCAAGGTCCTGGCCGCCGACGGGAGCGTGATCGCCAACCTGTACGCGGAAAACCGTACCCGCGTTCCGCTGGACCAGATCTCCCCGTACATGAAGGACGCGGTGATCGCCATTGAGGACAGCCGGTTCTACGAGCACGGCGGTGTGGACACCACCGGCATCCTCCGCGCCCTGGTCAGCACGGCGCGGGGCAACAAACAGGGTGCCTCCACCATCACGCAGCAGTACGTTAACAACGTCCTCAACGCCAACCTCGAAGCCGAAGGCAACTCCGACGCGATCAAGCTCAACGGCGTTAACAAGGGCGTCGGCGACAAGCTCCGCGAAATGAAGCTCGCGATCGCCCTGGAGAAGAAATTCACCAAGGAGCAGATTCTTGAGGGCTACCTGAACATCGTCTTCTTCAACCGTGACGCGTACGGTATTGAGGCCGCCTCCAAGTTCTTCTTCAGCACCACCGCGAAGAACCTCACGCTCCCCCAGGCCGCACTGCTTGCCGGCCTGGTGAACAGCCCTTCGGCCTTTGACCCGATCACCAATCCGGACAACGCCAAGAAGCGCAGGGACCTGGTGCTGAGTGCAATGCTCACGCACAACAAGATCACCAAGGCCCAGTACACCGCCGCCGTTGCCACGCCTGTCGCACCCAAGGTGACCCCGGCGCGTCAGGGCTGCGCGTATTCGCCCACTGCCCCGTACTTCTGCGACTACGTCCTGCACCTCCTGCTGAACAACCCGGCCTACGGAGCGGACGCCACCGAACGCGAGAAGAAGGTGTTCCGCGGCGGCCTGACCATCAAGACCACCCTGGACCCGAAGGCGCAGAAGGCCGCGCAGGACCAGGTCAACTCCGCTGCCGGCTCGAACCCGGACAAGTGGGGCGCCGCGCTGGTTTCCCTTGAGCCGGGCACGGGCAAGATCGTCAACATGGCCCAGAACACCTCGTGGTTTGCGGGCAAGGGCAAGTTCGACTCGCAGATCAACTTCAGCGTGGACCAGTACGACGAGCAGGGCAACGACCTGAACGGCCTGGGCGGTGCACAGCCCGGCTCCACCATGAAGCCGTTCACGTTTGCCGAGTGGCTGAACGAGGGCAAGTCGATGAACACCATTGTCAACGCCTCCCAGCGCCGTTACCCGCAGGATTTCCCGTGGACGAACACCTGTGAGACCCCCACCGTGGGCTGGTATGACAGCACTAACGGCACGGAGGACCTCCAGAACGCCGAAGATGGCTACTACCGGCCCATGACTGTGCTGGACGGCCTGAAGAACTCCATCAACACGGCGACGTTCGCCTCGGCCTCGCAGGTTGATCTGTGCGGCATCCAGAAGGTTGTGGATGCTGTCGGACTGCACGAAGGCCTGCCGACCCGCGACAAGGAAACCAACGCGGTGGTGGATCCGAACCCGAAGATCACCATGACCACCATCGGCAACCTGCTGGGCTCCCGGCAGACGGCCCCGCTGACCATGGCCGCGGCCTTTGCCACGTTCGCCAATGACGGCAAGTACTGCGCGCCTATCGCGATCACGTCGGTGACGGACCAGACCGGCGCCCAGCTGCCGGCGCAGGCCCCTGCCTGCCGGGACGCACTCAAGCCCGAGGTGGCGCGCGGCGTGAACTACGCCCTGCAGCAGGTCCTGAACGAGGGATCCGGCTCCCTGATTGAACCCCGGATCTCCACGCGGACCAGCTTCCCGATCGCCGCCAAGACGGGTACGTCCAACAACAACGGCTCCACCTGGGTTGTCGGCCACACCATGGGCCTCGCGACGGCCGCGTGGTTCGGTGATCCACTCGGTAGCCAGCAGCGCGCCGGCCAGAACGTGACCATCAACGGCAAGTTCTACACCGGCATCGACGGCTACATGATCGCCGGGCCGATGTTCTCGAACTTCATGTCCCAGATCGCTCCGGGCTACGGCACGGACCCCTTCCCGGAACCGCCGTCGAACCTGCTCTACGGCACGCCGCAGTTCCAGCCCACGGTTCCAAACATTCCGAACATCCCGTCCCAGGGCGGGAACACCGGCGGAAACACAGACACCGGCAACAGCGGTGGAAACACCGGCGGCACGGGCAACAACGACAACAAGAGCAATGGAAACGGCAACAGCAACAAGGGGAACGGCTGACCGTGACTGACCTTTCACAGGTGGCGAGCCGCGTCCGTAGCATCGGGCGCGGCTTTGCCGTCGCCGCCGGCGCCGGGACCGCGGCCGCCCTCGCCGCCACGGCCTACGGGCTCTGGGAAAAGAACCAGTTCGTCCTCCGCGAGGAGACCGTCCCGATCCTTCCCGAGGGCAGGGCCCCTTTCCGGATCCTGCACCTGAGCGACATCCACTTCGTGCCGGGCCAGAAGGCCAAGGCCGAGTGGCTGCAGTCGCTCGCGGCGCTCAGGCCCGATCTTGTGGTGAACACCGGTGACAACCTCAGCCACCCCAAGGCCGTGGACCCGCTGCTCAACGCCTTGGCACCGCTCATGGAGTTTCCGGGAGTGTTTGTTCCGGGATCCAATGACTACTACGCGCCGAAGCTGAAGAACCCGGCCCGCTACCTGTTGGGCCCCTCCAAGGCGGCAGCCGACAGGGAGGAACTGGACTGGCCCCGCCTGCGGTCCGGCTTCGGAATGGGCGGCTGGATCGACCTGACCAACCGGCAACAGTCCATCGTCCTCAACGGCCTGCGGTTCGATTTCTCGGGCGTGGATGATCCGCACCTCAACCGTGAACGGTATGCCGGCTGGCCCCGCGGCACCCGAGGCCAGAACGCCAAGGACCACCTGCGCGTCGCCGTCATCCATGCCCCCTACCAGCGGGTCCTGGACCACTTCACCGAGGACGGCGCGGACCTTCTCCTGGCCGGCCACACGCATGGCGGCCAGCTGTGCATCCCGGGGTACGGCGCCCTCGTCGCGAACTGCGACATCCCCACCTGGCGGGCCAAGGGACTCAACGACTGGAGCAGCAACGGGCGTACGACGCCGGTCAACGTCTCAGGCGGCATCGGCACCTCGCGCTTTGCGCCGGTCCGCATCGCCTGCAAGCCCGAGGCCGTCCTGCTGACGCTCACCCCCCGCGCCTGACGAGCCACCTGCGAAGGGTGTCACCCATGGCATAGGGTAGTTGCTACGGGAAACTACACCAGAGCCTTCACAGAGCTGAGTTCAAGAAGCGGGCATGGCCAAGCAGAGTTCATTTTTTCGATCCGTCAGCCGTCTCTATCCGCACGTGAAGCCGGTCCTGCCACGCCTGCTTATGGGCCTGCTCTCGGCGCTCCTGGCCAGTGTTGTTGCCCTTGCCATCCCGCAGGTGCTGCGCGTACTCATCAACGATTCCCTCCGGCCCGGGGCCACCGCGGAAGCCGTCTGGGGCTCGGCCGGCCTCATCCTTGCCCTGGGCGTCGCCGAAGCCGTGCTGGTCGCCCTCCGCCGCACCTTCGTGATCAATCCGGCCACCACCGTGGAGACCAGGATGAGGGTCTCGCTCTACGGCCATCTGCAGGACCTTCCCGTCTCCTTCCATGACCGCTGGGGCTCGGGCCAGCTGCTCTCCCGCGCCATGACGGACCTCAACTTCATCCGGCGCTGGATGGCATTCGGGGCCATCATGCTGGTGGTAACCACCCTGACGGTGGTGATCGGCGTCGTCGTCATGTTCACCATGAGCTGGCAGCTTGCCCTGATCTTCCTGGCCGCAGCAGGACCCGTGATGGTCTACGGTTTCCGGTTCCGTACCCGCTTCAGCAAGGTTGCCCGGCGCAGCCAGGACCAGGCCGGCGACCTCGCCACCACCGTTGAAGAGTCCGTCCACGGCATCCGTGTCCTGAAGGCCTTCGGCCGCAGCCGCGAAGCTCTCCAAACCTTCAACGGCCAGGCCGAGGAACTGCGCCAGACGGAGATTGCCAAGGCCCGGCACCAGGCCGTCTTCAGCATGGTGGTGACGCTGCTGCCCGAGCTGGCGCTGGGCGCGGGCCTGGTCACTGGAATCATGCTCGCAGCCAGCGGCCGGCTCAGCATCGGCTCCCTCGTGGCCTTCTTCGCCACCGCCGCCGTCGTCGCTGCGCCCGTCGAGTTCTCCGGGATGCTGCTGGCCATGGCGCTGACGGCGAAAACCGCGCTGGACCGGCACTTCGAGGTCATGGATTCCCAAAACACCATTACCGGCGCGGCCGAACCCCGCCGCCCGGCCGACGTCAAAGGCGCGCTGAGCTTCAACAACGTAACGTTCGCCTTCGACGACGCCCCGGACAAACCGGTGCTGAAGGACGTCCGGCTGGACATCTGCCCGGGCGAAACGATGGCACTGGTGGGCATCACCGGCAGCGGCAAGAGTGCCCTGCTGCAGCTGGTGCCGCGGCTCTACGATGTCACGGCAGGTTCCATAGAGCTCGACGGCGTGGACCTGCGGGACTTCAGCATCGAGGAACTCCGCACCCTGGTGGCCGTGGCCTTCGAGGACACCACCCTGTTCTCCAGTTCGGTGCGCGACAACGTGCTGCTCGGCGTCCAGTCCGAAGACACCGAAACCCGGGAAAAGATCCTTGCCGAGGCCCTGGACACGGCGCAGGCACACTTCGCTTACTCGCTGCCCGAGGGGCTGGACACCCTCATCGGCGAGGAGGGCCTCAGCCTGTCCGGCGGCCAGCGCCAGCGCCTCGCCCTGGCCCGGGCCATCGCAGCCGCGCCCGCTGTGTTGGTTCTGGACGATCCCCTCTCCGCCCTGGACGTGAACACGGAGGAGCTCGTGAAAAACCGGCTGCGGGAGATGCTGGCCGGCACCACGACGCTGATCGTCGCCCACCGCCCGTCCACCGTCGCGCTGGCCGACCGGGTGGCGCTGCTGGAGGACGGCCGCATCGCCGCCGTCGGAACCCACGCCGAACTGCTGGCCGGCAACAGCCATTACCGTCACGTGATCGCGAGCCTGGAAACGGAGCCCCGCGACCTGGACTCCGAGCTTTCGGCCCTCGACGACGCCGAGGAGGTCAGCCGGTGAGCAACACAGCCTTCGGTACCGCCAATGAGGACGACGCCAACCTCAGCAAGAGCGACAGCAAGGCCGTACGACGCCGGTCGCTCGCCTTGCTGGGGTCGCTGATCCGTCCCGTGCGGCTGCGGTTCTGGCTCACGATCGCCACGGTGGTCCTGTCGCAGGCGGCCAGGGTGGCCGGCCCGGCGCTGATCGCCTTCGGCATCGACCACGCGTTGCCCGCCCTCCGTGCGGGCAACAGCCTTCCGCTGGTGCTGGCCGGCGTGGCCTACCTCATCACGGCGCTGGCAGCCGCCGGGCTCACCGCCCTGTACGTAACGTCGACGGCGGCACTCAGCCAGGCGATGCTGCTGGACCTGCGGCTGTGGGTGTTCCGCCACACCCAGCGGCTCAGCCTCGAGTTCCACGAGAAGTACACCTCGGGGCGGATTATCGCCCGGCAGACGTCGGACCTGGAGGCTCTGCGTGAACTCCTGGACTCGGGGGTCAGCTCGCTCGCCTCGGGTGCGCTGTTCATGCTGTTCACGGCCGTCACCGTATTCGCCCTGGACTGGCGCAGCGGACTGGTGGTGCTGGCCGCGGCCGTCCCCATGTTCTTTCTGGCGCGCTGGTACCAGAAGCACTCACAGATGGCGTTCCGCCAGTCCCGGGTGGTCTCGGCCCGGCTCATCGTGCACTTCATCGAGACCATGACCGGCATCCGGGCGGTCAAGGCCTTCCGCAAGGAACGCGAAAACGCCGGCCGCTACGGCGAACTCGCCGAGGACTACCGGCGGGCGACCGTCCGGTCCATCAACCTGAACGGCGTCTTCCAGCCGGGCCTGGTGCTGATCGGTAACGTCTGTGTGGCCGCCGTGCTGCTGTTCGGCGGCTTCCGGGTGCTGACCGGTGAGCTGGCCGTGGGCGTGCTGCTGGCCCTGATGCTCTCCACGAAGCGCTTCTTCCAGCCCGTGGACCAGATGGCCATGTTCTACAACTCCTTTCAAAGCGCGCAGGCTGCGCTGGAGAAGGTCTCGGGCCTGCTCGAGGAGGTGCCTACGGTGCGCCCGCCGCGGAACGCGGTGGAACTCCGCGATGCCCGTGGCGCCGTTGAATTTCGGAACGTCGAGTTCCGCTACGGCGCCGGGCCTCTCATCATTCCCACGCTGAACCTCAGCATTCCGTCGGGACAGACCGTGGCGCTGGTGGGCCAGACCGGGGCCGGCAAGTCCACGCTGGCCAAGCTGATTGCCCGCTTCTATGACGTGTCCGCCGGTTGCGTGACGCTCGACGGTGTGGACGTCCGGCAGCTGGCCACCGCGGACCTGCGGCGGAACATTGTGATGGTGACTCAGGAGGCCTTCCTGTTTAGCGGCTCGGTGGCCGACAACATCGCCCTGGGCCGGCCGGGGGCAGCGCGCGAGGAGATCGAGGCGGCCGCTAAGGCCGTGGGTGCGCACGAGTTCATCATGGAACTCCCCGAGGGATACGACACTGACGTCAACAAGCGCGGCGGCCGTGTCTCCGCGGGCCAGCGCCAATTGATCAGCTTCGCGCGCGCGTTCCTTGCCCGGCCGGCGGTCCTGATCCTGGACGAGGCCACATCCTCGCTGGACATCCCCTCCGAACGGCTCGTGCAGAGCGGCCTCGCGGGGCTCCTGCGCGGACCGGACGGCACCGGCGACGCAACTGGGGGAACGCCGACCGCCGACGGAACGTCCCGCGGAACGGCCCGCACGGCGCTGATCATTGCGCACCGGCTGTCGACCGTGGAGACGGCGGACAGGGTGCTCGTGGTCCATGACGGACAAGTGGTGGAGGACGGAACCCCGGATGAACTGATCGGCGGCAACGGCCGCTTTGCTCGGCTGCACAGCGCCTGGAAGGACTCGCTGGTCTGAGCCACCCCGGCTCTTCCAGACCCCGATTTCACTTGTTGGTCAGTATCGGATATTCTTGTTCAGTTGCTTTCGCAGCAGCGGATCGGGATGTAGCGCAGCTTGGTAGCGCGCTTCGTTCGGGACGAAGAGGTCGCAGGTTCAAATCCTGTCATCCCGACCAAAAGGAAAGAGGGTCTCCCCCAGAGGAGGCCCTCTTCCTGTTTCTTCGGGGTACGGCTCACGCCCACCCGTGCGGGCTTAGTTTCCGCCCAGGCTCTGGTTGCGGATGTTCTGGGTCGCCTGCCCGTCGCCCAGCAGGGGGATCCTCGGCCGGCTGGACCCGTCGTCCGCCAGGTAGTCGCCGCGGCTGTCGTAGCTTTGGACCTGGTTCAGGTAGCGGTGGCGCAGACGCAGGCCGACGGCGAAAAGCACCAATGACTCCAGCAGCGCCGCAATGCCGATCATCCCCCAAACGAAAGTCCCGGCGTCGGCCGTTCCCCTGAACACCTCAACCACGGCTGCTCCGGCAGCGGCTGCCACAATCAGTGACGTGCCGGCGATCGTCCAGAGGAAAAAGGCCCGCTGCAGGCCCCCGGCTGCTTTCCGTGTCATGGTCCCCACTCCTTAGTTACGGCTGCTGTTCCTGGCAAGAAAGCATTTCTGGTAAGAAAAACGGCCCCGGAACATGATGTGCGCATGCTCCGGGGCCGTTTTCCTCATGGAAGCTGTTTACATGGGATCGGGCCAGTTGCCAATGGTGGTCTTTGACACCATGGGATCAGGCCAATTGCCGATAGTGGTCGTGTTCACGTCCTTGACGCGCATCGGATCCGGCCAGTTGCCAATGGCAACAGAGGTGCCCGCGTTGTCCGCGATCGAGCCTGCAGACAGAACGGCGGGAGCCGCAGCAGAAAATGCGAGGGCCCCCGCCAAAACGGCAGCGGCTGCTATCTTCTTCAACATGTGAGAGTTCCTCAATACGAGTCGGATTCGTTACCAAGTCAGCACAGTCCTTGTTGACATATATTGTAAAATGTTTTCCACAGAGGGTGTCAAGCATTCTGTACAAAGGCTGTCCGGAATAGGAGGAACCCCAGTGGGTAACGGATTCGGGGAGAAGCTCCGCGCTGAGCGGCTGGAGCGCGGACTGACTCAGGCCGAACTCGGCCGGGACCTCTACTCCCCCAGCTACATTTCCCTGCTGGAAACCGGCCGGCGGGAACCCACAGCCGACGTCATCGAAGAGCTCGCCCGCAGGCTGGAGCTCGCGCCGAAAGCGCTCGAAGCATGGAGCCAGCCCATCTCGGTCAGCGACGCCGAATACGTGCTGGCCGGCCTCTATGCCCGGCAGGCCTGGGACCTGCGCGACTACGCCCTCGCCGCCGAGCACGCCGCCAACGCGGCCCGGATCGCACTCGACGGCAAGAACACCAGCGCCTGGTGGAACATGACCTACATGCAGGCCGAATGCCTCATGAAGCAGGGCCAGCTCAAGGAATGCCAGAAGATCATGGAGCACCTGTCCGAGCACCCCATGGCCACCGAGTCGGCCGGCCTCGGTGTCCGGGCACGCCAGATGCTCGCCGCCCTGTGCCACGGACAGGGACAGCTGGGCACCGCCGTCGAGCACGCCGAGAAGGCGGTGGAACTGTGCGCGCAGCTGCCCAAGGGCTCAACGCTGATCATCGGCGCGCTCCGGGCGCTGATTGGCGCCCTGGCCGAGAGCGGGCGGCTGGACGAGGCCTGGAAGTACTGCCAGGACATGAACGAGCAGATGGACGAGCGTTCGATGTCCCAGCTCGCAGGTGAGGTGGCATGGGTGATCGGCAATGTCGCGTTCATGCGGCACGACTACCCGGAGGGCATCAAGCACCACGAGCGGGCGGCGAAGCTGCTCTCGCCCGCCAACGACATTGAGCTGTGGGCCCGCTTCAACAAGGCGTCAGCCGCCGTCCGCCTCTCCTCCGGAATTGTTGAGCCGGAGACCCTGTCCGCCATTGAACGCGCCGAACTCGCGCTGTCCATCGTCGGCGGGAACAAGACGGACCAGCTGGAAGTCGCCTTCATCCGTGCCCGCTGGCTGTACCTCACCGGCGACATCGTGGCCGCCGTCCAGAAGCTCCGCGACATCCACGCCGAACGCAAGGACCTTGCCAAGCACACGGCCGGCGAAGTTTCGCTGCTTCTCGGTAAATCATTGAAGGCTGCGGGCGAAGGGGATGAGGCGCTGGTGCATTTGGAGGAGGCGCAGAAGGAATTCAGTGCCGCCGGCGCACAGGACCGGGTCCAGCAGGCCCTCGATGCCGTGCTGGAGATCCGGCTCGCCCAGCGCCGTGCGGCAGCGGCCGAAGCCAGCTAGCAGGCACCACGCAAAAGCGTCAGGCGCCCCCGGAACAGTCCCGGGGGCGCCTGACGCGTTCTTGCAAGCGCTAGCCGAACGTGCGGCCGGTCAGCTTCTCGTAGGCCTCGACGTAGCGGGCCCGGGTGCGGTCCACGATGTCCGCGGGCAGGGCCGGCGGCGGCGTGTCGGAGGCCTTGTCCCAGCCGGATTCGGCGGACGTCAGCCAGTCCCGGACGAACTGCTTGTCGTAGGAGGGCTGCGCCTTGCCGGGCTCGTACGTGGCGGCGTCCCAGAACCGGGACGAGTCAGGCGTCAGGACCTCGTCGCCCAGGGTGATGGCACCGTTCACGACGTCGTAGCCAAACTCCACCTTGGTGTCGGCCAGGACGATGCCCCGTTCACGGGCGATCCTCTCGGCCTTGGTGTAGATATCCAGCGTCAGTTCGCTCAGTCGCGCGGCAATATCGTCTCCCACGATGGACACGACGGCGTCGTAGGTGATGTTCTCGTCGTGCTCGCCCACCTCGGCCTTGGCCGACGGGGTGAAGATGGCGTGCTCCAAGCGGGAGCCGTCCACCAGGCCCTCGGGCAGCGGGATCTCGCAGACGGTGCCGGACTGCCGGTACTCCACGAGGCCGGAGCCGGTGAGGTAGCCGCGGGCGATGCATTCCACCGGGAACATTTCCAGCTTCTTGCAGATCATGGCGCGGCCCTCGACAGCTGCGGGCACGCCCTCCTCCACCGTGGACGCCAGGACATGGTGTTCGACATCCAGCTGGTCGAACCACCAGAGGCTCAGCTGGGTCAGGATGCGTCCCTTGTCCGGGATTTCGCTGCTGAGCACGTGGTCGTACGCGCTGATGCGGTCGCTCGCGACCACCAGCACGCATTCCTGCCCGAACTGCTCGTTGATGGCATCGCTGGCCGGCTCGTACAGGTCGCGGACCTTGCCCGAGTACACGTGCTTCCAGCCTGGCAGCTCCGCGTGGGGGGTGTCCAAGCCGCGGGTGTTTTCCTGTTCAGCCACCGGTTACGCCTTTTCTTCCGAAGCGGAGCCGGCCTGGGCAGCAGCCGACGGGGCGGCGACGGCGGACGACACCTTGATTTCGCCGCGTGCGGCCTTGCCTGCGATGTCCGTGCGGAACTGGGCGCCTTCCAGCTGAACCAGCTCCACGCCGTCGTACGCCCTTTCCCGTGCCTCCACGAGGTCGGATCCGAGCGCCACCACGGCCAGAACCCTTCCGCCGGCGGAGACCACCTTGCCCTCGCCGTCGAGCTTGGTGCCGGCGTGGATCACGTGGACGCCGTCCAGCTCGTCAACCTTCTTAAGGCCGCGGATCCGGTCACCCGTGCGCGGAGTGTCGGGGTAGTTTTCAGAGGCAACGACGACGGCGACTGCCGTGTCCTTGGACCAGCGCAGCTCTTCTGCCTGGTCCAGTTCGCCCTTGGCGGCTGACAGGAGCAGGGAACCGAGGGGCGTCTTGAGCCGTGCGAGCACGGCCTGGGTTTCGGGGTCGCCGAAGCGGACGTTGAATTCGATGACGCGCGTGCCGCGCTTGGTCAGCGCCAGGCCGACGAACAGCACGCCCACGAACGGGGTGCCGCGGCGGGCCATCTCGTCCACGGTGGGCTGGGCGATGCGTTCGATGACCTCCTGGACAAGGCCCTCAGGAGCCCAGTCAAGCGGGGTGTACGCGCCCATGCCGCCGGTGTTGGGGCCTTCGTCGTTGTCGTAGATGCGCTTGAAGTCCTGCGCCGGGGACAGTGCCACGGTGTTGCGGCCGTCGCACAGGACGAACACGGAGACCTCGGGGCCGTCCAGGAACTCCTCGATGACCACCGTTCCGCCGGCGTCGAAGCAGCTCTGGGCGTGGGCCAGGGCGTCGTCCCGGTTGTTAGTGACAACCACGCCCTTGCCTGCGGCGAGACCATCATCCTTGACGACGTACGGAGCGCCGAAGGTGTCCAGCGCCGCCGCTGCCTCGTCCGCGTTGGCAGCCACCAAAGCCATCGCCGTCGGAACGCCGGCTTCGGCCATGACCTGCTTCGCATAGGCCTTGGAGGCCTCGAGCTGGGCGGCGTCCTTGCTGGGCCCGAACACCGGGATGCCGGCGGCGCGCACGGCGTCGGACACACCGGCCGCAAGGGGAGCTTCGGGGCCAACGACCACCAGGTCAACGTCCAGCCGGGTGGCGAGCGCCGCCACCGCCTCCGGATCATTCCCGTTGATCGCGTGCGTGGGGACGAGCTTGCTGATGCCCGCGTTGCCCGGAGCCGCGTGGACTTCGGAAACGTTGGGGTCGGCAAGGAGGGAGCGGACAATGGCGTGTTCGCGGCCGCCGGGGCCAATGACGAGTACCTTCACAGTCCCCAAGGGTACTTTGTGCACCCTGCTGGCTCCTAAGCTGTGACCGGCCCTCAGGTCCGGCCGGCGGACAATCCGCGCAGCCCGCCGCTACGAACCAATGGCATGAAGAAGCTCATGAGGTGGTTCAGGGGACCGGCCGCGTTGGCGGCCCTCGCCGGGGTGGCCGCCGCCGCCGTCGTACTTTCCGTTGCGGAACTGGCGGGGGCGTTCTTTACCGCCCGCGCCACTCCCCTGTTTGCCCTCGGTTCGACATTCATCGACTTCACGCCGCCATGGCTGAAGGACTTCGCGATTGCCACGTTCGGCACTAATGACAAGGCCGCGCTTTTCGTGGGCATGGGCCTGACAATTTTCGTGCTGGCGTGCGTGCTGGGCGTGGTGGCGTACCGGAGATGGGCGCTGGGCGCGGCCGGCGTGCTGTTCATGGGCGCGGTGACCGTGGCCAGCGTGGTGACCCGCGCGGGCGTCAGGCCGCTGGACGCAGTGCCCTCGCTCCTAGGAACCGTGGCCGGGCTGGTGGTGCTGCGGATGCTGGTGTCGCGGCTGTGGCGGCTGCAGGCATTTCCGGATGCTCCGTCGGATGTGGCGGCCAAAGCACCGGAGCGCCCGGCCACCTCCCGGCGGGCTTTCTTCGCGGCGACCGGCTTAACGGCAGCCGCCGCGGGCATCGCCGCCACCGGGGGCCGGCTGCTCAGCGCCGCGCGCAGCAACGTGGCGCAGGCACGCGAG
>NZ_QLNP01000047.1 GCF_003261175.1 Arthrobacter globiformis | reverse complement strand
CGACTCGGAGCGGTCCGCGGCCTGCCGGATCAGGTCCGCGGCCACACCCTGCTGGTCCGGCGCGTCGGCCATGGTGCGCAGCTGCGAGGAGATGGTGCGGATGCCCTCGGCGGCCTTCGTCTGCTGGGTGCCGGCCTGGCTGGTCAGGTCGGATTTGGCCTGGTGCAGAAGATCCTTTGCGCTGTTCTTGGCCTCGTACGCGACGTTCTTCGCCTCGGTCTTGGCCGTCTCCGCGACGTTCTGGGCAGCGCCGGCGGCATGGCCTGCCACATTGGCGGCCTCTTCCTTCGCCGCGTCCTTCTTGGAGGTCTCGTCCTGGTAGCCGGTGGTGCCTGTTCCGGCCGTGCCCGCGTACTCAGTCGTCTCTGGGTATCCGGTAGTACCTGCTCCGGTGCCGAATCCAGTGGTTTCCGCGCCGGTGGTGTCCGGGTAGCCTGTTGTGCCCGGGCCGGTGCCGTATGGGTTCTCGGTCATCATTGCTCTCTTTCCTTTGAGGGTTAGCTGCTGCTGATGAACCAGCACCCCGTAATAGTAAGCATGGTTACCATCTAATAGTAAGTAGACTTCCTACATCAGTTCAAAATTGTTGGATGCCAGCAGAAAGGCTGTTGACCATGATTGGATTCATCATCGCCGGGCTTGTTATCGGAGCCCTTGCCCGCCTTATCAAGCCCGGCAGGCAGAACCTCGGCATTATCGCCACGCTGCTCCTGGGCCTTGTCGGTTCCGTCATTGGCGGAGTTGTTGCCAGCTTGCTCGGTACCGGCGACATCTTCGAGCTGAATGTCCTCGGGTTCATCGTTGCCGTCGTCGCTGCCGTCGCCCTGATCGGTGTGGCAGAGTCCATGACTGGCCGCCGTCGTCGGACGCCGACCCGCCGGTTCTGACTCAAACGCAAAACGTATGCTTGAAAGATGACCGCTGCAGCCGCATCAACCGTCACCTTTGAAAGCCGCTTCGCCACGGAGCTCGCCGAAATGGCCATTCCCTGGAAAGCGGAGGAGGTCCGTGCCCCGCGGCTGCTCGTCCTGAACGAGCCGCTGGCCGCCGAACTGGGCTTTGACCCGGACTTCCTAAGGGGCCCGGAGGGCCTTCCGCTGCTGATCGGCAATGCAGTGCCCGACGGCGCCACTCCCGTTGCCCAGGCCTACTCCGGGCACCAGTTCGGCTGGTTTGCGCCGAGGCTGGGTGACGGCCGCGCCCTCCTGCTCGGTGAGGTCTCCGACGCCGAAGGCCGCCTTCGCGACATCCACCTGAAAGGCTCCGGCCGTACGCCGTTCGCGCGCGGCGGCGACGGCTTCGCCGTCGTGGGGCCGATGCTGCGTGAATACATCGTCAGCGAGGCGATGCACGCCCTGGGCATCCCCACCACCCGCTCCCTCGCCGTCGTAGCCACCGCGCGTTCCGTCCAGCGGGAGACCGAGCTGCCGGGAGCCGTGCTCACGCGCGTAGCCAGCAGCCATCTGCGCGTGGGGAGTTTCCAATTCGCCCGGGCCGCCGGCGACGAAGGGCTCCTGCGCCGCCTTGCCGACCATGCGATCGCCCGCCACTACCCCGGTGCGGCGGAAGCCGACAATCCGTACCTCGCACTGTTCGACGCGGTGGTCAGCGCCCAGGCTTCGCTCGTGGCCCAATGGATGCTGGTGGGCTTCATCCACGGCGTCATGAACACGGACAACATGGCGATCTCGGGTGAGACCATCGACTACGGTCCTTGCGCCTTCATGGACGCGTTCGACCCCGCCACCGTCTACAGTTCGATCGACGAGAACGGACGGTACGCCTACGCCAACCAGCCGCTGATTGCGGAATGGAATCTGACCCGCCTTGCGGAGGCAATGCTGCCGCTGTTCGACGACGACGAGGATCGTGCGGTCGAACTGGCCCAGGAGTCGCTGGGGGCTTTCCGCCAGCAGTACAGCGCGGCCTGGCTGGCGGGCATGAAGGCCAAGCTGGGGCTGGAGGGAAGCACCGGCGACGACGAGGCATCGCCTCTGATTGACGAACTGCTCGCATTGCTTCAAAAAGAAAGCGTTGACTACACGTCGTTCTTCCGGCGCCTCGGAAAGGCAGCCCGCAGCGAGGCCGGGCCCGTGCACACAAGGTTCCCGGAGACGTTCAACGAATCCGAGGCTTTCGCCACCTGGACCCGACGGTGGCGGGCACTGAACCCGGACGCGGACATGATGGACCGGGTCAACCCGGTGTATGTGCCCCGCAACCACCTCGTTGAGGAAGCACTCGACGCTGCAACCAATGGTGACCTCGGGCCGCTCCGGCTGTTGCTGGAAGCGGTGACGGACCCCTATAACGAGCGTCCCGGCGTCGAACGTTACGCAGTGGCGGCGCCGGAAGGCTTTGGTCCCTACCGGACCTTCTGTGGAACCTGAGCGGCCTAGGGGCCGGGGTGCACGAGGGTGTCCGCATCCAGCTCGTTAGCCGGGGCATCGGCCAGCCCTTGCGGCGTGAGGTCCAGGTCTTCCAAAGCGGCCATGGCTGCGATCGGCGCGGCATTCAACCCGGCGCCCGGGGCAATGTTGTTAGTCATGGTTCTCTGTCTCCTGAAGTAAGCGGGACGTGCATTGTGTTGGTGACTGGCTATTTTCCTTGGAATTGGCCCGCGCGCCAAAATTGCGCAGAGGAGAAAAATGCTGTAGCCGCACCGGTCAGGCCAGCCTCGAACTCCCGGAATGGGGGTAATTGCCAACGGCGGCAGTCCCTATTCGCGGGGCCGTTGCGGCCCGCAGGGAAGCGGTTGAGAAGGCGCTCAGGTGACGGCCGGCTACAGCTCGCCGCCGGCGATGATGTCCCGGGCGAGCTGGTGCAGCGGCTCATTCCGCCGGCGGGACGCGCTGATGAGGGTGGCCACAGCCTGGTCGCGGCTGACGTGGAGGCGCTCCATGACGATGCCGCTGGCCGTTCCGACGGCATCGCGGGCACCGAGGGCGCCGATGAGCCCGTCACTGAGATGTTGCGCGGCGTCGCGGGCCTGGGTGTTGGCAAGCATCAGCGCAGCAGGGCGGGCCAGCAGTTCGAGCAGGCGGACGGCTCTGGAGTCGAGCCCGTCGGGAACGGGGGAGTACACCTTGAGCGCCCCGATCGCGCCGTCGGGAGTGGACAGCGGGGTGCTGATCACCGAGCGGAGCGGCAGGTCGGCTATGGCGCGGCTCCAGGCGGGCCAGCGGTGGTCGGTCCGAGTGTCCCGGACCGTGACGGTCGCCTGCTGGGCCCAAGCCGTCAGGCAGGGCCCCTGCCTAAGGTCGTACTGCAACTGGTCAGCCTGCACAATAGTGGGATCAGTGGAGGCCGTGCTGGTGCGGCGGCCGCGGGTATCCATCAGGCTGACTCCCGCCCCGAGCGCCCCGGGGATCGCTTCCTTAAGGGCCTGCGCCAGCGCCGAGACCGCTTCGTCGACGGTTTCGTGGGTCAGCAGCAGGTCGGCGATCCGGGCGGTCAGCGCCGCCAGTTCGTCGGCGAGAGGCAGGTTGGCCTGCATCAGGGCCTGGCAAGAGTGGCTGCCGCAACAGGCACGGGCATCGTTTCCTTTGCTGATTGATTCGCGGACGCCGTCCCAAGGCAAGGCGGACCGCCGCGTCAGAAAACCGTTAAGACAATTATTTCAGCGGAGGACCCGTACCGCGAGAGGGTAAAGGCCTTTGCTGGATAACGAATTAATCCGTGAGCCCGTCGGAACGGATAAATGGGGACTTCATTCCGTCAGCAAGGTTTCTTTGAGGGGATAATCGGTAGGAACAGGTGTGTTTCTGTCAGATTGGGGCAGCAGTGACGGAACGTGCAGAATTTGGGGAGCAGGCCGCATCCGCTGAAGCGGAACTGTTCAAGCTGCTGGCGCATCCGGCCCGCGTCAGGGTGCTAAGCGTGCTGGCCTCCGGTCCCGCCAGCGTGGCCGACCTGTGTTCGGCCACCGGATTGAAGCCGTCACATTTGGCCGGTCAGCTCGCGCAGTTGCGCCAACAGCACCTTGTGGCTGGCCGCCGGGCCGACGGAAAGCTGCGTTACTGGCTGTCCGTTCCCCAGATCGTGGAACTGATATCAGCTGCCGAAGCAGTGCTGAATGCCCGTGCGGTGGCCGCCGCGAATGGTTTCGTCGGCAGCAGCGTCTCCGGCTCGGGTCTCGGGCTCACAGAAGCTGTCCTGACTGAGGAGTCGGCGGCGGCCCTGGAAGAGTCTCTCGAAAGGCGCGCCCTGATCACCGACGCTGTCCGGTCCGTTACTGCGCGCACCGGCCGCAGCTCCGAACAGGCTCTGCTCGGACTCCTGGCCCAGGCCCGTGAGCGCAGCCTCACGCTCGCCGAGGTTTCCAGCGAAGCAGTTGCGGAGCACGGAGCAGGGTGACCTGGGCCTCCGCATGCTCCGACGGGCTCGGTCGAGCTGGCAAGCGCCGCGCAGGGCAGTCTGCGGGCAAAAGGTTTGCGTCCTTGACGCAGGTCCCAGGCTGGGACGAGACTCGTAGTTGAGGAATTGATGAATTCCTAGTTTCTTCAATCCTCTCCATTGGGGGCCCTCTGCTCCGTCAGGCGCAGAGGGGCCGGAGCGTCGCGGGGCAGGTGGACGTAATGCCACCGCCCGGGGGCCGCGGAATAGACGGAAGGGGGGCCGGAACAGCGCAGTTCCGTCCCCTTTCCGATTCCCGCCGGGGTATGCCCGCACCAGTGGACTTACGGGCGTTCGAAGAGGCTCAGGATATTGCCCTCAGTGTCCAGGAACCAGGCGGCCTTCCCGCCGTCCGTGGTGGCAATCCCGTTCTCGGTCTTCAGCCCGGGAAAGTCGTATTCTTCGAAGACGACGCCGCGGCTCCGTAACTCCCGAACGTCCCGCTCGACGTCGTCCGTCACCCAGCCCATTTGGGTGTTCTTTGCGCTGCCCGCGTTTTCAGTTTGGTACACCAGGAACCTGGTTCCGTTGCCGCACTCGTACATCACGTTGTCGTCCGCGGGTTCCACGGGCTCCAGTCCCAGCTTGTCACGGTAAAAATCCTTCGCCCTGCTCACGTCCTTCGCGGGAAGGACGGCGGCGATGGCTGTGTCCTTGAGCATGACAGTTTCTCTCCTCATTGCGCTGATCGCGCTGTTGCGCTGATGGCGATGGTTCCCCTGTTCGGTGCCGGAAACGGATTGGCCGTCCGTGCCCGGGCCGCGTCGCCGCCCGTTTCGCCGACAGCCGGGGCGGCCACCTGGGACTCTGCGGCGCCTCGCCAGCGTCGCCGGGCGCGAGGGTCCCCGAAGTTTATGGGGACATTATGGAGCCGAAGTGCCACTTGCGGATATAGGCCACGGAGATGTGAAAGTACGACGCCGGCCGGTTGGCCGCCGCTGTTGTGTGGCGGTCAGACGGTGGCTTCGTCAGGCGCGCGGCTCCAGACCGTGCGCAGTCAGCGGGCCCACGGGACAAAGTTGGTTGACCGTCTCCGTAAGCTGCCGGGGGCGGAACGGTTTGACCAGGTAGGCCGCGGCTCCCGATGCCATGCCAGCCATCTCGTCGTCGAACTCCGCCCGTGCCGTGATGAACAGCATCGGCGCCTCGGAGCGCGCCCGGATGTGCTGCGCCACCTCCAGGCCGTCCATGTCCGGCAGATTCAGGTCGACCGTGACCAGGACGGGATGGTGTTCCCACGCCGCGGCGACCCCGTCGACGCCGTTGCTGACTGCATGAACGTCAAAACCAAGCCGCGTCAGTATCAGCGCTACAAGATCGCGGATATCCCGGTCATCCTCGATGACCAGGCAAAGCCCCCGTGAACCCAACGTGCCCCCCGGCCTGTAGTAGGTGTGCACAGTGTAGGGCGGAAACCTCAAGAAGTGCACGGCCCGGGCACGAAAAAGCCCCGCACCAGTTGTGAAGGCGGTGCGGGGCTTTCCGGGGACTACCATCCGCATGGGGGAATAGGATGGGGCCCCACACAAAGTTACCCAGGGGTAGGTTTGTCCTTCAAATGTACGATCCCGCTTACTCGGGCAGTTCCATCTGGAAACCGCAGGTGCATCTGAGGACGCGGGTGGACAGGTAAACATCCAGGGTGTCTTCGGCTGCGTCTTCGGTGGACAGCGGCGCGGACAGCCTGCGGAGCTCGGATCCTGTCCGGGCCATGGGCTGCCCGCAGTGCATGTAGTGCCCGCCGAAGATCAGCACGTCCCCCTTTTGTTCCCGGCGGCCCAGGACCGCCGACAGGTCGGCAACGTGGGCAGGATGTTCACTGAAGCGCCCGCACCGGCCGCAGGTGTAGGCCACCAGGACGACGTCGGCGGGACAGTCCGGGAGGTCCGTCACCGACCTGATGGTGAGATGGCGGTCGGTGCCGCAGAGCGCGCACATGACAGGCAGAACCCGGGCACGTCCGGCGCCGTCGGAACGGAAGCCGGGCGATCTGAGCGACATGGTCAGCCCGCGTACGGGTAGCTGGCGAGAATGTAGTCGGCGGCGGCCCGCCCCTTCATCTTCCGCCTGGTGCCTCGGAGGTTGACACGGCACCGCCGCATGCCGGCCCGGAAGGATGTGTCGCTCTTGGGCGTTAGTCCTTGAATCAGGCACCAGCTTGTGTAGAGCCCGTAAAGGCAGTCCGGCCCTAAGGGGCTGTCGGTGTCGGGAGCGGGGGAGGTGGCGTCGTGAAGAAACTGCTGGAAATGCGAGGTGGCCATGACAGGCTCTTTCCTCAGGGTGCGGGATGGCCGCCATGGGGCTACAGCGGCTTTACCTCCGGGCGGTGCACAACGCCGGAAGGGGTTCCTGCAGATATTCGCAAGGTTCCTCTATCGAAGCTACCCTGCAGTAGCTGATTTGTATATAGGAGGCATCAGGAGGCGGACGTGGTCGCCGGGACGGCGCTGGCGATTCGCGCGCGGTCGATCGCTGCCAGGGCGACCGCAGCAACTGAGCCTCCATCTCCTTGCGGGGCCGGCGGCGGACTGGGTTAGGCAGCCAGGTCCCGGAGGGTGGACCAAGGGCCACCGCCGCCGGCCTGCTTAAAGTTTCCGCGTCCGTCCTTGGAAGAACTTTGGAGTTCCTTGGACCGGCGCGAGGGAGCGTGTGGTCTGCGACGGGATTGCCCCAAGGTGCCCCAACTATTTCCCCATGTCAGCGGGCAATGCTGGCTCTGTTCTGAAGGAACGGAAGCCCAGCCCCGAACCGTCAGAATTGCCGAGTCCGGACGCACTCCCCCTCGCGAACCGGGCCCGGCACAAGCCCGAATTTTACGGGCGCCAGCTGTAGGGATTGGTGTTAGGCCTGCCGGCGCGGTGCGCATCGTACCCCTGCCGCCAAGCCGCCTCCACGGCGGTGACCATTTCTGCCAGGAGTGGATAGTAGGGGTGGTCCGGGCCGATGAAAAGCATCTCCTCGCGCGCCTTCTCAATTGCCTCCCGGACCGCGTTGCCGTTGGCCATGAGGCATGGTCCCACGCGCGCGGGCCGTTCGCCACAGCTGGGCTGCGGCGAATGCAGGGGCGTGTCACGCGGGCCACGTTCACGGAGAGTTCATGCGCAGCTGGTTCTATTGGTGCATGGACGCGAACGCTGGCAATGATCACGACGCCGACCTCCCGGCAGCGGGGGGAAAGCTGACCCCGGCGGAGCTGGAGATCTGGAATGCTGCCCGTTCCGGGATTCTCGAGCGCGTGCCCCTTGACGGCTCGGTGGTGTTCGCCTGGATTGAAGGGGAGTCTTCGCGCCGGCTGCACTTTGCCGGAGATCCGCTGGTTGTCCTGCCGGAGCTGGAGCACACCGAGGCGTATTAGCAGGTCACGACATCGCTGAGTGCTATCTGGGACGGCTTGGACGGCCCCGCGACTACCATCGGAAACATTAATGGCCCGGAGAGTTCCGGAGACTGGAGCAGCACATGCAACTCGGCGCTTTCTCACTCAGCCTCGCCGTCAAGGACATCGCGGCCTCCGCGGCTTTCTACGAGAAGCTGGGTTTCACCAGGTCCGGGGGCGACATTGACCAGAACTGGCTGATCCTGCGGAACGGACAGACGGTGCTCGGACTCTTCCAGGGCATGTTTGAAAAGAACTCACTGACCTTCAACCCGGGCTGGAGCCAGGACGCGCAGCAGCTCGAATCATTCACCGACGTGCGGGATCTTCAACGCCAGCTTAAGGACCAGGGCATTCCCTTCGTTGCCGAGGCCGGCGACGGAATCGGGCCGGGCAGCTTCATCGTTGTGGACCCCGACGGGAACCCGGTGATCGTGGATCAGCATGTCTGATCCGTCCGTCGGAAAAAGGAGAAGGGAAATGTCCAGCAACCCTGAGAACTTTAACAGCACTAAGGACTTTGTCAGCGTCCGGTACATGGTGGACGACGTCGACGCCGCCGTCGGCTTCTACACGAAGCACCTCGGCTTCTCCGTAAGGATGAGCGCGGCGCCGGCGTTTGCCGACGTCGTCCGCGGCCAGTTGCGACTGCTGCTGAGCGGACCCACCAGCTCGGCGGGCCGGGCAATGCCTGACGGCGCGGTCCCGGGACCGGGCGGGTGGAACCGGATCCATCTCATCGTGAGCGATATCGCCGCCGAGGTGGACAGGCTGCGGGCCGCGGGCGTTCCGTTCCGGAACGACATTGTCAGGGGACCGGGCGGCCAGCAGATCCTGCTGGAGGATCCGGCCGGCAACGTTGTGGAGCTGTTCCAGCCCGCAGGCGCGTAGGCGCCCAACTGACTCGCAGTTGTTGTCGTTTTGGGCGCTCAAAACGACATTAAGTGCGAGTCAGTTGGGCGGTGGCTAAAACGCCGGGCGAACCAGGGAGCTGTTAGTGTGCCGCCGTCGCCGGGGCCTTGTGCACCAGGTAAATGGCGCCGGTGGTGACGTCCTCCTCGAGTGCTTCGAGGGTGCGGCCGCGGGTTTCCGGCACCTGGGTGTAGATGAAGATCAGGGCCAGGATGCCCACCACGCCGAACATGAAGAACGTTCCGGTGATGCCGACTGATGCCACCAGCGTCGGGAAGAACAGGCCCAGGAAGGCGTTGGCGATCCACAGGCAGAAGATGGAGACGCCGATCGCGAAGCCGCGGATGTGCAGCGGGAAGATCTCCGAGAGCATCACCCAGACGGCGATGTTCAGGAACGTCTGCATGGAGCCGACGAAGGCAACCACCAGGAAGAGGATCACGAAGGGCCGGGCCGGGTTGCCGACGGGCAGCGCAATGGAGGAGATGCCGATCAGGAAGTGGCAGATGGTGGTCAGGGTGAAGCCGAGCAGCAGGGTGGTGCGGCGGTTGACCCGCTGCATCATGGTCAGCGCAATGACGCCACCGACGACGGCGATGACGCCGGGAGCGATGTTGGCGATGAGGGCGGCGCGGGAGTCGAAGCCGGCCTCAACCAGCACGGACTGGCCGTAGTACATGATCGAGTTGATGCCGGTCAGTTGCTGCGCCACGCCCAGGCCGATGCCAACGAGCAGGATGCGCAGGATCCACTTGTTCTTCAGTGCGCCCCAGCCGGAGAGGTTCATTTCCTTTTCCTCGTCGGCGAGGTGCTTGACGTCGGCCATCTCGGCTTCGGCACGCTCGGACGAGCGGATGGTCATGAGCACGGCCAGGGCGTCCTCGCTGCGGCCCTGGGAGATGAGCCAGCGCGGGGATTCGGGCATCCGGAGCATGCCGAGGAAGAGGGCAACGGCGGGCACCGCGGCTACTGCGAGCATGATGCGCCAGACGCCGCCGAATTCGCTCCAGAGGTTGCCGATGACGGCGTTCACCGCGAATGCGGCGAGCTGACCGATGACGATCATGAGCTCGTTGCGGCCGGCAAGCGAACCGCGGATCTCGTAGGGTGCGAGTTCCGCCAGGTATACCGGGACCACCGAGGAGGCGCCGCCGACGGCGAGACCGAGAATGACGCGGCCGATGACCATGACCTCGAAGTTCGGCGCGAACACGCAGGACAATGCGCCAACGAGGAAAAGGATGGCCAGCAGGATGATGGTCTTCCTGCGGCCCCAGGTGTCGGAGAGCCGGCCGCCGCCGACGGCGCCGGCGGCAGCGCCGAACAGCAGCGAGCTGGTCACGATGCCCTCGGTGATCGGGGTTAGGCCGAGATCGGCGGTCATGGGCCGGAGTGCGCCGTTGATGACACCCGTGTCGTAGCCGAACAGCAGGCCGCCGAAGGTCGCCACTGTGGCGACCATGCCGAGGCGCTTGCGGTGCGGGCCGTTGGTGAGCGGCGGCAGCGAGGGCGTATGCGCGCCGTCGCGCTGCGCTTGGGTTGCAGACATAAGGACTCCCTTGTCTCAATTTTGCGGGACATGTGCCCGCTGTCACACCCAAGACTAACGCGCGAAAGGCTTAAATGTAAGGTCAAACTTACAAATGGCGGAGTTTCGACGATTTCCCGCCGTGGGAGGATGGCCGTATGAGCATCCAGCGGCAGCACCGGCCAGCCACCCAGGCTGATGTTGCGCGGGAAGTCGGAGTCTCCCGCACGCTGGTCTCCTTCGCCTTCCGCGACGCTGCCGGCGTTAGCCCGGAGACCAGGCAGGCGATCTTCGACGCCGCCAAGCGTCTGGGATACCGGCACAATGCGGCAGCCGCCGCCCTGGCAAGCAAGTCTCGGACCGCCGTCGGACTTTACCTCCTGGACCTCCGGAACGAGGTGTACTCCGACGTCCTCAACGGCGTGCGGCTGGCGCTGCCGCAGGCAGGCAACCGGCTCATTCTCAGCGTCTCCCGCTCCATCGGCGGCGTGGACCAGGGCGCGATGGACTCACTCATCGAGGCGAGGGTGGGGATCATCATTGCCGCGGCGCTGCTGGATCCCGACGAGCGGGTACGGGAACTGGCGCAGATCATCCCGGTGGTGAGCGTCACCCGCCGCGTGCGGGGCGTGGACAGCGTCTACCCTGACGACCGCGCCGGGGCGAGGGCCGCCGTCGAACACCTCCTCGGCCTGGGGCACACGCGGATTGCGCACATGACCGGGCCGCCCTTTGACGGCCATACCGTCCGCCGGCAAACGTACGAGCAGATGATGCGGGACGCCGGCCTGACCCCGCAAACCGTGGCGGCCGACGACTTCACGCAGGAGGCTGCGGAGCGCGCGGCGGCGGAGCTGCTAGCCAGCCCGGACCGTCCGACGGCCGTGTTCACGCACAACGACCAGTTCGCGCTGGGTGTCCGCGAGGCCGCGTATGCGATGGGGCTGGCGATTCCCGGGGACCTGTCGCTGGTGGGCTACGACGATTCACGGACGGCCCGGCTGCGCGGCATCGACCTGACCTCGGTGGACTTGCATGCCGTGGAGCTGGGAACAACTGCCGGACGTGTGGCCCTTGACCGGCTCAACGATCCCGGCGCGCCCATTGCGGATGTGACCAGCACGCCCCGGCTGGTGGTCCGCAACTCGACGGCCCCCCTCCGCTAGTTTTGAATTGCCCCACAGCCGCATGCAGTCAGGTGCCGCCGACCACCGCTGACCGCGGCACCTGGCGTGTTCCATCCAGCAGTGCGGTGATGGCCGACGCGATTTTGGCGCCTCCTTGGACGGAGGGTTCAATCGCGTTCGCGTAGTCGCCGTCGTCGTTGCAGATGAGCCGGAGGTCAAGCAAACTGATGCCACGGGAGAACGCGGCCCGCGTGACGGAGTCGTTGAAGACCGTGAGGGCGGTCCTGATCATCCGGTAGAAGGGCCCGGAGGAGGGTGTGTCGTAGATGGTGCATACCGCTGCGGGCAGCCCCGTCGCTGAAAGCGCTTCGGCCATCGATTCATAGTCGGAGGCGAACCGCGCCTGC
Organism: Arthrobacter globiformis; assembly: GCF_003261175.1. Lineage (GTDB taxonomy): Bacteria > Actinomycetota > Actinomycetes > Actinomycetales > Micrococcaceae > Arthrobacter > Arthrobacter globiformis_A. The sequence continues at coordinate 50,479 of NZ_QLNP01000047.1, read as the reverse complement.
GCGTCGGCAAACATGTCCAGGGCTTCCGCCACGGAGCGGGCAGGGGCTTCGAGCAGGTCGGCGAAGCCGAGGGCGTCATTGCCGCCGGCGCTGACCACAAGGTGGGTGGCGTCGTCGGGAAGGGCAATGAGTTGGCGGCGGACTCCGGCGATTACGTCGCCGTCGACCGCCAGCAGCGTGGCGTTCCAGCCCGCCGGGAGGTCGCCGCGCAACTGCTCCACGACGTCGGGCCCGTCATTGACGTACGCCTTATTGTCGAAGATCGAGTCGCCGAGCAGTACAACATGGCACGGTGTTGATCTCGCCTGGGACGGCCATGGACTGGCGCCGGTGCTGCTGGTCATGCCGCATCGTTGCACGAAACAGTTCCCGCTTCTAGCCCTCTGAGGTCCGCCTGAATGTTCCCAGCCCGGTTCTGTCGTAGAAGTCCAAGGTGACGCTGGGCGAGGTGCCGCGGACTGGTGCCGCAAACAGTGCACCGGCCAGGCCATTGGCGTTCTCTCCGATGGATTCAAAGCTGAAGGTGCCGCCGTCGAAGTGCGTCAGCGGGAATGTCGTGGGACTGCCGGAGGGTCCCATCTTCATGGCCAGTCTGCCGCCCTGCTCGAGGACCACAAGGGGGCCGTAGTAGGAGTTCCCGTAAGTGCCCGTGTAGGCACTGTTTGCCTTGGCCGGAGAAGCATCGGCCGGAGCCCTGGTGTAGTCCACCTTTGGTTTCTCGGACTCATCAATCTGTTTGAAGACGGCGGCGGTGAAGGTAAGCCAGTCCACTGTGGGGGATCCGTGCTGCGCAGTATCCAGGAAGCCGGCCGTGACGGCTTCAGGAATTCCCTGCGGGCGCCCGTTGGTCAGCGCCACGATTGCGAGTTGTTCACCCGGAAGCATGGAGACGGCGGTGGCTGCACCGAGGTTGAATGCCCCGGAGTGTCCAACCTGGAGGCGGGCCTGGTCATCGTAGGAGACGTTCCAGCCCAGCCCATAGAAACGCGACCGGGCGGCCGGTGCCGACGCCGGGCCCGAAACCGTATGGGGAACGTGGGTTGTTTGGAGGGCGGCCGCATCAATGACGGGCTTGCCCTCGTAGCTGCCTTTGCCGAGCTGCAGCCGGAGCCATTTGGCCAGGTCCCGCACCGATGAACTCGCGCCGCCGGCCGGGGCCTCGGAATCGGCATCGCGGCGGTGTTTCGCTGCCCACACCTTGTTCCCGAGCGGGACATGAATGGTTGCTCTGTTTGATGCTTTCTCATAGGCGGAGTGGCGGTAACTGCTGGCGGACATGCCCAGCGGCCGGAACAGAATCTCGTCGGCCAGATCCTCCCACGACATTTTCATGGCGTCGGCTGCTGCCTGGCCGCCTTCCGTATAGCCGAAATTGCTGTAGTTGTAACTGGACCGGAACGTGTCGAGGGGTTCCTGGTTGAGGTGCCCGAGGATGTACGCGCGATCGAATCCGAGGTCTTCCAGCAGGTCGCCCGACCCTGTTTTCAGTCCGCTGCGGTGCGACAACAGGTCGGCAAAGGTCGCATTCCGCGTGACGTAGTCATCCTTGAGCGCGAAGTTCTTGTTGTGTTCGATGACGCGGTCGTTCCAGTCGATCACCCGCCGCCCCACCACCCCTGCCACCACCGTGGACGCCATGGGCTTGGATACGGATGCCAACTGGAACACCGTGTCGGGGCCTATCTCCTCCGGTTTGCCGACCTCCCGCACCCCAAAGCCTTTGGAGTACACCACCTCGTCCTGATGCACCACGGCCACGGCCATTCCCGGCAGCCCGGTCTGTTCCAAAGCATTTCGGATCAATCCGTCGAGCTGGGCCAGGGCATTTGTGACTTTTGGCTTGTCCAGCAATGGTGCGATCTGTCCCGGAGGGGCCGGGAGCAGGGAGGCCGAACCCGATGGCGTAGCCACTGTGGGTACGCCGGTGCAGGCGGACAGGAGGGGTGCAACGGCAAGACCGGCCGCCCCGATTCCGGCTGCCGTCAGCACAGCACGCCGGTTTGGAAAATCAGAACCGCTCTTGTCCATGGGTGCCCCCTAGATCCGTCCGGCCATGGGCGCTGACGGCCGGTGCGAGCCTTGCCGCTCCTCTCTATAGTGGACCCCGCACCCGAGGCCAGCAATGGATACCGGACGGCCGGTAATTGGCGCCCCAGCTCTTCAGCAGTGGGAAGCACCTTGCCTTAGACATAGATGAGTGTAAATATTTACGTGTGTCTATGAATTTGGAACTCACCCCGGTGCAGACGGTTGCCTGCTGTTCGCCGCTGTCCAGGGAACCCCTGTCCGCGACCGAGGCGGAAGGCATTGCGCCGCTGCTCAAGGCGCTGGCGGACCCGGTGCGGCTGCGGCTGATGTCGCTCGTGGCCTCGCATGAGGGTGGCGAGGCCTGCGTCTGCGACCTGAACGGCGCTTTCGATCTTTCGCAGCCCACCATCAGCCACCATCTGAAGGTCCTTCACGCAGCCGGCCTCCTCGAGCGGGAAAAGCGCGGGGTGTGGGTGTACTACCGGGCGCGGACCGATGCCCTGGCGAATCTGGCTACCCTGATCGGGGGCCACAGCAAATGAGCACGTTGGCACGGCGCGCGGCTGCGGAGTTCACGGGGACAGCGTTTCTGGTCATGGCCGTCGTCGGCTCCGGCATGATGGCGTCGCGGCTGTCGCCGGACGACGTCGGGCTGCAGCTCTTGCAGAACAGCCTCGCCACGGGCGCGGCACTGGTCGCGCTGATTGTGGCGCTCCAGCCGGTGTCGGCGTCGTTCAATCCGGTGGTGACCCTCGCCGAGCGGGTGCTGGGCGTGCTGGACACCCGGACCGCGGCGGGGCTGATCGCGGCCCAGTTAGCGGGCGGCCTGGCCGGATCTGTTCTGGCCAACCTGATGTTCGGGCTGGACGCGGTGACATTCTCAAGCCACGAACGGGCCGGCGCCGGGCTCTGGCTGGGCGAAGTTATGGCGACGGCGGGGCTGCTGGTTATTGTGTTCGGCACCCTCCGCTCGGGCAGGACGGACCGGGTGGCCTTCGCCGTCGGCGGCTACATCACCGCGGCCTACTGGTTCACCAGTTCCACCAGCTTCGCCAACCCCGCCGTGACCATAGCCAGGACCATCACGGACACCTTCGCGGGCATCGCCCCGGCGTCGGCGCCCGCCTTCGTCCTGGCCCAGCTGCTCGGCGGTGCCGTGGGATTTGTGCTCGTGCGTGCCCTGTACCCGGCGGCGCCGGCGCTTGAGCCGGCGGTGGACGAGCCGGCTCTTGAGCCGGTCAACGAGCATCCGCTGGCCAAAGACCAATCCCGCTAGCAAAGGGGAGGAGGTGAAGGGATGAGCACCGGCTGCTGCGACGACGAGTGCTGCGAGGACGGCCAGGATTGCTGCTGACCGCTCCGGCACACCAGAACATCCACGCGCCTGCCCGCCCCGGACGACGGGCAGGCCTGTCCTGCCTGCACGGACGCACCGCCCTTGATCCTGCTCTTGATTGAACTGCCCACACTTGTTGCACTTGTGTAAGCGGCGCTGTGGGCGGGCAGGCGCTTCTTTCCGCAATCTCGCCATACAGACCACCAGCCTAGGAGAACACCATGACCGCTGACCCCGCCAAGAAGCCCTCCGTCCTGTTCGTCTGCGTGCACAACGCCGGCCGGTCCCAGATGGCGGCGGCGTTCCTCACCAGCCTGTCCCGGGGCGCAATCGAGGTGCGTTCCGCCGGCTCGCAGCCCGCGGAGGCAGTGAACCCGGCCGCGGTGAAGGCCATGGCCGAAGTCGGCATCGACATGTCCGCCGAGGTCCCCAAGATCCTCACCACCGAGGCGGTCAAGGAGTCCGACGTCGTGATCACCATGGGCTGCGGCGACGAGTGCCCGTACTTCCCGGGCAAGCGCTACGAGGACTGGGTGCTGGAGGACCCCGCGGGCCAGGGCATCGATGCCGTGCGGCCCATCCGCGACGAGATCCACACCCGCATCGAAGCCCTGGTCACCGAGCTGCTGCCCGCGCGCCACGTCGACGCCCAGTAACAGCTTCCCGTGAATGAGCCCGAAGAGAAGGAGCCAGCAGTGAACAAGAACGCCAAGCCCGAGAACGCCGGCACCGAGAAGGCCAACGCTGACAAGGTCAGCACCGAACAGCTCATCATCATCGGGTCCGGCCCGGCCGGATACACCGCGGCCATCTACGCGGCACGGGCCGGCCTGAAACCGCTGGTCCTGGCGGGTGCGGTCACGGCCGGCGGCGCACTGATGAACACCACCGAGGTGGAGAACTTCCCGGGCTTTCCAGAGGGCGTCCAGGGCCCGGAGCTCATGGACGGCCTGCAACAGCAGGCCGAAAAGTTCGGCGCGCAGGTGGTGTTCGACGACGCCACTTCCGTTCAGCTCAAGGGTCACCTCAAGCGCGTGGTCACCGGTGCGGGCGAGACGTACCAGGCCCCGGCTGTCATCCTGGCCACCGGCTCCGCATACAAGGAACTCGGGCTGGCCGAGGAAAAGAAATTCAGCGGCCACGGCGTCTCCTGGTGCGCCACCTGCGACGGTTTCTTCTTCCGCGACCAGGACATCATGGTGGTGGGCGGCGGCGATTCCGCCATGGAAGAGGCCACCTTCCTGACCCGCTTCGGGAAGTCCGTGACCGTCGTCGTCCGGAAGGGTGAGCTGCGCGCCTCCCGGATCATGGCGCAGCGCGCCAAGGACAACCCGAAGATCACGTTCGCCTGGAACTCGGCCGTCACGGCCATCCACGGCGACGGCAAGGTCAGCGGTGTCACGCTGACGGACACGCGCAGCGGCGAAACCCGCCACCAGCCCGCCACCGGGCTCTTCGTGGCGATCGGGCACGTGCCGCGCACCGAGCTGGTGGCCGGGCAGGTGGAGCTCGACGGCGAGGGGTACATCAAGGTGGATTCGCCCACCACGTGCACCAACCTGAGCGGCGTCTTCGCCTGCGGGGACGCCGTGGACCACCGCTACCGCCAGGCCATCACCGCCGCCGGAACCGGTTGCGCGGCGGCCCTCGACGCCGAGCGCTACCTGGCCGCGCTGGAGGATGCGGACAGCATTGCCACGGCGCTGGTGGAGGAGCCCACCCACGCCTGAGGCTGGTCCCCGCTGGTTGAGCCTGTCGAATCCCGGGCCCACAGTCGATCGCTGCGGCGCGTCACCCCTGTGGCTTGTCCGGCGTCCGCCCGGACATGGAGTGCACGGCTGCCTCGATGCTTTCCTCGTCGTTTTCGAGCTCCTCCATGTAGAGCCGGCCCGCCGTTATCAGGCCTCCGGTGATTTCAAAGAGGATCACTCCGCGGGCCCGGAACGGCTGCCCGTCTGCGCGGTTTCCGGTCCAGTCCCATTCGCTCCATGTGGTGTTCCCGTCATCGACTGAACCAACCAGCTCGGTGTGGATGTCGGGAATCCCGGCGAATATTGCCTGCCAGTTCGCATGCATCTGCGCACGGCCAACGAAGGCCCTGCCTGGGTGGGCAGGCTGACTGCTGCGGTAGTCGTGATGAAACAGTGCCGCGGCCGCCTCGAGGTCGTGGGCATCCAGCGCCGCCGCCAGGCGGTTTATAACCTCGCTCATCAGTCCGCTGCTTCGCGCTCGCCCGCCGCTTGGTCGGACCCGGTCTCCCTGAGGCGCTCCTCATCGGTATTTTCAGGGGCGACAACGGGCGAAAGTGCGTCGGCCAGGCCGTCCCTGGTGCTTTTGTCCTGCTCAGGCGCCGGAGCATCGGCGGCTGGAACATCGCTCATTGCATCACCATAGGACGCACTATTGCGCCTGTCGAGGACGGCGGGTTTGGAAGGGCGGCGGCTGAAATAAAGGGACGGCGGCGGCTGGGGGGGCCGCCTTGGTCTCAGACAGGCGACACCGCCGCCGGCCCAGCTCCGGTGATCGATTTAATTATCGTCCGGCCCTGGCCAAAAGAGAAGTGGTAGTTGGCGCTTGAATGCTACCCCCAGATCGGGTGGCCGGAGGCACGACGACTGGCACATCGTCCATGCTTTTTCCAAGTCCACGCGCCCAAAATCAACCTGTCCCCGACGGCGGAACGCGCCAGTTCGAACCCAGCGGGGCATGGCAGCCGGACCCGCGAGCATTCCCCCCAGAACCCGGATCCGGCTGCCGTTCGTATGCCCTAGATAAATTTCTGCACCCGGCCCCACCCCGGATCGCCGGTGTGGGCCACCTGGACTTCTTGCCGGTCCCGGGCGAAGCGGTCGAAGCTGTCACGTCCGTTCTGGTCCTCGGAGTCGGTGTAGTAGTGCAGAACGCGGAGTCCGTTGGACGTCTCTGAGGCCACCAGCGTGCCGCGCGCGCCGAGCACCGCGTCCAGGTTCTTTTCGAGGTGGAGCAGTCCTAGCAGTGCTTCCCCGTCCGGCAGGCCATCGTCCGGCAGGCCGTCATTTCCGGTCCGCCGGTAGCTGATCCGGACAGCCGTGTGCAGGTCCAGCAGCGGGTGATCGATCCATCGCAAGGGCCTCAGCGCGCAGACAATCACACGGTGCCCCGAGGATGTTTTGGCCTCCCGCATCGTCCAGCGGGGATCCGAGTTCCGGGCGGCCACCGCGTGAAAAAATTCAGGCACGACGGCGGCTGGCTGGCTGTCGCGGGGATCGGTCCGGGCCACGTTGATGGCGCCGACCCACCGCTGGACATCGTCCTCGCCGATCAGCCAGTCCACCAGCAGGCGGCCTGCCTGCCGGCAGTCGTTGGTGCCCATGCCCGTGAAGGCCGGGTGGTAAACCGTGAGTTCGGCCAGGGCGCTCCTCTCGTCCCAGTCCACCGTAATCCTGGCCCGCCCCAGGTCCACCGGTTCCGCCAGGCCTTCGAGGGTGCCAGTGGCCATGCCGGGTTGAGGCTCCCTGGCTGCGGCGAATTCCCAGGCCTCAGTGGACGCGGGAGCCGCCCGCCGCCACCGCTCGGCCAGGACGCGCAGCCGGGGGTCGCCACCGCCCGTGACGCAGAGTCGGTGCCGCGATCGGGTACCCGGGCCGGTCTCCCAGTTGAGTTCGGGGTGAATCGCCATCACCATGGCGCCGATGATTTCCGGGAGGTCGCCGTAAACGCCGCTCATGACGGCTGCCGTGATCAGGCCGGCTCCTGCGACGGACCACCACCGCCAGAAGGCGCCTACGGCTTCCGTCTCCGTCCTGCTGCTCCGCCGCACCGACTCCATCGGACCTCCTCGTTGACGCCACACGATGCTGTGAAAGGATCGTGAGGCACCAGCCTCAAGAGGCGGGCACTGTAGCCACAAGATCTGCGCAAGAGTTTGACGCAGCCCAACTGACTGGCAGTTGTTGTCGTTTTCAGCCCTCAAAACGACAACAACTGCGAGTTACTTGGGTGGACGGGACAGACGCACCTCGCGCGGACCGGCAGGGTACCCGCGGTGGCGGCTGGCGAAGATGATCACCAGGGCCACCGCCAGCGGAACTGCCGCCGCGAGTGGCACCAGCAGCGCGCCGACGGTGTTCAGGGCCAGGGCACCGTACGCCGCACCGACGGCGATGCCCAACTGGATGGTCACCACGGCAAGTCCGTTGGCGGCGTCCTTGTGCTCCCCACCCGCGCGGAGAATCGCTGCCTGGTTGTAGATGCCGGTGGCGCCGAAGGTGATGCCCCAGAGGGTCAGGAGCGCGAGTGCCCCCGTCCACGTCCCGCCGAGCCAAGGCAGGAGGGCAAAGCTGGCCAGGAGCAGTGCCACCCCGGTCAGGACCGAGCCCCGGGGACGGGCGTCCGCCGTGAGGCCGGCAATCCAGATGCCCACCAGGCTGGCGACGCCGATGACGGACAGTGAGATGCCGGTGGCGCTGCTGGGCAGGCCCGCGGCCAGGACGAAGGGGGCGATGTAGGTGAACAGGGCGAAGTGGCCCAGGAGCAGCAGCGGCCAGGCGGTCGCGACCGCGATGACACCGGGCAGTGCCATGGCTGCGCGCATTGACGGCGCCGACTCCCGGTCGGCGTCCGAAGCCGGAGGCAGTAAGCGAATTGCCAGCAACGCGAGAAGCACCGCGACGCCGGCCAGCACAAGGAAAGAGGCGCGCCACGAGAGCACGGCCCCCATCATCGTCCCGAGCGGAGCGCCGACCGCGAGGGCGAAGCTGTTGCCGCTGAACACGATCGCCATGGCCTTGCCAACGGAATGCGCCGGCACGATCCGTGCAACGTAGGGGGCCATGCTGGACCAGAGCAGGCCGTGGGCCACACCGCCGAGGAGCCGGGCGGCAATGGCCAGGCTCAGGTTGGGGCTGGCGGCCAGCAGCACGTTGCTCAGCGCGAAGGCAAGCACCGTCACGATCAGCAGGGTCTTGCGGGGCATCCGCGCACCGAGGAACCTCGACAGGGGGAGTGCCGTGATGACGATGACGGCGGCGTAGGCAGCGGTCAGCGAGCCGACGGCCGATTCCTCCACGCCCAGCTCGCGGCTGATCTGGGGGAGCAGCCCGGACGGCAGGAGTTCGGTGGTGACGGCGGTGAAGCCGGCCATGGCCAGGATGAGCAGGCCTGCCCGCGGGATCCGTGTGGTGCTGGCCGGTGGATTGGCTGCGCCGGAGCGGGTGGCTGAGTTACCGCGCGGGGTGTGAGTGGGTGTTTCGGAGCCGGTGAGGTCTTGGGTCACGTATGTTCCTGAAAGTTTCGTAATTGGTGTCGTCTGTCCGCTGCCCCGGGGTGGAACGGACGACGGCGGGCCGGCCCCCTAAGGGACCGGCCCGCCGTCGGGCGTTAATCGCCTTAGAGGGTGGCGGTGTCAATCACGAAGCGGTAGCGCACGTCCGAGGCGAGGACGCGCTCGTAGGCTTCGTTGATCTTGTCAGCCGGGATGACCTCGATCTCGGCGCCGATGCCGTGTTCGGCGCAGAAGTCGAGCATCTCCTGGGTTTCGCGGATGCCGCCGATCATGGAACCGGCGAAGGCGCGGCGTCCGCCGATCAGCGCAAACGCGTTGACCGGGAGCGGCTCGGCCGGGGCACCAACGTTGACCAGCGTGCCGTCGAGGGACAGCAGCTGCAGGTAGGAGCTGATGTCAATCGAGGCGCTGACCGTGTTGATGATCAGGTCGAAGCTGCCGGCGAGGGTCTCGAAGGTGCCGGCGTCGCTCGTGGCGTAGTAGTGGTCCGCGCCCAGGCGCAGGCCGTCTTCCTGCTTCTTGAGCGACTGGGACAGCACGCTGACCTCGGCGCCCATGGCGTGCGCCAGCTTGACGGCCATGTGGCCGAGACCGCCAAGGCCGACGACGGCGACCTTCTTGCCGGGGCCGGCGCCCCAGCGCTTCAGCGGGGAGAAGGTGGTGATGCCGGCGCACAGCAGGGGAGCGGCGACGTCGAGCTCGATGCCCTCGGGAATGGTGACGACGAAGTCCTCGGTCACCACAACGTGGGTGGAGTAGCCGCCCTGGGTGATGGTGCCGTCGCGGTCGACGGCGCCGTACGTGCCGGTCATCCCCTTGAGGCAGTACTGCTCCTCGCCGGCGAGGCAGTTGGCGCACTCCTTGCAGGAGTTGACCATGCAGCCGACGCCCACCCGGTCGCCCACCTTGTGGCGCGTCACTTCGGAGCCGACCTCCGTGACGAAGCCGGCAATTTCGTGGCCGGGTGTGAGCGGGTACTGCTGCGGGCCCCAGTCGCCACGGACCGTGTGGATGTCCGAGTGGCAGATGCCGGCGAACTTGATTTCGATGAGGACGTCACGCGGGCCCACTTCACGGCGTTCGATGGTGGTGGGGATGAGGTCCTCGGAAGCGGAGGGCGCGGCGTAAGCGTTGACGGTAGGCATGGTTCTCCTGTTTGTCGGTGTGGTGGAACGGGCCGCAGATGACGGGATCGGCCGTTTCTTTCATCTACTAAACCCCATCGCCGTGGCGTGAGGCAGACCCTGCTGAAAGGGGTAACCACAGGGACCCCCAAGTCTCTTCCCGACTGTGGCGGACAGCACGGGATTGGTTCACATCCAGCCTACTGAGACCGCGGCCGCGGAGGGAGGCCCTGTCAGTGCCTGCCAGACGCAGGGTGCCCCGGCTACTGTGAAACAGTGGCGAGAATATTCATCACCGGCTCTGCCGGCGGACTCGGCCTGAATGCTGCCCGGGCGCTGCTCCAGCAGGGCCACGAAGTGGTGCTGCACGCCAGGGATGAGTCCCGCCTCGCAAGTGCCGGCGCGGTCAGGGACCAGGCTGTGGGGACCGTCGTCGGGGATCTTGCCGACCTCATCGAGACGGAAGGGGTGGCGCAACAGGCCGGCCAGTTTGGCCCGTTCGATGCCGTCATCCATAACGCCGGCGTGTACAGCGGCAACCAGATCTTTGCGGTGAACACGGTCGCGCCGTACCTCATGACCGCGCTCATGGCCCGGCCGCGGCGCATTGTTTACCTCAGCAGCGGCATGCACCGGTCCGGCACTCCCGACCTTGCAGGCATCGACTGGACGGATGCGGCCAGGCGGCCGGCGGCCTACTCGGACAGCAAGTTGTATGTCACGGCGCTCGCGGCCGCGGTGGCCAACCGATGGCCCGACGTAGAAAGCAACGCCGTCGATCCGGGCTGGGTACCAACCCGGATGGGCGGCCGCAGCGCGCCCGATGACCTGGAGCTGGGGCACGCCACGCAGGTGTGGCTGGCCACCCGGTCGTCTGCTGATGATCACGTATCCGGAGGGTACTGGTTCCACCAGCAGCGCCGGGAATCCCATCCGGCCGTGAAGAACGTGGCGTTTCAGTCCGAACTGGTCGACGCGCTGGAACGGCACACGGGCTTCGCACTCAAGTAGGCCGGCAAGCCCAACTAGGTAGCAGCTGAGGGCGTTCTCAGCGCTGGGAACGCCTTGAAGTGCTACCTAGTTGGGTCAGCGGCGGGTGAGCAGGCCGCGCACCAGGGTGAGGCCCTGGCCCAGGTTGATCGACGGCAAGTACGCCCGGGTGATGGCGTTGGCGATCGCGGGCAGGGCCGCCGCGTCCGGATACAGCAGGTACATGGGCTCGTAGTCCGGCTTGAACTTCGCCTTGAACGCCAGCAGGGACCTGAACCCGTACACCGGTTCCAGCGCTGCGCCGAGCCAGTCGAGCATCCGGTCCAGGGCGCCGTTTGCCTCGGCTGAGGCAGCAACGGACGAAGCAGGCACCCGTGCCAGCGGCGCCCCGGACAGGCTCATGAATTCGCAGCCCTCGTCCTGCAGGCTCAGCGCGGCGGAGGCGATGAGGAAGTCGATGCTCGCCCGGAACCCGTCGCCGCGCCGCCGCATGAAGTCGAGCGTCCAGCCCACCACGTATCCGTTGCGGTACACGGGCAGCCACGACGCCACCGCGTGCACGGTGTGGTCAGCATCGATCGCGAGCAGGCAGCGGACTTCGGGGTCGTCCAGTTCGTCCAGGCTCCCCAGTGTGAAGCCCATCTCCGGGACCTTCTTGTCCGCCACCCACTCCTCGGAAATCGCCTCAATCTGCGCCTGGACAGCAAGAGGCGCCTGGACAAACGTGGTCCATTCGGCGCGGATGCCTGCCTTCGACGCCCGGTTCAGCGCGGTGCGGATGTCCTGGAACTTCTTGCCGCGGAAGGACACCTCGTCCAGCCGCAGCACGGTTTCCTGCGCCACCTGCACCGAGCCCCACCCCAGCGATCCGGCCATGCCACGGAGCTCTTCGGACACGAAGTAGAAGCACGGCGTCCACCCGCTGAACTGGCAGTGCCGGGCGAAGTCCGTGAAAGCGGCTTCCCGTTCGGTCCGCGGACCTACGGGCGGCCCGAGCGCCACGGCCACCCCGCTGAGCACGCGGTAGGCGACGAAGCTCGACCCAGAAGTGAACCAGTAGCTGTTCCCGCTCCACGTGGTCATCCAGGAGAGCGAGCCGCCGCCGTGCGACTTGAGGATGCGCCGGGCCCGTTCCTCGTCCGCGCTGTGCCGGCCGTGGGCCGGACGCAGGAACGTCCGGAGCAGCAGTGCTCCGGTCCACGCCCAGAATACGACGCCGATGCTTTCGTAAAGGACGACGGCGGCGGTGCTTTCGGGGAAGAAGGCCGGGGAGCGGTCCACCAGGAAGCCAAGGGGAAGGAACCTGTCGGGGATGTCGGCCAGAAGCTGAGGCAGGCCGGGCACGGGGGAGAAACCTTCCGCCAAAGCCAGGCCCAGGCCCACATAAACGACGCTCAGCAGAACCAGGGCAATGACCACCCGGCGCGCCAGCCGCAGGTATGTTCCGCGCGGAGCCTGCACCGGGAACAGGTTCCGACCGGCCCACAGGAGCAGCACCAGCAAAACGGGCAGGAGCATCGGGAGCACCAGGCTGAGCGGGTGCGAGTAGCCGGACAGCTCGATCCCGCCCACACCCTCGCGGGCGGCTGAACCCGGAGGCGGCGGCAGCAGCACGCCGGCGATGGTGACGGCCGCCAGCAGGGACAGCGAGGCCTGGATCAGGAGCGCGCCCGCCCACGCGAACCGCCGGCCGCGCCGCAGGCCGTCGGCGAACAGGAGCAGCAGGAACGACGGCAGGATTGCCATGAAGATTCCACCTGCGCCTGCCCGCAGCTGCAGCTGGGCGGCGGCACAGTCCCTGAGGCCGGCCGGTCGGGAGCAGGATGCCTGCAGCGCGGCGGGGTCCACCGGCTGGATGTTGGTGAACAGGAACTTGAGCACGGAAAGAGGCCCGACAGCGTGTGGCGCCAGTCCCGCGACCACCGGTCCGATCGCCGCGACCGTCAGGAGCAGTGCCACCAGGATCCGGGCCTCGTGCCGGGAGACAGCGGGCCTGCCGAAGCGCGGCCGGCGGCCCTGCAGCACCGGGCCCAGCAGCCCTCCCGCCGCGGCAGCGCCGAGCCGGACCAGGTCCTCGAAGCCGCCGGCGTACATCGCAAACAGCAGCAGTACGGCGAGGAGAACCACGCGGATCCGGCGCCGCCACAGGGTGGGGAGAGAAGCCGTGGCACCCATAGCGGCCGCACAGGCTAGGGCGCTTGGCCCCAGAAAGAAGTGCCCGCTCAGGTCGCGGATCCAGCTCCCCATCAGGCCGCGGGCGGCCGCGAGGAACCCGAGCGTCGCCACGATCCCCAGCACGTGCCCACCGATCGCGGCCAACGTGAACTTCAGGGATCCCAGGCGGCGTTCGAGCGGCAGCCCGGCGAGAAGCACCACGAGTGTGCCCACCACGTAGCCAGCAAGGTCCCGCTCCCAGACGGCGGAGAGCAGCAGCGCGTACCAGTGGTCCGGCACCGACTGTGAGGTGGCCGCCACGTGGGGCAGAAGGAATGGTGGCGGCCCGGAGCGGATGCTGGCGGACAGAGCGCCGGCGGCCCAGAAGAGGACAACGAAAGTGAGGGTGGCGGGGGAGTTGCGCAGCGCGCGGGCCCACCATGCTGGCGTCCCGTGGCCGGCGGGTACCCGCTGTCCCTGGTCCGGCTGCCGCATGGGTGGAGGGCTCCTTTCAAAGGGCTCTTCGATTGTTCCACACGCCGCAGCCCAACTGACTGGCAGTTGTTGTCGTTACGGGCGTTCATAACGACAACAACTGCCAGTCAGTTGGGCCTAGAGGGAGGGGAGGCTAGTGGGTCGCGGCGTGGTCAGGAGCCGCTTGGGTCACCCCGCCTTCGGTGCCGTCGGCGTTGAGGACCCGGTAGCGGGTGATCATGCCGGCGCTGATGTGGTCGTTGACGTGGCAGTGGAACAGCCAGGTTCCCACGTCATCCGGGACCATGTCTGCCACCACCATGCTGGCCGGCAGGAGGTTGACCACGTCCGTGCGCATGCCGAGTGCCGTCACTGTGTTGCCGTGCCAGTGCGGCGTGTGCAGGTCCACCTCAGTGCCCATGCCCATCAGGTACCAGCGCACCCGCTCGCCCTTCTTCATGGTCAGGGCTTCCACCGGTTCGTTGCCGTAGACGTAGCCGTTGATGGAGTGCATGAGGTTGCTCTCGCCGAAGTCCTCATCGTCGGTATTCACGGTGGAAGGCTTGCCGGTGAACTTGGCGATGTTGCGCTCCAGGTACGGGCTGGCGTTCTCATCGCTGACCTTGAACTGCAGGAAGAACTCGCGGTCGACGTCGTTCGGGGTGCCGTCCGCGCGGGCCGCGCTGGCCTTGGTGATCACCATGGGGCCCACGAGTCCCGAGTAGTCGTCGGCCACCTCGTCGGTGTGGGAGTGGTACATCCACATCACGGAGCTGCCGTCCATGGGTCCGGGGCCGGCGCGCTCGGGCACCTCGTAGCTGTAGGTGTACGTGGCACCGGGGGCCACGCCGTCGTCGTTCTTTGCAGCGCCGGACGTGCCGTCCGCGTAGGGGGCGCCCTCGCTGCTCTTGTCGTAAAACACGCCGTGGACGTGGACCGACGCCGGCCGGTCCAGGTTGTTTTTGAAGATCACCTTGATGGTGTCCCCGACGACGCCGCGGATCACCGGGCCCTGGTAGCCCAGGTGCTCCTCGGCGGGCGTCCGCTTCTTGAGGGTCTTGAACGTGGCGTCGGTGTAGGCCTGGTAGAGGGACTTGATGTACGTGCTGCCGATCCGGTCCGGCCCCTGTTTGGTGAACACTGAGGCGTCCTCGTCGAAGGCTTCGCCGGTGATCTGGTTCTTGCCCGAGGGAGCGTAGTTCCACTCAACCTCGTTCGCCGCGATGTAGTACGTGCGGGTCTGCGGCACGTAGGTGACGGCGGCGCTCACCTTCGCGGTGGCCGGACCCGATGAAAACAGCAGCGGTGCCAGCGCGGCCAGAATGCCCAGCAGAATGGTGCCGATGACCCATGCCGGCGGCGCCGCTTGAGACCGTGGCCGCACCTCAAATAGTCCATGGTTGTCCATGGCGTTCCTCCCCTGAATTAGTTGCCCGCCGCAACGGCCGGCCCGAATGGCAGAAACCTAGAGCGGCTGTGTTGGGAATTTCTTGGGGGCCTCAGGCCGGTGGGGGACCACCACCCAGCCGGGGGGAAGAACCAAGCAGTGGCACAGGTTTTTCCCAACCGCCGGGGAAGATGGTTGGCCTCGGCAACCAAATGTTGCCTTTGCTGCCCCGGCAAAAACAACGTCCGACGTCGGCCCGCACCACGGGCGGGCCACGCACCAGAGCATGTCATCACCGCATTGCGACGCCCCTCATGAGCGCAGGAACCCGTTCCTGCACGTCCCGCACACGAACTGTCCCGCCCTGGAACAGTTCCGTCCAGGAACAACGGCACCTCCGAAAGGACCAGCCATGAGGACCACCAACGTTCGGCCCACCACGCTTCGAAAAGTTACTATTCTCTGCGCCGCCGCCGGCCTGATCGCCACCGGCGGTGTGGGCACAGCCCTGGCCAAGGGCGGCGGTGGCGGGACAGCCAAGCCGCCCAAGGGAATCGTCTCCCCGTGGGTGGTTCCCACGCTGGCCACCCCGGCCTTCTCTGTCCCCGCGGCGCAGCTGCACGGCTTCGACGACACCGGCCTTGCCCGCAACGCCACCGTGGACGGCGCTGCCTGCCCCACGGCGGACCCGGCTGATTTCGGCGGCGCCGTCACCATTAACGGCGTCGTCGTCACCATCCCCTGCAACCTCATCGTCCAGATGCCGGCCAACACGCTGAGCTGGGCCGACTTCGTCCGCGGCACCGGCGGCAGCGCGCCGCTGGGCACCGACGGCCTGGAACTGAGGGCCGTGGGCAACACCGTCGGAACGAAGCACATCGCCGGCCTGGCCTTCGTCTCCCAGCAGTCGGCCAACACCGGCCGCGGTGAAATCACCGGGATTGACTACGCCAACGGCGCGCTGAAAATCGCCAACGCGGCCGGCGGCACCGTCACCGTGCAGCTGAACGACCCCAAGATCGCCGGCCTGCACGACAGCGCAGGCGCGGACACCGGCCGGTTCAGCAACGGACAGTCGCCCGACAACCGCTTCAGCGTGGACCAGGACAATCCAACAATCCACGCCGGCACCGGCTACCCCATGTGTGTCCCGCGGACGGATCCCCACGTGAAGGACGATCCGCTCTGCCCGCAGAAGAACCGGCCGCTCGCCCCCGGCTGCCGCAACTTCAGCATCGCCGGCGTTGCCCTGCCGGCCAGCGGCGAACTCAGCGCCCCGGCGGCCGGCCAGAAGTACTGCTCGCAGTATGTGATGCCGGGCTTCACCGGACTTCCGACGACGGGCCCGGACGCGTCGCAGCAGGCGCCGTTCGAGGTGGGGGACACCGTGGATTACTCGGGTACGCTCGTCCACGGCACCGAGGACTACATCTCGGCACACACCGTGGAGGCCAACCTGGGCATTTACACCCAGCCCGGCACCCAGCCCAGCTACCTGGCCATCGGCGAGTTCGGCGTCGGCACCGCGGATCCGCTGGCGACGGCGGCCAACGGCGCAGCCCAGGAAACCCAGGACCGGATGTTCCTCGAGGCCGAGACCACGGACGTCAAGACCGCCGTTGACATCTACTACGAGGACCGCAACCCCGACGGCTCGGTGCGCAACCGCTGGATCACGCCGTTTGAGATGACCGGCGAGAACGGCGTTCCCATCAGCGGCCCCACCGGCGGGATCACCACGCAGAACACCGGGGCCCAGCCGCAGCGGGCCCGGCTTCGTGCCACGAAGGCGCCCAACGGGCTGTTGAGCCAGCCGGACCGGACCGTCCGGGTGGGCGTGCGCAGCCTGTGCCTGCCCACGCCGGTGAACGTCACCACCACCACCATCAACCAGGCCGCGCTGGACATGTGCTTCAAGAACGCGCCCACCCGGGCCAACGGGCTCCAGCCGGGGCAGTACATTGCCCCGGTGTTCGAGTACATCTTTCCGGAGAACGTGATGCCGGGCGATCCGATCGTGCCGAACGACCTCTGGCACCTGCCGTTCCTGGTTAACGGCGAGGGCACGGGCAACGCGGCGGCCCTGGCACCGTCGCCGTGGTGACCCTTACCGTGGCTGGCGGCCGGCTCCCGTGAACCGCTCTTTGGTTCTGTGGCGGGGACTCGCTTTGACGGTCCTCGCCGCTGCCGCGCTCGGCGGCTGCAGCCCGGCGCCGCAGGTAACGACGCCGCAGGTAGCGGAGCAGCGTTCAGCTCCCGTCCCGCCGTCGTCCTCCGTCAACGGGAGTACGACGGCGGGCACGGCGCCTGCTCAGGCCGGCGGCCGACGTCGGGGTTCAGACGGTGGCGGTGAAGGCGGAGAGGGTGCCGGCACCGTTCCGTCCTTACCCGCCGGCTGGCCGGCTGACATTCCTGTTCCGCCCGGCCAGCTGCAGGGCTCAGGCGGCTCCGACGGAGCGTGGACCGCGCTGCTGACGGTTCCCGGCGGCGCGGATCAGGTACTCGCGGCGGCCGGGGTGTTCTATGAGTCGAACGGCTTTACCCGGACCGGCAGCGGGCAGTTGCGCAAGGGCCTGTACGCAATCGTGATGGTGGCGCAGAACAGGGACCACTCGGCGGCGCGGACGGACCTGACGGTGTCGCTGGGCAGGGTTGGGTAACTGGCCTCACGAAAGGCTGAGCCCGACGGTGGACCTTTCCGCCGGGCCCGGAATGCATGGGGGACATTGCGAGCCCGGCGCCTAAACCTGCCATCAGTTGCCCGTGATAGCCGGCCTGTGCGAGTGAGGCAACTCTGTCCCGCGAGCCTTGGGGAAAGCTGGGGCCAGCTTGGGGGACCCGCTGGACGGTCGCTGGATAAGTCCGGGATTCCTGCCGAACGCGGCCAGAGCACCGCGTAAGGCGACCCCGGAACTACCCGCCCCACACGGAGAACGAGCCGGAATGACCGGTGATGACGCTCTGGTAAATGACGAAGAGGCCGGCGAGCACGCCCAGGGTAAGGGCCGCGATGCGGGCCGGACGGGAGCGCTGCAGTGAAACCAGCGCCGGGATCCGCTCGGCCAGCGGCGCGAACGTCGCGGCGAGCAGCAGCACCACAACAACGAAGAAGACGACGGCGGCGATCTTCAGGATGTCGCCCTGCCGGGCGTGGGCCTGGATGGCGTCGGTGGCACCCCGGGTCGCCTGCAGCTGCTCTCCGGCCTGCGCGGTGATGAGCGCCATCGGGGCAAGGATCAGTGCCAGCACGCCCAGCGGCCAGGCGAGATATCGGCGGGTCCGGCCGGCCAGTCCATAGACGACGGCGGCCAGGCCGGCGAGCGGCCCGAATACGACGACGCCGTGGACCAGAAGAATGTGAGCCGGAAGGCCGCCGATGAGCATTTTGGAGACTCCTTGCAGGTCAGAGGGGCGCAAGCACCTTGAATCTAACACCGGGGGAGCCTATGGCCTACGGGTTGTGCCAACCCGGTTTGGCTTGCGGCGAGCCGGTTGCCAATTCCTAGGCCGGGCGGAAATTTTTCACGAAAGGAGGAACTTTTCAGGAATTTCGCGCAGGGTTCGAACGTTGCTTGGATAACGCCACAGGCGTACCGCGCCAGGGGCGTAAGGGAGAGGACGAGGCGATGAAAAACATCGGCCACTTTGGACCCCGGAACTTCGCTGCGGACGCAACGGCCCCACACCCCTGGAGCCGGTATGTGGCAATCGGAGATTCGTTTACCGAGGGCGTCGGCGACCCCGAGGAACGCTGCGCCGGAGGGCTCCGGGGCTGGGCGGACCGGGTGGCAGAGGAGCTCAGCGCGGAGCGGAAAGACTTTGCCTACGCCAATCTGGCCATCCGTGGCCTGCTGCTGGACCAGATCCTTGACCAGCAGACCGATCCGGCAATGGAGCTGAAGCCTGATCTGATCACGCTGTCGGCCGGCGGGAACGACATGGTGTTCCACCGGACCGACCCGGACAAGCTGGCGGCCAAGCTGGAGGCCGGAGTGGAACGGCTAAGTGGCACCGGCGCCACCATCATGCTGTTCGCCGGACCGGACTGGCGGCGCACGCCCATCCTGGGGCGGAGCCGCTCGCGGATAGCCATCTTCAACGAGAACATCCGGATTGTCGCTGCGGCGCATGACTGTCTGCTGGTGGACCTGTGGACGCTGCCCGGGCTCAGGGATCCGCGGATGTGGGATCCGGACCGGCTGCACTTCTCGCCGCTGGGCCACCACACCATCGCCATGCAGGTGCTGGACACTCTGCAGGTGCAGCATTCGCTGCAGCCGCTGGAGCCAAAGGCCCTGCCGCACAGCAACTGGCGCGATGCCAGGGCCGGGGACCTGGCCTGGGCCCGCACCTACTTCCTGCCGTGGGCGTGGCAGCGCATCACCCCGCCCCGCATTCCCCTGCCGGGTGTCCACGACCATCCGGCGCCAGAGCCCCTGCTGCCGAAGCGGCCGGTGTTCGGCCCCGTGTACGCACTGCGGACGGTGGCAGTGAAGGCTGTGGCTGAGCTTCTGGCCTAGCGCCCGCTCAGCGCGAAAAAGCCCCGCACCATTGATCAAGAGACGGTGCGGGGCTTGTCCGTGGGCGGCTACCAACCTGGGGAATCGGAGGCCGCCCTCGGCTAAGTTACCCTATGGTAACCCGTATGCCAAGAGTGTAATTTGATGGGCACCAGGGGCCGGCCTACGGCGCCTTCACGACGATATCCGCGGCCGGGATCCCGGCGGTCTTGGTGATCCAGTCGATCACATCCTGCCGGTCCGTGCGGTACGAGAAGTTCGTTCCCTTGCAGTACCGGTTGTGGTTGAACGAGGTGATGCCGGTGATGAGGTTGGACGTTATCCCGCCATAGAACAGCGGCCCGCCGGAGTCGGCGGTGCACGTGCCGCCCATGCCCTTGCCGTTGCCGTTGGTCTGGATGTTGTAGCCGTCGGCGCTCGCACTGGTGAGGTTCGTCAGCTTGGACTCGGCCATGAGCCGTTCCCGGAATGACGTGTCGGAAACCGGGTTGACCTCCGAGATTCCGTAGCCGCTCACGGTGAAGGTTGTTTCTTGCTGTCCGCGCCTGCTGGCCAGGGCGTCCAGGGTCCCCGGTGCCGCGAGGCGTGCGTACTCCTCGAGCAGGATGGGCTGCTCCAGGATCACCAGGCCGACGTCCTTCGTCTCCGGGACCTCGGCCATGCTGGTGTAGCCGTAGTTGTACAGTTTGCTCGACTCCGCGCACTGCGTTCCCAGCGTTCCCTCGGCGCAGGGGCCCGGGTAGCCGGTGTCCGGATCCGTTCCGGTATCAGGGCTCCAATCCGCGCCGGCGTCCTGCTGGAAGTAGACCCGAGCCGAGGAACCGACGGCGGTGCAGTGGCCTGCGGTCAGGAACACGGTGGGCGTCAGCAGCGAGCCCGAGCACCTGTGGTGGAACTCGCCAGTGGGTCCGTAGAAAACCACCAGCCCCACGAAGGGGTGCTCGGTGTCCTTGGTATAGTCGCCCGTGACCGCGCCGGCCGGGACGGCCGTGGTCAGGGCCAGCACCGCGGCAACGGCCAGCACGGCGGCGGCACCGCCACGGGCGCGTAGTTTCTTCCAAATGCGCATTCAAGCCCCAGCTTCCTCATGCACGGACGGCCGGCAGCGCACGTCGGAGTGCGCGGCAGGCGCCAAACAGTTGATGAACCGCCCAAATGAGGCGGTGACTTAAGGTACCACCCGGGGGAAGGTACGGCCGCGCGTGAACGTCACGGCGCCGGTGTGCAGTCCTTCGGTTCTGCAGCGAACTGGAACCAGTCGGGCAGTTCGGCGGTGTAGGCCGTGGCGATGGCGGGGGTTCCGGCGGAGCGCCAGTCCACCGCGGCCTTGACCTCCACCTCGCTCTTGTTCCATTCGAACCAGTTGATCATCTTCAGCTGCGGGTAGTCCTTCGGGATGCGCGCGTCGAAGAGCTGCCGCCACCAGGCCTGCTTGATGGCCAGCTCCTTGGCGCCGCTGCGGCCGGGGATGCTCAGCGCGGCGGTCTCCGGGATGGCAACCGGCTTGCCGCGGCTCTTGCCATACTCGGCGTAGAAGTCGGGGACGGCGAGGTCGTTGCCGCCGTCGCCGTTGTACGTTCCGGTCAGCTGCTGCAGAAACTTGCCGGGCTCGGGGACCACGTTGGCGCCCCACGGGTAGGTGTTGCCCCAGTGGTACAGCGACATCCCCACCCAGTCCACGGCGTCGTCGCCCGGGTAGTAGGGCGCGTAGGGGTCGTCCGCCCCGGTCACCTCATCGTTCCTGTCCGTGTCCAGTGCCGCGGACGCCGCCGTTCCCTTCACCGCCTGGTGCGCGCCGCCCGTGAACGGGTAGCCGCCGCCGTAGTTCGGCGCCCACATGGTGGCGCTGCCGGGTGCGAGCCGGTGGACGGAGTCCGCCACCCGACGGAAGGCGGCCTTGTACTCGGCCGGCTGCTGGCCCCATTCGTACCAGGAGCCGTTCATTTCATGGGCGAACCTGACGATCACCGGAACCCCGGCTTTGTTGAAGCGGTCCAGGCTGCCGGACAGCTTGTCGGCCACCGCCTGCGTCACGGCGGCCAGGCCCTTCCGCGGCTCCAATGTCAGCAGCAGGATCCCGCCGTTGGACCGGACCTGCCCGTAGGCCGCCTCGAGGTTCGTCTCGTCGGCGGCCGTGAAGGGGAACTGCGTGAAGCTGACCACCACGGCGGGCCGCCGGCCCAGGCCGTCGCTGTATTGCTGCAGGGTTTCCTGCTCCCAGTCCAGGTTCACCCCGGACAGAATGCCCGACGACGGCGCCAGCTCAGTTCCGCGGGCCACCTTGCATTCCGCTGCTGCCGGTGCCGGCGGCTCCTCGGCCTTGGGTGCGGGCGCGCACCCGGCCAGCCCAAGCCCTGCTGCCGCCATTACTGCTGTCCATCCCCAGCTGATGTTCACGGGCTCCAATCTATGGCAAAGGGCTATTTTCCGGGCGCCGCAGGCCATAGGCTCCAGCCATGTCATCAGTCATCGTTTGCAGCGGCCCCCACGACGGTCACGTTTCGCCCATGCTCGGGGTCGCGCGCCGCCTGATTGACCGCGGCCACAGGGTGCGGTTTCTGACCGGCCCCGCCTACCAGGACGCAGTAGAGGCCATCGGGGCCGAGTTCCTCCTGCTGGGGCCGGGTGCCGAACATGCGACCGAATCCAGCGCGGCCACCGGCGTCCAGGCGATCCGCGAGGGCATCCGCGGATTGGTGATCGAGCCTGCCCGCGGCCAGTATCTGCCGCTGGCGGCGGCGGTCGCTGCCGAGCCGACGGACGCGGTCCTGGCGGAGGTCACCTTCGTAGGTGCCGCCACACTGTCCAGGCTTCCGCGCAACGAGCGGCCTCCTATCATCGCCTGCGGCATCCTGCCGCTGACGCTGTCCAGCCGGGATTGTGCCCCCTACGGCTCCGGCCTGGCGCCCGGCAAGGGGCCGGGCGCACGCCTGAGGAACCAGGCGATGAACTGGCTGGTTTCCAATGTGGTGCTGAAGGACAGCCAGCGGCAGGTGGATGCCCTGACCCGCGAGCTGGTGGGAGTGGGGCTGGACGGGCTGTTCATCCTGGACTGGGCGCGCCGCACGGAACTCATCGCCCAGTTCACAGTGGAGGAGTTCGAGTACCCGCGCTCTGACGCGCCGGGCAACCTGCGTTTCTTCGGGCCGATGTCCCGCCACGCCGCCTCTGCGTCCGTGACGCCGAAGCCGGAGTGGTGGGGCGATCTGGACGGCTCCCGCCCGGTGGTCTATGTGACACAGGGGACCGTCTCCAACGAGGACTTCACGGCCCTGGTGGGTCCCACGCTCGAGGGGCTGGCCGGGGAGGACGTCACCGTCGTCGTCAGCACCGGCCGCCGCCCGCTCGACGCGCTTCCGCCGCTCCCGGCCAATGCCCGCGCTGCCGAGTTCCTCCCTGACGCGGAGCTCCTGCCGAAGGTGGACGTCTACGTCACGAACGGCGGCTACGGCGGCCTGCATTACGCCATGGAAAACGGCGTGCCCATCGTGGTGGCCGGGGACACCGAGGACAAGCCGGAGGGAGCCGCCCGGGTGGCCTGGGCCGGCGTCGGGACTAACCTCAAGACCGGCAGGCCCAAGCCGGACGCCATCCGCGACGCCGTGCGGAAGGTTCTGGGCGACGGCCGGTACCGCGCGGGAAGCCAGCGGATCGGGGCGGCAATCGCCGCTTCCCCCGGAGTGGACGGGCTCATCGACGAGATGGAAGCGATGCTCCGCATAGGTGTGAACCGCGCGAACATTGCAGGGGACCGGCCGGAAGCGGAGCGCTGAAGCGCCGGGGTCCAGATCACCTCGTTTCAGTCGTTGTTCGGGGGCGGCTGCTCCTCAGCGAGAGGTAGGCTCAGCTGTTTGGCATGGAAGTCGAAGTGCAGTGTGGGGTATGCGTAGACATCTGCGAGTGTCATGATCGGGGCGAAGAAGGGGTCCCAGCGAGTGGGGAAGGCCATGCCTAAGGCGAGGGCTTTTTCGGATTCGCGTGCGAGGCGGCGGGCGAGGGCGTCGGTGACGCGCTCGAGTTTTCGCAGCATGCGGTTGCGGTTGTAGACCAGGGATGCCGCGCGTGATCCCCAGTAGTTGACCACGTCAAAGGGCCGTGTGCCGGCGTTCAGGAGACGGGCGAACACCTTGCCGAGTGTGGGAGGCAGGTGGCCGAAGGTTTTCACCAGGGGGAGGAGGGCCTGGACCACCATGTAGCCGAAGACCATGTGGAACAGGAGTTCTTCGTTGGTCCAGCGGGTTCCCCAGCTTCGCCGCCGCAGATCCTCGTCGCGGGCGGCGGCGAGGGTGTCGCCCAGTGTCGCGCAGGCGCGTCTGTAGTCGCTGATGATCTGTTCGCGGCCGCCGTCCGTCACCTGTGCCCCTTTGCGATGGGATACCGAAACCCCTTGTTCATACGCTCTCACGTTCGCTGTCCGGCTTTAATAGGAACGGCGCCGAGTCCAAACCCGCCGGCTTCCTTTTGGACGCGGAGCGCCTGCCGTCCGTGAGAAGCTGTGCCAAGCACCAAATGCTCACAGGGGGAAACATGCTTGGAATAGTTGCAGCCGTGCTGATGTTCACGGTGCCGGCGCTGCTCATCGCAACGGCGCTGTACTGGATCATCCGCCTGGGGGTGAAGCACGGCCTCAGGTCGTATGACGCGGAAAAGCTCGAAGCTCAGAGACAGCGCTATGAGGAGTCAACGGAATGGACAACGCGGACCTGACCGGCGGCGGTGCGCTGAAGCACCTGCAGCATCCGCGGTTCGCCCGCGCCTACGCGCGCGCCGTCGAACGGATGAACCGCCGCGGGGCCACCGAACACCGTCGCCGGATGCTGGCCGGCCTACACGGGACGGTGATCGAGATCGGTGCGGGGGACGGATCCGCCTTTGCCCTCTACCCGCCGGCGGTCACACACGTTCTGGCGCTGGAGCCCGACGACTACCTTCGCAGCCTCGCCCTGAACCGCGCCGCCGATGCCCCCGTCAAAGTGACGGTGAGAGCGGCTGCAGCGGAGCGGATCCCGGCCGACGACGGCAGTGCGGATGCCGTCGTCGCAAGCCTTGTGCTGTGCAGCGTCGCGGACCAGGCGGCCGTCCTCGCGGAAATCCGGCGCGTCCTGCGCCCCGGCGGGACCCTGGCCTACTACGAACACGTCCGCTCGGACCGCCCTGTCCTGGCTGCCGTCGAAGATCTGCTGACGCCGGCATGGCAGCGCCTGGCCGGAGGGTGCCACCCTAACCGGGACACCCTCGGCGCCATCACAACCGCCGGATTCACCATCCGGGAGAACCGGCGGTTTGGCTTCGCCGTCCAGTCGCTGACCCCTCCGGTGGCCCACATTCTGGGTTACGCCACCAGCCCGGGACGCCTGGCTGACCAGCGGCCCCCTGCCGGATAGCCGGCAGGGGGCCGCTGTGCTTGTTCGGATCCGGGTGGTCAGGTAGGGATCAGAAGATGTTCTTCATAATGTTCCAGCCCCGGCCAATTTGCTTCATCGGCATCACGTGCCCGTCACCCTTGCCCGCGTAGATCCACAGGATGCCGGCCTTGTCGCGCGCAACCAGGTCGTTCGTGCCGTCGCCGCTGAAGTCGCCGGGTCCCATCACCAGGGTCATGATGTTCCAGCCCGATCCGACCTGTTTCCTCGGCGCAAAGCCGCCTCGGCCGTCGCCAGGGTACAGCCACAGCTTGCCGGTCGAATCGCGGGCCACCAGATCAGCCTTACCGTCGCTGGTGGTGTCGCCGGCACCGACAATCGTGGTCATGATGTTCCAGCCCCTGCCGATCTGCTTTTTGGGGGCATAGTTGCCACGGCCGTCGCCGGCGTAGAGCCAGAAGTCGCCGGCCTTGTCGCGGGCTACGAGGTCGGCCTTGCCGTCGCCGCTGAAGTCACCGGGGGCAACAATGCTGGTCATGACATTCCAGCCCAGCCCGACCTGTTTTCTCGATGTGAACCCGCCGGTGCCGGAGCCTGGGTAGTGCCACAGTCTGCCGGCCGCATCGCGGGCCACTAGGTCAGCCTTGCCATCGCTGTTGGTGTCGCCGGCGCTGACCACGCTGGTCATGATGTTCCAGCCCGCCCCGGCCTGTTTCCTCGGCGCAAAGCCACCTCTGCCGTCGCCAGGGTAGAGCCACAGCCTGCCGGACGTGTCCGTCGAGATGAGATCGGCCTTGGAGTCGCCGTTGAAATCCCGGCCGGTGGAGCCCTTCGTTGCAGGTTCTGCGGGCGGCGGAACCGGGGCCCCGCCACCGGTTCCGGCGGCAGCGGTCCAGCGGCCGATGCTGCTGGCGTTGCCGGCGGCATCGATCGCCAGGGCCCGCAGGGTCTGGCCAGCCGCGAGCTGCACCGGTGCCGAGTAGCGGGTGCTGTCGGCTGTGGGCTCGCTGCCGTCCAGCGTGAAGAAGATGGACGCGTCCTCGTTGGCCGAGAGTGTGACGGCGGTGCCCGTGGGGACCTGGCTACCCACATTGGCGGTGAGGACCGGTGCTGTCTTGTCCACGGTGAATGTTTCCGTCTTCACTTCGGAGGCGATTCCAAAGGCCACCGCGATGAACTTCAGCGTGGTGACGCCCTCGGTGGTGATGGGAATCGGTCCCGTGTACAGCGTGCTGGCCGTCGTCGGGTCCGTGCCGTCGGTGGTGAAGAAGATCTGCGCGTTCGCCCGAGTGGCCGTCAGTGCCACGAGCTGGTCGGTGGCGAAGACGCCGCCGGCCGTGCTTGCCGTGGGGGTGGGCTCCGGCGGGGCGGCGCCGGTCTTGCGGCCCTGGACCACAAACTGGTCGGTCTCGCCGAGGAGCTCCGGGTCGGCCAGGATGTCGCCCCCGGCCGAGACAATCTTCTCGATCTTGAAGAAATCGGTGTCGTAAGGGCTGCCGGTCACGGCGTGCGGCGTGGTGCCGTCGCCCAGGTAGCCTTCGGGCGCACCTTCGGTCCAACGGAGGAACGGCCCGATCTTGGTCTCCAGCATCCCGGAGAAGTCGCCGGTGGAGTTCAGGGCGCCCAGGTCTTCCGTGTAGTTGATGTTTCCGTCGATGTCCGCGGTCAGTTCCAGGATGCCGTAGGGGTGCGTGAACCGATAGGTGGCGCCGGGTTCAAAGACCGCGTCACCGGTGACCCGTACCCGGCCGAAGCCGACCTGCGCTTTGTCCTGAACGGCGTCCGCCCCGAAGGCCGCCTCCGAGGCCAGAGTCAGCCGGATGACCTCGGTGCCCACCGTTACTTCCGCGTCGGACGCGAACCAGAACGCCTCTCCCGGGAAGTTGTCAGGCCAGGATGTCGGCTGCGCCGGGTCGGGCAGGACATCGACCACCGGGCACAGCGGGTCATCCAGGCATAGGTCCAGCTGGATCGGGTCCTGGCCTTCCCAGCCGTTGTCCTTCAGCCACAGGGGGAATCCGTGCTCGCCAAGCGGGCCGACCTCGGAGAGGTTGCGGACCTTGAACGGGAACGAACGTACCTCGCCCGCGGTGCCGGTGGCAGGGTCGACGGCGACTGCCCGGATGGTGGTCGACATGGCCAGAGGGACCGGACCGGTGTACTCGCGGGTGGAGCCGGCAGGTTCGCCTTCCTCCGTCAGGCCCGGGGCCGTACCGTCCGTCGTGTAGTAGATGTCCGGCGCGACGGACGGGTTGTTCGTGGTCCCCGTGAAGGTTACGCTCTGCCGTCCGGCAAGGGGACCTGTGGCGGCGTCCGGACTGGCCTCGAGCCAGGGCCGGGTAGCGTCGAGTTCGTACTCTTCGGTGTAGACGGCGGTGGCCTTCTCTTTGTTCTCGAGGTCCACTGCCATGTACTTCAGGGTTGTCAGGCCCGGTGTGGCCAGCTCGACGGCGACTGCCGCGGCCATGTCGCCCGGCGCAGGAACGAATTCCGTACCTTTGACGGTGCCGTCTTCGTTGAAGCCAGGATCGGTGCCGTCCGTCGTGTAGATGATCTTCGCCTTGTCGGGCAGGGAAGCCTGGATCCTGACCGTCTGCTTGGAGTTATAGACGCCCCCGGGCTTGTCTACCCCTGCTTTCAGGGTGGCGATTTTGCCCTGCACGGCAAACAGGTCCGTCCGTGCGCTCGCGGCGTTCCCGGCCCCGTTCGGGCCCGACACCTGGAAGTAGTCCGTGCCTTTAGGGCTGCCCACCACCGCGTGTTCGATGTTCGGGTCGCCGATGAAGCCTTCCGGCGCGGCCGGTGCCACGGCCGGGTCCCAGCGCAGGTAGGGGCCGAGGCGTCCGTTCGACGGCTCGTTCCAGGTGCACGGTTGCTGCATGCAGCCGATGTCTTCGGTGAAGCGGATCCGGCCTCTGTCGTCTGCGGTCAGGACTTCCACCCCGTACGGGTGGGTGAACGTGTACTGCTGGCCCGGCACGCCGTTGTCGAGCCGTAGCCGTAGCCGGGCAAACCCGTTCTGCTGGCCCTGTGCCACGGACCCAAGGCCGGCGAAAGCCGCTTCCTGCGCCATGATCAGGCGTGCTGATGCGCCGCCTGGCATTGTCAGCGACGATTCGGCAGACCACCAGAAGGATTCTTCCGGGAAGTTCCCGGGAATTGCCAGCGGCTGGGTCGGATCGTAGTCGATGCCGATAACCGGGCAGTCCTGGGCGTCAAGACACAGTTCCAACCGAACGGGGTCCAGCCCCTTGGCTTCATCTCCGCCGTCGGCGTACCAGTACGGATAGCCGTTGGTCGGGTCGAGCGGGCCCACACTAGCGGGACCCCCGGATAGGGCAGCCGGCAGAATGCCCGCCATCGCCGCGTGCGACAGTCCCGAACCTCCGGCCGGCAGTGCCGCGACGGCCGGCGGCAGGACGCTTAGCCCTGACAGCATGACGGCGCCCACGACTGCCATCCCCAGTGCGCTGCGGCGCCGCACTGTGCGGTTTTTAGACCGCATGACTTTATCTTGATGCTGAACTCGCATGTCTGTGCCCCCCTGTTGGCAGATTGCTGACGGGGGCAATGAAAAATCATGTGTAAGTGAGCCCCCGCGCTCACTTTGCTAAGGGGACGTTGGGATTTTCTTAGGCCCAGATGCCTTCTGACGTGCGGCTCCACCTAATTTGGGGGGTCATGAACAAGGTCCCGACCGCCCGGCTTAGGTCTCTGCGGCCGGGGTGGGCACGATGTTGTGGTTGAGGCGGAAAAGATTGTGGGGGTCGAAGCGGTTCTTCAGGTCCACCAGCCGCTCGTATGTGTCCGGCCCGTAGGCCTGGCGCGCGGCCTCGACGGGGTCCTGCCCGATTTCCGCGCCGAGGAAGTTGACGTACTGGCCGTGCTCGCTGAACGGCTGCATGAGGGCATAGGCCTTTCGGGCGAACGCGCTCAGCCGCGCGTCCTCCGCAGGGTCGTGCCAGAAGCCGTAGATGTTTAGCCAGTACTTCGCCGAGCGGTTGGGAAACGCAGTAGCGTCCTTCGGCACCCGTCCGAAGGCCCCCTGCATGTGGTGGATATCGATCCCGGTCCCGGACCATGTCACCTCTGAGGCGAAACCGGTTAGAACGTCGATGGCCACATCGTCCATCCGGGAGAACGACACGTTCTTCCAGTACCCGCGGGAGCCCTTGGGGAAGAGGCTGTCCATGGCAGTCTGCCACTCCAGCCAGGCGGTGGGACCCACTTCCTCCGCGTCCGGGGGCGCGGCTTCGCGCAGCTGCCCAATCAGCTCGAGCCCGGGCTGGTGGTTCTCCGAAGTCCAAGCGAAGCCGATGATCATCCACGGCTCCTCGCCCATCTCGAAGTCGGGCGGGAGCACCAGGAAGGAGACGATCGGGTTCATCTCCTCGGGCAGATCCTGAGTCCACCGGTCGAAGGCGCTCAGCGCGCTCTTCCAGCGGGTGGGGCGGTAGAAGAAGTTTCCGCCCAACACGGCAGCCGGAAGCGGCCGGGCGCGGAAGGTGAAGGATGAGACCACCCCAAAGTTGCCGCCCCCGCCGCGCAGCCCCCAGAACAGCTCGGGGTTCTGCTGTTCGCTGGCGTGCAGGTGCTCTCCAGTGGCGGTAACGACGTCGGCGCTGTCCAGGTTGTCGAGGCTCAGCCCGTTGGACCGGGTCAGCCAGCCCACCCCACCGCCGAGGGTCAGTCCCGAAACCCCGGTGGCGCTGATAACCCCCAGCGGCACGGCCAGTCCGTGCGCGGCGGTGGCACGGTCCACGTCTGCCAGGGTCGCCCCGGGCTCCACGGTCACGAGCCGGCGTTCGACGTCGACCTCCACGTTGCGCAACTGGCCCAGTTCCAGCACCAGGCCGCCGTCGACAGTGCCGTGCCCGGCAATGTTGTGCCCGCCCCCGCGAACAGCAAGCGGCAGGCCGGTGCTGCGGGCGGTGTGCAGGGCGGGATCGATGTCTCCGACGGCTCCCGCCCGGACGACGGCCCGGGGACGCACGTCGATCATGCCGTTCCAGACCGCCCGGGCCTCGTCGTACAGCGGATCCTGCGGTTCAATCACCTGCCCCGCCAGATGCCTGCGCAACTCCTGCAGGGCGCCGTCCGTTTCGCCGTTCTGCTCCGCCTGGTGCATGGTGCTCATCGGTCTGCTGCTTCCGTGCCATGGGGGGGTGGTACCCCTGATCCAATAGTGGAATTGTTCCCGCCGGGGTCGGCGCTGCAGGGCGATACCCGTCCCGGTACGCAGCGGGTCCCTAAGTGTCACCGCCCGGGAATACAGTTCGGCCGCCAAAGGCACTGGACCAGCTCGCGGTGTCCACAGTATAGAGTCGCCCGCAGCACCGGACAACGGCCAGCGGGTGCCCGCCGGGAGGGCAGCGAGCGGGCGCCGGCCCGGAAAAATCGCCCTAGGCGCCCCACCCGCAGGAGAGTAGATTACGGGTGGATTGGGGCCAAACGCGACAGGAGGGCCGGAATGGGGCGGTATGTGAAAGCCGGGGAGCTGGAGATCTGGACCGAACAGGTGGGCGAGGGCCCGGATGTCCTGCTGATCGGCGGGCTGGGGGACACCGTGGAGTCCTGGCAGTTCCAGCTGGACGGGCTGGCGGACCGCTACCGGCTGACGGCGTTCGATAACCGGGGTGCGGGGCGCACGGCCATGCCGGAAGGGCAGCCGACGGTCGAGGCGATGGCGGACGACGCGGCTGCGGTGCTGCGGGGTCTCGGCATCTCGGCAGCGCATGTTGCTGAGATCTCCGGCGGCAGCATCATCAGCCAGGAGCTTGCTCTGCGGCACCCGGAGCTGGTGCGCAGCCTGGTGCTGCAGAGCACCTGGCCCGGAATGGACCAGTACATGAAGTCGCTCTGCCGGTCCATCCACTGGCAGGCCGCGCTGGCACCCGACGAACGCGCATTCCTGGAGTTCTTCTTCCTGCTGGTCTATACGCCGCGGGCACACAACAGCGGTATGGTCAGCCAGATCATCGACGACGTCCTGGCATTCCCGTACCAGCAGTCCACCGGGGATTTCCTGAAGTTTCTGGACGCGTTCGTGGTCCACGAGACGGCAGGCCGGCTGGGGCAGATTAAAGCGCCCACCCTTGTCCTGGCCGGCGGAGTGGATCCCATGAGCCGGCCGGAGCTGGGCGAGGCGGTAGCCCAACGCATACCGGGTGCACAGTTCGAGGTGATGCCGGAGGAATCCCACCAGCCCTTCCAGGAGATCCCGGACGTTTGGAATGCGCGCGTCAATGAGTTCTGGCAGGAGGCGGAGAGGCTGCACCCGGTGATTGAGCCCGTCGGAAATCCGGACGAGTAAGCGGAGTCTGAATCCGCATGACAGATTATTTTCAGCGGTTCCCTTTATGATGCATTCAGTGCCCAGCATGCGGGAGGGATCCCGCTGCGCAGCAGGAAGGCGCGGCCAGCAGCACATGAGCCGGAACTAGAGGAGTGCCCATTGGTTGATAGTCCGTTCCCCGAGGATGACGGCTGGGTGGGGGAGGCCGCCCATGAGGTCCCTCTGGTGCGGGCGCAGGCGCGTGAGATCATCGAGGCGGTCCTGGCCGGTACGGATCCGGAAGGGGCCGAGGTCCGTGAGCGCTTGCGTGAGCACGTCGCAGCGCATCCGGGACATCCGGAGGCCGCCCTGCACGAGCATCTGATCTTCAGCCGCTCCCTTGCCAGGCGGGCCGGGGACCGGACCAAGCCGGACAAACGGGAGGCAAGCGTCCAGCAGGACGGTGATCAGTTGGGCGTCGCCGCCCGGGACCGGGCGGCCATTGAAGCGGTCCTGCACGGGGGCATGCTGGTCACCGCTTTCCAGCCGGTCCACGATTTAGCCAGCAGGGGTGTGATCGGCGCCGAGGCCCTGACACGCTTTGTGTGGGAAGACGGCGGCAGTGCAGGGTCCTGGTTCAAGAATGCCACCGCGGCCGGGCTGGGAGCGGATCTGGAGTTCTCGGCGTTGCAGTCCGCCGTGGCCGCGGCCCAGGAACTTCCACCCCAACTGGCCGTCGCCTTGAACGTCTCCCCGGCGGTATGCCTCGATCCCCGGCTTCCCGGATTCCTCCATCATGCACCTCTGGAGCTTTCCCGCATCATCCTGGAACTCACCGAACCACTTCAGGGCGACCAGTTGGGCCCACTTCTGGACGTCCTGGCGCCGATGCGCCGTTCCGGCCTGCGCCTGGCGGTGGATGAGGCGGGCACGGACGCTGCGTCCATGCGCCACATCCGCTCCCTCCGGCCCGATGTCATCAAGATCGGCCGTGATCTAATCGAAGAGATCCACCGGGACCCAAGCCGCCAGTACCTGGTCGCGGACATGGTCGAATTCGGACGGCAGACGGGCGCGGAATTGGCGGCGGTAGGCATCGAAACCGCCGAGGAGCTGACCGTCCTGACCCGGCTGGCAGTTGCCGCCGGCCAGGGCCACTTCCTGGGCCGGCCCACGGTCGACGCGCAGGAATGGGCTACCTGGGCGGGTCCCGCCGCCGCACCCGGGGATCCTGACCGCCACGGCCGGCGCAGGGCCGGAAGGCCACTGGCCGATTAGCCCAGCGGTGGCGGGCTATCAGCCAAGCCGCAAGGTTTCAGCTATACCGCATGGTGAACCGGGCCCGCGGTCCCGGCGGCAAGCAGCGCCTCGATCCGGGTCCGCAAATCCCGGGGCCGGAAAGGCTTGGTGACGTACTCGTCTGCCCCGCAGTGCAGCGCTTCGTCGATGTCCGATTCGTCGGCGCGGCCCGTGAGCATCACTACCCGGGCGGAGCTGAACTGCCGGATGCGCCGCAGGACCTCCAAACCATCGACGTCCGGAAGGCCGACGTCGACAGTGACAACGCGGGGATGTCGGCGCTGTACCAGATCGACCCCCTCAAGCCCGCTGGCCGCGGTGTAAACGGCGAATCCCGTCTGCTCCAGGACTGCCCGTAGAAGATTGCGCATATCCGCGTCGTCCTCAATAACGACTGCCACTCCCAAGCTGGCCATGGTCAACTCCAGGTCTGGCGAATCCTTGAACCGGCCCAGCACCAGCTCTAAGTTCGCCCACACCACACGGTACAAGCGTGGGCGTCTTTTTTCAGCATAAAATTTGTCGGATTTGAAAATGCGCTTTCATGACGCTCGGCTCACCCGGTCAGGACAGCACCAGCCAGACGCCCAGCGCTCCAAGCACGACGCAGGCGCCGGCGGTCCAGAAGACAGCCGCGATATCGGGTGCCAGGCATCCCGCCCTGATCCCTTCGACGCTGCGCCGGTAGCGCCGCCGCTGGGTGGCATAGATGCCGGTGCCGGCGGCAATGGTGAGGCCGAACATCGCCAGCACGAACGGCCCCTGGTCCGGGAGCCAGCGCAGGCTCATCGCGCTCGCGGCAATCAGCGTCAGGACTGTCCGGCCCCACGCGAGTGCGGTGCGCTCGGGCTGCAAGCCCGGGTCGCCGTCGAGCGGGCCGTTACCTGGGAGGGGAGCGGTGGCCGGGTTTTCGTCCATGGTTCAGGCAAGAACGACGACGGCGATCACCACCGCCGCTGCGACGGCGCAGCCGGCGGCGAGCAGCGGACCGATCAGCGGCAGCGGCAACGGCCGGTTCGAGCGCAGGCTGCTCTCCACCCGCAGCCAGCGGATGGCGGACCCTGCACTCAGCAGCATGCCCAGCAGGAGGAGCAGAACCGACAGACCGCGGCGGACGGGCTCGGGGAAGACGTCAGTGGTGAAGGCCTCCACCGCGATCCCGCCGGCGAGGAGCGCCAGGGACGTGCGGATCCATGCCAGGAACGTGCGCTCGTTGGCCAGGGTAAACCGCGGGTCCGGTTCGGTGCCGCCGGGCAGGAGCTTTTCGGCGAACCGGCTTCTGCGCGGGCCGGAGCCGGGCGGGGGAGTAGAGATGGACGGCACGGTCACAGTCTAGCCAGTGCTGTGCAGCCGCCCCGGAACCTGCTCCCGGCGGACAAAGGCTGCTGTATGTCAGGACATGGCTGTTTCCCGAAGATGCCCCAAGTTTTCCCTAGGTTGCCCCGGGCAACATGAAGCCCAGTCTGATATCGCAATTGGGGGCGACATGGACCTGTGTTCCTCACCTAATCTCGGTCTCCCATGCACAGGAGGTCGGCAATGGCGGTCCTAGATGTCCACATCAACGACGGGTTCGTTCCGATGGTGGACGGCTCGCTCGTTTATCACCGGGGTTTCGGGGACCGCCGCACTGCGGTCAATGATCCGGCCCCGGCGCTGGCGATGACGCAACGGGTCATCACCGCGAACGGAAGGGTGGTGGTCAGCCGGACCTATCCGCTCGGCGCTCCGGTGCCGCCGCATGGCAGGCCCTCGCCGCTCCGGCCGGACCCGGCATTCCCGCGGCACTTCCTTGCCCGGCAGGGCTACTGGGCCAGCTTCTTTCCGCCCAGGACCTTGATCGCCGAGACTGGCAGCACCATCGAGATCATGCTGCACAACAACCTCGCGCAGCCGCACGAGATGCGGTTCCACCGTGCGGGACGGGGTGGGGCCGACGTCGGCTCGGGTCCAGTAGCGCCGGCCACCTCGAAGCTCCTGCGGTTTCCGGCGCCTCTGCCCGGGACCTACCTCTACACCGATCCGGGCAACCAGCCGGTGGAACGGACCCTCGGTCTTTACGGCGCCCTGGTGGTGATCGATCCGCGCAACGCGTGGCGGCTTGCCCCGGGCGCTGCGGAGTTCGAGCGCCAGTGGCTCTGGCTGTGCCATGACGTGGACTCCAACTGGGCGCGCATTGCCTCGAGGGGCCAGACGGTCAACCCCATCACCACCCCGGCGGTCCCGAACTACTTCACCATCAACGGGTTCTCAGGATTCCAGTCGCTGGCAGTCACCACTGACCTGGCGTTCAATGACCGGCGGCACGAGGACACGCTGCCCTCGGGGCATCCGCGCGAGACCGACGTGCGCGACTTCAGTGCCTCCCCGGCGGCCGGGGCCATCCGCACCGGGCACCTCATGCGGATGCTCAACGCCGGCATTGTGGACCACCAGCTTCACTACCACGGCAACCACGTGTGGACCGTGCGGTCCAACGGCCTCGACTTTCCAAGGTCCCACGGCCGGGTTACGCCGAAGGGTGACGTGGTGCTCCAGCAGTGGGAAGACACAGTCCAGCTGCAACCGCTGGACCACAAAGAATCGATTCTGCCGGTCCGGCGGCCGCCGGACACGGTCGACCAGGTGTGGAATGCCAGGGACAAAGACTGGACGTACCCCATGCACTGCCACGCGGAACCGTCCCAGACGGCGCGCGGCGGACTGTACCCCGGCGGGCTCGTGGCGGACTGGGTGCTGGCCGGCCAGCCCGCCCCCAGTGAAGGGACGCCGCCCACGGCGGCAGACCCGCACCACACATTCCGCAGCCAGGTGGACTTCTCCTCCGACCAGCCCCACGAGGGCAGCCCGGAAACCCAGTTTCCGCTGAAGCCCGATGTCTTCCTTGAGATGGACTTCTTCAACAGGAAGTTCGACTTCCCAGACGGTTCCGAGCACGAGATGTGGAGCTTCGAGGGGAACAAGTTCGGCCGCCAAATCCCCGGAACCACGGTGCGGATGCAGGAGGGGAACCTGTTCCAGGCCACCCTCAAGCCCAACAAAAGGGTTCACACCATCCACTGGCACGGCATCGAACCGGACCCACGCAATGACGGTGTTGGCCACACCTCCTTCGAGGTCTCGGGCCACTACACCTACCAGTGGCGGCCGGACGTCGCCGAACGCGGCAACCCCCACCGCGGCGCGGCGGGCACCTACTTCTACCACTGCCACGTCAACACGCCGCTCCACGTCCAGATGGGCATGTTCGGTCCGATCGTGATCGATCCCCGGCCCAACCCGGCCCTGCCCGTGCCCGCTGGGGCCCGCCGTCACTCGTTTGAAGGTCCGCTGTATGACGCCGCCACGGAAACCTTGATCGCGCCCTATTCGCTCGATCCCCGGTGGCACGAACTGAACCATGCCGCGGGGCTCAACGGCGAGGATGCTGGGCTGAACCGCTTCGAGCCCAGGCACTTCTTTCTCATCGGCGGCAACATCCCCAACCGGCCAAGGGGCGACGACGTCGTCTGGGCCATCTCCCAGATGCGGGCCAACGTTGTGCGGAACGGCAGGTATCCGACGCTGATCCGCCACCTCAACGTGGACTACTTCCCAACGCTCACCACCATCACGGATGCGGCGGGCAGGCCGGCCAGGATCGCGGAGCTGATCGCTCACGACGGCCGGCCCTTCTGGAACACACCGGACCCTACCGGCCCGGCTGTGCAGCCCTCCATGGCCGGCCAGCCGCTCCTGACCAACATCATCAAGTCCGGCGCCGCGGAGAAATTCGACTACCTACTGCGCCCGCCGGCCCCCGGGAAATACACCATCAGCATCAGCTTCCTGCACTGGCTCACGTCGGAGGTGCTCGCCACCCGCACCGTCACTGTCACCGCCGCCTAGTCGGATAGCCGGACCCGCATCCGCCAGCCCGGATGCGGGTCGCCGGCGCCGTTTAGCCCTGCTGCGCCGCCCACTCCTCAACCCGGCGGTTGCTTTCCTCTTCGGAGAGGTCTTCCACGCGGGTCATGATGGTCCAGCGGACGCCGAAGGGGTCGCGGATGCTGGCGTACCGGTCGCCGGAGACAAACGTGGCCAGCGGCTCACGGATCGTGGCTCCGGCCTGCGCCGCCCGCTGCACCAGGGCATCGGCGTCCCGGCAGTAGAGGCCTAGGGAGTAGCAGTCATTTTCGCCCTCCGGCGCCGGAACCAGGTGGTATTCGGGGTTGGGTTCGCCGAGCTGGAGGTGGCCGTTCCCAAAGTCGAGTTCCGCGTGGACCACTACTCCGCCCATCTCCGTGGCGCCGACCACGCGGGCGCCGAACACGTCCTGGTAGAAGGCAATCGCTTCCCTGGCGTTGGTCACGGCAAGGAACGGCGTGAGGCTCGTCAGGCCGTTCGGGATTCCGTGCGTGGTGTGCTCTCCGTGGGCAGCCGTGGTGGATTCGGTGCTTGTAGTATCTGTCATGTCTATGACGCTACGTGCCGGGGCAGCGGCGGCGCTTGGAGATTCGCGACAGTCTGAAGGGACCAATGGAGAGTTCGTTCAAGGGCGTCCTTTACCCGGCCCGGCTTCCCAGTTTCCACCGCCTTCCGGCGCCCGCCCCCGTGGCGGACCTGGTCCAGTGGTTCTGGATTCCCGAGTGGGACATCGAGCCCGGCCGCATCTCGCGCCAGCAGCTGATCGCGTACCCCGGCTCCAATCTCGTGGTGCAGCCTGATGGCGTGGTCTTCTCCGGCCCGACTACCCGGGCGGCCCATAGGGACCTGGCTGGGCGGGGCTGGGCGGTTGGTGCCCTGCTGCGGCCGGCGGCCGTGCCGCTGTTCACCGATGATCCCGCCAGCCTGCGGGACATGGAACTAACGGTGGCTGCGGAAGGACTGCATCTTTCCGTTGCGGAGGTCATGAACACGCACGACGGCGATGCCCGCCGGGAGCGGGCAGTGGATGCCTTGGTGCGGTGGCTGGATAGCTTGGCAGGGCCTGCGGTGTCCGAGGAGGCGCTGCTGGCCAACCGGCTGATGGACGTCATTGGTTCGGACGCCTCCCTGGTCCGGGTGGAGGATGCGGCATCTGCGCTGGCGGTGTCGCAGCGGACCCTGCAGCGCGTGGCCAGGAAGTACATCGGCCTCAGCCCTGCCGCGCTGATCCGCCGTCGGCGTCTTCAGGACGCTGCCGAGCGGACGCGGCTGGATGCTTCAGCGGATCTGGCAGCGATAGCTGCCGAGCTTGGGTACGCCGATCACGCCCACCTGACGAATGACTTTCAGAAGTACCTTGGGTTCACCCCCAGTGCCTACAGGCGGGGATTAAACGGATAGCTCCGCCCGGCGGTACCGCAACTCCTTGACGGCCCTGTTCAGTGGGGACCCGTGGAACAGCAGCGCCTCGAGATCGGTTGCGGCTGCCGCCTTCAGGGCGGCCGCATTGGCGGATGCGGCAGCCCTGGGCGGCAGGCCTATCTCAGCTGCAAACTCGGCCCAGTGCCGCGCCTTCAGATTTTTCGATTTGCCGGCCACTGGCAGCGCCGTGGTGATGTCGCCGTAGATGAGTGTGCAGGGAACGTCATAAACCGGCGCGATGACGTATCCGCCGCCGTGCCGGCCGCCCAGGACGGAAACGTTCTTGGCGTGCAGGTCGCCGTTGCCGGTCAGCCAGGCGAAAACAAACTGCAGGTACAGGTTCCGGGCCGCCACTGCCGGCGCCTTGCATACCCGGGACAAGGCTGAAACGACCTCTTCCGCGGCCACGTTGTACTTCGATGCAGGAGGCACTCCCAACACCTGCGCCCCGTCCTCCGCCGGCAGGTGCCTCCACTGCCCGCCGTCACCGACCCGGTCGAAGCGTGTGACCAGAAGGCCGGGCAACCCGTTCTTGTCATGGACAACCCTGGCGGTGGCGACGGGGATTTTCAGCACCCTGGCTGCAGCCAGATGAACCGCCTCGTTCTGGATAAGGCTGGCGTGGGTGGGCGGGTTCATCTTCAGGATGTACCGGCCGCTGCCCAAAGCCAGCGGCGCTGACAGCATGGAGGCGCTGACTTTGGGCTGAACGCCGGGCAGTCCGTGCAGGTCGAGCGCCTCGGCGAGGACGGAGAAGTCCAGCGCTGCCGGATCTGTTGTATCCGCCAGGGGCTCCGGCTCGGCTGGCGGTTCGCCTGCCGGGACGATCTGCACGTCGCCCGGCACATCGGATCCGACCGCCAATACCAGCGTCAACTCGTCGTCGAGGCTGGTCTTGGCAGCGTTCTTCAGCATGGTCAGCCGGTGACCTTCGGGCAGCAGTCCCGCGAAGAACGCGGGCAGGCCGCCTCCGTGGGTGACAATAGGCGCCTCAGCCAGCGGCAGTGTGGTGGCAATGCCGGGCAGCCCTGCCTTCAAGTAAGCCGGAAGGTAGGTGAATTCAGTGCCGCCGTTCTCGGTCCTGGCCAGTCGCCCGGCCAGCTCTCCTTGCTTGTATACGTCGGCGGTTGGAAGGAAGCGCAGCCGCTGCAGGTCACCGGCCATCAGGCGGCCGCCACGCGCAGCCCGAGGACGTTCGCTACAGAGACGACGGCTGCCAGCGTGGGGTTGCCGGTGCCTGTCTCGATGGCCCGGACAGTGCGCTCGGAGACTCCCGCCAGATCGGCCAGGTCACTCTGCTTAAGCCCTGCTTCCCTGCGCGCCAAACGAACGGACAGTCCGATGCCCTGCACGTCGCCTTCCGCCACTCTTCCCCCACTTTCATCGGCACGATATTGCCGTTTCTGGCTCTTCTTAGCCTCAGTCTTCCCCATTTCACACGTTTCGGCAATATATTGCCGCTTTCGACCCGGGCTGGTTCTCTGGGCATCGGTGACAAACGGATCGGCAGGATGTTGCCGTTCGCGACTTACTCTTGGCCCGGTTGCCAGAGGCAAGAATCAAGTTTTGCTAAAACGCTTGACCAGCGGCGCGCCTGCCCTTAGTTTTACTGGTGATCAAACGCTTTAGCAGAATGGACATCAACGCAGATGAAACCCGCAGTCTTCTTCCAGCCCTCCGACGGATGGGTGGGCGACCTCATTCCCTACGAAAAGGACGGGGAGTTCTGGCTCTTCTACCTCCACGAAGTCCGCGAACACCCGAAGCCCGGCACCTCATGGAACCTCGTCACCACCAAGGACCTCACACAGTTTGAGAACCACGGCGTCGCGCTGCAGCACGGCAGCGAAACCGACCTGGACTTCAATGCCTATACAGGCAGCATCGTCGTCGACGGGGCCGGCACCCACCACCTGTTCTACACCGGCCACAATCCGCGCAACCTCGGAGCCGACGGCGCTCCGCTCCAGCTCGTTATGCACGCCACGAGCACGGACGGCATGCAAACGTGGACGAAGCATCCGGAACTCACCTTCGGTGCGCCGGAAGGCTATGAACCCGGCGACTGGCGTGATCCCTTCGTCTTCTATGACGAGACCACCGCCCAGTGGAGGATGCTTTTGGCGGCACGGCATTCCGCCGGTCCCGAGCGCCGCCGCGGCGTCATCGCCCAGTGCGTGTCCCGCGACCTGATGACCTGGCAGCACTCCGAGCCGTTCTGGGCTCCGCGGCGCTACATCACCCATGAATGCCCCGACGTCTTCGCCTGGGGCGGCTGGTGGTACATGGTCTACTCCGAGTTCTCCGAATCCTTCACCACCCGCTACCGGATGGCCAAGAGCCCGGACGGCCCCTGGACCGTGCCGCACCTGGACAGCATCGACGGCCGCGCCTTCTACGCGTCCAAGAGCGCAGCGCGGGACGGCCGCCGCTTCTTCTTCGGCTGGATCGCCAGCAAGGAAGGAAATTCCGACGACGGCCCCTGGCAGTGGGCGGGCACCATGTCCGTCCTGGAGGCGCGGCAGAACCCGGACGGTACCCTGGCGTTCGGCTTCGCCGACGAGCTCGTGGACAGCTTCTGGGACGAGGTCCCGGTATCACTGACAAACGAACTGCCGGCGCGCCTGAATGTGCCGGACGGATATGCGGCCCTGGTTTCCGCGCAGGACCTGCCCGGGCAGTTCTACGCAAAGGCGGTGCTGGACATCGGCCCCAACACCACCGAATGCGGGCTGCTGCTCCGCTCCAGCGCCGACGGCGATCGGTCCTACGCCGTCCGTCTGGAACCGAAACGTGGGCGCATAGTGTTCGACCGGTGGCCCCGCAGGATCACCGGCGACGCGCAGTGGCAGGTCTCCGGGGATGTTCCCTTCGGGATCGAGCTGGAACGCCACTGCACCCTCAACCCTGGGGAGCACACCCTGGAGGTGATTGTCGACGGCGATCTCTGCGTCGCCGTCGTCGACGGGCAGGTGTCCCTCAGCACCCGAATCTATGACCTGCCGGAGGGCCGGATCGGTGTCTTCGCCGGCGAGGGTTCCGTCACCGTCTCCGAACTTGAGATCCGCCAGCGCACCGACAACTGAATAAGCCAGACACCGTCGTCGTCCGTTCCAATCAGGAAGATAGCCGCAATGAAAAAACTGTTCCGAACCGCTGCCGTGGCAGCTGTCACCGCCCTGGCCCTGGCCGGCTGCGGCGGGGGAGGGGTTAGCAGCCCCTCCAACGTCACCCCCACCGGAGAAATCAAGGCCCGTGAAATCTCATGGCTGCTGTCCCGTCCGGCCGATGGTGCCGTCATCAACATCATGAAGAAGCTTGCCGAGGACTACGCCAAGGACCATCCCGGCTTCTCCCTCAACCTGATCACCACACCGGACAGGCCCTCCTACATCCAGAAGCTCGAAACCCTCGCCGCCGCGAACAAGCTTCCCGAGCTCTTTGACACCGACGCCACCCCTTTCGCCCAACAGCTGGCCAAGCAGGGCAAGATGGTCGACGCCGAAAAACTCCTGAAGACCCTCAACGTCTACGACAACTACCGGCCCGCCGCCCTGGATTACCAGCGCTTCGACGACCGCTCGCTCTACATGATCCCGTTCCAGTTCGAGCTCGAATTCTTCTGGTACAACAAGGCACTGCTGCAGAAGGCAGGGGTTGCCGCCCCGAAGTCCCTGGACGACATTCCCGCCATGTGTACGTCCCTGCGCAAGGCCGGCATCACGCCGATCGCCATCGACGGGCAGGACCAGTGGCCGCTGGAACGCTACGTCGCCTATCAGCCCTTCCGCGAGGCCGGCCCGGACTTCATTCAAAAGCTGAAGAAGGGCGAGGCCAAGTTCTCCGACCCGGCAGGCCAGAAGTCGGTTGAATGGCTGGCTGCCCTGGGCAAGGCCAAATGCTTCCAGGACGGCTTCTCCTCCCAGGGCTATTCCGATGCGCAGAACCAGTTCACCTCCGGCAAGGCAGCCATGTACAACATCGGCACCTGGGAACTGCCCAGCCTGGCCACGGACAAGCTGAACCCGGCAGTGCGCGGGGACATCGACTTCATCACGCTTCCGACGACGGAAGGCTCGGCCACCGCCGCCAACGAGTTCGTCTCCCCCTCCGGCATCGGCATGGCGGTGAACGCCAAGACGTACGACCCGCTCGTGAGTGACTTCCTCAAGTTCGCACTGGGGAAGTACCCCGCCGAATACGCGGCAACCGGAGCCCTCTCGCCGACGACTGACGTCAAGACGGCGATCCCCGCCAACGCCACCCCGCTGTACAAGAAGGCGGTCGAGAAGGCAGAGGATCTGGGGGACCAGCAGGCCATGCCGTGGGACACCCAGCTGGACCCGACCACCAACGGCCGGCTGCAGCAGGAGCTCGTGCTCCTGGTCCAGGGCAACATCACCCCCGAGCAGTTCACCAACACGATGGACAGCACCGTCGCGCAGAACGCACCGAAGTTCTTCAAATAACCCCTAAGCGGCGGGGGAGCCCAGCGTCCCCCGCCCGAAAGGCCCCGCCATGCTCCCCAACCGGTCCCGGCTCTCAGTCCTGGTCTTCCTGCTCCCGCCGCTGCTCCTCTACGGTGCAGCCGTGCTGTTCCCCATCCTCCAGTCCCTGTTCCTGAGCTTCTTCTCCTGGAACGGCATCAGCGACATGGAATTCGTGGGACTGGCCAACTACATCCGGATGTTCACCGCCGACGACGTCTTCTGGCGCTCGTTCTTCAATGCCCTCGGATACCTCACCATCTGCCTGGTCCTGCAGTTGGGCGGCGCCCTTGTCGTGGCCAGCCTGCTGACCTCGCTGCGGCGCGGCCGCGAACTCATCAAAACCCTCTACCTGCTGCCGGCCGTCATCTCCACGGTTGCCATCGCGTTCCTGTTCGTGCGCATCTACTCCATCGACCCCGTGGGGCTGCTCAACCAGCTCCTGGACTGGATCGGTCTCGGCAGCCTGGAACGCGCATGGCTCTCCGACGTCAACACGGTCCTTGCGGCTGTCTCCGCGCCCGAAGGATGGCGGTTCACCGGGCTGTACATGCTGATCATCTACGCGGCGCTGATCTCCGTCCCGAAGGAACTGGAGGAGGCTGCCGTCCTCGACGGGGCCTCCCGCTGGACCCTGTTCACCAAGATCCGCTTCCCGCACATCCGCCCGGTGTGGATCACCACCACGATCATGGCCACCACCTACGGGCTCCGCGGCTTCGACATCCCCTACCTCATGACCAACGGCGGCCCCGGCCAGTCCTCGGAGCTCCTCACCACCTACATGTACAAGACAGCATTCACCAGCACCGACTTCGGCTACGCCAGCACCAACTCGGTGTTCATCGTGATCGAGTGCCTGGTTGCCGTCGGTCTCATCCTCTTCATGCTCAAGCGGAAGGCAGAGTCATGATCACCCAGACAGCCCCAGCCGCACCGGCCGCCCCGGCGCCGCCGGCCACGCCAACTCCGGCCGCGCGCCGACGCCGACCCGACCTGTTCCGGATCCTGTCCCGGGTGCTCATCGCACTGATCGTCGTCGTCCAGGTTTACCCGCTCGCCTGGCTTTTCCTGACAAGCCTGCGCAGTGAGCACGACTTCGCCACCGGGGACCCGTTCGCCCTGCCCAAGGCCCTCACCCTGGAGAACTACGCCCGGGCCTTCGAAACCGGCGACCTCGGAAAAAACATCCTGAACAGCTTCATCGTCACCACGGGCGCGAACGTGCTGATCGTGCTGCTGGGCATGATGGCCGCCTACGCCATCCAGGTCCTCGGCTTCCGCCTGAGCAAGCTCGTCCGCGGGCTGTTCCTGATCGGCATTATTGTCCCCGTCCAGATCGCCCTGGTGCCGCTGTTCATCGACTACTCCGCGGTGAACCTGCTCGACACGTACCAGTCGATGATCATTCCCTTGGCGGGGTTCTCCCTGCCGATGTCCGTCTACCTGTTCTCGTCATTCTTCGAATACATCCCGCGAGAAACCTACGAGGCGGCCTCCCTGGACGGGGCCGGCCCCTACCGGATCTTCGGGCTGATCACGCTGCCGCTGTCCGTGAACACCGTGGTGACGGTGGTGCTGGTCAACAGCATCTTCATCTGGAATG
This sequence comes from Arthrobacter globiformis, assembly GCF_003261175.1. Taxonomy (GTDB): domain Bacteria; phylum Actinomycetota; class Actinomycetes; order Actinomycetales; family Micrococcaceae; genus Arthrobacter; species Arthrobacter globiformis_A. Next base: position 6,846 of record NZ_QLNP01000047.1, on the reverse strand, counting down.
ACTTCATCTTCGCCAACACGTTCGTCCTGTCGGAGGAGCTGAAAACCATTCCGCTGGGCCTGCAGAACTACATCGGAGCGATGGGCAAGGTGGACTGGACCGCAACGTTTGCCGCCGTCTGCGTCACCATCACCCCGCTGCTGCTGGTTTTCCTGGTCCTCAACAAGGCCATGATCCAGGGCCTGGAGAGCGGGGCGACCAAGGGATGACGGCAATGGCAGGCGGATATACTCCTGACGGAGGGCAGATGGTTTCAAAGGAGAAAAGCACGGGCAGGCTGGTGCCTTCGGCCCGTGTGCCGCGGGCACCTGAGCGCGCCCACCCCGTGACCCTCCGCGAAGTGGCTGAAGCGGCCGGAGTGTCCACCGCCACGGTATCCCTGGTGATCAACAAGAAGAAGAACGCGCGCATCGCCGAAGAGACGCGGCAGCGTGTCAACGATGCGATCCGGCGGCTCGGCTACCGCCCCAACGCCATGGCCCAGACCCTGGTCAGCGGCACCTCGAAGTTCATCGGACTCGTCGCTGATGGCGTGGCCACCACCCCGTTCGCGGGCCAGATCATCCACGGGGCGCAGGACGAGGCGTGGAAACACGGGTACGCACTGCTGATCGCCAACACCGAGGGAAACCGCGACCTCGAAAAGGACGCGATCGGCATGATGCTTGAATACAAGGTCCGCGGCATCCTGTACTCGACGTGGTTCCACCGGTCCACGGCCGTCCCGGAAACACTCCGCGAGGCTGACTTCGTCCTGGTCAACTGCTTCTCCCCGGAGCCGGGCGCGGCCCGTGCCGTGGTGCCGGATGAAGAGCAGGGCGGACGGTCCGCGACGGAAATCCTGCTCCGCGGCGGCCACCGGAGCATTGCCTTCATTAATGCCACCACCCCGGCCCCGGCCAGGGATGGACGGCTCCAGGGGTACAAGGAAGCGCTGAAGGCAGCCGGAATTCCGTTCGACCCGCACCTGGTTCTGGAAGCCTATCCGAACCAGGAAGGCGGATACGGTGCTACGGAAGAGCTGCTCAAGCGCGATGTCACCGCCGTGTACTGCTACAACGACCGCATGGCGATGGGGCTGTACGACGGTTTGCGGGAAGCCGGGCGATCCATCCCGGACGACATCGCCGTCGTCGGCTTCGACAACCAGGAAGTCATCGCCGCCCACCTCCGGCCCCCGCTGTCCACGGTGTCCCTGCCCCACTACGAGCTCGGGGCGGCCGGAGTCCGCTTGCTCCTCGGCCTGGATGAGGCACCCGGCGGCGCCGCGCTGAAGATCGCGTGCCCCACCGTTGAGCGGGCGTCCGTGGCCGTGCACTCGCCCGCCTAGGTGTCCACTGATTCCGGACCGACCTGGAGGCCCATCCGGATCTAGCCGTCGGCGAAGGGCTACGGTGCCTGACGCGTTCCTGAATCCGTGCCCGAACTCAAGCCCGACGTGCGAACGAAGTTCCAGCTGAAAGACCCGTCATCCTTGAGTGTCATCCGCAGAAACCCGTGGGTGTCGCTAAACCGCGTTTCGATGTACGAAGGATCGCTCGTGAAGGAGCGGAGGCCGATGCCTCCCGTAGACACCTGGAACGCTGTCATCCCGTCACTGACGCACCGGTCCTCGTTGTTCACCGGACATGAGCGTTCGTAGTTGTGTTGTGACCCTGACAGGGTCAGACGCACTCGGTGCTTGTACATCACGTCGATCCACGGTTTTAGCTCCGTGGAGCGCCCGTGTGCGTCGGTGTCGGACGTGAAGTACGGGTCGTGAAACACGACCGCCAGGTACTTGCCCTCCGCACTGGCGGCAGCGAGGTCGTCATCCAGCCACTTCGTCAGCGCATCAGCCTGCGCGGGGTCGTAGCGCCACTGCGCGGACGACAGGAACACGAAGTGCCAGTTGCCAAAGTCCTTCGAGTACGGATCCCCGTTCCCGATGAACCCGCGCTGCCGGTTGATCGCAGCCTTCGCCGGGGCACCCGGACATTGGCCGTTCATGAAGTTGTCGAGGTCTTCATTGCGGCCTGGCTGCCAGTCATGGTTGGGGGCGGACACCCAGTACAACTTGGGCTTGGTGCCGCCCCACAGCGGCGTCCAGTACTTCACGTAGTCAGCGCAGTGCGCGGTGTCGTACTGGAAGTCCCCGAGCCCCAGGAACGCGTCAATCTGGTTCTTCTGCACGAGCCGGGTGATCGCAGCACCGTTCCGGCCGGACGGGCTATCAGCGTCAACGTTCCTGACGCCATTCATGTCACCCACAGCAGCGATCCGAACATCGGGTGCCGGGACCCTGGGCCTGCTGGGTGACGGTGGCCGTGGGGCAGCGAAAGTCGCAGTTGGTTGCGGCACTTCCTCAGGGGTGTTCCCACCGCCGATAGCGAGGGACGCGGCCCAAAGGCCAGCAACGCCAAGGAGAACAGCAGACGTTCCAGCGATAACACGACTGCGACGCATGGGGCCGAGGGCCTCCTTCCTGGGGACGGTGCGCGCTACTCGCGGGACTTACGGCGGACTGGGCTCGGTAGCCAGATCCGGAAGGGCGCACCCATGGCCACCGCAATCCCAATCTAATTGTCAGTCCTCGTCCTTGGAATAGGCATGGAGCGCCGGCAGATTACTCCGGTGCCGGACGCGTTCCTGCGTCCGTGCCCTTGCCCGAGCCCGACGTGCGAACGAAGTTCCAGCTGAAAGACCCGTCATCCTTGAGTGTCATCCGAAGGAACCCGTGGGTTTGGTCGAACCGCTTCACGATAAACGACGGACTGCTCGTGAAGGGGCGGAGGGTTACGCCTCCCGTGGAAACCTGGAACGCTGTCATACCGTCACTGACGCACTGGTCCTCGTTGTTCACCGGACAAGAGCGTTCATAGTTGTGCTGTGACCCCGACAGGGTCAGACGGACCCGGTGCTTGTACATGACGTCGATCCATGGCTTGTGGTCATCGGCCCGCCCGTGTACGGCCGTGTCCGACGTGAAATACGGTTCGTGGTACACCACTGCAAGGTACTTGCCCGCCGCCTGGGCAGCAGTGAGGTTGTCGTCCAGCCACGTCGTCAGTGCTTCAGCGTGCTCGGGGTCGTACTGCCAGAACGCGGACGACAGGAACACGAAGTGCCAGTTCCCGAAGTCCTTCGAGTACGGATCCCCGTTCCCGATGAACCCGCGCTGCTGGTTGATCGCAGCCTTCGCAGGGGCACCGGGGCATTGGCCGTTCATGAAGTTGTCGAGGTCTTCGTTACGGCCTGGTCGCCAGTCGTGGTTGGGGGCGGACACCCAGTACAGCTTGGGCTTGGTGCCGCCCCACAGCGGCGTCCAGTACTTCAGGTAGTCAGCGCAGTGCGGGACGGCGTACTGGAAGTCCCCGAGCCCCAGGAACGCGTCAATCTGGTTCGTCTGCACGAGCCGGGTGATCGCCGCACCGTTCAGAGCGGACGGGCTATCAGCGTCAAAGTTCCTTACGCCGTTCATGTCACCCACAGCGGCGATCCGGACATCTGGCGCCGGAATCCTGGGCTTGCGTGGTGACAGTGGGGGTGGCACAACGAAGGTAGTACCAGTAGTTGGTAGCGGCACCTCCGCAGCGGTATTCCCGCCACCGATGGCGAGGGACGCGGCCCACAGGCCAGTCACGCCTAGGAGGAAGGCGGACGTTCCGGCGATAACACGATTGCGACGCATGGGGCGAGCGCCTCCTTCCCGGGGTGCGGGGTGCACTCCTGGCGGGACCGGCGGTGGACTGGGGTTAGGTAGCCAGATCCGGAGGGTGAACCTGCGGCCACCGCCGTCCCAAACGAAGTGTCAGTCCGCGTCCTTGGGATCAGCGTGGAGCACCTTGGGAATCAAAGCGCCGCCGGTCGCTCGAGTCCGGACCGTTCCACTGTTTTTCCAACCTCTTGCTTATACGATCCGATGACCCTGCGGACTCGCGGCCTACGAAGGAGACAGGCGCCATGAAAAAGACAGCACTCGGAGTACTGGCCCTGGCCGGAACTCTCGTCGTTCAACTCGCCGGCGCCGGGCCGAGCACCGCGGGGGACCGCGTTACTACGAAAACCGAGATGAGAGGCGAGGGAGTGACCGCGGAATTTGTCCGCACGGATGGATGCATCCAGACGAACGTCAGCGTGTTCGGCAGCGTCTTCACGGCCCGCGGATCGGCTCCGCCCGAGAAGGTAGGCTACGTGTCTGTCATCAAGATTAACACCTGCACAGCCGTGACACTGATAGACGGGTTCGGGGATGCGACTACGCTGAACCTTGCGCTTCCGAACGGGTTGTCTAAGGGGCGTTTGAGGATGTCCATGGAGTTCACGAACTATGCCGACGCCGAGAACCCGGTAGTTTCCCAGGTCACCGCCGACGTTTCCTTCCGGGCTACGGCTCAAGCGGTCAAGACTTCTGAGAAGTCCAAATCCCTTTCCGAGGGCGTCCGCTTTGTATCGTCAGAAAAGACCAAGGCCCGGCCCGTCTCTGCCGCCGGCACGGTCACCCTCGGCACTGAAAAAGTCCTTTCCCCGGATACTGCGTCCATCTCCGGGACGGCCGGCTCGGTGCTCAGCAAAGAGAAGACAGTAACCCGCCCCGTGAAGTAGCACTGTTGAGCGCTCCCGGCGGACGGTCACCGCGGCAGCAGGACGCGGACCTGGTTTCTGATGTCCTGGACGATGTCGTTGACCGTGCTGGCGACGTGGTTGGGGGCTGCCATGGCGAGGAACATGATCGCGGAGACGATTCGTGCCAGCGTCGCTGCCTCGCTGGGGCGAATGCGCTGGTCCTGCCGGAGCACTGAAGTGATTGCGGCCTCGGTCTGTACGGTGAGGGCAAGAGCGTCGCGGTGGTGGGGCTCCTCGGGGTCGCCGAAGACCATCTCGCGCAGGTAGGTGCGCCCGTTGTCTATTTGGATCCGGTTGCACTCCACGACGGGGCGGATGATCGCCATCACCGCTTCGAGTATGTCCGGAGTGCCCTCTGCGGCTGTTCTGCCGCGCTCGAGCGCGTCGGCGCCAGGCGACCGGCCCACGGCAACCGGGATGTTGATGAAGAATGCCCACCGCCACGACAGAAGTTCGGTGAGCAGCCCGCCGAGGATCGCGCCGGCAGTGAACCCGGCAGCCATTAGCGACCCGTTCAGGCCCAGTGCTTTGTCCGCAGCGTCCCTTCCGGGAAAGACGTTGTCAGCAGTGACAGCGCGGCCGGGGTGACGGCGGCGGTGGCGAGGCCCTGGGCGACCCGGGCGGTGAGGAGCAGCCCCGGGTCGTTGGCGAGCCCACCGATCAGGGAGCCGATGCCGAGCAGCGCCATGCCGGCGATGAAGAGCCGTTTACGGCCGAACAGGTCAGCCACCCGGCCGAAGAGCAGCGTGAAACCTGCCGCGCACAGCGCGAAGGACGTGGCGATCCATTGCAGGTGCTCCAGGGAGAACCCAACGTCAGCCCCGATCCGGGGGAGCGCGACGTTCAGGATGGAGAAGTCCACGGCGAGGGTGAAACTCGCCGTCAGCAACAGGACCATGACCAGCCGCTGCCGCGTCGTCATCCGGACAGGAATATCTTGGGCCGGCGGTTGCGCCGGGGCCGTGAATTGAGGAAGGGGTGTGGTGTCGTTGGCTGTCATTGCGGAAGGTGTCCAATCATCGTACGTGGGTGCGGGTTCCCCTCCACCCTGCCGACGGCAGGCAGGAACAGCTACGCCGTGTTGTGGGTAGCACTGGCAGTGCTACCCAGGTTCCCGATTGATCGTGAATACTCGGGGATGTGAACGAATCAGCGATGGGCGACTTCCTGCGCAAACGCCGCGCAGCCCTGACCCCGGCGGACGTGGGACTGATGGACTACGGCACCCGCCGCGTACCCGGCCTGCGCCGGGAAGAAGTGGCCATGCTCGCGGGCATGAGCGTGACCTATTACGCCAGGCTCGAACAGGGCCAGCACGTCAACGCCTCCGACGCCGTCGTCGACGCCTTGGCCCGCGCCCTTGCCATGACCGAGGTCGAACGGAAACACCTCTCCGACCTCTCCGGCGCCAAGCGCCGTGCTACCAAGACCACGCGGAGCAGTCCGGATCAGGTCCGGCCAGGAACTAAGCGCCTGGTCGATGCCATGGGTGGTGTTCCCACAGTGGTGCTGGGCAAACGCACAGAAGTCCTTGCCTGGAACCACGCCGGCCACCGCCTCGTGGCAGCCCATCTGGACTTCGACGCCCCGGACACGCCTTCCGAACGCCCGAATATGACCCGGATGCTCTTCCTGGACCAAGCCACACGCGCCCTCTACCCGCAGTGGCGCACCGAGGCCCGGCGCGCCGTGGCGTCCCTGCGGTTGTTCTCCGGGCGGTTCGCCGACGACACAGACCTTGCAGCCCTTGTCGGGGAACTGAGCCTCAAGAGTCCGGAGTTTGCAACGATGTGGGCGGAACATCCCGTCGAGAACTGCATGTCAGGGAACAAGACGCTGAACCACTCCCAGCTCGGCACCCTGGAACTGGGGTTCGAGGTCCTGACCATGCCGGACGATTCCGGCCACCGCGTCCTCACTTACACGGCCGAACCCGGAAGCGAAACAGCTGCAGCCCTTACTAGGCTGCAATGGCCGGCGCTGGCAATGGCACCCACCCGTGCCGGACTTGCTCAGGCAGGTTGAGACATAGAGATCGGAGTTTCCTCGGGAGACCACCCTATTGAGCCCCGGTGCCCCGAGAACGTTCTGTCTCTAATCGCTAGGGATTCGGGACGGGCGGATTCAAGTGGTGCCTGCAACACCGGATTTATTTGATGGGTTAGAGATTAGCTCGGCGAGGACTTCTGCGGGTGTTCGGTAGCCGTGTCGTTTGCGTGGCCGGTGGTTGAGTTCCGCGGC
>NZ_QLNP01000046.1 GCF_003261175.1 Arthrobacter globiformis | reverse complement strand
GGGGAATTAGGGTTCTATTCCGGAGAGGGAGCCTGAGAAACGGCTACCACATCCAAGGAAGGCAGCAGGCGCGCAAATTACCCAATCCCGACACGGGGAGGTAGTGACAATAAATACTGATACAGGTGGCTTCTGCCTCTTGTAATTGGAATGAGTACAATTTAAATCTCTTAACGAGGAACAATTGGAGGCGCTTATTGTAGTTGGATACGAATAGGCCTTTGGCCCTGAATCGTAGCAGGCTGGTGATTGTATCTTTGGTTGAAAGGCCTTAGGTACATACCGGTGAATAGCAATTTGACCATGAGCTGGGATGAATCCTTTGCAGACGACTTAGTTGTGTGCGGCGGTGCTGTAAGCAGTAGAGTAGCCTTGTTGTTACGATCTGCTGAGGCTAAACCGTTTCGTGC
>NZ_QLNP01000045.1 GCF_003261175.1 Arthrobacter globiformis | reverse complement strand
AGCGCCGACCGGTTGCCAGGCCGTGGCGTGTTTCAGCCGGTGGTGTTTGGGGCAGGGTTGGCCGAGGTTGGCGACGCCTGTGCCGCCGCCGTCGGCCCAGGCGAGGATGTGGTCGGCGTCGTTGTCCAGTGAGTGGTTGTTACAGCTCGGGAACGTGCACTTGGCGTCGCGGAGCCGCAGCCATTGGCGCATCGGTTTCCTTAGGCGGTAGCTGGTGCGTCCGATCTCCAGCGGCGCACCGTCGCGGGGGTCGACGAGCACCCGGAGGAATGACGTCGCGCCGTCGGCAATGAGCCGGCGGGCCATCGACGGCGGGATCGGCCCATACCCGTCCAGCATGGCCGGCTCCTCGGACAGGCCGAGCAGCGAGAACACCGGAACCGTGACCAGCACCTGCGCCCGCGGGGCCGGCACCCCACCGGCCGGCACAAGACCGGATGGCGCATCACCTACGGGGACAGAACCTGCGGGCATTGAACCTGCCGGCACGGCGTCTGCGGGGACCTTTTCTGCGGGCGGGTCCTCAGCCGCGCC
>NZ_QLNP01000044.1 GCF_003261175.1 Arthrobacter globiformis | reverse complement strand
CCGGAGCTGGGAGCTCGACGGGGCCAGGTCTAGGGCCATGTCGACGCCGGAGGATGCCAGCGTCGGGGTCTAGGACTTCATGGGTCAAGCCTGCCCGCCCGCGGGCGGCCCCGTCAAGGTTCGCGCAGACGCTGACCCACTCCGCATGAAGCGCGAACGGACAGTTGTGGCCCCAACTGGCCGTTCCTGCGGGGCCACAACTGTCCGTTCGCGCGGGGGTTGGCGCATTACGCTGGAAGCATGGTGAATACCAGACGCATGCTCCCGAGTCCGCGGCCGGATCTCTACCGGTTTTCGCCGCTGGACCTCACCGCCGTGGGGCTTTATGTTGC
>NZ_QLNP01000006.1 GCF_003261175.1 Arthrobacter globiformis | reverse complement strand
CGCCAGCCGCAGGACGCGGGCCGGGCGTAGCGCCGGGACGCGGAGCACCGGGACGGGGTCCGCCTGCACCGGCTGCCGGACGCGGACCGCCGGGACGCTCGCCATCAGTGCGGCCGCCTCCGGGACGGGGCATGCCTTGGGAAGTTGCAAACGGGTTGTTGCCCGGGCGCGGCGGACGTTCGCCGTCTCCACCGCGGCCGCGGGGCATGCCCTGGGACGTGGCGAAGGGGTTGTTGCCGGGGCGGGGGCCACCGGGACGCGGAGCGCCGCCCGGACGTGAGGGGGTCTCTGCCTTGGGCGCGGGACGCGCTCCCGGCTTGGCACCAGTGGAGGGCGCAGCAGGCGTCGAGGCAGCCGGAGCTGCCGGGGCGGCGGGAGCAGCCGGAGCTGCAGGCGCCTCGGCCTTGGGGGCCGGTGCCGGTGACGGTGCGGGAGCCGGAGCAGGCGCCGCAGCCTTGGGGGCAGCGGGGCCGGGAGCCGGCGCGGGTCGGGATTCCGCCGGCTTGGCCGGGGACTTGGGGGCGGCGGCGGGGGCTTCGGACTTCGAAGCGGCGGCAGCCGGGAACGCGTTGCGGAGTTTCCGCACCACGGGGGCCTCAATGGTGGAAGAGGCGGAGCGAACAAATTCGCCCAGTTCCTGCAGTTTGGTTACTGCATCTTTGGAAGTAATACCGAGCTCTTTTGCAAGCTCATGTACGCGGACCTTGGCCACATTTCTCCTGTCTCGGTCCGCACCGAGCCAGGCACGAACCGTCTACTTCTTACTGCGGGCCCCCGCTGCGGTTACAGCTGAAAGGCCCATTGCAGAGCGCAACAAAGTTGTCATCGTTACGCGCTCATCGCTGGGAACTCATCGGGTTTCCATCAGATTTCTGACCCGCTTTCAGGTTGGACGGTTGGTACTGCAGACGCCGGGACGTCCGCAGCGTGCGCTCCTGCCGTTATCCGGCGTTCGACGGCGGCGGTTCCGGTTGCCCCGTTGAGGGCCCTCCCGAAGGCTCGCCGCTTGACCGCCAGGGCCAGGCACGCTTCGCTGGGGTGCAGCCATGCACCCCGGCCAGCCATCCGGCGTCGTTCATCCACCACGACGGCGGACGAACCGCCGGTGTCGGAGACGAGCCGGAGCAACTCTGACCGCGGCCCCTTTTTCCGGCATCCAATGCAGGTACGCTGCGGCTGATTCCCGAGTTGTTGCACGTGTGCCACTGCCGAGTATCTTCCTGCCTGTACCTATCTGCGTGCCCGGCCACCCGCCACTGCCTTTCGGCAGGAACCCGGGCGCACGAACACGCTGATGCCGGCCGCTAGGCGCGGCCACGTTCTATTCTAGCCCCTGACGGGCCCCATACCCGAAACGGGAAACCGAAACTGCCCGCCGCGGGGGCGGGCAGATCGGTCGAGGTCTGGACTTGTGCCGGACGGTCTGAGTCCTGCCCGGCGCAGCGCTAACCGCGGGGAGCGGCGGCGTCGGAGACGATATCGATGCGCCACCCCGTCAGCTTGGCGGCGAGGCGGGCGTTCTGACCCTCCTTGCCGATGGCAAGGGAGAGCTGGTAGTCCGGCACAACGACGCGGGCCGAGCGGGTGGCTTCGTCGGTGATGGTGACTGAATTCACACGCGACGGCGACAATGCGCTGGCGATGAAGGTGGCCGGATCCTCGCTGAAGTCAACGATGTCAATCTTTTCGTCGTTCAGTTCGGTCATGACCGCCCGTACACGCGAGCCCATTTCGCCGATGCATGCACCCTTGGCGTTGATGCCCTGGGTGTTTGCCTTGACAGCGATCTTAGTGCGGTGCCCGGCTTCGCGGGCCAGGGCGACGATCTCCACGGAGCGATCGGCGATCTCGGGGACCTCCAGTTCGAAAAGCTTCCGAACCAGGCCCGGGTGCGAACGGGACAGGGTGATGGACGGGCCCTTGGTACCGCGGTGCACGTCGATGACGTACGCGCGCAGCCGGTTGCCGTGGATGTACTTCTCCCCCGGCACCTGCTCGGGCGGCGGAAGCAGGGCTTCCACGGCGCCGAGGTTGACCTGGATCATGTGCGGGTTGTTGCCCTGCTGGATCAGCCCGGCAACGAGTTCACCCTCGCGGCCCTTGAATTCGCCCAGGACGTTGTCGTCCTCAACGTCGCGCAGCCGCTGCAGGATGATCTGCCGGGCGGTGCTGGCGGCGATGCGGCCGAACCCGGCCGGCGTGTGCTCGAACTCACCGATGGGTGCACCGTCGTCGTCGATCTCGGTGGCCCAGATGGTCACGTGGCCACTCTTGCGGTCCAGCTCCGCGCGGGCCTTCTCGAAGGCGCCCGGCGACTTGTGGTAGGCGACCAGCAGGGCCTGCTCGATCGTGGGAATGAGGAGATCCAGCGGGATTTCGCGCTCACGCTCCAGGAGTCTCAGCGCGCTCATGTCAATATCCATCAGGCCTCCTCAGAAGGTCCATTGTGCTCAGTTTCCAGACCGGCCTCGTCGAGGCGGCTGAACTCAATTTCGACTTTTCCGCTGCGGATCTTGTCGAAAGGAAGTTTTACGGGGTCGCCCTGTTTGGGCTTCATGCCCTTTTTCACGGCGATTTCGGGAACCAGGGTCACGCCGGCGTCGTCAACGGAGCTGATCCTGCCTGTGACGTTCTCGCCCTGGATCACGTTGACCGCGACCATCCGGCCGCGGGCGCGGTGCCAGTGCCGGGGCTCGGTCAGCGGCCGCCCCACGCCGGGCGACGAAACCTCAAGGTCATACGGACGGCTGTCCGTGTTGGGGTCGCTGTCCAGGATGTCGGAGAGTTCCTTGGAGATGTCGGCGATGACGTCAAGGCTCACCCCGCCCGTTTCTTCCTGCGGCAGATCCACCACGACGTGGACCACGCGGTTGGAACCTGCGATGTGGATGGCAACATCCTCGAGGTAAAGCCGGTGCGACTGGACTGCGGGCTCCAGCAGCGCCCGGAGGCGCTCAGCCTCGGGATTGTGGACAGCCGCGGGTTCAGCCTTTCCCGCGTCGGTCCGGTCTGATGAAGTCGTGGCTTCTGCATTGCTCACGATGCCGGCCGCCTCCCGTTAGATGATGTTGTGTGTACTAGCGTAGCGATTTTCCGGGCGGCTTGGTGCACGGACTTCCCCGCGGCCGTGACAACATGGTCTGTTGTGAATGACGACAGCGGGCGAAAAAGAACGCCGGCCAGCTATCTCCGGTATGGCCTGCTGGCACTCTCCGCATTCCTGGTGCTGAGCCTCGGTTTTGCGCTGATTCCGGGGGAATCCCCTGCACCGGCAGCTCCTCCATTCTCCGAGCAGGCGCGCGCCGCCGCCCTCGCTCAAACCTTGGATTTAAGGGCTGCCAGCCAGCAGCTCGCGGACGGGTCGTCGGGTGCACGGCGGCAGCTGTTTTCGCACACTGTGACTTTGCTGACTACGCAGGCGCGGGCGCTCCTTCTTCCGGGCGGCGCCACCGCCACGTCGGCGCCGGGCGCAATTTCAACGGCAGGGGCAAAGTCAACGGCAGGGGCGCCGGGATCCGCTGGTCCCTCCGCCGCTGCATCATCGGGGACAGCACCGCCGCGCCCGGCCACGCTGCCCGTGCTGGTGGCAGCATTGTCCACGAGCGGCAAGGAACGCCTCGCCCATGCAGAGAAGGCCGACGGCGGGATGGCCCGCCTGCTCGCCGCGGTAGGAACCGCCCAACTGCTTCAGGCGACGACGCTGGCACAGGTTGCGGGAACCCCACCGCCTGCCGTCGCGGCGCCGGTCACAACGCAGCGAGACACGGCCAGGGCGTGCTCCGTCACCAGCTCCCCGGGCAACAGCGCCGAATCGGGCAACAGCGCCGAGGCCGGCGGTAACGCCCAGCCAAACGACAGTGGCCAGTCCACCAAGACAGCGGACCCGTCTGACAGCGCCACGCTCGCCGCCGCCCTGAACCGGGTAGTCCAGACAGAAGTTGAGACGGTCTACGGCTACCAGGTAGCGCTGACCCGCCTGGCCGCGCCGGCAGCGGACCAGGCGAGGGCCCTGCTGGCCACGCATGAAACCCTCGTCGGCCAGGCCGAGGCCTACACCCGTGCTCTTTGCGTGTCAGTTCCTTCCCGTGAACCGGGTTACACCCTTGGCACCTCGTTCCTGCAGAAGCCGGCTGCGGGACTGGCCAGCCTCGAAGCAGGAACGCTCCCGGTCTACGGCGACCTTGTGGCGCTGAGTGAGGGTGAGACCCGGCGGTGGGCTGTCAGCTCGCTGGTCGCGGCCGCCCAGCGGACCATTCGCTGGGGGTCCGATCCTGGCCCCGTACCGGGCATTGTGCTGGACACCGCGCTCCTGCCGGTGCTTCCGGACCCGGCTGCGCCCTCGCCGCGCCAGACCGACGGCGGCGCAGCGGCAACCCCCACCGCACCCTAAGCGCGGGCCGGCCGGTGACAGCCACTGGCAGCCTGCCGCTGCAAAGTGGTTTGCTGGAGCCATGGATTCAGCGGACAGGTCTGCGTTGCCCCCTGCGGGTCAGCACGCCAATGAGCCCCACAGTAACGACCTCGTGCACCGCCTGAACTGGCTGCGTGCCGGTGTCCTCGGAGCCAACGACGGGATTGTGTCGGTCGCGGCGATTGTGGTGGGCGTGGCCGGTGCTACCAGTGACAACGGCCCCATCCTCGCGGCCGGTGCTGCCGGACTCGTGGGCGGTGCCGTATCGATGGCCCTGGGTGAGTACGTCTCCGTCAGCAGCCAGAGCGACAGCCAAAAAGCGCTGATCGAGAAGGAACGGCGCGAACTTGCCGAGGAACCGGAAGAGGAGCTGCTGGAACTTGCCGCGATCTACCGGAGCAAGGGCCTTAGCGAGGAAACAGCCCAGAATGTGGCGCGGGAACTGACAGAGCACAACGCCCTGGCGGCACACCTGTCCGCGGAGCTCAATATCGACGAACAGGACATCGTGAGCCCCTGGCATGCCGCCTTCGCGTCCGCCATCGCCTTCACGCTGGGTGCCATCCTGCCGATGCTGGCCATCCTGCTCCCTCCCGAGAACATTCGGGTTGCGGTGACTTTCGGAGCTGTCCTGTTGGCCCTGGCCGTGACGGGGGCCGTGGGCGCGTGGATTGGCGGCGGTTCGAAAACCCGGGCGGGGGCACGCGTAGTGGTGGGCGGCGGCGTTGCCCTGGCTGCGACGTTCACTATCGGCAACCTGCTAGGCGCCAGCGGCATTGTGTAGCGGTGCCAGGAGCCGCCCAGGCAGGAGCTGTCCAAGCAGCAGCTGTCCAGGCAGGAGCCTCCCCGCGTCCCCGATCCGCAAGGCCAGCTCCACTACGCTGGGGCTGTGAGCCGGCCACCAGACGTTCCCATCCCCCTGGACCTAACGCGCCGTTACTCCCGCAGCAGCGCCGGCAGGGCATGGCTGGCGTCCCTTCCCGACATGATCCGCGGCCGGATCGACCAGTGGCAGCTTGAGCTTGATCTGGAACCGGGAGCGTTTCCGTGGAGCGGGCACGGCGCGGTTGTGGTTCCGGTCCGCGCGGCAGGATCGCCAGCAGCATTGAAGGTGGCCTTTCCGCATGACGAAGCCCTGGTGGAACGCCATGCGCTGGCGCTGTGGAACGGCCATGGCGCGGTGAAGTTGCTGGCCTCCGACGCCGGAACTTGTTCAATGCTCCTTGAGCGCCTGGACGCGGGCACGTCGCTCCGGACAGAGCCGATGGATACCGCCCTTGAGGTGTGGGGCGGGCTCATGCGGGAGCTGAGCCTCGTGCCCGACGCCCGGCCGCAGTGGCAGGAATTCGTGCACGTGGCCGCCCGTGCGGAACAGTGGAGCGACGACCTGCCCGCCGAATGGGAACAGCTGGGCCGTCCGTTTCCCCGGTGGCTGCTGGAGGCAGCACTCGAGGTTTGCCAGACCAGAGGCGCCGTGGGTCGCCGCTCCTCCGAGGACGTCCTGGTCAATACGGACTTCCACTACCTCAACATTCTGGCCAGGCCTGACTCCCGGGCGAACAATGCGGCAGGCAACCATTCGGTCCGGAATACTGCCGCCGACGGCTTTGCCGCCATCGACCCGCAGCCGATGGTGGGCGAAGCGGAGTTCGCCGTGGCTCCCGTGCTTTGGAACCGGATCCCGGACCTGCCGGCATCGGATCCCGCCGGCGGGCTGCTGGCACGGTGCCATGACTTCAGCCTCGCGGCCGGGCTGGACCCGGAAGTGGCCCGGCAGTGGAGCCTTGCCCGGGAGGTGGATAACGCCTTGCATTACGCCTCGAGGCCGGGCCACGGCGGTGACATGGCCCGGTCCCTTTGGGTGGCCAGCACACTTGCCGGCCGGACGCTGGACGGGCTTCCGGCTGCCCACGACTTGCCCGAACCCGGCGAGGATGCCATGAACACATCGCCGTCGTAGGACCCCCAGGAGCACAGGCCCCAAAGCGCACAGGGCCGTCAGGGCTCGCCCGACCGGACGGCTTCGACGGCTCTCCGCACCGCTTCCACCGCGGTGGTGACGTCGTCGGCGTCGGTGGTCCCGTTGCTGACAGATATCCGCACCACCTCCCTGCCGTGCCAACGGGAACCGGACATCCACACCTTTCCGTCGGCGATGAGCCGCTCCGCCACACGCCGGGTTGGGGCGTCGTCGCCGAAGGCCACGGAGATTTGGGTGTAGCCGACGTCGTTCAGGACTTCCACACCGTCAATGACCCTGAGCTGTTCCCCGAGCTGGGCAGCGGACGTGGCAAGGCGGGATCTGTCCCGCAGCGCCGTCCCTGCCCAGGGACTTCAGTGCTGCCCACACGGGCACTCCCCTGGCCCTGCGGGAAAGCTCCGGAACCCGCTGGCTGGGATCACCCGAGCCGTCGGCATCCTGAAGGAGGTAACTGGCGTTCAGCCCCATGGCGCTGCGCAACGCTTGCGCATCCCGGACAGCGACGACGCCGCAGTCGTACGGGACGTTCAGACTCTTGTGGGCGTCTGTGGCCCAGGAATCCGCCCGTTCCACCCCAGCGGTCAGCCCTGCGAGCTCCGGGACGGCCGCAGCCCAGAGTCCGAAGGCCCCGTCCACGTGCACCCAGGCGCCGTGTGCCTTGGACACGGCGGTGGCTGCGGTGAAGGGGTCGAAGGCTCCCGAGTGCAGGTTTCCGGCCTGCAGGCACACCAGCACCGGGGCCGGCCCCGACCCCTGGGATCCGCCAGACTTGGCGGCGGCTAGCCCGGCGAAATTGGCCATGGTAGTTCCGGTGACGAAGCCGACGTCGGATTCCTCGGGCAGACCCAGCAGCTGCAGCAGCCAGTGGCCCGCGGCGTCCAGCCGGGAGGGTACCGCCGATGACCCAGCCGAAAAAGCGCCCGGAGGGCATGGCCATGAGGCCCGGTTCGGGGTGGCTGGCCAGATAGTCCACGACGTCGGCCGGGGGCATGCCGGACTGTGGCAGCGCTCCGTCGAACGCCGCCGCGAGTTCCCGGGCTGCCTGCTGCGGACCAACCCGGCGGCTGGGCTGGCTTTCCAGCCAGCGCGTCGCATGCCGGACGGCTGCAGCCAACGCATCCCTGTAAGGTTTCGCACCGGCTGACATAGAGGCATGCTACGCCGTCCCGGTACCGCCCGCGAGAAGGCAGCTGCGCCGGAAAGCCGGCCCAGCCGGGGAACCCAGCTCAGGCGAAGTTCTCCTGCCACACGTCGAAGGCGAGCTTGACGATCAGGGCGAAAACCACCACGAGGAACACGACACGGACAAACTTGCTCCCCTGCTTTACGGCGGTACGTGCGCCAAGGTAGCCCCCGGCCATGTTCGCCGCGCCCAGCAGCAGTCCGACTCCCCAGAGCAGGGAGCCGTGCGGGAGGAAGAATATGAGCGCCCCCGCGTTAGTGGCCATGTTGACGATTTTCGCCTTGGCGCTGGCCTCCAGGAAGGCGTACCCCATCGCCGAAACCAGGGCGATCACCAGGAAGGATCCGGTGCCGGGGCCGATGAGGCCGTCGTAGAACCCGATCACGGCGCCGATGGCGCAGGCCACCACGTAGTGCGTGCGGCCGCCGTGCCGGAGTTCGGTGAGGTGTCCGGCGTCGGGCCTAAGTGCGGTGAACAGCGCGACGGCCACGAGGGCCACCACGATGATTGGCTTGAACACCTCCGCCGGCAGCCGGGTGGCCAGCAGCGCACCGCCGAAGCTGCCCGCCAGCGCGATCGCGGCCATCGGCACGGCCGTCCGCAGATCAGGCCGGACGCGGCCGTAGTAGGTGACGGCGCTGGTGGTGGTGCCGAAAATGGAGCCCATCTTGTTGGTGGCCAGTGCCTGCACCGGGGTGATCCCCGGGACGAGCAACAGCGCCGGCAGCTGCAGCAGGCCACCGCCGCCCACGACGGCGTCCACCCAGCCTGCGGAGAAGCCAGCCACCACTATCAGGACGATAGTGGCGAGCTGGATCGACTCAAACCCCGAAACCACCGGGAGGGCAGGCGGTCAGTTGCTGCGGACGGCGTTGACCACGTAGTCAACGGCCTTGTCCACGGCCACGTTTTCAGCCTCGCCGCTGCGCCGGTCCTTGATTTCGACGACGCCGTCCACCAGTCCGCGGCCGACGGCAAGGATGGTGGGCACACCCACAAGCTCGGCATCGCCGAACTTCACGCCCGGGGAAACCTTGGGACGGTCATCGTAGATGACCTCCAGGCCGGCGCCCTCAAGCTCGAGGGCGAGCTGCTCGGCGGCGGCGAAGATCTCCTCGCCGCGACCGACGGCCACCACGTGCACGTCGGCCGGAGCCACGGAGCGTGGCCAGACGAGGCCCTTGGCATCGTGGTTGGATTCAGCCAGTGCGGCGACGGCGCGGGTGACGCCCACGCCGTAGGAGCCCATGGTGACCACCACCTGTTTGCCGTTCTGATCCAGGACCTTCAGTTCCAGCGCTTCGGCGTACTTGCGGCCCAGCGCGAAGATGTGTCCCATCTCGATGCCGCGGGCCGTTTCGAGCGGTCCGGAGCCGTCCGGGGCCTCGTCGCCGGCGCGCACCTCGGTGCACTCGATGACGCCATCCCACGTGAAGTCGCGTCCCGCCACGAGCCCGAAGACGTGCTTGCCCGCCATGTTGGCACCGGTCACCCAGGCCGTGCCGCTGACGACGCGCGGATCCACCAGGTACAGGAGCTTGGCTGCGCCTTCGAGGCCAAGGAGCGGTGCGCCCAGCGACATGCCCGGGCCGAGGTAACCGCGCACGATGAGCGGGTTGCGGGCCAGGTCCTCTTCGCCGGCGGCTTCCACGGCGATTTCGCCGGCGACCGGAAGGTAGGCACCGATGTTGGCCTCGACGCGCTTGAGGTCGACACCCCGGTCGCCCGGGACACCGAGCACCACGATCTGGCGCTCCCCGGTGGGCAGGGTGACGGCGAGAACAACGTTCTTGAGCGTGTCAGCGGCAGTCCAGGGGCCGCCGTCGGCCTCGCTGCGCGGCACGAGTTCGTTGGAGGCTGCCACCAGCGTGTCGATCGTGGGTGTGTTCGGGGTATCGCGGATCACCGCGGCGGGGGCGTTGGTGAAGTCGATGTCCGCGGGAACCACCGTGGTCACGGCTTCGACGTTGGCCGTGTAGCCGCCGGCCGAACGCACGAAGGTGTCCTCGCCGATGTCGGTGGGGTGCAGGAATTCCTCGCTCCTGGAGCCGCCCATGGCACCTGCGGTGGCCGTGACGGGAATGACTTCAAGGCCCAGCCGCTCGAAGATCTTCAGGTACGCCGCCCGGTGGGCTGCGTAGCTGGCGTCCAGCCCGGCGTCGTCGACGTCGAACGAGTAGGAGTCCTTCATGATGAACTCACGGCCGCGGAGCAGCCCGGCGCGCGGACGTGCCTCGTCGCGGTACTTGTTCTGGATCTGGTAGATACTCAGCGGCAGGTCCTTGTACGAGGAGTACAGGTCCTTGACCAGCAGCGTGAACATCTCCTCGTGCGTGGGGGCCAGCAGGTAGTCGCCGCCCTTGCGGTCCTTCAGCCGGAACAGCCCTTCGCCGTATTCGGTCCAGCGGTTGGTCGCCTCGTAGGGCTCCTTCGGGAGCAGTGCGGGGAAGTGAACTTCCTGGGCGCCGATGGCGGCCATCTCTTCCCGGATGATCTGCTCCACCTTGCGCAGCACGCTCAGTCCCAACGGCAGCCAGGTGTAGATGCCCGGAGCCGCGCGACGGATGTATCCCGCGCGCACGAGCAGCCGGTGGCTGGCCACCTCGGCGTCAGCGGGGTCTTCACGCAGGGTGCGCAGGAAAAGCTTGGAGAGTCGAAGAACCACGGGTAGGTGTCCGTTTCTGGGGGAAGTGCTGATTGTCTGGGTACTAATGTACCGGCTGGGCAGCAGCACGGGTTGCGGGCCCTGTTGGAACTGAACAGGAAAGCCACGCCCCGCAGGTGAAGCCCCTGGCCGTTTACGGCTGGTCATCCCTGTGGCGGCGTGGCTCCGCGGCCGGTCATGCCGCTAATTCTCGAGAGACCACCCGAGTCCGAAAACCCGGTTAGGACGAACCTATGTGATAGCCGTCACCGATTCCAAATCCACTTTGGCGCGGGGCTGGTCGTCCGCTAGAACAGAACTGTAGCGAAGGTCCCCACCTGCCGGAAGCCGACACGTTCATACGTTGCGCGGGCCCGGGAGTTGTAGTCGTTGACATACAGGCTGGTGACGGGCGCCATTTTCTGGGCCAGCAGCACCACGGCCGCCATGTAGCCGGCGCTCAGCCCGAGTCCCCGGTGGCTGGGGTTCATCCACACGCCCTGCACCTGGGTAACCTCGGCGGTGACAGCACCCAGCTCGGCCTTGAACACGACTTCGCCGTCCTTCAGGTGGACCAGGGAGTGTCCCTGCCGGATCAGGCCTGCCACCCGACGGCTGTAAAAGTCGCGGCCGCCAAGGTAGGGCGAGTAGCCAACCTCCTCCTCGAACATCGCTGCACAGGCAGGGAGGATGGCGTCGAAATCTGCGTACTGCCCGTACCCCAGCTCCCAGTTCGGTTCAACGGCCGGGGGGCCGGAAATGGTCATGAGCGGCTGGTCCGGCCGTACTTCGTGGGCCACGTGGCCCAGCTCCTCCAGCCGGCTGTGCAGCGCAAGCACCGTTCCGGCCGGTCCGAAGATCGACGCGTACCGGCGCCCGGAGCGGTGGGCCGCAACGGCCACCGGTCCGGCCAGCTCGGGATCCAGTTGGACGGGGACCAGGTTGGCGCCTGCCCAGCAGGCGCCAACCAGCACGTCGTCGTCGAAAACGCCCAGGACGTTGGCCCCGCCCGGGGTGGGCGCGGCAGAGTCTGTTGACTCCAAATGCGCCAGGATGAACACGTTGGCGACGGGATCGCTTTCTGCCAGTTCGCGCAGTTGACGGGTGTCCGCAAGGCCCAGTACCCGGACGGTCGCACCGTCCGGCGCGGCGCCGTCCTTATGAGACGCTAACCACGGGGCTACCCTTGACAGCATCTTCGCCATCGGCCTCCCCCATCTCTTCCGCGATACGCATGGCCTCTTCGATCAGTGTCTCAACAATCTGGCTCTCGGGGACAGTCTTGATGACCTCGCCCTTCACAAATATCTGGCCCTTGCCGTTGCCGGAGGCGACGCCGAGGTCAGCTTCCCGCGCTTCGCCCGGACCGTTGACGACGCAGCCCATGACCGCGACGCGCAGCGGGATCTCCATTCCCTCGAGGCCGGCGGTGACCTGCTCGGCAAGGGTGTAGACGTCCACCTGGGCGCGCCCGCAGGACGGGCACGAGACGATTTCCAGCTTGCGGGGGCGCAGGTTCAGCGACTGCAGGATCTGGTTGCCCACCTTGATCTCCTCGACGGGAGGGGCGGACAGGGACACGCGGATGGTGTCGCCGATGCCGCGCGAGAGGAGAGCGCCAAAGGCTGTGGCCGACTTGATGGTTCCCTGGAAGGCGGGGCCGGCCTCAGTGACGCCCAGGTGCAGCGGCCAGTCGCCCTTTTCGGCGAGCATCTCGTAGGCCGCCACCATGACCACCGGGTCATTGTGCTTCACGGAGATCTTGAAGTCGTGGAAGCCGTGCTCCTCGAAGAGCGAGGCTTCCCAGACCGCGGATTCGACCAAAGCTTCCGGAGTGGCCTTGCCGTACTTCTTCAGGATGCCCGGTTCCAGCGATCCTGCGTTCACGCCGATGCGGATGGACGTGCCGTGGTCCTTGGCCGCCTTGGCGATCTCCTTGACCTGGTCGTCGAACTTGCGGATGTTGCCCGGGTTGACGCGCACCGCAGCACAGCCTGCCTCGATGGCCGCGAAGACGTACTTCGGCTGGAAGTGGATGTCGGCGATGACCGGGATCTGCGATTTCCGGGCGATGATCGGAAGCGCTTCCGCGTCATCGGCGGACGGGCACGCCACGCGGACGATGTCGCAGCCGGAGGCCGTCAGCTCGGCAATCTGCTGCAGGGTGGCGTTGATGTCCGTGGTGGGCGTGGTGGTCATCGACTGCACGCTGATGGGGAAGTCGGAACCGACGCCGACGGAGCCCACCTTGATCTGCCGCGTCTTGCGTCGCGGGGCAAGGACGGGCGGTGGTGCGGATGGCATTCCCAGGCTGACCGAGGTCACGTGGACTCCTTGAATTCGAAAATCGGTGGTGCGGGGCGGCTAGGCTGCGTGCTCAGCCAGGAGACCGGTCACGGGTGCCCATTCGGTGGTTCGCGTGCCGGAAATGACGCCCGCTGCCGCGAAGGGATCCTGCCGGAGGATCTCGTTGAGTGCGGCTTCGTCGGCCGCCTTGAAAATGAGCAGGGCGCCTGCGCCGTCGCCGTAGGGTCCGCTGGCCAGAAGCCTGCCGTCCTGCGCGAGTCCTGCAGTCCATTCGCGGTGGGCGGGGCGGGCGGCCGCTCGCGTTTCGGAGGACTCGGCGTCGTATACGTACTCAACAGCAAAAACAGTCATAGAGATACCCTATCCCGCGGCCGGGCTAGCCGAGGAGCACGACCTTCGTGAAGGCCGCAACTCCCGCCGCCCACAGCATGGAGGCCAGGGTGCCGATGATGAACCTCTCCGCGGCCACCGGCGTTTCCTTGAGTTCCGCGAACCGGCCCAGGCCTTTTATGGCCACCACGTAGGCGATTGCCACGGGCTGCCCGGCCAGAATGGCGAGGCAGACTGCCAGCCGCTCAAGCACCCCGATGATGGCCCCGCCCCGGAGGATCCGTTTGGCCGACGCCTCGCCTCCGGCTTCCGGCGCGGCCGCACCACCAGCGTCCACCGTGATGTCGCCGTTCACTGTGTTCACCCTGTCCCCTGCGGCCGGGCTGTCCACCGAGGCCGGGCTGTCCACCGTCACGTCGGCCGAGGGGTCGTCGGCGCCGTCCCTGCCTGCGCTGGCGGCGGCGTCGGCTTTGTCGTCGATGGTGCGGGCCAGCCGGAAAACCAGGGCCGTGACAGGCCAGCCCACGAATCCGGCCGTCAGCAGGGCGGCTGCGATCCAGACTGCGTTCACGCTTCTCCTCGGTTGTCGTCGCCTTCCTGAGTCCCGGGGATGTGGTTCTCCAGGATGAGGCGGTGGGCGGTTGCCAGCAGCATTTCCACCGCCGGTCTTGCCGCCCATTCTTCCTGCCAACCGGACCGGATGACGGCCCGGCTCACCGACTGTTCGGTGATTCCCAGTTCCCTCGCCACCTGTTTCTGGAGTCCGGTGCGCCCGGAGCCCTGGTCGGTTGCTACACCGCTCTTCGCACGGAGGGCATCCACCACCCGCCACTGGGCTTCGGTCCGCGCCTGCACCAGGCCTCCGACCAACCGCAGCACCGCTTCCGCGTTGGCGCACGCCACGGCAGCCTCGTGCTCCCGGCTCCCCGCGACCACGGCGGCGGGGACGTGCCTCGCGGCTGACTTGGCACGCTCCACTGCCCGGCGGGCAGCCACAAAGGCGGGGCCGGACCCTTCACGCGGACTCGCGTCTGGCGGCAGGTCCCCCGGGCCGACGCCGATTCCGACGTACCAGTGCCCGCTTCGGAGGGCGTGCAGGGCCACGTCGACCACAAGGGCAGGGTCCTGCAGGACGCCCTGCACTTCGTCGCCGACCGAGCGTTCAAAACGGACACCGAGGTGGCTGCCGAGGTCCCTGAGGAGCTCGGGCACGCGGTCCACGTCGCCGGTGCTGCCCCGCTGGTCGATGGTCAGAACGTACATGAGATGAACCGTATCCGGCTTATATTGGTAAATCAATCATTTAGAGCTGATTTTCGGTAATCAGCCATTCTAAGCTGAATACGAGGGAACTAGCCGAAGAGATTCACCGGCTTCACGATGTCCGCATAGATCAGCAGCGCACCCATCCCCATCAGCAGCGCCGCCACCACGTAGGTCACCGGCAGCAGTTTCGCGATGTCGAAGGCGCCCGGGTCGGGTTTGCCGAATAGCTTTGCCACCCGCCGCCGCACTGCCTCGTAGAGTGCGCCGGCCACGTGGCCGCCGTCAAGCGGAAGCAGCGGGATCAGGTTGAAGACGGCCAGGGCAAAGTTCAGCCCGGCAAGCAGTCCCACCAAGGCGGCAAGCCGGGCCTGGGCAGGCACTTCCTCCATGGCGGCCACCTCGCCCGCCACGCGGCCCACGCCCACCACGCTGATGGGGCCGTTGGGGTCGCGGGGTTCTTCGCTGAACGCCGCCTTGGCCACACCGGCCACCCGGGCCGGCAGATTGAGGACCACCCCGGCAACCTGTTTGATGTTCTCCCCCGCCATGGGCAGGACGGACGACGCTGGCTGGGGAACCAGGGCGGTCTGCGCACCGATGCCCAGGAAGCCGACGTCCTGGTACAGAAGGGTCCCGGCGTCGTCCTTTGCCTGGCGCCCGTCCGGACCGACGACCGGGCGTGCCGACAGAACAGGGGTGACGGTGCTGGTCACCGGGGAACCGTCGCGCTCCACAGTGATGGACACTTCCTTGCCCGCCGAAGCGCGGATCCAGCCCGTGAGCTGGTCCCAGCTGGTCACGGTTTTTCCGTCGAAGGCGGTGATGACGTCGTTTGGCTTGAGCTGGGCGGCAGCGGCCGGAGTCGGCTTGCAGTCGGCGGAGTTCGGATCGACCGTCTCCCCCGCCTTGACCTGGCACTTGGAAACGTCGGCGATGGTGGTGGTGGGCTCGGAGATGCCGAACCCCATGAGCAGCACGGCCGTGAGCACGAGGCCGATCAGCAGGTTCATTGCCGGACCGCCCAGCATGATGATGATCTTCTTCCAGACCGGGAGCCGGTAGAACACGCGGTTCTCGTCCCCCGGCCCCACATCTTCATGGGCCATGGAGCGGGCCTCGCTGGCCAGCGTCTGGAACATGCCGGTGCTGGACGGACGCACCGAGCCGTCCTCCTTGTTGGGCGGGTACATGCCGATCATCGAGACGTAGCCGCCCAGCGGCAGCGCCTTGAAGCCGTACTCGGTTTCGCCCTTTTTGGTCGACCAGAGCGTGGGGCCGAAGCCGATCATGTACTTGGTGACGCGCACCTTGAACAGCTTGGCGGGTACCAGGTGGCCCACCTCATGCAGCGCAATGGACACCGCGATGCCGACCGCCACAAAGACGACACCAAGGATAAAGAGGATAACGGGACTCATGCTTCAGATCTGCTGCTTCCTAGAGACTGCTCACTGCTAAACGTTCGTGGGTGCGCGCACGTGCCCACTTCTCAGCATCCAGCACGGATCCGACCGTTAGCCCGGAGGAACCCGAATGTTCGCCGAGGACGGCCTCGATGGTGTCCACGATGTCCGTGAACCGGATCCTGCCCGCATGGAAAGCCGTGACTGCTTCCTCATTGGCGGCGTTGAACACAGCGGGGTAGGTGCTTCCCTGCTTTGCCGCCTCTTTGGCCAGCCGCACGGCGGGGAATGCGGAGGAGTCCAGCGGCTCGAACGTCCAGCTGGCGGCCCGGGTCCAGTCGCAGGGCGTGGCCGCGTTCGGGACCCGGTCCGGCCAGCCCAGGCCAAGGGCAATCGGCAGGCGCATGTCCGGCGGGGAGGCCTGGGCGATGGTGGAGCCGTCCACGAACTGCACCATGGAGTGGATCACGGACTGCGGATGGACCACTACGTCGATCCGGTCCAGGGGGATGTCGAACAGCAGGTGCGCCTCTATGACTTCGAGGCCCTTGTTCACCAGGCTGGCTGAGTTGGTGGTGACCATCAGGCCCATGTCCCAGGTGGGGTGGGCCAGCGCCTCCTCCGGCGTGACGTCGAAGAGCTGTTCGCGCGTGCGGCCGCGGAACGGTCCGCCCGAGGCGGTCAGGATGAGCCTGTCCACCTCCGCGGCGGTCCCCGAGCGCAGGCACTGGGCGATGGCGGAGTGCTCGGAGTCAACCGGCACGATCTGTCCCTCCGCGGCGGCGGCCTTGACCAGCGAGCCGCCAACGATCAGGGATTCCTTGTTGGCGAGCGCCAGGGTGGCGCCGGATTCCAGCGCGGCGAGCGTGGGCGCCAATCCGATCGAGCCCGTGATGCCGTTGAGCACCACGTCCGCCTTCACGGCGGCGATCCTGGTTGAGGCGTCGGGACCGGCGATGATCTCAGGCCGGTACTGCCCCAGCCCGGCTGTCCGGGCGGCGTCGCTGATCAGGTCCCGGAGCCGCCGGGGATCACCTTCGGCGATGCCGACGGCGGCGGCGCGGGTGTGCACGGCCTGCCGGGCGAGGAGTTCGAGGTTGCCGCCCCCGGCGCTCAGCGCCACAACCTGAAAAAGGTGGGGGGCGCCGTCGACGACGTCAATCGCCTGGGTGCCGATGGAACCGGTGGATCCGAGGATGACGATGGTGCGCGGCTGGCTGTCTGGACGGCTGGAGCCGGAAGTCTGCATGGCTTAAGTATCCCGCACCACCGGTGGCCGGCGGACGGGCGGACCGGCGCAGGCAGGCTGCGCAGGTAGGTTGCCGCACCTTGACGCCCATCCGCGCCGGGGTAACGTGGTGCCCGTGGACTGGGCCGCATGGTTCGATGCGCCGGACTACGAATTCGCCCGGCAGGTGCTGCAGCGCGGGGTCGCCGCACTCTATTTCGTTGCGTTCCTCTCCTCCCTCAACCAGTTTCCTGCGCTCCTCGGCGAGCGCGGCCTGCTTCCCGTTCCGGACTATCTGAAGGCCTTCAGCCGGATGCGCAGGCCTACACTGTTCCGCTGGCGCTACTCGGACCGGCTGCTGCGGGCCGTCTGTACAGTGGGGCTCGCCATCTCCGGAGTCCTGGTCCTCGGCCTCCCCCAGCTGGGCCCGCCCTGGCTGCCGCTGATCGCGTTCCTGTCCTTGTGGCTGCTGTACATGTCCGTGGTCAACGTGGGCCAGACGTTCTACGGGTTCGGCTGGGAGATGCTGCTCCTGGAGGCCGGCTTCACCGTGGCGTTCCTGGGATCGGACCAGACCGATCCGCCCAGGACCATCCTGATCCTCGTGGCCTGGCTGGTGTTCCGCCTGGAATTTGGTGCCGGCATGATCAAGATCCGTGGCGGCCGGGAGTGGCGCGACCTCACCGCACTGTACTACCACCATGAGACCCAGCCGATGCCCGGCCCCCTCAGCCGGCAGGCGCATCTGCTGCCGAAGCCATTCCATCGGCTGGAGGTGGTGGGAAACCACTTCGCCCAGCTGGTGGTGCCGTTCTTCCTCTTCGCGCCGCAGCCGCTGGGCAGTATTGCGGCGGGCATCATCATCTTCACCCAGCTGTGGCTGGTGGCCAGCGGCAATTTTGCGTGGCTGAACTGGATTGCGATTGTGCTGGCCTTCGCCGGCGTCAGCGATCCCGTGGCGCATGCGGTGCTGCCGGTCCTTCCGCTGGAATGGCACACCACCGGGGAGACACCGCTCTGGTGGCTTGTCATTACGCTGGCCGCGTCCCTGCTCCTGGTGGTCCTCAGCTACTGGCCCATCCGCAATCTGTTCTCCGAGTACCAGCTGATGAACGCCAGCTTTAACCGCTGGCAACTGGTGAACACGTACGGCGCATTCGGCACGGTCACCAAGCAGCGCATCGAAGTGGCAGTGGAGGGCACCCTGGACGAGGAGCCGGACGAGGCGGCAGACTGGCGCGAATACGGTTTCAAGGGAAAGCCGGGCGAGGTGCACCGGCTGCCACGACAGTGGGCGCCCTACCATCTGCGGCTGGACTGGCTTATGTGGTTCCTGCCCCTGCGCACGGTCCACGAGGAATGGTTCTACGCCTTCCTGGGCAAGCTGCTCGAAGCTGACGCGGCCATGCTGGGGCTGCTGCGCCATGACCCGTTCGACGGCGAACGCCCCCGCTGGGTGCGCGCCCGCACTTACCTGTACCGTTTCGCCACCCGGGCGGAGTTCCGGGAGACCGGCCAGCGCTGGATCCGGACGCCGCTCTATGAGGCGATTCCGCCCATTTCCCTGCGGGCAGGAAAATAGCCGCCTGCAGGAAAGCGGCCGGCCGGGCGGGTGCGGAGCCGGCGCTCCGCACCCGCCCCGGCCGGCAGCTTACTGACTACGCCGCCAGGGGCAACACAGCGCCCGAGGTTACGCTGAGCTGACCAGCCTCCGCGGACACGGTGACGCTTCCGCCCGGCTGCAGTCCGGACGCGACCAGCAGGTCGGCGATACGGTCGTCCACCTCGCGCTGAATGACGCGCAGCATGGGACGTGCACCGTATTCCCGTTCGTAGCCTCGTTCGGCGATCCAGTCGACTGCTTCCTCGGTTACGCTAAAGCCGATCCCTTGCACCTTCAGGCGGGCCTCCGTTCCGTTCAGCATGAGCCGGACGATCTGGCGCAGCTGCGCCTGGTCAAGCTTGCGGAACAGGACGACCTCGTCGAGGCGGTTAAGGAACTCCGGCCGCATCGATTCACGCAGCCGGGCCATCACTCGTCCGCGCAGGGCTGCATCCGAACCGGTATCCCCTTCGCTGGCCCGGATGGCGAATCCCGCCGGGCCTGTCTTGCTGGCGAGGAACTCGGACCCCAGGTTGGACGTCATGATGACCACAGTGTTGCGGAAGTCGACCGTTCGGCCCTGCCCGTCGGTCAGACGCCCATCGTCCAGAACCTGGAGCAGGAGATTGAACACGTCCGGATGGGCCTTCTCAATCTCGTCCAGCAGCACGATGGAGTACGGATTCCGCCGCACCCTCTCGGTAAGCTGGCCCGCCTCGCCGTAGCCGACGTAGCCAGGGGGCGCACCGACCAGCCGGCTGACGGTGTGCCGCTCGCCGAACTCACTCATGTCGAAGCGGACTAGCGCGTTCTCGTTGCCGAACAGGGACCCGGCCAGCGCCTTGGCCAGCTCGGTTTTGCCGACGCCGGTGGGCCCGAGGAACAGGAAGCTGCCGATCGGCTTGCCCTCCGTGCCCATGCCGGTGCGGTTGCGGCGGACGGACTTGGCGATGGCCGTCACCGCGTCGTCCTGCCCGATGACCCGCTCATGCAGTTCCGCTTCCAGCTTGGCCAGCCGTTCCCGGTCATTTTCGGTGATCCGGCTTGCCGGAATTCCGGTGGACCTGGAAATGATCTCGGCGATACCCGCTTCGTCAACAACTGCAGGGACGGCACCGGGCGCCGTTCCCGCACTGATCTTCTCCTTCGTGGCTGCGATTTCGTCCCGCAGCCGCGAGGCCTCCTCGAACCGCTCGTCAGCGACGGCAGCATTTTTTGATTCCTCAAGGGCAGCGAGCTGTTCGCGCAGAACATTCATGTCACCTGTACCGCGCTGCAGGCTCAGCCGCGCTCCCGCCTGGTCGATGAGGTCAATGGCCTTGTCCGGCAGGAAGCGGTCGGTGACATACCGTGCGGACAGCTCGACTGCTGCCCGGACGGCGGCGTCGGTGTACTCCACGCCGTGGTGTTCCTGGTACCGTCCCCTCAGCCCTGCCAGGATCTGAATGGCGTCCTCGATGCCAGGCTCACCGACGTGGACGGGCTGGAACCGCCGCTCGAGAGCCGGATCCTTCTCCACCTTGCGGTACTCGTTCAGCGTCGTGGCGCCCACGAGATGAAGTTCACCCCGTGCCAGGCGGGGCTTGAGGATGTTGCCGGCATCCATGCCTCCCTCGCCTGCCCCGCCGGCGCCGATCACGGTGTGCAGTTCGTCGATGAACAGGATGATGCTGCCCGCCTGGCTGCTAATCTCATCCATCGCCTTCGTGAGCCGCTCTTCGAAATCGCCCCGGTACCGGGTTCCGGCGAGCATGGCAGGCAGGTCCAGTGAAATGACGCGCTTGTTCCGAAGCTGCTCGGGAACCGCGCCCGCCGCAATTGCCTGTGCCAGGCCCTCAACGATAGCCGTCTTGCCCACCCCGGCCTCGCCGATCAGGACCGGGTTGTTCTTGGTTCGGCGGGCGAGGATCTCAATGGCTTGCTCGGTCTCCTGCGAGCGCCCAATCACCGGATCCAGTGCGCCTTCACTGGCGCGCGCCGTGAGGTCCGTGCTGTAGGTGTCAAGGGTGGGCGTCGCCGGGCCAGGCCCGGCGGAGGGCTGGCCGGTGGCCGGGGAACCTGATCCAGGTGCCGATCCACCATCGGTCTCCGCTTCAGTGGCTCCCGACTGGAAGGACTTGGGCGTCACGCCGGCGGCCATGAGGATCTGGCCTGTCGGTGCTTCCTGGTTAAGGACCAGGGCGACGAAGAGGTGCTCGGGATCAATGTAAGTAGACCCGAAGGCACGGGCGACTTGGTGGGCATCGAGCAAGGCCCGCTGGGCCGACGGCGTCAGGGCCGGTGTTCCGTCCACTGCCACACTCGACTTTTCGGGCAGCCGGTCTTCTGCCGCCTGGGCGACCGCGGCAGTGTCAGCACCGGCTCGCCGCAGGTAACCGGCGGCGGGTTCGTCCTGCACCATGACACGGAGTATGTGCAGCGCGTCGACGTCGCTGTGACCATGGTCAGTGGCGAAGCGGGCGGCGTGGGCAAGCACCTCGTGGGTACGGCGGCTCAGCAGCCGGGTGAGGTCGCGGGGGCGCGTCGACCTGGCAGCCCGCTGGCCCTGAAGGTAACGGGCAAAGAACTCATCAAAGGAACCGTTGCCGGAACCGGCAGGCCCGAAAAACGTAGGCATTAAACCTCCAATAGAAACTTGAGTGTACTTGACTCAAGTCCCGCTCCTGGAGATTTATTCCCGGGCAAGGACCCGGCTACCGTGCCCTGCGGAGCACCGACTCGGCGTGCCGGAGGATGGGGCCGTCGATCATCCGGCCCTGGTACTGGAACACGCCGGTACCGGCTTCCCTTGCGGCCGCCAGCAGGTGCGTGGCAGCGGCCACGTCCTCGCCCGAGGGTGCGTAGGCGGACCGGACGGCGGCCACCTGGCTGGGGTGGATGCAGGCCTTGGAACCGAACCCTGAGGCAGCGGCGTCCCGGGCTTCCGCGGCGAGCCCATCGAGGTCGGGGATGTTCACGTAGACGGCGTCCACGGCCTGCTTGCCCGCTGCGCCCGCCGCCAGGAGTACAGCGGAACGGGCGTGCAGGGCAACGGCGCGGTAGCCGCCGTCGTCGTTCCTGCTGGAGGTGCCGCCAAGGGAGGCGAGCAGGTCTTCCGCGCCCCACATCATCGCTACCACGTTGGGTTCCGCCGCGATGGCGGGTGCGTGGACTACGCCCGCGGCCGTCTCGCACAGGGCAATCACGTGGAAGTCCGGCAGGGCCCGGAGCTGGCTCGCGCTCTCTGCCTTGGCGAGCATGACGGTGCGGTAAGGCGTGTGCGCCAGGCAATGCAGGTCCTTCTCGAAGTCCTCGGTGCCGGCCGGGTTGATCCTGATGATGGTCCGGCTGGGGTCGAGCTCCGGCGCGTCGCCGGAGCCGCCGAGCTGGGCAAGGATCGCGCCCCGGGCCCGCTGCTTGTCCGGCGCCGCCACGGCATCCTCAAGGTCCAGGATGACGGCATCGGAGCGCTCGGCGGCCTTTTGGAAGCGTTCGGGGCGGTCGGCAGGGCAGAAGAGCAGGGCAGGACCCATCACGAAAGTCATACAGTCATTGTCCGATTATTTGCCCCGCTGCGCCTCTATATGCGCCTCGCGCGTCCACATCAGGCAGCTGCGCGTGGCAGATGCCACCACCGTTCCGTCCTGGTTGAAGCCAGTGTGCTGCATGGTGACGACGCCCTGCCCCGGCCGTGACCCGGACAGCCGTTTACTGGTGATGACGGTCTCCGTGTACAACGTGTCCCCGTGGTAGAGCGGGTGCGGGAAGGAGACATCCGTCAGCCCGAGCTGCGCAATGATGGTGCCCTGGGTCAGCTGCCCGACGGACTGCCCCACCACCGTCGCCAGCGTGAACATGGAGTTCACCAGCCGCTGGCCAAAGGGCTGGCCCGCACTCCAGGCCGCGTCCAGGTGCAGCCCCTGCGTGTTCATGGTCATGGTGGTGAACAGCACGTTGTCCGCCTCCGTGACAGTCCGGCCGGGGCGGTGCGCGTAAACGACGTCTTCCTCGAGTTCCTCGAAGTAGAGTCCGCGCTGCTCGACGACCCGGGCACCGCCGTTGGTTGAGCCTGCCGAAACCGCGCTCATACGGTGAGTTCCTGGTCTTCCTCGAACAGCTCCGCACCCGTGGCCGCGGCTACATCTTCCGCAGACACGTTGGGGGCGAGCTCGCGCAGGACCAGACCGTCGGGAGTCACGTCAAGGACGGCGAGATCGGTGATGATGCGGTCCACGCAGGCCTTGCCGGTCAAGGGCAGCGAGCAGCGGTCCACGATCTTCGGTTTCCCGCTGCGGTCCACGTGCTCCATCATGACGATCACTTTCTTGGCTCCGAAGACCAGGTCCATGGCTCCGCCCATCCCCTTGACCATCTTTCCGGGGATCATCCAGTTGGCGAGGTCCCCGTTGGCGGCCACCTCCATGGCACCGAGCACGGCCACATCCACGTGCCCGCCGCGGATCATGCCGAAGGACTGCGCGGAGTCGAAGAACGCGGCGCCCTTGTTGACGGTGACGGTTTCCTTGCCGGCATTAATGAGGTCCGGATCCACCTCGTCCTCGCCGGGGTAGGGGCCGACCCCGAGGATGCCGTTCTCGGAGTGCAGGACCACTTCAACGCCGGCCGGGATGTAGTTGGGGATCAGGGTGGGCATTCCGATGCCGAGGTTTACATACTGGCCGTTGCTCAGCTCCTGGGCCACGCGGGCGGCCAGCTCATTGCGGGTCCAGCCCTTGCCCTCGGGGTGTGAGGAGGCGGCCCGGCGGTATTCGTGTCGCACGGCCTCGGGACGGGGAGCCAGGGGGCTGTTCGGGTCCATGGCTACGCTCCTGCCTGTTCGGTGGTTCCGGTGCTTGCTGCCGCGGACAGGGCGACGGTCCGCTTCTCAATGCGCTTCTCGGCTTCCGGCACCACCACCACCCGCTGGACGAAGATGCCCGGCAGGTGGACGTGTTCGGGATCCAGCTCGCCCGGCTCCACGAGTTCCTCCACCTCCGCGATGGTGATCCGTCCCGCCATGGCACAAAGCGGGTTGAAGTTCATGGCCGTCGCGTGGAAGACCAGGTTCCCGTGGCGGTCGCCCTTCCAGGCGTGGACCAGGCCGTAGTCCGGGGTGAGCGACTCCTCCAGGACGTAGTCAACGCCGTCAAAGCTCCGCACTTCCTTCGCCGGGGATGCGACGGCGATGCCGCCGTCGGCGTCGTATTTCTGCGGCAGGCCGCCGTCGGACACCTGGGTCCCCACGCCCGCCTTGGTGTAAAAAGCGGGGATGCCGGCACCGCCGGCGCGCAGCTTCTCGGCCAGGGTGCCCTGCGGGGTCAGGACCACCTCCAGTTCGCCGGCGAGGTACTGCCGGGCGAACTCCTTGTTCTCCCCGACGTACGAGCTGACGGTCCGGCGGATCCTGCCGTCCCGGAGGAGGATCCCCAGGCCCCAGTCGTCCACGCCGCAGTTGTTGCTGACAGTCTCCAGGTCCGTGGTGCCGCGGCGGTGGAGGGCGTCTATCAGCGCCACCGGGATCCCGCACAGGCCAAAACCCCCGACGGCGAGCGATGCACCGTCGGCTATGTCGGCGACCGCTTCGTCAGCGCTGGCAACAACCTTGTCAATCATCGTTGATCCTTTCGGCGTCTCCACAGACTTTCGACGGACACGGCCACGGGCCTGTTACAACCCCAGTTCCCGGGCGATCAGCATTAGCTGGACCTCCGTGGTGCCCTCCCCGACCTCCAGAATCTTGGAGTCCCGGTAGTGTCGCGCCACGGTGAACTCGTTGATGAAGCCATAGCCGCCGAATACCTGGGTGGCATCCCGCGCATTGTCCATGGCCGCCTCGCCTGCGACCATCTTAGCTATGGCCGCCTGGGTCTTGAACGGCTTGCCGGCGAGCATCCGGGCGGCAGCATCGTAGTACGCAAGACGGGCCGTATGGGCGCGCGCCTGCATGCGGGCGATCTTGAAGGCGATGGCCTGGTGCTTGCCGATATTGGTTCCGAAGGCGCTGCGGTCCTTGGCGTAGCGGACCGAAAGGTCCACGCAGCCCTGCGCAGCGCCGGTGGCCAGTGCGGCGATGGCGATCCTGCCCTCATCCAGGATGGACAGGAAGTTGGCGTAGCCCCGCCCCCGCTCCCCCAGCAGGTTTGCCTCGGGAACCGTGACGTCCCGCAGCGTCAGGGGGTGCGTGTCCGAGGCATTCCAGCCCACCTTGTTGTACGCCTTCTCGGCCTTGAAGCCGGGCGTGTCGGTGGGAACCAGGATGGTGGAGATCTCCTTCCTGATGCTGCCGTCCTTGCGCTCCTCCTGGCCCGTGACGGCGGTGACGGTCACCAGCTTGCTGATGTCAGTTCCCGAGTTGGTGATGAATTCCTTGTTGCCGTTGATGACCCAGTTCTTGGCGTCTCCGTCGCCGTCCAGCCGGGCCGTGGTCTTCGTGCCGCCGGCGTCCGATCCGGCTTCCGGCTCGGTCAGGCCAAAGCCGGCGAGCGCCTTTCCGGACGCGAGCAGCGGCAGCCATTCCTTCTTCTGGGCCTCGGTGCCGAAACGGTAGACGGGCATGGCGCCGAGCGAAACGCCGGCCTCAAGTGTGATGGCCACGGACTGGTCCACGCGCCCCAGCTGTTCCAGCGCGAGGGCCAGCGCGAAGTAATCGCCGCCCATGCCGCCGTATTCCTCCGGGAACGGCAGGCCGAACAGCCCCATGTCCGCCATCTGCGAGACCACTTCGTAGGGGAAGCTGTGTTCCTCGTCGTGCTTGGCGGAGACGGGGGCCACCACTTCGTCGGCGAATTCGCGGACGGTCTTGCTGAGGTCCTGGTATTCCTCGCTGAGGTCAAAATCGGCCATGGCTAGGCCTCCTTACGTTCATCTGTTGGATCCTGGGGTGCGGGCTGTTCCGCGTGAATGGTGGCGACGACCTGGTCGGCCTTGACCGGGTCGCCCGTGCTGACGCTGATGTGGACCGTGCCGGAGACTTCGGCCACGAGCTGGTGCTCCATCTTCATGGCCTCGACGGACAGCAGCACCTGTCCTGCAGTCACTTGATCGCCGTCACTCACCGGCACCGCGACGACGGTCCCGGGCATGGGTGACCGGACTTCCGGATCCGCGGCGCCCTCTTTCCGCTCGACGGCGGCCAGCACCCGCTCCAGGCGGGACTCGCGGGTGAGCACCTCGAGGCGGCAGGACCAGCCCTCGTCGCCGAGGAAGAGCTCCGACAGGACGCGGGGGTCGGGCTCGAGCCAGCTCTGGGCGGGAGGACCGGTGTGAACGGCTGCAAGTCCATAACTGGTGGCTTCGCCATTGAGGGTGAGCACCGGCCGTTGGCGACCCGCGTACTCCAGGAGGGCCGGGAGCTGCGGCCCTCCGTTCACGCTCACGGCGACACTATCCCCCGTGACGGGGCCCCACACGTCCACGGTGGCGACGCCGCCGTCGGAGGTTCCCAGGCTGATCCGGCGCGGCGCCGCGGCACCGAGTCGCCAGCCGTCGCGGCGCTGCCATGGGCCGGCCGCCGGTTCATGCTGGTGCTGTTCCTCTGTCGTGGCCAGGGCGTACAAGGCGGCGGTGACAAGTTCGGCGTCGCCCGGCTGGCGGAACGTGAACTGCGGCATCTTGCGCTCGATCAGGCCGGTGTCGAGGCGGCCGGCGCGGACGTCGGCGTCGTCGATCAGTAACCGCAGGTATTCGACGTTGGTGTCGATGCCCAGCGCGGTGTACCCGGCGAGCGCCTCGTCCAGGGTGTCAAGGGCCGCGGCGCGGTCCTCACCCCACGCGATGACCTTCGAAATCATCGGGTCATAGCTGGACGAGATCTCCAGGCCGTCCAGCAACGCCGAGTCCACCCGGACGCGCCCGCGGGCCGTTTCGACTTCGACGCGGACAGGAGCGCTGGGGCGCTGGGCGGGGCCGGGGATCTCGTCCAGCAGGAGCACTGTTCCGGTCGAGGGCAGGAAGTTCTTCTCCGGGACCTCGGCGTAGACACGCGCCTCCACGGAGTGGCCGGTCAGCACGACGTCGTCCTGCTGCACCGTCAGTTCCTCACCGGCGGCGATGCGCACCTGCCATTCGACAAGGTCGGTGCCCGTGACCATTTCCGTCACCGGATGTTCCACCTGGAGACGGGTGTTCATCTCCATGAAGAAAAACTCGTCCGGGGAGTCGTCCGAAACGAGGAACTCCACGGTGCCGGCGCCGGCATAGTGGACACTGCGGGCGGCCTGGCACGCAGCCTCGCCAATCTTCGCGCGGACGGCCTCGCCGTCGGACAGAGATTCCAGCAGTGGTGACGGCGCTTCCTCGATGACCTTCTGGTGCCGCCGCTGCAGGGAGCATTCGCGCTCCCCCAGGTGGATGACGTTGCCGTGCGTATCGGCCAGGACCTGCACCTCGATGTGCCGCGGCGACCTCACCAGGCGTTCCAGGAACAGGGTGTCGTCCCCGAATGCGCTGGCAGCCACGCGCCGTGCGGTGGCCAGGGCCGCCGGCAGGTCCTCCGGGCGCTCCACTGCATGCATTCCCTTGCCGCCGCCACCCGCCGAGGGCTTGATCAGCAGTGGGAAGCCCACGGCCGGGGCGGCGATGATGAGTTCCGCATCCGTCATGCCGGGCTCGGCGATGCCCGGGACCACCGGAACGCCATATCCGGACACGTGGTTCTTCGAGCGGATCTTGTCTCCCATGACCTCCAGTGCCTCGGCCCCGGGTCCGATGAAGGCGATGCGGGCCGCATTCAGCGCCCGGGCGAAGTCGGCGTTCTCGCTCAGGAATCCATACCCTGGGTGCACCGCCTGCGCACCGGTGTCCTGGCAGGCCCTGATGATCGCGTCGATGCTGAGGTAGCTTTGGGCGGCCGCGGCTGGGCCGATCCGGACGGCGGCGTCGGCCTCGCGCACGTGGCGGGCGCCGACGTCGGCATCGCTGTAGACGGCAACCGAACGGATGCCCATGGCGCGCAGGGTTCTGATCACGCGGCAGGCAATCTCGCCGCGGTTGGCCACGAGGACCGTGCGGAACATGGTTTCGGCAGTCATTACTGGCTCACATTCGGAAGAGGCCGAAGGAGGTCTCCGGCAGCGGGACACGGGAGACGACGTCGAGGGCGAGGCCCAGCACGGTGCGGGTGTCAGCGGGGTCAATAATGCCGTCGTCCCACAGCCGCGCCGTGGAGTAGTAGGGGCTGCCCTGGTCCTCGTACTGCTGCCGGATGGGGGCCTTGAACGCCTCTTCATCCGCTGCGGACCACTCCTGCCCTGCGGCCTCGTGCTGGTCACGCTTGACGGTGGCCAGGACGCTGGAGGCCTGGTTGCCGCCCATGACGGAGATACGGCTGGCGGGCCACATCCACAGGAAGCGCGGCGAGTAGGCCCGGCCGCACATCGAGTAGTTGCCGGCGCCGAAGGACCCGCCGATCACCACGGTCAGCTTGGGCACGCGCGTGGTGGCCACGGCGGTGACCATTTTGGCGCCGTTCTTGGCAATGCCGCCCTGCTCGTAGTCCTTGCCCACCATGAAGCCGGAGATGTTCTGCAGGAAGAGCAGCGGAATGCCGCGCTGGTCGCACAGTTCGATGAAGTGGGCGCCCTTGAGCGCCGACTCGCTGAACAGCACGCCGTTGTTGGCCACGATGCCCACAGGGTGTCCGTGGAGCCTGGCGAATCCCGTCACCAGGGTGGGGCCGTAGTTCTTCTTGAACTCATGGAAGCGGCTGCCGTCCACCAGCCGGGCGATCACCTCGCGGACGTCGTACTGAGCATTGACGTCCGTGGGAACGGCACCGTAGAGCTCGCCGGGCCCGGCGGCAGGTTCGACGGCGGTTTCCACGTCCCAGGCCGGCGCGGCGGGCCGGGGCAGCGTGGCGACAATGTCGCGGACGATCTGCAGGGCGTGCTCGTCGTTTTCGGCGAGGTGGTCCGTGACGCCGGAGATCCGGGAGTGCACGTCGCCGCCCCCAAGCTCCTCCGCGCTGACGATTTCGCCGATGGCCGCCTTCACGAGGGGCGGGCCGCCGAGGAAGATGGTGCCCTGGTTGCGGACGATGACCGTTTCATCGCTCATCGCGGGAACGTAGGCGCCGCCTGCGGTGCAGGAGCCCATCACGGAGGCGATCTGGGGAATCCCGGCCGCGGACATTCGGGCCTGGTTGTAGAAGATCCGGCCGAAATGGTCCCGGTCCGGAAAGACCTCGTCCTGCTTGGGGAGGAAGGCTCCGCCGGAATCCACGAGGTAGATGCACGGGAGCCGGTTCTCGAGCGCGATCTCCTGGGCCCTGAGGTGCTTCTTCACCGTCATGGGGTAGTACGTGCCGCCCTTGACGGTGGCGTCGTTGGAAACCACCAGCACGTGGCGGCCGTGCACCAGGCCGATGCCTGCGATGATGCCGGCGCCGGGCGAATCGTCGTTGTACATGCCGTTCGCAGCCAGCGGGGCGATCTCGAGGAAGGGGCTGCCGTCGTCGAGAAGCCGGTCGATCCGTTCCCGGGGAAGCAATTTGCCCCGCGCCATGTGCCGCTCACGCGACTTCTCCGGCCCGCCCAGCGCCGCCGTGGCAAGACGTTTCCGCAGCTCATCCGCGAGCGCGCGCTGCGCAAGGCTGTTGGCCTCAAATGCGCTGCCGGCGGCATCCAGCCGGCTGGCGAGTGTCTCCATTGACCGCTTCCATTCCCGGGCACGTCCGGTGGCAGTCCTGCCGCATTTCGGTTAGTGCCTCGTAACTGAGATTAGGTTAGTCTCTAGTAACTGTGATGTCCAACACAGGATGTTGGTAGAGTGCTTTGGGTTCCGAGGAGGAAATGTGCCCACCACAGATCGAGAGCTCACCGCTCCCGGCCAGGCCGCAGCCGGCCGCGAGACAACCGGTCCGACGCAGCGCAGCCGGGCGAAGGAATCACGCCGGCAGGCGCTCCTGTCCGCCGCGGCCACGCTCTTCGCCGTCAACGGGTTCAACCGGGTCTCCCTCGAGGACCTCGGCGCCGCTGCAGGCGTGAGCGGACCCGCCGTGTACCGCCACTTCCCCGGAAAGCAGGCCGTGCTCGGCGCGCTGCTTCTCAGCGTCAGCCAGGACCTCCTCGACGGCGGCCGCCGCGTGGTTGCCGATGCCGCCGACCCCTCCGCCGCCCTCAACCGTCTGGTGCAGTTCCACGTGGACTTTGCCCTCAGCAACCCCGACGTGATCCGGGTGCAGGACAGGGATTTCAGCAACCTGACCAGCGAGGACCAGGCACAGGTACGTGCCCTGCAGCGCAGCTACGTGGAAGTCTGGGTCGACGTGCTCGCCGGCATCCATGGCACAACAGACACGGCCGACCTCCGCATGCGCGCCCACGCGACATTCGGCCTCATCAACTCCACGCCGCACTCCGTCCGCAACCACGGTAGCCGGATGGCCATCAAGTCGGCGCGGCCGCTTCTTGAGAGCATGGCGCTGGCGGCCCTGCTGGTGACGGCCGGCCCGCTTTCCGACTGACCGCGCTTCCCGGCTGCCTGCCGCTCGAGTGTGGGCGCCAGGCATCCGGGAATCGCGGCTACGCCATCGCGAAGGCCATGCCGGGATCCGCGAGCAGCGCACCCACGTCGGCCAGGAACCTGGACCCCTGCTCACCGTCCACCAGCCGGTGGTCGAAGGAGAGGCTCAGCGTCATGACCTGCCTCAGCGCGACCTGGTCCCGGTACTCCCACGGGGTTTTCCGGACGGCGCCCATGGCGAGGATCGCGGCCTCCCCCGGGTTCAGGATGGGCGTGCCGGCGTCAATCCCGAAGACACCGATGTTGGTGATGGAAATGGTGCCGCCGGAGAGGTCCCCAGGGCTGGTCTTCCCGGCCCTGGCAGTGTCCGTCAGTTCTGCGAGCGCCGCCGACAAATCGACAAGCGCCAGCCGGTCCGCATCCTTGATATTGGGAACGGTGAGACCACGCGGAGTTGCGGCCGCGATGCCGAGGTTCACGTAGTTGAACTGGACGATCTCCTGGTTCGCTTCGTCCCACCTGGCGTTCAAACCGGGATTGCGCCGCAGAGCAATCAGGACAGCCTTGGCCACGAGGGTCAGCGGCGTGAGCTTGTGGCCCGCGAACGCCTTGCTTTCCTTAAGCCTGGCCAGCAGCTCCATGGAAGGAGTGACGTCGACAGTGAGGAACTCCGTCACATGGGGCGCCGTAAAGGCGCTGTTGACCATGGCCGCGGCCGTGAACTTGCGGACACCTTTGATGGGCGTGCGCACTTCACGCTCACCCTGGGGCGAAGCGGGTTGGGGTGCCGCTTCCTGTGCTGCCAGCTCCTGGGCGGCCGCGGGAAGGTCTCCGCCGCCCACGAAATTCCGCACATCGTCACGGGTAATGAGACCCGTCGGGCCTGTCCCCGTGACACTCCCAAGATCGACTCCGAGGTCCTTCGCCAGCTTCCGAACGGGCGGCGTGGAACGGGGCCGCTCGGCGGATGCGGTGTCGGCAGGCTTGGTTTCGACAGGCTCAACTAGCGCGGCAGGCTCAACCACCGGGGCGGGCTCAACCACAGGGGCGGGCTCAACCAGCGTTCGCTGCCGCCGGACGGGACGGCCGGTGCTTTCGACGACGGCGCCGTACCCGACGAGGTTGGGTTCCCTCTTGGGAAGCGCTGGCTCAGCCGGAGCGGCAGCGGCGGTCTGGTTACCGGCGTCGTCCAATACCTCGAACGAGACAATCGGCTTGCCGACCTCCACGACGGTTCCCGGCTGTTCATGCAGGGCGGTGATCACGCCCGCGAAGGGTGAGGGCAGCTCCACCACTGCTTTGGCGGTCTCCACCTCGGCGATGATCTGGTTCAGGCTGACGGTGTCCCCGACCCCCACTTTCCAGCTGACGATTTCGGACTCGGTCAGTCCTTCGCCGAGATCGGGCAGCCGGAATTCCTTGATCATGGTGGCGGTCATCCTTCCAGCCCGCTCAGCGAATTCGGCCGGCCCAGCGCGCGGTCCACGCCGTCGAGGATCCGGTCCAGATTCGGCAGGTGATGCATCTCCACCTTCGAATAGGGGTACGGCACGTCAAAGCCGGTGACGCGGACGGGTGCCGCCTCCAGGTGGTAGAAGCAGCGCTCGGTGATGCTGGCGGCAACCTCCGCGCCGAGCCCGCCCGACTGCCCGGCCTCGTGGGTGATCACCAGCCTGCCCGTCTTGCGGACCGAGGCCTCGACGGTGGCGAAATCCACGGGAGCCAGCGACCGCAGGTCAATGACCTCAACCGAGACGCCTTCGTCCGCGGCTGCCGTGGCAGCGTCACGGGCCGTCTTCACGAGTGGCCCGTAGGCCAAGAGCGTAACGTCGGTGCCGTCGGTGACCACCCGGGCCTGGCCCATCGGCGGCGCTGAATTGGGATCGAGCCTCTCGTCCACTTCGCCTTTGTCGTGGTAGCGGCGCTTGGGCTCGAAGAACACCACCGGGTCATCGCAGGAAATGGCCTGCTGGATCATAGTGTGGGCGTCCTGCGGGCTGGCCGGAGTGACCACCCGCAGGCCTGCCGTGTGGGCGAAGTAGGCCTCCGGTGACTCGGAGTGGTGCTCCGGCGACCCGATGCCGCCGCCGAACGGGATGCGGATGGTGATGGGCATTTTGACGGCGCCGCGGCTGCGGTAATGCATCTTGGCCACCTGGGACACGATCTGGTCGAAGGCGGGGTAGACAAAACCGTCGAACTGGATCTCCACCACCGGCCGGTACCCGCGGTAGGCCAGGCCAACCGCGGTACCCACAATGCCGGACTCGGCCAGGGGTGTGTCCACCACCCGGTGCTTGCCGAAGTCCTTCTGCAGCCCGTCCGTCACGCGGAAGACGCCGCCCAGGGTGCCGATGTCCTCGCCCATGAGGAGCACCTTGGGATCGTTGTCGAGGGATCTGCGGAGGCCTGAATTTATTGCCCGCGCAAAGGTCATCTGCGTCATCAGCGTGCACCTTCTTCTTGTGTTGCCCCTGCGGGATCGCCGAAGGAGGCAAGGTAACGGGAGTAGTGGTCCTGCTGGCGGTCCAGCCAGGAGTTGGGAGTGCTGTACACGTGCTTGAAGACGTCCAGGGGTTCGGGATCCGGCATGCCAGTGCAGCCGGCACGCAGCTCGCGGGCGACGGCGTCAGCCTTGGTCCGCACGCCTGCTTCGAACTCCTCGGTGAACAGGCCCTTCCGGTCAAGCAGCGCATGGACCCGTCCAATCGGATCCTTGGCCGCCCAGTCTTCGAGTTCATTGGGGTCGCGGTACCGGGTGGGATCGTCCGCCGTCGTATGCGGGCCCATCCTGTAGGTAACGGCCTCAATAAAAGTGGGGCCGCCGCCCCGGCGGGCCCGGTCGAGGGCGACCCGCGTGGCTGCCATTACCGCCAGGACATCGTTGCCGTCGACCCGCATGCTGGGGATGCCGAATCCGGCCCCGCGGTCCACAAGCTGGGTGTGGGACTGGAGGCGCACAGGTTCGGAGATGGCCCAGTGGTTGTTTTGGCAGAAGAACACCAGGGGCACCTGGAAGCTGGCGGCAAAGACCATGGCCTCGTTGACGTCGCCTTCGCTGGTGGCGCCGTCGCCGAAGTACACAATCGCCGCAGAGTCGGCACCGTCGTTCTGGATTCCCATGGCGTACCCGGTGGCATGCAGCGTCTGCGCGCCGATGACGATCTGCGGGATGGCCATGTTGACTGTATACGGGTCCCAGCCGCCGGAGGCAGCCCCGCGCCAGACACGCAGGATGTCCGCCAGGTCCACCCCGCGGCAGTAGGCCACGCCGTTCTCGCGGTAGCTGG
Source organism: Arthrobacter globiformis (assembly GCF_003261175.1). Classification (GTDB taxonomy): domain Bacteria; phylum Actinomycetota; class Actinomycetes; order Actinomycetales; family Micrococcaceae; genus Arthrobacter; species Arthrobacter globiformis_A. The sequence goes on along the minus strand of NZ_QLNP01000006.1, from coordinate 27,812 downwards.
GAAATATAAAGTCGTCATCCCGCAGGGAGCGCACTGACCCCACCTGCGAGGCTTCCTGGCCCAGCAGCGGCGGCCAGAGGCCCAGTTCGCCCTGGCGCTGCAGCGCTGTTGCCTCTTTGTCGATCCGCCGGATCACCACCAGGTCCTCGTAGAGCGAGCACAGTTGCTCGTCTGATACGTCCCTGACCCAGGGGTCATACTCCGGATGGCTGACGCGCTCCCCCGAGGGGGTGATCAGCTGGACCATGCCGTGGCCTGCGCCACCCTGGTGCCCTGCATTGTTGTCCTGGCCGGCGGATGTTCCGCCCCGGCCCGCATCGTCTGTCACCACTGTTGCCGCAACCTTCTGACGTCGTGTAACCATCCCGCGGCAGGACTCGTGATACCGCCGCATTCCGGCCTCCCGGGCGCCTTTGCCCCGATTAATTGTGACCCTACTCACAATGCCCAACTGGTACAACCACCGCGGCTAAAACTGAGCACAATGCACTGTTGGGCGCCCTCAGACCGTGCTAGCCTTGCGCATTATGCAAGCTTTGGATGGCACAGACACCCGGCTGCTCTCCGCCTTGGCTCAGGACCCCCGCCGCACTGTGGTGGCTCTGGCCCAGAAGCTTGGCCTTTCCCGCAACACCGTCCAGGCGCGGATGGCCCAGCTCGAGAAGAAGCACGCCTTCCTGTCATTCGAGCGGCGCATCAATCCGGTGTCCCTGGGGTATCCGCTGATGGCTTTCATCTCGGTCCATGTCCAGCAGCAAAAGCTCGGCTCACTCGCCGAGGAGCTGGCGGCCGTGCCGGAGATCCTCGAGGGCTACGGATTGACCGGCTCGGCCGACCTGCTGCTGCGCGTGGTGGCCCTGGACGCCGAAGACCTCTTCCGGATCAACGGGAAGATCCTGGCCTGCGACGGCGTCGAAAGGACCGACACCGCCCTGGCGATGGGCGAACTGATACCTTTCCGGATCCAGCCATTGCTTGAGCGCAACTCATCTGAAGACTAGGCGCACCTGGCCGTCTGTGACGACGGGAAACCATCACGGTTCCTGGCGTTTCGATGCAAAAAAGGGCGGGCGCTATAGGCTATTCCACAAAAGTGACCGGGCGCCGGCTGTGCCCCTTTAGTCGGAGCGCCGCTGGTGCGGTGCCGGAAAGGCCCAACCCTTGAGCAATCCCCCGCTCCCTCCGCCGCAGCAGCCCCGACCCTACCAACCCGGTCCGCAACGGCCCGGTCCGCAACGGCCCGGGGCGCAGCAGCCAAAGGGCCGGCGGGCCCTTCCGCCTTCCCCGTTCGGCTTGCCGGGCCTGCCTCCGGCCAAAAGCCGCAAGGGCCTCTGGATCGTGGTGGGCATCGTGGCAGGCGTGCTCCTGCTGGTAATCGTCGGGGTCCTGCTCCTGGTGAACCTGGTGGGCGGGTCCACCCGGCAGGCCGGGGACCTCGCGGACGACTTCACCAGGCTGGTTATCGCCGGCGACACGGACAAGGCCTACAACGACTACATGGACCCGAGCCTCAAGGAGCAGCTGAGCCGCGAGGACTTCGCGTCAGGCGTGAAGAGCCTCCAGCTTGACCCGTCCTGCACCACGGCCTACGACGACCTCAAAGTCAGCACGCAGAACGACAACAACATTGCAGATGTCGCCGGGCTCATCAAATGCCAGGGCAAGGACATCGAAATGGTGTACCGCTTCGCCGGCAAGGACGAACTGAAGCTGGTCACCATCAAGCTCCGGCCAAAGGTCTGACCCTCATCTGACCGCGCACCCATCCAAGCGCCAGCCTGACCCGAATTGCTTCCGAGAGTCCCAGCCGGGGCTCCGCAAATCTGGCCGGGGCAAGCGCCCCCGGCCGGCAACCGGAAGGAATCTGGGCCATGCGCAACTCACCGAACCGTCTCATCGCCACTGTCTTCGGAGCCGTCTACCTGCTGGTGGGACTCGTAGGCTTCGCCGTGACGTCTGGAGTCGGCTTCTTCTCCACTGAAGGCTCCAACCTGATCATCTTCGAGGTCAACCCGCTGCACAACGTGATCCACCTCGCGATCGGCGCCGCCCTCCTCTACGCCGGAGTCAAGGATGTCCAGCTGTCGCGGACCATCAACACGGCTGTGGGTGCGGTGTACCTGCTCGTGGGCATCCTCGGACTGTTCCTGCTCAGCTCGCCCCTGAACATCATTGCCCTCAACGGCGCGGACAACGTTCTCCACCTGGCGAGCGCCGTCCTGCTGCTCGGCGTCGGCCTGTCCCTGGACAAGGTCCCCGCCACGGCACGCGCCTAGCAGACCTGGCGCCTAAAAAATGATGACCGGCCAGGCCATCCCGGCTATTCCGGCACCGCAGGGAACGCACCGTTCCGATGCCGTCAGGCTCTTCGCCGGCTTTGCCGGCCTCGGCGCCGCAGCGGTCAACCTCGCCGTCGCCTCGAGCCTGTTTGCTGCCGCCGGTGCCAACTTCCCCGGCAGGGTGGGCGGCGCCGCGGCCGCCCTGCTCTGGGGTGCAGCGCTGCTGGGGTGGACGGTCGCAGGGCTGAGCAGGAACCGTTTCCCGATGCCGCGGGCCTCCGCTCTCCTGCTGCCCGCGGCAGCCGCCGTGCACGTGGCGGCCATTGTTTTTGGCGCAGGGAGCGGCATGGCCGGCCTAGGCATCAGCCACCTCGCCGCCGTGCTGCTGACCCTCATGATCCGCGCGGCCACGTCATGGCTCAGCCGCGAGTCCCCCAATCTTTCCGGGGCACCTGGCCAGAACACGTCGGGTCGCCTGGGCGCGGGAACGCTCCTCGCCGCCGCCTTCGCCGGTGCCGTGCTGGTTGCCGCCATCACGACGCCGGGACTCGCCGCATCGACGGCGGGACAGTTCGCAGTGCCGCACGGTGAACACACCGGGAGCCACCACTCGCCCTGAAGGTGCCGACGCATGCCTGGCAGCCGCCAAAACGGCAGGAGCCCCCAAGTAGTACGCGGGGGCTCCTGCCGTTTGATTGTTCAGGTTAGTGCTCGACGGCCTTCTCGGCGCCCACCCCGGTTAGCGACCGGACTTCCATCTCGGCCTGCTTGCTGGGGTCCTCCTGCCGCTTGTCCAGGACCGTGCCGAGCCAGCCCAGCAGGAAGGCCAGTGGGATGGACACAATGCCCGGGTTGCTCAGCGGGAAGACGGCGAAGTTGGCGTCCTTGATCATGGAGGTCGCGCCGCCCGACACCACCGGCGACAGCGCGATCAGGATGATGGCCGATGCCAGCCCGCCGTACATGCTCCATACCGCACCCTGTGTGGTGAACCGGCGCCAGAACAGGGAGTAGATGATGGTGGGCAGGTTGGCGGAGGCGGCCACGGCGAACGCCAGGGCCACCAGGAAGGCCACGTTCTGGCCGTTGGCGAAGATTCCGCCCAGGATGGCGAGAACGCCGATCACAATCACAGTGCGGCGGGCCACCTTAACTTCGGTCTCAGCGTCGGCCTTTCCCTTCGCGATGACGTTCGCATAGATGTCGTGGGCGAAAGAGGCCGCGGCGGTGATCGTGAGGCCGGCAACCACGGCGAGGATCGTGGCGAAAGCCACGGCCGAGATGAAGCCCAGGAGTAAGGGGCCGCCCAGATGGAAGGCCAGCAGCGGCGCTGCCGAGTTGACGCCGCCGGGGGCGCCCTTGATGGTGTCGGCCCCCACCAGGGCGGCGGCGCCGTAGCCGAGGACCAGCGTGAAGATGTAGAACAACCCGATCAGCCAGATGGACCACACCACGGACTTGCGGGCCTCCTTGGCGGTGGGCACCGTGTAGAAGCGCATCAGCACGTGCGGCAGGGCGGCCGTCCCCAGTACCAGGGCCAGGGCCAGGGACATGAAGTCCAGCTTGGACGTTTCGGTCTTGCCGTACTGCAGGCCGGGGTTGAGCACGGCAGGGTTGTTCGCCGCCTCGGCCGCGCCGCCCAGCAGGCTGGAGAGGTTGAACCCGTAGATGGCGAGTACCCAGAGGGTCATGACGGCGGCACCGGCGATGAGCAGGCAGGCCTTGATGATCTGCACCCAGGTAGTGCCCTTCATTCCGCCGATCAGGACATACATGATCATCAGGGCGCCGACGACGATAATCACCAGGGCCTGTCCGCCCCAGTCGCTGATGCCCAGCAGCAGCGAGATCAGGCTTCCGGCGCCGGCCATCTGGGCCAGGAGGTAGAAGAAACAGACGGCAAGCGTGGAGATGGCAGCTGCGATGCGGACCGGGCGCTGCCGAAGGCGGAACGACAGGACGTCGGCCATGGTGTACTTGCCCGTGTTCCGGAGCAGCTCCGCCACCAGCAGGAGAGCCACGAGCCAGGCGACCAGGAAGCCAATGGAGTACATGAACCCGTCATAGCCGTTGATGGCGATGGCCCCGGTGATGCCCAGGAAGGAAGCCGCGGACAGGTAGTCGCCTGCGATGGCGGTGCCGTTCTGCGAGCCGGTGAAGGAACGGCCGGCAGCATAGTAATCAGCCGCTGTCTTGTTGTTCCGGCTGGCCCGCAACACGATGACCATGGTGACCGCGACGAACAGGGCGAAGATGCCCATGTTCAGCAGCGTGGTGTCCTTGAGTGCGGCGACGTCAACCGCTGCGGGAATAGTGATCATTTTGTTCCTCCACCGAGAGTGCTGCTGCCGGACTTGTCATACTCGTGGCCTTCAATGCCGTGCCGGATGTCCGCGGCGATCGGGTCCAGGCGCCTGTTCGAGTAGCTGACGTACCATCCGGTGATGCCGAAGGTGGTCACGAACTGCAGCAGCCCCATGATCAGGCCGACGTTGATGTTGCCCCACACCTTGGTGGACATGAAGTCCACGGCGTAGGCGGCGAGGATGACGTAGGCGAAGTACCAGAGCAGAAACGCTAAGGCCATGGGGAACACAAAGCTGCGGTGGCGCTTGCGCAGTTCCTTGAACTGCTGCGTGGCCTGGACTTCCTCGAAGTCCGCGGACGCTGCCGCGGCCGGGGTTCGGGCATCGTTACCCATCATTCCTCCTCGTTAAGACTGGCTCTCACATGGCCGCACTTCACCAGCCAATGTGACTGCCATCACTCTGCCTGCGGCGCGGATGATTTTCCAGTGGTTGCGCGTTGACGGTCGGCCAACGGCGTCGCTCCTGCGCCAAACGGCACGCGCTACGCTGGCAGCATGCCGGACTCCCCTCTCTATTCCGCCGCCGCCGTGGCCGTCATCGCGCTCGCGGTGGCCGTCGTCGTCGCCGTCGGACTCAAAGTGCTGCGCTCCTTCCGCGAGCTGGGCACCGACGCCGAGCGGGCCACCTACAACACCCTGCACGCCGCGTCGAAAGCCGGACGGCACCTGCGGACGGGCCTGAACCCCGCGGGTGCCGCCAAGGCAAGCCGCCAGCTGCGGGCCCTGCTTGGCTGTGACGCGCTGGCCATTCTGGATGTATCCGGCGTGCTGGCCTGGGACGGGACCGCCGAGGAGTTGCGTCCCGGTCTTCTGGCGCTCGCCGCGGAGGTGCTCTCGAGTGGCAGGACCCAGGTGTTCAACGCCGCCGATCTGCAGCTCCACTCCCCCAAGTCCGGATCCGTCGCCGCCGCCGTCGTGGCGCCCGTCCGGTCCGGCGCGCGCGTGGTGGGAGCCGTGGCGGCCTTCGCACCGCAGGCGGGCGCAGGGCTGGTGCGCGCCACCACCGAAGTGGCGGACTGGGTGGCCGCACAGGTGGAGCTGGCCGAGCTGGACGCCTCCCGGACGCTACTGATGGAGGCGGAGGTACGGGCCCTCCGTGCCCAGATCAGCCCGCACTTCATCTACAACTCGCTGAACGCCATAGCCTCCTTCATCAACACCGACCCGGCCCGGGCGCGCGAACTCGTGGTGGAGTTCGCGGACTTCACCCGGTACTCGTTCCGGCGGCACGGGGACTTCACCACGCTGGCCGAGGAGCTGCGGTGCATCGACAGGTACCTGCTGCTGGAGCGGGCACGGTTCGGCGAGCGGGTGCAGGTCAGCCTGCGGATCGCCCCGGAGGTGCTGAGCACGGTGATCCCGTTTTTGAGCCTGCAGCCGCTCGTGGAAAATGCGGTCCGGCACGGTCTGGAGGCAAAGGAGGGTCCAGGGCACATCACCATCTGCGCCAACGACTCGGGTGCGTTCGCGGAGGTCACCATCGAGGACGACGGCGTGGGCATGGACCCGGTGCAGCTGCAGTCCATGCTGGCCGGCCACGTGGACGGTGAGCACGTGGGCCTGCGGAACGTCGATGCCCGGCTCCGGCAGGTGTACGGCGACGACCACGGACTGGTGATCGAGACGGCTCCCGGCGAGGGCACGCTCATCACCATGCGGGTCCCGAAGTCGCAGCCGGACCATGATGCCTGAAACTGCTGGCGCCGGAGGTTCTAAGCCCGAAGCAGCGGGCCCGAAAGATAGTCTAGGACCATGATTAACGTTCTCGTCGCCGACGACGAACTGCCCGCAGTTGAAGAGCTTGCCTTTCTCCTGGGCCGTGATGAGAGGATCGGCACCATCCTGCGCGCCTCCTCGGGCGCCGAGGCGCTGCGGGTCCTCGAAGCCGAGGCGGTGGACGCCGTCTTCCTGGACATCCACATGCCGGCGGTGTCCGGTCTGGACATCGCCCGGGCCATTTCCCGCAGCAGCCGCCCGCCCGCCGTCGTTTTCGTGACCGCCGACGAGGACTGCGCGCTGGAGGCATTCGAGCTTGCGGCCGTCGACTATCTCCTGAAGCCCGTTCGGGCCGAGCGGCTGGCCCGCTCCGTTGGCCGGATCAGTGAGCTGATCCGCGACGGCGGTGCCACGCCGGAGATGATCACCGTGGACCAGGGCGGCACCACCAGGATGATCCGGCGCGACGACGTCACGTACGTCCAGGCGCAGGGCGACTACGCCCGGCTCCACACCGCCGATACCAGCTACCTGATCCGCGTTCCCCTCGCCGATCTGGAACAGCAGTGGGCGGACGCGGGCTTCATCCGCACCCACCGGTCCTATCTGGTGGCCCTCGCCCACGTCTCACACCTCAAGCTCGCCGCGGTCCGCCCCAGCGTCTCCGTCGAGGACGCCGAACTGCCGATCAGCCGGCGGCACCTGCCGGCCGTCCGCGAGAAGCTTGAGGCAACCAGGATCCGGCCCCAGGCATGACGCGGGTCAGGGTCACGGCGCCCCGTTCGGCGTCCCGCATTTCGGCCGACTCCTCCGCCGAGCCGCGCGAGGCGGCCGAGGAGTCGGCGGTCGGCCAGGTGTTCGTCCGCTCGCTGATCCGCTCCCAGCTCCGGCTTGCCCTGGTGGTGGCCGGCGGCTTCCTGCTGATTCTCGGCGCGTTTCCGCTGCTGCTTGCCGCCTCACCGGGCCTGGCGCAGACCCGGATTGCCGGGATCCCGTTCGATTGGATCGTGCTGGGCGCGGGGATCTACCCCGTGACCGGGATCAGCGCCTGGCTGTACATCCGCAGCGCGGCGCGGAACGAAGCCCGCTACCGCGACCTCGCAGGGGGAAAGTAATGCTCCGGGATGTGATCCTCCGGTGAATCCGGCAGTGGGCATCGCGGCGGTGGCCGCCGTTTCCGTGGCGACGGCGATGATCGGCTTCTACGGACTGCGGATCTCCCGCACCACCGGGGACTTCTACGTCGCCTCCCGAACCGTGCCGCCCTGGTGGAACGCGTCGGCCATTGGCGGAGAGTATCTTTCCGCCGCGAGTTTCCTGGGCGTTGCCGGCCTGATCCTGCTGTCCGGCACGGATGCCCTGTGGTACCCCGTGGGCTACACCGCCGGGTACCTGATGCTTCTGCTGTTCGTGGCCGCGCCGCTCCGGCGTTCCGGCGCCTACACCATTCCCGATTTCACCGAAGCCAGGCTCGATTCGCGGGCCGTGCGCCGTGTCACCAGCCTTGCTGTGGTCGTGGTGGGCTGGCTCTACATCGTCCCGCAGCTGCACGGTGCTGCCCTGACCATCCGGACCACCACCGGCCTGCCCTCCTGGGCCGGTTCAACCGCCGTCGTGGTGGTGGTGTGCCTCACCGTGGTGGCCGGCGGCATGCGCTCCATCACCTTCGTCCAGGCCTTCCAGTTCTGGCTGAAGCTTACGGCACTGGCCGTGCCCCTCATCTTCATTTTGCTGGTGCTGGCGGAGGATGGCGTTCCAGCCCTCCCGGCAGCGGCCACGAACCCTGGCGGGGCGAATCCGGCCAGCCCCTACCAGAGCATCTCGCTGCTCGTGGCCCTGCTGTTCGGAACGCTGGGACTGCCGCACGTCCTGGTCCGCTTCTACACCAATCCCGACGGGCAATCGGCGCGCCGGACCACGCTGATCGTGCTGGGCCTGCTGTCTGTTTTCTATCTGTTCCCGACGGCGTACGGACTGGCCGGGCGCCTGTTCACCCCGGACCTGGCACGGGCGGGGCAGGCGGATGCCCTGGTGCTGCTGCTCCCGGGCCGCCTCGTCGGGGGCACGGCCGGCGAGCTGCTGTCCGCGCTCGTCGTTGCGGGGGCCTTCGCCGCGTTCCTGTCCACAACGTCGGGGCTCGTGGTCTCGTTGGCCGGTGTGATCAGCCAGGACGTGCTGGGAGGGAGCGTGCGCGGCTTCCGGGTGGCGGCCCTGGTCTCGATCATTGTTCCGCTGGGCCTGGCGCTCATGACGGACTCGCTGGCTCTCGCCGGGAGCGTGGGCCTGGTCTTCGCCTTTACTGCTTCCACTATCTGCCCCGTCCTGCTGCTCGGCATCTGGTGGCGCGGCCTGACCGACGCCGGTGCCATCGCCGGCATGGTGACCGGCGGCCTGCTGTGTGGCAGCGCCATGGTGGCGGGCACAGTGCTCGGCGTTGCTGGAACGCCGCCGTGGCTGGCGCAGCCTGCAGCCTGGACGGTGCCGGCTGCCTTCACCGTGATGGTCCTGACGTCGCGTGCCACCAGTTCCCGGGTGCCGCGGACCATCACCAGGGTGATGACCAGGCTGCACACGCCAGAGCGGCCGCTGGTTACGGAACGCTGAGCGGCCGGCCAACGCTGATGGTCAGGCCGTCAGTCGATGGCGGCCATCAGCTCGACCACACGGTCGAGGAAGGCGTCCACCTGGGTCTCCTCGTAGCCGTCCTTGCCGGCGGCAGGGCGGAAAACGGCCCGGCGCACGTTGTCGACGCTGAGGGGTTTGTCCTGTTCCAGGTAGCCGATCAGGTCCAGGCACAGGGCGTCCACGTCTTTGATGTTGTAGCTTCGTGCGTTTTTCTTGACCGGGCGGCGGAACCTCTCGCCGTCGGGCCGGTGCAGGCGGCCGCGCAGTGTCCCGGAAAGCTGCCCGATCTGCCGGAGCCAGGCGTCCTCGCCCCGTTCGGCGATGAGGTCGTCCCGCTCCCGGCGGGCGAAGGCGTCTTCAAGACGGTCCAGCGCCGCGTCCACGGTGGTGGCGGAGTATCCGCCCTTGATGGGGTCGAAGGACACGGACCGGACGTCGGCGCTCTTGAGGGGGCGGGCGGCCGCTTCGGGCGTCTCCAGTGAAACGCGGGCCTGCTGCAGGAACTGGTCCACCTGCTTGGCGTTGTAGCCGTACTCCGTCCGCGCCACGCGTTCGAATGACGCCGGAATCTGCCGCTTGCTGTCCACTCTCACCATGTTTCCTTCGATACTTCTTCGGCGGGTCGTAACCGCATTATTCTAGGGCGTTGCGGAGGGCCGGGCGCCGGAGGCACCTGAGGGAAAGCCCTGCTGGGAAAAGCAAATCGGGGGAAAGCTCAGGCCCCGGAAAACAGGACGAACAGCATGAAGGCCACCGGCGAGGCGAACACGATCGAGTCGAGCCGGTCCATCACCCCGCCGTGTCCTGGCAGGATGCTGCTCATGTCCTTGACGCCGAGTTCCCGCTTGACCATCGATTCGGCGAGGTCGCCGGCGGTAGCGGCCGCAACCATGCCGATGGCCAGCACGACGCCCACCCACCACGGCTTGTTCAGCAGGAAGATGCTGGCCAGGATCCCGACGACCATGGCGCCCGCGATGGATCCGGCAAAACCCTCCCAGGACTTTTTCGGGCTGATCTTGGGCGCCATGGGGTGCTTGCCCAGCCGTGCGCCCACGAGGTACCCGAACGTGTCGTTGGAAACCACCAGGAGCAGCAGGATGACGATCTGCCAGGCGCCCTCCGGCACTGTTCCGCCCGGCCATGGGCCCACCGGAGAGGCGCCGCCTTCGACGTGCAGCGGCAGCGCGGCGAAACTGATCAGGAAGGGCACCCAGGCGAGAGTGAACACTCCGGCGAAAATGCTGCGGGCCGAGCCGGTTGCGCTTTCCACGGACCGCCAGAGCAGCGCCGCCACACTGCTGGCGAGCATCGCGAACAGCAGGCTTTCCAGCCCGCCGAAGTAGGCCGAGAACGGCATGGCCACCGTGCCAACCATGACGGGCACGATGGGCAGGCGTGTGCCGTTGGCTTCGAGCGCCCGGAACACCTCCCAAACGCCGAAGGCAGCGAAAGCGGTAACCACGGCAACAAAGCCGAGCGGCCAAAAGAGCAACCCTCCGAGCACCGCCAGGAGCATGGCCAGTCCCACGGCGATTGCCGCCGGAAGGTTGCGCCCGGCCCCGGGGGTGGGGTTGGGCCTTGGCTGGCGGGTCCGGGTTCGGGCCCGTGCACCGGGGGCCTGCTGTGCCTGGCCCATCAGACCTCGAGCAGCTCAGCTTCCTTGCGCTTGAGGAGCTCGTCGATTCCGTCGACGTGCTGCTTGGTGATCACGTCGAGTTCCTTTTCGCCGCGGGTGCCCTCGTCCTCGCCGGCTTCACCATCCTTGACAAGCCGGTCCAGGGTTTCCTTGGCCTTGCGGCGGATGTTGCGGATGGACACCTTGGCGTCCTCGCCCTTGGACTTGACGATCTTGACGTATTCCTTGCGGCGTTCCTTCGTCAGTTCCGGGATGGTGATCCGGATGACGTTGCCGTCGTTGGACGGGTTGGCGCCGACCTCGGAATCGCTGAGCGCCCGCTCGATGTCCCGCAGGGCGGTCTTGTCGAACGGCGTGATGAGGATGGTGCGGGCATCCGGGATCGCGAAGGATGCCAGCTGCTGCAGCGGGGTGGGGGTGCCGTAGTACTCCACCATGACCTTGTTGTACAGGCCCGGGTTTGCCCGCCCGGTGCGGATCGAGGCGAAGTCTTCCTTGGCGACCTCAACAGCCTTGTCCATCTTGTCCCCGGCTTCGAGCAAGGTTTCTTCGATCACGGTCTCTCCTCAGAAATTGGTTCCCGGCCAACCGGGCATTTCACAATCCTGGTCCCGCCCCATGGGCGGAACCGTCCTAGAAATATCCTAGCCGTAACTAGGGCGTGACCAGCGTTCCCAGCTTCTCGCCGCGGATGGCGCGGGTGACGTTGCCTTCGCCTTCCATGCCGAACACCACCATGGAGAGCTTGTTGTCCTTGCACATGGTCATGGCGGTCTGGTCCATGACGCGGATGTCGCGGCGGAGCGCGTCGTCGTAGCTGAGGTTTTCCAGCTTCTCAGCGCTCGGGTCCTTCTTCGGGTCGGCGGTGTACACGCCGTCCACGCCGCTCTTGGCCATGAGCACCACATCGGCGTGCACCTCAAGTGCACGCTGGGCGGCCACGGTGTCGGTGGAGAAGTACGGCAGGCCTGCGCCCGCACCGAAGATGACCACGCGGTTCTTCTCCATGTGGCGGATGGCGCGGCGCGGAATGTAGGCCTCGGCCACCTGTCCCATGGTGATGGCGCTCTGGACCCGGGTCTCAACTCCGGCCTGCTCCAGGAAGTCCTGCAGGGCGAGGCAGTTCATGACGGTTCCCAGCATGCCCATGTAGTCGGCCCGCGAACGGTCCATGCCGCTCTGGGACAGCTCGGCACCGCGGAAGAAGTTGCCGCCGCCAACCACGATGGCCACCTCGACGTCGGGAACGGCGGCAGCGATCTGCTTGGCCACTGCGCGGACGGTGTCCGGGTCGACGCCCAGCTTGCCGCCGCCGAAGACTTCACCGGACAGCTTCAGGAGAACCCGGCGCCTGTTCTTCTCTGACTGGACGGGAGTATTGACGGCTTCCATGGTGCCTTCCGGTTGGTGAACTCTGAGCTAGGTTATCGCGCATCCGGCCAGCGCTCATATTTCTTATGTGGCCGGTGCATGCAAAAGGGGCGGCCACCGAAGTGGCCACCCCCTTGCTTGTCAGACTAGGAGCCGACGCGGAAACGCGTGAACGCGGTTCCCTTGACGCCGGCCTCTTCGAGGACCTGCGCCACAGACTTCTTGGCGTCCTTGGCGAAAGCCTGGTCAACCAGGACCTCACCCTTGTAGAAGCCGGTAACGCGGCCTTCGACGATCTTGGTCATCGCAGCTTCGGGCTTGCCCTCGGCCTTTGCGGTTTCCTCGGCGATGCGGCGCTCGGACTCGACGAGCTCGGCCGGAACGTCCTCACGGGAGAGGTAGTTCGGAGCCATGGCTGCAACGTGAACGGCAACATCGTGCGCGGCGGTGGCAGCTGCTTCGCCTTCGCCGTCAACAGCGAACAGGACGCCGACCTGGGCCGGGAGGTCCTTGGACGTCTTGTGCAGGTAAGCGTCGACCGTAGCGCCCTCGATGCGGGAGATGCGGCGGACAACGACCTTTTCGCCGAGGATGGCGCCCTCTTCGACGACAACCTCGGACAGCGGCTTGCCGTCAACGTCGGTGGCGAGCAGGGCCTCGAGGTCGGCAGCGCCGGACTCGACGGCGACGGCCAGGACCTTGTCAGCCAGCTGGATGAACTTGTCAGCCTTGGCGACGAAGTCGGTCTCGCAGTTGACCTCGATCATTACGCCGACGCCGCCCGCGACCTTGGCAGCAACCAGGCCTTCAGCGGTGGAACGGCCTTCGCGCTTGGTGGCGCCCTTCAGGCCCTTGATGCGGATGATCTCGATCGCCTTCTCGGCGTCGCCGTTGGCTTCGTCGAGAGCCTTCTTGACATCCATCATGCCGGCGCCGGTGCGCTCGCGCAGAGCCTTGATATCAGCGGCAGTGTAGTTCGCCATGTGAACCCCTCTGTCTAGAAAATTTTTGTGTGTACGGACCGACAGGACGGCAGCTCACCTGGTGAGCGGCCATCCTGTCAGTTGCCCGGATGCTGCGGACAGCGCCCGGAAATCCCGATGAAGTTGTTACTTCGCGGAGTCGGTGCCCTCGGCAGCAGCCGGGGCTTCCTCTGCGGCCGGAGCAGCCTCGGCAGCCGGGGCTTCTTCTGCGGCGGGAGCAGCCTCGGCAGCCGGGGCTTCCTCGGTCTTGCTGCCTTCGAGGAGCTCGCGCTCCCACTCAGCCAGGGGCTCTTCCGGGGTCTCGGTGGTGCCGGTTGCGCGCTGGTTGCGGGCGATGAGGCCCTCAGCAACGGCGTCAGCAACAACGCGGGTCAGGAGGTTTACGGAGCGGATGGCGTCGTCGTTGCCCGGGATCGGGAAGTCGACTTCGTCCGGATCGCAGTTGGTGTCCAGGATGGCAACAACCGGGATGTTGAGCTTCTTGGCCTCGTCAACAGCCAGGTGCTCCTTCTTGGTGTCGACAACCCACAGCACGGACGGTGCCTTGGTCAGGTTGCGGATACCGCCGAGGTTGGACTCGAGCTTGGTGAGCTCGCGGCGCAGAAGCAGCAGTTCCTTCTTGGTGTAAGCGGAGCCGGCGACGTCGTCGAAGTCGATCTCTTCGAGTTCCTTCATGCGCTGGATACGCTTGGCAACAGTCTGGAAGTTGGTGAGCATACCGCCGAGCCAACGCTGGTTGACGTACGGCTGGCCAACGCGGGTGGCCTGCTCGGCGATGGCTTCCTGAGCCTGCTTCTTGGTGCCGACGAACAGCACGGTGCCGCCGTGGGCGACGGTGGCCTTGACGAACTCGTAGGCGCGGTCGATGTAGGACAGCGACTGCTGGAGGTCAATGATGTAGATGCCGTTGCGCTCGGTGAAGATGAAGCGCTTCATCTTCGGGTTCCAACGGCGGGTCTGGTGTCCAAAGTGGACGCCGCTGTCAAGCAGCTGGCGCATGGTTACGACGGGCATGCCGACGCTCCTTCCGGCAGGTCATTCATGAGAGCGGCCGCGGCCGCTCTTACCCTGCCAATAGTTGACGGTTATTTAGCCTTAACCCGGGTGGGCACAGGCTCCTGGCATCCATTGCACTTCTCATCAGGACCGTTGCCGGGCCTGACCGCAAGAGGCGCAATCCTCCGCAGCAGCAAGCAACTGCTTACCGGTGGTGGAGGGCTGGATACGCGTAGTCAGCTGCTGCTCCCCCGCACTCCTGAATGGGGCGTGCTGACGCTAGCCACGAAATGGAATGCGTTGAGGGCACAGCAAACTGCTCCACCAAGTGTACTACAGCGGGCCGCGGCAAATGCACCGGCCCTGCCGCATCCCTGCTGCAAATTGCCGCGTTTTCCACATAGGCCGGGGGCCCCGTTCCGGCCGTCGGATTGGGCGCCCATGCTGGGGACATGAGAGCTTATGTGATGGCGGCACTGCTCCTGCTCACGACGGCGGCGGCAGCACCTTCCGCCGCACCCGCACCGTTCGCTTTACCAGCCGCTTCCCCCGCCCGGGCCACTGCGCCGGCGCCGGCGGGCTGGCGCTGGCCTCTTGTTCCGCGGCCGGCGGTCCTGCGCCTGTTCGATCCCCCGGACAAGCCTTGGCTGAGCGGGCACCGGGGTGTGGACCTTGGGTCAGCGTCCGGCGGCGGTCCGGTCACCGCCCCGGAGTCCGGCACCGTCAGCTTTGTGGGCGTGGTGGTGGACCGGGCCGTCATCACCATTGATCATGGCAATGGCCTGCGCAGCAGCTTCGAGCCGGTGCGGAGCACGCTCAAGAAGGGCGCTTCCGTGGCCAAGGGGGCCGTGGTGGGCACCCTGCTGGCCGGCCACTGCGGCACTTCACCTTGCGTGCACTGGGGCGTCCGCCGCGGAGCGGAGTACCTCAATCCGCTGTCGTTCATCCTGGACCTGCGGCCCTCGGTGCTGCTGCCGCTGAACTGACCTGCTCGACGGTCGCGGACTAGACGATCGCGGAGACGCCGGTGATGGCCCGGCCGGCCACCAACGTGTTCACTTCGTGGGTGCCCTCATAGGAGTAGATCGCCTCGGCGTCGGCGAAGATCTTTGCCATCTCGAAGTCCGTCACAATGCCGTTACCGCCGAGGAGGCTGCGGCCGATTGCCACACTTTCCCGCATCCGCGCAGTGGTGAAGGCCTTGGCGAGGGCTGACTGCTCATCCTTGGCCTGGCCGGCATCCTCGAGCTGGGCCAGCCGCACCATCATGCCCATGGAGCTGACGGCGTTCCCCAGGATCTGGACCAACTGGCTTTGCACCAGCTGGAAGGAGGCCAGCGGGCGCCCGAACTGGTGCCGCTCCACGGCGTAGCGCCGGGCCACGTCGAAGGCGGCGAGCTGCTGGCCCACCGCCTGCCAGGCGACGGCGAGGCGGGTGACCTTCAGGACCTTGTTGGTATCTCGGAAGCTGTTGGCGTTGGCCAGCTTGAAGAAGTCCGGCACCACCACATTGTCGAGGACAATGTCCGCGTTCTGCACGGTCCGCAGCGAGATCTTGTTCTCGATCTTCGTTGCAGTGAACCCCGGAAGCGCCGCGTCCACAAGGAAAGCCTTGACCTGGTTGTCGGCCACGTCGCGCGCGTAGACCACCACCCAGTCGGAAAATGTTGCGTTGCCGATCCAGCGCTTGGCGCCGTTGAGGATCCAGCGGTCACCGTCCCGCCTTGCGGTGGTGCGCGTGCCGCCGGCGACGTCGGAACCACCCAGGGGCTCCGTCAGCCCGAAGGCCCCGATCTTGCGCAGCGAGTAGATGTCCGGCAGCCAGGCATCCTGCTGCTCCCGGGAAGCCAGGGCTTCGATGGAGCCGGTGAAAAGCCCGTCGTGCACACCGATGAAGGTGGCGATGGACGTGTCCGCGCGGGTAACTTCCGCGTGCACAATTCCGGCGAACAGATTGGAATGGCCCTGGCGCCGCACCGGGCTGACGAGGTCGAGCTCGGCCAGCCTGGGAATCAGATCCATGGGAAATTCGCCGCGGTTCCAGCAGTCCACAGCTATCGGCTTCACTTCCCGGGCCAGGAAGGAGCGGACCTCGGCCAGCCTGTCCCGCTCCTTGGAAGTAAGCAACTGCTCGAAGGAGAAGAAGTCGCCGTCGGCGTAGGGCAGGCTGTTGATGTCGGTTTCAGCGGCAGACATGGCGCTCCTTGCAGTGACCCAGTGCCCTGTGGTCGCGGCGGAGAAGGCCGCCCCCAGGACTTGTTACTGGTGAGTAACTTACAGCACGGGAAGGCAGAAGGAAAGTGCAACACCGCCGGCCCCTCCCTGTCAGTCCTCTCGGGGAACCCGGCCCTCTTCAGTTCGGAACATGCCGGCGAACAGCAGCGCAAGCACGCCGACGAGGTAGGCGACACTGGCCGCGATGAACCAACTCACCAGAAAGTACTCCGCCTTGGTCACAACAATGGCCAGGCAGAGTGCGAGTGCAAACAGGTTGGCCACCACGGCAGCTTCACGCCAGCGCGTCAGCCGCCGCCGCCATTTTCGGCGGGGGATGTTGGACGGTGACAGCCGGTCCTCGAGTGCCAGGAAAACGAGAAGGGCGGGAATGACCTCCGCCAGCAGTCCGGCCGTGGAGACGTCTATGGTCATGGCCGAACTCTATGCCCGGGGACCAGCGTGGAAAAGAAGAAGAGCCCTGACCCGCGATGACGCGAATCAGGGCCCCAAAGGTAGGGCTACTCGGACTTGAACCGAGGACCTTAGGATTATGAGTCCCGCGCTCTAACCAGCTGAGCTATAGCCCCGTGCACCCGTCCCGTTTTACCGGGCGGTGCGCCCGGCCATCGCCAGCCCGGAAAGGGCCCGTCGTCGGCGGGGCAGATTCACTCTAGCAAACCGGAGAAGCGCCTCAGACCACTTCAGACGCTCTCGCCCCGGACGACCAAGACTAAACGACCTTGTCCTCGTAGTTCGCCCCGTAATAGAGGTCCTCAAACGTCTGCAGCGTTCCCTGGATGCTGTGCGGTTCCACCATGCAGCGGCTGGCGTCGCCCATGGCTTTCCGCTCCTCGGCCGGAAGACGGAGAATCCGGGTGATTTTCGCTGAGAGGTCCGCGCTGTCATTCGGCGTGAACAGGTAGCCGTTTTCGCCGTCGCGCACCAGGTGCGGAAGTGCCATGGCGTCCGCCAGCAGCACGGGCGTTGATGCCGACATGGCCTCCAGCGTGACCAGCGACTGCAGTTCCGCGGTACCAGGCATGCAGAACAAGTCGGCCCGGATGTAGGCCTCACGGAGTTCGTCATCGCTGGCCAGGCCCAGGAACTTCACCCGGTTCTGCAGTCCGAGCCGTTCCACCAGGGCCTCGAGCGAGGGGCGCACCTCTCCGCCGCCAACGATTTCAAGATGGACGTTCAGGTCCGCGGGGGTGGCGGCGACCGCCTTGATCAGCACGTCAACGTGCTTCTCCTCAGCCAGGCGGCCCGCGAACAGCACCGTCGGGTGCTCATGCGGCTCAATGACTTCGTCCGGCTTGGGCTCATACGCCGCGGAGTCGATGCCGTTGGACAGCGGCAGCACCTTGCGCAGGAAGGCGTGCTGGTGCATCGCCTTCGCGGCGAGCGGCGTGGGCGTCGTAACGACGTCCGCCTTGCCCATGACCTTCCCCATGTCCTTCCAGGAGATCTTCCCGATGATGTCCTTGAACCACTGCGGGAACGGCAGGAACGGGTTGAGATTCTCCGGCATGAAGTGGTTGGTGGCGACGATGCGGACGCCGCGCTTCACCGCCTCATACAGGACGTGCTCGCCGATCATGTAGTGGCTTTGGATGTGCACTACATCCGGCTGGACCTTGTCGAACAGGAGGCTGATTTCCTTCTTGATCTCCCACGGGAAACAGACCCTGAAGTATTCGTGCGTGAAAACGCTGTGCGAGCGGAGGCGGTGGACAGTGGCTTCGGCGCGGAACTCCGTAAAGCTCTTGCCCTTGTCCTGCCGGCAGGCCAACACGTGGACATCGTGTCCGCGAGCCGTCATGCCTTTGGCCAGCCGGTAGCCGAACTGGGCGGCTCCGTTAACGTGTGGCGGGTACGTGTCGGCCGCGATAAGGATGGTCAGTGGACGCTGGGCGTCGGGCATGGTCACGTAGAAAGCTCCTGGTGGTCATGGTGGTCGGCTGCGGCTGACCACACTGGCCGGCCGGCGCGTGATGCACCGGCACGTTCTTGCCTGGTCCGCAGTAAAAATCGGCTAGTGGGACGCCCTGCCCGTGGCTTTCCGAACGTCCTTCTTCCGTTTGGTGACCTCGGGATGGTGTCTTGAAAGGGCGATTACCCCCACGATAGCAAGGGTTGCCGCCGTACCCATGGCAATAGCCAGGACGGCGTGGACATCGGGGCGCAGTTCGCCAAGGATCGTGATGCCGATCGCGATGCCCACGATGGGGTCGATGACGGTGAGGCCGGCTATCACCAGATCGGGCGGACCGGTGGAGTATGCGCTCTGGACGAACCAGGACCCCAGTCCCCCGGCCGCTGCGATGGCCACGAATGAATACCACGGCACGTTCAGCAGGAACAGGCCGTTCGGGTCCAGCAGGTGTTTGCCGATGATCCGCGTCAGCACGGCCACGAAGCCGAACAGGATGCCGGCACCGAGGATGTAAATGAACGCGCTCATGCGGTGCTTGAACATGGCAGCGAGGCTGCCGAAGATGCCCACCGCCAGGGAAAGCAGCAGCACAATTGTGAGTTCGTCCTCGGGCGTGACGTGGTGGCTTTCCTGCGTGACGTTGACGGCCAGCAAGACGAACAGCGCCGATCCCGTCACGCACGCGGTGATTGCAACCACCGTGGCGCGGTTGATACTAAGCCCCTGGTCCTTGGCATTGACCACGGTGGTGACCACCAGGGCGATGGCGCCGATGGGCTGCACCACGGTGAGGGGGGCCGTGACCAGGGCTACGGCGTTCATTGCCATACCCATGCAGAGCAGGAGGAGGCCGAAGACCCAGCGGGGGTTCCGCAGGAGGCGGAGGAAACCGTTGGAGCTCAGCGCAAGACCGCCGGTGTCCGCCTTGACGGCACTGCCTTGGCGCTGGGCGCCAAAGGCGAGGCAAAAGGCGCCCAAGACCGCGAGCAAAACTGCTACCCAGACCATCAGCCGTTCCCGCCGTCGTCGGCCGTCTGCATTTTCCCTTTGCGCCGGATCGCCCAGAAATAGTTGTAGGCGGCAATCCAATGGCCAACGAGCCCCAGCCCCAGAACCACCCATGCCGCGACGAACCATGCTCCGGCGAACGGAATGGAGAGCTTGGACAGCACGAGGAGCGGAGTTCCCAGCAGCAGCAGGCCGGTGCGGGCCTTGCCCACGAGGCTGACGGGCAGGTCCGGGTGCCCCCGGAAATAGAACAGCGACAAGCCCAGCAGAACAGCATCGGGTACCACCAGCGCCGCCAGGTACCACCACTGCACGACGCCGGCGATCACCAGGGTGACCGCAACGGCTATCAGGGCCAGCCGGTCGGCGATGGGGTCCAGGACGCGACCCAGTTTGGAGGTCTGGTTGAACCGCCGGGCGATGTAGCCATCCACCCAGTCGGTGCTGCCCATGATGGCCAGCACCAGCACGGCAAATCCGTATTCCTTCTGGGCCAGCACAAGCCAGACGAAGATCGGCACGCCCATGAAGCGCAGTACCGTCAGGAGGTTGGGGACGGTATAGATCAGATCGCGATCGACATGCGGCCGGCCGGGACGGGAACCAGCACCGATGAATCTCATCAGGCCTCCCTCTCCACGGCCGGCGGGCTTATCACGGTCTTCGTTCAGGGCAGGGCTCAGCTCTTGAAGAGTTTCCGCAGCAGGGCGAGCAGGACGGCGGTGGAGGCTGCCAGGGCAAGCAGCGGCTTCCAGCGTGCCTCCAGCTGTCCGGGCAGCGAGGCCTCCGAAGCCCCGGAGCGGGCGGACGCCGACACGGCGGCAAAACGTTCGGCGGCACGTCCGCGGACCTCCTGGAACTTCTCGTTGCCCTCCGCGGCGCGGTGCTTCGCGACGCCGAGCAGTGCCTGGGCCTGGGTTTTCACGTCCAGTTCCTCGCCAAGCTCGTCCCGCACACCGGTCAGGTGTTCACGGCGCTGCTTCAGCCGGCGGCGGAGTTCAGGCTCGGTGGCCACGGGGACATCCACGGCCTCGGCGGACTTCTTGGCTTCCTTCTCAGCCTTGGCCCTGGCCTTCTCCGCGGCCTTGGCTTCCGCCGCGGCCTTCGCCTGGGGCGAGTTGGGATCAAGCACGGCGGCGTTGAAGTCCGAGCCCTCCTTGGCGATGCCCAGGTCATGCTTGAGGCCGCGGACCGTGTCCTCCGGGATCAGCGGCATGGCCTGCTTGAACTTGCGGAGACCGATGAGGCCGCCAATCAGCGCAATGAGCAGGAAGACCGCGCTGACGAGCAGGGCCGCCAACCAGGCCGGCATGATGGTGGCCAGGCCCATGATGGCTGCCACGATCAGACCGGTGACCAGCAGGGCCAGGAAGACGGCAGCCACGCCGAAGAACGCACCGGCGACGCCAAGCTGCTTGCCTTTGCGCTTCGCTTCGATCTTGGCCAGGGCGATCTCATCATTGAGCTGGCGCGGCGCAAGTTTGAGGGCCAGTTTCACTGTCTTTGGCAGCGCAGTGATACGCAGTCCTTGGTTGGTCCGCCCGCTGTGACGCCCGCTCATAGGTTCCGCCTTACTGGTCCGTCGTCGATTTTTTTCGCTGCTTCGGGGGGTTTCCGGTGCGTCCGCGCGCCCCCGCTGACAAAACTATCATTCAGGGTCAGCCTGAACTTCTGGAATTAGCCCCGGCGAGCCCTCCAACGCTGTAAAAGTCTGATCTGTCAGCCCTAGGATGGTTCTCTGTGACCACCACCAACCCGGGCGATGCGCTCAGCCGCCGGCAGAAATTCCTGTACATCCTTCTACTCGGCGCGCTCACCGCCCTCGGGCCCTTCACCGTGGACCTCTACCTGCCCGCGTTCCCTGCCCTGGAAGCGAGCCTCAACGTCTCGGAAGCTGCCGTCCAGCTGACCCTGACCGGCACCACTGTCGGCTTTGCCCTGGGGCAGCTGGTGGTTGGACCCTTCAGCGACAAGTTCGGGCGCAGGCTCCCGCTGATCCTGGCCACCGCCGTGCACATCACCGCCTCACTCGGCGCGGCGCTCTCCACCGACATCGCGACCCTTGGCGTGTTCCGCGTCCTCATGGGCATCGGCGCGGCCGGCGGCGGCGTGGTGGCGATGGCCATGGTCCGCGACCTGTTCAGTGGGTACGCCATGGTCCGGATGTTCTCCCGGATGGCCCTGGTCAACGGGCTCGCCCCCATCCTGGCGCCCGTCATTGGATCCCAACTGCTCTTGGTCATGCCGTGGCCGGGCATCTTCGTGTTCCTGGCCTGCTACGGCACCGCGGTGATCCTCGCCGCCATCGTGCTTGTCCGGGAGACGCTGCCACGGGAGAAACGCGGCCAGTCCGGACTGACGGCCCGGCAGCGGTACGGCGTGCTCTTCTCCGACCGGATCTTCGTGGGGCTGCTGATGCTCGGCGGGATGAACTTCGGCGGCCTTTTTACCTACCTCTCGGCCTCCCCTTTCCTGTTCCAGGACGTCTTCGGCTTCTCCCCCCAGCAGTACGGTCTCCTCTTCGGCATCAACTCGCTGGGCATCGTCGCGGGGGTACAGACAAGCTCCCGGCTGATAAGGCGCGTTCCGCCGCAGTGGATCCTGGCCTGCTCCACGGCCTGGATGTTCCTGATGGCCGTGCTGATCGTCGTGTTCGACCAGCTGGGGTTCGGGCTCTGGGGCGTCATGGTTCCGCTGTGGTTCTACATCCTGGGCACCGGCTTCACCTTCCCCTGCGTGCAGGTGCTGGCGCTGGCAAGCCACGGGGCGCAGGCCGGCACGGCTGCGTCCCTGCTCGGGGCGTCAACGTTCATGATGGCCGGCATCATCTCCCCCGTCGTCGGGTGGCTGGGAGGAAATTCCGCCACTCCCATGGGCGCGGTCCAGGCCTGCTGCATCTTCCTCGCGGCGGCTGCCCTGTGGCTCGTTGTCCGGCCCCGGACGGTGCCTTCCATCCACTGAGTTCCCCTGATACTCGCCGGGTAGGCTGGCACCATGACCCGCAAACCCCACCGCAACGGCCGAGGGCTGTTCCTCGGAGCCATCCTCGGCGCCGTGGCCGGCTTCTTCGCCGGAAGGATGATGGGCAACGCGGCGCTGGGCATCCTGGTGGGCGCCGTCGTCGGTTCTGCCCTGCTGTACCGTGTCAATCCGGGGCCGTGGAACCGGCCATGACCCGCCGCTCCCGCTAAGCCGCACCGTGCCTCCGGACCGGGGGCGGTCGACGTCAGGCCATCTGTTCGCTGGGGTACCTGCGCGATAAAGTTGTTACGTGCCCCACTGGCAGGATCATCCCCCGCTTCCGGCCACGTGGCAGCGGTGCGACTCCGGCATTCTGCCGTTGTGGTGGGACCGGCTGTGCACCCAGACCAGTGCGCAGTCGGCAGCGCTCTATGCGGCGGGGCTTTTCACTGAGGACCGGCGCCGGCCCATAGCCCAGTGGTTCAACCCGGCTTTCAATGCCGCCCTGCTGGTGGCCCCCGAAACCTCTCCCGAATGGCCCGTCCAGCGGTTCGGCATCTTCTATGCCCCGCCCGACGGCGGCTTCACGCGCGTGCACTCCTCACCCCACGAGTGGCACCCGCGCGAACCGCGGAAGTCCCCCACGGAGCGGGAGGCGTTTGAAGCCGCCATAGCCGAGGCAGAGCGCTTCCTCCAGGTGGAGATGGATTTCGTCTGACGCTGTTGCGACTGGCACCGCGCTGGCGACACAAAAAAGTCCCGCGGCCGGCTCTGGGGCCAACCGCGGGACTGCGCGCTCCTCCTGCTGGACTTGAACCAGCAACCCTTCGATTAACAGTCGAATGCTCTGCCAATTGAGCTAAG
This sequence comes from Arthrobacter globiformis, assembly GCF_003261175.1. GTDB lineage: Bacteria > Actinomycetota > Actinomycetes > Actinomycetales > Micrococcaceae > Arthrobacter > Arthrobacter globiformis_A. Next base: position 4,852 of record NZ_QLNP01000006.1, on the reverse strand, counting down.
GAGGAATGAAGCAGGTATGACATTAGCAAACGTTCTGCCGCAATGCGAAATCGGCGCAAGGACTAGGTGCAAGTACGTGCGAATACCCCTCCCGGGTATAAAAAAGTCCCCGTTCCGGAACCCGGAACGGGGACTGTGCGCTCCTCCTGCTGGACTTGAACCAGCAACCCTTCGATTAACAGTCGAATGCTCTGCCAATTGAGCTAAGGAGGAATGAAGCGGGTACTAGCCTAGCAACACCCTGCCCGGAAACGAAATCGGCGTCTTTGGCTGTCCACCCTAAGCATCGGAGCGCAGCGACCGGCGCTCCATTTCGAGCATCATGAGCTCGCGGTTCAGCTGCTGGAACTCCTCCGGGTGGGCAGTGGAATCGAGCCGCTGCAACTGACCCAGTTTGTCCGCCTTAATGCGGGTGATCTGCAGCTCGAACAGCCTGGCGAGGATGTCGCGGCAGTACTTCTGCACCGCTTCGGCAGTGTTCGCAGGCAGTGGCACCACGGCGAGCTCCGAAACCAGCGGCTGCAACGGCTCGGGAACCTCCTGCCGCAACGCTTCCACCCACTGCACGGCATCGCCGGAGAAGCCTGGCGCCGTGGCGCGGATGGCGTCGTGGATGGCCTGGTAGGCGGGCGTGGCGAACCGGGCGGTCGCGAACCGCTCCCAGGCCGCACCCCCCAGCATCGCCGGCTCCTGCAGCGCCACCTCGAGGGCCTGCCGCTCCATGGACGCCACCGGGTCCCGGGGGTCGGGGCGGTGGAAGGACGGAAGGACGCCCGACGGCGGGAGCGCCGCTACGCCGGGAGCTTCCGGATCGCTGACCCGCTTCGCGGCGGCGCCCACTGCCCTGGAGACGTCCTCGATGGGCATTCCCAGCCACCCGGCCAGTTCCCGGGCATAGCCAGGCCGGAGCCCTGCATCGCGGATCTGGGCCACAACAGGAGCGGACTCACGCAGTGCGCCGACCCGCCCCTCCACGGTGTCCAGGTTGTGCCTCCGCAGGGTGGCGCGGATGGCGAATTCGAAAAGCGGCCGCCGGGATGCGATCAGGTCACGGACGGCGGCGTCACCCCTCGTCTGGCGCAGGTCGCAGGGGTCGGCCCCGGTGGGTTCGACGGCCACGTAGGTCTGCGCCACGAAGCGCTGGTCCTCCTCGAAGGCCCGGAGGGCGGCCTTCTGTCCGGCGGCATCGCCGTCGAAGGTGAAGATGACCTCTCCCCCGGTGCCGTCGTCGGACAGCAGGCGGCGGGCAATCTTGATGTGGTCGGCGGCGAACGCCGTGCCGCAGGTGGCCACCGCCGTCGGAATTCCGGCAAGGTGGCAGGCCATGACGTCCGTGTAGCCCTCCACCACCACCAGCTGCCGGTCCTTGGCGATGCTCCGCTTGGCGAGGTCGATGCCGTACAGCACCTGGGACTTCTTGTAGAGCGTGGTTTCCGGGGTGTTCAGGTACTTGGGGCCCTGGTCGTCCTCGTAGAGCTTGCGGGCACCGAAGCCGATGGTGTCCCCGGCGATGTCCCGGATGGGCCAGATGAGGCGGCCGCGGAACCGATCGTAGATCCTCTGCTGGTTGCCGTGTCCCCCGGCGGAGAACATCCCGGTCAGTTTCAGCTCGGCATCCGTGAAGCCCCGGCCGCGCAGGTGCTTGAGCAGCGCGTCCCAGCCCTGGGGTGCGTAGCCGACGCCGAAGTGGTCGGCCGCTGCCCGGTCGAAGCCCCGCTGCTGCAGGAACTTCCGGCCCTCGGCGGCGCCGGCTGTCAGCAGCTGGGCACGGAAGAACTCGTCGGCGATCTTGTGTGCATCGAGGAGCCGCTGGCGCTTGCCGACTTCCTCGCGGCTTGGACCCGTGCCGCCGTCCTCGTAGCGGAGCTCGTACCCGATCCGCGCGGCCAGCTTCTCTACGGCTTCGTGGAAGGAGGTGTGGTCCAGTTTCTGCACGAACGAGATGACGTCGCCGTCCTCGCCGCAGCCGAAGCAGTGGTAGCGGCCCACCTGCGGGCGGACGGTGAACGACGGCGAGCGCTCGTCGTGGAAGGGGCACAGGCCTTTGTAGGAACCGAGGCCGGCGCCCTTGAGCGTGACGTAGCCGTCGACGACTTCCTTGATGTCCGTGCGCTGGCGGACTTCATCGATGTCTTCCCGTTTAATCAGCCCAGCCACGAAGCAATCCTAGTCTCTGGCGCACTGTCACGGGCAGCGCTTCCCGGGCGTATGTGGACTGGTGCGTCCAAGCTCACCACAGGGACGGCAGGCTGCCCACGAGCCGTTCGTACATGGCCAGTGCCGAGCCGTCCGTCAGCGATGCCACCTGGTCGATGACCACCCGGAGCCGGGCGGCGTCGTCGGCCGCTTCGCGCCAGTCGGCGGCGAACATGGGCTCGAGGTGCCGGTCGCCGGAGGCGTTCAGCGCCGTCACCAGGGCGTGGAGTACCTCGCGCTGGCGCTCGTAGATGGGCTGCCGGTGGTCGGTGGTCATCACGAACGTGGTGGCCAGGCCCTTCATCACCGCGATCTCCAGGACGGTCTCGTCCGGGACCATGAGTTCGGCATTGTAGCGGGTCAGGTTCGCCGGGCCGTACACGGCGCGGGTGGTTTCCAGCGCGCTCTGGCAGAACCTGCCGATGAGCTGGCTGGTCATGTCCTTCAGCGCCGCCATGGACTTGCGGCTGCCGTCCGCCTCGCGCACCCAGACATCGGTGGCTTCCAGCCGGGCCAGGGCGGCGTCGATGGCGGCAGGATCGTTGTGCGGCAGGTACCACTGCTTGGCGTACCCCACCACGCGGGCCCGGTGGTCCGGGTTGTCCATCCACCGCAGCTGGAAGTGTCCGGCCACGATCGCGTCCTCGACGTCGTGCACCGAGTACGAGATGTCGTCCGCCAGGTCCATGACCTGCGCCTCGAGGCAGGACCGCCGTTCGGGGGCGCCTTCCCGGATCCAGTTGAAGATGGGCAGGTCGTCCTCATACGCGCCGAACTTGCTGGTCCGCTGGCCGTGGACCACGGGGGCGTCCAGGGCGGACCACGGGTACTTCGCGGCCGCGTCAAGGCTGGCCCGGGTGAGGTTCAGGCCGGCCGGCCTGCCTTCCGGGTCGAGCACCTTCGGTTCCAGCCGTGTGAGCAGCCGCAGGGTCTGGGCGTTGCCCTCGAACCCGCCGATCGCGTGGGCCATCTCGTTGAGCGCCGATTCACCGTTGTGCCCGAACGGCGGGTGGCCGAGGTCATGGCTGAGGCACGCGGTGTCCACCACGTCGGGGTCGCAGCCCAGGGCACGGCCCAGTTCCCGGCCCACCTGCGCCACCTCAAGGCTGTGTGTCAGCCGCGTGCGGACAAAGTCGTCCGTGTCCGGGGCAACCACCTGCGTCTTGGCGCCGAGCCTGCGCAGCGCCGAGGAGTGCAGCACCCGGGCGCGGTCGCGCTCGAAGTCGGAGCGGTACGTACTTTTGGGCGGCTCCTCCACCCAGCGGGCGGTGTCGCGGGTTTCGTAGCCCGGCAGTGCCTGCGGGGTGGTGCGGGCTTCCGCCAGCCGGCTTTCAGCCACCGGACACATCCAGTTCCGCCGCAGCGATGTCCCGCGACTGGTCCTCGTTCAGCTGGCGGCTGAGCAGCCAGTCCTTGGGCAGGGCCGGCTTCTTGGGTGAACCGGCGCGCCCGCGGGGCCCTTCGGAGTCAACGCCGGGATAGGGCAGGTCCATGTTCAGCTGGTCCAGCAGGTCGCGGAGCACTTCGAGGGTGGGCACGGTGGCCAGTTTCGTCCTCAGGTCGCTGCCCACCACGTAGCCCTTGAAGTACCAGGCCATGTGCTTGCGGATCTCCCGCAGCGCCTTGTATTCGTCATTTCCGAAGGTTTCGACCATGAGTTCAGCGTGCCGGTAGACGCCCTCGGCCACCTCGCGCAGGCCGGGACGGTGCCGCTGGTCGCTGCCCTCGAACGCTGCCTGCAGGTCGCCGAACAGCCAGGGCCGGCCCTGGCAGCCGCGGCCGATGACGACGCCGTCGACTCCGGTTTCGCGGACCATCCGGACGGCGTCCTCGGCGGACCAGATGTCGCCGTTGCCCAGCACCGGAATGTCCGGAAGGGCCTCGCGCAGGCGGGCGATCGCGGACCAGTCCGCCTGGCCGGAGTAGAACTGGGCCGCCGTGCGGCCGTGCAGGGCGACGGCGGCAACGCCGGAATCGCGCGCGATCCGGCCGGCGTCGAGGTACGTCAGATGGTCATCGTCGATGCCCTTGCGCATCTTGATGGTCAGCGGGATGCCACCCTTGGACGCCTCCCGGACGGCGGTCTGGACAATGGCCGTGAAGAGGTCGATTTTCCACGGCAGGGCCGATCCTCCGCCGCGCCGCGTGACCTTGGGCACGGGGCAGCCGAAGTTGAGGTCGATGTGGTCTGCCCGGTCCTCCTCCACCAGCATGCGGACGGCCGCACCCACGGTGACGGGGTCCACGCCGTAGAGCTGGACAGACCGGACTTTCTCGTCGTCGTCGTGCGAGATGATGCGCAGCGATTCCGGCGTGCGCTCCACCAGGGCACGGGAGGTGACCATCTCCGCCACATACAGCCCGCCGCCGTATTCACGGCAGAGCCTGCGGAAGGCGGTGTTGGTGATTCCGGCCATGGGGGCGAGCACCACCGGGGTGTCCACGGTGATGGGGCCGAGTTTCAGCGGCGGAAGTTCCAGCCGGGGGGCGGGAGGCGTTGCTACAACAGTCACCCGTCCATTGTCTCAAAGGCGGGCAAATCGGGCAGAATTCCGGGCGGTATGCCGACGGCGGCGCTCAGTCCCGCGGCGCGGCACGCCGTCCCCGCCGGGTCGCCGGCGGCGCGTCAGCTTCGGCACGTTCCCGGCCGGCCACC
>NZ_QLNP01000043.1 GCF_003261175.1 Arthrobacter globiformis | reverse complement strand
CTTCCAGGCCGCATCGGTAGTCATTGTCGCGGCAAACGGCATCGGCACGCCCAGGTTGCTTCTTATGTCCGAATCGAAGATGTTTCCAGACGGGCTGGCAAACTCCTCCGGGCTGGTCGGCAAACGTTTCATGACGCACCCATTTGGGACATCCGTTGGTCTATATGAGGACGACCTTGAGGACTGGACTGGTCCCACCGGTGAGGCAATCGAATCGATGCAGTTCTATGAATCTGACCCCTCCAGAGGCTTCGTCCGCGGCAGTAAGTGGCACGTTATTCCTTCCGCCGGTCGCCCGCTCGGGATGATCAACCGGTGGACGCGGGGTGAAGGGGTGTCTGGCGAACCCTTCTGGGGTGAGGCCTTCACCGAAAAGATGAGCGATTCGGTCGGTCATCTTATCGAGATCATGGTCATGCCGGAGGATTTGCCGGAGGAAAGTAATTACGTCTCGCTTGACCCGGTCCTGAAGGACTCGGACGGACTTCCCGCACCCAAGGTCCATTACAGGACAAGCGAGAACACGCGCCGCCTTGTTGACTACAACCTGGAACGCACACTGGAAGCCCACGCTGCTGCTGGAGCAACAAAGGCTTGGGTAACCAATCGCAATAACCCGTCCTGGCACAACATGGGTACCACGATGATGGGCGATGACCCGAAATCCTCTGTTACTGACAGTTACGGTCGCACCCATGATGTGCCCAACCTCTACATTACGGGCGGAAGTGTCTTCCCCACGGCAACCGGCGTCAATCCTACGGCGACGATCTGTGCCCTGGCTAAGAGGACCGCAGCTTATATCGCCAAGAATGCAGGACGGCAGGTTGTGGCATGACGATCATCGACAGCACCGATCTCATTGGGACCATCGACAGG
>NZ_QLNP01000042.1 GCF_003261175.1 Arthrobacter globiformis | reverse complement strand
CTTCCGCCCCGGCCTCTCCATCGCCGAACTCACCCAACCCGGCCAACCCGCACAACGCATCTCCCTCCCACGACGCAGCCTCCGCGACTGCCTCGCAGAAGAACTCCGCCGCCTCGACCCCGACGAGGTGTTCGGCGAAGTGATTACTATTGGACTGCCACGTACCAATCTAAGGAGTGTCCGTCCCAGTGAGCGCTGAGCCCAGAGTAAGCATCCATCCTGACTCTTCCGTACTCATGGCCGCCATTGCGGCCCGACTGATCACCAAGCTCGTGGATGTGCAGGACCGGTTCGGTGAAGCAACGGTGGTGCTTACCGGAGGCACGGTGGGCATCGGAACGCTGAAGGCAGTAGCGGACTCCCCTGCCGCTCCCGCGGTGGACTGGGCCAAAGTGAACTTCTGGTGGGGCGACGAGCGCTTCGTCGGCTCGCAGGACCCGGACCGCAACGCGCTCCAGGCCCAGGAAGCTCTCCTGAAGCACATTAACGCTGATCCCGAGCGCGTCCACGTGCCCGGCTCGACGGATGACTTTGAAACGCCTGAACAGGCTGCAGAGGACTACGCACAACGCCTCAGTGATGCGGCAGCTGCCGAGCATGCCGCGGATGCTTCGGACGACCGTCCCGAGGAGCCCGGCCGGCTTCCCCGGTTCGACGTCGTCCTGCTGGGCGTAGGCCCGGACGCCCACGTGGCGTCCCTGTTCCCGGAGCAGGGCGGCATCCGCGAGAAGCAACTGACTGTGGTGGGAGTGCGCAACTCCCCCAAGCCCCCGCCCGAGCGCATTTCGCTGACCCTGCCGGCCATCAACACCTCGGCGGAGGTGTGGATGGTGGTTGCAGGCGAGGACAAGGCCGGTGCGGTGGGCCTGGCCCTGGCCGGAGCCAATCCCGTGCAGGTGCCCGCGGCCGGGCCGGCAGGCCGGTCCCGGACGCTGTGGCTGATCGACGAAAACGCAGCCTCGCGCGTACCCGAGCAGCTAGTCAGGAAGGCGCCGGCTGGCTCTTAGCCGCCTCAACGCTCCAGCCAGGACGTCTTCGGCGTCTTGGCTGGAGCGTCTTTCTTTAACGTAATCCAGATGGCTTTTGAAGCCTTCTTCCTGGGCTTCGCCGGGTAGCCCGGCACCGGGGTTGCGCGACGACGGCCGGCCGCACTGGCGGCAGTCCCACACATCCGGAATCTGGTCGTCCGGCAGCTTAAGAAAAACAGGCCGCGTCTCGTGTCCCATGGCGCACCAATAGGAGACACAAATACGCGGCAGGGGCTCCCCGAGAGGATCATCCCCCTGGTTCTTCAATCCGGCCCCTTGAATGACACCCACGCGGGTGCCGCGGAATCCTGAAGAGGAATGCACCATGGGAACTCCCTCGCTACTAATGGCGGCGCTGCCGTTAGATCCGATAGCCACAGTTTAGTCCGGAGTTCACCCTCGCGGCAGGAAAAAGCCCGGCCCAATCAGGAAAGGATCCTGGTCGGGCCGGGCTTTTCGTGCTGGCCGGCTGCCTAGGCGCTAGGAGTCAGCCACACCTGTGAAGCGCATCAGGAGACCGAGGGCGATGATGACCACGCCCCAGGTGATTCCGAGGATGATGGTGAACCTGTTGAGGTTGCGTTCAGCAACGCCGGACGAGGACAGCCCCGAGCTCATTCCGCCGCCGAACATGTCCGAGAGGCCGCCGCCGCGTCCCTTGTGGAGCAGGATGAGCAGGGTCAGCAGAAGGCTGGTAATGCCCAGCAGGATCTGCAGAATCACATGAAGAACGTCCACGACGGCCTTTCCAAAGTTGGTGGATGCGGGAGCGTGCCAGATGAACGGACTAGTCCGTTACGAGGTGGCTCTCGAACTTCACAATATTAGCAAACTCAGCGGGATCAAGGCTGGCACCGCCCACCAGCACGCCATCGACGTCACGCTCCTTGAGGATGGCGGCGACGTTGCTGGCCTTGACCGAACCGCCGTACAGCAGACGGACCTTGCCGGCCACGTCGGCGTCGAACAGTTCGGTGAGCTCGGCACGGATCGCGGCACACATTTCCTGGGCGTCCTCCGGGCCTGCAACCTCACCGGTGCCGATGGCCCAGACGGGCTCATAGGCGACGACGAGCTCGGCCGCCTGCTCGGCGGTGAGGCCTTCGACGTCGGCGCGGAGCTGATCCAGGGTGTGCTGGACGTGGGTGCCGGCCTGGCGGATCTCCAGGCCCTCCCCGACGCAGAGGACGGGGATGAGGTTGTGGCGGTAGGCCGCCTTGACCTTGGCATTCAGGACTTCGTCCGACTCAGCGTGGATGGTCCGGCGTTCGCTGTGGCCCACGAGGACGTACTTGCAGCCGAGCTTGTTCAGGAACTGGCCGGAGATGTCACCGGTGTACGCACCGGAGTCGAACTGGGACAGGTCCTGGCCACCGTAGGCGATGTCGAGGTCGTCGCCCTGGACAAGGGTCTGCACGCCGCGGAGGTCGGTGAAAGGCGGGAAGACAGCGGCTTCCACGCGGCTGTAGTCGTGCTTGGCGTCGGACAGTGTCCAGGCCAGCTTCTGCAGGAGGGTGATGCCCTGGACGTGGTCCATGTTCATCTTCCAGTTGCCTGCGATCAAAGGCGTGCGGTCAAAGGTGCCGTTGGTTGACGTAGTCACGTTGTTCTCCAAAAGTGCCGGTCAAATGTGCTGATCATGTGAACAGCCGGCAGGGCGCCTTCGCGGTGCGAAAGGTGCCCTGCCGGCTGGTATGTCTTTAGCGGTCCAGAACGCTCAGGCCGGGAAGTTCCTTGCCTTCAAGGTATTCCAGGCTGGCGCCGCCGCCGGTGGAAATGTGTCCGAACTGGTCATCGGCGAAGCCGAGGGTGCGGACCGCAGCCGCGGAGTCGCCGCCGCCCACCACCGTGAACGCATCCGTCTCCGTCAGCGCCTGGGCGATGGCACGGGTGCCAGCGGAGAACGCCTCGAACTCGAAGACGCCCATGGGGCCGTTCCAGAACACTGTCTTGGCGCCCTTGATTTGCTCGGCGAACGCCCGGGCAGACTCGGGTCCGATGTCCAGGCCGATGCCCTGGGCCCCGAAGCTGCTGCCTTCGATGGCGTCGGCGCTGACCGTTTCGTGGTCGGCGTCGGCGGCGAACTTGGCTGCCACCACGACGTCCGTGGGGATCACGAACTCGGTGCCGGCGTCGGCTGCGCGCTTGAGGTAGTCCTGGACGACCGGGATCTGGTCCTCTTCCAGCAGGCTGCCGGCGACCTTGTGGCCCTGGGCTGCCAGGAACGTGAACAGCATGCCGCCGCCGACCAGGATGGTGTCAGCCTTGCCGAGCAGGTTGTCGATGACCGCGAGCTTGTCCGAAACCTTCGAACCGCCGAGGACCACAACGTAGGGACGCTGGGTGTCTGCGGTCAGCTTGCGGAGGACCTCCACTTCGGTGGCCACAAGGTCGCCGAGATACGACGGGAGCCGGGTGGCGACGTCGTAAACGCTGGCGTGCTTGCGGTGGATGGCGCCAAAGGCGTCGTTCACAAAAGCACCGTTGTCGCCGGTGAGTCCCACCAGTTCGTCGGCGAAAGCGCCACGCTCGGCCTCGTCCTTGCTGGTCTCGCGTGCGTCGAACCGCACGTTCTCGAGCACCAGGACCTGGCCGTCCTGCAGCGCAGCTGCCTGCTCCTTGGCGGAGGACCCTACCGTGTCGTCCGCGAGGGAGACGGGGAAGGAGGCCAGCTCGGCCAGGCGGGCAACCGCCGGCTTGAGCGAGTACTTGTCTTCAGGGGCGCCCTTGGGGCGGCCAAGGTGGGCTGTTACCAGCACGCGGGCACCGGCGTCCGTGAGCTTTCCCAGCACTGGCAGTGAGGCCCGAATGCGGCCGTCGTCAGTGACTGTAGAGCCGTCGAGCGGCACATTCAGGTCACTTCGAACCAGAATGTACCGCCCGCGGACACCTTCAGCGATCAGTTCGTTGAGGGTGTGAGATGTCATGTAGCTAACCCTAGCCCAGCTTTGCCGCGACAAGCTCCGTGAGGTCAACGAGGCGGTTTGAGTAGCCCCATTCGTTGTCATACCAGGAAACAACCTTGACCTGGTTGCCAATAACCTTGGTCAAACCGGAGTCAAAGATGGACGAGGCGGGATCGCCGACGATGTCCGAAGAGACGATCGGGGCGTCGGTGTAGGTCAGGATGCCCTGCCACTCATCGGACTCTGCAGCCTTCTTGAGCGCGGCGTTGACTTCCTCGACGGTGGTCTCGCGGGAGACCGTGACGGTGAGGTCGGTTGCGGAGCCGGTGGGGACCGGAACGCGGATGGCGTAGCCGTCCAGCTTGCCCTTGAGCTCCGGCAGAACCAGGCCGATGGCCTTGGCGGCACCGGTGGAGGTGGGGACCATGTTGATGGCGGCGGCGCGTGCACGGCGGAGGTCGTTGTGCGGGCCGTCCTGCAGGTTCTGGTCCGCGGTGTAGGCGTGGACGGTGGTCATCAGGCCGCGCTCGATGCCGAAGGTGTCGTTGACAACCTTGGCCAGCGGGCCGAGGCAGTTGGTGGTGCAGGAAGCGTTGGAGATGATGTGGTGGTTCTCGGGGTCGTACAGGCCGTCGTTGACGCCCATCACGATGGTGATGTCCTCGTCCGAGGCGGGGGCGGAAATCAGGACCTTCTTGGCGCCGGCCTCGATGTGCTTCTTGGCGGCAGCTGCCTTGGTGAAGAAACCGGTGGACTCGATGACGATGTCGACGCCGAGGTCCTTCCAGGGGAGGTTGGCGGGGTCGCGCTCGGCCAGGACCTTGATGGCGTTGCCGTTGACGACGAGGTTGCCTTCCTTGACCTCGATGGTCTCGGCCAGGCGTCCGCCGACGGAATCGTACTTGAGCAGGTGGGCCAGTGCCTCGGGGCTCGTGAGGTCGTTGACGGCAACGATCTCAAGGTCCGCACCCTGAGCAAGTGCAGCGCGGAAGTAGTTGCGGCCGATGCGGCCGAAGCCGTTGATACCAATACGGGTGGTCACTTTTTGTCTCCTTTGTGCCTTGGAAGCACAACTAGTTAAGCGGGCGTTCAAGCCAACTAACAGATCCCGCACGCCATTGGGCAGAGATATTTTTCAGATCGGAGGGCGACCAGCCTCATTGCTGAAGGCTAACCGCCTTCCGTGATCCATCTTACGTTTAAGTAGGTCCGCCCCCGCAAGTGCGGGGGCGGACCGTCCAGAATTCGGCCCTAAAGTGGCCGAATGTGAAGTTTGTTACTGCTATGTGTATGCGGGATCACACTTAGAGGGTGATGAGACCCGTTGCGTTCGCGCGTGCCGCGGCGAACCGGGCGGACACATCGGCCCAGTTGACGATGTTCCAGAATGCCTTGACGTAGTCAGCCTTGACGTTGACGTAGTCCAGGTAGAAGGCGTGCTCCCACATGTCCAGCATCAGCAGCGGGGTGGTGCCCAGCGCGACGTTGCCCTGCTGGTCGTAAAGCTGCTCGATGACGAGGTTGCCACCGATGGGCTCGTAGGCCAGGAAGCCCCAGCCGGAACCCTGCAGGCCGAGAGCAGCTGCGGAGAACTGGGCGCGGAAGGCATCGAACGAACCGAAGGCGTCGTCGATGGCAGCGGCGAGCTCACCTTCAGGCTTGTCGCCTCCGTCCGGGGAGAGGTTGTTCCAGAACACGGAGTGGTTGACGTGGCCGCCGGTGTGGAAGGCCAGGTCCTTGGAAAGGCGGTTGATGTTGGCGAAGTCGCCCTTTTCGCGTGCCTCGGCCAGCTGGGCCAGCGCGTTGTTTGCGCCCGTCACGTACGCGGCGTGGTGCTTGCTGTGGTGCAGCTCCATGATCCGTGCAGAGATGTGGGGCTCGAGCGCTGCGTAGTCGTAGCTGAGTTCGGGCAGAACGTACTCGGTCACAAAATCCTCCAATGTCGTGGACAGTTTGTCCGGTTTTGCTAACTCTCGGATTGTGCATCCCGGATGACGGGTCATCCGGAAAACTCCCATGGCGGCAACAGCCGCCACCTGGTCTTGATTCTATGGGCGCCGTTTACTCGTCCAGCATTTCCGGCGTCACATTGGCATCCGTGCCCGGGATGCCAAGATCCGAGGCGCGTTTGTCCGCCATGGCCAGCAGCCGGCGGATGCGCCCGGCGATGGCGTCCTTCGTCATGGGCGGATCCGCGAGCCGGCCAAGTTCATCGAGGCTGGCCTGCTTGTGGGCCACCCGGAGTTCGCCGGCGTACTTGAGGTGGTCCGGAACGTCGTCGCCGAGGATCTCCAGGGCCCGGTCCACCCGGGCGCCGGCGGCCACGGCGGCCTGCGCGGAGCGGCGGAGGTTGGCGTCGTCGAAGTTGGCGAGGCGGTTCGCAGTGGCCCGCACTTCCTTGCGCATGCGCCGCTCTTCCCAGACCATGAGTGCGTCGTGGGCCCCCATCCGGGTGAGCAGCGCGGCTATGGTGTCGCCGTCGCGGATAACGACGCGGTCCACTCCCCTGACTTCCCTGGCCTTGGCTTGGATCCCCAGCCGCCGGGCGGCGCCGACCAGTGCGAGGGCGGATTCCGGACCGGGGCAGGTGACCTCCATGGACGAGGACCGGCCGGGTTCCGTGAGTGAGCCGTGCGCCAGGAAGGCGCCCCGCCACACCGCTTCGGCGTCAGCCGCTGAGCCGTTGACGACGACGGACGGCAGCCCGCGCACAGGCCGTCCCCGGCCGTCAAGAAGGCCGGTCTGCCGGGCCAGCGCCTCGCCGTCGCGGACGACGCGGACCACGTACCGGCTGCCGCGGCGCAGGCCGCTGCCGGAGACGACAATGATCTCGCTCTGGTGCCCGTAGACCTCGGCGATGGCGGCGCGCAAGCGCCGGGCGGTGGAAGCCAGATCCACCTCGGCCTCGATGACGATCCGGCCCGAGATGATGTGCAGTCCCCCGGCGAAGCGGAGCATGGCCGAGACCTCAGCCTTGCGGACTGATGATTTCTTGATGTCCAGGCGGGAGAGTTCTTCCTTGACTGATGCTGTCAGTGCCATGGCACCTTTCCTAACTATTCCCGAAAATATCCTGGTAGGCCGTAGCCAGCCGCAAGGGGTCATGGACCGGTCGCCGGCCCGAAGCCCCTACTCTACCCAAGACAACCTCGGCGCCGATCATCCCCGCTGCCCGCTCAAACTCGGCAAGGTCCGAAACGGAGGCCGGGTCCGCGAGCACCACGTCCACGCTGAACTCCGGCGCGTAATCGCGCAGGACGTGAAGATGGTCCGCGGCAGACATGCCGGAGGTTTCCTTGGTGTCCATGGCTAGGTTCATGGTGAGGCAGCGCTTGGCCGGCGTATCGCAGAGCGCCTGCCGCATTTCCGGCAGCAACAGATGCGGGAGCACGGAGGTGTACCAGGAGCCGGGACCCAGCACCACCCAGTCGGCAAGCTCGATAGCGGTCAGGGCCTCAACGCATGCCGGAGCCTGCTCGGGAAGCAGCCGGACGCTCTCCAGCGAACCGGCCACGGCGCAGCGGGCCTGCCCCGTGATGGTGGTAACCGTACTGCTGCCGTCCGGGGCGGTCACGCGGACATCGCCCTCGATGGTGAGCGGAACGGTGGACATGGGAAGAACCTGTCCGCGGGCGCCGAGCAGCGCACCGGCCCACTTCAGGCCGGCCACCGCGTCCCCCAGCAGTTCCCAGAGCGTGACGATCAGCAGGTTTCCCATGGCGTGTTCGTCCAGGGAGGCGCCGCCGCGGGCGGACCGGAACCGGTGCTGCATGACGTCGCGCCAAGTGCGGCCCCAGTCCGTGTCGTCGCAGAGAGCGGACAGGGCCATTCGGAGATCACCGGGCGGAAGGACGCCGTACTCCTCGCGGAGACGGCCGGAGGACCCGCCGTCGTCCGCCACGGTGACCACCGCGGTCAGTTCAGAAGTAAGCAGCCGCAGTGCCGAAAGGGAGGCCGAGAGGCCGTGGCCGCCGCCGAGCGCGACGACGGTGGGTCCCTTGTCCTGTTGGGAACCGGTCAGGCCGGCCGGCGGAATCAGGGGCAGCGGGCCGGTAAGAACCCCCATTACTCGCGGCCCAGGTCCCGGTGCGTCGTGGTCACGGTCACCCGCGGATATTGCGCGAGCCGCTTGGAGAGTTCCATCGCGACCGCCACGGAGCGGTGCTTTCCGCCAGTGCATCCGACGGCGATGGTGGCGTAGTGCTTGTTCTCCCGGCGGTAGCCCTCCAGGACAGGTTCCAGCGCGAGAACGTAGCGCTCCACAAAGTTCGGCACGCCTTCGGCTCCGAGGACGTACTCGCTGACGTCCTGGTCAAGGCCGGTGTGCGGCCGGAGCGCCGGCACCCAGTGCGGGTTTGGAATGAACCTGACGTCGGCCACATAGTTGGCGTCCACGGGTAGCCCGTATTTGAAGCCGAAACTCATGATGTTCAGGCGGATTGCGATGGGGCCGGTTTCGGTGAACAGTTCGGTGATCGCGGTGGCGAGACCGTGGACGTTCAGGGACGAGGTGTCCAGGACGAGGTCCGAGGAGTCGCGCAGTTCCTTGAGGAGTTCACGTTCTGCGGCGATGCCGTCCAGGATCCTGCCGCCGCCCTGCAGCGGGTGCGGGCGCCGGCCCTGTTCGAAGCGGCGGACCAGGACGTCGTCGCTGGCATCGAGGAACAGCACCCGGAAGGTGACCCCGCTGACTTCGAGGGCGCGGAGCGCGGCGCGGATGTCGGCAAACAGCGCCTTGCTGCGCACGTCCATCACCACGGCAAGTTTGGGAATGGACTGCGGGGCGTGGGACACGAGTTCAGCCAGCGTCCCCAGCATCTGCGGCGGCAGGTTTTCGACGACGTACCAGCCGTGGTCCTCCAGCGCATCGGAGGCGGTGCTGCGGCCTGCGCCGGACATTCCGGTCACGATGAGCAGTTCCGCTTCGGCGGGCTTGACCGGTGTCAGGCCGTCCTCTTCCGTGCTGGACTCCGCCGTCGACTCTGCCATTGATTCCAGCCTCATTCCTGCTGTTGCTTCCTGCGCGCAGTTTATGCGCGGGTTGCTGTTTGCGGCACACGCCGATTTCCCGTACTTACCCTAACCAAGTTTCCGGGCACGGGCTAAGTTTCCAGCACTTCCCCGGTGGTCATGTTGATCGCCGGAACGGACTCGTCCGAGTCACCGCCCGCGCCGCCCGCACTGAAGTGGGTGACAATGGCCGCGGCCAGCGCCGGGCCGACACCCTTGGCCGCGGTCAGGTCCGCCGCCGATGCCGCCTTGATCTTCTTGACCGATCCGAAGTGGGCGAGCAGGGCCTTCCTCTTGGAATCACCCAGCCCGGGCACGCCGTCGAGGGCTGAGACGGTCATCGCCTTGCCGCGCTTTTGCCGGTGGAACGAGATGGCGAAGCGGTGCGCCTCATCGCGGATGCGCTGCAGCATGTAGAGGCCCTGCGAGGAGCGGGGCAGGATGACCGGAAAGTCGCTGTCCGGCAGCCAGACCTCCTCGAGGCGCTTGGCGAGCCCGACGACGTAGACGTCGTCGACGCCCAGCGCCTCCAGTGCCCGGGCAGCCGCGTTCACCTGGGGCTTGCCGCCATCCACCACCACGAGGTTGGGCGGGTAGGCGAATTTCGCACGCGGCGCCGGCGTGGTGGTGTCGGACAGTGAAGCTTCCCCGGTCCCGGCGTCGGCCGGTCCCGTGCCGACGGATGCCGGGATGGCCGGACCAGCCGGCGTCGCGACCAGTTCGGCGGCTTCAACCTGGGCCGTCTTGTCCACCAGGTAGTGCCGGAAACGCCGCGTCAGGACATCATGCATCGCAGCGGTGTCGTCCGCGGCTGCGGCACCGGTGATGGAGAACTTGCGGTAATCGGATTTCTTGGGCAGCCCGTCCTCCACCACCACCATGGAGGCCACCACATTGGTGCCCTGGACGTGGGAGACGTCGTAGCATTCGATGCGCAGGAGCGGGACTGGGAGCTCCAGGGCCTCCTGGAGTTCCTGCAGCGCCTGCGACCGGACGGTCAGGTCGCCGGCCCGGCGGGTCTTGTGGAGCCGCAGTGCGTGTTCGGCATTCTCGCGGACCGTGGACATGAGGGCGGCCTTGTCCCCGCGCTGCGGAACGCGGATGTCCACCTTGGCGCCGCGGAGGCCGCCGAGCCACTCCGCCAAATCCTGCGCATTGCTCGGCTCGACAGGCACCAGCACCTCACGGGGAAGCCGCCCCTGGATCTCAGCGTCCTCGCCGTAGACCTGCTGGAGGAGGTGTTCGACGAGGTCGGGGGTGGTGAAGTCCTCCACCTTCTCGACCACCCAGCCGCGCTGGCCGCGGACCCGTCCGCCCCGGACGTGGAACACCTGGACGGCCGCTTCGAGCTCATCCTCGTGTAGGGCGAAAACGTCGGCGTCGGTGTCCTCGGCCAGCACCACGGCGTTCCGCTCGAAGACCTTCCGGAGGGCGGTGATGTCATCACGCAGCCGGGCGGCGCGCTCGTAGTCAAGGATGGCGACGGCGGCACCCATCTCCTTTTCGAGCCGGGCGATGAACCGCTTGGCCTCGCCTCCCATGAAGGCGCAGAAGTCCTCGGCCAGGGCGCGGTGTTCCTCGGCTGTGACGCGACCGACGCAGGGGGCCGAGCATTTGTCGATGTAGCCCAGCAGGCAGGGCCGGCCGCTGGCCTGGGCACGCTTCAGCACGCCAGCGCTGCAGCTGCGCACCGGAAAGACCCGCAGCAGGGTGTCCATGGTTTCGCGGATGGCGCCGGCCGTGTAGGGCCCGAAGTACCGGGTGCCCTTCCGCCGCTCGCCGCGCATGACCTGCACGCGCGGCAGCTTCTCGCCCATGGTGACGGCGAGGTACGGATACGTCTTGTCGTCACGGAAAACCACGTTGAACCGAGGCTTGAATTCCTTGATCCAGGTGTATTCCAGCTGGAGGGATTCCAGCTCGCTGCCCACTACCGTCCACTCGACGCTGCTGGCCGCGTACACCATGGCGTGGGTCTTGGGCAGCAGCCCTGCCGGGTTCGCGAAGTACGAATTCAGGCGCGACCGGAGGTTCTTGGCCTTGCCGACGTAGATAACCCGGCCATGGGGATCCCTGAACCTGTAAACCCCCGGATTGGTCGGAATCTCACCCGTCTGGGGTCTATAACTTGATGGATCTGCCACGATTCCAGTCTACTGAGGTACGGGGCTGCGGATTGCCGCGGGCCATTTTGACGGAACCGCCCGGAAAGCAGCGCCTACTCGATGACCTTGCTCTGGTTGTAGCTGGTGGAGCGCTCCTGGCCGCTGAGCTCGGCGATGGCGTCCATGATCCGGTCGGTCACCTGGCGCCTGGCGGGGAGGGAATGGTCCGGGCCGGTCTTGTCGAAGTAGATCGGCTCCCCCACCTTCATGATGAAGTGCTGGGGTTTCACCGCGTTGCGGCCGGCGGGCTGCAGCTTCTCGGTGCCGATCAGTCCCACCGGGATCACCGGGGCGCCGGTGGTGAGGGCCAGCCATCCGACGCCGGTCCGGCCGCGATACAGGATTCCGTCGCGGGACCGGGTGCCCTCGGGGTAAATGCCGATGCCCCTGCCGTCCTCGAGGATGTCCAGCAGTGTTTTGAGGGCCTGCACGCTCGCTGCCTGTTCCCCGCGTTCGACCGGAATGGAGCCGACTGCCTCGAAGAAGGACTTCATCACGCGGCCCTTGATGCCCTTGGTGGTGAAGTACTCCGCCTTGGCAAAGAACGCGACGGGCCGGGGCATAAGCGCCTGGACAATCACGCTGTCCAGAAAGGAGAGGTGGTTCGGTGCCACAATAAACGGCCCGCTCTTGGGCACATTCTCCAGCCCGATGACGGTTGGCCGGCAGCTGCCGGAGATGAGGGTCCGCGTCGTCCAGCGGACGCCGTCAAACAGCTCCATCGTTGCGCACCTCGCTCAGGGCTGCGGCGCGGACGTTCTCCAGCTCCTCGACCTTGGCTCGCAGGCCGGCGGTGTCGTGTACGACAGCCACAGCTCCCGCTGCCTCCAGTTCGCCGTCGGGCGCAAAGCCCCAGCTGACGCCGATGCAATCGAGTCCGTTGGCCAGCGCTCCGGCCACGTCCTGCGCGCGGTCACCCACCATCACGGCGTGCTGCGTGCCGAGGTCCGTCATGGCGGCGGCGATGATGCCGGTCTTGCCAACCGGACCGGCTGCGGCCGCGGTCTCATCTGCGGCTGACCCCCTGATGGCGCGGAACCGGCCGGCAATCTGGTGGTGTTGAAGCACCAGCTGGGCAAGGCCTTCCGGCTTTTGCGTCGCCACAGCCACGGGCCGCCCAGCATCCACGTAGCTGTCCAGCAGGTCGACGATGCCCGGGTACAGGCGGCTCTGGGAAATACCGACGTCCAGGTAATGCCTCCGGTATGTCCGGATGACAGCCTCGAGCATGGCTGGCGGAACAGCCGCGACGTTCAGCAGCGAGTCGCTCAGCTTGGGACCCACCATCGCGTCTAGAAGGTCCTGGCTGGGGACAGGAAGGCCATGTTCCGTGAGGGCCGCGGCAATTCCGTCTGTTATCCCGCCGGCCGGATCGACAAGAGTGCCGTCCAGGTCGAAGATCACGGGCACTGTTGTTGAAGTCACCGGCCTAGTTTCTCACGATGGCACGCCTGCTCAAACTCGTATGCCCTCCGTGGAATACTTCCGCCCGCAATTGGAGTTTTAGCCCACGTCTCGTGACTTCCGAGGCGTTTAGTCGCCACTATCTGGACAAAAACTCCAATGAACGCCTACGACTGCGGCCCGCCAGTTGATCTGGCGGGCCGGAGTTGCGTTAGAGAATTTCGGCCAGGAACTTCGCGGTGTAGCTTTCCGAGGACTTGGAGACCTGCTCCGGGGTACCCGAGGCAATGATCCGGCCTCCGCCGGAGCCTCCGTCAGGGCCAAGGTCCACGATCCAGTCGGCGCTCTTGATGACGTCGAGGTTGTGCTCGATGGTGATGACCGTGTTGCCCTTCTCGACGAGGCCCTGAAGCACCATCAGCAGCTTCCGGATGTCCTCGAAGTGGAGTCCGGTGGTGGGCTCGTCCAGGACGTAGACGCTGCGCCCGTTGGACCGCTTCTGGAGTTCGGCCGCGAGCTTGACGCGCTGCGCTTCACCGCCGGACAGCGTGGTGGCGGGCTGGCCGAGCCGGACGTAGCCGAGGCCGACATCGACGAGTGTCTTGAGGTGGCGGGCAATCGGGGAGAAAGCAGCGAAGAATTCGGCTCCCTCCTCGATGGGCATGTTCAGCACGTCGGCGATGGTCTTGCCCTTGTAATGCACCTCGAGGGTCTCCCGGTTGTACCGCGCACCATGGCAGACCTCACAGGGAACGTAGACGTCCGGCAGGAAGTTCATTTCGATCTTCAGCGTGCCGTCACCGGAGCAGGCTTCGCACCGCCCGCCCTTGACGTTGAAGGAGAACCGTCCGGGGAGGTAGCCGCGGACCTTGGCCTCCGTGGTCTCCGCGAAGAGCTTGCGGATGTTGTCGAACACGCCGGTGTACGTTGCAGGGTTCGACCGCGGCGTGCGGCCGATCGGGCTCTGGTCGACGTGTACAACCTTGTCCAGGTGCTCCAACCCCTGGACAGTCTTGTGCCGCCCCGCCACCTGCTTGGCACCGTTGAGCTTGTTCGCAAGCACCTTGTACAGGATCTCGTTGACCAGGGTGGATTTGCCGGAGCCGCTGACACCGGTCACCGCAGTGAACAGGCCCAGCGGGAATGCCGC
Organism: Arthrobacter globiformis; assembly: GCF_003261175.1. Taxonomy (GTDB): domain Bacteria; phylum Actinomycetota; class Actinomycetes; order Actinomycetales; family Micrococcaceae; genus Arthrobacter; species Arthrobacter globiformis_A. The sequence goes on along the minus strand of NZ_QLNP01000042.1, from coordinate 69,538 downwards.
ATCAACGTTCACGAGGTTGTTTTCGCGGGCCCCAACCACCTTCAGCTCGCGCTTCTTGTCGTACTTGCGCCGCTTCTTGGGGATGTCGATGCTCTTCCTGCCGGAGAGGTAATCCCCGGTGAGGGACTCCGTGTTCTCCAGGAGTGCCTTGTAGGACCCGGAATGGACCACCCGTCCGCCGTGCTCGCCGGCTCCTGGGCCGATGTCCACGATCCAGTCGGCCTCGTGGATGGTGTCCTCGTCGTGTTCGACCACGATGAGGGTGTTGCCCAGGTCACGGAGCCGGGTCAGGGTTTCGATCAGGCGCCGGTTGTCCCGCTGGTGCAACCCGATGGACGGCTCGTCCAGGACGTAGAGGACGCCCACAAGTCCCGAGCCGATCTGGGTGGCCAGCCGGATGCGCTGGGCCTCGCCGCCGGAGAGGGTGCCGGAGGGGCGTTCCAGGTTCAGGTACTCCAGGCCGACGTCCAGCAGGAAGGTGAGGCGGGCCTGGATCTCCTTGAGGACCTGGTGGGCGATCTGCGCCTCACGCCCGGTCAGCACGAGGTTGTCCAGGAATGCTGCGCATTCCCGCATGGGGAGACGCGCGACGTCGGCGATGGACTTGCCGTTGATGAGAACCGAGAGCGACGCCGGGTTCAGCCGCGCGCCGTCGCAGGCGGGGCAGGGGATCTGCCGCATGTACTCCTCATAGCGGTCCCGGGCGTAGTCGGACTCGGTTTCGGTGTGCTTGCGGTGCACGTACTGCACCACGCCTTCGAAGCCGGTGCTGTACTTGCGCTCCCGGCCGAACCGGTTGCGGTACTGCACCACGACCTTGTGGTCCTTGCCGTGCAGGACGGTCTGCCGGATGTCCCTGGGAAGGTCCTGCCACGGCGTGGTCATGGAAAACCCGAGCTCCTTGGCGAGCCCGCCGAGCAGGCGGTTCCAGTACTCGGTGGTGGCGGTGCCCAGGGACCACGGCGCGATCGCCCCGTCCTCCAGCGCAAGCTCCGGGTTGGGAATGATCAGTTCCTCGTCGACTTCCAGCCGGGTGCCGATGCCGCTGCAGGCCGAGCAGGCACCGAACGGGTTGTTGAACGAGAAGGACCTGGGCTCGATCTCATCGATGGCCAGGGGGTGCTCGTTGGGGCAAGCCAGGTTTTCCGAGAAGGCACGTGTGCGGTGCGCGTCGTCGGCCTCAAGGTCGACGAAGTCGGCCAGGACGCGCCCCTCGGCCAGGCCGAGCGCCGTTTCGATGGAGTCCGTCAGCCGCTGCCGGATGCCCTCCTTGACCACGAGCCGGTCCACCACCACCTCGATGGTGTGCTTGAACTGCTTGCCGAGCTTGGGCGGATCGCTCAGCTGGACGAGGTCACCGTCGACCCGCGCGCGGGAATAGCCCTTCGCCGTCAGCTCCTTGAAGAGGTCCACGAACTCGCCCTTGCGGCCGCGGACCACCGGAGCGAGGATCTGGAAACGGGTCCCGTCCTCCAGTTCGAGCAGCTGGTCCACGATTTGCTGCGGGGTCTGCTTGATGACGGGTTCACCGCAGACGGGGCAGTGCGGACGGCCCACCCGCGCCCACAGGAGGCGCATATAGTCGTAAATCTCGGTGATGGTGCCCACGGTGGAGCGCGGGTTCTTGCTCGTGGACTTCTGGTCGATCGAGACCGCAGGCGACAGGCCCTCGATGAAGTCGACGTCGGGTTTGTCCACCTGGCCCAGGAACTGCCGGGCGTAGGCCGAGAGCGATTCGACGTAGCGGCGCTGGCCCTCGGCGAAAATGGTGTCGAAGGCGAGCGAGGACTTTCCCGAACCGGACAGACCTGTGAAAACGATCATCGCGTCACGCGGCAGGTCGAGGTCGACGTTGCGGAGGTTGTGCTCACGGGCGCCCTTGACCACCAGCCGGGAAAGATCCGGACGCGCCGGTTGGGCGGGGCTCAGGGGGACGACGGCGGAGGGGGCAACAGCGGTTTCTTCAGCTACGGCTTTAGGCACCCACTAATGCTAGTCGAAAACTTCTTCGAATATAAACGCGGGTGTGCTATGCCACGCCGCTACTCGGCGTCGTAGGCGGCAGCCAGCAGGTGGACGGCCTGGGCGAACGACGCGCCCTGTGATTTGGCGGCCGCGGCATAGTCTGCGGCGGCCACGGACAACGTCCCCCAACGCTCGTCGCGGGCGCAGACCACCGTCCCGTTGCGCCCCTTGGTGGCGACGACGCCCGCAGCTTCGAGCTCCTTGTACGCCCGCGCCACCGTGTGTGGCGCGACGCCGAGGGTTTCGGCGAGGCTCCGCACCGCCGGCAGCCGCGTGCCGGGAGCAAGCTTCCCCTGGTCCGCCTGCTCGATCACATGCAGCCTCAGCTGCTCGAAGAGGGCCACGGAGCTGGCGGTGTTCGGTTTCCACCGCCCCGGGAAGGTATGGCCGGCGGTCACTGGCCTGACTCCCGGTAGCGCTGCTGGCCGGCGGCGTGCCGGCCGCGGTGCCGGCGGATGGCGCCGAGCTCGGGGTCCGCGCCGCGGAACTGGGCCTCATACAGGTGCCTGTAATGGCCGTCCACGGACAGCAGGCTGCTGTGCGTCCCCTGTTCAACAATGCGTCCGTGATCCATGACCAGAATTAGATCAGCGTCGCGCACGGTGGACAACCTGTGCGCAATGATGAAGCTTGTCTTGCCGTGCCGCAGCCGCTTCATCGCGAGCTTAATCTGCATCTCGGTCCGGGTGTCCACGGAACTCGTTGCCTCGTCCAGGATCAGGACGCTCCGGTCGGCGAGCCGGGCCCGGGCGATGGTGATCAGTTGCCGCTGGCCCTGGCTCAGCGAGTCGCCGTCGTCTCCCAGGAGCGTGCCGTAGCCGGCGGGCAGCGACCGCACGAAGTGGTCCACGTGGCTGGCCTCGGCCGCTGCCAGGATACGGTCATCATCCGCCCCCGGGGAGCCGTATTCGATGTTTTCGCGCACGGTGCCGCTGAACAGCCAGACGTCCTGCATGACCACGGCGAAATTGGACCGCAGCGAGTCCACGGGGACCGTGGCGATGTCCGTGCCGTCAATCGTGATGCGGCCCGAGTCCAGTTCATAGAAGCGCATGAGGAGGTTAACCACGGTGGTCTTGCCCGCACCCGTGTGGCCAACGATGGCCACTGTCTGGCCCGGCAGGACGGAGAAGGACAGTCCGCTGAGGGCCGGTACCCCCGGGGTGTACGCGAAGGTGACGTCCTCGAAGTCAATCCGGCCGCGCAGGTTTTCCTGGCGGACCGGAACGCCGTCCTCGTGTGGAACCTCAGGCTCGTCGAGCAGGGCGAAAACCCGCTCAGCCGAGGCCGCGCAGGACTGCATGAGCGTGAGCATGCCGCCAATCTGCCCCATTGGCTGGGTGAACAGGCGGCTGAACTGGATGAACGCCTGGATGCCGCCGATGGTCATTGCCCCGGCCGTCACCTGCAGGGCGCCCACGACGGCCACGGCCACGTAGTTGAGGTTGGCGACGAAAACCATCAGCGGCTGCACGGCTCCCGAGACGAACTGGGCGCGCGCGCTGGCGCGGGCCAGCCGGTCGTTGCCGTGGCCGAAGATGGCCGACGCCGTGTCCTGCTGCCCGAACGCCTTGATCACCTCGTGTCCGGTGATGAATTCCTCGATGTGGGCGTTCAGCTCACCGGTGGATGACCACTGGGCGGCGAAATAGGCCTGGGACTGGCGGGCCATGAACACTGTTATCAGCGTGGACACGGGAACGGAGACCAGGGCGATGGCGGCCAACAGCGGCGAGATCCACAGCATCATGGCCAGGGAGCCGCACAGCATCAGCACGGACATGATCAGCTGTGTGAGCAGCTGGTTGAGTGCCTGGGAGATGTTGTCGACGTCGTTCGTGGCCCGGCTGAGGACATCGCCCCTGGCCTGTTCGTGGAAGTGCGACGACGGCAGGCGGTGCAGCTTGTCCTCGACCGCGGCGCGGAGGTTGAAGACGAGCCGCTGCACCGCTTGGGCGGTCAGCACGCCCTGGACCCAGTTGAAGACGGAGGTCCCGACGTACATCAACGACACCACACCCAGCAGGGCGGCCAGCCTGCCGGCGTCGAACGTCCCATGCATGAAGCCGTCGACGACGACGTCGGTGGCGTCGCCGAGGAGCTTGGGAGCCGCCACATTGAGGGCGGCGAAACCGCAGGTGGCCGCGACGGCCAGGGCCATCCTGCCCCTGGACGGCCGTAGCAGGCCCAGCAGGCGCTTGGCTGCCGGCAGGAAACTGCCGGTGGTGCGCCTGGCCGCGTGGGTGCCCTTCATGGCCGCCCGCTGCTCACGGCTGTTCGTCCAGGGCGAGCTGGGATTCGGCGATCTCCCGGTAGGTGGGCGACGATACCAGCAGTTCGGCGTGGGTCCCCCGGGCAACCAGCCGGCCCTCCTCCAGCACCAGGATGCTGTCCGCGCCCATGATGGTGGGAATGCGCTCGGCCACCATCAGCACCGTGGCTGCTTCCAGCAAGGGCGCCAGTGCCTCCCGGACCGCGGCCTCAGTGGCATAGTCCAGGGCGGAAAAACTGTCATCAAAGATGTAGAGGTCCGCGGCGCGGAGCATGGCGCGGGCGATGCAGAGCCGCTGCCGCTGCCCGCCCGAAAGCCCTGCCCCGCCCTGGGCGACGGCTGCCTGGAGGCCGTCCGGGAGCCGGCGCACGAAGTCCTCGGCCTGCGCCAGCTGCAGGGCCTGCCACAACTCGTCCTCGGTGGCCTCCGGCGCGGCCATGCGCAGATTGGTCGCCACGGTGCCCGAGAAGAGATAGGAGTGCTGCGGCACCAGTGAGATCCGCTCCCGCAGATGGCCGGCGGGCAGGGTCCTGACGTCGGTTCCCCCTACCCGGACTTCGCCGGACGTGGCATTCAGGAACCGTGGCAGGAGATTCAGCAGTGTGGTCTTGCCGCTGCCGGTGGCACCGATGATGGCCGTGGTGGTGCCCGGGACTGCGGTAAAGGAGATGTCGGCCAGGACGGGGGACTCAGCGCCGGGGTAGGCGAACCAGACGTGGCTGAACTCCACTCCCCCGCCGCTGGACCGGGCCCCGCCTCGTTCCGCCGGGGCGGGCAGGCCCAGAGCCGGGGTCACATCCAGCACATCCTGGATCCGTTCGGCGCAGACGGCCGCGCGCGGTGCGGTGCTGAGTACGTACATGGCCATCATGATGGCCAGCAGGATCTGCAGGATGTAGGCGATGAAGGCTGTGAGGGCGCCCACCTCCATGCTGCCGCTTGTGATCAGGTGGCCGCCGAACCAGACCACTGCCACCGAGGAGAGGTTCACCACGATCATGATCATCGGCAGCATGCCGGCCACCAGGAGGGCGGACTGGAGGTTGTTTCGGGTCAGCCGCCGGTTCGCTTCCGCGAAGCGGGCCGCCTCGTGCTTCTGCCGGACGAAGCCGCGGATGACGTTGACGCCGATGATCTGTTCGCGGAGGATCCGGGTGATGCCGTCGATGAGTGCCTGCCCCGTCCGGTAGAGCGGGATGAGGCGGCGCACGATCAGGTACATGATGAGCACCAGCAGCGGGACTATGACAATGACGACGGCGGACAGTGCCGCATTTTGCTGGACGGCCAGGATGATTCCGCCGATGCCCATGACCGGCGCCGCTGCGAGCATGGTGAACACCAGGACCGCGAAAGTCTGGATTTGCTGGACGTCGTTGGTGGACCTGGTCACGAGGCTGGCCGTGCCGAACGTCCCGATCTCCTGGGACGACATGGCCTGGACCTGGGAGAACAGCTCCCGCCGCAGCCGGTGGCCGATCTTCATGGCGACGTCGGCCCCGAGGTACCCGGCGCCCAGGGCGGCCGCAGCCTGCAAGGCGGTGAGCACCATCATCCAGCCGCCGAGCCCCAGGATCACCCCGGGCTGGTTGGCGAGGATCCCGTCGTCGATGATGCTCGCGTTCAGCGTCGGCAACAGCAGGTTTCCCGCGGTCTGCACCACCTGCAGGGCGATGATCGCCCAGACAGCCGTCCGGTGTTCGCCCAAGAGGCGGAGCATCAGGCCGAAAAGCACCGCACCTCCTCCATCGCCTGGGCGTATGGGAGCCTGGGTCGGCCCCCAATAACCGCTTGGCCATTGTAAGCCAGATCACATCGGACCGCGCGGGAGGTTGCGGGGCGGGTTGCGCCACGAGCCGGGTGCATGCTGCCCTAGAGCTTGCGTGCCACTGCAAAGATCCTGCGGAACGGGTAAATCGTGCCGTGCGGCGTTGGCGGATAGGCCTTGGTCAGCCGGGCTCCGTATTCGGCCTCGAACCCGGCGGCGTCGTCCGGCGACAGCGCGGCCAGCACTGGCCGCAGGCCCGCGCCCCGCACCCAGTCCAGCACCGGGTTGTCGCCGGTGAGCACCTGCTGGTAGGTGGTTTCCCACGCGTCTGCCGCGCACCCGGCGTCGAGCATGATCTCCAGGTAGCGTGCGGGCGGCGCCACCGCCTCATCGTGGCGCAGCACGCCTGCAAGTTTGCCGGCCCACTTCGGCGACTCTGCGACGTCGCGCATCAGGGTGTGGGATGCGGACGTGAAGTTGCCCGGCACCTGCAGGGCGAACCACGCGCCAGGCTTCAGCGCCTCCAGCCAGCCGGCCAGCAGTTCGGGGTGCCCCGGTACCCACTGCAGCGCCGCGTTGCTCACCACGACGTCGGTGTCCTCGGCAGGCAGCCACGAAGCGATGTCGCCGAGGCTGAACTCCAGCCCCGGGGTGGACTGCCGGTGCTGTTCGGCTGTTGCCAGCATCTCGGCTGAGGAATCCAGGCCCACCACGCGCGCGTCGGGCCAGCGGGCCGCGAGCGTGGCTGTCAGGTTCCCGGGGCCGCAGCCCAGGTCCACCACCTGCCGCGGGGCGTCGGCGAGGACACGGGCGGTCAGGTCAAAGAACGGGCGCTGCCGGTAGTCGCCGAACTGGACGTATTTGGCGGGATCCCACACATGGCCTCCGGTTGTTCGTTGAACGCTGTTCGCTGAAGGTTGGTCGCTGAAGTTTTGTCCTGGCAGAGCGAGCCTAGCGCCGGCCAGCACGAAACCGTTCAGGGACGCGCTGGCACTAAGCTGGAAGGCAATGAAACTCGTTGAACAGCTCCCCGCCCCGTCCGCACGGATCACCACCGGAACCGGCGCGGACCCGGACACGCTGTACGAGCGCTTCGTGGAGTGGACCGAGAGCCGTGGCCTGCAGCTGTACCCGGCGCAGGACGAGGCGATCATGGAACTGGCCTCCGGCGCCAACGTGATTCTCGCGACGCCCACCGGATCCGGCAAGTCCCTCGTTGCCATAGCGGCGCATTTCCAGGCGATGGCCCGGGGCGAGCGCAGTTACTACACTGCCCCCATCAAGGCCCTGGTGTCCGAAAAGTTCTTCGCCCTCTGCGAGATCTTCGGGGCGGAGAATGTCGGCATGATCACCGGCGACTCCGGCGTGAACCAGGACGCCCCGATCATCTGCTGCACCGCGGAGATCCTGGCCAACACCGCCCTGCGCGAGGGCGCCGCTGCCGACCTGGGCGCCGTCATCATGGACGAGTTCCACTTCTACTCCGATCCGCAGCGCGGCTGGGCGTGGCAGGTTCCGCTGCTGGAACTCCCGCAGGCGCAGTTCCTCCTCATGTCCGCCACGCTGGGCGACGTCAGCCGCTTCGAAGCCGGCATGACCGAACTCACCGGACGGCCCACCACCACCGTCAGCTCGGCCGAGCGCCCCATTCCGCTGCACTACTACTACCGCGAGACGCCGGTCCACGAGACCCTCGAAGAACTGCTGGGCACCAGGGAAGTGCCGGTCTACGTGGTGCATTTCAGCCAGGCGGAGGCCATCGAGCGCGCCCAGACCCTGATGAGCATCAACGTGTGCACCCGCGAAGAAAAGGACAAGATTGCCGAGCTCATCGCGAACTTCCGTTTCGCGGCAGGGTTCGGCAAGACCCTGAACCGCCTGGTCCGGCACGGCATCGGCGTGCACCACGCCGGCATGCTGCCCAAGTACCGCCGCCTCGTGGAGCAACTGGCCCAGGCCGGCCTGCTTAAGGTCATCTGCGGCACGGACACGCTGGGCGTGGGAATCAACGTTCCCATCCGCACCGTCGTGCTCACCGCCCTGAGCAAGTACGACGGCGTACGCACCCGCCTGCTCAACTCCCGTGAGTTCCACCAGATTGCCGGAAGGGCCGGCCGGGCCGGCTACGATACGGCCGGCACCGTGGCGGTGCAGGCCCCCGAGCACGTGGTGGAGAACGTCAAGGCGATGGCCAAAGCCACCGCGAAGTTCGGCGACGACCAGCGGAAGCTGCGCCAGGTGGTGAAGAAAAAGCCGCCGGAGGGGTTCGTGTCCTGGGGCCAGCCCACCTACAACCGCCTGGTGGACTCCGTCCCGGACCCGCTGACCTCCAGCTTCACCGTGACCCACGCGATGCTCATGAACCTCATGGAGCGTCCCGGCGACCCGTTCGCCGCGGCGCGCCGGCTCCTCACGGAGAACCACGAAAGCCGCCCTTCCCAGCTTCGGCTCATGAAGAAGGCCCTCGGGATCTACCGGGAGCTGCTCGCGGCCGAGGTTGTGGAGCGCATCCCGGCTGCCGAGCAGGGAACGGACGGCCGCACGGTGCGCCTGACCGTCCACCTGCAGCCGAACTTTGCCCTGAACCAGCCGCTCTCCCCGTTTGCGCTCGCAGCGCTGGACCTGCTGGACCCCGAGTCGCCGTCCTACGCCGTCGACGTCGTCTCCGTCATTGAAGCCACGCTGGAGAAGCCCCGGCAGATCCTGTCCGCCCAGCAGAAGAAGGCACGCGGGGAGGCCGTGGCCGCCATGAAAGCGGACGGCATCGAGTATGAGCAGCGGATGGCCATGCTCGACGAGGTCACCTACCCCCAGCCGCTCGCGGAGATCCTGGGAGAGGCCTTCGAGGTGTACCGCAAGGCTGCCCCGTGGGTGGGCGACTTTGAACTGGCCCCCAAGTCAATCATCCGGGACATGTACGAGCGCGCGATGAACTTCGGCGAGTTCGTGCAGTTCTACGGCCTTGCCCGCTCCGAGGGCATCGTGCTGCGCTACCTGGCCGACGGCTTCAAGGCACTCCGGCAGACCGTTCCGCAGGATGCGCTGCGGGAGGACCTCGAGGACCTGATCGCCTGGCTCGGTGAGCTGGTGCGGCAGGTGGACTCCAGCCTGCTGGACGAGTGGGAAGAACTGGCCTCCGGTGCCGTCCCCACGCCGCACGACGCACCGCCGCCCCCGCCGCCGTCGCTGACGTCCAACATCCGGGCCTTCCGGGTCATGGTCCGGAACGAGATGTTCCGGCGCGTCGAGCTTTTTGCGGACGAGGACGCCGCTGCCCTGGGCGAGCTCGACGGCGACGCCGGCTGGGACGCCGACCGCTGGGAAGACGTCCTGGACGACTACTTCGACGAGCATGACGACATCGGCACCGGCCCCGACGCGCGCGGACCCGGGCTGCTCATCATCACCGAGGAGCCCGGTGTCTGGAAGGTCCGGCAGATCTTCGATGACCCGGCGGGTAACCATGACTGGGGGATTTCCGCGGAGGTGGATCTGGCCGCCTCGGACGAGACCGGCACTGCGGTGGTCCGGGTGACCGGGGCGAACCGCCTCTGACAGGCGGGCAGGCTCTGACAGGCGGGCAGGCTCTGACAGGCGGGCCGCGAGCTACGGGCCGGGCGTCCTTGCGAGCGCTATTGCCACCATGAAGGAATGCGGCAGTCCCACTGACTCCGGATCCACGGCGTCGACCAGCCAACGCTGTCCGCTGCCTTCCTGGCCCCCCGCCAGAGGCACGCCCGTGACCAAAGGCGGGGCCGGTGCCTGCAGGAAGCCCGGCAGCAAGGGAACGGGTCCGGCAACGTCCACCAGAGCCGGGTCGACGGCGGCCAGTCCCCTGCCCAGCGCCTTGAGAACTGCCTCCTTGCGCGTCCACAGGAGTGTCTGGAATCTTGGCCGAAGTGCGGGCTCCACCCTCTGCAGGTGTTCCCGCTCGCGCTCCGAAAGGGCAACCAGCCCGAACCCGTCGAAGCCTGCGGCCGTGCTGCCCTCCAGGTCGACGCCGACTCCCAGGACCCGTTCGTCAGTTGTGGCTGCCAGCAGGCACCAGTCCCCCGCCCGGCTCAGGCTCGCCAGAACGGCAGGCCCGGACGGACCGGCCTGGTAGCGGGGCATGCCGTGCACACGGTCGCCCCTCCTGCACTCCCGGCAGATGTAGTCTGCCCGGAGCCCTGCGGCGCCCATCCCTGCGGTTTCGGCGGCGTGGCGCCGCAACGCGATGCGTCCGGCCAGGAACCTGTCCCGCTGAATTCCGGAACCCAACGACGCTGCCCGCTGCCGCTCGCCGTCGTCCAAAGTATCGGCCTGCCCGAGGTCGACGCTGGACAGCCTCACGGCAGCCAGACGGACACGGTCACTTACCGGCACTGCCGCCCCGTCGCACCGTCTGCGGAAGCGCTGCTGCACTTTTGATAGGTCATGGGAATCAACAGCCTATACTCCGGCGGCACCCTGCCCTGCTGCTGCCGGCCTGATCCAGCAAGCCAGGACCCAGTAAGCTCGGACTCATGAGTGTAATCCGTCCCGCAACACCCGCCGACGTTCCCGTTATCCTGCAGTTGATCCACGAGCTGGCTGTCTATGAAAAAGAGCCCGACGCCGTCCGGAACACGCCCGAGATGCTCACCGAGGTGCTCTTCGGCAGCAACCCGCGCGTGTATGCGCACATGGCCGAGAATGAGGCCGGCGACGTGCGTGGCTTCGCGCTCTGGTTCCTGAACTACTCAACGTGGGAAGGCGTGCACGGAATCTATCTGGAGGACCTTTACGTCACCCCGGAGGCGCGCGGCGAGGGCCACGGGAAGGCCCTTCTGCAGCATTTGGCGGCGACCGCCGTCGAACGCGGCTACGCGCGCGTGGAATGGAGCGTCCTGGACTGGAACGAACCGTCCATCAACTTCTACCGGAAGCTCGGGGCATTCCCGATGGAGGAATGGTCCACGTTCCGGCTGACCGGAACGGCGCTGGCAGAGTTCGGCAGCCGCAGCGAGGCCGGTGTCCATGGCTGAGGCAGCACTGGACGCCACAGTTCATGCGGGCCCGGTCCATACAGTCCGCGCCCGGCACAACTTCCGCGGGATGCGCACCGCAGAACACTACTTCACCCTGCCGCTGGACCATTTTGCCGGCCCGGGCGGGGAGGACGCGGCCGAGACGATCACGGTCTTCGCCCGCGAGTACGTGTCCGCCGAGCACACGGAGGCAGAAGCCGCCGATTTGCCCTGGCTCCTGTACCTTCAGGGCGGTCCCGGCGGGCGCGGCAACCGCTTCGCGTCGCTGGGGGGCTGGAGCAAAGCGGCCGCCAAGGACTTCCGCATCCTGATGCTGGACCAGCGGGGCACCGGCCTCTCCTCCCTCATTGACCGCAACACCCTGCCGCTGCGCGGGGATGCGGCAGCCCAGGCGAGGTACCTTGAGCACTTCCGGGCTGATTCGATCATTGCGGACGCGGAGCTCATCCGCCAGGCTCTCGGTTCGGAGCCGTGGACTGTCTACGGGCAGAGCTACGGCGGCTTCTGCGCGCTCACGTACCTTTCGTTCGCCCCCACGGGCCTGCGCGAGGTACTGATCACCGGAGGACTCGCCCCGCTCACCGGTTCCCCCGAGCGGGTCTACCGCGAGACCTTCAGGCGGGTGGCAGCCCGCAACGCGGAGTACTTCGGCTGGTACCCCGAGGACCGGGAAGCGGTAAACCGCATCGCCAGCCACCTCCGCAGCACGGCGGAGTACCTCCCGGACGGTTCTCCCCTCACGGTGGAGAGGTTCCAGATGGTGGGGTCCTTCCTCGGCGGGAACACCCGGGTGGACACCCTGCACAACCTGCTGGAGGACGCCTTTGTGCAGGCGCCCGGCGGTCCGCGCCTTTCCGATCCGTTCCTGGAGCAGGTCCGCCCCCTGGTCTCGCGGGCAGCCAATCCGCTGTACGCGCTGATGCATGAGTCCATCTATGGCCAGAACGCGGCCACGGGCTGGGCGGCCTGGCGGGTTCTCGAGGAGTTCCCGGAGTTCAGCCCGGACGCTGCCGAGCCACTCCTGACCGGCGAGATGGTCTACCCGTGGTACTTCGAACAGGACCCTGCCCTTCGCCCGCTGCAGGAAGTGGCGGAACTGCTGGCGGCCAAGGCTGACTGGAAGCCCCTGTACGACACCGCGCAGCTGGCTGCCAACATCGTGCCCGCGGCGGCCGCCGTCTACCGCGATGACATCTATGTGGACCACGGGCTCTCCATGGAGACGGCTGCCGCCGTCCGCAAGCTGAAGACATGGGAAACCGGTGAGTTCCACCACGACGGCATCGCGGACGACGGTGAGGCCATCTTCGGCCGCCTGCTCGGCATGGTGCGCTCCGCCCGCTGAGCCATTCAGAAAACAAATCCGGCGCTAATGGACCCACAGGTCACGCGAACTGGCAGATAACGCCCTCAAAACGGGGAGTTAAGGGCATTACCTGCCAGTTCGCGCTTCGGATTTGCCCCCCGACATGCAAAAAGCAACCCCGGCCACCTGTGGCCGGGGTTGCTTTGTGCTGGGACTGGCTGGGAAGCCTAGTCGACGTCGCTCAGGCTCTTCCGGGAGTCCTCCTCGAGGCGGGCATCCAGCTTGGCCTTCTGTGCGCCGGAGCTCACCAGGCTGGCGATCACAGCGATGATGATGGTGCCGATGATGACCGCGAGGGACACGTACGTCGGGATTTCCGGGGCCCACTCGATGTGGTGCCCGCCGTTGATAAACGGCAGCTCGTTGACGTGCATGGCGTGCAGGATCAGCTTCACGCCGATGAACGCCAGGATGATGGACAGTGCGTGCTTCAGGTAGATGAGGCGGTTCATCAGGCCGCCGAGCAGGAAGTACAGCTGCCGCAGGCCCATCAGGGCAAAAATGTTCGCCGTGAAGACGATGAAGGCACTCTGCGTCAGGCCGAAGATCGCGGGGATGGAGTCAACCGCGAAGAGCAGGTCGGTCATGCCGATGGTGACGAAGACGATCAGCATGGGGGTGAAGACCTTCTTGCCGTCCACGGTGGTGCGCAGCTTGCCGCCGTCGAACTTCTCGGACATGGGGATGACCTTGCGGAGCTTGCCGATGAGGGCGTTCTCCTTGTCCTCTTCGTCTTCACCCTCGTCCTGCGCCTGCTTCCAGGCGGTCCAGAGGAGGAAGGCGCCGAAGATGTAGAAGACCCAGCTGAACTGCTCGATCACGATGGCGCCGAGCATGATGAAGATGCCGCGCAGGACCAGTGCGATGATGATGCCCACCATCAGCACTTCCTGCTGGTACTTACGGGGCACGGAGAAGCGGGCCATGATGATGATGAAGACAAACAGGTTGTCGATGCTGAGGCTGTACTCAGTCACCCAGCCGGCAACGAACTGGCCGCCGTACTCGGGCCCCGTGAACGCGAACATGGCACCGGCAAACACGAGGGCCAGTGCGACGTAGAAGGCCACCCAGAGGCCGGCTTCCTTCATGGAGGGCTCATGCGGACGGCGCACTACCAGAAGCAGGTCCATAAGGAGGATGAGGCCGAGGACGACGAACGAGCCGACCTCGAACCAGACGGGAAGTTCCACAAAAATGCCTTTCGCAGGGTACAGAAAACCGGTGTAAGTCTCTCCGGCGAACCTGTGCACTTGGTGCTGATGTGGCTGCCCGCTACGCCCGGCAGGGCATCTGTGCCCTGCGTGTTGACGTTCGTAGCGCTTGGGATACTCCCCTACGTGACCTCAACTTTACCCTAGAGGCGCGGTCCCCCGCGCCACGTGACGGCGCCCGCGCCACCTGATCCAGCAGCCGCTAGGCGTGCCCGGCTGACTGCATCTGCCGCAGTTCCTTCTTGAGCTCGGAAACTTCGTCGCGGATGCGGGCAGCCACTTCGAACTGCAGCTCGGCGGCCGCTCCGTGCATCTGCTCGGTCAGCTGCTCGATCAGGCCCACGAGGTCCTCGGCAGGCGCGGCCGCCAGCCCGTCGGCGCGGACGGTTGCGGCCCCCTTGGCGGCGGATTTGCCGCGCTTGGCGCCCTTGGCCAAACGGTTGCTGTTGAGCAGCTCCTGGGTGTCCGCGTCTTCCTTGGCCAGCTGGTCGGTGATGTCGGCGATCTTCTTCCGCAGCGGTTGCGGGTCGATTCCGTTTTCCGTGTTGTAGGCCACCTGGATGGCGCGGCGCCGGTTTGTTTCATCGATGGCATGGGCCATGGAGTCAGTAATCCGGTCCGCGTACATGTGGACCTGGCCCGAGACGTTGCGCGCGGCCCGGCCGATGGTCTGGATCAGGGACGTGGACGACCGCAGGAAGCCTTCCTTGTCCGCGTCCAGGATGCTTACCAAGGAGACCTCCGGCAGGTCAAGGCCTTCCCGGAGCAGGTTGATGCCAACCAGGACGTCGAACACACCCATCCGGAGTTCGCGGAGCAGCTCAACACGCCGCAGCGTGTCGACGTCGGAGTGCAGGTACTCCACCTTGATGCCGTGGCCGAGGAGGTAGTCGGTGAGGTCCTCCGCCATCCGCTTGGTGAGCGTGGTGACCAGGACGCGTTCGTTCTTCTCGGTACGGGTCTTGATCTCACCCAGCAGGTCGTCGATCTGGCCTTTAGTGGGCTTGACCACCACCTCGGGGTCGATCAGGCCGGTGGGACGGATGATCTGCTGGACGAAGCCGTCCGCCTTGCCAAGTTCGTACTTGCCGGGCGTGGCGGACAAATAGACCGTCTGGCCTACGCGCTCCAGGAACTCGTCCCATTTCAACGGCCGGTTGTCCATGGCGGACGGCAGCCGGAAGCCGAAGTCCACCAGGTTCCGCTTGCGGGACATATCGCCTTCGTACATGGCCCCGATCTGCGGGATGGTCACGTGGGATTCGTCCACCACCAGCAGGAAATCGTCCGGGAAGTAGTCCAGGAGGCAATGCGGGGCGGTTCCGCGGGCGCGGCCGTCAATGTGCGATGAGTAGTTCTCGATGCCGTTGCAGAAACCCATCTGCTGCATCATCTCGAGGTCGTAAGTGGTGCGCATCCGCAGCCGCTGGGATTCCACGAGCTTGTTCTGGCTCTCCAGGACCTGGAGCCGGTCGGCGAGTTCGTCCTCAATCCGCTTTATGGCACGCGCCATCCGCTCGGGGCCGGCCACATAGTGCGAGGCCGGGAACACGTACATTTCCTCTTCGTCCCGGATCACCTCGCCGGTCAGCGGGTGCAGGGTATGGATGTTCTCAATCTCATCCCCGAAGAACTCGATCCGGATGGCCAGTTCCTCATACATGGGAATGATTTCGACGGTGTCGCCGCGGACCCGGAAGGTGCCGCGGTGGAAGTCCATGTCATTGCGGGCGTACTGCATGGAGACGAACTTGCGCAGCAGGTCATCACGGTTCATTTCGGCGCCCTTGCGCAGCGTCACCATGCCGGCGATGTACTCTTCCGGCGTGCCAAGGCCGTAGATGCAGGACACGGTTGCCACCACAATCACGTCGCGGCGGGTGAGGAGCGCGTTGGTGGCGGAGTGCCGGAGCCGTTCCACTTCCTCGTTAATGGAGGAGTCCTTTTCTATGAACGTGTCCGTCTGCGCGACGTACGCCTCGGGCTGGTAGTAGTCGTAGTAGGACACGAAGTACTCCACCGCATTGTTCGGCAGGAGTTCGCGGAACTCGTTGGCCAGCTGCGCCGCGAGGGTCTTGTTCTGGACCATCACCAGAGTGGGCCGCTGGACCTGCTCGATCAGCCACGCAGTGGTGGCGCTCTTGCCGGTACCGGTGGCGCCGAGCAGCACCACGTCCTTTTCGCCGTTTTTGATGCGCTCCGTCAGCTCGGCGATGGCCGCCGGCTGGTCACCGGCGGGCTGGAACTCGCTGATGACCTCGAAGGGCGCAACGACTCGGTTGACCTCCTGCGCAAGACTCATGCATCTAATCTACAGCCGGCCACTGACAGGAACTCCTGATTCTGCTTTGGGCTGTACTGGATTCAGCGTTGACCCGCGTTGGCGGAGCTGGAGGCGTACGACGGCGGCTGCCAGCCGCTGCTTTCGGCCCACCGTTCCATTCCGGGAGCCCCGACGTCCCGGAACCAGGCCTCTTTGTGGTCGGCGTAGCCCGCCGTGTTCGCGTCGGAAGCATGCAGGGCGGCCAGCCTGCGCTTCTCCGCGGCGTACTCCTCCCGTGCCGCCGGATCGGCGCGCAGCCAGTCGCGGAAGCAGAGGGCAAACCGCCAGCCCGGCGAACCGGCCACCCGGACATGGAGATTGACCGGACGGGCCGGGTCGGCGTTGCCGTGTAGGCGCTTGGACCAGGCAGCGGGGTCAAAGCGCCCGTGGGGGCTGTCCATCAGGACGCCCGGCCAGAGCGGGAACCCCGCGGCACCCAGCAGGGGCGCAATCCGGTCTGCCGTCGCGAGGTCAGCGACCGCGAGCTGCAGGTCGATGACGTCCTTCGCTTGGAGGCCGGGAACCGACGTCGACCCGATGTGGTCCACGGCGAGGACACCCTCCGGGGCGGCGGCCTGGAGCCGCTCGGCCAGGACGGCAGCCTGGCGCGGCCAGTCCGGGTCCGGGGCCACGAGGAGGGGCGCGCCGCTGCGGCCGGCCACCGCGGCTTGGCTGACGTTCCTCGCGAAGGGCACGAGCCGCCCCTCCCACAGCCGGTCCACCGCGGCAAGCAGTTCCTCGCGCGTGCCGGCGTTGGGAAGGACCACGTCCGCAGCGGCGAGCCGGTCCTGGCGGGACGCCTGGGCGGCCATTCGTGAACGGGCGTCCGCTTCAGTCATCCCGCGGTGCCCGGTCATTCGCTGCAGGCGGACATCCTCGGGCGCATCCACCACCAGCACGAGGTGGAAGTTCTTCTGCTGTCCGGTTTCCACCAGGAGCGGGATGTCCTGCACCACCACCGCGTCCCCCGGCGCGGCCGCAATCACCGCCGCGGCGCGTTCACGCACCAGCGGGTGGACGATGCCATTGAGCTCGGCACGCCGTTCCGGCTCCTGGAACACGATGGTCCCGAGGCGCGGCCGGTCGAGCCTCCCCTCGCCGTCGAGGATGTCCGGGCCGAACGCTTCCACGACGGCGGCCAACCCCGGAGTTCCCGGTTCCACCACTTCACGGGCGATCGCGTCCGCATCGACGAGCACCGCCCCCAGTTCTTCCAAGCGCGTCGCCACCAACGACTTCCCCGAGGCGATGCCGCCCGTCAACCCAATCTTCAGCACTCCCCAAGACTAATCCCCACCGCCTCCCTAGCCTCGCTCCGCTCGGCCAGGGAACTCTGGCGGCGTGGGCCCACCCACCGCCTCCCTAGCCTCGCTCCGCTCGGCCAGGGAACTCTGGCGGCGTGGGCCCACCCACCGCCTCCCCAACCCTCGCGGCGTGGGCCATGTCCTACACTTGGGCGGTGCAAGAGCAAGAGAGCAGGGCCTCCGCGTACACCACGCTGGCCGCCGGGGACGGCTTCCGCCATGAGATCGAAATCAAGCGCTCCCGGTTCATCACCATCCTGCGCCGCGCAGGGACCGAAGAGGATGCCCGGGCGCTGGTGTCTGAACTCCGCCGCGAGTTCCATGACGCCCGGCACCACTGCTCCGCCTTCGTGCTGGGGCCGGACCGGGATATCCAGCGTTCCAGCGACGACGGCGAACCCTCCGGAACCGCCGGCATTCCCATGCTGGAGGCCCTGCTCCGGCGGGAAACCGCACCCGGGGTGACGGACCTCAGCGACGTGAGTGCCGTCGTCGTGCGCTACTTCGGCGGGATCCTGCTGGGTGCCGGCGGGCTGGTGCGCGCCTACTCCGAATCAGTCTCGACGGCGCTGGACCTGGCTCCGCTGGTGCAGCGCCGGCGGCTGCGCATCTGTGGCGTGCGGGTACCGCACGCTGCGGCAGGTCGCCTCGAGAACGACCTGCGCAGCGCTGGCTATGCGATGGCGGAGACCGGCTACGAAGCCCAGTCCACGGTGTTGCGCCTCGCGCTGCCGGACGCGCCCGATGACCTGGCCGCGGCGGCGGACCGGCTGGCCGCCCTGACAGCCGGAAATGCGGCCCTCCAGCACGAAGACACGGAGTGGATTGACGTTCCGCATTGACGGATGGGCAAGACGGGCGGCTGGCATAAAGAATCAGCAGCTTGCTTATGACTTTGCGTATTTCTAGGGTGGTCCTGTAAGGCACCACACGGAAAAGGAGGACGCATGTCAGAGCACGACATCACCGGCAAGAGGGTCGCCTTCCTGCTGACGGACGGCGTGGAGCAGGTTGAACTGACCAGCCCGTGGGACGCCGTCAAGAACGCCGGCGGCGAACCTGTCCTGGTCGCTCCCAAGAGCGGAAAGCTCCAGGGCTTTGAGGGCGTCGAAAAGGGCGATACCTTCGACGTCGACCTGACCCTGAAGGACGCCAACGCCGCGGACTTCCACGCACTGGTCATCCCGGGCGGCGTGGTGAACGCCGACCACCTCAGGGTGGACAAGGACGCGCAGGCGTTTGCCCGCAGCTTCTTCGAACAGCACAAACCGGTGGCGGCCATCTGCCATGGCCCCTGGCTGCTCATCGATGCGGGCGTCGTCAAGGGCAGGAACCTCACTTCCTACCACACGCTGGCCACGGACCTGCGGAACGCGGGCGCCAACTGGAGCGACCAGGAAGTCGTGGTGGACCAGGGCTTCGTGACCAGCAGGAAGCCTGACGACCTTCCCGCATTCAACAACAAGGTGCTGGAGGAGATCGCCGAGGGCGAGCACGCCGGCCAAACTGCCTGACAGTGCCTATTTAGGCATCCGGCCAGCTCCACAACTCGCCGGTAAACAGAAAGGTGGCCGCCCCCTCTCGGGGACGGCCACCTTGTCAGTGGCAGTTAGCTAATGCCGGGCAATTATTAGTTGCCGGTCAGCTTCTCGCGCAGAGCGGCAAGCGCCTCGTCCGAAGCAAGCGTGCCTGCACCGGAATCGGTGGCAGCCGGCTCGGAGGAGTAGCTGGTGGTGCCGGAGTCGCTCTCACCGGACGTTGCTGCAGCAGCGTCGTCGGCAGCGTGCTGGGTAACCTGCTTCTTGTGGGCTTCCCAGCGGGTCTGGGCGTCAGCGTACTGCTGCTCCCAGGTGGCGCGCTGGTTCTCGTAGCCTTCAAGCCACTCGTTGGACTCCGGGTCGAAGCCCTCCGGGTACTTGTAGTTGCCCTCTTCGTCGTACTCTGCGGCCATGCCGTACAGAGCGGGATCGAACTCGGTGCTGTCGGCGTCAACGCCCTCGTTCGCCTGCTTGAGGGAGAGGGAGATGCGGCGGCGCTCGAGGTCGATGTCGATGACCTTGACGAACAGTTCGTCGCCAACGGAGACAACCTGCTCAGCCAGCTCAACGTGGCGGACAGCCAGTTCGGAGATGTGAACGAGGCCTTCGATGCCGTCTTCGACGCGAACGAACGCACCGAACGGAACGAGCTTGGTGACCTTACCCGGAACAACCTGGCCAAGGGCGTGGGTGCGGGCGAAGGTCTGCCACGGGTCTTCCTGCGTAGCCTTGAGCGACAGGGAAACGCGCTCGCGGTCCAGGTCGACCTCGAGGACCTCGACGGTGACTTCCTGGCCAACTTCGACAACCTCGGACGGGTGGTCGATGTGCTTCCAGGACAGCTCGGAAACGTGAACCAGGCCGTCTACGCCGCCCAGGTCCACGAAGGCACCGAAGTTGACGATGGAGGAAACGACGCCGGGACGGACCTGGCCCTTTTCCAGCTTGTTGAGGAACGTGGAGCGGACCTCGGACTGGGTCTGCTCGAGCCATGCACGGCGGGACAGCACAACGTTGTTGCGGTTCTTGTCCAGCTCGATGATCTTGGCTTCGATCTGCTGACCGATGTACGGAGCCAGGTCGCGCACACGGCGCATCTCGACGAGGGATGCGGGCAGGAAGCCGCGCAGGCCGATGTCGAGGATAAGACCACCCTTGACAACCTCGATGACGGTACCGGTGACGACACCGTCTTCTTCCTTGACCTTCTCGATGTCGCCCCAGGCACGCTCGTACTGAGCACGCTTCTTGGAGAGGATCAGGCGGCCTTCTTTGTCTTCCTTGGTGAGCACCAGGGCTTCGACCTGATCGCCAACGGAGACGACGTCTCCGGGGTCAACGTCGTGCTTGATGGAAAGCTCGCGGGAGGGAATGACACCTTCGGTCTTGTAACCGATGTCGAGCAGAACTTCGTCGCGGTCGACCTTGACGACGGTACCTTCGACGAGGTCTCCGTCGTTGAAGTACTTGATGGTCGCGTCGACAGCTGCGAGGAAGTCCTCAGCGGTACCGATGTCGTTGATTGCGACTACGGGGGTACCGGGCTTCTCGGTGGAGGTGATGGTCATGTAGTAGGGGCTCCGTTGTGGATAGTAAGTCGGTCAGGCAAACCGCCGCGCCTGCGTTATGGAACGCAGGCGCAGGTGCGGGCACTTCACAGGGAGGTGCCTGGTCATCCTGATTTTGTGGATTGAAGAAAAAACGTGCACGTAGTACACGCCCGTTTATTCTAGTGGCAAGCGCCAACCGGGGTCAAAGCGCTAGAAATGCGTCAGGCAGTGCGGCGGACGTTCGACGGCGAACATCCGGGCGGCGCGGAACGCCGCGCCCGGCGTGTGCTCCAGAATGCGTCCCGACGCCGCCAGGGTCACGGGGCTGACCCCGCCGAGGTAAATGGCGGACAGCGCCGCGACATCCAGCTCGAGGTCCGGTGCACTGGGCTCCGGTGCGCCGCCGCCTCCGGCCGTGACCACTGCACCGCCGCCGCCAGCGTCCAGAGCGAAGGTACCGCCAGTCAGGCCGAGGGAGTCGGCGACTTTCAGCACCAGCCGCCCGTCGGCCGGGTAGTGGCGGGCTTCCAGGGCCTGCTTCACGTCGAGGATACGCAGCCAGAGCATGTCACGTGCTTCCGAGGCCTCCACGCAGCGCGCGTCTTCGAGGGCCCACCGCAGCGTATCGTCCACCGGCGCTTCCTCCCAGGTGATCCGGTCCACCAGGTCGATGGCGGCCAGATACTGCCACAGCTCGAGGTACGCCGCTCCGGTCGCCGCGACGAGGTCCACGACTTCCATGGTGTACGGGGTGCTGGACCAGCCGGCAAACCTGTACGAGACGTAGCCGTCCACGTCGCCGCGGGGCCCGTAGTGCAGCGCCACCTTGACCTTCGGGTCTTCGCCCCCGTCGCGGCTGACGGACCCGGAGGCGAACTGCCGGTAGAACTCGTGCCGGCCGATGGATCCGGGCGTGCTGCGGTGCAGACGGTCGAAGACCTCCGGAGCCAGGTCCAGCAGCACCTTAGGCTCGGCTACCTCGACGCTGCCCACCGGGGTGTGGTTGAGCCGGAAACGCGCCGAGGTGTCCACCTTCATGGACTGCTCGGACGTGGCCACGCCAAATCCGAAGCGGCCATAAATCGAGGCCTCGGACGCCGTGAGGGCCGCCATCGCAAGGCCTTCCTCCCGGGCCAGGGCCAGGTCCTCCCCCATCATGCGGCGCAGCAGTCCGCGGCGCCGGTGCGAGGTGCGGACCGTCACGGCGGTCACCAGCCGGGTGTCCAGCAACCGGCCAAAGCCGATGTTCAGTGTCTTGGTCATGGTCCCGAAGGTGGCAACGGGCACGTCGGCTCCGAGCGAGTGGCAGGGCACCGTTCCGGCCTGGTACACCCCGGTCATGACGCGGCCGTCCGTGCGCTGCAGCTCGATGCTCTTGTCCACGCGTTCATCGCTGCGCCGGGCATCGTGGAAGCCGAAGGCTACCGCCCGCATCCAGGCAACCGACTCCGCGTACGCGGGATCGTCTTTGGCCGCCGCTTGGAACCGACGGATTTCATAGTCAGCGCTCAGATTAGACACAACCCCGAGCCTAGGCTAGTGGCCGGCGTCGTACCAGCTGGTGCCGACGCCGATCTGGACTTCCAGCGGCACGCTGAGTTCCGCGGCGGCGGCCATCTGCTCCGTGACGAGCTTTTCGACGGCCTCCCGTTCGCCGCTGGCCACTTCCAGCACCAGTTCGTCGTGGACCTGCAGCAGCATGCGTGACTTGAGCCCCTGCGCGGCCAGTTCCGAGTGCACGCCCAGCATGGCGCGCTTGATGATGTCCGCCGCGGAGCCCTGGATGGGCGAATTCAGGGCGATGCGTTCGGCGTTCTCCCGCAGCTGCCGGTCCGTGCTGGTGAGGTCCGGCAGGTAGCGGCGCCGCCCCTCGATCGTGGCCGTGTAGCCGTCCACCCTGGCCTGGTCCACCACGCCGCGGAGGTAGTCCCGCACGGCACCGAACCGGTCGAAGTAGTCCTTCATGAGGTTCCTGGCCTCGTCCACCGAGATTTCTAGCTGCTTGGACAGCCCGAAGGACGTCAGCCCGTAGGCCAGGCCGTAGGACATGGCCTTGACCTTGGAGCGCATCGCGCTGGTCACCTCGGCCGGCGGCACGTGGAAGATGGACGAGCCGACGAAGCGGTGCAGGTCCTCCCCCTCGCGGTATGCCTCGATCAGGCCGGCGTCCCCGGACAGGTGCGCCATGATACGCATCTCGATCTGCGAGTAGTCCGCGGACAGCAGGCACTCGTAGCCGTCGCTGACCACGAAGATGCCGCGCACGCGGCGCCCCTCCTCGCTGCGGATCGGGATGTTCTGCAGGTTGGGGTTGTTGGACGAGATACGCCCGGTGGCGGCCACGTTCTGGGCGTAGGTGGTGTGGATGCGCCCGTCCTCGGCCACGGACTTCTTCAGCGTTTCCACCATCTGCCGCAACTTCGCCGATTCGCGGTGGGCCATGAGCTGGACCAGGAACTCATGCCCGGTCTTCTCCAGGAGGTTCTTCAGCGAAGCGGCGTCCGTGGTGTAACCGGACTTGATCTTCTTGGTCTTGGGCAGTTGCAGCTCCTCGAAGAGGACCGTCTGCAGCTGCTTCGGCGAACCGAGGTTCACCTCGTGGCCGATCGCGGCGAACGCCCGTTCCTGGGCGTCGTCGATCACCCTGGCCAGGTCCGCCAGCTGTTCGTCCATCAGCTCCATGGAGACCGCGATGCCGGTCTTCTCCATGTCCGCGAGGACACGGGCCACCGGCAGCTCCAGCGTGGCCAGCAGGTCCTCGGCCTTGCGGTCCCTCAGTTCCGACTCGAAGAACCGGCTCAGCTTATGGACGACGGCGGCCACCTGGACCAGCGCACCGGACGCCGCGGCGTCGTCGTCGAACGCCAGCTCCAGCTGGCCGGCCTTGGCGGCCTCGGGCGTGATGTGGATGTTCAGGTGGAACTGGGCCAGTTCGGCCAGTTCGTAGGTGCGGCGGTCGGGCTGGATGAGGTAGCCGGAAATGGAGGTGTCATCCACCACGCCCTCCAGTCCGAACCCGCGGTTGGCCAGCGCCTTCAGGGCCGCCTTGTAACCATGCATAACCTTCGGGGACCCCGAGTCCCGGAGCCACTCGGCCAGCACATTTTCGGCGTCGGCGTCCAGCGCGGTGAGGTCCACGTAGGCGGCGGCATCATCCCGCACGATGGCGACGGCGTCCGCGTCCTCGCCGATCCGGCCGGGCAGCACGTCCACTGCGAGGGCGGACCGGTGTCCGGCCCCTGCCCCGAGGAATGTCCGGAGCGCGTCCGCCTCCGTCAGTGCGGCGAAGTCCCTGGTCTCCAGGGGCTCGCGCTCCGGCTCAGGCGCCTCGCTCGCGTACAGATCAAAGAGGCGGGTGCGGATCGTCTTGAATTCGAGCTCGTCGAAGAGCTCCTCCATAGCCTTCTGGTCCGGCCGCGGGTCAGCCAGCTCGTCCAGCGTCACCGGGAGGTCAAGGTCGGTGTGCAGCCGGTTCAGCTTGCGGTTGCGCTTGACCGCGTCCACGTTCTCACGCAGCGCGTCCCCCACCTTTCCGCCGATGGCGTCGAGGTGTTCCAGCACGCCTTCGAGGCCGCCGTAGAGGTTGATCCACTTGGCTGCCGTTTTGGGTCCGACGCCGGGGACGCCCGGCAGGTTGTCAGCGGTCTCCCCCACCAGGGCGGCGAGGTCCGAATACCGGGAGGGGCTGACGAAGTACTTCGCCTCGATAGCGGCGGCGTCCATGCGCGGGATGTCGCTGACGCCCTTCCTCGGGTACAGCACGAACACGTTGTCCGTGATGAGCTGGAAGGCGTCGCGGTCGCCGGACACGAGCAGGACTTCGAAGCCGGCCTTTTCACCCATGGCTGCGAGCGTGGCCAGGATGTCGTCCGCTTCGTAGCCGGGCATCTTGATGGTCTTGATGCCCCAGGCGCCCATGACCTGGTCGATAAGGTCGATCTGGCCGCTCATTTCGCGGGGCGTCTCGTTGCGGCCGCCCTTGTACTCGCTGTACTCGGCCTTGCGGTGAGTGGTGTCGTCCGAGACGTCGAAAGCGACCGCGACGTGGGTGGGCTTCTGTTCCTTGATCAGGTTGATGAGCATGGACGTGAAGCCGTGGATCGCGTTGGTGTGCTGGCCCCGGGCGGTGGAGAACTTGTCCGCCGGGAGGGCAAAGAAGGCCCGGAAGGCCATGGAGTGCCCGTCCAGCACCAGAAGCCGGGGCTGCTCCGTCAGGGGAACGACGGGTGCCTCGGTGGCCGACACCGACGGGGCGCCAGGCGAGGACACCGCGATGTCCTGAAGGGTCTGGGTTGTGGACGGAATTGGGGCCGGTTTGGTTGTTTCACTCACAGGTGCCAGCCTAGTTGCCATGATGGACAATTTCACGCCGGGCCCTGCCGGTGAGGCCAGTCCCGCAGAGGCCAGCGCAGCCGGAGATGCGCGCTCCGCCGTCGAAACGCCTGCGGCGGTTGGGGCGCCCGCCGAGGTGGAAGCCGCAGCCGAAGCGGACTTTAGGGAAGAGCTGTTAGAGGCCGGTGTCCCCGAGCACCTGCACGACTGGCTCGCCGAGTACGGCATCGGCGCCCTCGTGGTGAAAATGGGGATCCGGTTCCTGGAGATGAGCCCTGAACGGTGCGTTGCCACAATGCCGGTGGAGGGGAACACACAGGTGGCCGGGATCCTGCACGGCGGTGCGCACGTGGTGCTGGCCGAGACCCTGGGATCGTTTGCCGCCGGGATGCACGCCGGTCCCGGCCGCCAGGCGCTGGGCATCGAGGTTGGAGCCACGCACCACCGCGCGGTCTCCGCGGGCACGGTAACCGGAACGTGCACGGCCATCCACCTGGGCCGGACGCTGACCACTCACGAAATCGTGATGACCGACGAACAGGGGCGCCGGCTGTCGACGGCGCGCATCACCAACCTCATCCGGTAAAGCCGAAAACCCTAGCGCTCAGGAGAACCCTGGCGCTCAGGCCAGCGGTACCGGAGCTCCACGATCCCCCGCCCCTGGGGACGCGCCTCCTGAAACTCGAGTGGCGCCGTCGGGCCCTGGACGAGGGGAAGCAGCCGTTTTCCCGCGCCGAGGACCACGGGAATGACCGAAACGATCAGTTCGTCCAGGAGGCCGGCGCCGGCAAACTGGGCGGCGAGCTCGCCGCCGCCCACCACCCAGATGTTTTGGCCGGCAGCGTCACGCCGGAGGTCGTCAATGAATTCGTTCACCTCGCCGCGGACGAAGGTGATGTCAGCACCCGGCGGGGCGGTGAACTCGTGATGGGTGAAGATCCAGCAGGGTGTGCCGGGGTAGGGCCAGTTGCCGGGTTCGTGCTCCATCAGCCACTCGTAGGTGGTCCCGCCCATGACGATGCATCCGACGCCGGACATGAAGGCGTCGTAGCTTTCCTTGCCGCCTTCGAAGCCGTCGAACTGCAGCAGCCAGGCAAGGTCGTCGTCTGCCGTGGCGATGAAGCCGTCGAGGGAGGAAGCAACGTAGTACTGGACACTGGGCATGGACCCAGCCTAGCCACTCCGGTTCCGCGTTCCCAGAGCGGCGGACCCCCCCGCTTAGCCGCTGAAGTACGGAATGATCAGGTACAGCCCGAACATCACGGCGAGGCCGCAGAGTCCAAAGCAGGCGTAGGAGAGGTATTTGACCCACGCCGGCGCGGCCACCTGGCGGTCACCGGCGATGGCGGTCAGCCGGACGCCGAGGGAATAGAGGACCACCACAGTCACGGCAGCGACCAGTGTGGCGCCGGCTACGGTGAGGAGTTCCAACCACTTCATAGCTGCGGGCCCTTCAGGTTTTTGTTCTTGGCGCGCTCGGCGGCGCGTGCCCTGGCAAGGGCCTTCTTCTTCGCGAAGCGGATTGCCTGCCCGGCCTCTTCGACCTCGACGGCGTTGTGGTGGCCCACCTGGGATTTGCGGGACACCAGGAACATGTACAGCACGGCGCCGATGCCGGCCACTGCCGCAATCACCACGCCGACAACCCCGGTCTTGACCAGCAGCGCGGTCAAAGCACCGACAATGCCCGCGGCGGGCAGCGTGAAGAGCCAGCCGAGGGCGATGCGCCCCACCATGCGCCAGCGCACCGTGGTGCCCCTGCGGCCCATGCCGGAACCGATCACTGAACCGGAGGCCACCTGGGTGGTGGACAGTGCAAACCCCAGGTGCGAGGAGGCCAGGATGGCGGAAGCTGTGCTCGACTCGGCCGCGAAGCCCTGGGCCGGCTTTACCTCGGTGAGTCCGGCGCCCATCGTCCTGATGATGCGCCAGCCGCCGGCGTAGGTTCCGATAGCGATGGCGAGTGCGCACGCCGTGATCACCCACAGCTGCGGGCCGGAGCCAGGCTGCTGCGTTCCTGCCGAGATGAGCACCAGGGTGATGATGCCCATGGTCTTCTGGGCGTCGTTGGTGCCGTGCGCCAGGGCCACCAGGCTGGAGGTGAAGATCTGGCCGGTCCGGAAACCGCCGCGCTTCTGGGTGAGCTTGCTGCCCGTCTCCGGATCATGGCGGGCCGTGAGCGCATAGGCGATGCGGGTGCAGATGTAGGCCACAAGCCCGGCGATCACCGGGGCGAAGATGGCGGGCAGAATGACCTTCTGCAGCAGCGTCTCAAGGTTGACGGCGTGGAATCCGATGCCGATGATCGCGGCACCGATGAGGCCCCCGAAGAGTGCATGGGATGAACTGGACGGCAGTCCCTTGAGCCAGGTGATCATGTTCCACAGAACGGCGCCCATGAGGCCGGCGAAAATAATATCCGGGGTGATTTGGACCCCGCCGGATCCCTCGCGGATGATGCCGCCCGAGACCGTTTTCGCGACCTCCGTGGACAGGAAGGCCCCGACGAGGTTGAGGGCCGCCGCGAGGGCAACCGCAGTCTTCGGCTTGATGGCACCGGTGGCGATGGGCGTGGCCATCGCGTTCGCGGTGTCATGGAAACCGTTCGTAAAGTCGAAAAATAACGCCAGCGCAATGACCAGCGCCACCATGAAGGTGATGTCCACCTGTTGCCCAATCTGCAGAGTCTACGTACAGCAGTTCCACTTCCCCTGCCTGCACTGCACAGCATAGTTCACCCTCTGTTTAAGAAAACGTCTGGGGGTGGGGGTAGCGGAGCTGCAGAGCGGGCTTGAAACCTTATCGATGGTACGCGTCCTGCAGACGAGGTCAAACCTGCACGGTCCATCCTCAGTCACACCTGCCGGTCCGGGGGCCGGGAGAAGGCGCGGATGGCATCCAGCTGACGCGGCGACAGCCCGGACCGGGGGTCTGGTGAAACCAGCAAGGCACGGCGGCCAAGGATACGTGCCCACGCCTGCGCGCGGCCTTCAAATGCGAGCTGGTCGTCCACCCAGATGATCCGCTCGGGCGTGTTCCTGCCCACGTCCGCCTGAATGGCTTCCAGCTTCCACCATTCCGCGCCGCTTCCCGCCCCGTCCGCGGTAAGAACAGGCCACGAGCTTCCCTCCAGGCCGGTGACCGGGCAGAGTACGGCGGGCGCCAGTTCCTCCCAGCTGGTGAGCCAGACGCAGCGGAGTCCGCGCTGCAGAGACAGCCGGTTCAGGGCCGCCACCAGCTCCTCCGCATAGGCAACTTCCAGCATCCCGGCCAAGGTGTAACGCCAGGCGGAGCCCCAGGGCGTGGTGCCCGTCGGGCCGAACGGGCACACCACGCCGTCGACATCGAGGTAGAGGGTCGTCACCCTGTTCCCGGTGTCTCCCTTTAGCGCGGTGTCCCCCGTTAGCGCGGCGTCCCCATTCGACGCGACGATTCCCACGGCATTCCTTCCACGCCTGCAACGCTACGGAACCCGCGCCAGGCCGGGCAAGGCCTCCGGAAAACATGAGGCCCCAACTGCCGGACCGGCGGCCCCGGAGTGGATCTGAGGGCGGCTAAAATGCCGGGGTAGACTGTGCCCGTCAGCGCTGGAGCGGGATCCGACGGAAGGCAATCCATGGGCATGGCCGGGGCAAACGGGGAAATTTCGGACGACGAACTGGACCTCCTCCACCGCTACTGGAACGCGGCGAACTACCTGACAGTGGCCCAGATCTACCTCCAGGACAATGCACTGCTTCGGGAGCCGCTGCGGCCGGAACACATTAAGCCGAGGCTGCTGGGGCACTGGGGCACCGGCCCAGGGCTGTCGCTGATCTACGCCCACCTGAACCGGCTGATCAGGAAAACGTCGGCCGAGGTCCTGTTCATCGCAGGCCCGGGCCACGGCGGACCGTCGGTGGTGGCGAACGTCTACCTCGAGGGCACGTACTCCGAGATCTACCCTCAAGTCAGCCGCGACGCCGCCGGGCTGCGCCGGCTGGCACGGCAGTTTTCGACGCCGGGCGGTGTGGGCAGCCACGTGGGTCCGGCCACCCCGGGGTCCATCCACGAGGGCGGCGAGCTGGGCTACTCGCTGATGCACGCCACCGGCGCGGTGCTGGACAACCCGGGTCTCATCGCCGCCTGCGTGGTCGGCGACGGCGAGGCCGAGACCGGCCCGCTGGCCGCCTCGTGGACGGCGCCGTTCTTCCTCAACCCCTCGCGGGACGGCGCGGTCCTGCCCATCCTGCACCTCAACGGGGCCAAAATTTCCGGGCCTACAGTCCTGGGACGCCGCCCCGACGCGGACGTCGAGGCATTGCTAAGCGCCAACGGCTGGGAACCCGTGACAGTGTCCGGCGACCAGCCCGAGAAGGTCCACCGGGCCCTGGCCGCCGCCCTGGACAACGCGTATGCCACCATCCGGGGCATCCAGCAGGCCGCCCGGGGCGCCGGTTCCGGCGCTTCCGGCTCCGGCAGTAACGGCTCTGGCAGCAAGCGAACGACGGCGCCACGCTGGCCCGCGATCATACTGCGGACCCCCAAGGGCTGGACCGGACCGGAGTCCGTGGACGGCACCCCGGTGGAAGGCACGTTCCGCGCGCACCAGGTTCCCCTGTCCGGTGTCAGGGACAACCCGGAGCACCTGGCGCTGCTGGAGCAATGGATGAGTTCCTACCAGCCCGAATCCCTGTTCGACGACGAAGGCCGGCTCCTCCCCGAACTGGCCGCTTTGGCGCCGGAAGGCAGGCTCCGGATGGGGGCGGCGCCGTGGGCCAACGGCCAGCCGTCCGTCCCGCTGGAGATACCCGACCTCGCCCGGTACGCCGTCAACCCCGGCCAGCCCGGTTCAACCAGCATCGAAACCACCAAGCCGCTGGGCGAACTGTTCCGCGACCTCTACACCGGCACGGAGGACAACCCGCGGTTCCGGCTGTTCTGCCCGGACGAAACCAACAGCAACAGGCTGGGCGCCGTGTTTGAGGCCACCGACCGTTGCCTGATGCTGCCGGGGAACGGCACGGATAGCGACGGCGGGGACAGCCACGTCTCGCCGGACGGCCGCGTCATGGAGGTGCTCTCCGAGCACCTGTGCCAGGGCTGGCTGGAAGGCTACCTGCTGACCGGACGGCACGGGTTCTTCGCCAGCTACGAGGCCTTCGCCATGGTCAGCGCCTCCATGACCGTCCAGCACGCCAAGTGGCTGCAGCACGCCCGGGAGCTGGAATGGCGCTCGCCGGTGCCGAGCCTGAACATCCTGCTGACCTCCACCTGCTGGCGCAACGACCACAACGGCTTCAGCCACCAGGGTCCAGGCCTGATCGACACCGTTCTGTCCCTGTCCGGCGAGGTGACGAGAATCTACCTGCCGCCGGACACCAACACTCTGCTGGCGGCGGCCGAGCACACCCTGCTCAGCAAGGACTATGTGAACCTGGTCGTCGTCGACAAGCAGTCGCACCCCCAGTACCTGACCCTTGCGGAAGCCCGCGCGCATGCCGAGGCCGGAGCCTCCCGCTGGCAGTGGGCCGGCAACGAGGACGGCAGCAGCACGGAACCGGACGTCGTCCTCGCCTGCGCCGGCGACATCCCCACCGAGGAGGCACTCGCGGCGGCCTGGCTGCTGCAGCGCCACGTTCCCGATGCCACCGTTCGCGTGGTGAACGTCATGGACGCCATGGTTCTTCCGCCGCGCGACGTGCACCCGCACGGGCTCGACGACGGGACGTTCACTTCGCTGTTCACAGACACCTGCGAGGTGGTCGTGGCATGGCACGGCTACGCCCGCTCGTTCCACCAGCTCCTGCACGGGCGGCCAAACCCTGACCGGTTCCACGTCCGCGGCTACAGCCAGCAGGGCACTACCACCACCCCGTTCGACATGGTGGTGGTCAACCGGATGAGCCGGTACCACCTGGCGTTGGAGGCCCTGCGCCGGATGCCGCGGCAGTTCGACGGCGCGGAGGCCCTGGCCGATCACTGCAACCAGCAGCTGGACGCCCATGCCGAATACATCCGGGAGCACTTCGAGGATCTGCCCGAAATCCGCGAGTGGGTATGGTCGCCGCCCGGTTCCTCCCCACCCGCGCCCTAACCTCGCAAGCTCGGCCAGGGAACCCTGCGGGCGTGGGCCCCGTTCTTGGCGTTACCCGCTAGGGAGCCGGAGCTGCCGAGGCTCCGCTGACGTTCACCAGCCACGCGATGCCGAACTTGTCGGTGCACATGCCGAAGATGTCGCCCCACGGAGCCTTCTCCATCGGGACGGTGACGGTGCCGCCGTCGCCGGAGAGTTTGTCGTAGTAGCCGCGAAGTTCCGCCTCGTCGTCCCCGCTGAGCGATACCGAGATGTTATTCCCCGGCGAATAGTCCATGGAGTTGGGGGTGTCGGCCCCCATGAGCACGAGCCCCTTCTCCGAGGTCAGCATCCCGTGCATGATCTTGTCCGACTCGGCAGGATCTTCACTGGCGTGGAACTCCCCGAAGGTGCTGAGTGCCAGGTCGCCGCCGAACACCGACTGGTAGAAGGTCATGGCGTCGCGGGCGGTGTCACGGAAGCTGAGGTACGGGTTGAGCAGGGTGGACACGATCTGTTCTCCTTCGGCTGTACGTGTGGCGCCCGGCGTGCGGCGCCCGGCCCTACACATGTTGCCCGAATCCGGCTTCCCTTCATAGGGGTTCACGGAAGTTCACGGGATGTGCATACGGACAGGTCAGGGCCGGAAGCGGTATCCGACGCCGGCCTCGGTCAGCAGATGGCGCGGGTTGCCTGTGTCCGCCTCCAGCTTGCGCCGGAGCTGGGCCATGTACACCCGCAGGTAGTTGGCTTCCTTCTCGTAGGCTGGTCCCCAAACGGTGGCCAGGATCTGCTGCTGGGTGATGAGCTTGCCCGGGTTCCGCACCAGGAGTTCCAGGATGCTCCACTCCGTGGGTGTCAGCCGGACAGGCTCACCATTCCGGGTGACCATCCGCCGCCCCAGGTCCACGCTGAACTCCGCGGTGTCCACGGTGGACGGTTCGGCGGTTTCCGGCGCGCGCCGCAGGAGCGCGCGAAGCCGGGCCAGGAGTTCCTCCAGCCCGAAGGGCTTGGTGATGTAATCGTCAGCGCCGGCGTCGAGGGCGTCCACCTTGTCCGATGAACCGTGCCGGGCCGAGAGCACCAGGACCGGGGCGGAGCTCCACCGGCGGAGTTCCCGGAGGACCGCCGCGCCGTCCATGTCCGGCAATCCAAGATCCAGGACAACAAGCCCGGGCGGATTGCGGGACGCAGCAATCAGCGCGGCCTCCCCGTCCGCGGCCGTCTCCACGGTGTAGCCGTGCGCCTGCAGCGTGATCCGCAGCGCCTTCAGCAGATGCTGGTCATCATCCACAACGAGGACGCCCGTCACTGGGCAGTCTCCTGTGGAGATACGGCAGGTGAAACCCCAGGAACTGAAACCACGCCAGGCACTGAAACGCCGGGCACTGAAACGCCGGGCACAGCGGCGGAGGTGCCGCCGTCGGCCCCGGTTGAGTCATGCCCCGTTGACAGGGGAAGCCGGATGACCATGGTCAGTCCCCCGCCGGGCGTCTCCTCTGCCGCCAGGCTGCCGCCCATGGCCGAGACGAACCCCCTCGCGACCGCCAGTCCGAGGCCCACGCCGGTGGACTGGGACACATCGTCCAGGCGCTGGAACGGCCGGAACATGGCGGGCACATTCCGGCCCGGGACACCGCGTCCGTGGTCGATGATCCTCAGTTCACCCGCCGGGTGGCCGTTGAGGACGGCGCCGCTAAGCCCGCCCGCCGCCGCCGTCACTTTTACGTCGGAGGCCGGGGCGTACTTGACCGCGTTCTCTGCGATATTGGCGATGACGCGCTCCAGCAGGACTGCGTCGGCGTCGACGGCGGGAAGGTTCGGCGGCAGTTCCACCCGCACGCTCCCCGCCGGAAGGCCACGCAGCGCGGGAGGCACAACATCGAGCCACCGAACGGGCTTCAGCAGGGGACGGACCGAGTCGGCAGTGATCCTGGACATGTCGAGGAGGTTGCCCACCAGGGCGTCCAGCCGGTCCGAGCATTCGTCGATGGTTTCCAACAGCTCCCGTTTCTCCTCGGGGGGATACGTGACGGCGGTCTGCAGGAGACCGCCGACGGCGAGTTTGATCCCGGCGAGCGGGGTGCGGAGGTCGTGCGAGACGGCCCGCAGGATGGCGGTGCGCATGGTGTTTCCCTCGGCCAGCCGCAGCACCTCGAGGCGGCTGGCGGCCAGCTGCTGGCGCTCGAGCTGGGCCAGTACGTGCGCTGCGAAAGCGCCCAGCAGGCTGCTGTCGGCAGCCGGCACGGTCCTGCCGAACAGCACCAGCCAGGTGCCGTCGTCGACCGGTTCCACGGTGTGCCCGGCTTCCACGGCGTGCCCGGCGAAATCCGCGCCCTCCCGTTCATGCTCCGTGAGCTCGCCCGCACTCGCGAGCAGCCGCGCGCCGGGACCGGCGCCGGATGCGGGGTCGAACGCGGCGCCGCTGAAGAGAGCCGCGCCGCGGACCCCGAAGACGTCCAGCGCCTGTTCCAGAAGACTGCCCACCGTATCCTCGGCGCGGGTGGCTCCGCGGGCGAGCTCGCCGAGCGTGGCCGCCTCGGCGCGCGCCCGGCCGGCCTCCTTGGAACGGCGTGCGGACCTGTCCACCACGCCGGCCACGGCCACCGAGACGCCCACAAACACGCCGAGGGAAAGGAGGTCCTGCGGGTCGCCGATGGCCAGCTCACCGACCGGCGGCGTGGAAAAGTAGTTGACCAGCAGGCTGCTCCAGAGCGCTCCGGCGACGGCAGGCCAGAGCCCGCCCACGAGCGCCACGGCCACGGCCCCGGCGAGCTGGACCAGGACGGCGGTGGCCACGCTGTGCTCGATGACGGCGAGCGCCAGCTGCATCAGGATGGGGACGGCGGCCGCCAGCACGAAGCCGACGGCGACGCGCACGCGGCCAAGGTCCCGCTGCCGCCGGCGGCCCGTGCCGCGCCCGGCCAGCGGATGCGGCACCACCTGCACGTCGAGGTCGCCCGCACGGCGGATGATCCGCGTCTCCGTGCCGCCCGAAAGGAGCCTGGACAGCGGATGCGCGCGCGACTGGCCGATGACCAGCCGGGTTGCGCCCACATGGGACGCGAACCCCAGGAGTGCGTCGACGGGTTCGTCGGCGGCGACGGTGTGGTAGCTGCCGCCCAGCTCCACCACCAGGCGGCGCTGGGACTCGAGGGCGCTGGTGGATTCGCCCGACGCACCCTCCGCGGAACGGATGTGCACGGCCAGCAGGTCACCGCCGCCGGCACCGTCCAGGACCTTGGCGGCACGGCGGATCAGGATCTCCCCCTCGAGGCCTCCCGACAAGCCAATGACGATCCGTTCCCCTGCCATGACGCCATTCTTCCACCAGTCCGCCGGCAGGGCGGCACGCGCGGTGGGGTGCCTCACACCGGCGTTAAGGATCCGTCAAGATTCCCCTGCCGGCGGTTCCGGCGCTCCGGCGCGGTGCTACGTTCGGCTGTGCCCGCACGGAAATGTCACGGCCACGGTGACATGCCGCTGTAGCAGTGACATGCCGCCGTCGCGGGGCACCAGCACAGATGGAAGGCACCCATGACAACCATGAGCCGCCCGCCGGCGGACCCCTCGGAGCTGCGCCGCACCCGAAGGCAGCGGCTGCACAGCTGGCTGCTGCTGGGCCGCCAGGACAGCAAGGGTTCACACCAGGGACCCGGCGGGCTGATGGCCGCCCACGAGCGGAGGCATCCGTGGTGGCAGGTCATGTGCCTGACCGGCGTGGACTACTTCTCTACCCTCGGCTACCAGCCTGCCATCGCCGCGCTCGCGGCCGGCGTCATTTCCCCGCTGGCCACGCTGGTCCTGGTTGCCGTCACTCTGCTCGGGGCACTGCCGGTATACCGCCGCGTGGCGGGCGAAAGCTCCCACGGCGAGGGGTCCATCGCCATGCTGGAGCGGCTGCTCCCCCGCTGGGGCGGCAAGCTGTTCGTCCTGGTGTTGCTCGGCTTCGCAGCGACGGACTTCATGATCACCATGACCCTCTCCGCCGCCGACGCCACGGCGCACCTCATCCAGAACCCGTACGCACCGGTATGGCTGCAGGGGCAGGAGGTGACGGTGACCCTCGTTCTCCTGGCCCTGCTCTCTGCCGTGTTCCTGCGCGGGTTCAAGGAGGCGATCGGCATCGCCGTCGTCCTGGTGGCGGTCTATCTGGGACTGAACGTTGTGGTGGTGGCGAGGGCCGCCGTCGAAGCGCTGGGCCACCCGACCGCCGTCGGCGACTGGTGGCAGGCCCTGGGGACCTCGCACGGCAACCCGGCGCTCGCCGTCGCCATAGCCCTGCTGGTGTTCCCGAAACTGGCGCTTGGCCTGTCCGGCTTCGAAACCGGCGTGGCTGTCATGCCGCAGGTCCGCGGCCGGGACACGGACACGGAAGAGAACCCGGCGGGCCGCGTCGAAGGGACCCGGCGCATGCTGACCACGGCCGCGCTGATCATGAGCGCGTTCCTCATCGCCAGCAGCTTCACCACGGTGATTCTCATCCCGGCGGCCGAATTTGAGCCGGGCGGGCAGGCCAACGGGCGTGCCCTCGCCTTCTTGGCCCATGAATACCTGGGGAACGGGTTCGGCACGGCCTACGACCTCAGCACCATCGCCATCCTGTGGTTCGCCGGGGCGTCGGCGATGGCCGGGCTACTGAACCTCGTGCCGCGGTACCTGCCGCGCTACGGAATGGCGCCGGAGTGGGCCAAGGCCGTCCGGCCCCTGGTCCTGGTTTTCGGCTTCATTGCCTTCCTGGTCACCGTTCTTTTCGAGGCCGACGTCGACGCCCAGGGCGGTGCCTACGCTACCGGCGTGCTGGTGCTGATGACTTCCGCGGCCGTGGCTGTGGCGCTGTCCGCCCGGCGCCGCCGGCAGCACAAACGCACCGCGGGCTTCGGGCTGATCGCCATGGTGTTCATCTACACGACGGCGGCAAACGTTGTTGAGCGGCCCGAGGGCATCCGCATTGCCGCGTTCTTCATCGCCGGCATCATCGTCATTTCGCTGCTGTCCAGGATCGGGCGGTCCTTCCAGCTGCATGCCACCCACGTCCGCCTCGACCGGACGGCCCTGGAATTCGTCGCCGCGGATGAGAGCGGCCCCATCGGCATCATCGCGCACGAACCGCGGAGGCTGACAGCGGAGGCGTACCGGCAGAAGCTGACGTCCGCCATCGAGGTCAGCCACCTGCCGGTGCATTACCAGGCGCTGTTCCTGGAGGTGATCGTGGACGACTCGTCCGACTTCGAGACCGAACTGCAGGTGCGCGGCGTGGTGCGGCACGGCTACCGGGTGCTGGAGGTGCACGGGCCCGTGGTGCCGAACACCATCGCCTCCGTGCTCCTGCACATCCGGGACGTCACCGGGCTCATGCCGCACATCTATTTCCGCTGGACCGAGGGGAACCCGGTGGTGAACCTGCTGCGTTTCCTGTTCCTCGGCGAGGGCGAGATCGCCCCGGTCACCCGTGAGGTGCTGCGCGAAGCCGAACCGGATGTCACCAGGCGTCCGTGGGTGCATGTGGGATGAACACTTCCCGGGCCCCGGGTGGGTGAACGTGCGCGATGCAATGCGTATTGCGCGTTGCGTGTTGCGTGCGCGGAGGGACGCTGGGCCGTAGGCTCAGCGCATGGCGAAATTCTTTGATGTCCACCCCGAGGACCCCCAGCCCCGCGCGATCTCGCAGATCGTGCAGCTCCTGCGATCGGGCGGGCTGATCGCCTACCCCACCGACTCCTGTTACGCCCTCGGCGCCCAGCTCGGGAACAAGGAGGCGCTTGACCGGATCCGTTCCATCCGCCATCTGGACGACAAGCACCATTTCACGCTGGTCTGCCGGGACTTCGCACAGCTGGGCCAGTTCGTGAACATCGGCAACGACGTGTTCCGCAGCATCAAGTCCGTCACCCCGGGCAGCTACACGTTCATCCTGCCGGCCACCAAGGAGGTCCCGCGCCGGCTTCTGCACCCGAAGAAGAAGACCGTGGGTGTGCGTATCCCGCGGCACAACTTCGTGCAGGCGCTGCTGGCAGAACTTGGCGAGCCGCTGCTGTCCAGCACGCTGCTGCTGCCGGACGAGGAGGACCCGCTGACCCAGGGCTGGGAAATCAAGGAGCGGCTGGACCACGTGGTGGACGCCGTCATTGAGTCCGGCGACACCGGAGCCGAGCCCACCACCGTCGTCGACTTCTCCGGCGGCACCGCCGAGGTTGTGCGCCGCGGCACCGGTGACCCGTCCAAGTTTGAATAGGACGGCTCAATTAGGGGCGGGTCACGAATTCGTTAAGGGCGTAATACTGGTTCCCCCTGTCGGCCGCGCCCTACACTGATGTCCACGCCGGGGGCGTGACCTTCTGTGGAAGCAGGACAGCATGGCAATGACGCCGCGGGGACTCTTCACCCCTGCACCACCCGTGACTGGGCTGGTGCGTCCAAGGCTGATTCATGCGCTCGAGGGGACCGCAGAGGCGCGCCTTGGGCTGGTCGTCGCTCCGCCGGGTACGGGAAAAACCACACTTCTCGCGCACTGGGCCGCGACCCACAGTTTCGAATCTGTGGCTTGGCACCGGTCGGGCCCGCCGGACGCGCAACCCGGGCGCATGCTGGGCAGGTTTGCCGCAGCCGTGGCTGCTGCCGCAAACAAAGAACGTGCCCGGTCCTTTCCGGAACTCGCGGCCATGGCCCACGCGCTGACGATTTCGCTGTGCTTCGTCGTGGACGACTGGCATCTGGTTGCTGGCACCTGTGCCGAGGCGGAACTGGAGCAGCTGCTGTCGTTAGGTTGCCCCCAGATTCACTTCCTCCTGGGCAGCAGGCGCCCGCCGTCATTCAATCTTGCCCGGTCCGAACTCCCCTCGTTCGTAAAAGTGGAATCGGACGATTTGCGCTTCAGGGCCCCGGAAGTCGAACAGCTTTTCCGGACCACATATAAGCAGCCCTTGAGCAGTGCCGGTGTTTACAGCCTGACGCAGCGAACCGACGGCTGGGCAGCCGCACTCCACCTTTTCCATGTGGCCACCAAGAGCCGCTCCACTGTTGAACGTCGACGCGCAGCGGAGTCACTCGATCCCGTACCGCGGTACGCGCATGACTATCTGCGGCGCCACTACTTTGCGGACGTCCCACCAGAGGTGGAACGGCTGCTCAGGCACACGTGCCTGCTGGAACGCCTGACGCAGTCGCGGTGCAACGCCCTACTCGGCGTGCCCGACAGCGGCCTCCTTCTCCACGAGGCGGAACAGCTTGGGATCGTCGCGAGCGACGACGGCGGAACGGCGTTCAGGCTGCCGGAAGTAGTAAGGCGATATCTGGTCTCGACCCTTGGCAATGGTGAATCCGCCGCGCCGGAGGATATCCGGCACCGGACGGCCACGCTCCTTGAGCAGGAAGGTGCCCACGGCGCAGCGCTGCAGATACTTGCTGAATGCGGGGACTGGGACCACGTGCGGGCAACGATGGAACGGGCTGGCCGCCGCGCGTTCCGGGCAGGCAGATGCGGGTGGGTGACGCGTGCCCCTGAGCCGCTCATCCGGGACGACGCCCTCTTTGCTTTGGCTAAGGCGCGGCAGCTCCTGGACGACGGATACCCCGAGGAAGCTCGCATGGCCGCGACGGCACTCCCGCAAACCTCCGCTGTCCAACCGTGGCATGAGGCGGCGGCGCTCCTTCAGCAGGCTGCCGCTGAGTGGACGGGCGAGCCGCGCGGCTCATCATGCGGACCGGTCGGCATCCTTCGTGCGGCTCTTCATGGAAGCCCGGGGTCGGCAGCACGGTCTTTGACCAAACACAACGGCGCCGAGGACACACTGGCCCGCGGAGTAGCCCTGCTCATCGCCGGCGACCAACGCGGGGCGCTGCCGTTCCTGCGGCGTTGTGCCGAGCAGCCGGACGACGAAACGCCTGCGGCCCTTTGGGCCCAACTGGCCCTGGCCGTTTTTGCGGAGGAGCCCCAGATCTCGGGGGGCGACGCGCGGTCAGAAGAGATAGATGCGGTTCAGCGCCGGGCTGAGCGGCTTGGGTTTAGCTGGCTGTCACGCGTTGCGCGGGGAGTCCTTTGCGCCCAGTTGGGGAACGCTGGCGGTCAGCTGGCAGTTCAGTCAGCGATCGAAAACTGCGAGCAGGACGGGGATGGCTGGGGCGCCGCGCTCATTGCTACTTCTGCTGCCTTGGGACGTCTGCGCACTGGGCGGCCCGACTATTCGGCCCTTGACGCCCTCGCGGACAAGTTCCGCAAGCTAGAGGCGAGCGCACTTGAGGCGTGGGCACTCTCGGCGCGCGCCCTTGTTGCTGCGGCACAGGATCTGCCCGAGGCCGTCGAGGAGGCATTGGCCGCGGAGGCCTTTGCGCGCACCGCAGAGGTGCCAGGCGCACGTGCCGTTGCCTACGCGGCCCTGGCGCAGCTCAGGCCGGAACAATCCTCAGATCTCATGGAGGCCGCTGCCGAAACGGCCAAAACCGCGGGCTTAGTTTGCCGGCCCTGGACCTGGATAGCCATGAATCCGGGTAAGGGAATTGCTCCGACAGCACGCCCGCAGCAACCGGCTCCGCTGACTGGGGACCCGGCCACACCTGGTTCCGGCCCTGCCCCGCCGCCGTCTCTTGATGTCCGCTGTTTCGGAGAATTCTCACTCCGCGCCAACGGCGTGGACATTGACCTGTCGCGCGTGCGGCCGCAGGCACGCACTGTCCTCAGGATTCTCTCGCTACATGCCGGACGGTCCGTGCATCGCGACCGCCTCGCCGCAACGCTGTGGGCGGACCTGGATGGTGCGTCAGCTCTGCATAACCTGCAGGTCAGCGTATCGAGTCTCCGCCGCGCGCTGCAGCCTGCAGGGCTGGCAGGAGACTGCCGGCTCCTGGTGCGCCGCGGCGAGGCGTATGCGCTGGTTCTCGATGAACGATCCAGAGTCGACCTGCTGGAGTTTGACCGGGCAGTACGCGACGCCGCATTGGCGCGGTCTGCGCGTGATTCGGAGGCGGCCGCCGCGATTCTGCACCGCGCCCTCGACCTCTACGCCGGCGAAGTCCTGCCGGAAGATGGCTCGGCCGAGTGGCTGTCCGACACGCGCGAACGGTACAGGCTGCGGGCTGCGGAGGGCGCCGCCACACTTGCGGGTCTCGAGCTCGCACTCGGCAACGCCGCCGAAGCCGCTGCCGCCGCAGCGCGAAGCGTCGAGATCGACCCCTGGCGGGACGAATCCTGGCGAACGCTGATTGGCATCTATCGTTCCTCTGGTGACCTGGCTGCTGCCGAAAGGGCCGAGCGCCGGTACCAGGGCATGCTGAAAGCATTGGGAGTGCCTTCAGACCCTCAACACCGGTCTGGCAAATGAGAGCACTACCGGCCGGCGAACTGAACACCTGCAATGGACACCCTTTTAGCAGTGGTGCTTGTTGGCTCCACGATGGTCAGCCGAACCTTCTCCACGCTGTCGGTTCCCACGTAGTAGCCGTGTCGTTGCTTGTCAGTCGGCACATCAACGACGGGGAAGTTTTGATAGAGACCTTCCTTAGCGCCCTTGTGGTGCACGGATATGAGGACCCTAAGGCGCTGTTCCAGGGGCGCCGGTTCCGAGGACGGTGCCGTGATGAACACGTAGACGAGGCGAGGGGACCCTTGGAATGTCGCCTCGAGGAAGTTGGCGTCTGCACCCTTCTTAAGAGCGCTTGCCCAGGAGGTATTCACAAATTCGTCCGTCGCGAGCTCCGGGTTTCGCCCCTCGATATGGTCGGACGCCACGACCGCAACCTCCTTGGACTTATAGAGAATCTCATCAAGGATTCTCTGCGGGGCACCGCTGATCGAATCCCCGTTGGCGCTCGCCACGCCGCCGGCGAGCCCGAGTACCGCAAGGAAAGCTACGAACCGGACCGGGAAATGCCGGGACTTCGATAGTGGCCGCGTGCCCGCCGGCAGCGCCTTTTGGCCCGTGCGCCCAAACAGCCGTGTCCACCACGATAGCCTCGGTTCGGGCTCGGCCTCAGGTTCCGGCGCCCGCAAGCTGGCAGCGCACCGCCGGCAGAAATTTCCGCCGGCCTTGTTTCCTGTACCGCAGGTGGCGCAGACCAGCGGGCCAGCGTCAGGGGAAGTCGCTTCGTACCTGCGACGCTTAGGCGGGGCACTGCTGATCAGCTCGCCTGGCCGCACGGGCGCCGGCTCCTCGTCGATCGTCGGCACGGGCTCGGTTGTTGCAGCTCCAGCAGGGGCAGTGCGCTGCCCGCTGGCGACGTGTCCATGGGCGGTCGGGTCGGTGCGGCCCACCTCAGGTGGGCCGCTGCCCGCGGTTCGCCTTCTTCCGCTTGCCGGTTCCTGTGGATGATCCTTTTTTACACCACCCGAAGGGACAGGAATCTGAGGCAGCGTCACCGTTTGCGGAGAAGTCTGGGGCCCCCGCGGCGGGACAGCGGTGGACAGTTTCTCGCCGCTGTCTTTCCCCTGTGCCTGCCAGCCGAGAAAAGCTCCGCAAGAACCGCAGAAGCTCTCCCCGTCAGCGTTGTGCGCACTGCATTCGCCACAGATCAACACTGCCCCTCCTAGTCGTCCTCGAAGGAACTGGCCGATGAAAGCACGTCAACGGTGTGGGGAACGTGGGCCGGCTTCACAGAACTGATGATGCGCTCCAGCCGGGGCACGCTGACGTCCTTGGCGGCGTCGGCGTAAACCTTTACGTGCAGCTTCGCTGCGGCCTGGCCCGGCAGGTCTGCCCCGGGCGTCTGCGACCAGCCTGCACCGCCGCTGTCCTCAATGACGACGTCCCGGACTCCGCCGACGGCCAGCCGGACGGCATCCGCCAAACCCTGGACCGTTCCGCGGCGCCGATGGATTTCTGCTGCATGGGCGACAACGTCCCGCCGCTGGCCCGTGGACCAGGAATCATGAACCCTGACCCCCACCCAGTCGGCCAGCCAGTCGAGGAAGTCCTCGGGCGCCAGCCGTGGATCCAGATAACATGCCAGCCCGTCCAGCGTGGTGAATACCGGAGCGAGTGCATCGTCGAAAGCCAGCAGAAAGCGCTGCAGGAAGGCGTCTTCCTGCAGTACCGCCGGAAGACGGGAGGCCAGCGGCACCGCGCTGCCCAGCCCGGGCACCATGCCCCGCATCTCAGGCTCCTTCCGAAACGCGGACCCTGTGGTCAAACGAAAAGACCAGGGCATTCCGGTTTACTTCGATTCGCTGCTGCGGCTCTCCACGCTTCCCTGTCAGGGGATCGGCGGCAAACACGTACACCTCATCAACGATCTCGGTACCGGCAAGGCTCTGGAGGACAGCATGAACCTCACCAGCGTGGACAGGCCGCCCGAACGGCCAGCCCTCGCCGTCGGGCCCTCCCCGGATCGGGTCGAAGTAGCTGTAGAGGGCCCGCAGGGCGTCCGCACGCAAGCGTTCAGGGGAAACCCGGGGACGGGCGGTCAACTGCGCCACCACGGTCACACCACGGTAAAACGGCGGTTCGACCATCAGACGTGCACCAACGGGACGGCGTTCGTCCAAGTAGTCTGCAACCTTGGCCAGTATTTCGGCGTCGGGCACCAAATCCCGGAACGTCAGACGATTGTCCATGTCCGGAACGGCTGCCGGCACCACCAGGATTCTTACGCCACCTGCCTCCTCTGCAGCGTCGGCCGGAATGCACCGGACCCGGGCGATGTCCGGGGCGGCACGCTTCGCGAGCTGTTCGTAGTCCTCGGCGGTGATGGCCCGGTCCCGGGTCCGCAGCGCGAGGGGTCCGCGTTCCTTGGCCTGCTCGATGGTCTCCCCCGCGACGCCGCCATGGGCGCCGCGGCGGTTTTCCACGCTGTTGACAAAGGGGATGGAGGAGCGCAGCACGGAGAGCGCCCGGGCAGCAACGTTTCCCTTCGGACCGCCACCGGTGCGGTAGCGCGGAATGCGAATAGGACTTCCTGCGGGTGGCACGGCGCCGTAGCTGCGGAGGGACCCGTCCGGCTCCCGCACCGCCGGCGGAAAATGCACCACGCCTGAGGCCCGGTCGAGGACCACCACGCAGTCGTCGGGATCCGATCCGGCAAAGGAGTCCACCTCGGTCCAGGTCCCCCAGCCGGAGCCGGCAGCGACCTCAACAATAAAGTCGTCGCCGCCGGGCAGCACAGGGTGCCGGCCCAGTTCGAAGGACTGCCCCGGAACGCCTTCAGACATCCCGACCACCTCGTCGTAGATTGCCTCGGCGTGGACGGCGGGAACGGAGCCGCCAATCGTAAACGCGCCGGCGGAATGCACGATAGGGGAAGCGCTGTAGGACGGATAGCCCGGAAGCGGCTCCACCACACGGCATCTCAGCCATCCCGCCCGGGTTCCTCCCTGCACGGACGCCGCATGGCGGTGCGGCAGATGAATCACCACGTCCCCGGGACGGTTCAGGCCGCCCGTCCCGTCGCTGTCCAGATCACTTGGCACCCACGAGTCGCCGTCCCAGGCCTCCCAGACCAGTGGCGGGTTGTTCGGGTTGACGCCTACGCCCCTCACCTCGCACTCAAACCGCACCACAACCGCACATGAGGGTGCGGCATCGTTCAAACCCAGCAACAACGCGTCTCCGGGCACTGGCGGGGCGCCGAAGCAGGCAAAGCTGCCGTCTCCGTGCAGCGCTTCAGTCCGGGGCACCGCCGCTGCGCCGTCCGCTTGCGTGAGCACATGCGCCAGGCGGCGCGGTGGCACGGTCAGCTCGCGGGTCGTAGCAAAAACGACTGCTTCCTCTTCCTCGGTGCGCCGGGTAGAGGCCTCTGTCCCCTTCGGAATAACGACAACGTCGGGCTGCGGCGCAGACAGCCTCATGAAGAGCTCGACCGAGGCGGCCGTGGGCGGATGGAGCGTGACGCCGAGCAATTCGAGGAAGGCGACGTACAGGCGGTCGGGCACCCGGTTCAGCCGGTAAAACAGCTCGTCCACCATGAAGGCGAAGGTCTCGATGAGGGTTACGCCGGGGTCGGAGACGTTGTGATCTGTCCATTCGGGGCAGTAGTGCGCCACCAGGCGTTTCGCATCGTCCACGAGGTCCTGGAAACGGCGGTCATCGAGGTTGGGTGAAGGGAGCATTAGTAAGCGGCCTCCTCGCCGTTACGCGGAATGACATAGAACGGAAAGACCAGGTTCCGGGGGTCGTTGGTGCCCCTGATCGTGTACTGCACATCGATGAGGAGCAGGCCGGCATCCACGCCGTCGAAGTTGACTGCCACATTTTCCAGCGTGATCCGGGGCTCCCAACGGTCCAGGGCCACGCGCACCGCGTAGGCGATGTCCCCCGCCGTTGCCGCATTGGCGGGCGCGAAGACGTA
Source organism: Arthrobacter globiformis (assembly GCF_003261175.1). Lineage (GTDB taxonomy): Bacteria > Actinomycetota > Actinomycetes > Actinomycetales > Micrococcaceae > Arthrobacter > Arthrobacter globiformis_A. The sequence continues at coordinate 25,507 of NZ_QLNP01000042.1, read as the reverse complement.
GTCATGGACAGAGCAGCCGAACTCCGGCCGCATCGGCCGCTCTCCCGGCGACGTTGCCAGGATGAGATGGATGCTCTCCTCGATTTCCCGCTGATCCCGGACCAAAGCAATGCTGCCGGTCCGGTCCGTCCGCAGGGGAAAAGCCCACCCGGCGCCTATGAACTCCTGCCCCACCGCGCTGCCTCCTCTCGTTGTCCGAACCTTGGGCCGGACTCAGTTGATGCGGACCAAGCCGCCCTTGACGGTGGTTGTTGCCCCGCCGGAGAGTTCCGCCGTAGCGTCCCCCGCCACCTTGACGCCCGGAGCTTTCAGTTCGGCCGACGCACTGCCGGAGATCTTCACCGTCGCGCCCTTCAGCTCAAGTTCCGAGAGGGCTTCCACCGACACTTTCTTGCCTTTGATGGTCACCTGGCCCGTCGACGTCGTTACGGCAACGTCCTTCCTGGCTGTGACGTTTACCGGCCCTTCAGAGAGGATCTCGACTGCCGCGTCCGGTTTCTGGACGAGTGAGATCTTCTGCTTGCCGCCGCTCGTACTCACCGTGACCTGTTCGCCGTCGGGGGTTTCGAGGAACTCGACGAGCATTCCGGTGCGCGAGACGAAGGCACGCCGTGTAACGGCGCCGTCAGTCGAGCCCACGTGGTCTGCCCAGGGTTTGTCCGGCTGGTCCTGGCCGTTGTACAGGCCGCCGAGCACGAATGGCTGCTGGAAGCTGCCGTGGCCGAAGGCCACCAGAACCTCGTCCCCCACTTCAGGGAGGACGACGGCGCCCCGGCTGGCCCCCGCCCCGGCCTGGACTGTGCGCGCCCACCAGCTTTCGTAGTTGTCGGACAGCACCGGGAACTTCACCTTGACCCTGCCTCGGTTCTCCGGGTCCTTTGCCGCCGTAACGACGGCATTGACCACCGCCGGCACGGCCCCGCGGCTGTTTCCGCCGGCGGCTACCCCGTAGAGAGAGCGCTCGGATTCGTGGCTGACGGTAAAGGTTGTGAGGTAGCCGGTATCGGGGCTGAACTCGTGGCGCGATGAGCTGAGCGTATATTGCCCGTCGAAGGGTTTGCCGGCCCCCTTGAGCACAACGGCGGTGCCTGCCCGCAGCTTGGGGTTGCCGCGGGCGAGGCCTTCCAGTTCCGCAAAGGCGCCGCCGAGGCGTGAGGCGATGGAGGCTGCGGCAGCGTCGCACTGTGCAGCCTGCTCAAAGGCCGTGGGAGGAGCAACGTACCGGGGGCTTCCGAACTTCTTCGCGAGGGCGGCCGGGTCCACCTCCGGCAGTTTGGCACTGCGCGTCTGCGCCTGTGCAACGGCCACGATGGCCTTCTTTGCGGCGACATCCCAGCCGCGCACCTCCACATCCGGTACCTGGTCCGCGGAGGTGACTGTACCGCGCAATGCCACCAGGTTCATGCCCCGCTCAAGGACCAGCGGGTCCTCCTTTGCGCCGGCCGTACCGGCCGGCGCCGTGCCCGAGTCCGTCGACGCCGTGAAGTGCAGTTCACCGCCGGACACGGAAAGGACCACTCCGGATTCGACGGCGAGCCGGTGCAAGAAGTCCCAGTCGCTGATGCCGTCCTGTGCCACGTGTTGCAGGACAGGGCCCTTCCCGGCGATCGTGCCCGCCTTGATTCCCGCGCGCTGGGCCACCCGCCGGACGATGTCTGCGGCCGTGCTCTGCAGGTACGCTTCAACGCGCCGCCCCCGGAACAGTCGGTGGGAGTGGTCCAGGCCCCGGACGATCGTGTGGAGGCCTTCGTGGTCCATCTCGGTCTCCAGTGCAGTCACTTCACCGTCCAGCAGCGGCACAGGACCACCAGGGCCGCTCTGCTGTACGGACAGTTTCACGGGTGCACCAATGCTGAAGCCGCCCTTCTCCAGTACGGTCGAAAATTCATCGGTGAACCGGAGCAGGAAGAGGTCCGGGACGTTGCTGCTGTCATCGACATAACCGGCCACAAGCCGTGCGGCAATCTCCGGCGGAAGCGGCCTGCCGGCCACCTCCACCAGCAGCATGTTGCTGAACTCCTCGCTATGCGCCACGGACCACCTCCCGCATCCGGCCGCCGTTCGCCGGCGTCCCGGACGTTAGCTCATCCACGGCCGGCAGCAGCACTGAACTGCCGGGGCGGAGGTGCATCGGATTGTCGATCCCGTTCGCCGCTGCGACCGCCCGCCACAGGGATGGATCGCCGTATTCGCGGTAGGCAATGCCCGCCAAGCTTTCCCCCTCCACCAGCACGTGGACGCGCCGTGGCACTACGCCGCCGGAACTCGGGTTCTGCTTGGGCGGCGGGCCGGCAATTTCCTCCAGGGTGACAGTACAGGTGGCCCGGACCGGCAGCCCGGCGGCGGTGAAGAGCGTGTATTTGACCTGCACACTGGATATATACGCATGGAAGCCGGTGAGTTCGCCCCACCGGAACATCACCCACGGTGGTGAACCCTTGTGCTGCTTCAGCGAAGCTTCGGTGGGTGTACAGCAGTCGAACAGCGCCTTGACACGCTGGACCACCGCGTCGTCCTGCTTCCCGGAGGCGTCAAAGAACATCTCCAGGGACAGCTTGGAGGGCATCGGGCCCTTGTACTGCGGCGGGCCCGCTTTTCCGTTGCCCTTGGCCGTTTGCCTGGCCCAGGAGGCTGACTTGCCCATGGTGAGTTCTTTGGGGTTGAACTGGAAATCAATCTGACCGAATCGCGGGCCCGGTTTGTCCAGTGATCCGTCAATGGACGGCTCGAAGAGCTCCAGGTACGCGTGCGAAAGTTCAAGCGCCTTTTCTCCGCCACGTCCTGCCGAGCCTCCGGCAGCGGCAGCCGCCGCCGGACTAGTGCCTCCGGCGGGTCCCCTGGCTGGCGCCGGGCCTGCAACTGTGGTCACGTCATGCTCCTTCGTCAGCCAAGCTTCGCGACGAATCCGTGGTGGGCGATTTCCAGGGTTTCCATAATGACTTTCGGCTGGTCGGGGTTGAAGGAGGGACCCTTCCACCGGACGGGAACGACGTCGTAGAGTTCCCACCCGGCAATTTTCGTGCCGTTGGCGGTCATTGCCTGGATGACGCCGGTGCAGCGGGTGTATCCGGTCGCCATGCCTGCGAACCACTTGGCGATCTTCTCTGTGTCCTTCCCCAAAGGCCGGGTCAGGGTGATGTTCGGATACTTGAGACGGGTGGGGAGCTGCCAGATAAACGAGTTGTTACCGCCCTCTTCCCGGGTTTCCATGACCACTTCGCAGCCCAGGCCCTCGCACGTGGAAAAGGTCCCCAGGTCCGCGTTGTCCAGGGCGACGACGTATTGGACGCTGACAGCAGTGGCGACGTCCTCCAGCATGTCTTCCTCAATTCGAATCGGTGCGCAGTCCGCGGCGCTCGCGGTCTAACAGCATCTCGGCTTTGATGCGGCGGATCAGGGGCCCGGCCAGCCGTTTTGCCAACTCCTCGAGCTGGTCCGGGGTTGCGGCTCCCAGCGGACCGGGCGCTCCCGCCGTCGGCCGTTCGGTTGCCGTAGGGGCTGCCTGTTCGGGGAGCGCGGTGTCTCCCGGAGGCGCTTGGTTGCCGGCCTCCGCGGGGGAAGAGGGAGCGAAAAACCCAGGCGGCGTGGCTACCTGCGCGGTTGCAGTCGGGGGCTCGGCTTCGGGCGTCTCGGGAACACTGAGCCGCTGGACATTGTCGCTGGAACCGTCCGCATGACCCGGCGGCCCGCCTGTTCGCGGAACCGGGGCGGCGAGCGCCAGAACGACAGGGTCCTGGGTTGGTGGATCCGCGACGCCGTCGCCGGAGGTTCCGCGAAGATAATGCGGCGAAGGTGAGTGGCCTGCGCGGGCCGGAACGGCTCCGGTGAGGTCCACCGTGCGCTGAAGGGACTGAACAGGCAGGGCCTGGATTCGCTGGATAACACTCCCGACGGCGTCACCTGGCCCAGGCATTTCCCTCAAGGCCCCCAACGGCGGCACTTCGGTGCGCCCAAGGTCAGCAAGAACACTGTCCCCGGGCTGGTAGCCAGTGTCCGAGTCGTGGGGGGAGGCAACGGGCATCGGTTCCGGCTCACTGACACGGCCGTCCGCCATGGCACTGCCGGCGGTTGAGCCATCCGTCGCATCATCGCGGTGACCCGTAAGAGCGCTCGGGGCGGTATGCCCCGGTGGGGCGAGCGGAACGGTCGGCGCCGCAGGCTTCTGAACGGCCGCAGGGATTGTTGCCATGCGCTGCCAGACTGCGGCCGTCAAACCACTGGCCAGTGGCCTGGAAACGCGAGCGGCGGACATCGTGCGCGCAGCGCCAGTTGCCTGCTTGGCACGCTGAACCGTCCCGGCCGACGCCACCGCGGGCATCGGTGCGACCCATGCACCGGGGGGCTGTGAAGCTCCGGCTGGTGCTTGAGGAGTGCCGTGACCAGCGACCGGCCCCGGCAGGCCTGTGCCGGCCTGCAACGGCGCTGGATCCGTCTGCCCGTAGTCAAATCTTTGAAGAGAAATCCCTAATCCGGATGGTTCACCGCTTGGCGTGGGCTGCCCGGAAGACCCGGCTTCGCCGAGAAGACTGCGGCTCAGGGCGGGCGCCTCGTCAGGAGCGGACAAGGAGATGCTCCCCGTTTCCGCCGGGCTTGCCAGCGGACGTGGTGAGCCGTCGCGCACGTCACCGAGCGGGTCGTCAGGCTGGAGCAGTGCGGCAGCCGCTTCCTTGTGGTCTGATCCGCCTGCCTCCAGGCCGATTGTGTCTGAGCCGCCCGTCTGCGGGCCACCGTCCTGGCTGTTGTGTTGCGCCTGTCCATGAGACGTCAGCCGGGACACGACAGGAAGGTCAGCAGCGCCATCCGAGGAAGAGCGCTGGAAGGGAAGACGCTCCAACCCGGGTTCTCCTGACGGAGACACCGACGAATGAGGCCAGGCGTCCGAGATCAGCTGGGCCGACGACTCTTCTCCGGGCGCCTGCTGCGACCGTTGCAGTATCCCAGGGGCCTCGGTCGCAGTATTTTCGTCAGGGCGGGAGACTTCCTCGCCAGTTTGGGCCGGGGTCACGGCAACTGCGTGGGCCACTGCGCCGACGCCGGCGCTGGGGTCCGCACCGTCGTCAAAGCCACCGATGCCACTTTCTGATGACTGGCTCTCACGCGAATTCCTTGCTTCAGACGGACGGACGTCCTGTGTCACCTGTGCTTCAGCGGCTGAACCCCCGCCCGAACCTGCAGCGGACTCCCCCGGGTCCAGCCTCCGCTGGACAGGTGCTGCCTCTGCCGGACCGAGCGTCCGCTGCACCGGCAAGACGGAATCCTGACCGAATCGAGCCGGGGGCGTGGGCATGTCAGAGGATTCAGGCGGCGAGAACGACAGGGGTCGCCCCAGTCCTAGCCGGCTCGGATACACAGGCGGCAGCGGTACCGGGAGCGAAGTCCGTTCGGTGGGACTGTCCTCGGCGGCGCGTTGGACGGCAGGCGGGACAGGCAGGGACACGTATGTGGCACTTCCATCCGAGGCGCTGTCCCCGGAGTTTGGCCGGAGCGGAGGCGCGATGTCCCAGCCGGTGCTGAGAGATGCGGGTATGTCCCAGTCGGCAATCCGTTGTTCGGCTGCCAATTCTGCGCCGGGAATGGCCGCCTCCGTAACCGCCAGCGGAAGCACGGGGTCTTTGGTGTCGCCGCCCCGAACTTGGACGCCGTGCGCAGGCGGGACCTGGGTGGGGGCAGTAGCCCTCTGCACCAATGCCGCCGGTTGATCTGGGACGGGCCATTCCCCTGCCAGCTGCCCGCCGTCGTCGACGGCCAATTCCGGTGCCGGCCCGGCATCGGACTCCGCCCGCAGGGCGGGACGCAGTTCAGCGTTGGACACGTCAAGGTCGACCGGTGCGGGTGCCGGGGCCGCGGGGGCAGCCGCATCAGCCCCGGCTGGGGCGTCCGTAGCCGCCGTGGTGCGCTGCACCGCCGTCGTAATTCCGCCCCCCGGGCGTGAACGCGCGGGGGGAACGAGCAGAGTCATCTCCGGCGGCATCGAACTATAGGCTTCCCCGCCTGCCGTGCCGCCGCCGTCGACGTCTATCACCCCCGGCGGTGCGTCTGCCGTGACCAGATGACTCATAGCTCCGGTAAAGGAGGGGTTAGTCCATGCCGCGAGCGAGCCGGCAAAGCGTTCGGGACCGTGTGCCAATTCCATGGGGCGGATCGTGTGCTGGAGCGGAGGCAGGAAGGCCCAGCCGGCGGGCGGTACCGGAAGCGGCTGTACTGCCGGTGGCGGTGCCGGCTCGGACACGGACGTGCGGGGACCGGCTTCGGAGCGCTCGCGTTGCCAGGGCCACCGCACGGTTCAGCGCTCCTGCGAAAGCCGGGTGTTGATTCCCGCGATTTCCCGGACATAGCGGAGCCGCTGGCCGTGTTCCAGATCCAGGATGTCGTCAAGGGGCCAGTGGAAGTGATAGGCCACGTAGGACACCTCCTCATAGATCCGGTCCGCCGCGTACGTCATGATTCCCCCAGGCGGCCACCAGCGAGGTCGGCGGTGAAGCGGTGGGAGCACTCGGGGCAGCTCACGGCGATCCGTGTGTGGCCCTCCGCGTTGATCCTGCTGTAGAAATCCTGGAGGAAGGCCACATCGGAGGCGAACATGTTCTCCACGACGGCAGATGTAACGGCCCCCAGCGTGCCGAGAGAGGTGATGACCCTGCCGAGGAGGACGACTGTTGTGTACGCCGCGTTCTCCTGGACCCGGGCATCGTAGAGCGGCAACAGTTCGTCCCTGGCGGTGGCCAGGCGCATCACGCCTGTCTTGTGGACGGTGCCGTCCTGGTCAACGTAGCCCCTGGGAAGCTCAAAGTTGAACTCGGTGCGGAGCGGCTGTCTGTCGGTCGGGCCGGCTGGTGCCCTTGAGGGCCCGGGACTGTCAGCCTCCAAGTCCGGCAGCACAGCCACACCGTGTGTCCGTTGCATCATGAGATGGTCGATTCGTCGTAGCAGATGACGAACTTCTCGGTGGCCTGTTCCGTGGCGCCCGCCTTGAGCGAATTCAGCTCTACGCTCTTCACCCAGCAGTTCACGAAGTTGTACGTCTTGAGCGTTTCACCTTTGTAGTCGAGCAGGGCGACGGCGGCGGTCTTGCGGGCACCGGCCACGTCGCCTTCCATCACTGTCTTGAGCCAGTCAGTTATGGTCTTGCTTTGCGTCAAACCTCGCGTGACGGTCAGTTCCCCTGCCTTGGGCCGGCCGATCAGCTGGCGGACGACATATTTCCCGTCCTTGGTCTGCTGCTTCAGCTCGATCTTGTCGACCTCGGTCTTGAGGCCGCTCACCTCGATCACCCTCGGCACTTCGATGCCGTCAATGGTGACTGTGAATCCATTTGCTGATGAGTTGTCAAAATCGCCGAGGGTCATGGTCTTGCTCCTTTTTGAACTGGAATTACTCGCTCACGAGGCTGGTGCCGCCCGAGAACTGGGACAGCTGGAAAATGACGAACTCGGCCGGCTTCACCGGAGCAACACCGATCTGGCAGACCACCTGGCCGGCGTCGATACCTTCGGCCGGGTTGGTCTCGGAGTCGCACTTGACGTAGAAAGCCTGTTCAGGGGTGAGCCCGAAGAGTGCCCCCTTGCGCCATTCGTTGGTGAGGAAGGCGCTAATGGTGCGCCGGATCCGGGACCAGAGGGCGGGATCGTTCGGTTCAAAGACGGCCCACTGGGTTCCCTGCAGGATGGACTCTTCGAGGTAGTTGAAGAGGCGGCGGACGTTCAGGTAGCGCCATTCGGCGTCGCTGGACAGGGTGCGGGCACCCCAGACGCGGATCCCGCGGCCGGGGAAGGTGCGGATGCAGTTTACGCCGATGGGATTGAGTAGTTCCTGCTCGGTTTTGGTGATCTGGGTCTGCAGGCTGGTGACGCCGCGGATCACCTCGTTGGCGGGCGCCTTGTGGACGCCGCGTGTGTCGTCGTTCCGCGCCCAGACGCCGGCCATGTGGCCCGACGGCGGGACGAACCTGTTCGTTCCGGTGGAGGGGTCGAAGACCTTCACCCAAGGCCAGTAGAGGGCCGCGAATTTCGAGTCGAAGCCCCCGCCGTCCATCCGCCAGTCTTTGATCTGCTGGGCGTTGAGATTGGGCGGCGGATCGATGATGGCGACGCGGTCCCCCATCAGCTCACAGTGCGCAATCGCCGCAAGCTGGACGGCTTTGAGAGTTTCGGCATCAATGGAGCCCTGTTCATAGGCGGCCATCAGGTCCGGCACGGCAACCATAGTCACCTCGTCGATGGCCTCCAGTCCGCTGAACCCGGTGCGGTCGGCGGCGTCGCCGACGTAATCGTGTGCATTCAGCTCATCGGTGCTGGGCAGCTCGGGTTCCGGCTCAGGCTGGACAAGCTGGATGGTGCCCTTGTCCGGCTTGACCAGGGCCCCGCCGGTGGCGACTTCCTCGATGGTGACGATCTTCGATTCCGCACTGACCTTCGTGGCGGCGTTGTTGGGGCCGCGCTTGGTGGTGACGTTGTCCCAGACCTCCGGCGGCTTTCCCTCGACAGTGACGACGATCTTGAACTGGTCCTCTGGCGTATTGTCGCCGCCTGCGTCAGCGATCTCCACGGAGACAGGCTTCGGGTTGGCCGAGTTGGACTTGGCGGTCAACCGGTATCCGCCCAGTTCCGCCGTCGGCGAGGCGGTCACGGCTTTCGGAGCCTGTTTCGGTTTTTCGTCACGCGCCCCGTCCGCCCCGATCCGCACGACGTAGCAATTCCCGCCCCCGTTCAGGAAGTACCCGTACACTGCGTGGGCCAGGTAGGAACCCGGGATGAAGTCCCCGAACGTCTCGGAGAACTGCGTCCAGTTGGATACCAGGGTCGGCTGGTTGTCAGGGCCCTTGGAGGCCAGCCCCACGAAGGCGGCGACGGCGGTGCCGACTCCCTCGATTGGACGAGTGCCCGCTTCGACCTCGTTTACGTACACACCGGGCGAAAGATAGTTCGGCATTTTGTCTCCTCGTTGAACCCAAAACGTGGTTCAAGGGTCACGCGGAGACTGGGTGCGGCGGTACGGCTATGCGGATGCGCTCACGGGAAGGATGGGGTGCACGAAGGGGCAGCAACCAACATCTTGGAGGGAAGGCCTGTAGATACACTCGCCCAGCCGAGCTCAACTCCGGTGTATGGATCTGACTAGGAATTCAATAACGTCGAGAAGTTGCCTCATCGCGGCGCCCTCGATGGCTGAGTCGGACGGTGTTGGCGATCCCTGCCTCTGGTTTTGCTGGTGCTCGTGCTTGACAGCATCCTTGGTGAGCTTGATGCGACTGGCTATCGGGCCATCGAAGTTGCGTCGAACTGCATCTGCAACCGTCTGGGGATTCTTACCCGGATTTACTCCGTGTTCGGTGCTCGTCAAAGCCTTAAGCTTACTGACGACGACGTTATCGCTCGTCTTGCCCTTTTCCGTCTTGTAGTCCGCGGCACCCTTATAAATCATGATGGTCGTCATGGATCGGTAAAGGCTTCGATCCGCAGCAGTCTTCCGCTTCACCGCACCGAGATAGCCGTCCACGAAGGCTAGCAACCAGGCCCGTGGAACGACGTGCTCGCTCTCCAGGCGGTCTGTTTCCGCCCTTGTGTCGGCTCCACGGTACCCGCGGGTGCCTTGGTCCGCATGACGCCCGACCTCACCCACGACGCCTGCCGTCCCGCCATCGACGAAAGCATCACGAGGAGGCTCCCCGGTATAGCCGATGCGTCCCCAAACGCCCTGAACAATCAAAGCGAATTCTGCAATTGCCGCACGGATCTTGGCTTCCTGCGCGTCGCCGGCGTTAATGGCAGCTTCGATGGTCGTTGCTCTGGTGATAACGTCGATCGCTTCCTTTGCTAAGGCCGGCTTCCCCTTTTTCCGGGCTAAGTCGGCTGCATCACGTTCATGAACGGCCACGGACTTTTCCTCGCTGGCTAGGCTCAGTGAATATTTGGCACCTGGGGTGTTCTTAGCCGCTTTTACGGAATGCCTCGTCCCCCCGACAGTGAATTCCTTCCTGAACAGCCGAGCCAAAACGTCCTTCCCGGCCTCAACCTTCCCCTTCACCCATGCCTTTCCGGCTGCAACCTTGCCCTTCACCTTCCCCGCAAAACCCTTGATTCCGCGGATGATCGGGCCGGCCAGCTTGAGGCCGGTCTTGATCACGAAGTCGAGGGCCTTGTTGACGGGTTTCTGCAGCGTCTCGATGATCTGGCGGATCTTCTGGCCTATGCCACCAAGGCCGATCGCGCTGGCCAGGAAGCCAATGATGATCGGCACCATCTGCCCCAGAACGTCTTCGATCTTGTTCACAACGGAGCTGACGTTGCCGCGTACGATGTCGGCGACGGAGTCGATGATGGTGTTGACGAACTTCATGATCCGCTCAGCGTTGTTCACGAAGAACATCACCACGTCGTAAATCAGCTTGCAGGCCTTGATGAACGCGGCGGCAGGGTTGAGCAGTCCGATCAGCCAGGTGATGCCGGCGGTGATGATCTTGGTGATGACGAAGTCCTTGACCTGCTCCAGGATCATGTCCTTGATGTTGCCGAGCTTCTCCAGCAGCATCTTCCACAGGCCGGCCAGTCCCTGGCTAGCGAAGACCTGGAAGATCTCCACCCCCTTCTCGACCGCTGCCATCGCCGGCTCGCCGATTTGCTTGACGAGCCTGTTGCGGATGTTGGCCCATGTGAGCCCAAAGATCGAGGCGAGCAGCTTGATGATGCCCTTGACGTCGAAGCTGTCGGGAAGTTCGACGCCGCCCTCCGCGAGAGCACCGAACAGCCAGCCCATCAGGCCCCTCTTGAGGTGCCCGAGAATGTTGTCCTTGAACTTGAGGATGCCGCCCTTTACGCCCTCGATCAGGTTGCCCAGGAAGGCAATCGGATTCTTGACGATGTCCCCGACGACGCCCGCCGCCCGGGAGAGGACATTTTTCAGCATCGCAGCAAGCTCGCGAATGGTGTTGATGATGCCCTTGATAGCACCGACCGCCTTGTCCACCAGGCCCTTGTTCTCCGCCTGCAGGGCCTCGATCCGCTCGTCCAGCCCCTTGCGCGCCTCGACGTACTTCGTGGCCAGGCCGTCCACCACGGACTCCTGCTTGGCGTTGACGTCACTTTCGAGCTGGGAGAACTTGCCGCCGATCTCCTTAGATGCCTCGGCCCCGACGTTCTGAAGGGCGGGCGAAAGGCCCTTTACGTAAGCGGCGATCTCGGCCTTGCCCGCGGCGATCCGCTGCTTTGCCTTGGTCAATTCGCCCCCGACGATATCCGCCACCGTTGAGATGACGCCGTTCATCTGCTTGAGGTACAGCTCACGGCCGGCCTCATAGAACTCGTTGACCTTGTCGGGCATGTTGAACAGTTTGTCCTTGAGCCAGCGGTACCCGCCAAGCCAGCCGCCGTACCGGTCCTTCTTGTACGCGGACATCTTGGCCTCGACATAGGCCTCGAAGGCGGCCCGGGCGGCAGCCTCGCCCTGCTCGAACTCCTTGTCCACAGCCGGGTCAATCCCATCGAGGATCTTCTTGACGCCGGCCTCGGTGGCGGCGAAGATTCCCTGCACTTTCGCGGTGACCTCCGCGCGCTTCGCCTCATCCTTGCTCTTGGCCTTGCCCTTGTCCACGACCAGGTTGGCCAGTGCCGCCGCCTTGCTGCTCTGCATTCCCGTTACGCCAGCCGCGGTCTCCGCGGAAGCCTCCGCCTTGCCCTGCTGAAGCACCTGCTGCTCCTGCTGGCGGAACTCCGCGGGTGCAGTCTGAGCATGCTCGGCAGCGGCCTGCTTGTCGGCAAGCCCCTGCTGGAACTCAGGCTCGTTGGACTGGGCCAGCTGCTGCTCGCTGACCCCGGCGTCAGCCATCTCCTGGTTGGCCTGGTGGGTTCCGGCAGTGAGGTTAACCTGCTCAGCCGGCGCCGGCTTGGGCACAGCGCCGGCGCCCGGTACGGGCACTGCCTGTCCAGGCTGCTCCTGCGTCATCGGTGTGACCGGCTTAGGGACCGCCTTCGACTGGTCCGGCGGGGCCTTTGTGGCCGCCTCGATGTCCTTGGCCTGGCCCTCCTTGCCTTGTGTGACCAGACCCTTGACCTGCCCCTTCACTTCCCCTGCCTTGCCGGACTTCTTGTACTCGTCGGCTTCCTGCAGGGTCTTCGGCGACTTCGACTCGATAGCCGCCTTGACCGCCGCGATGAAGGCCTTCTTGTCGAAGGAACCCGCCTGCTGCGCGTCCATCGCATCGACCTTGGCCGCCTTGGCCTGGCCGGCCACGTCATCGGACGGCGGGAGGGCGGCCGCCTGGGCTTCTTTCGCCTTGGATGCAGCGGGAGGATGTGCCTTTCGTGACTGCGCGAAACCCCTGATGTTGCCGGTGACCTGGCTGAAGGCAGGGTCGTCCGCGGGCCGTACCGGGGTCGGGGCCACCGGCGGCTGCAAGAGCTTGTCGGCAGGCAGTGCAAGAGGTTCTAACATCGCGGGGGCCGCGGCCCCGCCCGCTTGCGCCGGCGCGGGGCCGGGGGCGGTGATCTTTCCTCCCGTGGCGCCCTTGCCCGGGCCGCCGACTTTGGCTCCTGCGGCCTTGCCAAGGGGACTGACCGCGGGCACGGGCTTGGGCGGAGCCACCGGTTTCTTCCCGGCGACCTGCCCGGGACCGAATCCCGTCCTGGTAACCGCAAGCGCGGCCGCAGGCGGCTTGGGCCCCTCCAGGTCCACGGGTACGCCGGCGGTACTGGCGGCTTTGAGGCCCTTCTCAACCGTGGCGATGGCAGGCTCGCTCTTACGGATCTCCGTCAGCGCTGAATCGATTTCAGCGACTGCCTGCTCGCCCGGCGATTTCTGTCTGGCCGCCATTAGCGCACCGACAGCGGCGTTGCCTGCCTGCCGCTGCAGTGCCAGTACGGTACGGGGATCGAGGCCGGCACTCGACTGGCCGGCCGCCCGCCGCCGTCCTTCGCTGAGAGCGCCGCCCACCTCGCTTCTCGCCACACCGGTGACCGGGCGCGCGGGTGCCGGCGCGGCGCGCTGCACCGGAGCCTTGCCGGCATGAGTCTGAAAAGCGGTCGACATGGCCTGCGCCGGCCGGGTCAGCCGGGCTCTTCCTCTTCGGCCTCGTCACGCTGGACCGGCGCACCGGCCATGAAGGAACCCTGCGCCGTCTCTTTCTCCTCCTCTTCGTCCTCCCGCTGGACTGCCGCGTCCTCAGCCTGCCGCTGTACGACGGCGGCATCCGCCGTCGAGCGCTGGGCAGTCGCCGGAACTGCCGGTGCGGACATAGCCCGCTCGGCAGTGGCAGCCGCCTCGCGCTCGAACCGGTCGGAGGGGTCGCTGACCCGCACGCCGGTACCCGTGGGGGTGCCGTCCACCGGTCCGCTGCGCTGCTGGACCACGTGGGTTAGTTCGTGGGCGAGCATGGTCCGGCCCGCATCCGAGCCCGGATCGTACTTGTCCCGTTGGAAGACGATGTTGGGGCCGACGGTGTACGCGTGCGCGTTCACCGATGCCGCGGAATTGTGGGCGGCGTCGTCTGTGTGAACGCGGACATCCGAGAAGCTGTGGCCCAGCCGCCCCTCCATGTCGGCCCGCACCGGCTCTTCCAGCGGTTGGCCGCCTCCGGAGGAGACGACGTCGAGCACTGGTGATCGCTCCTCGTCGGCGAGGCCGCGGACACCGCTGTTGCCGACGGCGCGCTGGAGGGCCAGTATTCCCCGGGGACCGACGACGTCGGTCCGGCCCGCCGCCGCCGCCCGGAACAGGACGGCGGATTCGGCGGCATCCCCGTGGGCCGGCTTGGTCCGCACGCCTTCGGCGTCGGTCTGGTCATGGTCGTGGCTGAGCATCATGCATCCCTTTCCTCGGACCTACACAGACGATGCCCCTTGGCGGGCGGCGCTACAAGCGCCGCCCGGCGCCGGGAAGGGCAGCCGTTCCTGCCCGAAAGTGCACGGGGACCTGCATTACCGGTCCGTGCCCCTCGCGGTGGAGAGCATCCCCCAGTACTGGCCGAATTCGCTCTCCAGCGTCAGTCGCCCCAGCTTGCGGTACTCGCGCTGCACCGCGGTGACCAGGTGCCTCATGGTGACCGTTCCGCCGTCGTCCGCTGCGAGATACGCGGCGGTGACGGCGGCGGAACGGATGGCCCCGCCCGCGAGTTCGAAGGCTTTCCCCAGGAAGGCGAAATCAATGTCGGCCGAGCGTTTCAGCGTCTTGAGGCAGCGCTCCCACAGCACGCTGCGGTGTGCCGCGTCCGGCAGCGGGAAGTCCACCAGCACGTCCAGGCGGCGGGTGAACGCTTCGTCGATGTTGGCACGCAGGTTCGTTGCCAGGATCGCCAGGCCGTCGAATGTCTCCATCCGCTGCAACAGGTAGGCGCTTTCGATGTTGGCGTAGCGGTCGTGGGCGTCCTTGACCTCGGAGCGGCGCCCGAAGACGGCGTCGGCCTCGTCGAAGAGCAGCACGCCGTTGACGCCGGCCGCGGCCGTGAAAATGCGCTCCAGGTTCTTCTCCGTCTCCCCCACGTACTTGTCGACGACGGTGGCCAGGTCCACGACGTAGAGGTCCAGGCCCAGCTCGCGGGCCACCACCTCGGCGGACATCGTCTTGCCGGTTCCCGAGTCGCCGGCGAAGAGCGCCGCCACCCCGTGCCCGCGGCCGGCCCCGGGACGCATCGACCAGTCGCCAAGGACTTTCTCCCTGTGCTTGGCCCGCAATGCCACCTCCTGCAGCGCAAGCAGCACGGCATCAGGCAGGACCAGGTCGGCCCAGCCAACCACCGGTTCCACCCGCCGGGCCAGCCGGTCCAGGGCAGAACCGTTTTCCGCCCTCGCACCCGCCCGGAGATGCGCCCCGGTGGCCCTTCCGTCCGCGGCAAGGGTTGCCTGCACGCGTGCGGAGCCGGCGGCGCGGACAACCTGCTCCGGCCGCAGCCTGAACGCCGAGGTCGCGGCCTCCACGTCCAGCCCATTGAGCGGGCCGAGTGCTGCCCGCCAAAGCTCTGTTCTTTCGGCCGACGTGCTGGCAGGAACGTCCACCAGCAGCGGCGGCCGGGTGGTCCAGGCAGGGTCCCAGGCGGCGTGGCCGACCAGCAGCACGGGCTGGGGTTCCGCGTGCAGGGCCTCCATCACGGCGGGGTGTCCAGCAATTGCGGCGAGGGGGGCCGCCACCAGACCCGCGCGCCGAAGCCTCGCTTCGCGCACGGCGGCCTCAACGAGCGGCAGCGGGTCACGCTCGGCGGCAAGACGCATCAGGTCGAGGAAAATCGCCGCATAGCCTCCGGACCGGAGCGCCTCGGCGGCCAGAACACGCCCCGACCCGGTTGCGGGCTCGCGCAGGTAGGCCAGGCGGATGCCCGCCTTGAGGGCTTTGGCAAGCGGTCCCGGTTCTCCCCACGTGACCGACGGCGGGGCCGCCAGGACCGCAGCGATGCCAGGTTCGGGAGCGTCGTCGCCCAGCAGGTGCCCGACAACGCGGTCCGGCACGCGCAGGGACCTTCCCGGCAACGGGCGCTCGGGATCCTCGACTGCCAGCAGGCCGCCGGAAATGAGCGGGCCGGACAACAGCCGGGCTCGGGCGTCGGCGGCCGAGAGCGGTTCGCCACAAAGCGCCAGCGCAACAGCAACCGACGGCCGGCGCCGCGTGACGTCGTCGTTCAGGTAGCCGAAAAACTGTTCGAAACGCGGATCTAGGTCCGCTGCGAGCGCCACCAGCAGCAGGTCGACGTCCAGGGGCGACAGCCCGAAAGTACCGGCGAGTTCCCGGAGCCGGAGCCGGTGGCCCGCTTCCTGGGCCGCGTCCGCCAGCTGCTCGCATTCTCTTTGCCGTGCTGAGTCATCGGAGACGCCCGCGTTACTGCCGCCGCGAAGGCTCGGCTGCTCTCCCCCGAGCAGCCGGTCCACCGCCTCGTCGCTGAGGTAGAGCCCCCGGAAAGGGTCATCAGGCTGCGGATCCTCGGCGCGCCGCATCGCCACCAGGAGGCGGATACGCTCCTCGACCGCGCCAACCCGGCCGAGGAGGTGGGCAAGGCTCGGATTCTCCGCCATCCAGGAATCACCGCTCCTGCCGCTTGCCGTTGCCACTGACGGACGGGGGCGGTGGCGTGTGCCGGTGACGGTTGACGTCGGCTCCACCGTCCTGAAGGTCCGACATGTCCAAGTGTGTGCCTTGGGATGCCGGCGGGCCCGCCTGGTAGACGATGCCGGTCTCAACGGGTGCGATGACCACGATGTCGAGCGATGGCTTCAGCTCGCCGCCCAGCGCGGACCACACATCAGCGAAGGCACGATCCTCCGGCGGGGGCAGCCCCACGGTCAGCGGCACCACGAGTCCGGGTTCCGCCAGCTGGCCAACCACGAGCTCGTCAGGCAGGGCCTCGTATCTGAGGAAGCAGCGAAGCAGCTGGTCAAGGAGCCGGTGTTCGTCCTCCGGCCGTTGGGTCCAGGCGGTGACGAGGTAGGACAGCTTGTAATACCGGGGCGCCGGACGGCGGGTCCGGACACGGCCGTCGTCGCCGCGCTGCTCGGACAGGCCCCGCTCCCGACGGCGGACGTCCTCGCGGATGTCGTATAGGTACAGATTGACCGTCGGCGCATTGCGCCTCGCCGCCCAGTCCTTCGTCGGCGCGTCAAAGACGACGTCGACTTCCGAACCGCTGAGAGCGTCATTTCGGATGAGTGTTCGCAGCGCATCATCCACTTGGGCAATCACGCGATCACCGCCGTCGGCCTGGCGCACGGCAGTTGCGGCCGCGCCCCAAAGGCGCGACCCGCCGTCGTAATCGCAACTGCTGGTCTTGGTCGGGACAACTGATGACTCCCCCGTTTGCCGGACATACGGTCCGCCACGAGGCGGACCGTATGTCCACGGTGATCGACACGGCGAACGGCCGGTACCCGGAGCGGGGCAGGCGTCCGGGAAGCACCTCATACCCCTTCGGGCAAGGGCTTAGATCAGCCCCTCGCGGAGCGCGTAGGCCACGGCATGGGACCGGTTGCGCAACTGGAGACGCGTGGTCACGTCGTGCACCACGTTTTTCACTGTGCGTTCCGAATATGCGAGCTTCCGCGCGATCTCACACGTATCCAGTCCGTCCGCCAGCAGACGCAAAACCTCCACCTCTCGCGGAGCTAGACCGGTGAACATGATCCCGCGGGGACCAAGGACGTGGCGCTGCAGCTTCCCGACCTGATCAAGCAGGCGGCCCAGCAGATCGGGCGGCACACTGCCCTCCCCTGCAGCGGCGGCCAGGATGACAGAGATGAGGCGGTCCGGCGTCGCTTCGCTGCGACGCACTATCCCCACCACCCCTGTTTCCACCGCCTTTACTAGGTCGCCGTCGTCCAGGCGGCCCGCCACAAGGACTGCCCGGGCGGCGCCCTGCCGCTGCACAATGCGAAGCAGGGTCAGTGCGTCTTCGTCGACTGAATCTGCCACCACGACGACGACCCTCGCCTCGGCGTTCGGTGCCCGCACCACGCGGACTTCGGGACGTGCCCGCAACTCGCTGGCGACTCCGGCTTCGGAAATCGGATCGCGCGCATGGACTTTCACAGTTATCGGTTCCATGAATCCTCCCCTGCTACCTGTAACGGCCGCGGACCAGACCGGTAGCCCCCACCAGCTTCACGTACCCGATTTTGGCAATCCGCTGCCCTGAATTTAGCGGATAGTTCTCTTCGTGCAGTCAACAAGGGCTCAACGGGCAGCCGCCGTGCCCAGAAGTCCGGCCGGGCGTCATGCTGCCCGTCATGTCCGGCGCCGTAGCCTCTGAGAACTGCGGGCGTATTTGCCCATGCGCTCGGCTCCGGAGGAGAGGCTATGAGCACCACTGCATCGCTTGGTACGCCCCGCCTCAGCCTGGAGGCCGGTACCGAGGGGTCTGTTCATCTGACTCTCCGCAACGACAGCGACGTAGTCGAGGAGTACGCGCTTCGGGTTGTGGGCCCGGCAGAGTCCTGGGCCGAAATCCTGCCAGACCGCGTTTCGCTCTATCCCGGGCAGGACACCACAGCTGCAATCACATTCCACCCACCCCGGTCCGCCTCCGTACCCGCGGGTGACTTCATATTTGGAATCCAGGTACTGCCCACTGAGCATCCTGAAGACGCCGTGCTGCCCGAAGGCGTGGTTGAGGTACTCCCGTTCCTTGAGACCACGGGTGAACTCATGCCACTAATGTCCCGGGGCAAGCGCGGGGCCAGGCACCATGTGGCCCTCGACAACTGGGGAAATGTCCCCGTCACGGTGGAACTGGCCGGGTCCGACCCCGGCGACCTGCTGGAATTCGAGCTGCAGCCCCCGGAACTGACAATCGAACCAGGCACCGTTCAGTTCACAGCAGTGCGTGTCCGTCCCGCAGAGAAGATTTGGAGCGGCACGCCCGCCACACTCATTTTTTCCGTGACGGCGACGCCGGAGGACGGGCCTCCGCTTCGGCTCGACGGGAGCCACGTTCAGGACCCTGCACTGCCGTGGAGAACAATCAAGGCGGTGCTTTTTCTCCTGCTGCTGGCGGCGGCGCTGACGGTGGCGTGGCACTTCTCGGTCGAATCTGTCAGGGTGAGCGATCCCTCGAAGCCGGGCGCGCCGCAGGGGACTGCCCTGAGCGTCCTGCCGTACGGGACTCAGTGATGCCGACAGGTCCCGCACTCCGGGTGGGAGATACGGCGTTGTGTCCACTTTCTGACGGTCCCAAACCCCATGCGGGCGGGCCCGTCACGCCCGCCGCCGGGGTACCAACAGTGTTGATTGGCGGGATGCCTGCCGCAGTGGCGAACGCCCTTCCCGGCGGGATTGTGTGTGTTTCTCCGGCGCCAAACGGGATCGCAACGGGCAGCGTGACGGTGCTCATAGGTGGCTTTCCGGCCGCCCGGGTGGGTGACCTGAGCCTTCACGGCACTCCCGTGGCGCCTGGACCCGGGTGTCCGACGGTGATCATCGGGGGGTAAGTCCGTTGGATTGGCGTCCCTGCCAGGTTGCCTCATTGTCCCCCGGCGGCGGGGGACGTTTCGGCCGACCCCGCCGGCGAGGAGGAACCATCCGAGCCGCCGCCCTCCGGAACCTGGCCTCCCTCCACAGCAGGCGAGGAGGGGTCGTCTGTGCCGTCCGTTGTTTCCGGGGGGCAGACTGCCGAAGCGGGCAGGGTGTCGATGGCGGGCAGGGCCAGCTTCACAGCCACGGAGTTATTCTCTTCGTTGACTTCTTCGATGGCATGCTGCGGGTCAGCAGTGAACCTCACTTCGTGAGTTTGCCCGAAGTCAGCGGGCTGGATATTGACGCGTATCTCCGTAGGCTTCGGTTCTGGGAGAGCATCCAGAGTTTTTTTCTCGTTCAGCCCAGCATTTGCCGCCAATGACGTACTTTCAATGAGCACTCCAACCGATTGGACCCCCTGCCCTTGGTTGCGCAAATCCACAGCGAGGAAAAGGCATGCACTAGTTTCGTGCGGATTCGCCCGGGCCACGGTGCACGATTGTGGGACCGCAACGGTAAGGTCCGGCTTTACCTGTGGGGCGTCCGTCGGCGTCTGCGTCTGCTGTGGGGTGCTCTCCTGTGGTTGGGTCGACGAAGGAGCATAGGGCTGGCACACGATTGGATCGGGCTTGGGCCCAGGATTGGGCGGCTTGGGCTCACCGGGATCAGGCTTAGGCTCCGGCGGCTTAGGCTCACCGGGATCAGGCTTAGGCTCCGGCGGCTTAGGCTCACCGGGATCAGGCTTAGGCTCCGGCGGCTTAGGCTCACCGGGATCAGGCTTAGGCTCCGGCGGCTTAGGCTCACCAGGATCAGGCGGCTTAGGCTCAGGAACAGGCTGACCGGTCCCAACCGGCCCTGCACTGGAAATCAGGCCGGGCACGCGCGGACCGCAGGCAGCAAGCGCAAGCAGCACGAGCAGAACCAGCGCGATACGCCAGCGTTTTCCGTAACGACTCATCCGCGCACACTCCGCTCAGACCGAAGCCAGCCAGTCGGCGTCTAGTGCGACGGTCCTTTCGTCACGCCGCAGCCGGTTGGCATCCATCGTGCGTCGCTTATCCCGGGCATCCGTGCCCAATGGGGCAGTTATCGAGGCAGCATTATCGCCTCGTAACCAATGTGCCCGCGGCTACTCCGTCTTCTTCGCCCGGCTGGGCTGGACGCGCGGCGGCTCGCCCGGCATCTTGGGGTAGTCCGGCGGGAACGGCAGTTCACCCAGCCCGTTCTTGACGTCGCGCTCCCACCATTCCAGCAGCGTGTCGATGGTGCCGGGCTTCGCATGCATGTCCGCCCACGGGTCCCCCACCGTTTTCAGCCTGTCCGGCACGGTGAGGATGGTGAAGTCCTTGGGCCTGACGTCCGTCAGCTCGTCCCACGTGATCGGGCAGGACACGGATGCATGCGGGAGGGCACGCGGGCTGTAGGCGCCGGCGATGGTGCGGTCCCGGTTGGCCTGGTTGAAGTCGACGAAGATGCGCTCGCCCCGTTCCTCCTTCCACCAGTTCGTGGTGACCTTGTCCGGCATGCGCCGCTCGAGCTCCCTCGCGGCAGCGATCACGGCATGGCGGACATCAAGGAACTCGCGGGTCGGTTCAATGGGGGCATAAATGTGCAGGCCACGGTTGCCGGAGGTTTTCAGGAACGCGTCCAGCCCCGCCTCCGCAAGCACCTTCCGCAGTTCCAGGGCGGCAGGGATGGCGTCGTCGTAGTCCGTGCCCGGCTGCGGGTCCAGGTCGATCCGCAGCTGGTCGGGATTGTCCGAGTTGTCCGCACGCGACGGCCACGGGTGAAAGACCACCGTGTTCATCTGTGCGGCCCAGACAGCGGCGGCCGGCTCGTCCAGAACCAGCATAGGATGCGAGCGCGCGCTGGGAAAGGTGACCTTGACCGTGCGAATGAAGTCCGGCGTTCCCTTCGGTGGGTTCTTGGAAAAGAACTGCTCGCCGTCCACGGTGTCCGAGAACCGCTGCAGCGCCACCGGCCGGTCACCGTTGGCCCGGATGAACGCCTCCCCCACATCCACGAAGTAGCGCGCCAGGTCCAGCTTGGTCAGTCCTAGTTCGGGCCACAACACCCGGCTTGGACTGGAGACGCGCATTTCCCGGGGGCCGCCGGGCCCGTCGACACTGATGGTGGTCTGTTCACTGGCCATGGGGACAACCTACCCCGCGCGGACGGCCGCGTCAGCAGTGCGCCCGTCGAGATTCCTGCTACGACCAATGGCGGACCGACCCCGCCAAGCTGAGTCCCACCGTCGGACACCGAGAAACATCTGCCCGCTCACTGGGCAGCGGCGGGGCCATCTGTAAGGATGAAACACACCGGCCGCCGCCAGGCGCAGAGCATCCGCGAAGGAGACCCGTTCCATGGTTGAATCCCCGAGTCTGGACGCTAGCCAAGGACCATCCGCTGCCGAGGAGTCCGGTGGGTCACAGCCTTCCGGGGCATTCCAGGCGGGCACCCGCCAGCTGTTCAGCACGGCAGCTGGGGAGGCCGGCCTAAAGCCGGGCAGCGCTGACCGGGACGCACTGGAGCAGCGTTTCGACCGGCATTTCCCCGATCTGGCGAGGCTGTTCCGTTCGCTGTATGGCACACGGCCTGACATCGAGGAGCAGCTGGCGGCGCTCGCGCTGGAGATCTCCCGCTCCTGGAAGGAGCGGCCGGCAGACCTGAAAAGGCTCGACGCCGGCCGAGAAGGCAACAGCGACTGGTTCCAGTCCAACCGCATGCTCGGCGGTGTCTGTTACGTGGACCGGTATGCGGCCGACCTTGAAGGTGTCCGCGCCCGCATCCCCTATTTCAAGGAACTCGGCCTTACCTACCTGCACCTGATGCCGCTGTTCCTGGCCCCGGAGCCCCTGTCCGACGGCGGCTACGCCGTGTCCAGCTACCGCGAGGTCAACCCGAAGCTCGGCACCATGGACCAGCTGCGCGCGCTCGCCGCCGAGCTGCGGGCCAACGGCATCAGTCTGGTGCTCGACTTCATCTTCAACCACACCTCCAACGAGCACGAGTGGGCGCAGCGGGCCGCCGCGGGCGACCCGCGGTACAGCGACTACTACTGGATCTTCCCGGACCGTGCCATGCCTGACGCGTTCGAACAGACCGTGCGCGAGATCTTCCCGGAAGACCACCCTGGCTCCTTCGTGCAGCTGCCTGACGGCCGGTGGGTATGGGCCACGTTCCACACGTTCCAGTGGGACCTGAACTACTCCAACCCCGAGGTCTTCCGGGCAATGGCGGGAGAAATGCTGTTCCTGGCCAATTTGGGCGTGGACATCCTGCGGATGGACGCCGTGGCGTTCATCTGGAAGCAGCTGGGGACGCCGTGCGAGAGCCTGCCCGAGGCGCACACCCTGCTGCAGGCCTTCAACGCGGTCTGCCGGCTGGCGGCGCCGTCGCTGCTGTTCAAGTCCGAGGCGATTGTCCACCCGGACGAGGTGGCCCTGTACATCGATCCCGCAGAGTGCCAGCTCTCCTACAACCCGCTGCAGATGGCCCTGACCTGGGAGGCGCTGGCAACGCGGAACGTGTCGCTGCTGGCCCAGGCCCTTGAGCGGCGGCACAATATTGCGGCAGGAACCTCCTGGGTGAACTACGTGCGGAGCCACGACGACATTGGCTGGACGTTTGCCGACGAAGACGCTGCCGACTTCGGCATCAACGGCTTCGACCACCGCCGGTTCCTGAACTCGTTCTACGTCAACCGGTTCCCGGGCAGCTTCGCCCACGGCGTGCCGTTCCAGGACAACCCGCGCACGGGCGACTGCCGGATCTCCGGCACGACGGCGTCGCTGTGCGGCCTGGAAGGCGGTTCAGCGGAGGCCATCCGCCGCGTCCTGCTGACCCACTCGGTAGCCTTCAGCACCGGCGGCATCCCGCTGCTCTACCTGGGCGACGAGGTGGGGCAACTCAATGACTACGGCTATGCGCAGGAGGACGGCCACGACGCGGACAGCCGGTGGGTGCACCGGCCACAGTTCCCCGCTGAAAAATATGCGAAGCGGCTGGACCCGGCTACTCCTGAGGGGGCAGTGTTTGCAGGACTGCGGCGGCTGGCGGAGATCCGCGCGGCGACTCCCGAGCTGGCCGGCACCCGTTTGGTGCCGTTCTCGACGAACAACACCGCAGTGCTCGGGTATCAGCGGCCCGGCGAGGGAACGGCGGTCCTGGCCCTGGCCAACTTCAGTGACGGGCCGCAGGTGGTTTCCGCGGACACCCTGTCCGGGTTCGCGGCAGAAGCCTTGGACCTGTTTTCCGACGAGCCGGTCCGGATCGACGAGGGACTGGTGCTGCGGCCGCAGGACTACGCCTGGCTCAGGGTTGTCCCGGCTTCCTGAGAACTTTCGCCGCCGTCAAGTGTCCGGCGCAGAGCTGGCTGGAGACTTTCGTGCATCTGTGCCTGGCCTGTGCGTCAAATTGGAGTCCCTGGCGGGCGTCCCGACCAGCGCCTGCGGATCGGGCATGATGGAGTCATGCCCACCGCTGACACCCCCATCACCATCGCCGTCGGCGACGGTCACGTCTCCGGCGCCTACGCGCGGCCCGCCAGTCCCTTCGCAACCCTGGTGTTGGCCCATGGCGCCGGCGCGGGCATGGAGCATCCGTTCATGCGCGGGTTCACGGGCGCATTGAACGACGACGGCGTGGCCACTTTGCGCTTCAACTTCCCCTACCGCGAGGCAGGCCGGAAATTCCCCGACCGTCCGCCGGCGGCTATCGCCACCTGGCGGGCAGCGATGGCCGAAGCGGCGTCCCGGTCGGAGGCCGAAGGTGGTGCCGAGCCGTTGTGGGCGGCCGGGAAGTCGTTCGGCGGCCGGATGGCCTCCATGGCGGTTGCCGAAGGCATGCCTGCCGCCGGCCTGGTTTACCTCGGCTACCCGCTGCACCCGCCCGGCAAGCCAGAGAAGCTGCGCGACGAGCACCTCTACGAGCTGGAAACCCCCATGCTGTTCCTCCAGGGAACGCGCGACACGTTCGCCACCCGCGAGCTGCTGGAAGGTGTGGTTTCCCGGATCGGGCGGACCGCCACGCTGCAGTGGTGCGAGGGCGGCGACCACTCGTTCGCGGTGGCTGGAAACAAGCGCACCGCCGAGGACATCGGCGCCTCGCTGGCCGCGCCGGTAGCCGCGTTCCTCCGCGCCAACGGACCAGCAGCCTGCTAAGTCGCACGGTCTGGGCACAATTGAGTGCCCAATCGGGCAGCCGATCTGAGCCCCGTGTACCCCCTGCTTCCGTTATCCCCGCGCTCACTTGGGAAATTGTCCCTATCCCATCACTCAACACGGGTCTAAAGGGCAAATCCGGGATACAGGAGCAGGGACCGCCGGTTTCCCTGTCATTGGTGTGAAGCCACAATGAGGTCCATGCCTGCCGTGTGCCCAGTTCGGCGGGTCAACCTCGGGAGCATTCTGTGGCAGCTCAAAGTAGGCGACTTGCAACCAAGAATCGTGGCTTAGCCAAAAGGAATATCGTTGGCAGGCTGACTCTGCGAACTCTCGCGGCAGCTCTGATCCTTAGTTTTGCCGTGTTCGCCTTCGGTCAAGGCCCAAGCAAGTTGGGTCAACATTCTGCTGATGAGGTCATGTTGCCGATGGCTCCGACCGGGAGCGAAGACGCACCGCTCCTTGATCCGAGCGACACCCCACGGGTGAAGATTCCTTTTCGTCCGGTGATTTCAAATTCTGACATCAAGGGAGCAACGACGCTCGGTGTTGCGTCGGCACTGCTAAAGAGGCCTCCCAAAGGGTCCCTCATGGCTCCGCTCGAAGTCCTGGTCAGGACTTCTCCGTTTGGTTCGCGTAGGAGTCCACTCACTGGTCTATTGGGCGAGTTCCACTATGGGCAAGATTTCGCTGCACCCTGCGGAACGAGGGTCTATGCTGCCGACGCCGGCGTCGTCCGCGCCGCAGGCTGGCACCCCTGGGGAGGCGGCAACAGATTGGAGATTGACCACGGCAATGGCCTGATCACGACCTATAACCACCTGCTGAAGTTGGGTGCCGAAAAAGGCAGCAAGATCAGGGTCGGGGAGGTTGTTGCCAAAGTCGGAACCACAGGATCATCTACCGGATGCCACCTTCATTTTGAAGTGATCGAGAACGGACAGCATAAGGACCCGAATCAATGGAAATTGCTGAACATCCGTCAGATTGACCGCCTGCGCGGGGACGAGAAGATGATCAGCTTTGATCCCAGCGCGGTGAGTATGTTGGGCTGGACAATTCCCGCAATGGCTGGAAATACCTTCACCACCGAGGCGCCTGCTCCACCACCTCAACTGCCGCATTGCAGCACCAAACCGCGGCCGTCGGATTGTCCTGCGCCAGACAAGTGCAAGTTCGATCCACAATCACGCGGCTGCCCACCACCGACGGACACGTGCAAGACCAACCCGCGACTGGTCGACTGCCCACTGCCAGAGCCGGGATGCAGCGCAACTCCGCGACCGGCCGAATGTCCGCCACTGCCACCGGACTGCAACGCGACTCCCCGACCGGCCGAATGTCCACCACTGCCACCGGACTGCAACGCGACTCCCCGACCGGCCGAATGTCCACCACTGCCACCGGACTGCAACGCGACTCCC
>NZ_QLNP01000041.1 GCF_003261175.1 Arthrobacter globiformis | reverse complement strand
GGGGAATTAGGGTTCTATTCCGGAGAGGGAGCCTGAGAAACGGCTACCACATCCAAGGAAGGCAGCAGGCGCGCAAATTACCCAATCCCGACACGGGGAGGTAGTGACAATAAATACTGATACAGGGCTCTTTAGGGTCTTGTAATCGGAATGAGTACAATTTAAATCCCTTAACGAGGAACAATTGGAGGGCAAGTCTGGTGCCAGCAGCCGCGGTAATTCCAGCTCCAATAGCGTATATTAAAGTTGTTGCAGTTAAAAAGCTCGTAGTTGAACCTTGGGCCTGGCTGGCCGGTCCGCCTCACCGCGTGCACTGGTCCGGCCGGGCCTTTCCTTCTGGCTAGCCGCATGCCCTTCGCTGGGTGTGCCGGGGAACCAGGACTTTTACTTTGAAAAAATTAGAGTGTTCAAAGCAGGCATACGCTCGAATACATTAGCATGGAATAATAGAATAGGACGTGCGGTTCTATTTTGTTGGTTTCTAGGACCGCCGTAATGATTAATAGGGATAGTCGGGGGCGTCAGTATTCAATTGTCAGAGGTGAAATTCTTGGATTTATTGAAGACTAACTACTGCGAAAGCATTCGCCAAGGATGTTTTCATTAATCAGTGAACGAAAGTTAGGGGATCGAAGACGATCAGATACCGTCGTAGTCTTAACCATAAAC
>NZ_QLNP01000040.1 GCF_003261175.1 Arthrobacter globiformis | reverse complement strand
AAATGGGTGGTAAATTCCATCTAAAGCTAAATACTGGCAAGAGACCGATAGCGCACAAGTAGAGTGATCGAAAGATGAAAAGAACTCTGAACAGAGAGTTAAATAGTACGTGAAATTGTTGAAAGGGAAGCACTTGCTACCAGACGCACTTGCAGCTGATCAACCTTCATTCTTGTAGGTGCACTCAGTTGTTTGTGGGTCAGCATCAGTTATGACGGTGGGATAAAGACTTGGGGAATGTGGCTCTCTTCGGGGAGTGTTATAGCCCCAGGTGTAATACTGCCTGTTATGACTGAGGACTGCGCCTTTATGGTGAGGATGCTGGCATAATGGTCGTAAGTGACCCGTCTTGAAACACGGACCAAGGAGTCTAACATCTATGCGAGTGTTTGGGTGTAAAAACCCTTACGCGAAATGAAAGTGAATGGAGGTGGGATCCCGCAAGGGTGCACCATCGACCGATCCTGATGTTCTCGGATGGATTTGAGTAGGAGCATAGCTGTTGGGACCCGAAAGATGGTGAACTATGCCTGAATAGGGTGAAGCCAGAGGAAACTCTGGTGGAGGCTCGCAGCGGTTCTGACGTGCAAATCGATCGTCAAATTTGGGTA
>NZ_QLNP01000005.1 GCF_003261175.1 Arthrobacter globiformis | reverse complement strand
CCCGGGTGCAGTACCATCGGCGCTGTGGGTCTTAGCTTCCGGGTTCGGAATGGGACCGGGCGTTTCCCCCACGCTATGACCGCCGTAACCCTGTGTCCCGTCCCCCCGGCGTTGCGCGGGGGTGGGGAAAACTGTGGTTACACGTTCCCCGCACCGGTTCCCCTGGGGGGTGGTGGTGCGGTTGTGGTGTTGTTTATTCAGTTGTTGGTTCCAGGACCGTCAAACCCGGGCGGGTTTGTTGGTTGGGAACCACATAGTGGACGCAAGCAGTCTTGTTTCTTTTTACCCTTCCCCATGGGTGCGAACCCCTTTTGAAACGGGTTCG
>NZ_QLNP01000038.1 GCF_003261175.1 Arthrobacter globiformis | reverse complement strand
GCGCGAACCTTGACGGGGCCGCCCGCGGGCGGGCAGGCTTGACCCATGAAGTCCTAGACCCCGACGCTGGCATCCTCCGGCGTCGACATGGCCCTAGACCTGGCCCCGTCGAGCTCCCAGCTCCGGGGCCGCACTTTGGACTGCGAGGACTTCCCATGACTGAACCAAATTTCCGCACCGAACAGCTCCGCCTGTCCGGCGTCTCCCACGGCTACGGGGACCGCGAACTCTTCACCGGCGTCGACCTGGCGATCGCTGCTGGGGAGCATGCCGCCGTCGTGGGTGAGAACGGTGCGGGCAAGTCCACCCTGCTGCGGATCCTGGCGGGAATCGAGGCGCCGGCGGGCGGCACGGTCCGGCGGCACGGCCGGGTGGGATACCTGGCGCAGACGTCGGGGCTGCCCGCCCGGCTGACCGTGGCCGACGCGATCGACAATGCACTCCTCGCGCTCCGGGAGATGGAATCCGAGCTGGAACGGCTGGAGGACGGCCTGGCGGCGGCCGGGGCAAACGAACTCGAGGCGTACGGGAACCTGCAGACCCAGTACCAGCTGCGCGAGGGCTACGCCGCGGAATCCCGTGTGGAGGCGGCATTGGACCGGCTGGGCCTGGGCGGGGTGGACCGCCGCCGGGCACTGGGGTCGCTGTCAGGCGGGGAGCAGGAGCGCGTCGCGCTGGCCTGCCTGCTGGCCGACCCCGCGGACATCCTGCTCCTGGACGAACCCACAAACCACCTGGACGCCGGCGGCACTGCCTGGCTCGAGGGCCGCCTCGCTGCCCACCGGGGACCCGTGGTGGTGGTCTCCCACGACCGCGTGCTCCTGCGGAAAATCGCCGCGGCCGTCATCGAGGTGGACGCCGAGCGGCGCACGGTGAACCGCTACGGCAACGGCTACGACGGCTACCTGAAGGAGAAGCGGGCCGAACGCCAGCGCTGGGCACAGCAGTACCACGGCTGGCTCGACGCCATGGCCTCCGAACGGCGTCAGGCGGACACCGTCGCGGACCGGATGGGCTATGCGCGCCGACGGGATAACGACAAGGCGGCCTTCGACTTCAAGACGGGCACCTGGCAGAGCGCCGCCGCCAGCAAGGTCCGCAATGCCCAGGAGCGACTGCGCCGCCTGGAGGGCAACCCGGTGGAGCGCCCGCCGGAACGCCTGAAGCTCGACGCCGGGCTGGACGGCGACGGGCTGAACGGCGACGGGCCGGACCTGGACAGTGGACCCCGGGACGCGGCCGACCGGGTCCTTTACGCCCGCAACACGCGGGTGCCCGGCCGGTTGGACGTGCCCGAGTTCCGTGTGGACCGCGGGCAGAAAGTCCTGATCACCGGCCCCAACGGCGCCGGCAAGTCCACGCTGCTTTCCGTTCTGGCCGGCACCCTCGAGCCTGCCGCGGGCCAGGTGGTGCGGCGCGGCCGCATCGGTTATCTGCAGCAGGAGCTGGAGCTGCCCGAGCAGCCATCCCTACGGCTGCTGCCGGCCTTTGCTGCCGGGCTGGGCGGGAACATCGACGACCACGCCGAGGCGCTGCTGCGGCTGGGCCTCTTCCGCACAAGCGAGTTCCATGTTCCGGTGGGTGCCCTTTCCGCCGGCCAGCAGCGCAGGCTGTCGCTCGCCCGGCTCCTGCTGGGCCGTAACGAGGTCATGCTCCTCGACGAACCCACCAACCACCTGGCTCCCGTGCTCGTGGAGGAACTGGAATCGGCGCTCGCGGACTTCAGCGGAACCGTTGTGATGGTCAGCCATGACCGGGCCCTGGGCGAATGGTTCGACGGCTGCGCGGACAGGTCCCGGGGCCGGGCCGGCGAAGGTACGCCGGGCACGTGGCTCAGGTACACGATGGCGGAGGGCACGGTGGAAAAGGTGGCACTGCCCGCCTGAACCTCCGCTTGCCGGCAGGAAAAAACCCAGGCCCCGCGGGTGTGCCGCGGGGCCTGGGTTATTTAGCATCTTGGTTTTCGAACCGCCTGGGTTCCTGCCTCTCCGAAGAGTGGCTACCGGAACAGGGCGCCGTAGGTTCCCATGATGATGCGGTCGCCCGGCTTCGACTTCTTGATGTAATCCACCACCGCCCAGTCGTCGAGCGAGATGCAGCCCGCCGTCGGGACCTTGTTCATGTGCAGGAAGATGGCGAAGCCGGCGTCCTGCACGATGTTGGGCCGGTTGTAGTTGATGACCACGCCCTGACGGTAGTCATGCGAGGCGCGTGTGGCGAAGTACCACATGTTCTCGTCCCAGCCCACCCAGGACGAGGACTCGAAGTACTTGTTGTACGTCGCGGTCCACGGGTTGCCGCCCCAGCGGGAGCGCGGGTTCAGCGTGCGGTAGGGGAGCTGCGTTCCCGGGTTGCCCAGCCCGAATGCCTCGGTTACCGAGTAGGACCCCGTGGGGGAGTACAGGTTTCGGGTGGGGCCGGAGGGCACCCCCGGTGCCTTGAAGCCGGAGGCCCCCACGTAGCCGTCCGTCTTCCAGTCCGCAACGTACAGCCCTGCCACCCGGACGCAGTAAATGTTTGTCGCGTAGGACCGCCCGTAGCCCTGGGTGAACGTGAGCAGGACCCGGTTAGCGCCGTAGGTGGGATACCTGGACCGGCCGTTGTTCAGCTTCGCGCACTCTGTCATGGAGTAGATGCGGGTGCCGCCGGCTGTCGACCAACCGATGTAGCCCGCCTGGAATGACTGGATGCATTGTCCCGGGATGCATTTTTCATTGGCCGTGGGATAACCCAGCCCGCTGCGGGTTGAACCTGCGGTGGCGTACCGCGCGCCGATGCCGCCCTTGGTGACCCAGTTGCCGCTTCCCGCAGACCAGTAGATGGCGCCGCCCTGGAAGCGCTGGACACAGCCCCCGGCCGGCTGGCCGCAGGTTTCGCTGCTGGTGGGGTACCCCAGTGCACCGGGCAACCCGCCCACGCCTACCCATTTGGCGTAGTTCCCCGGACGCACCGCCCTTGCTCCGCTTGCTGGACTCCAGTAGATGTAGCCCTTGGCAAACTTCTGGTAGCAGCCGCCGTTCCGCTGGCCACAGGTTTCCTTGGACACGGGCAGGCCCAGAACGCTCACTGCTCCGAGGGTGTTCCAGTGACCTCCGATGGCTCCCCGCAACCAGACTTGGTACGTGCCCATGCCCGACCACGCAATGAGCCTGCCGGTGGACATTTTCTGAACAGTTCCTCCCGGAACCGCTACTTCGTCCGTGACTGGATAGCCGAAAGCTTTGCCCCGGCCGTTGGCGTGCCAGTAGGGGCCGGTGTGTCCTGCCGTCAGGAGCACGGGGTGGGCCCCGGTGGCAGCGGTCCAATACATCGTTCCGCCCTTGAACGTCTGGGAGCAAAGGCCCGCGCCGCACGTTTCGTTCGCCACCGGCGCCCCCAGGGCGCCGGCCGCACCGTTCATGGCCCGCCATTTCACGCCGATGGCGCCCTTGACGACGACGGGAGCAGGGGCGGGAGGGACCGTGGGCGACGGCGTCACGGACGGCGCGGGAGTAACTGTGGCCGAGGGCGTCACAGACTGTGCGGGAGAATCAGTGGGCGTGGGCGTCACGGACGGCGAAGGTGCCTCCGATGGCAGGGCCGGCTCCGACGGCGCGGGGACAACGGACTCTGCCGGCTGAGGCGATCCCGCGGTAGTCGCGCTGGGGCTCGGCGTCACCGTGGCCGTGCCAGGTGTTTCCGCGCCTGCCGTCGAAACATCCGCAGTTCCCGTTGCCTGGGCCGGCGGTGGAGGGGTGGATTCAACAGCGAGGGCGGGCGAGGACGCAAGGGACCCGGCCACCAGGCTCAGGAGCAGGGCGGCCGCAAATATTGGTTTTTTCACGAAGCGTCCTCCACCGAGACAACGGGTTCGCACGTGCCGGCCTGGCCCGTGGTTTTGGCGAAGTTCTCAGCAGAAACCTCAGCCGATTTCCCTGCCTGGACGGTTTCCGTGATCAGGGTGTGGCCCTGGACTGCCGCGCCGACGGTGACCGCGATGGCCACGGTGTAGGTCTTGGCTTTGTCCGTGGAGTTGACCAGGGTTCCCTTGAACGTCCACTGGCCGTCCGCACCGGCCGCGCAGGTGTGCTCCCGCAGGGCGTCGATCGCGTTCAGCGATGTGGACACATCGGTGGGGAGGACAGGGGCCGTAGTGGGTGGTGAGGATTCCGACGGCGTCTGGGACGCCGGCGTCGTAATGGCTGGTGATGCGCTGGGGCTTGGCCCGGAGGGGCCACTGCCCCCGCCGGAACACCCCGAGGCCGCCAGCAGCAAGGCAGCCGGCAGCAGTAGAGCTCTCTTTCTCATACTTCCCCCTGAACAAATGGCGCAAGTGCCGGCGCCGCATGAGACGGTGCGGTGCCATGGCCGGGAACGGATCCCCGGCCATGGTGCTCACAGTAGTCGGAACTGGCCCCCGCCGGGAGCCTTTTCTCCATTCGAATTAGAGACGGCGTCCCCGCAGGTCAGAGACGGGCTCTCGATATGTGCTGCCTTCCCGTTAGACACCTCCTTACACTGAACTTCATGGCTTGCCGTATCAGCGAACTTGTCCTCAATTGCGCCGACCCCGAACTGCTCGCGCGGTTCTGGAGCGAGGTGCTCGGCTACGTCGAACTCGACCGGGAGGACGGCGCGATCGAGATCGGCCCGCCCGACGCCGGGTTCGGCGGCCTGCAGCCCACCATCATCCTGAGCCCCAGCAGCGACCCGCGGACCGGAAAGCTCCGGCTGCACATCGACGTCAACCCCGTCGACCGGGACCAGGACGCGGAGCTGGAACGGCTGCTCGCCCTCGGCGCCCGTCGCGCCGACGTCGGACAGACCGGCGACGAGCAGTGGCACGTCCTGGCCGACCCCGAGGGCAACGAGTTCTGCCTCCTGCGCAGGCGGCTTGAACCCTGATCTGACCACGCGCGGCTAGCAGCGTCCGCACCATACCCGGCACCCGTTCCTGCCGGGAATGTTGTCCCCGTCACGCACCATGCGTTGAATCTTGTACGATGGATAGGCCGTGCGAACCTTCGATGCTCCACGAGTTTTTGTACACATGCGGTCCTCAAGAGGGGCCAGAAGTCGAATTATCTGTACAAAATCTCCAGGTTCCGGAACCGGCAGTGCCCTATCCAAGGCAACCCCCGACCTACAAGGAACAGTTGTGCCTCAAAGTACCCCAACAGAACTTATGAGCCCGACGGCTCCATCCGCCGCCGTCGACTCGACCCTCAGCGCCGAGGGCTACAAGAAGACCCTGGGCCGGCGCCACGTCACCATGATCGCCATGGGCGGCGCCATCGGCGTAGGCCTCTTCATGGGTGCGGGCGGTCGCCTGGCCTCCACCGGCCCTGCGCTGATTTTCTCCTACGCCATCGCCGGCGTCATCGCCTACCTGCTGATGCGCGCCCTCGGCGAACTCATCATGTACCGCCAGACCTCCGGCTCCTTCGTCAGCTACGCTGGCGAAATGTTCGGTAAGAAGGGCGCCTACCTGTCCGGCTGGATGTACTTCATCAACTGGGGCATGACCGGCATCGCCGAACTGATCGCGATCGGCCTCTACTTCCAGTTCTTCTTCCCGAACGTACCGGTGGAAGCCTCCGCCATCGCCGCGCTGCTCCTCCTGGTTGCCGTCAACCTGCTCAGCGTCAAGGCGTTCGGCGAATTCGAGTTCTGGGCATCCTGCCTGAAGGTGGGCGCCATCCTGATCTTCCTGGCAGTAGGCACCTTCATGGTGGTCACCAACGCGCAGGTGGGTGACGGGCACGCGTCCGTCAGTAACCTCTTCGCGGCCGAGGGCGGCATGTTCCCCAAGGGCGCCCTGGTGATGGTCCTGGTCCTCAACGCCGTCATCTTCGCGTACAACGGCATCGAGCTCGTCGGCATCACCGCCGGCGAGATGCAGAATCCGGAACGCGAAGTGCCCAAGGCGATCCGCGCCGTCGTGCTCCGCATTGTGGTGTTCTACGTCGGTTCCGTTACGCTGCTGGCCATGCTTCTGCCGTCCGACCAGTACAAGGCCGGCACGTCCCCGTTCGTCACCGTGTTCGGCCAGATGGGCCTGGGCTGGGTGGGCGATGTGATGAACATGATCGTCATCACCGCCGCCCTGTCCTCCTGCAACTCGGGGCTCTACTCGATCGGCCGGGTGTTCCGCACCATGGCCAACAACGGGCATGCCCCGCAGTGGCTCACCCGGATGTCCAAGCGCCACGTTCCGTACGCCGCGATCCTGGCCATCGCCGCGTTCTACCTGGTGGGCATCCTGCTCAATATCTGGCTGGGCGGCTCACACGCGTTCGACCTCGCGCTCAACACCGCGTCCATCGGCGTCATCTTCACGTGGGGCGCCATCTTCGCGAGCCAGATCGCGCTGCGGCACCGCAAGGGCCAGGTTTCCAGCCTGCCGATGCCGGGTTCGCCCTGGACCAGCTGGGCCGGGCTCGTGGGCCTGCTCGCAATTACAGTGCTGATCGGCTTCGACACCATGACCAGCAAGACCGGCGAAGTCTTCCACCTCGGCCTGTGGACCCTTGCCACCGTTCCGTTCTTCGCCCTGGTTCTGTGGCTCGGCTGGCAGAAGGTCAAGAACAACGAGCCGAAGAGCGAACTCTTCAGCTAGCCTTCTGTTTTGATTACGACGGCGGGCCCTCCTTTTAGGAGGCGCTCGCCGTCGCTGTCGGTGGGGATTCCCTGAGGTGCCGGGCGAAGTGGTCCTCGATCCGGCGCCACGCCTCCTGAGCGGCCGCCGGATCCGGACCAATCCCCATCACGCGCGCCAGCGGGCGCAGTGCCCGCGGGCCTTCCTCCTGGTCGTTCAGGAAGGAGTGCCCCGCCGTCGGGAATTCCTTGACGTCGTGTTCAACGCCGGCCGCGGCAAGGGCGGATTCCAGCCTGGCCGCGGCGCCCCGCAGGGTGCGGTCCTGCGCGCCGTAGTTTGCGACGAGCGGGCAGGCGCCCCGGAGTGCCGGCTCGAGGTCGCGGGGGAGGCGGCCGTAATTCACTGAAGCGGCGTCGAAGCCGTCGTTGGCCGCCAGCAGCGCGAACCCTCCGCCCATGCAGAAGCCGATGACGCCCGTCCGGCCCGTGCAGAGGGGCGATGCCTGAAGCCATGAGCGTGCGGCGGCGATGTCGGCAAAGACCCGTCCTCCGCCCGTCATCATGGACTTCATGGTGCCGACCAGGCAGCGGCCCGGGCCGCCGCCGCTGTAAAGGTCCACAGCGAGCGTGAGGTAGCCGGCCGCAGCCAGCCGGTCGGCATGGCGTCGGATCTGGTCGGTGAGGCCGAACGCCTCGTGGATCATCACGACGCCGGGAAAGGGGCCCGTGCCGGTAGGGGTGGCGAGGTAGCCGCGAAGGTTCTTGGATCCGCCGGTGGCAGTGCCTGTCCCGCCCACGTCTACGTGCGTCATGCGCCCAGTCTTGCACGGGCCGCAGTCTTCCACGGGGCCGTCTTTGCGGGGCTTCAGCCGGCCGCCACGCAAAAACGGCGACGCCGGGCTCCCCCCAAGGGAGTCCGGCGTCGCCGTTGAGCGGGGTTGTACTAATCCCGCTTGAATTCGTCCTTGACGCCTTCGCCGACCTTCTTGGCGTCGGCGACCACCTGGTCCTTCTGGCCCTCTGCCTTAAGGCGGTCATTGTCCGTCGCGTTGCCCGCCGCTTCCTTGGCCTTACCGCCGAAGTCCTCTGCAGCGTTCTGGATCTTGTCTCCGATACCCATGGTGGGGACCACCTTCCGTCGCCGGTTGATCTCACAAAGCCATTTCAGCCTAACACGAAGCATGCTTACTATTTCAAGTGGCGAGGCAAAAATGTCGGTCCCGCGGCTAGGCTCGAAGGATGGATCACAGCATCAGCCTGAGTCAGCACGTGAACGCCACTCCGGAGAAAGTCTGGCGGGTGATCTCGGATATTCCGGGGTCGGCCGCCACGCTTTCCGGCGTCGAGTCCATTCAGATGGTCGGCGAGGGGCCGTACGGCGAAGGGACTCGCTGGAAGGAGACGAGGTCCATGCTGGGCCGGCGTGAAACCGTGGAAATGTGGGTGTCGCAGGCGGACCCGCCGCACAGCACAACAGTCAAGGCGCTGCAGGGCGGAACGGACTACACGTCCAGGTTCACGCTGGTAGAGCGGGCCGGCGGTACCGACCTGACACTGACGTTCGGGGCCGAGGTTCTCCGGCCCACTGTGCTCAGCCGGCTGATGTTCGCCCTGTTTGGACGGCTGGGCATGAACATGACGCGGAAGGCTCTGGCGAAGGACCTCGCTGAGATTGCCGCGAAAGCGGAGCAGCTTTAGTGGCGGGCAGGCCCGCGGGGAAACCCCGGCAGGGTGCGGCGTCGAAGATTACGCCGCCGAGGCTGGCACCGGTCCGGCTGGAGGGCCTCCGGGATGACGGCGCGCCGGACTTCAGGCGTGCCGAGCGGTATGACGGCATGCGGTACACGCGTGCGGCCGCCGACGGGCTGGAGCTCAGCGGCGTCACCTTCGCCGAATGCGAATTCGCCGGTGTCTCCTTCAATGAAGCCCAGCTGCGTGGCGCCACCTTCCGGGACTGCGTCATCGAGGAGGCCTTTGCCCCCGTCCTGAACCTGGCACGGTCCACCATGCACGACGTCGTCATCAGCAATCCCAGATGGGGGTCGGCGGAGCTCTACGAGAGCGGCTGGCAGTCGGTGCGGATCGACGGCGGCAAGCTGGACTACCTGAATCTGCGCGGTTCCCGGCTGGCGGACGTGCAGATCAGTGACTGCATCATCAGTGAGCTGGACCTGGGTTCCGCAACCGCCGCCCGGGTGGCGCTGAAAAACTGCACCATCGGAAACCTGGACCTGGCCGGCGCCAAGCTGAAGGACTTCGACCTCCGCGGCACGGACTTCCGGAGCGTCAGCGGGCTGGGCAGCCTGGCCGGCGTCGTGATTGACGAGTACCAGCTGGGGCTTCTGGCGCCACTCCTGGCGGCCCACCTGGGCGTGGTCGTCGCCTGACAAAAACTCCGGTTCCGTTGACCGGTTGCCCGCGCCGTGTAATCTTTATAGAACGAACGGTCGGTAATTTATTCGCTTCCGGCCCAGCTTCTGCGAAAAGGATGTACTCATGGTCGAGGCTTTTCTGGTGGGCGGTGCCCGCACCCCGGTGGGACGGTACGGCGGAGCGCTTTCGGCGGTCCGGCCCGATGATCTCGCCGCGCTGGTGGTCCGCGAGGCCGTGGCCAGGGCGGGCGTTGATCCGGACGCGATCGACGAGGTCATCCTCGGCAACGCCAACGGCGCCGGCGAGGAGAACCGCAACGTGGCGCGCATGGCCACCATCCTCGCCGGACTTCCGCTGCACATCCCCGGCATCACCGTGAACCGGCTCTGCGCCTCGGGCCTGAGCGCCATCATCATGGCTAGCCAGATGATCAAGTCCGGGGCCGCGGACATCGTGGTGGCCGGCGGGGTCGAGTCCATGAGCCGCGCGCCCTGGGTTCAGGAGAAGCCGCAGGCGGCGTTCGCCAAGCCCGGCGACATTTTCGACACCTCCATCGGCTGGCGCTTCGTGAACCCGCTGTTCAAAAAGGGCGAACTGTCGCGCGACGGCAAGATGACGTTCTCCATGCCGGAAACCGCGGAGGAAGTGGGCCGCGTGGACGGCATTTCCCGCGAGGACGCCGAC
Source organism: Arthrobacter globiformis (assembly GCF_003261175.1). GTDB lineage: Bacteria > Actinomycetota > Actinomycetes > Actinomycetales > Micrococcaceae > Arthrobacter > Arthrobacter globiformis_A. The sequence goes on along the minus strand of NZ_QLNP01000038.1, from coordinate 62,054 downwards.
GCCTTCGCCGTCCGGTCCCACGAAAAAGCACTCGCCGCCATCGAGGCGGGCCGCTTCAAGGACGAAATCGTCCCGGTGACGGTCAAGACCCGCAAGGCCGAGACGGTGGTGGACACCGATGAGGGACCCCGCGCAGGCACCAGCATGGACGTGCTGTCCGGTCTCCGTCCCGTGGTTCCCGGCGGCTCGGTGGTCACCGCCGGCAACTCGTCCTCCCTCAACGACGGCGCCTCAGCGATCATTGTCGCCTCCGAGGCCGCCATCCAGCGGCTGGGCCTGACGCCCCGCGCCCGCATCATCGACGGCGCGTCCGCCGGCTGCGAGCCGGAGATCATGGGCATCGGCCCGGTCCCGGCAACCCAGAAGGTGCTCAAGCGCAGCGGGCTCAGCGTCGGTGACCTTGGCGCCGTCGAGCTTAATGAGGCGTTTGCCACCCAGTCCCTTGCGAGCGTGCGGCGCCTCGGGCTGGACCCGGACATTGTGAACAACGACGGCGGCGCGATCGCTTTGGGGCATCCGCTGGGTTCCAGCGGCTCCCGGATCGCCATCACCCTGCTGGGCCGGATGGAGCGCGAAGACGCGCGGATGGGCCTGGCCACCATGTGCATCGGCGTGGGCCAGGGAACGGCCATGCTGCTGGAGCGCGTGTAGTGCCGGGCCAGGACAGCGAAAACCAGGACAGCGCGAACCAGGACAGTACGAACCAGGACAGCGCGAACGGACACTTCAACACCCAGGAGTTCCGCACCCTCCTGGTCGAAGAGCGCGCGGACCGGGTGGTGGTGCTCCTCAACCGCCCGGAAGTCCGCAATGCGATCGACCAGCAGATGGTGGACGAGCTCCATGCCGTGTGCGCGGCGCTGGAGAAGAACCCCAGGGTCCTCATCATCGCGGGCACCGAGGGCGTTTTTGCCTCCGGCGCGGACATCGCGCAGCTGCGGGAACGGCGCCGCGACGACGCGCTGCAGGGCATCAACTCCACCATCTTTGTGCGGATCGCCAAGCTGCCCATGCCGGTGATCGCCGCGCTGGACGGCTACTGCCTGGGTGGCGGCGCCGAACTGGCCTATGCTGCCGACTTCCGGATCGGCACCCCGGCGGTGCGGATCGGCAATCCGGAAACCGGGCTGGGTATCCTGGCTGCTGCCGGCGCCAGCTGGCGGCTGAAAGAGCTGGTGGGGGAGCCGGTGGCCAAGGAAATCCTGTTGGCCGGCCGGGTGTTGAAGGCGGAGGAGGCACTCGCCTTCAACCTGGTCACCGAACTCCACGAGGCTGCCGATCTTATGGACGCCGCCCACAAGCTGGCCGACCGGATCGCCCGGCAGGACCCGCTGGCCGTCCGGATCACCAAGTCTGTGTTCCACGCCCCGGCCGAGGCTCACCCGCTGATCGACCAGCTGGCGCAGGGAATCCTGTTCGAGTCGCAGGCCAAGTTCGACCGGATGCAGAACTTCCTGAACAGGAAAAGCACTGACAGGAAGAACTCAGACAAGAAAAACGACAAGAAAACCACAGACGGGACCCAGCCATGACCGCCATTCCCCAGCACGTCGGAGTCCTCGGCGGCGGCCGGATGGGCGCCGGAATCGCCCACGCCTTCCTCATTAAGGGCGCCACCGTCGTGGTGGTGGAGCGCGACGGCGATGCTGCCGCCGGCGCCCGCACGCGGGTCGCCGACGCCGTGGCGAAGTCCGCTGCCCGCGGCGCCCTGGACGGAATGCCGGAGGAAGTCCTGGCCCGGTTCAGCACGTCCACCGATTATTCGGCCTTCGCCGGCTGCGGCCTCGTGGTGGAGGCGGTGCCGGAGGACTTCGAGCTGAAGGTCAGCGCCCTGAAGGCGGTCGAGGAACAGCTTCCCCCCGAAGCGTTCCTGGCCTCGAACACGTCGTCGCTCTCTGTCACCGACCTCGCAGCCCAGCTGCAGCGGCCGGCCAGCTTCGTGGGGCTGCACTTCTTCAATCCCGTGCCCGCATCCACCCTGATCGAGGTGGTGGTGGCCAAGGAGACGTCAGCCGAGCTGGCGGCCCAAGCGAAAGGCTGGACGGAAGCGCTGGGCAAGACCGCCGTCGTCGTCATTGATGCCCCGGGGTTCGCGTCCTCGCGGCTGGGCGTGGCGATTGCCCTGGAAGCGATGCGCATGGTGGAGGAGGGCGTGGCCTCCGCGGAGGACATCGATGCCGCCATGGTGCTGGGCTACAAGCACCCCACCGGGCCGCTGAAGACCACCGACATCGTGGGCCTGGACGTCCGCCTGGGCATCGCCGAGTATCTGCACTCGACGCTGGGGGAGCGTTTCGCACCGCCTCAGATCCTTCGGGACAAGGTGGCCCGCGGCGAACTGGGCCGCAAATCCGGCAAGGGGTTCTTCGACTGGGCTGACTGACGGACGGCCGTCCGGGCCCGCCTTCAGCATCGTGAGCCTAGAGCAGGCCGACGATGTAGCCGACGAAGAACAGCAGGCACAGCAGCACCACAATGCCGATGACAATCAGCACCGCCACCTGCGTTCCCCGCGGCGGTCCTCCCTCGTCGTGCCCCTGCGGTCCGCCGGTTGAAGCTTCAGCGGGCGGCGTTTCCCCGGGCGGCACCCCGCCGCCCGGCTCCAGTCCGGTGAGGTGGTCCTCGAGGGGGTCGGGGTTCTGGCTGCTCATGGGGTCCTCCTGTGCTGAGTTGCGGCCGGGACGGTTACAGCGATTCGAGTTTCTGCCGGAGCCCGTCGAGGGCAGGGTCCCGCAGCTTCATGAACTGCGGCGTGAGGAGCGGCTGCAGCAGCTTGTACGGCCAGTTAATGCTGAACTGGGCCGTGTACAGGACCTCGGAACCGGAGCTGAGCGAACGCACGTCGATCGAGTCAAAGGCCGCGAGGTTCCGGTGTTCGCCCCGGAGCTTGATGTGGTTGTCGAACAGTTCGATGACCTCGTACTCGATGGGCTGGCGTTTGCCCCGGAACAGTGCCTCCGCATGGTAGCGGTGGCCGACGGCGACCGGTCCCTCGGTCAGCTTCTCCATTACCGCCGTCCCCGGGTCCCACTCGCTGGTGTGTTCGAAGGCGGACAGGTAGGCGAACGCAGTCCGCGCCGGCAGGGAAGAAGAAACAGTGCCCGAGACTGTGATCATGACACCAGCCTAGCCACGCCCGCCGCCGGGCACACCGGTTGGGCAGCCCCGCGCCGTGCGGCGGCTAGTTGAGGGCCGCCCGGATGGAGGCAGCGTAGCCCTTGGCGTAGCCATCCGCCGTCGGGTGAAAGGTCTCCAGTGACGCCGGCAGGCCCACAATCCACGGCTGTGCGGACCCGATTCCGTGGCCGGCGAACGCGCGGGTCACATCCACGTAGATAACCTTTGAGCGTCCTCCATCCGCTGCCTGGGCTGCCTTGGCAATGACCGCGTTAAGCTGTTGCGTCAGCCCGTTGATTGGACCGGCAGCCGGGCTGGCGCCGGGCTCGAACAGCAGCGGGTACCCGGTCACATAGATGTCGGCGCGGGGTGCCTTTGCCTTGACCTCATTCAGCATGGCCAGAAGATCCTGGAAGAACGGGCTTGCCGCGGGGTCGGTCAAGGCAGTCTGCAGGACCGCGGCCCGCTGCTGCAGTGCAGTGAAGCACGCCTGGCCCGGGTCCACCGTACAGATCCCGAGCGCGCCAATGGAGTCCAGGTCGTTCCCTCCTGCAGTGACAGTTACCAGATCGGCATTCTTGCTCATGGCAGGGATCTGGACTGCCCGCACGCTGCTTGTGGTGGCGCCGCTGCACGCCGTGTTCCCGGCGAGCCGGATCTTGCGCACCGCGTCCAGGAGTGTCGGATACCCGTGCTCGCTCCGCAGGCAGGCGGCGTCAACGTAGGGCGCGGCGCCCTGGCCTGCAGCATAGGAATCTCCCAGTGCGACATACGAGTTTGTGCGGTCCGCGGACGCCGGCGCTGCGGTCAGGCCGGCGAGGGCCATCGCCGCGAGGACACCGGCAAGGCGGACGGTCCGCCGTCGCAAAGGCTGTGTGGCTGTCATGACAAACCCCCCATGTGGTCGCTGAGGCCAGGAGTGGCGCTCATCGCCCTAGAGTACTCCCGCCGAAGGGACTGGATCGTGGCACTTTGTACTCGTTTTTCTGCCGGGTGGTTCGGCACTACTTGCTCTCACCCCCTGCACCAGGCCCGGCAGGTGTGGTTAGCTGGCTCCGTGAACGCGAGGGGACAAATCGGCTGGGACGGGGCGGTGAACGCCTGGCTCGTGGCCGGCTCCGTCTACCGGATGGGGCGGCGCGAATGGGTTACGGAGGCAGGCTGGAAGGAAGCCTACGGCGACGGCATCCGCACGATCATCGACCTCCGGAACTCCGGCGAACGGCAGCGCCGGCCCAGCGATCCGGAGGTGGGCGAGGCGCTCGCCGTGTTCGACGTCGTCCATGCACCCACCGAGGACCCCGAAAACCCTGCGTTCAAGGCCCTGTGCGACCCCTACCTGAACGATCCCGCGCATTACGCCGCCAATGCCCGCCTCTTCCCGGACAGGCTGGCCGCCGTGTTCAAGGCCGTGGCCGCGGCACCGGGGGGCGTCGTGATCCACTGCTCGGCCGGCAGGGACCGTAGCGGCATGATCGCCGCCATGCTCCAGGACCTCGCAGGGGCCAGCGATTCCGAGATCGTGGCCAGCTACCAAGCCGCCATGCGCAGCATCAACGAACGCCACCGGACCATGTGGCCGCCGCATCCGCATGAACGTTACCTCGACGACGAAACCCTCGCCCCGCTCCTGGAGATCCGCGGCGCCCGGGTCCTGGATTTCGTTCGGCAGCTCAACACCCGGGAATTCCTGCTGCAGAACGGCGTCACCGAGCCTGAGCTGGAATCGGTGCTGGCCGTCCTCGGCACTAGGGTTGCCCTGTGACTTCTTCCACATCCGGCCCTTTGCTCCGGCGCGTACTCGCCCTTGCGGCGGCGGCTGCGGTGGCGCTCGGTGCCCCGGGCACGTCGGTACCGGCTTACGCTGCCCCGGAAACCACGACGACGGCGGAGCGCACAACGGCGCAGAACGGCCCGGCTGCCCCGGCCGCGGCGCCGTCCCCGGCTGCCCCGGCCGCCGGCACGGCAACGGCCGAACTGTCCGAAGAAGGCCTTGCCGGCGCCGTCCTGCGGGACCTTGGCATGACCCTAGCGGAGTTCAACGCCGCAGGAGAGCAAGGCAAGCGTGCGGCTGCCGCCCTGCCCAGGCTCCGGAAGGTCGCAGGATTCGGGTCGATCAGGCTGGACGGGGGCAGGATCCGGGTCGAAGGCGCGGGCTCGGACCTCGCCAACGCCGTGCGCACACTCAACGACGCCGATGCCGCGTCCCGGCAGGAGTTCGTGCTGGCACCCTCCGAAGCGCCCGCCACGGCGACCCCTTCCCCAAAATCCTCCGCGCTCCCGGCGCCCCCCGAGTCTTCGCCCGCCGAGCCGGCCACAGAGCCGGCCACAGCGGGGGCAAATCTCCGCGCGACGGGCATTGACCAGCTCTACCAGGCCTACCTCCGGGAAGTGGGACCGGCAGGACTCCAGGCCGTGGCCGAGGCGGACGGCAAATTCGTCATCCGCACAGGCGGTGTGAACCAGCCCGAGTCGGAACCGCAGGCCGGGCATGCTGCTGGCACCGACGGTCCGGCAGCCCCGCCTTCCGGTTCGCCTGGCGGGTCACGCCTGTCGCCGTCGGAATTCGTGGAGCAGTACGCCAACGTGGTCCTGGAGAGCGGGGAGCCTTTGGTCCGGGAGGAGGACTTCTTCGGCGGACAGGGGTACAGGATCGACGGCTGGGTGGCCTGTTCCGCCGGGTTCAGTGCCTTCGACGCTGAGGGCCGGCCCCTGGTCCTCACTGCTGGCCACTGCGCTGACGACGGCGCCGCGCGGCTCGCCGAGGTGACCCTGCCCGCCGGGGATCCCGCGGGCGGATCCGTGGCCGACCCCGCGGTCACCGGAAGACTTGGCACGTTCGGGTTCAGCCAGTTTGGCGGCCCCGGGAACTCACGGGTCACCGATCCGCAGGATCCCGGCGCCCCCGGGAATGACATCGCCGTCATCGAGTCCATCCGCGCGGACCTGGATGCGCGCCCGGCCGCGGCCACCTGGGCGAATGCCGCCAATCTCGGAACCGGCTCAGTGCCAATTGTGGGCACGGCGTCGCCGTTCCAAGGGCAGCCCGTCTGCCGTTCCGGACGGACCATTGGCTGGTCGTGCGGAACTGTCGACGAGGTGGGGATCTACATTGTGGGCGGGGGCTCGGGCGACCCTGCAGACCTGCGCTCCTTCCGGGGATTTTTATCCAGGTCCGTGGAATCCAGCGGCGGCGATTCCGGCGGGCCCTGGATCAGTGGCAACTACGCCGTGGGCACACACTCCGCAGGCAACAGCAGCTTCTCCACCGAGAACTTCGCCGTGGCGGCAACGCTTGAGGAGTCCATGGCGGTCCTTGCGGGCGTGCAGCTGAGGCTGTTTCTGAACAGGCCAGTCCTTGCCGGCGTCCTGCCTCCGGGGCCCATCGAAACCGGCCAGCGCGTTGCCGGCCGGCTCGCCTCGGTTCCCGCCGCAGACGTGCCGGCGGGAACGCAGGTCCGGGTGACCTTCCCCCGCAGCAAACCGTTCGAGGTGGACGTGGACGCCCAAGGGAACTGGGCTTTCAGCGCGCCCGCTCCGGCCGGGGAGTTCACCGCCCAGACCGTGAACGGCTTCAGCCGCTCGCAGCCAAGCACCTTCAGCACAGCCCCCGAACCGGCGGCACCGGGATCGCCGGCACCGGGACCGCCGGCACCGGGCGGTGCCGGTGCCGGTCCGGCCACGCCGAGCCCCACACAGACGCCCGTGCCATCCCAACCCGCGGCCTCACAGGGCCCCGAGCCTGCGGTGCTCGCGCCCGCGCCGCAGCCGACGGTGGTGGCCGTGCTTCCTGCCGCAGTTCCGGCCCCGGATTCACGGCCGATGATGCTCGCCGACACGGGAGTATCCGGTCTGACGCTCGCCGCTGCTGTAGCGGGCGCGGCCCTGCTGCTCGGCGGCCTGGTGCTGGTAGTCGTGCGGCGCCGCGGCAGGCGCTAGCCGCACAGGCACAGATGGCGCCAGCGCAGATGGAGCCGGGCGGCTCAGCCGGTTGTGGCGGCTTCGTCCAGCGTGTGCGGCTCGAAGTGCTCAATGATGTCGCGGATCGACGCGAGGCCCTCCGTGAACGCCGCCGACGCCCGCCACTGTTCGATCTGCTCGAGTGAGGCCCAAGGACCGGTGCTGATGAAGCGGTTGGGCACATCACGGTCCCGCATCAGCAGGCCCCGGCCGCCCGGATAATCCTGGTGGGTCCGGTCGGCCATGTCCTTCCAGGCCTTCACGAAGTCGTCCTCGTGGCCAGGCTTTACGAGCCAGATACCCAACGTATAAACAGACACATCCATCACCTCAATTGGTGTGCAAAGCGGATACCTGATTATCGTCCCGCGCCGCAGCGCGCGGAAGACGCTATGGCTGGCTTATGCCGCAGCTAGCAGTTGGCCGGGTCGTATTCGTAAGCGCCGGCGTCGGCCTTTCCGGTTCCGGAACAGTGCCCCTTTTGCGGAACGGGCTTCTGATCCAGGTCCACCCCGGAAGGGCTGCTTTCCGCGCGGTCTATCGCCGGGCTGCCGCTGGTGAGGTGGAGGTCCTTGCTGGGTTTGACGAACTTTGCGGGAGCCGTCGTCGAACTGCTGTCCAGCGCGACATTGCTGGGGCCGTTGACAACGTTCGATTGCTCCGTCCAGCCGGACCCGTCCATCCACAGCGCGTCACGCATGGCCACGAGGATGTTTGCACGGATGACGGTCGAAGAGGGGCAGCGGGCGTGGCAGACCACGCCACGGGAGTGGTTGCCGTTGAGCCATACAGTGTTGAACTCGAAAGTGGTGCTGTTGGTGGGGCCGTAGCGCGTGTCCGGGCCGCGGATGATCAGGCCTGCGGCCTCGGCGCATTTCTTGCCGCACGAGGAACGGATCAGGTTGTAGCGGAAAGTGTTGCCGTCCGCCTTCCCGTCGGAGCGCCCGACTTCGGAGAACACCGTGTTGTCTATGGCCTTGTTGTGATGGATGTTGTTGCGGCTGCCGTCGTAGATCTCGAAGGCGCTTCCGTCCCGGCGGAAGTCGTAGGAGTATGCCGTGGAACCGGTGACGGTGTTGCCCGAGAACTCGTTGTCGTTGCCGTTGATCAGCACGCCGAATGCACCGGAGTCGTCGCTGCAGTTGGCTTCATGCGCGGTGCCGCACCGCCTTCCCCGGGTGTTGACGTTCATGATGTTGTTGTCCGTCAGGACATTGTTGAAGTAGTTTCCGAAGTCGGAGCCCGCGCCCACCCTAATTCCGGCGCTGTTCTTGGAAGCCTCGGAATTCTTCACCACCACGTGGTCGCCGGATACGTTGAAGCCGGCGTACCCGCAGCCAGTGGCGCGCAGCCCGTCAACCTCGATATAGCTGCCGTCCAGCCGGAAGCAGTCTCCGCCCTCCCCGCTGGTAATTGTCGGCAGGGGCCCGTTGCCGTAGCTGTTCAGCCTGATGGCCGACGACGGCGTTCCGCTTTCGTCGAGCTCGACCTTGCCCATCCAGTCGTCACCCCTGCGGAAACTGAGCGAGTCTCCGGGGTTGAATGCCGTCTCGTTGACTTTCTGCAGCGACTGCCAGGGCGAATCCGGGGACGTCCCGGAGTTGGTGTCGCTTCCCGCAGCACTCACGTAAAAGTGGGTGGGCGGCGTCGAAGGGGCAGGCTTCGATACGCAGCCCGCCAGCAGGACTACGAAGAGGACGGCCGCCAGCGCGGCGGCGGCCCGTGTGAATCGCGTGCTCATGATTGCACCTGCTGAGGGCAGACAATGAGGGCCCGGCCCAGCAGTGCCGCTGCCTCTGGTCCGGAGCGGCCAGAGTATAAAGCGCCCGCGGCAATGTCAACGGCACGGCGCCGGATTCCTACTTCAGCCGGGTTCCTACTTTAGCGGCGCCGGCCGCACGCGGACGGGGGCCAGCAAGGCGATGAGCAGGATGGCGGTGACCGACCCGGCGGCCATGATCGAGGCCAGCACCACGATCTGGAACCGGCCCGCCTCCAGCGGCGAAAGCCCGCCGAAGATCGCCCCGACGAAAGCGCCCGGCAGTGTGACCAGGCCCGTCGTCTTGGTTTGGTCCACCGACGGTATGAGTGCGGAGTACACGGCGCTGCGTGCCATCTCGCGGGTCGCCTGCCGGGGAGAGGCGCCCAGGGCGAGCCAGCCCTCCACCTGGTCCCATCGGTCGGTCACGGCCTCGTTGAACCTGCGGCCCGCGAGCGCCGCGATCGCCATGGAATTGCCCACCACGATCCCGCCGATCGCCAGCGCGTAGCGGGAGGTGAACTCGATGGCGCCGGTACCGAACACGATGACCAGGGCTGCGAGGATGCCGGCGGCCATCGAACCGGCCACGACGGCAAGGTGGCGCCAGGACCAGGCGAGGCGGCGTGCGGCGGTAAGGCTGGCGACCGTGAACATGACGGCCAGCGCCACGGCCACCCATTCGGCGCTGGCGATCACGGCGCCGAGGATCAGGCTGACGGCGGCGAGTTGCGCGGCGCCGCGGAGGATGGCGAGGGCCGGTGCGAATGCATGCGGAACCCGGAAACCTTTGAGGACGGCGGCCGTCAGGGCCATCAGGAGGCCCACCGCGGTCAGGGTGGGAATCAGGCTGCCAAGCTCGGTCACCAGATCAGCCTAGCCGGGGCGTGGCCGCGTAGGGGCTGCGGAGGCGTCAGGGAAGGCGTCAGGGAAGGCGTCAGGCCCTCGGGGCAAGAAGCAGGTTGGTGATCCGCATGCTGCAGAGCCGCTGCCCGGCGTCGTTGGTGATCAGTACCTCGTGCGTGGTCAGCGTGCCGCCAAGGTGGATGGGGGTGGCCGTGATGGTGATGACGCCGGTCCGTGCCGAGCGGTGGTGCGTGGCGGAGACGTCCACGCCCACGGCGGTCTTGCCCAGCGTGCTGGCGTGGATCACCGCCGCCCACGATCCCACGGCTTCGCCCACGGCCAGCGAGGCGCCGCCGTGCAGCAGGCCGAACGACTGCCGGTTTCCCTCCACCGGCATGGTCGCCACGACGCGCTCGACGGACTCCTCCACGATCTTCACGCCCATCTTCTCGTCCAGCTCGCCGAGGGTGATCTTCCACAGCTCTCCGGGCGTTGGGCCTTCGGGTGCCTGGGTGGCCGCCAGTTCTGCGTCGCGGGCTTCCGGCGTCATGTGCTCTCCTTGGGTCGTGTGCGGTGCCACTAGTGTGCAGCGGGGCGCATTCATGTACTGTAGACATATTACCGAACGGACGGTCAGTAATGTTCTGGCCGGATCAGATTTGTCCCCCCGTTGGAAGGACCCGTCAACGATGACCACCACCGCCACTGCCCCCGAGGCCACCCTGGACACCGTGGAAACAGTCCCCAGTTTCGTGCAGGATTCCTGGTGGACTCCCGACGCCGGCTCGGCAGCCTCCGCTGTCCCCGTCCGGGACGCCAGCACGGGCGAGATCCTGGCCAAGGTGAGCACGGACGGACTCGACCTGGCCGCCGTCGTGGATTACGGCCGCACCACCGGCCAAACGGAACTCGGCAAGCTGACCTTCCACCAGCGTGCCCTCAAGCTCAAGGAGCTGGCGCAGTACCTGAACGCGCGGCGCGAGCACTTCTACGCGTTCTCCGCGCAGACCGGGGCAACGAAGATCGACTCGATGATCGACATCGACGGCGGCATCGGCGTGCTGTTCACGTTCGGGTCCAAGGGCCGGCGTGAACTGCCCAACGCCCAGGTGGTGGTGGACGGGCCCATGGAGGTGCTGTCCAAGGACGGGTCGTTCGCTGGCGAGCACATCTACACCCGCATCCCCGGCGTCGCGGTGCAGATCAACGCCTTCAACTTCCCGGTCTGGGGGATGCTGGAGAAGCTCGCGCCCGCGTTCATCGCCGGCGTCCCCACCATCGTCAAGCCCGCCACGCCCACCGGCTACGTCGCCGCAGCCGTGGTGAAGGCCATCATCGAATCCAACATCCTGCCCAAGGGATCACTGCAGCTGATTTCCGGCTCGGTCCGCGGGCTGCTGGACGTGCTGGACTACCGCGACCTCGTTGCCTTCACCGGCTCGGCGTCCACCTCGCAGTCCCTCAGGTCCCACCCCAACGTGGTGCTGGGCGGCGTGCGGTTCACCTCCGAGACCGACTCCCTCAACGCCGCCATCCTCGGCCCGGACGCCGTGGAAGGCACCCCGGAGTTCGACGCCTTCATCAAGTCCGTGGTGACCGAAATGACGGTCAAGGCCGGGCAGAAGTGCACCGCGATCCGCCGTGCCATCGTGCCGCAGGAGCTGGTGCCCGCCGTGGTTGCCGCCATCGCAGCCCGGGTGGAGCAGCGCGTGGTGCTCGGCGATCCGCGCGCCGAGGGCGTCACCATGGGCGCGCTCGCCTCCGTGGAACAGCTCGCCGATGTCCGCGCAGCCGTGCAGTCAATGCTCGACGCCGGCGGTGAGCTGGCGTACGGAACCCTCGATTCGCCGTCGGTCACCAGCGCGGACGGCGCAACGGGCGTCGTCGAGGGCGGCGCATTCATGTCGCCCGTGGTGCTCAGTTGGGCTGACGCCGAGGCCGAGCCGGTGCACTCGCTGGAGGCCTTCGGTCCGGTGTCGTCCGTGATCGGGTACAACGACATTCCCGACGCCGTCCGGCTCGCCGCCCGTGGCGGCGGTTCGCTGGTCGCCTCGGTCTGCACCAACGATCCGTCCGTGGCGCAGGAACTGGTCACCGGCATTGCCGCCCATCACGGCCGCGTCCTGATGCTGAACCGCGAGGACGCGCGATCGTCAACCGGCCACGGTTCGCCCGTCCCGCACCTGGTCCACGGCGGACCCGGACGTGCCGGCGGCGGCGAGGAACTGGGCGGCATCCGCTCCGTGATGCACCACATGCAGCGCACCGCCATCCAAGGCTCGCCCAACATGCTCACCGCCGTGACCGGGATCTGGCACACCGGCGCCGACCGCAACTTCACCGTGGACACCGAGGGCACGCACCCGTTCCGGAAGTCCCTCGAGACACTGCGCATCGGCGACGCGATCCGTTCGGAGCTGCGCGAGGTGGCGCTCGAGGACATCTCGGCCTTCGCCAACTCGACCGGTGACACGTTCTACGCGCACACTAACCAGGAGGCCGCGGAAGCCAACCCGTTCTTCCCGGGCATCGTGGCGCATGGTTACCTGCTCCTGGCCTGGGCTGCCGGGCTCTTCGTCGAGCCGGCTCCGGGTCCGGTCCTGGCCAACTACGGCCTGGAGAACCTGCGCTTCATCACCCCTGTGGCTGCGGGCGACTCCATCCGGGTGACCCTGACCGCCAAGAAGATCACCCCGCGCGAGACCGACGAGTACGGCGAGGTGGCCTGGGACGCGGTCCTGACCAACCAGAACGACGAAATCGTGGCCACCTATGACGTCCTCACCCTCGTGGAGAAGTAACCCGCACGCTCTATCAGATCCTGCAGGGTTCCCCCCGACGCTCTATCGGGTCCTGCAGGGTTTTCCCGCACGCGTCCTCACTGGGCGCGGCCGGGCGGAATTTGCCCTGATCTTTCAGGGTTTACGGGCGTAAAATGACCCGCGTAGGAGGTGGCGAAATGACCCTAGCACTGAGAACAGCCACAACCATCCTGCCTGTCGATGATCCGGACCGCGCCCGCGGATTCTACGCGGAAACGTTGGGCCTCCCACACCGTGGCAAGGCTGAAGATGGAAGCGATTTATTCGGCAACGCTGACGGCCCCATGCTGCAGCTGATGCCTGTAACTGACGGAAAGCACTCCGAGCACACCGCATTGAGTTTTGAGGTCACTGACATTGAACGGACCGTCCAGGACATGGAGTCCAAGGGCGTTCGGTTCCAAGACTATGACCTCCCCGATTTGAAAACTGATCACCATATCTGTTCAACCGACGCCGAGAAATGCGCCTGGTTCATGGACACCGAAAACAACATCCTCTGCGTTCACGAGAGGCTCGGAACACAGGCTGAATATCAGCTTTGATCCGCCCACCGTTGCAGATTCCCAAGCCCTTCCTCACCTAGGTGAGGAAGGGCTTGGTTGTAAGCGGCGGGAGGTGAGAGAGGGTTTGGGGAAAGGCTACGGGAGGTGAGAGAGGGTTTGGGGAAAGGCTGCGGGAGGTGAGAGAGGGTTGGTGTTGGGGTTTCAGGACCACGGGGTGACCGGGTGGTCCTGTGGTTCGCCGTCCAGGAACACGTCCGCCCGCTCGTTGAAGAAGCAGACCAGGCCGTGGATCTGCCGGGCGTCGATGAACCGCGAGTCATAGGCCCAGGCGATGTTCTTGCCCCGGGCCGACTCCGGATAGCTCCAGTACCTGGCCTCGCCCTTGTAGGGGCAGACGGTCCGGTGCGGGCTGGCCTCGAGCAGGTCCAGCCGCACGTCCTCGGGCGGGATGTAGTACCGCACCGGGAGCAGCGTTTCGTAGAGCAGATGGGCTCCGACAGTGTCCGCCAGCACCACGCCGTCGAGCTTCACCTCGATGCGCCGCAGCGTCGCGCGGATGTCCACGCGGTGGAACGGGTCCCGCGGGTGGCCGATGATCTCCTCGTGGTCCTCGAGCCAGTGGAAGGCGCCGAAATCCAGGATGACGTACCCTTCAAGATCCGGATCCGAGGGCCGGAACGCTGCCCGGGGCACGGTGAATGCGGATGCCACGACGTCGAGCTCCTCGCCAGCCGCAGTATGCCGCCTGAACCCTGTCCGCGGATCCAGCGCCGGCGGAGCCTCTGCCATCAGGCGGACCGGATACTCGTCCGGGCCGGCGTCCCCCTCGGCTGCAGGCGCCTCGAGCCGCGCCAGCAAATCCTTTTCTGGCACGGCGTAAACCGGAGTGACGCGTTTCGGTTCCCATACCAGGAAGGCTTCCAGCGTGTCGACGACGGGACTTCCGTCGATGCCGGCACGGATCCTCTTGGAGGTGGGCTGGTACCGGAGATCAGGAAATGCGCCGAACAGAAGATCCGACAGTTTCGTGGCCATGCATTCAGGGTGGGCATCAGGGCGCCCGGCGTCAACGGCCAATTCGCCAACGCCTACTCGCTGGCGCGTCAGGGCTTGGCGTGCAGCCCGTCGAACGCCATGGTGATGACGTCGTCGGCCAGCTTTTCCGGCGAAAGCGAACCGCCCGGCTTGTACCACTCGACGATCGAGTTGATGGTTCCGAACAGGAGCCGGGTCACGGTGCGGGGATCGATGTCCTGGCGCAGTGACCCCTCGTCGCGGGCCGCAGAGATCAGCTCAGCCACCTTGTGGTCGAAGGCGCGACGGCGTTCCATGGCGTTCCGCTCAATGTCCGTGTTCCCGCGCAGCCGCAGCAGCAGCGTCACGAAGGGCAGCCGCTCCACCAGCACGGCGATGGTCTGGCGAAGCACGAACTCCAGCCGCGCATCGGCCGCCCCCGAGGTGGCCCCGGGCTGCTCCAGAATGGCCTCCAGGCCGCCGAGCGCGTGGTCCAGTGCGAGCTTCAGCAGGTCACCCTTTGAGGGCACATGGTGGTAGATCGCCGACTTGGAGATGCCCAGGTTTTCGGCGAGGATGCCCATGGACGTGGCATCGTAGCCGTGGCGGTTGAAGACGTCGACGGCGATCAGCAGCACGGACTGCTGGTCGTAGCCGGGACGGCCGCGCTTGGTGGGGGCTGCTGTGTTTGCTGCTGTACTGGGCATACGCGCTATTTTCTCATGAACGTTCGGTAATCCGGGCAGACCGCCAATTCGGAGGGTCTGCACGGCTGGCCGTCAGCGTTTTCCCAAGGTCCGGATCCCACAGTTTTCTTTCGTCAGGGGAATCAGTGCGGCAAAGCTGACCGGCGGGACAAGGAGGTCCCGGTAGCCAGCGTTCGGTCTCAAAACCACATATTGGGATGACGACCGGGGCAAAGGGTTTGGCATGTGCCCCGGGCCAAGGAGGCACTGACCATGTCTGAAGAATCTGCAACATCAAACGGGCTGGGGCGCCGCGCGCTGCTGCGCCTGGGAGCGGCCGGAGGAGCCGGAGCGGCACTCGCGGCCGCACAAACCTGGGCCGGTCCGATGCTGGCCCAGCGAGGGCTGCTGTCGCCGGACGGCGCATTCGCCGCCACATCGACAGCGCTGGGTGATGAATTGTTTTACATCGAAAAATACCCAACGAGCCCGCTGATCCTCACGCCGTTCCGTGACGCGCTGCCCATCCCCAAGGCGCTGGCCCCGGTGCCAAAGTCGGTCTACAGCGCTTGGAAGAATCCGCCGGGACCGGGCCCGGGTCAGCAAAACTCGCTGCGCAATGAGCAGCACCAGATGTGGCCCTCGAAAGTCGGCTACCGTGACCCCATTGTCTACAAGATCGACGTGCTGCTGCGGACCCACTCATTCACCACTTCGCAGGTGCTGCCGATCGACTCAGACGGCAATCCAACGCGGTCGTACGACTCATCCGGCAGAAGGATTGCCGCGGGCACGAAGCGCACGTTGCCTCCCAGCACGATCTACGGCTTCAACGGAACCTTCCCCGGGCCGATGATCAACGCCGAGTATGGCAGGCCGGCGCTGGTGCGGTTCGCGAATCACCTGGACGAGAACCCGCTGAACCTGGACCGGCAGGACTTCGGTTCGCCGGACTGGTCCTTCCTGACCCATCTGCACAACGGCCACACCGCCCCGGAGAGCGACGGCAACCCGCACTATTCGATGGTGGCCGGGCCGAAGCTGCCGGGCTACCTGCCGAAGATGTTCGTGGACAACCTCTACCTGAACTGGCCGGCGGGCAACGATGACCGGGAGAAGCAGAGCTTCTTCTGGTTCCATGACCACCGGATGGACCACACCGGATCGAATGTCTACAAGGGCATGGTGGGCCTGTACCCGATCTATGACCCGAAGTACGGCATGGATATGGGCGACGAGCGGCAGGGTCTGCGGCTTCCGGGCGTCCGCACCAACAACCCGGACGGATCCTTCGACGTCAAATACGATATTCCGCTGGCCTTCTACGACTGCCGGCTGGACGACGGCGAAACCGTGCACAAGGACATCCACGACGTGCAGAAGGAGTTCCCGGCTGCCAAAAACCCGGCCGAGCACCCCGAATGGTGGGGCAAGACGTTCTACAAGCACTTTCCCAACCATGGCTTCGTGGGCGACATCTTCACCGTAAACGGCACCGCTTCCCCGGTGCTGGAGGTGAAGCGGCGCAAGTACCGCTTCCGGTTCCTGGATGCCTCGGTCTCAAGGATTTATGAGTTCAAGCTGATGAGCTCCACCCAGGGACCAAAATCGTCGGCATCGCTGGGCTACCAGGGCGACGAGCTTGAGGGCCAGTACCGTATCCCGGACGGCCAACAGTGCATGCAGTTCACGCAGATCGCGTCCGACGGCGGGCTGTTGCCCGTTCCGATCAAACGCGACTCCTTTGAGTTGTGGCCGGCCAAGCGACGCGAAGTAATTGTTGATTTCACCCGGTACCAGGACGGTACACCAACCACCAAGGGCGACGTCGTCTACCTCACCAATGTGATGAAGATGCCCAACGGCCGGATGTGGAGCAACTCGTCCCGGTTCTTGCCCGACCCGAAGTACAGGGTGCCCGTTCTGAAGTTCGTGATCGGCGACGATGCTCCGGACGACAGCCGGATCCCCGCGGCTCTCCGTCCGCTGCCGCCGCTGCCGAGCAACTGGCAGACCATGCTGCACAACCGCCTGATCTTCGAAGTGAAGCGCGGCACCCTGGGAGGGGAGACCGAGTGGCTCATCAACGGCAAGCCCTTCGAGCCGGCGGCAGTGGCGGCGAGCCTGAGAAACCCTGCCGGACGCACACCTTTGGCCCAGCAAAGGAAGGGCAGCTTCAACTTGTGGGAGATCCGCAACAGCGGCGGCGGCTGGGTCCACCCGTTTCACCTGCACATGGAGGAGCACCGGACAGTCATGCGCAACGGCAGGGACGTAACGCGCGGAGCAGATTCCGGTCATCCCGACGATGTCTCGAAGGAAGACCTCGTGGCCCTCGATCCCGGTGAGTCCGTGATCATTTACCGGGGTTTCCGGGACTTCGTCGGACCCTATGTGGGGCACTGCCACAACCTGGCGCACGAGGACCACGCCATGATGTTCGGCTGGTCGATCACGCCTTGACGGCCCTTAAACCCAGCGCGGGGACCCGCCGGCAGGCGGGTCCCCGCGTGCGGAGTTCGTCGGACCTATCCCTTCGGCCGCAGGTCGTAGATCCGGCGCAGCTTGCCGTTGGAGCGCTCGAGCGATCCGGGCTCCACCACGTCAACGGTGCACGAAGAACCCACGTGGATCTTGATCTGCTCGCGCAGGGTGCGGGCCGCCGTCGTGCTCTGACCGGTGGTGACATTGTCACGGCGCTCGATCTTCACGGTCAGCTGGTCCATGCGCTGGCCCTCAGGCCGGGTCAGCTCGAGCTGGAAGTGCGGGCTGAGCTCGGGGATCCGCAGGGCGATTTCCTCGATCTGGGACGGGAAGAGGTTCACGCCGCGGAGGATGATCATGTCGTCGCTGCGGCCGGTGATGCGCCCCATCCGGCGGTGTGCCGGGCGCGCGGTGCCGGGAAGCAGTCGGGTGAGGTCCTTGGTGCGGTAGCGGATGATCGGCAGGGCTTCCTTGGTAAGCGAAGTGAAGACCAGCTCGCCGTGTTCCCCGTCGCCCAGTACGTTCTCCTTGCCCGGCGCGGGGTTGAAGGGGTCGATGATCTCCGGCCGGAAGTGGTCCTCCCAGATGTGGCTGCCGTCCTGGGTCTCCACGCATTCGCCCGCGACGCCGGGTCCCATGACCTCGGAGAGCCCGTAGATGTCGCAGGCTTTGATGTTCATGGTGACTTCGAGCTCGTGGCGCATTTCCTGCGTCCACGGTTCCGCACCGAGCACCGCGTACTTCAGCGAGGTCGAGGTGGGGTCGATGCCCATGTGCGCCATGGCGTCGGCGATGGTGAGCAGGTAGGTGGGTGTGGCCAGGATGGCGTCCGGCTTGAAGTCCTGGATCATCTGGATCTGGCGTTCGGTCTGCCCGCCGGACATCGGAATCACCGTGCAGCCGAGCGCTTCGGCACCGGCGTGGGCACCCAGCCCGCCGGTGAACAGGCCGTAGCCGTAGGCGTTGTGGACCTTCATGCCCGGACGCACGCCGGAGGCGCGGAGGCAGCGGGCCACCAGTTTGGCCCAGTCGGCCAGGTCCTGCTTGGTGTACCCGACGACGGTGGGCCGGCCAGTGGTGCCGGAGCTGGCGTGCACGCGTGCCACCTCACTCTGGGGGACGGCGAACATGCCGAAGGGGTACTCCTGGCGCAGGTCCTCCTTGGTGGTGAAGGGGAAGTTGCCGAGGTCGGCGAGTTCGCGCAGGTCCGAGGGGTGAATGCCGGCGTCGTCGAACTTGCGCTTGTACAGCGGGACCCTGTCGTAGGCGTACGCGACCGTGTGCTGGAGCCGGCTTAGCTGCAGCGCCTCAAGTTCGTCCCGGGACATGGTCTCCTCAGGGTCGAGCACGGCGTCTGCGGGTGCGGCGACAGTGCGTGCAGCGACAGTGGGTTCAGGGGCGTGGAGGGTCATGGTCTGCTTCCTACTTCTTGGGGATGGTACGGCTGCGTCCGCGGAACTCGGCAATGAGTTCCCCCGGCTGGCCGGAACTGGCCGCGGCACCGGGATCGGCAGCGAAGATCTGGATGTCGTAGAGGCCGCTGCGGCCAGCGCTGGAGCGGCGGTCGGCAACGGCGGTGATCACCTGGCCCTGGTAGGCCGGTTTGAGGAAGTTGATGTCGACGCCGGCAGCAACGGTGATGCTGTCGGGGTCGGCGGGCGACGCGGGGTTGCAGGCGAGGGCGAAGGCGGTGTCTGCGAAGGCGAAGATCATTCCGCCGTGGGCCATGCCAAAGCCGTTGAGCATTTCCTGCCGGAGGGTCATCCGGACGGTCGCGTGGCCGTCGCTGAGGGCGAGGACTTCTATGCCCATCCATTCCGAGGCGTAGTCGTTCTCAAGGATGTGGTGGGTCACATTGGGAATTGCCGTTTCAGCCATGCGTCGTTGCCTCCAGCTTTATTTACCGATCGTTCATTAGGTAATCCCATTGGAGGGGTTCGTGTCAAGGGTGCGGGCCAGCCGGAGGGGTCCGGCGACTGCGATGACCACCAGCGCTGCCAGGACATGGAGGAGCGCCACGGTCCACCAGAGCGTGAGGTAGTCGGGTCCCAGCATGGCGGGGAAGACCAGGGCCCCGGAGGTGTTGAATGCCGCGTGGAAGACCATGCAGATGGGCACGCTGCCGCTGCTGTTGTAGAGCCAGGCCAGCAGCACGGACTGCGCCAGGACCATCAGCAGGAACGGAAGCGGCGGCCGCTGCCCCGTGGGATCCGACAGCAGCTCCGGCAGGTGCCATGCCGCCCACACCAGCCCGAGGAGCAGCGCCGCGGACAGGGCCGGGCGGTCCCGCTGCAGGAGCGGCTGGGCGTAGCCGCGCCAGCCCAGCTCCTCGAAGAGGCCCACCGCCACCAGCGTGAACGCGAAGGTGCCCAGCAGCATGAACCAGCCCGGGTTCGGGCCAAGCTCCGGGGCGGGTGCGCCGCCGGAGACGGTGAGGCCGGCAGAGACCGCCACCAGCAGGCAGGGCAGGCCTGCGGCCGCCAAGTACCAGCGGCCGGCCACGCGCCAGCGGGCCAGCTGCCGGAGCAGCCGGAGCAACTCGGCCTTGCCGCCTGCGAGGTAGGCGGTGATGGCCGCGGCCAAAGCCGGTCCGAACGGTATCAGGGGCGAGCTGTTCGGGTTGAGGAGGGTCAGCGGCCAAAGCATCCATGAAATGGCGAAGGCCAGGGCAAAGAACAGCGGGAGCCGGTGGCCCGCCGGCCAGGTCAGGGCCCCGCGCGGCCCTATGGTCCGGCGCCGTGCTTTAGTTCCGCGCCGCGGTACGGTCCGGTGCCGCGCCCCTTCCTTCCGGGACCGACGGCGGTCCGCGCCGCCGGCGTGCAATGCGCGCCTGGCGGGCATGGGCTGCTCAGCCGGCGACGGCTGCGCCATGACCCGCCTCCGCCGTCAGTGTGCGGAATTTCCGGAGCAGCGCCAAAACCACCAGCAAAACGGTGGCCGCGGCAATCTGCTGCCACGCGCCGTCGAACACTGCTAGTTTCGTCTGCTCCGAGGCGTTGAACGAGGCATGGAGGAGGGCCACAATCAGCAGGCTCTGGCCCGTTCCGAGGTAGGCGATGCCCACCATCAGACGGAACAGCGGGGCGAAGACCAGCAGCACGCCCCACGCGAGGGCCACATCGGGCCACGCGGTGGCGCCGAAGCCCTTGTCCGCAAAGGCCAGCGGGAGGTGGATGAGAGCGAAGGGAATGGCGGTGAGCAGGCTGCCGGTCAGCAGGCCGTAGCGCTCCATCAGCCGGCGCTGGACCACCCCCGTCCAGGCGAGCTCCTCCCAGATGTTCCCCAGCAGGGCGCCAACGATCAGGGTGTTCAGCAGGTATGACCCAGCCAGCGTGGCCCATCCGTCCGTGGGCTGATGGAAGGTGCCGGTGGCGGCCGCGACGAGCACGGTCAGCGCGGGCAGGGCAAGGACCGCCGCCACGTACCAGCCTGCTCCGACGCGCCAGCGGACGGTTTGGCGGAACAGGGACCGGACGCCGGGCTTGCCGTCGGCGGTCCGGGTCACCAGGACGGCCGTTCCCAGCAGGATGAGCAGTTCGGCGAGGATGCCGGGCACCGCGTTGCCAAGCAGCGCGATGGACAGGATGAGCGCCACCCACGTCAGCGCGATCGCAATGACCAGGAACGCTGCCACCGGGCGGGCAGCGATGAGCCGGCGCAGGGGACGGGGAGACGAAGCGGCGGATGGATCGGAAGCGCGGCCAGCGGGGTTCATCGGGACCACCATCGTTCAGGAACTGTGCAGCCCGGGAGGCTGCTGTTCAGGACGTTGCAGCTGACAGGCTGCTGCGGATGGGCCGGTCCCGGGGCGCTGGCCCACTCCGGGTCCGGGACGGCGAATGTGCGCCGACGTGGCAATCAACACCATTGTCTGCTCCCGGAAGCGCGGCAACAAGTGAAAGTATGGGGAGTGCGCGCCCCGGCGCGTGCTGTCGGCAAACCGGCACGTCCAATGCAGTACGTTCCACGCAGGAGCTTCCAACCAGAGGACAGATCATGGCCAAGGGGATATATGTCAGTGCGACCACTCCGGGATCGGGCAAGTCGCTCATAGCGCTGGGCCTGGCGGACACGCTCCACCGGCACGCGGACCGGATCGGATTCTTCAAACCCGTGGTCCATGGCGATGACGCCGGCGCGGATCCGATGGTGGCGCTCATGAAATCCCGCTTCGACCTGGACGACCAGCGCTGCTGCGGCGGGCTGACATTCACCGAGGTCCGGGGCCTGCTCGCCGAGGGCAAGCGCGAGGACATCGACTCCCGATGCGTGGAGATCTTCGCCGAGATGGGCCGGCACTGCGACGTCGTGATCGTGGAGGGCACCGACCTCACCGGCCAGGATGCCGCCGTCGAATTCGACCTTAACGCGCGGCTCGCGAACAACCTGGCCGCCTCCGTCGTCGCGGTGGTAGGCGCCAAGGGGCGCAGCGTGGCGGAGACTGCCGCCGCCGTCGACGTCGCCCGCAAGGAGCTCGCCGCCGAGAAGTGCTCGCTGCTGGCCATGATGGTGAACCGGGCAGACCCGGAGGACGTGGACGCGATCGTTACCGCCGTGAAGCCGGGCGCGTCCGGCCGGCCGGTGTACGTCTTCCCGGAACTGGAGGACATCGCGCGGCCCACCACCGGGGAGGTGGCTGCGGCGCTGGGCGTGCGGCAGATCGCCGGCCGCGCGGACATGGAGCGGGACGTCCGTGACGTCAAGGTCGCCGCCATGAACGTGGGCAACTTTTTGAACGTGCTCGACGACGGCGCGCTGGTAATCGTGCCGGGTGACCGGGCGGACGTGATGGTGGCCTGCCTGGCGTCGTCGTTCTCGCCCGAGTTCCCGGTGCCGTCGGGGCTGATCCTCACCGGCGGCCTGGCGCCTGACGCGAACATTTACCCGCTGCTGGCCTCCGCGCCGTTCCCAGTGTTCGCCACGGAGGATGACACGTACACCACGGCCCGGCGTGTGTCCGAGGTCCGCAGTGAGATCTGGAGCGGCCACCGGCGCAAGGTGGCCTCCGCGCTGGGCCTGTGGTCCCGGCAGGTGGACGAGGCCGAGATGCTCGAGCGCCTGCATCTGCCCCGTGCCGAGCGGATGACCCCGCTGCGGTTCCTGCACGACCTCATCGAACGCGCCCGCTCGCAGCGCCGCCACATCGTGCTGCCGGAGGGCAAGGACATCCGGATCCTGAAGGCCGCCGAGATCCTGCACCGCCGGGACGTCTGCGACCTGACGCTGCTGGGCCGGGAAGCCGACATCCGGGAGCTCGCCGCCAGCCGGGGCATCGATCTCGCCGGCATCAACATCGTGGACCCCGCAACATCCGAGCTGCGCCAGGACTTCGCCGCGAGGTACGCCGAGCTGCGGGCGCACAAGGGCGTGGACCTGGCCCGGGCGCTGGAGGTCATGCAGGACGAAAGCTACTTCGGCACCATGATGGTCCAGTTGGGCGTGGTGGACGGCATGGTTTCAGGCGCCGCACACACCACCGCGCACACCATCCGCCCGGCGCTGGAGTTCGTGAAGACCCGGGAGGGAGTGAAGATCGTCTCCTCGGTGTTCCTCATGCTCATGCCGGACCGGGTGCTGGTCTATGGCGACTGCGCGGTGAACCCGGATCCGAACGTGGAGCAACTCGCGGACATCGCCCTGGCCTCGGCGGAGACCGCGGGCCAGTTCGGCGTTGAGCCGAGGGTGGCCATGCTGTCGTACTCCACCGGCGGCTCGGGCTCGGGGTCTGCGGTGGAGGAAGTCCGGCAGGCCACCGACCTGGTCCGTGAGCGCCGCCCGGACCTCGCCGTCGAAGGCCCCATCCAGTACGACGCCGCCGTGGATGCTTCCATCGCCGAGTCCAAGATGCCAGGCTCGTCCGTCGCCGGGCAGGCGACCGTGTTCATCTTCCCGGACCTCAACACGGGCAACAACACGTACAAGGCGGTGCAGCAGAGCTCCGGGGCGGTCGCCGTCGGGCCCGTCCTGCAGGGGCTGCGCAAGCCCGTCAACGACCTCTCCCGCGGCTGCACCGTGGAGGACATCGTGAACACGGTGGCCATCACCGCCATCCAGGCGCAGGGCCCGGCCGTCCCTTTGGAAACCCCCAGCACCACAGAACCGTCCGCCGAACCGTCCGCCGTTTCAGCAGCCCAGGCTTAGGAGGCCCCATGCTCGTGCTCGTCATCAACTCCGGCTCGTCCTCGCTCAAGTACCAGGTGCGCGACGTCGCCGAAGGCAGCGTCCTCACCGAGGGACTGATCGAGCGGATCGGGGTGTCCAACGGCGGCCAGGGCGACGGTGAGGTGGTGGGCCCGGCGGACCATGCTGAAGCCCTCGAGCAGGTGGACGCGGCCATTCATGAGGTGCTGGGCGAGCGGCAGCTGGACGCGGTGGGGCACCGGGTGGTGCACGGCGGCGAGCGGTTCGGCGCGCCGGTGCTGATCGACAACGAGATCACCCGCGCCATCGAGCGGCTCAACCCGCTGGCGCCGCTGCACAACCCCGCCAACGTGCTGGGGATCCGCGCCATCACCAGGAAGTGGCCGGACATGCCGCAGGTGGCCGTGTTCGACACCGCCTTCCACCGCAGCCTGCCCGAGCACGCCTGGCGCTACGCCGTTCCCGACGAGCTCTACACCAACCACGGGATCCGCCGGTACGGCTTCCACGGGACCTCGCACGAATATGTCACGAACCGGGCTGCCGCGCTGCTGGACATCCCGGTGGAGGAGTTCGACGGCGTGATCGCCCACCTGGGCAACGGCGCATCCATCACGGCGATCCGGGGCGGCAAGTCCGTGGACACGTCGATGGGCTTCACGCCGCTGGAGGGCCTGGTCATGGGCACCCGCTCAGGCGACCTGGACCCGTCCATTCTGGTGTTCCTGGCCCGCACCGGCTGGAACGCCGAGGACCTCGATTCGATGCTCAACCGGGAGTCTGGGCTCAAGGGGCTGGCCGGCAACAACGACATGCGTTCGGTGGTGGAGGCGGCCGAGTCCGGTGATTCCCGCGCGGCCACCGCGCTGGCGGTCACCTCCTACCGGCTGGCCAAGTACATCGGCGGCTACCACGTGGCGGTCGGCGGGGCCCAGGCGCTGGTGTTCACCGCCGGGATCGGCGAGAACTCGCACCAGTTCCGTGCCCTGGTGGGGGAGAAGCTGGGGGCGCTGGGCATCGAACTCGACGCCGGGCTGAACAGTGAGCGGTCCAAGGAACCCCGCGTGATTTCCACGAAGGCATCCGGGATCCCCGTGCTGGTGGTGCCCACGGACGAAGAGCGCGCCATCGCCGAGGCAACGGCCGCCGTCGTCGGAGGCTAGGCGCTCGTCCATTGCTCCGTAGATGCCCTTATGAGCCTTCAAAACGGCATCTACGGAGCAACCGATGGGGATCAGCCTGGCCAGACGTCCTGCCTGGCCAGGCGCTCGGTGAACTCGGCAACGGGGAGAGGGCGGCTGAAGTAGTAGCCCTGCCCGCTGATGCAGCCCGTGCTGCGGAGGTGCTCGGCCTGCTCCGCGTTCTCGACGCCCTCCCACACGGCCTCAAGCCCGCAGGCCCGGATGAGCTGGAGGATGGCGGCGATCAGGGCCGGCTGCGCGGGGTCGCTGCCGAGGGCAGTGAGCAGCGTCCGGTCCACCTTGACCCGGTCCACGGGCAGGCGCCGGAGGTAGCTGATGGACGAGTACCCGGTGCCGAAGTCGTCGATCTCCAGGCCCACGCCTAGCTTCCGGAGGCTGGCGAGCGTGTACCTGTCGAGCTCGTTGCCTTGGATAATCGCGCCTTCGGTGAGCTCCAGGACCAGGAGCGACGGTTCGAGGTCCGCGGCGGTGAGCGCTTCCCGGACGTCCTCGATGAATTGGAGCCGCTGAAGGTCTGCCGCCGTAATGTTGATGCGCATATCGAAGTTGTGCCGGCGGGTTGCGGGAGACGATCTCCAGAGCCGGAGCTGCTCCACCGCATTCTTCAGCACCCAGTTGCCGAGCTCCGAGATGAGCCCGGTTTCCTCGGCGATGGGGATGAATTCGTCCGGCATGATCAAGCCGCGCTTGGGGTGTTTCCAGCGGACCAGTGCCTCCACGCCTTCAATTTTGCCCGAGGCAAGTTCGATGACCGGCTGGTAGTACAGCACCAGCTGGTCGTTGGAGATAGCCTCGCGCAGTTCCCCCACCAGCTGGTTGCGGAGCTGCCGGGCATGCAGCATGGCCGGTTCGAACACACGCAGCTTGTTGCGGCCATCGGCCTTGGAGGCGTACATCGCGATGTCCGCCTCAATCAGCAGTTCCTCCGACGTCTCGCCGGGATCCGCAATCCGAAGCCCCAGGCTCGCGCCGCATCGGATGGTCTTGCCGTCCACTTGAAGGGTTCCGTTGAGCGAATCCAGGATCCGGTTTCCGACGGCGGCTGCCTTGGCCGGCGTGGTGGCAGGGAGCAGGACGGCGAACTCGTCGCCGCCCAGCCGGGCCACCATGTCGCCGTCGCGCACGCACGAGCGGATCCGTGCGCCGACCGTTGCCAGCACCTGGTCGCCCATCGAGTGGCCGTACGAATCATTGATGCTCTTGAAGGCGTCCAGGTCCAGCAGCAGCAACGCTGGCGGAAGCCCGCCGTCGGCCACCTCTGCCTGGGCCGCGTTGACGGCGCTGACCAGCGCCGACCGGTTGTAGAGTCCCGTCAGGGCATCGGTGAGCGCCATCTGCTGCAGCTCTTCGTGCGCCGCGTTGAGCATGCGCGTGCGCAAGTCCACGCGCTCCTCGAGCTCCTGGTAGATGATCTGCAGGTCCTCGGCGAGCAGGTTGGTGCCCATGATCACCGCGTCCAGCTCGTCCCTGGCCTCGGAGATTTCAATGCGCGAGTGGAGTTCCCCGGCTGCCAGGCGGACGATTCCGTCGAGCAGCTTCCCCAGCCGGGGATCGTCGTTAGAGAACATGGTCAAGGCGGCTCAACCAGTTGAGGGCGTCGTTCTCGTCGCTGAAATAACGGGCTGGCACGGAGCTGAATTCGCCGCCCAGCAGAAAGTGCCCCAGCAGCCTGTCCACCGGCGAGTCGCCCAAAATCGCCCAAGCGGATACCGACGGGATCGCTGCATAGGCAGCCCGTGCCGCGCGGGTCACGGAGGCCACTCCCGTCAGTTCAAGTACGACGGCGACCCTCCGGTCTCCCGCCAGCTCGCCGAGGCGGCTGTGCAGTTGGGCGGCCGCAGCCTCGTTTAGGTGCGTGCCGGGCGGGAGGACCGCCTTGACGGCAAGGTCGGGCAACACGGTGAAGACGGCAGCGGCGGGGGGAGCCCCGGGCTCCAGCGGCGCGGCACCGGGAAACACTCTGGCTTCTGGCATTTACCCCCCCTGGAGAAATTGCTGTTGGCTCCGGTCCGAAGGCTCCGCTGAGGCGATGAAACCACGGACGGTGGCGCTACGCTCCGGTGCAGCAGCTGTATCGAACAGCGTAGCGGCATCGTCAAGCATCTGCAGCGATTCCGGTTCGTGTCCCTGCGCCATCAGTGCCTTGCCCAGGATGAAGGTAGCTTCCGCCGCGGTCTGGGTGGCAAGGATGGGGAACTTGCTGCGGAGCGGAGTCAGGAGGCTGATTGCCGTCTCCATGTCCCCGGTGAGGAAGCACCAGTGGGCACGGACCAGGGACATCTCAAGGATGTCCCGTTCGCTGCCGCCCACCACTTCGGTGGCAAGTTCGGCGCGTTCGATGCAGCGCAGCGTTGCGGCGTCAGCCAGTTTGGCCTGCAGGCGCATTTCCGCGGAGGCGCGGTTGAAGCGGGCCCACAGGGCGACGTCCTGCGAAGGGGAGAGTTTGCCCGCGGCCAGGTCGTGGTAACGGCCGGCTTCACTGACCCGGTTGCTGAGGAACGCGACGTTGCCAATAACCCAGTAGGCCTTGCCGGCCGTATCTTCGTCCACGTGGTCGGTGAGCAGGGACTCCAGGTCCATGCACTCCTGCCAGGCGTCCTCGAGCCGGCCACTTTCCGCGAGGGCGGCGATCAGGGCCTGCTGGGCATGGATGTGCAGGTAGACGTTCTCGAAGTCGCCGGCCACCAGGCCGGCTGCGGTGGAGGCAGCATCCACTGCCTCGTGGAGCCGGCCAAGGCCCTGCAGCGAATGCGCCAGCAGCATTGCGGCCCGGGCACCCAGGTCGGGGGCCGAACCCGCAACCGGATGGGCTGCGAGTTCCGCGGCGAGCTTCTGGCACTCCTGCATGGCGCCTTGGTCCCGCAGGCATTCGGCCTGCAGCAGCACCATCTTCCACCAGCGCAGCTCGTCACCGGCCTCCCGGGCCAGTTCCGCGGCGTGCCCGGCCTGGTCGTGTCCGGCGGTGTAGTCCCGCCGCTTCCAGCTTTCGCGCGCGGCCAGCTCTGCAATCACGAAGGGGGACAGGTCACGCTGCATAGGCATGCTCCCAATTATCCACAATCCAGTCCACGGGAGGACGGGGTACGAGGCAGAACAACGCTTATTACGGCAAATGCAAGAACGGGCGGAAAAAACATGGCAAATCCTTCGGAATTGACAGGATTTGACTTGACCAAACCTTGATCTGATGACCGTATACTGTCGCCCGTAATGTGCATTCGGTTTACAGCTACAACGACGAAGGGGACAGCGGATGAAGAAACTTGCCGCAACACTTGTTATGACCGGCATCCTTGCAGTTGCAGGCTTCGCCGCTCCTGCCAACGCGGCGCCGAAGGAGAAGGACACCACCACGTCCTCCTCTTCGAACTCCGAGGTCAATTACGCCAGCGTCGGCTGGTGGCCCCACTAGGATTGGCCCCTGGCCAAGCGGATCCGCGAAAGCCGCCCCGGACCTTCACGGCCGGGGCGGCTTTCGTTTGGCCTCAGCCGGTTGATTCGTCGCCGGGCGTGGGCCCCCCGGGCCCTGCGTCGTCGTTCTCGCCGCCGTCCTCGGCCGGGGGCCCGTCGACCGGAAGGGTCACGGATACGGTGGTTCCCTTGCCCAGAACGGACGAAAGATCCAGTGTGCCGCCATGGCGGCGGACGATGTCCTGTGCGATGGCGAGTCCCAGGCCGCTGCCCGGGATGGCCGCAGAGGAAGCATTGGATGCCCGGTAGAAACGCGTGAACACCTGGGCGATTTCCTGATCGGGAATCCCCACCCCCGTGTCCGTGATGCTGACGGCGGCGCACGGGCTCCCGCCCGCGGAGTCAGCGGACATGAAGGTGATGCTGATCCGGCCGCCATGGGGCGTGAACTTGATGGCGTTCGCCACGATGTTGGTGAAGACCTGCTCCAGCTGGGCCTCGTCGGCCTGGACCTTGACGTCCTCGTGCGAGTCGGCGCCGGAGATGGTGACGTTCCGCGACTCGGCGAGCGGGCGCAATGCAGCCACGACGATCCGCAGGACCTGGCCGAGCTCCACCTGCTTGAGGCTCAGGGTGCCGGGGGTGTCCTGCTGGGAGACCGTAAGCATGTCCTCGATCAGCCGTCGGAGGCGGTCGGAGTTCCGCGAGATGACGTCCATCATGGATTCGATGCCCGCGGGAACTGGGCCGCCGGCTCCATCGCGGATCATGTCGAGGTAGGCCGTGATGGACGTGAGCGGCGTGCGGAGCTCGTGGTTGACCGTGGCCAGGAAGTCTGTCTTGGCCTTGTCCAGTTCCCGGAGCTGCTGCAGCACCTGCAACTGGGCGCTGATCAGGTGGCCCTGGATGAGGCTGTGGGCGAGGTTGCCGGCGACGTGCTGGATGAGGGCGATCTCGGCCCTGGTCCAGTCGCGGGGTCCCGCCACCTGCGCTATCCAGACGATGCCCAAGGCCGTCTCGCCTTCTCCCACCGGCAGGGCAACCGACGCGCGCACCGGGCCCAGGCCGGACCACTCCCGCAATCCCTCGGCCAGTGCTGCCGATTGTTCCGTCTGGTGGTCCGGAACCGCGAGGGCCTCGGCCGCCGACCACAGCGACGTCGTCTGCTCCCGGGCAGCTTCCTCGAAGGAACCGAGCGTGTCCGGCAGCTTGGAGTGGCCGGGTAGGCACCACTGGGCGCTGATCCTGGGCACGCGCGAATCCTGGAAGGTGGTGAACCAGACATGGTCCACCCCAAGGGATTCCCCGAAGCCGCGGACCAAGTGCCCCGCCATCTGCTGGGGGCTGTTGGTGCCGCGGATGGCGGCCGAGACGTTCCGGAGGCTTTCACGCAGGAACTCGGCTTCAGCCCGGATGCGGCGGCGTTCCCGGGCCCGGCCAATCAGCGTTTCCACCCGGTGGGTCAGCTCACGGGCGGCTGCGTCGTAGGAGATGTAGTCGGCGATGCCCCAAGGTTCGAGCTGGGCCAGGTCGAAGTCGCCGGCGAGGTCAACCAGCAGCAGCACCGGGGTGCCCTCCCACGCGTACCCGTCCGTCAGTTCGGTATCAAGAAGTACGACGGCGGCGCTGTTGCCTTCCAGAGCGCCGGCGAGTGATGTGGCGTCGGGCGCTTTGCGTACGGAAAAACCCGCTTCGGTGAGGACCGACGCCACGGCGTCCAGGCGGGCAGCATCGGTGAGCGCGACCACCGCCTCGCGAGGTACGGAGGCAGACTCCGCCGGTGCCTGGACCATGTGCCCCCTGTGTTGCGAGTGCCTCTTGAGGCTACCGTGACTTTGGACTCACATTATCAGTCCGCGGAGCGTTGGCCGCGTACGGAATGGCTGTACCTTGATACTTGTCCCCTTACCCACCGCGGAGGTTTGATTTGGATTCCCACAGCACGGGCCGGCACACGCTGTTCGACTTGGAATTGGATCCCGAACAGCTCCTTCGGCTGACCTGGGCGCGGAACGCCAGCATTAACGAGGCCGATGCCGAGGCTGCCATGGAGAGGGTGAACCTCCTTTGCGGTCAGAACCGGCATCCCATGCTCGTGGACATGGCCACGACTGCCGATGTGAGCCGTGGCGCGCGTGCCGTCTTCGGCCGTCCGTGCCAGGCCTCAAGGATCGCGCTGCTCGGTTCGTCTCCGGTGGACCGGGTGCTGGCCAACTTCTTCCTGGGCATCAGCAAGCTCCCGTGCCCCACGAGGTTTTTCACGTCCGAGGCTGACGCCCTCGCCTGGCTGAAGCTCAGGTAGCCCCAAGTCCTGCCCGGCGGTCCTCCGGCGGCTCCCTCACGCCCTCAGCGCGCCTGGAGCACGGCGAAATAGCCCGGGATTTGTTCCGGCCGGTCAACGGACGTGAGGGGCCGGGTTTCAATGGTGACCGGGCCGTCTTCCACTACATCCCACCGGGCCTCCGGAAAGGCCCGCCTGCGTTGCTCGGCACCGAAGCGGCCCGGGATGGGCAGGGCGCGGATGGCTTTTTCCAAAGGGCCGGGGATTGAGTGCAGCGTCGCGCCAAGATGGCTGACGTACTGGATGGGATTTCCGCGGAAGTTGGTCTCGGACAGGAACACGCGGCCGCGTTTGCCCACGAGCGTATGCAACTGTCCGGCCAACGCGGCCTGGGAAGGCCGTTTCAGCACGTGGAAGACGCCCCGGATAAAGATGTTGGCTTCACCGGAGAATCCGGCTGCGGCCAGCGCGACGGCCACGGTACGGGTGCCCGCGGGGGCTGTCATGTCGGCCGCGACGTAGGAGACCCGCTCCAGTCCTTCAGATTCGGCGGCCGCACGGGAGACTGCGTTGGCTGAGACGTCCACCCCCAGAACATACGGAAAGTAGGCGACAAGCGCGCGGCTGAAAACCCCGCTGCCGCACCCGACATCGACGATGGGAATGTTGGGGTCCAGCTGCCGCGTCAGGTGCTCCAGATACGCCTGCAGCTCGTGGTCACTGCCGGAATCCCACAGCACGTCGCCGCGGGCGCCAGTGGCACCGACCCGGCCCCAGTACTGGTCCCAGGCCACACGGGGGTCTTTTGGCGCGTTGGAGGACAGCTTCGCCAGTTTCGGGAGGAGCAGGTATTTCTTGAGCGCCGATAGCATCTTTTTAATATATGTTGCCTGGGACACATCGCCGTTCAGCAGGAGCCCTGTGGCCCGCGCTCGGCATTTCGCTGCTTAGACCGTTGTCCCACGTCTCTCAGCTCCGCTGATCACCAAAAGTGGCCGCCTGGCCGGGGTCTCAGGCGGCCACTTTCGGTAATTCGACGACTTGCCGGGGGCTACGGGCCTGCCGTGTCCTGCGTCGGTGACGCGGGCGCCGCGCTGGCAGGAGCCGTAGCCGCCGGGTCCAGGGCCCCACCTGTGGGGGCTGGGGCGGGGACCGGCGTCGTGCCCGTTCCCGGTGCGGGAACGGCGGGGTCCGCCGTCGGTCCTGGCGGCGGCGCACCCGACGACTGCGCACCTGGCGACTGCACACTTGGCGACTGCACACCTGACGACGCCGTTTGGTCCGGCGTCCCTGGCTGGGATCCCGGGCCCGGGGCAGACCCGCCACTGGCTCCGGGCGACGGCGATGATCCCTGCGACGGAGCGGTGCCGGTTTGGGGCTTGGCGCTAGGGTCGGTCCGGATGATCTCCATGAGCTGTTCCTTGTAGGCGCTTAACCGTCCCTCGATCTCGGACAGGGGAACGCCCTGCAGGGTCCGTCCGAACTCGGCGATCTCCTGCCACAGAGCGTCGAGCCGGGCCATGCCGTCCGTGCTGAGCGGCCCGTCAAGGGTGAGCACCAGCTGGCTGGCCAGGGCGTACGTCAGGCACCGGACGCAGTTGTAGTTCGCGGCGGCGGAGAGGTTCTCGGGCACCACAACGTCCGCCTGGCCCACGATCAGGACCACCTGGAACCCGACAGCCACCGCCGCGCAGTCCGTGCAACTGGCGAAGGCGTAGGCCTCGTTGCGGGTGTCCACCGGCCCGTCGTCGGCCCATACCAGCGCGAACGCGACGTCGTAGCTAACGGAGCCGTTGGCCGTGTTCACGGCGAGGGCCTGGTTGCCGTCCTTCTCCGGGGCCGGGGGCTTGTCGAACGGAAAGACCCACGACGGTGGCGTGGCGTCACCGGTTGCAGTACCCGGACTTTGGTCTGTGTCCGGCGGCGGCTGGCTCTGGTCTTTGCCCGGGTCCGTTTGGCCGGGCGCGGAAGCGGGTGCTGCGCCCTGTCTCGGCACGAGCACCAGGCTGAGTTGCGGCTGCTCCCGCGTGGGCAGTTTCGTGCCGTCCGGCCAGAGGGCCACTGTCTGTCCCGTCCGGCCTTCGTGAAGTGTGCCGTCGCTACCAGCCAGGACGGGATAGACGGCGGCCGTGGCATCGGCGAGCGTCCCGCGTTCGTAGGGCTGCACCGGGCGGTAGGTGTCGGGCAGCGGCCACCACGCCCACGCGAGCCCGGCGGCGACGGCGCCCACCGCTGCCAAGGCGGTGGCCCGCTGCAGCGGCCTGCCCCGGGTTTTGGTCCAGAGCCCCGTGAGGAGTTGCCGCGCCAACCGGAGCAGCATGTACACCAGGCCCACCACGGGAAGGGCGACGGCGGCAATCGCCAGCACGCGCACGGCACCGTCAGCAAAGTTTCCACTCGCAAGGCTTCCGGACAGAAGGGCCTGCTGATGCTGCAGGCTCGCCCATGCCGTGCCCAGGAGCCGCGGGAAGGAGACGACCATCAGCACCAAGCTGAGCAGCAGCAGGGGGACGGTGACCAGGACCCAGACCGTGATGACGGCGCGCGCCCACGGTTTGAGGGCCTGCGCCTCGGGTTCAGGCTTGCCCCAGCGCCAGGGCAGGAGCCCAAGCAGCGTGGGGCGGATCCGCTGGAAGAGGTCGGGCACTCCCGTGGCGTCGGCCAGGATGTGGTAGCCGTCGAAGCGGACCAGGGGAAGGAGCTGGCGCACCATCTGCAGGATCTGCGTGAGCACCACCAGGAGCAGCGCATCGAAACCTGTGGCCCACCAGACACCCATGGTGGCGATCGCGACGATGGCGTTGAAGTACAGCCCGCCCATATCTGTGCGCAGCCTGCCGCCACGCCCTAGCCGGTAGGAGTCGGTGACGTCCGTGTAGAAGGCTGGCCAGACGAGGTACAGCCCGGCACCCATCGCGCCGGGCGTGGCGCCGCCGCGGCGTGCTGCCGCGGCGTGGCCGAATTCGTGAAAACCGGCCGACAGCACCGTGACGGCGAAAATCAGCAGGAGCAGCCACGGGTTCGCGAAGGCGTCGTGCGTGGCGGAGGCCAGCCCTTTGACCATCAGGACCCACCAGCACGAGGCCAGGAAGCCTGCGGCGACAACTGCCACGATCAGCGGATTAAACAGCACAGCGAACGGTGCCGTCAGCTTCCGGGTGCGCTCCGGGTCCGTGACGGTGTACCGGAACCGCATGCCCAGCAGGGGATTCGATCGGCGGACCTCCGGCTGTGACCCGTCCGCCAGCTGCAGCAGGCCGAGCGGCAGCAGTTGTCCCTCGATCAGCGTCCTGACATTGTCTCCGGTGATGAGCCGGCCGGACTGCGTGCTGGCCACCTCCGCGATCCCATCCATGCCCCGGACACCGTCGATGGCTTCGAGAACGTGAAAAAGCAGCCGGGTGAGCTGGATGGTCTGGCCGTCGGCGCGGCGGACCAGCGACGGGGCCTCCCGGTAGCCG
Source organism: Arthrobacter globiformis (assembly GCF_003261175.1). GTDB lineage: Bacteria > Actinomycetota > Actinomycetes > Actinomycetales > Micrococcaceae > Arthrobacter > Arthrobacter globiformis_A. Next base: position 28,364 of record NZ_QLNP01000038.1, on the reverse strand, counting down.
GATCCCTTGGCCTCGCCGATGAGCTGGATTCCCTCCGCCCGTACGGGCACCTCGCCGTTTGCGTCAGGGCTGATGACGGCGGCGGCGCGGGCTCCCCGGGCGGGGGACTCACCTGCCGCCGTCAGCCCTGGTGAGGGAGCCGGTGGCGGTGTGCGGGAGACCGGCGGGCCGTCCACGCCGGACGGCCCGCTGTGTTTGGCGCTCATTCAGGAACTACTGCTGCAGATCAGACTGCTGATCTGCCGATGCGGTTGCCTCGCCGTCGATGTCCTGCGTGATGATGGCGTCCTGCTGGGCCACGGCGAAGGCGTCGCTGTCGATCGAGCCGATGTTGGCTGCAACTGCGGCGTCGATGGGCGCGGCAACGTTGGCGTTCGCGGCCACGGCGCCGTTGATCGGGGCGGCGATGTCGGCGTCGGCCGCGAGATCCACGTTGACATTGAGCAGGTCTCCGTCGAGGGCATCGGCCGGATCGACGGGAAGGGCGCCGACGCCTGTGCCGTCCGGAAGCGTGCCATCGGGGATGGTGCCGTCCGGCAGGGTTCCGTCGGGCAGGGCAGCGGTGCCGGCAGTTCCTGCACCGGCTGCTCCGGCCGCCTCGGTGCCTGTTGCGGCCGTACCTGTGCCCGCGGCATCTGCGGTTCCGCCGTCGGCACTCCCACCGTCAACACCTGACCCCTGCGTGATGGTGCTGTCCTGCGCGGAGTCTGCCGTGGCATCCGCCGTGATTCCCTGGTCGATGATGACACCCTGGTCGGCGAGGGCCTGTGACTCCGAGCCGAAGGACAGGATGTTGGCCGAGGCCGCTGCGTCAATCGGCGCTGCGACGTTGGCGTTGGCCGCCACGGCGAGGTCAATCGGCGCGGCGGCGCTGATGCCCAGGTCGAGGTCGGCGTTCAGGTCGAGTACGGACGCCACTTCTTTATCCGGAAGGGCAGTGCCCGCCTGCGCATTGAGTTCGTCGTCGGAAAGCGGGGTCAATCCCTGTTCATGGCTCACGCTATGCTCCAGTTCCGGCGTCGGATTCCCCGCCCCCAGCGGACAGGTGCACCGAGCCCGTATGCCCGTCAATAGTAAGCAGGATTACTAATTTCTGGAAACCTCAGCGCAGGCAAGAACCCTCGAAACCCCACCCATTGCTCCGAAGATGCCCTTCTGAGCGTTCAAAAAGGCACTTCCGGAGCCAATGGATCGGCTATTTGAGCCCCGCGCCGGGCAGCAGTTCAGTGGCCGCGAGCGAATCCGCAATGAAGCCGTAGTCCCAGGCCCGCTCGCGCCACTGCACATAGCGGCCGGAGGCCCCGCCGTGGCCGCCGTCCATTTCAATCTTCATGAGGATCGGCTCGCTGCCTGTGGTCTTGTTCCGCAGTTCCTGCACCCACTTGGCCGGCTCCACGTAGAGCACGCGGGTGTCGTTGAAGGACGTCACCGCCGCGATCTTCGGATAAGCCACCTCGCGGACATTCTCGTACGGCGTGTACGACTTCATGTACTCATACACCGCGGGATCGGTGATCGGGTTGCCCCATTCCTCCCACTCAAGGGCCGACAGGGGCAGTTCCGGGTCCAGAATGCTGGTGAGGGGATCAACAAATGGAACCTGCGCCACGATGGCGGTGTACTTCTCCGGGGCGAGGTTGGCCACCGCGCCCATGAGCAGGCCGCCCGCGGATCCGCCCAGCGCGGCGATCCGGTCCGGTGCCACCCAGCCGGACTGCGCCAACCAGTCTGTGGCTGCAATGAAGTCCGTGAACGTGTTTTTCTTGCTGAGCTTCTTGCCGTCCTCGTACCAGTGCCGGCCGAGTTCGCCGCCGCCGCGGATGTGGGCGATGACGAACACAACCCCGCGGTCCAGCAGCGAGAGCCGGGCGATGCCGAAGCCCGGGTCCATGCTCAGCTCATACGAACCGTAGCCATAGACCAGGCCGGCCGCCGTCGAGTCCTGCTTGACGGCTTTGTGCCGCAGCACAGACAGGGGGACACGGGTGCCGTCGGCGGCCTCGGCCCACTCCCGCGTGGCCACGTAATCTGAGCCGTCGTAGCCGCCCAGCACCGGGCTTTCCTTGCGCAGCAGAAGTTCGCCCGCCGGCAGATCTGCGGTAGGCAGGACGAAATCGTATACGCGCGACGGCGTGAAGTAGGACGTGTAGCCCAGCCGGATGACGGGAGCTTCGTAGTCGGAGCCGCCCACCCCCGAGGTGTACAGTTCCTCGTCGAATGCAGGCTCCACCGGAGCCTGCTGGGCGGACGTGCCCAGCCCGGACAGAGGCATCACCTGGACGCGCTCAATGGTGTCCTTCCGGATCGAGACCACGAGGTGGGTGGCGGTGACCCCCGCCCCGTTGACCCGGACGTCGTCGGAATGCTCGACGACGGTGCTCCAGTGCTGCTCGGCTAGCGGCTTGGACAGCTCCGCCGGGTCCACCAAGGAGACCATCGAGTTCACGGCGTTGCGGTTGTGGGTGATGAGGATGCGTTCGGATTTCTGCCCGTCCGGGCCCTCGAGCAGGAACGGTTCGGCCTCGTAAAGCACGCGTTCGTTGCGGGAGATGACGGTGGACAGGCTGCCGTCAGGATCGTCAAAGCGCAGCAGGCGCGTTTCGCTGTACTCGGAGCAGCCGATCCCCAGCACGAGATGGCGCCGGTCCGACGAGAGTTCAAAGCCCAGCCACATGGCGGCGTCGTCCTCCTGGTAAATCACCTCATCGTCGGCGACGGGAGTGCCCAGGATGTGGGACTTGACCTGGTACGGCCGCCAGGAATCATCCACGACGGTGTAGAAGATGCGGGTGCCGTCAGGGGAGAAGGAAACCCCGTAGAAGACGTTCTCGATGATGTCCGGCAGCAGGTCGCCGGTCCGCAGGTCCTTGATCCGCAGGGTGAACCGCTCGTCGCCGGAGTTGTCCACGGCGTAGGCGTACAGGTTTCCGTCGATGGTGACGGCGGTGCCGCCCACGGAGAAGAAGGGCTTGCCTTCGGCTTCCACGTTGCCGTCCAGCAGGACTTCCTCGCCGGGGATCTCGACGCCGGCCTCCACCGCCGGCGGTGTCCAGTCCGCTACCGGATTGCCGGTGTTTTGGGCGCGGACCCGGCACTGGATGCCGTACTCCTTGCCCTCGACGGACCGGCTGAAGTACCACCAGCCGTCCTTGCGGTTGGGAACGGACAGGTCTGTCTCTTTAGTACGGCCCTTGATCTCCTGGAAGATGGCCTCGCGCAGCGGTTCCTGGTGGGCCGTGAGGGCTTCCTGGTAGGCGTTCTCTGCCTTCAGGTGCGCCACGACCTCCTCGGACTCCTTGTCCCGCAGCCACTCATACTGGTCCAGGAAGGTATCCCCGTGGTGCGTGCGCTCGGCCGGCACCCTCTTGGCGACGGGCGGCCGGGGCGTGGCAGCGGCGGAGGAGCTTGCGGGTTGCTGCAGCGGAGTGTGGGTCATTTCCTCAATATATAGAGCCGCTCTGACATTTGGGCCGCCGTTCGCTACCGGGGGAGAGGCTGCCCTTTTGGCGCTCCCCGCATGCCTGCCGGGCCCTGTCCCCGCTCCGGCGCCCGGCGTATCCTGAACTCGCGTCAGCAATAAGGAACCCACACAAGCCTTTGAGGGGGAAGCATGACCATCCCGCCAGTGCACGAACCAGAGCCGTTCCCGCCCGAGCCCGGACCGGATCCGATGCGGCCGGACCCGTCCCGTCCCGCACCTCCGAACCCCATTCCCACGCCGGAGCCGCCCGGCCCGCTTCCGGTGCCGGACCCCGGGCCCGAGCCGCTGCGCCCCGACCCGACCCGGAGTTAGCCCGACCTGCAGTTAGCTGCCCGCCCGGCCGTCCGCCGTCGTCGAGCACGTGAGGAAGCCCGGCGGCACGGCCGGGGGAAGCGCAGAACGGCTGGGGGCGCGCAAAACACCCGGGGACACGCAAACGGTCCGGCGAGGCGGGAATTCCCGCCTCGCCGGACCATTCGCCTGTCATGGACCCAACTGCGTCGGCCGCATGCTGAGCGGCGCGGAAATGTCCCATTTCCGCAACATTCAGGATTTTCCTGTTACCTGAGTCACATGCAGGCTAGGGTTAGATCCGGTCGCAGCGTCGCGGCCGCGCATGAGGGGAGAAGTTTTGAACCAGAAGCTCAAGGTACTGGTCCGCGTGGACCTTGACTGCGGTGAGGCTCAGGTCGCCGCCCAGGGACATGTAACCGCCCAAAGCATCCAAGCTCTTTACGTCGTTATGAAGCGCGCCAACCACCTCCGTCAGGGCCTGCAGCTCGTCGTCGATGTCAGCCACGCCCGGGTCGAACCCGTCGCACTTGAACAGCTGCGGGAATGCTCCAAGACCCACCACCTGCCGCGTTCCATTGATCCGCAGCAGTCCGAATGCAACGTCCGCGTCCTGGCCCCGGCCGACGGCGGTATGGGCGCCGGGGCGGGCCGCTTCCCGGTCGCGGCGGCCGCTTGAACCGCCGCAAGTTAGCTGAACTCACTACAGTTGCGCATCCCTAAACACAGCCACCTGAACTGAACACAGCTACGTAAAGGCACAGCGAGGCCCCGGATTCCCCAAGGAGTCCGGGGCCTCAGTTTGTGCCGGAAGGTGCTTCCCCAACGGCTGGCCAGAATGCCAGGAGCCGCCGAGTCAGACGTCCGGGTTCGGGTTCTTCACGTCGCGCTCGCCGATGTCTGCAGCACCAAGAGCGTCAGCCACAGGGGAGTGCACGGCGTCGTGCTCGCGAACGCGCAGCTCGGGATGGTGCAGGTCCAGGGCGGGACGTTCGGAGCGGATGCGCGGCAGGGACGTGAAGTTGTGCCGCGGCGGCGGGCAGGACGTGGCCCATTCCAGCGAGGCGCCGAAGCCCCACGGATCGTCGACTTCCACTTTTTCCCGGCTCCGGGCGGTGATGAAGACGTTCCAGAAGAACGGAATCAGCGACGCGCCCAGAAGGAAGGAGCCAAAAGTCGAGAACTGGTTCATCGCCGTGAAGTTGTCCTGAGGCATGTAGTCGGCGTAGCGGCGGGGCATGCCTTCAACGCCGAGCCAGTGCTGGATCAGGAAGGTGCCATGGAAGCCCACGAGGAGCATCCAGAAGTGGATCTTGCCAAGGCGCTCGTTGAGCATCTTGCCCGTCCACTTCGGCCACCAGAAGTAGAAGCCGGCGAACATCGCGAACACTACCGTCCCGAACACCACATAGTGGAAGTGCGCCACCACAAAGTAGGAGTCGGAGACGTGGAAGTCCAGCGGCGGGGACGCCAGGATGATGCCCGTCAGGCCGCCGAACAGGAACGTAATGAGGAAGCCAATGCTCCACAGCATCGGTGTCTCGAACGTCAGCGAGCCGCCCCATAGCGTGCCGATCCAGTTAAAGAACTTCACGCCCGTGGGGACCGCGATGAACATGGTCATGAGGGCAAAGAACGGCAGCAGCACGGAACCGGTGACGTACATATGGTGCGCCCAGACCGTGGCGGACAAGGCCGCGATGGCGATGGTTGCGTAGACCAGGCCCTTGTAGCCGAAGATCGGCTTGCGGCTGAAGACCGGGAAGATTTCGGAGACGATGCCGAAGAACGGCAGCGCGATGATGTATACCTCGGGGTGCCCGAAGAACCAGAACAAGTGCTGCCACAACAACGCCCCGCCGTTCTCGGGGTCGTAGATGTGAGCGCCGAAGCGGCGGTCCGCACCTACGCCGAACAGCGCGGCGGCCAGCGGCGGGAAGGCCATGATCACCAGGACCGAGGTGATGAAGGTGTTCCAGGTGAAGATTGGCATCCGCCACATGGTCATGCCGGGAGCGCGCATGCAGATGATGGTGGTGATGAAATTGACCGCACCCAAGATGGTCCCGAAGCCGGACAAGGCCAGGCCGAAGACCCACAGATCACCGCCAACGCCCGGTGTAAACGTGGTGTTGTTAAGCGGCGCGTACGCCGTCCAGCCAAAGGAGGCGGACCCCTGCGGGGTGATGAAGCCGGACACCGCAATGGTGGAGCCGAACAGGAAGAACCAGAAGGCCAGCGCGTTCAGCCGGGGGAACGCGACGTCCGGTGCGCCGATCTGCAGCGGCATGATCACGTTGGTGAACCCGGCGAACAGCGGGGTGGCGAACATCAGGAGCATCACCGTGCCATGCATGGTGAACATCTGGTTGTACTGCTCCTTCGTCACCAGTACCTGCATGCCGGGTTCGAAGAGTTCGGCGCGGATGATCAAAGCCATCACGCCGCCAAGGCAGAAAAACACGAAAGAAGCGATCAGGTACATGTACCCGATCGTCTTGTGGTCGGTGGAGGTGATCCACTTGACCACCATGTTGCCTTTTCGGCGGGGCACCACGCGAGGAGCCTCAGTGGTGCTGGCTGGTTGCTGATATGCGGTCATCTTCTGCCACTCCCCGGCATCGCGCTTCATCGCCCCGTTTGGTGCGGGGGTGCCGGCAACACCGTGAGCGGTTCACAGAACCGACGGCATCAGGATAGCGCCTGCGGCACCCCCGCAAAAGGTTTACTGATTAATGGCCCGTGGCGGGACCGTGGACCCTCCGCGTGTTGCGGGAGAGCAGCAGGGCCAGTCCGATCATGCCGACGCCCAGCAGGAAGTGCAGCCAGTTGTCAGCCATGTTGACCGGAACGAAGTTTGCTGCGGTGTCGTGGCCGATCAGCAGGCCATACAGCCACAGGACGAGATAGATGGCCCCGCCGTAAAGCAGGTAGTTCTTTGCCTGTCCCGGCGTCCGGGCCATGAGCAGGCCGGCAACGCCGAAGAGCAGGTGGACGATGTTGTGCAGGATGGATACCTGGAAGACGCCCAGGAGCATGGCTTCGGAGGCGGGTCCGGCCATTCCCAGCGACGGGTAGTTCGACGTGATGCCGGGAATGAAGCCGAGGATGCCGACGAGCAGGAATACTGCTCCGACGGCCTGGGCGGCCCTTTGCAGCCGGGACCTTGCACCGGCCGCGCTGTCCATGGTGGTCATGGCGCCTACTCCTTAATTGGAAGTGGTGAAACGGCTACTCTGATGTGCCCTGTTATGGAAGCCCGTTCTCGGCGGCGCTTAGACCACGGTTTTGTTCCCGCGGCGGCGTCGCCAGACAAAGATGACGATCAGGGTGACAATCAACACCGCCGCGATGACGTACGGGGCGTAGTTGAGGCGGTTGGCTTCCGATTCGGCCGGTTCTCCTGTGCCTGGGTTGGCCGGAGGCTCCGACGGGGTTGCGGACGGGGACGATGTTCCGGTGGGCGCCGGCGTTCCGGCGGCATCGGACGTTCCCGTCTGGACCGGGACAGCTTGAACTGCCCCAGCGTGGACAGCCGCTGTTGCGGCCGTAGCTGATGGCCCTGCATACGACGGCGCCGCGAGCGATAGTCCGGCACCGGCAAGGGCAAGTACGGCGGTGAAAGTGGCAAGCGCTCTGCGCATAAATTCTCCTGCGGTTGTCCAATGCTGGCATGAATATAGTAAGCATGATTAGTATCTGAAGATAAGTACCCGGCGCAACTCGTGTTGGTGCCAGTCCAAAAGGCGGTTCTGTGGGAAACGGGCAGGAAGTCCAAGTTGGAGATCTTCAGGAGCTGGTCTTTGCCCTGACCCAGGACCAGTGGCAGCCGTCGGAGGCCAAGTACCGCATCAACATCGCCTACCGCGGCCTCTCCTCGGACGACTACCCGCTGGAAACCGGCCTCGCGAGGCTGCAGGCTGAAGCCGCCGGCGGCTTGGAGCAGCACCTGCTCCGCAACTTCAAGAAGTACGCCCACCGGAATGCCACGCCCGGCGATTCGCTCTGGAACTGGCTGAGCGTCGCGCAGCACCACGGACTTCCCACCCGCCTGCTCGACTGGACGTTCTCGCCGTACGTCGCACTCCACTTCGCCACCTCGAACCCGCGGGGCTACGGGCGGCCCGGTGTGGTTTGGTGCGTGGACTACGTGGCGGCGCACGAGCTGCTGCCGTCGGGCCTGCGGACCCATGTGGAGCCGCTGGGCCACGGCCTGTTCACCACCGAGATCCTCACCTCTGCCGCTGAGTCGCTGGAAGGCTTCGATGAATACAGGTCCGACGACGGCGGTGGCGTCCCGCTGTTCTTTGAACCTCCGTCACTGGATGACCGGATCGTCAACCAGTCCGCCGTGTTCTCGATCATGACGGATCCGGAGGCTTCGCTGGCGGACTGGCTGGCGGAGCATCCGGAGCTGTACCGCAAGGTGGTGTTTCCGGCTGAGTTGAAATGGGCCATCCGGAACCACCTGGACCAAGCAAACGTCACCGAACGTGTGCTGTTTCCCGGCCTCGACGGGCTGTGCCGCTGGCTCGCCCGCTATTACGGCGACCGCCCCGAGCAGGTGTACCCGGACGCCCAGATTTCGCCCACCGAGCCTGCCGAACCCGAGCCTGCTGACAGGGGCGACGGGCAGCCCGATTCCGGCGGTGGGCAGCCCGACACCCGGTCCGGCGCTCAGTAGGAGATGAACTCCACCAGTTCGCCCACCCGGTCCTCAGGGTAGTTCCTGGCAATATCGGCCTGGCTGAGCATTCCGACCAGCTCGTGTCCGTCGATGACCGGCAGCCTGCGCACCTGGTGCTGCTGCATGGTCCTGATGGCTTCCTCGACTGTGTCGTCGGCGCCGATGGTCACGGGCTTGCCCTCGGCGAGATCGCCTGCCTTGGTGCTCTTGGGGTCGCCGCCTTCAGCCAGGCATCGGACCACGATGTCCCGGTCGGTCAGCATGCCCTTGAGCCGGTTGTCTTCGCCGCAGATCGGGAGGGAACCAACATCGAGGTCCTTCATCTTCCTGGCCGCCTGCTCCAGGGTTTCGTTGGCGCCGATGCACTCCGCCCCGCCGGTCATGATGTCGCGTGCCAGGATGGACATTTGCCGTTCTCCTCACCTTCGTAGCTAGTACGACGGCGGGCTGCCGCCGCTCCCTGCCGACCTCTTCCGGTCAGTGCGGGTCCTTGTTCAGTCCGGCACTTCCATCTGGAACCCGCAGGCGCAGTGCAGCAGCCGGGTGGGCAGATGCACGTCGTGGATGGTGCGGTGCCGGCCCAGCTCCGAGCCGAAGATGCTGCTGGTTCCCGAACTGACCGAAGTCATCGGCGCGCCGCAGTGGAAGTATTCGCCGCCAAATTGCAGCACCCCCAGCACCTGGCCGTGACGGTTCAGCACACCTGCCACGTCGTGGACGCCGGCCGGGTGTGCGTAGAAGTGGTCGCATTCGACGCACGTGTAGGAGACGTCCACCAAGCCGTCCTGAGGGGGATGAAGGGCCTCGATCGATTCGACGATCAGGTGTTCATCCGTCTGGCACTCGGAACACCACAAGGGGTCGCCGGAGGGACGCTGCGCTTCGCCGGGCAGTTGGGCGTTGGAGATGGTCGTCATTGACGTGCTCCTGTTAAGGGGGCATCGGTGCCCTGCTGCTTGAGCTCAATCCCACGCTTAAAATACTCCCGTCCAGCCGGGCCGAGCAATAGCACCCCCAGCCGGCGGAGAGGCCGCCGGAACAGCCGGCCGGCCGCCGTCGTTCGCCCTGAAACCCTGCCCCAGCGGCCGGGTATCCGCAAGGAAAAAATCCGCGGCCGAACCCTTGTGGCGTGAAGGACGGGGTGCTATAAAACAGCTACCGCCAGCCGATGCGGCTGGCGGTGAACGGGAGGACACGGGGCTTCAAATCGGCTGCCAGAAGGGCGGTTAGCCCGGGAGCACGCCACCGCGCCAAATAGCGCACGGCAGCAGCATCCGGATCCTCTCGCGGGCGGTCTCCGGCTCACAGAGCGGGGGCCGTCCCTTCATGTGCGCTGAGCGTCGCGGAAGCCCCGGCCCTACTGACAGTCGGGGAGCAATTGGATACGCTTTTACTACAGGTCTCTTAGTGGTGCGCGGGGGTTCGTCGCCCGGCGTGCATTCATACTGCGGCACCGTTTGGCAGGAGCGCCAGGTGAATAGGACCAGAAGCCACGTCAGGGCGGGCGTTCTAGCGGCGGTGTCCTTGGCGGCGGCCTTCTTAGTGGCGTGCACGTCCGGCAACGGTCAACCACCCGCGCCCAGCCCGGACACCGACCACCACAACATCACGGTCTGGACCACCGAGACGTTGCCGGACCGCATGGCCAAGCTTCGGGTCGTCATCGAGGATTTCACCTCGGCCACAGGCATCAAGGCTGACCTTGTGGGTGTGCCCCCGCACCGCTTCAACCAGGTCTTGACGTCCTCAGCCGCCTCAGGAGACCTTCCCGACGTGATGGCTTCCCTGTCGCTGGGGCAGGTCCGGACCATGGCGGCGGCCGGCCACATCAACTACAAGACAAACGCGGACATAGTGCAAAGCCTCGGGGAACAAACGTGGACCGCCCGGGCACTCGAACTGACCCGCGAAAACGGCCACCAGCTGGCCCTTCCCGGCTCCGCCTGGCAGCAGCTGATCTATTACCGCAAGGACCTCTTCGTCGCGGCTGGATTGAAGGCGCCCCGGACGTACGCGGACATTGTTGCCGCGGCCAGGAAGCTGAACTCTCCGGAACTGGCGGGCATTGTCGCGGCCAACAAGACCGGCCAGGCTTTCACGCAGCAGTCCTTTGAGCACATTGCGCAGGGCAACGGCTGCGAGATGGTCGATGCCAAGGGCCGCATCACGTTCGACAGCCCGCAGTGCGTGGCGGCGCTCGCCTTCTACCGCGACCTGCTCAGGGACTACTCCAGGCCCGGCGTCCAGGACGTTGATACGGTGCGGACCGCGTACTTTGCAGGCAAGGCCGCCATGGCGATTTGGCCCACGCACATGCTGGATGAGCTGGCCGGCACGCGCGTCGACGCGCGGCCCAGCTGCCCCGAATGCAGCAAAGACCTGCTGTTCCTGGCGCGGAACACCGGGGTAGTTGCCGGCCTTCAGGGGCCGGACGGACAGCGTCCGGCGCACTTCGGCGAGGTGATTTCGTGGACCGTGACAGCTGATTCGGATACCGAACCTGCCCGCCGGTTCGTGGAGTACTTCCTGACCGACGGCTATGCCGAATGGCTGGCAATCGCTCCGGAGGAGCGGATTCCCGTGCGCTCCGGCAGCGCTGCAAATCCGGCCGAGTACGCGGAGGCCTGGATGTCCATTCCCGTGGCAGCGGGAAGTACCGAGCGTTTCGGCAGCGTCTACGCAAAGGACCTTCTCTCCACCGTGCTGCAGGGCTCCGCAGACCTGGAACACTGGGGGATTGTCCAGGGGCAAGGCGACCTTGCCGCTGCTGCCATGAGCGAACTGCCAATAGCAAAAGCCGTCAGCGACGTTGCAGCGGGCCGGGCTGAGCCGCAGGCCGCAGCGACCAAGGCCGCCGCGTCCCTCCGGTCCATCCTGAAATTGATGAAGTGAGCCAGTGACCTGAGCGGCCGGGTCAGCCTAAGTGGCCAGTTCCATCATGAGCGGGGGCAGTTCGTCGGCCAGTTCCCGAGCCAGATAGCCCAGGCTGCCCACCCGGCTGGCGAGCCTATCGCCTGCCGCGGCGTGAAGGTGCGTGCCCCAGCAGGCGGCCTGGGCGTCGCTGGTGCCCCGCGCACGGAGCCCGGCAATCGCACCCGCCAGAATGTCGCCGCTGCCGGACGTCCCTAGCCCGCCGTATCCGGTAGTGATTTCCCAGTGGTCTCCGGTGTCCGGGGAGTCAGCGCCGGGGGAGCCGGTTCCCTGTGCGCCGCCGTCGGGGTCTCCCATGCCGGGAGGTCCGGCTATGACGCCCTGGCAGCTCACCACCCCGCGGTACTTGCGGGCGAGCTCGACGACATCGGCCGCCAAGTCCCCGGTATCCCCGCCCAGCAAAATCCCGGCCTCGGTGGGGTTCGGCGTGAGGATCAGCCGCCCCGCCCAGGGGCCCAGTTCGTCAAGCAGCCGGGGGAGGGCGCCCAGGGCGTAGGCGTCGAGCACAATTGTTGGAGCATCACCCGGATCCCGGGAGGAGTCATGCCGCAGCAGGCCGCGGAGGAGCGCCTCGGTCTGCTCGATGTCGTCCAGGCCCGGGCCGATCAGGACGGCATCTGCACCGTCGAAGTCCTCGAGCAGGTTTTCCAGCCCGGCATCACCCACGGAACCGCCGGCGGACTGGGGCAGTCCGATCACCCCTGCCTCCGGCAGGGTCACCGCCAGCTGAACGGCTACTGACTCCGCTACGGCCAGTGTCACCCGGCCGGCTCCGGCGCGCAGTGCGGCGGTGCCGGCGAGCAACGCGGCACCCGGAGTCCGCCTCCCGCCGCCGATGACCAGCACCGCGCCGCGGGAGTATTTGTCGGAACCGGCCGAGGGCAGCGGCCAGCTCCGCAGCAGCGTTGGTGTGATCAGGGTGGCAGCCGTGCCTGCGGCAGGCGCCCTGGCAGGCTCAGCGCGGGTGGACATTGGCGTCCCCGGAGTGTTCGGTCACTTCGACGCCCTGCTCCATGAGGTGGTCGGCCACGTTGAAACTGTCCAGCGTCCACGGGCCCACACCGTCCGGCCGCACATAGCGGGTCAGCGAGGCGTTCAGGACCGGAGTGCTGGCGGCCACGTCCAGGAGCTCCCGTTCGGACATGCCTTCGAGGATGTAGCGGAACAGCATGACCACGGCGTCATGGCAGACGAGCATCACCCGGTGGCCGCTGCCCAGCGCGTTCAGTTCCCCGATCACGGAGCGCAGCCGCAATGCCACGTCCGCCCAGGATTCCCCGCCCGGCGGGCGGTAATAGAACTTGCCCAGCCACCGCCGTCGTTCTGCTTCCTGGGGAAGCCGGGTTTCCACGCCAAAGGCGGTGAGCATGTCAAGGATGCCCAGTTCGCGGTCGCGAAGGCGCTCGTCCGAGCGGACGGGGACGGGCCAGCCCGCCGTCTCCACGGCGATCTCCGCCGTCTGGTAGGCCCGCATGTACGGGGAGGAAATGACGACGTCGGGCCGGCGGTCCTCGGGAACCTCCGCCAGTGCGCGGCCCAGGGCCGTCACCTGCTCCCGCCCTGTGGAGGAGAGTTCGACGTCGGCATCACGGGCCGGGACCGCGATCACCTCGGCTCCGGAAACCGTTGCGTCGGTGGCGGCCACATTGCCCTGGCTCTCGCCGTGCCGGATCAGGATGAGTTCCACGGCACCGGCGGTCCAGGCAGCGGGTACCGGGGCATCCTTGTGCGTTCCGTCAGCGGAGGTTCCGTTCTGTCCCACGATTGCACTCCCGTTCAGCCTAGGCCTGCGAATTTTCCACGTTACTAGTGCCGTACCCGGAATGTCAGCAGAGTAACCACCCGCCGCAAAACGCCACACGCTTCCTCACTTTTCGCCGCTAATCAGGAGACGCTCTCGCACCCGGTGAGAGAGCGTCCGCTCAAAACCCGCAGGGAGTGATAGAGCGTCGGGGAAGGCGGCAGGATGTGAGGAGGCGTCAGGGGATGCGTTTGCCGCCGGAGCGGTTGAGGAAGAACACCAGCACGGCCGCCAGCAGGAGGACGGGCGCCACCCACAGCAGGAAGGCCACCGCCTTGATGACGGCACCCACGATGAAAAACGCCACCGCGACAGCAACGATGATCCATAAAAGTTTTCTCATCGAATTCCCCTTATCTGCGAGCGTCTCACTTCCCCAGCGCGGCGGCGTACTGCCCCACCCGGTCCTGCCTCAGCGCCGCCCCAACCTGGGCCATGGCGCCATAGTCCGGCAGAATAATCGACTGCCCGTCGGTGCTGGTCCCAAATCCGGCTGTCGGAAGCGTGAAGGAGACCGCGTCCTCCACCCGGACATTGCGCAGGCTGTAGGCGAGGCTGGCCAGGGTCGCGGCGTTGAGGCCCTTGTCCACCGTGATGTACTTGGACGCCGTGCTGACCAGCTTATAGAGCGTCACCGGGTTCGCCAGGGTGCGGGCTGAGAGGAGCTTGCCCAGCGTGGAGCGGAGGAAAAGCTGCTGGTTCGCGACGCGCTGGAAGTCACCGTCGGCAAACGCGTAGCGTTCGCGGACGAATTCGAGGGCGCGCTGGCCCTTGAGCCGGTTCACTCCGGCGGGAAAGTGCTGGTGCGTGTCATGCGTGGAGGTGAAGGCCTCCCGGACGTTCACATCCACGCCGCCAAGCGCCTCGGTGATTCCCCTGAAGCCTTCAAAATCGATCATGACGGAGTGCTGGATCTTCTGCCCGAACAGGGATTCCACTGTTTTCACGGCGAGCGGCATGCCGCCCTGCTCCAGCGAGGCGTTGATCTTGGCTTCGCCGTACCCAGGGATCGGAACCCACAGGTCGCGCATGAGCGAGATGCCGTAGGCGTGTCTGCCGTCGGCCGCGAGGTGCACCAGAATCATGACGTCAGAGCGCTGGTTCGGCAGGCCGTTGGGCGTGGGGGCGTCACCTTTACGGTGATCGCTGCCGATGAGCAGGATGTTCATCGGCAGCGTGGGCGGGGGTGGCGGTTTCACCGGTTTTGGCGCCGGCTTCACCGGTTGGGCCGCCGGTTTGCTGGGCGAGGGTGCGGCCGTCTGCGGCGGAGTTTCCGGGGCCGCGCTGACCTCTGTCTTGGCGGTCTGGGTATTCCAGATCTGTGCCACATTGAACAGGAAGCCGCCGGCCACCAAGGCAATCCCCAGCAGCCCTGCCAAAACTATGTTGCGTATGGTCCGCTTGGGTTTGGCGCCGCCATTGGCGCCTGGAGCGGGGTCGCCGTTGCCCCCTGCTCCCGGACTGTTCCGGGATTTCATGATCGGACGGTACCACCAAAAGTCGCTCGTGAGAACGACGGCGGCCGGCCGGTTTTAGGAGGGCGCGTTCAGCCGGGCGAAACGCAGGATGGAGATGATCGCCGGGGCCAGTTCGTCTTCCATCTGCCGGTAGTACTCGTCGCTGCGGCGGTAGGGGTCGACGACGTCGTTGTCCGCGGCGTCCGGGGCCAGCGCGAGGTGCCGCACAGATGCTGCCCGGGCGGGAAGCTTGCGCCACAGCTTGGTGTTGGCCGCGAGCCGTTCCCCGTTAAGGCCGCCGCTCCGGGGTAACTGGTCCCCACGTTCCTCCAGGACATCGAGCATCCTGGCAAACTCGCGGATGGTGAAGGTGCGCTTCAGCAGCGAGGCATCCAGCTGCAGCACCTCGCCCCGGTGCCCCGACGTCATGGTGAGGACCAGGTCCACGTTCCGAAGAATCTTGCCCGACAGCTGGCGTGCCGCGAAGCCCTCCGCCGTGCCGCCGAAGGTGTGGATGATATCCGCGGAGAGCGGCTGCACGGGCTCGCCCACCAGGGCACGGGTTCCGGCGCTGCGCACCTCGAAGCCGCCGGGGAGCACCTGGTCAAGGCCTGCCTGGAGCAGGCGTTCCGCCACGGGGGAACGGCAGATGTTGCCCGTGCAGACGGTCAGGATTCGGACTGGCGACGGCGATTCCACGTATTGGCTCTCTCAGTCTGGCGCGCAGGACAGGTCTGTCCCACAAATTCAACTTAACACGTGAGCCAGCCCGCCTTCCGGAGGAAGGTGGTGCGCCCTCCCAAACAACTCCCAGCTTTCTTTCATGCTGCTGCCGGGACAGCGGTGCCAGCATGGAGCTTGCACCTAGAGCCTGGACCGCGAACCAACGCTGCTGCAGAAGGCAGGATTCAATGCGAGCTGCCCTGATTAACCGCTGGCTGGTGGTGGCCGCGCTCACGGGCCTTACTGCCTGCGGAGCTGGTCCGTCGCCGTCGCCCACGGCGGCAAGGCCGGGGCACGTGTTCGTGGTCAACCTGGAGAACAAGTCCTTCCGGGATGTCTGGAACGACCAGTCGGATGCAAAGTACCTGTCCCAGACCCTGCGCCCGCAAGGCGTGCTGCTGAGCCGGTACTACGCAATCGGGCATGCCTCCCTACCCAACTACATCGCCCAGATTTCGGGACAGCGCCCAAACGCCGCCACCAAGGGCGACTGCCCGGGCTATGAGCCGTTTGACTCGAGTGGCACGGCACCGCTGGGCCAGGCGAAAGGCCGGGGCTGCGTGTACCCCGAGTCCGTGCAGACCGTTGCCGGCCAGTTGAGCGCGGCAGGGAAGACCTGGAAGGGCTACATGGAGGATATGGGCACCCCGTGCCTCCATCCGGAGCCGGGCGCCCCGGATTCGAACCATGCTGCCCAGGAGGGCAGCCAGTACGCCACCCGGCACAACCCGTTCGTGTACTTTGCCGCGATCACGTCGTCGCCCGAGTGCCAAGCCAACGACGTCGACTTCTCAAACCTCGCCACCGATCTCGAAGCCGTGGCAACCACACCGAACCTGTCCTACATCAGCCCCAACCTGTGCAATGACGGGCACGACAACCCATGCGTTGACGGGCGGGAAGGTGGCCTGGTGTCCGCGGACGCATGGCTACGCGAGCATGTTCCGGAGATCCTGGCCTCGCCGGCGTACAAGCAGGACGGGATGCTGGTCATCACCTTCGACGAGGCGGAGGGGAAGGAACGCGCGGACGCCGCGGTGCCCGGAGGAGCGGCGGGCGGACGGATCGGGGCGCTGGTGCTTTCACCGCTGGCCAGGGCAGGCACCACCTCGGACCGGTTGTACAGCCACTACAGCCTGCTGGCCAGCATCGAGGACACCTTCGGCCTGCCCTATCTGGGGTACGCCGCGGCCCCCGGGCTGAACCGCTTCGGGTCCGATGTATTCAGCCGCTGAACAAGCAGACCTGTCAGCAGCGCCGCGGCAACGTGTGCGTACAGCAGCACGTGCAGGGGCTGGGTTGGCGCACCTCCAAGCAGCAGGCCGGGACCGGTGAACTGCGCTGCATCTGCATGTCCGTGGGCGGCCAGGGTGGTGGTGGCCAACGGGTTGGAAAAGAATGCGAATGCCCAGTGAATGACCTGCTGTCCAACTCCGGCCAGCACCAGCAGGGCCCAGTTCGGAACACCGAAGCGGGTGACGACTGTGCCGGCCAGGCTCAGCAGCGCGGCGGTGGCGACGACGATCGGCAACGCAGGCACGGGATGGCCGGACAGAGCGTGGATGACCAGACCCAGCACAACGGTGACGGACCCGAAGAGCCAGCCGGCAACAGCAACCTGCGTGCGACTTCCACGTTCCGCCATGCGACCATCCTCCACCTGCTTGCCCGCCGGTGCCAGTGGGTCCTAGTAGGCTGGCAATGAGAGTCACCCCGATCTGCCGTGAGGACAGTGTGGAATGGCATCACTCATGAATGAGCCAGCAAGGAAGGCCGGTTCCCCGGGCGGGGAGGACGAATTCGTCCCCCAGCGTATTGCCGGCCCGGTGGTGGCCGGCGTCGTGCCCGGCCAGCCGTCCGCCGTCGTGCAAAGCGCCGCCCGGTTGGCGTACTCCCTGAACGTCAAGCTCATCTGTGCCTATGTGGACATCACCTCCTACCTCAGCAACGAACGGGACGACCAGGACCTGCTGCAAACCGCCGGGCAGGAGGGAGCGGTTGACGACGCAGAGCAAACGAGCGCCCATCTGAGGGAGCACCTGCAGGCCGTCCTCGGCAAGGCCGGAATCCGCTGGTCGCTCCTGACCCTTGTCGGGGAACCCGCGCGGGCGCTGGCGCGGCTGGCCGATTCGGCGGATGCCTCGGTCATTGTGGTGGGCACGCGCGAAGGCAGGGTGGGGGCCCGGCTGGAGCAGTTGCTGCTCGGCTCGGTGGCGGTCCACCTCACGCACCGGCAGACCCGCCCGGTGGTGGTTGTTCCGCTCGGTCCGCAGAGACGGCACCGCCCGAAGGAGGACGCCTGACGCTGTTCCGACCCGATTGACGGTCCAACACAACCACCATCACCCAGACAAGCTGAATGCGAGGGACTTCATATGGCCGACCTGATCGATTTCCTGGAAGCGCGGATCGCCGAGGACGAGGCGGATGCCCGGCGGGGACTGGAGACGGAGGGATCGGCGGGGCCCGTCGTCGGCTGGTTCACTCCCGGGCGCGTGCTTTCGGAATGCGCGGCCAAACGGACCATCCTGGGGAACGTCCCGCTGGTCACCGATGTCCCCACCGCCATCGGCGCCACCAGCGAGTACGTCCTGATGTCCCTCGCCGCCGTTTACAAGGACCATCCGGATTACCAGGAAGGCTGGGCAGTCGACGGGCTGTGAGGCGGCGCTAGCTAGCCGGTGGTGCCTGTGTCGTCGTGCGCCGAGCCCACGGGCTTGGACTCCGGGGAGCCGCGCTGGCGGAGGTAGATCGACAGGACCACCATGGAACCGACGGCGAGGAACTCGGACTGCCAGTTCTGCAGGGTCCGGTTCCAGAACTCCGGCGATGCGATGTACTCGCCCCAGCTGACCGGCTGCTGGAAGTTCTGGATCTGTTCCTGGTTGTAGTTGCTGTTCCCGGCAATCGATTGGACCAGCCAGGACAGGAGGAAGATCAGCCCCATGGTGAGTCCCAGCGAGTTGGAGTACAGGGTCTGCCGCCAGCCGGAAACCCGCGCCCACTTGGGGGATTTCGCGTTGCTGTACTCGCCCACGAGCTGTTCTTTGTCCGACTCCGGGCCGGGCTCGTTCAGTTCCTTGGACTCGGGAGACCCCTTCTGCACCAGCCAGATGGTCGCGAAGATGTAAAGCAGGAACTGCAGGTACTCGGACTGCCAGTTCTCCGAGACGTCCACGGCAAAGTTCGACGACACCAGGTACTGCGCGAAGCTGATTTCCTCCAGCCCGGAGGCCACCTGCTCCTCATTGAAGAGGGCGTGGCCGGTGAGCGCCTGGCCCAGCAGGGCCAGGAGGAAGATGAGGCCGAAGAAGAGGCTGAGGCCGTTGTTTCTGAGTGCTTTTTTCACGGTCCGCCTATCCCCGAATCAGCCCGATGGCCGCCATGTAGGCCAGTCCGCCGAAGATCAGGATGAGATACAGGGCAAAGCTCCAGCGCATTCTATTTGCCTCCCACTTCGCAGGTGTACGGTGCTTCTTCCCCGTTGGGGGTGCAACCGGCACCCGTTATTTTCCAGCCCGCGTCGGAGGCGGCCAGGAAGACGGTGTCGTGCTCGAACTCCACGAAGGCGTTCCGGCCGTACTGCTCGGTGCTCAGGAGCTTTCCCGGGTCCGTGAACTGGGCCTTTTCCAGTTGGCCCTCACAACTGCCAGCATCACCGGAGCGCGCTGTCTCCTCCCGCGTCTTGGACTGGAGCAGCGAGCACGCCGCGGTCATGTCGGATTTGACCACGTCCCGGTGGAATTCTTCAGCTGCGAGAGAGGCCGCCGTTCCCTCCGGTGCGCAACCCGAAAGTGCACAACCGGAAAGCGCGAGTAGGGCGATGAGCCCGATCCGCAGGACCGGGGCGCCCCTAGGCGTCTTCACGTTCCGGGTTTTCAAGACGGAAGAAGTTGGACTGCGTTCCGTCCGTGCGCTGCTCCTGGTAGATGAAATTCAAGCCTCGGCCGTCAAACGTCTTGAACCATTCCTCCCAGCTGACGCGGCGCAGGTTGCTGTCGTCGCCGCCAAAATCTATGCGCAGCACGCCGAGATGGTCGCCGTGTTCGGTGCCTTCAACCGTCGCAGGGCTTCCGCCGCGTTCCTCGGCCCACTGCCTGATGACCTCGTGGTGCGTCGTGGCCAGGCTGCGGCCCTCCCGTTCGGGTTCGTCCTCTGTGGAGGTGACCTCCTGCGAATACTTCAACGAGCTGGATGACGCGTCTCCGTGCCGGATCTTGCCACCCTCGGGCCCGGCGCCCAGATCATCAGGGTCAGCGCCGCCGTCGTTGTTGCCCTCGCCCTGGGAACGGGCTTTGGCAACTTCCTGCACCAGTTCTTCCTTGCGCATGTTCGAGGTTCCGCCGACGTTTTCGTCCTTCGCCTCCTTGCGGAGCTCATCCACCTTCATTTCCCGCAGATCGGTTTCGCTGACGTTGGGGGTATTCGGCGTCTGGTTACCTGGCTTGTCGCTCATGGCAATTCCTCCTCGTGCAGGACGTTGACAATTACTAAGGCTACTTATTGTTTAGTCCGTGCTGGGCGCGCCGTCAAGCTGTCCCATCCGTCTGAACAGGACCATTGCGTTTTGGTCGGAGCGGCCAGGCCTCGTGCCGGCGAGCAGGATCAGCCTCGCTGCCGCCCCAGCTCGTCCCAGAGAACCGCCAGCGTCGCCACGCCCGCCTTCAGGACGTCGATGTTGACGCTTTCGTCGCTGTCATGCCAGTTGTCCTCCACCAGCCCCGTCCCGAAAAAAACCACCGGAACATTCAGTGCGGAGGAGAGAAGTTCGGCGGGTCCGCCGCCCGCGTTTCCCATCCGCCCCACGTCGCTAGCTCCGAAGCCCTTTGCCATAGCCACTGAGAGGGCGTCAACATATGCGCAGTCCGGCGTTCGGTAGGCTTCCTGGGCGGTCTCGGTTTCGATCGACAGCTCGTAGGCGTAGCGGTCACTGATGGTCGCGGCAACCCAGCGCCGGAGCTGGTCAGCGACTTCGTCCACTTTCTGCCCGGAGACGGTACGGATGCTGAGGTCCGCCGACGCCATCGAGGGAACCGCTGCCCGGGCAACGCCGATGGGGTCCCCGGCCGCCATCGCAATGACCTCGACGGCGGGACGTTCCCACAGCCGCTCCGGGACCGTGTAGCCTTCCTCGCCGCCGATGCTGCGGGTATGGGAACGCTCGAGCCAGTCCTCCGCGTCAAACGGGAGTGCGGCCAGTTCGGCGCGGCGGCGGGAGGAAATCTCCTCGACGTCGTCGTAGAAGCCCGGGAGCGTGATCCTGCCTTTTTGGTCATGCAGCTGCGCAAGCACGTGGCTGAGCTCGAAGGCAGGGTTGGGCGCGGTGCCGGATACCGCGCCGCTGTGAATGTCTGTCAGCGGACCGTAGACCTCGAGCCTGGCCCCGAGCATGCCGCGGATGCTGGTGCAGAGCGCCGGATGGCCGGCCCGCCACAGCAGGGTGTCGGAGAAGATCACCGCGTCCGCCTCCAACTGCGACCGGTGCTCCCGAAGGATGTCTGCCAGTCCCGGGGAGCCGGCCTCTTCCTCTCCTTCGACGATCACCTTGAGGTTCACGGCCGGGGCCGTGCGCCCGGTGGCGTGAAGGTGGGCGCGGAGACCCCAGATGTGGGCCATGACCTGGCCCTTCGCATCCGAACTTCCCCGGCCGTAGAGGCGGCCGTCCCGCGGCACGGGGTCGAACGGGGAGGTCTGGTCCCAGTTTTCCTCCTTGACGGCGCGGACGTCATGGTGGCTGTAGATAAGAATCGTGGGGGCGTCCGGGGATTCGGACCATTCGGCAAAGACAGTAGGACCCTCGGCCCCGTCCCAGATCTCCGTTGTGGGGAACCCGACGTCGCGCAGTTCTCCGGCCAGCCAGTTGGCTGACCGGGTCAGGTTGTGTTTCCGTTCAGGAACGCCGGCTACCGAGGGTATGCGGACCCACTCGGTAAGCCGCTCCAGCATCAGGGGAGTGTGGACGTCGACATAGTCGCGAACGCCATCGTCAATGTCCATCGGTGCTCCTGTCGAAGTTACTCAGCTGGCTTGGAGGCGCCGGGACCGGCTACGCGGCGTGCCGGCGTCCCGTGCGTGCAGTTGATGGCGTCCAGCACCACCGCGGTTAGGTTCTGGTTGTTCATCATCGTTTGGCGCTGCCTCTGCGCACCCGTCCCGGCGGTGAGGAGCTGCGCCACTCCCAGGGTCACCTGCTCCTCGCCCCCGCTGGCGGCCAGAGCGGGCCGGACATAATGCAGTTCCTAGGGGAAAGAGGCCCCTGGCCAGTGTCGCACGGGCCAGCTGCGGGTGGAGCTGACAGCCCTCCTGCACGAGCCACCATCATCGGCCCGCGCGAAGAAAACAGGCTGCTGATCACCTCAGACTATCCATGAAGTCGGGATGCCGGAAGACCGTGGGGTAGCGTACGCCTATGACCGGACAAGGACGCAGCCAGGGAGCAGCCGGAATTCCCCCGTCCAAGGCGGGGGGCATTCTCTTCGGCCTGGGTCTGGGCGGCTTTGTGGACGGCATCGTCCTCCACCAGATCCTGCAGTGGCACCACATGGTGAGCAACACGCACGATCATCCGGTGGACACGGTGCCCGGACTGGAAGTGAACACGCTCGTGGACGGGTTTTTCCACCTCGCAATGTGGTTCCTGGTCCTCGCGGCGTCGGTTGTCACCATCAGCGCCTGGCGCCGGGGGAGGCTCGCACCTAACTGGAGCTTTCATTTCGGCCTGGTAATCGCGGGCTGGGGGATCTTCAACGTCGTGGAAGGCCTCGTGGATCACCAGCTGCTCCAGATCCACCACGTCCGGGACGACCTGGGCGGCCCGCTGGCGTGGGACCTCGGGTTCCTGGCCGTCAGCCTGCTACTCATCCCTGGCGGCTGGCTGCTCCATAGGCGGGGTTTGGCTGCGCTCGCGGTCAGGAGCGCCTGACTTATGCTCCGGCACGATCACTGCTATTTTGGCAAGACTGACCGGTGCCTGCCGTCCTTGCTGGCAACGCAGGCTGTTGTTTTAGGAGGTTGCTTCAATGAACGATATTCCTGGACACGATGAACTGCCCCTCGCGGATTACGACCACATCCCCAGCGGAACCCTGCCGTCCCGGATCTCGGGGCTCGACGAGGGCGGCGTGGGCCAGTTGCTGGAGTACGAGCGGGCGCATGGCAACAGGCTTCCGGTGGTGCAGATACTGGAGCACCGCCTGGAGGCTCTAAAGGGAGGCGCGCAGCCCAGCGGCACCTCCGCTCCGGACACCCCGGAAGTGGGCCAGACCCAGACCGGCTCCAAGGTCAGCCCGGCAACATCGGGACCGTCCATCAATCCGCCCTCGCACGGCGTCCCCAACAATCCGTCGCAACAGCCCCGCTGACGCGCGCGGAACTGACTACCGACGGCCGCCCGCCAGGGCGACGGCGCTGTTAACTGACGACGGCGGGACTAACGTGGGAGCCACGGCCCTGCTCCTCCAAGTCCCGCCTCAGTCCCCGTGCGAGTTACCCAATTCGTAGATGGCGTGGTCCAGCAGGTCCCGCTGGATAGGGCGCAGCATGTACGAACCGTGCAGGTACGCCTCGATCTCCAGCGCGCCGGCGTCGCCACCGATGCTGAAGTAGTGCATCCAAAGGTCGTCGATTTCAAGCTCTGCGTGCCGGAATGCCTTGGCGGTCCGCTCTCTTTGCGCCTCTCCCTCCTTGTCAACGCTCATGGCGTCCGGCTCGGGGGTCCGTGGAAGGTTCGATGATGTTGCGGGCCACGTCGCTGAGGAGGACTTCCTCCGCGCGCGACCGCGTGATCATGACCTGCAGGGCACCATGTTCGCTCACTCGCAACCGTTCCATCAGCATGCCCTTGGCCATGTCGATAAGGCTCCGGCTGTGCAGGGCATCCTTCAGGGAATCGCTGAGGTGGGCGGCGCGTTCCCGCGCCTGGAGGTTGGACAGGAAAAGTGCCGCTGGCCCAGCCAGGAGGGACAGGACCTGCTCGCTGTGCTCGTCGAAGGCATGGGGCCGGTCTGCGTAGATTTTCAGGGCTCCAATTGCTTCCGGTTCGTTTCCCCCGGTCACGTCGGGCACCAGCATCGGGACGCTGATGCAGGACAGCAGGCCGAAGCGGGCGCTCGCGGCGCTCCACTGCGGCCAGCGTTCTTCCTGCCGGAGATCGTCCACGCGGACAGCACGAGCCCCGGCCCAGGCTGCCAGGCAGGGTCCCTCCCCGAGGTCGTACTGCAGCCGGTCCGCCTCCTCCACAAGGCTGTTCGTCGAGGCCGTGCTGGTTGGCCGGCCATGGGCGTCGATAAGCGTCCCGCCGGCACCGACGCTGCCGGCAAAGGTTTCGTGGGCGGCCTGGGCAATGCTGGCCACCGCCCTGTCCACTACTGGTTCCGTGAGCAGGAGACCCGCCACCCTGGCAAAGATCTCGGGCAGTTCGCCTGCCGTTTGGTGCTTCTGCGTCACAGGCGGGCCTCACATGTCGTCAGTATGGAAATCGTCCCCCTGCGAGGTGCATCCGGCAGGTGCTCTCCATCATAGTCAGGTGTCCTGCTGCCGCTGCCGGTGGGCTTACCGGTGCCTATCGCCATCGTGGACCTCCCGCTCCGGAAGCTTTGCGCCGTTTAGGATGTCCGTTGCTATCTGCTTCAGTCGTTGTTTGCTGGATTGAGCCATTTCGTGGAGAACCACTGCGGCCTCCTCGCGACTGCCGCGCGTCTGGACCATCACCAGGCTGAGGGCGGCGTCGATGACGGCCCTGGATTGCAGGGCGCCGTGCAGCCCTTCTGGGTGCACAGCCGGCCGGTGAACACGCAGGGCCAGGCGGAGAATACGGGAAAGAGACACGGCGTATGATTCCACCGCGGCGATCGCCGTTGTATTGAACGTGTCCGTATTGAGGGCGTAGCAGTTCAAGGCTGCCGCAGCGCCAGGGCCTGCGTCGAGGGGAACAGCGAGGATGGACGCGGCGCCGTCGTGAGTTACAGCCTGCGCGTACCGGTGCCACCGTCCGGACGTTGTGAGGTCCTCCACCAGCACCCTCCGGTCTTCCCTCAGCGCTGTGAGGCAGGGGCCGTCGTCGAACCCGTATTGTTTTTCATCCATCCGCTTGGCCGTGTCGCTGCTGCTGGCCACTGTGACGGGCCGCCCGTCGCGCTCCACGGAAATGGCACACAGCATCGCTTCCGGCGCGGCCAATTTGGCGGCAGAAAAAACCGTCAGTTCGAGGAGGAATTCGTCAAACCCAGGGCTTTCCAGCAGAAGGTCCTGCAACTGCTCCAGGGTCGGCGAAGGGAACTGTCCGGACGTCGGCGACTGGCCCGGCTCGGCGGCCATCGCGTGCCTCGATCCACTGGGAACCGGGTTGCCCCGGTCCTCTTTTACGGCCGGATACAAAGTCCGGGGACGACCGCGGACTTGTAGTGTCCGCGGTCCATGCGTTACGAAAGCGGCGGACGCGACCACAGGAACCCCGCGCTGCGGGATTCCGCTTTTAGAGGGTTGCTCCGCCTCTGCTTCTGAGCCTACTCCCTCCGGGCGGCGCAAGATACAGAGGGGCGAAGTCAGGCATCGGTGCGGAATTTGATCAGCTTGTGGGAGCCGTCGCAGTAAGGCTTGATGGCTGAGGCGCCGCAGCGGCAAAGCGCAACCGTGGTTCTTTGCCGGGGGACCGGATCGCCGGACGGGGTAACAATCTCGAAGTCTCCCCGGATCAGAATCGGCCCGTCGGGGCAGAGCACCACGGAGCTGGAGTCGCCTGGCTGCTTGGTCTCATGATCCATGTTGTGTTCCATTCTGGTTGTGGGTCCCTTGGACCGGCTGGATTTTCCCTCCGTGCCGGCACCTGAGCGCGGCTTGGGAGTGGGCGGCCGTTTTGATCCTGGCGCCCGCATAGGGAACCCCGCCGCCGGCGCGCAGCGCCAGGGCCAGCCAGACGCAGACTGCCCGTTCGAGGACCCAGAGCGGGGCAAACAAGACGGTGTCCGCCGGGAAGGCGGCCGTGCCGCCGTCGCGCCTTCTCCCGATTTCCGCTATCCCGACGGCGGCGCCGGCCAGCGCGAGGACCCACAGGGCCCGCGGTACTCGCCGTTGCGCCAGCACCACTGCCAGGACCGGCAGCGCGGCAAGCTCGGTGAACAGCCGTGCGGGCTGGGCGAAGTCGTCATAGGCCTGCCGGACGAGCTGATTGAAGAAGTGGCGGCTTGTGGGCGGCCTCCGGGCAACCAGCAACGCCGGCATCTGCTTTTCGCGGCCGCCGGCAGCAGTGACGGTCCGGATGAGCTCCAGGTTCTCGAAGAGCACACCCGCATAACCGTCCGTGGCTGCCAGTGCGGACCGGCGGACTGCCAGGGTGCCGGGGAAGTCCCCGGCGAACGCACGGTTAATCAGAGTCCTCGCAGTGTCCCAGCGTGCGTGCCAGGGCAACGGGGCGAAGTAGTTCTGCGGGCGGACCAGTTCGGCGTCGTCTAGGGCGGCGAATGCTTCGGCCAGCCCCTCACGTGTGTAGCGGACGTCGTCGTCGGCAATCACCAGCCGCTCGGCGGTGCTCCGCCTGACTGCTGTCAGAACCGCCGCCACCTTGCCGTTGCCGCCACGGGTGGCGTCGGGTGGGAGGTGACGGACCGACGCCGGGAACAGCACCCGGTGCCGGGCGAACAACTCCGCGGGGGAGCCGTCCACCACAGTTACCCGGGTCCAGGTGGCGAGCTCCGAGATGTATGCCGCGAGCTCCTCAACGCCCGAGTCCTCTGCCCAGCGCAGGGGGAGGATGTACTCCGTGTCCGGTCCCGCGCCTTCTGGTGTTGCCCTCACGCCGCTGCGAGGAGGGGCGTCCGCAGCGAGGACCTGCCGTCTTCCCACGCTTCCACGATGTGGGCGGTGAGGCGGGCGTCGACGGCAAGAGCCGCCGTCGCCCCGAACAGGATGTCCTCGAGGAGCTGTGGTTCTGCCTCTGCGAGCCCTCCCGCGAGGTCCCGGCCGGCGATTTGTTCGTGGACGGCGTCGGCTTCGACGTGTTCGTCGAAGTATTCCGTGACGTCAGCACCAAAACCGTGGCGGCGGAAGCCCCGGGCATACAGGTGGTTGGGGCGGGACGATGTCATCTCGTAAATCGCAAGGTGACCCGTGATCGCGCCGCGCAGCCGGCGGTTCAGTCCGAACAGGGACATCATGTTCACCGAAGCGAGGGCCACGGCTGGAACAGCGTCTGCATAGCTGCCGTAGCTGGTGTCGAGTCCCAGCCCTTGCATGGTCCGGGCAAACAGCGCGCTGTGCATCCGGTGCGGCCGGCCGCCTCCATACTCATCCGCCTGAATCTCCACGAGGGCGGCCTTGGGGCGCCCGGCCAACCGCGGGATCGCCCAGGTGTGGGGGTCGGCCTCCTTGAGCTGGTAGATGGATTTGTGAATGAGGAATTCTGCCAGCTGTTCGGCCGTCGCCTTCTTGGCCACGTAGCGGGAGAGGCTGGGTCCGCTATCCTGCGCAGCCAGTGCAAACAGCATGTCCGCCACTGCGTCGCTGTCCGGTTTGCCCTCGGCAGCCGGGGTCTCTGACGGGGGTCCAGCGGCCACGAGCGCGGCAGAGCGCAAGGCCTGTTCGAACGGTTCTTCCAGAAGCCGACGGACGGCGATCAGCCCGGGTTCCCATTCCCACGCGTCATCCACTCCCTCCACGCCTCCATAGTGCAGTTCGTAGAGGCAAAACAGCGCGAGCTGGAGATCGTCGTCATCGAGGATGTCATCCGTGAGTCTCGCAGCTTCGGCCGCGAGTACGAGCAGTTCTGAGTGTGCTGCCGGATCAGCTCCTGGACGGCGGGTCAGAAGGTCGATGAGCTCGGCGCTGACGGGACCGCGCGGATCGGGTCTTTTCATGGTTCTCCTAGGCCGGCGGCAGCGGTGCGGCCGGCGGATGGTATCGGGCGGTTGCAGCGTGTAGTTGGTGTCAGTGTCAGACAGAGCGGAACGCTACATCCGCAGGTCGCGGATGTAGCGTTCCAGGTCGAGGCGCAGGGCGGACTCTGTATCCGGCCTGCTCTGCGTTAGGCCCTGGACCAGGGTCTCTGCAGTCGCCAGTGCCTTCCGTCCGTCTGGCGTGAGCCGGATGTCGGTATAGCGCCGGTCATCGCTGCGTTCCCTGCTCAGGAAGCCAAGTCCCTGCAGGCGGCGGACCACCCTGCCCAGGCTTTGCTTGCTAACACAGAGCAGGGCGGCCAGATCGGAGACGGAGACGGGCTCGAGGTCCGCCACCGCCTCCAGCACATCCAGCGACCCCTTGGTCAGGCCCAGGTGCGTGAGGTTGCGGTTGATCCGCAGCTCATCCAAACGGGCAGCGATGCTGAGGAGCCGGTGCGTTGGCCAGCGTTCCGGTCCTGCCGAATGAGCCAGGCTCATGCCGGCTCACGTGTTCTGGACGTGGTCCTTGGCGTCCGTGGCGGTGGCTTTGACGTCGGAGGCGGCGGTTTGGCCTTCGTCCTTGACGTGCTGGGCGGCGTCGGCGGCGGTGGCCTTGACGTGTTCCATGGCCTCCTGGGCGGGTTCCTTCCAGCCCTGGGCCATGTCCTTGGCCGCCTCGGTGACCTGGCTGGTCATCGGCTCGGCCGCGGTCTTCAGGGCGTCGGCGGCTTCGCGTTCCTTCTGGCTCGGGGGAATCAGGGAGGAGACGAGGAGCCCGGCGCCGAACGCGATCAGTCCGGCGGCGAGGGGGTTGCCTTGGGTTTTGGCGGCGACTTTCTGGGGTGCGTCGGCGATCGCTTCGCCGGCGCCGTGCAGGGCGTTCCCGGCGGCGTCGGTGGCTTGGTGGACCCCGCCGGTGGTGGTGTGGGCGGCGTGGTGGAGGTTGCCGGTGGTGCTGTGGGTGGCGTGTTCTGCGGTGCCCATGACTTTCTCCTTGACTCCGAAGACGGCGTCCTTCACCTTGCTGGTTTGGCGGTGGACGATGTTGGAGGGGGTGACTTTGTCGGCGACGGCGTCCACGTTGGTGCCGAGGCGGGCGCGGGTTGCTTCGATGTCGGCGCGG
>NZ_QLNP01000037.1 GCF_003261175.1 Arthrobacter globiformis | reverse complement strand
TACGGCGGTCATAGCGTGGGGGAAACGCCCGGTCCCATTCCGAACCCGGAAGCTAAGACCCACAGCGCCGATGGTACTGCACCCGGGAGGGTGTGGGAGAGTAGGTCACCGCCGGACAACCATTAAAAGGTCGAGAGCCCCAACCAGACACCCTGGTTGGGGCTCTCCCGCATTTAACCCACCAGCGGCACCGGGCTCAGGCCCCGACATCCAGTCGGGGCCTGAGCCGTTTAAAGGCCGCCGCCCGTCGGACGTGCCGGTGCCCTGGCCGGCGGCTACCGGCCTGGGCGCCGGCCACCGGCCGTGGTGCCGGCAGCTGCGCCGTCGGCACCGCGAACCCGTCCTGGAGGTCCTTCGCCCCTCCCGTCCAGGTCCTGCCCAGAAGGGGCGGGGTCCCCGTGCCGGAGCTGTCCCGGACGATGACCGGAGGTGCTTCGGTGAGGAACTTCACCACAGCAACGTCCCGCACGTTATCGGGACTGTGGTTCGTGAAGACTGTGGTTTGTGGAGGCTGCGGTTTGTGATGCCAAGGTGCTGGCCGGCGGCGGCCCGCAGCCGGGTTGGGTCGGGGGAGGATTTCCGGTGCGCGGGCCAACAGCTGCCGGCACCGGCCGGCATGCCCGACTGTGACGCGGTCCATAAAACTGATCCGGACCCTGGGTGGCTCCGTAACCGCCTTGCCGGGCCCAAAACCCGCGGCAATTCAAGGGTTTCGGGACGGATCGGTGCCTCTCTTGGCCGGGTTGCTTTGGGGGTGGGGTGGGTGTAATGTATTCCAAGTCGCCGCGAGGGAGACAGCGAAGAGCTGGTAACCGCGGGCGGCCAAATCCCCGAAATCAAGACCATGATCTGGTGACTTTTAGGTTGCTTGGGTGTGGTGGGGCTGGTTTTCCTGCCGATGAGGATCCTGAAACATGGGTTTGCGTCGGGGAGTGAAACCGGGTAAGTTTGAAAAGTTGCTCCGGAGCGATCCTGAACGTTGGTTTGGGTGGTGCCGGGTGTGTCTGTTGTTTGAGAACTCAATAGTG
>NZ_QLNP01000036.1 GCF_003261175.1 Arthrobacter globiformis | reverse complement strand
GAATTTAAGCATATTAGTCAGCGGAGGAAAAGAAACTAACGAGGATTCCCTCAGTAACGGCGAGTGAAGAGGGAAGAGCCCAGCGCCGAATCCCCGCCCCGCGGTGGGGCGCGGGAGGTGTGGCGTACGGAAGCCCCCATCCCCGGCGCCGCTCTCGGGGGGCCCAAGTCCTTCTGATCGAGGCCCAGCCCGCGGACGGTGTGAGGCCGGTAGCGGCCCCCCGGCGCGCCGGGCCCGGGGCTTCTCGGAGTCGGGTTGCTTGGGAATGCAGCCCAAAGCGGGTGGTAAACTCCATCTAAGGCTAAATACCGGCACGAGACCGATAGCCAACAAGTACCGTAAGGGAAAGTTGAAAAGAACTTTGAAGAGAGAGTTC
>NZ_QLNP01000034.1 GCF_003261175.1 Arthrobacter globiformis | reverse complement strand
TGCTCGGCTCCCCGGGACTGTCCGGCGGACGCTACGGCTCGGCCGGCGGCGCGGTCCCCACCCCGCCGCTCGCGGCCGGGCGCTGGTCCGCGCTTCCCACACCCGAGCTCGACGCCACGACCCACGCCCGCGCCACCGCGGAGTTGCTGCTGGACAGGTATGGCGTGGTCACCCGCGGATCCGTCATGGCCGAGAATATCCTCGGCGGATTCGGGCTCATGTACAAGGTCCTGGCCCGGCTGGAGGAGGCCGGACGGTGCAGGCGCGGGTACTTCATCGAACATCTGGGTGCCGCCCAGTTCGCCGTGCCCGCCACCGTCGACCGGCTGCGTTCGTACACCGATGACGCCCAGCTGGCCAAGCCGGAACCCGTGGCGCTGGCCCTGGCGGCGACCGACCCGGCCAACCCCTACGGCGCGGCCCTGTCGTGGCCTGCCGGCAATGTCGAGGCCGGAAGCGGGCACCGCCCGGGGCGGAAGGCGGGTGCACTCGTGGTACTGGTCGACGGCGCGCTGGTGCTGTACGTGGAACGTGGAGGCAAGACGTTGCTGGTGTTCACGGAAGACGAATCCGTCCTCGCCGCCGCAGCGGGCGCCCTCGTGGACGTGGTGAAGCGCGGTGCCGTGGACAAGCTCGTCATGGAAAAGGTCAACGGCCACGGCATCCTCGACACTCCTGCGGCGTCTGCGCTGACGGCCGCCGGGGCCTATTCCACACCGAAGGGACTGAGGATCCGTGCCTGAAGGCGACTCCGTCTGGCGCGCCGCCAACCAGCTGCACGCTGCCCTCGCCGGCCAGAAGCTTCTCGCATCCGACTTCCGGGTGCCCCGCTTCGCCACGCTGAACCTGGCCGGCTGGACCATGGAGGAGGTTATCCCCCGCGGCAAGCACCTGCTGATGCGACTGGTGGGACCGGCCGAGGAGCGGCTGACCATCCACTCGCACCTGAAGATGGAGGGCAGCTGGCAGGTCTACCCGCCCGGGGGCAGGTGGCGGAAGCCGGGATTCACGGCCCGGTGCGTCCTCCGCACGGACGTTGCAGACGCCGTCGGATTTTCCCTGGGCCTGCTTGAGGTGATCAAGACCAGCGAAGAAGACAAAGCCGTGGGCTTCCTCGGCCCGGACCTGCTAGGCCCGGACTGGGACCCGGCCGAGGCCGAGCGCCGCGTGGCGGCCCGGCCCGACGTACCGGTGGGGGTGGCACTGCTGGACCAGAGCAACCTCGCCGGCATCGGAAACATCTACCGCTGCGAGGTGTGCTTCCTGGCCGGCATCCACCCGGCATCACCGGCGGCCGCCGTGAAGGACTGGCCGGCGATATTTGCCGATGCCAAGCAGCTGCTCGAGGCCAACCTCGGACCGGGCCGCCGGACCACCGTGGTCAACGCCCGCGGAACTCCGGTGGGCCGTGCGGCCGGCCGGCCGGGCTACTGGGTGTACCGGCGCGAGCACCAGCCGTGCCTGCGCTGCCGCACGCCCATCCGCCGCGCCGTGCTGGGGAAGAGTGTCCCGGGCAGAAGCGGTGCAGGAACCGGGATTGCGGGCAGTCCCGGCAGCGCGACCACTGCCGTCACGGAGGAACGCGACATCTACTTCTGCCCGAAGTGTCAGCCGTTATTGAGCGGCCCCGACGCGTAACGACGACGCGCGTCAGGAAGCGGCGACCGGTTCCTCCGGCTGATCTTCACGGTTCCCGGACTTTGCCTTGACGGTTCCACCAGCGGCGGCCGGTTCCCGGGCCGGAACCAGGAAGTACGGCAGCAGGAGCTGGACCAGCGGGCCGATCGCCAGCGCGTAAACCACAGTGCCCACTCCGACAGAGCCGCCGAGGAGCCAGCCCGCGGCGAGCACCACCACCTCGATCAGCGTCCGGGACAGGCGCACGGACCAGCCGGTGCGCCGGGCCAGGCCCGTCATGAGCCCGTCACGGGCGCCGGGGCCGAAGCGGGCGCCGATGTAGCAGGCCGAGGCGACGCCGTTGAGCACCACGGCACCGCCAAGCATCGCGATCTGGCCGCCGAGGTGGGAAAACACGGGGATCAGGGCAAGCCCGACATCGGCGAAGACGCCCACGAGGATGGCATTGCAGAGCGTGCCGAAGCCCGGCCGCTGCCGCAGCGGGATCCACAGCAGCAGCACCAGGAAACTGACAATGATGACCACCGCGCCGATGCTCAGGCCTGTCTTGCCGGCAACGCCCTGATGGAACACGTCCCAGGGGTCCAGCCCGAGCCCGGCCCGGATAAACATAGCCAGCGAAATACCGTACATGGCGAGGCCGGTGAAGAGCTGTACGAGTCTGCGGATCATCATTGAACCATCCTGAGGCACAACTGGCCTTGTTTTCCATGGCCAGTTTGAAATACTGGCCTCATGTCCGGATCTCTCACACCCACCGCCCTCGCCCGTCTCCTGGGGCAGTGGCACCGCGGCCACGCACCCGCGTACCGGGAACTGGCCGACGTCGTGCGTCTTTTGGTCTTGGACGGCCGCATCCCGCTGGGCACTGCGCTGCCCAGCGAACGGACACTGTCCGCCACCCTCTCCGTCAGCCGCACCACCGTGACGGCGGCGTACGCGAGCCTGCGTGAACAGGGGTTCCTGACCACCGGCCAGGGCACTCGGGGCCGCACGTGCCTGCCGCGGACGGCCTACACGGCAGGACAGCAGCGGGACTCCCGCGCTGGCATGTCGGGGGCGCCGGGCCTGGCCGTTCCCGACGGCGTCATCGACCTCGCGTACGCGTCGCTCCCGGCCAGCGGCGAATCGGTCCACCAGGCCTTCGCCGCCGCCCTCACGGAACTGCCTGCCCTGCTGCCCGGCTTCGGCTACGACGCCGTGGGCGTGCCGGCGCTTCGGGAGGCGATTGCCAGGCACTATGCCGACGCCGGCGTGCCCACCGCAGCCGGGCAGATCCTGGTGACGTCCGGCGCGCAGCATGCGCTGAACATCGTGCTGCGGGCGCTGGTCGGCAAACAGGACAAGGTCCTCGTGGAGCAGCCGACCTACCCGAACGCGCTCGACGCCATCCGTGCGACGGGCTGCCGCATCGTGCCGGTCCCCCTTCCGCCAACGCCGGAGCGGGGCTGGGACATGGACTCGGTCGAGTCTGCCCTGACGCAGCAGCGGCCCCGCATGTTCTATACGGTCTCGGATTTCCACAACCCCACCGGCCGGCTGATGCCCGACGCGCAGCGCCGGCGGCTGGTCCGTGCCGCCGCGGCCTCGGGCACTGTCCTGGTGGTGGACGAGACGCTCCGTGAACTGAATCTCGACGGCGGCACAACGGCGCCGCTGGCTTCCTTCAGTTCGTCCGTGGTGTCCATAGGATCGCTGAGCAAATCGCACTGGGCTGGCATGCGCACGGGCTGGATCCGTGCATCGGAGAGCCTGATTCAGCGGTTCGCGGCAGTCCGGACCACGATGGATCTGGGCGGCCCGGTGGTGGAGCAGCTTGCAGCGGCCCATCTGGTGCGCAACCTGGCCGATCCCCTGCCGGCCCGGCTGTCCGCACTCCGGGACAACCGCTCTGCGCTGCTGGACCTGCTCAAGGTCCACCTGCCCCTGTGGGAGGCGGAGAAGCCCGACGGCGGTCTTGCCGTCTGGTGCCGGCTGCCGTCGCCCAGCAGCACGGCGCTGACGGTCATCGCCCCGGAACTCGGTATCCGCCTCGCTGCCGGTCCGCGCTTCGGCGTGGGCGGGGTGTTCGAGAACTTCCTTCGCATTCCGTTCACGCTGCCGCCGGACCAGCTGGAGACGGCAGTCCTCGCGCTGCGTGCAGCCCAGGCCAGGCTCGACGCCGCCCCGCAGCTGAGGCGTTCACTCCGGGACTCCCACGCCGCCGCCATCGCCTGACCTCGGGCGGCTAACGGCCTACGCGTAGACCTTGCCTAGGAACCCGCCCCAGGCTTCGGCGGTGGCCTCGGAATCACCGCTGCCGCTGAAGTCGTGGACGGTCATGCCCACGGGTGCGCCGAACGCATTGCGGCCGAAGAAGCGGTAGAGGGCGTCCCCGGTCCGGAGGCCCAGGAAGTTCGCGTTGGAGAAGTCCACCTGCCCGGTGAGCCGCCCGACGCCGTCGACCTTCACATCAAAACCGTCGCCCTGCGACGCACTATCCACGCCGAGCGCCTTCTTGAGCTGCGCAAAGCCGTCAGGCGTCTGCGAAGCGGCGGGCGCCTGGACATCCGTGAAAACCACGGGCTGGCCGTCGAAGTGCTTCAGGTACTGGCCCAGGGTGTGGAGGTAGAACTCCGTGTGTTTGCTGGCGCCGTCGTACTGCTGGTCCCAGTCGTCCGCGAAGATGCCGCTGTGGACGTAGTGGAGCCTGGCCCGGCCGCCGTCGACCGGCTCCAGTACATGCTCGAGCTGGTTGAACCAGCCGTCCGGACCGTCCATGCGCGACACCAGGTGGTGCGGATACTCCTCCACAGTCTTCACGTCCGGCCACTGGTCGGTCGGGAACATCCAGCCCGGCGTGCCCTTGGTGACGGCTTCCCAGACCCGCTCCGGGGTGCCGGGCAGCTCGGTGTCAAAAACAATTTCGAATTTCCGGTCGTCAGTCATTGTCCTGCCCCTTAGCTGGAATGGTTTTGGTTGAGTCCTGTGTTTCGGGCTTGAGCGCCGGGTGAAGCGCGACGACGAGCCTGTGCTTCCGTCCGCCGGCGCCGGCGTGGTGGTACTTGTCCACGAGCCGGGTGACCGCCACGCCCAGATCCTCGGCGAACGCGGCCCGGTCGGCCGCGCTGCGGAAGGTGACTTCGCCGTCGATAGCGAACGTGGCCAGTGTCTGCCGCGCGGCGGCAGCACCGGCAATGAGCTTCCCCATTTCCTGGACCATGCGGCCGGCGAGCGCCAGCAGCCAGAAGGCCGAGAACCGGTCCGCGAAACGGCGCGGGTCCGGCGCCACCGACTGCAGCGCCACCGGGGAGATGAGGTAGGAGGCTGCCGTTGCCCGCAGTACGCGCTCGGTGACGTTGCCCTTGCGGCGCTCCTCCACCAGCTCCACGAGGCCGTGCCGCTCGAGTGCCTTGAGGTGGTAGTTCACCTTTTGCCGCGGCAGCCCAACCTTCGCGGCGAGCTGCGTGGCCGAGCCGGGCTCGGCCAGCTCCTGGAGGATGCGGGTCCGGATTGGATCCAGCGAAGCCTCCGCCGCCGCCGGGTCCTCGATCACTTCGATGTCCAACATGGTTCAAGTATCCTCACCGACAATTTTATTTGTCAATAATATTTTTCTCGTCCGTCGCCGTTTCGACGGTTCCCTGCAGATTCGACGCGGGTCGTCGTGTGCGCAGGGAACCGTCGAAACGGGGCTGCAATGAGCAGGAACCGCGCGCAAAGTAGAATGGACCGGTGATGCAATCCCCCCTTCCCGTGCGCGACGGCGTGAACGCGACCCGCCTGCGCCTCCCGGACGGGGGCCCCTGGGACACCGCAATGGACTACATGATGCACCGCTGGGGCCACATCGACCCCCAGGGCATCGAGGACCGGTTCGACGCCGGCGAGATCGTGGGCGAGGGCGGCATCCCCCTGCACCGCGGCACCAGGCTCGAGGACCACACCTTCATCTGGTACTACCGCACGCTCCCGCCGGAAACCCGGCTGCCCGTGGAGCTGAACATCCTGCACCAGGACGAGCACATCCTGGTGGTAGACAAACCGCACTTCCTGCCCACCACCCCGGGCGGCACGTACATCCAGGAATCGGCGCTGGTCCGGCTCCGCAACCAGCTGGACCTCCCGGACCTGATCCCGATGCACCGCCTGGACCGCATGACGGCGGGCATCCTCCTGCTCTCGACCAACCCCGAGACCCGCGGGAAGTACCAGGTTCTCTTCGAGAAGCGCCAGGTCCAGAAGGAGTACGAGTGCGTGTCCGCGGCTGAACCGGCTGCCGGACATCCCGCCGTCGACTTCCCGGTGGTGGTCCGCAACCGGATGACGAAGTCCCGCAGCTACCTTCTGGCGGAGGTCATCGACGGCGAGCCTAACGCGGAAACCCGCATCGACCTGCTGCGGACGTTCGACGGTGCCGACGCCGGTGGCCATCCGCCAGCCGGGGCAGGACGCCGTGGCCTTTACCGGCTCGAACCGCATTCAGGGAAAACCCACCAGCTCCGCGTGCACATGGCCTCTCTGGGGCTGGGCATCCTGCACGATTCGTTCTACCCCGAGCTGCTGGACAAGGCGCCCGACGACTACACCAAGCCGCTCCAGCTGCTGGCACGCGGCATCCGGTTCGTGGACCCCATCACCAAGGAACCCGTCGAGTACCGCAGCCGCCTCCAACTCAGCGAAGTCCGCTAGCCAGGCCGACGTCCCACCGAACCTCATCCGCTAGGGAGCACCTTCAAGGACATACCGAAAGTCCGCCACGGTTTCCGGGCCAAAAAGCACGAACTCCACCAACTCCACGCCCTGTTCTCCGCCTTCTTCAGAGCGTGCGACATAGGATCGGACGGCGTCGAACGCCACCTGCGCCACCTGGCGGGCGTCCCAGCCGTAGACCCCCGCGCCTACCGCGGGAAAAGCCAGCGACCGGACACCCAGGCCCTCGGCAACCCGCAGGCTCTCGGTGAAACAGGACGCGAGCAGCGCGGGGTTTGTCTGCCCGGCGTGGCGGTTGGGCCCGACGGTGTGGATGACCCAGCGCGCCGGCAGCCCGAACCCTGGGGTCGCCACCGCAGCGCCCACCGGCAGACCGTCCTGCAGCGTCGTTGCCCGCAGCTCGCGGCAGGCCGCCAGCAGCTCGGGCCCAGCCGCCCGATGGATCGCCCCGTCCACACCCCCGCCACCCAGCAACGAAGAGTTGGCGGCATTCACCACCGCGTCCACCGGCCGTCCGGTGATATCACCCTCAACGATCTCTATCCGCATGCAGCCAGTGTGGCATTGCCAACCGGCCACGGCGAAGGGGTCCGCCACGCGTCGGAGTTCGACCGGGTGTCGGAGTCCTGCCAGCTGCCGGAGTCCTGCCGTGGCCGTCCGCCCAGCGCGTTCCCGCTCCGGGTGCGGTACGTTGTGCAAATGGACTTCGGCAACCCGGACACCTGGAGCACGGCGATCTACTTCTGGATCATTCCGGCCGTCCTGGGCGATGCCATTTTTCCGCCCATCCCGTCCGAGATGGTCCTGATCACGGGCGGTGCCCTGTCCGCCGAGGGACGCGCAAACCTGTTCCTGGTGGGCCTCCTGTCCGCCTCCGCATCGTGGCTGGGTGACGTGGTGGTGTTCCAGCTGTTCAAGCGCCGGCTGAGCCACATCCTGGACCGCTGGACGTGGGGCCGGAAGATCCACCGCGGCATCCACGAGGCCATCGCCAAGGCGGGCCGCTCCTCCGCTTACGGCACCATCATCGGGGCCCGCTTTATCCCGGGAGGACGGCTGGCGACGTCGGCCGCCGCAGGCATCGCCGACGTCTCCACCCGGGGCTTCAGCCTGTGCGCCGCCCTGGGAGCGGTCCTGTGGGCGACGTGGCTCGTGGGCCTCGGCTTCTTCACGGGCTCCGCAACGGGGCTGCCCTTTTGGGCGAGTTCGCTGATCGGTGTGGCCGTTGGCCTGGTGATTGGCGCCGTCGTGGGTCTGATCGTCACGCGCCGCCGCGGCGACCGCTCCCCCGTGGACGAGCCGGGCAGTGCCCCCGCTCCGGACCATTAGGGTCGGGGCAAACAAAGGTCCGGGCGGCGAAGCCCTAAACGGGCGCCCAGCGGCCGCGGCTGCGGCGAAGCACCGCAAGCGAGCCTGTCAGCGCAACGCGTTCGACGGCGTCGCGCATCACGGCTGCCGACTCCCGCGCCGCGCTGTTCTCACTGTTGTATTCGGTCGGCTCCACGAGGAACCGCAGGTTGAGTTGCGGCACGCCCCCGGCCAGTTCCAGCTGGTGCGACTCCACATGGTGCCGGGACCTGAGCGACTCGACGGCGGTGTCCATCACGGTCTCGGGACGGTTGCCCGGCTTCAGCCCGGTGATCTTGAGTCTGGTCTGGAACGACGGCATCCTCCCACACTAGCGCCAGGCGCGAGAGGCACGGCGCGTTGGATGCAGCGCCAACGGATAATTAACGCCCCAAGGTCCGGCCCCGGAAGGGCCCTAACTGTCCGTTCGAAGCGGGGAATGGCGGGCGGATATTCGGACGGTTGCGTTTTCTCTGGCGCGAGCCTATCTTGGCAAAAAGGGGCGCGATCATGCACGAACTCTCCATCACGCAGGGCCTTGTCGACGCCGTTCTGGACCGCACAGGTGAACGGACGGTCACTGCGGTCAACCTAAAGATCGGTCCCCTTTCCGGCGTACTGGCTGATGCCGTGCGTTTTTGTTTTGACGTGGCAGCGGCCGGCACTCCGCTGG
Source organism: Arthrobacter globiformis (assembly GCF_003261175.1). Classification (GTDB taxonomy): domain Bacteria; phylum Actinomycetota; class Actinomycetes; order Actinomycetales; family Micrococcaceae; genus Arthrobacter; species Arthrobacter globiformis_A. Next base: position 85,755 of record NZ_QLNP01000034.1, on the reverse strand, counting down.
CTGGCGCGCGGCTGCAGATCGACGAACCGCGGGGCCGCGGACGGTGCCGCAGCTGCCAGGACGAATTCACCCTGAGCGATCTCATTCTGCTTTGCCCTTGCGGAAGCGCGGACGTCGAAGTCCTCAGCGGCCGCGAGCTGATGCTGATGTCCGTGGAGGTGGCATAGGGCATGTGTACAACATGCGGTTGCGGCGACGAGGCCGGCACCCGCATTTCAAACCTCGCAGGAGAACTGCAAACACCACCCGGGCAGGGGCACCTGCACAGTCATGCCGATGAGCACGGGCGCACGTACACCCATGAGCACGGGCACGCCGACGGGCACCACCATGCGGCAGCGGGCACAGAAACCGTCGTGCTCGAGCAGAACCTGCTGGCCAAGAACGACCTGCTGGCCGCCACGAACCGCGGCTGGCTTGCCGGCCGCGGAGTCCGCGCCTTCAACGTCATGAGTTCACCCGGTGCCGGCAAGACCACCCTCCTGGTCCGCACGCTTACCGAACTCGGCGGGCGCCTGGACGCAGGTGTCATCGAAGGGGACCAGGAGACGTCCCTCGACGCGGACCGCATCCGCGCCACCGGGCGCCCCGTCATCCAGATCAATACCGGAGCCGGCTGCCATCTCGACGCCGACATGCTGCGGCACGGCCTCGATGCGCTGTCGCCAGAGCCGGGCTCCACGGTCTTCATTGAAAATGTGGGCAACCTCGTCTGCCCCGCGCTTTTTGACCTCGGCGAAACGGCCAAGGTGGTGATCGTCTCGGTAACGGAAGGTGATGACAAACCCCAGAAATACCCGCACATGTTCATGGCAGCCGACCTCGTGATCGTCAACAAATCGGACCTGCTTCCCTACGTCGACTTCGACGTCGACCTATGCCTGCGCCGGATCCGGCAGATCAATCCGCGGGCCGAATTCCTCACCCTGTCCGCCGCCACCGGCGAAGGCCTCGCCGCCTGGTACGGCTGGCTCGACGGCGCCACCTCCCAAGCGGCGGCGCCCACCTCAGGGAAGCGGTCAGTTCCCTTGACCGCTTCCCTGACAGAAGCACACTGAAACCCCAGCAGGGGCACTGAAAGAGGCAACGATGCCTACGGAAACTTCCCTCAAGGCCGAAGAAGCCCTTATCCACGTGCTGTGGATCAACGCAGGGCTCAGTTGTGACGGCGACTCGGTCGCCCTGACCGCGGCCACCCAGCCGAGCGTCGAGGAAATTGCCCTCGGGTCGCTGCCCGGCCTGCCGAAGATCGCCATGCACTGGCCGCTGATCGACTTCGAATGCGGCCCGCAGGAAGGGGCCGACGATTTCCTGGAATGGTTCCGCAAGGCGGACCGGGGCGAACTTGAACCGTTCGTGCTGGTGGTCGAGGGATCCATTCCCAACGAAAAACTCCACGACCCCGGCGGCTACTGGTGCGGGTTCGGCAATGACCTCGAGACCGGCCAGCCCATCACCACCAGCGAGTGGCTGGACCGTCTGGCACCCAAGGCCACCGCGATCATCGCCGCCGGAACCTGCGCAACCTACGGCGGCATCCACGCCATGGCCGGCAATCCGACCGGCGCCATGGGCGTGCCGGACTACCTCGGCTACGACTGGAAGTCCAAGGCCGGCATCCCCATCGTGTGTTTGCCAGGATGCCCGATCCAGCCAGACAACCTCTCCGAAACCATGACGTACCTGCTCTACCAGGCCACCGGCCAGGCACCGATGATTCCGCTGGATGAGGCACTGCGACCCACCTGGCTGTTCGGCAAGACGGTCCACGAGGGCTGCGACCGGGCCGGCTACTACGAGCAGGGCGACTTCGCCAGCGAGTACGGCTCCCCCAAGTGCATCGTCAAGCTCGGCTGCTGGGGCCCGGTGGTGAAGTGCAACGTGCCCAAGCGCGGCTGGATGAACGGCATTGGCGGCTGCCCCAACGTCGGCGGCATCTGCATCGGCTGCACCATGCCCGGCTTCCCTGACAAGTTCATGCCCTTCATGGACGAGCCTCCCGGCGGCAGGTTTTCCACCAGCACCATCCGGCCCTACGGCTCCGCCATCCGGACCTTGCGGGGCATCACGACGCACACCCTGGACCAGGAGCCCAAGTGGCGCCGGCCCGGACCCGAGCTCCTCACCGGGGCCCGGCGCACCTGGTAACCCACCCAATTCCAGACAGGCGAAGACAATGACGTCCACAATTCCCATGGGTTCCGGAAGCGGAACGGGTAACGACAACCTGGTGGAAATGAACTGGGATCCCATCACCAGGATCGTCGGCAGCCTCGGCATCTACACAAAGATCGACTTCGAGAACAACCAGGTCGTGGAATGCAAGAGCACCTCCTCGATCTTCCGCGGCTACTCCCTCTTCATGAAAGGCAAGGACCCGAGGGACGCCCACTTCATCACCAGCCGCATCTGCGGGATCTGCGGCGACAACCACGCCACCTGCTCCTGCTATACGCAAAACATGGCCTACGGCGTCAAGCCCCCGAACCTTGGGGAATGGATCGTCAACCTGGGCGAAGCCGCCGAGTACATGTTCGACCACAACATCTTCCAGGAAAACCTCGTTGGCGTGGACTACTGCGAAAAGATGGTCTCCGAAACCAACCCCGGCGTCCTCGCCAAGGCGGAAAACACCCGGGCACCCCATGAGTCCGACCACGGCTACCGGACCATCGCCGACATCATGCGCTCGCTGAACCCCTTCACCGGCGAGTTCTACCGGGAGGCCCTGCAGGTTAGCCGGGCCACCCGTGAGATGTTCTGCCTGATGGAGGGCCGCCACGTGCACCCCTCCACGCTCTATCCGGGCGGTGTGGGGACGGTGGCCACGATCCAACTGATGACGGACTACCTCACCCGGCTCATGCGCTACGTCGAGTTCATGAAGAAGGTCGTTCCGATGCACGACGACCTGTTCGACTTCTTCTACGAGGCACTGCCGGGCTATGAGCAGGTGGGGCTCCGGCGGACGCTGCTGGGCTGCTGGGGGTCGCTGCAGGACCCGGACTACTGCAACTTCGAATACAAGGACATGACCGAGTGGGGCCGGAAGATGTTCGTCACCCCGGGCGTGGTGGTGGACGGCAAACTGGTCACCACCGACCTGGTGCGCATCAACCTGGGCCTGCGGATCATGCTCGGCTCCTCGTACTACGAGGACTGGGAGGACCAGGAAATGTTCGTCACCCACGATCCGCTGGGGAACCCGGTGGACCGCAGGCACCCGTGGAACCAGCACACCAACCCGCGGCCGCAGAAGCGCGACCTCTCGGACAAGTACAGCTGGGTCATGTCCCCGCGCTGGTTCGACGGCCAGGACAACCTGGCCCTGGATACCGGCGGCGGCCCGCTCGCACGGCTCTGGGCCACCGCGCTCGCCGGACTCGTGGACATCGGCTACCTCAAGGCCACCGGCAGGAGCGTCCAGATCAACCTGCCCAAGACTGCTCTGAAGGGACCCGTCACCTTCGAGTGGAACATCCCGCAGTGGAGCAATACGCTCGAACGCAACCGCGCCCGCACCTACTTCCAGGCCTACGCCGCGGCTGCTGCGCTGCACTTCGCGGAAAAGGCCCTCGAGGAAATCCGGGCCGGCCGCACCAAGACGTGGGAAACCTTCGAGGTCCCGGATGAAGGCATCGGCTGCGGCTTCACCGAGGCGGTCCGCGGCGTCCTGTCCCACCACATGGTGATCCGCGACGGCAAGATCGCCAACTACCACCCTTACCCGCCCACCCCCTGGAATGCCAGCCCCACCGACTCCAACGGCGTTTCCGGCCCCTACGAGGACGCGGTCCAGGGGCAGCCGATCTTTGAGGAGAACGACCGGGAGCACTTCAAGGGAATCGACATCATGCGGACCGTCCGCAGCTTCGATCCCTGCCTGCCCTGCGGTGTCCACATGTACCTGGGCAACGGGCAGACGCTGGACATGCTCCACTCCCCCACCCAGACCCTGACCGGCGAGTAGGCCATGCTCGGCGGGGACCGGCCGGCGCTGCAAAGCGGCGACCAAATAGGCACACTCCTTGACGCCCTCGGCGCCGGCGGGGCGGTGGCCCGCGGCCGTGCCGAGGACCTGGTCCGGCAGGTGACAGACCTTTACGGCGCGGGACTGCAGCGGATCATGGAGATCCTGCAGGCCCATGGAAAGCTCGACGACGTCACTCTGGAAGCGCTGACCGCTGACAATCTGGTGGCCGGCCTCCTGGTGATCCACGGGCTGCACCCCCATTCACTGGAGGCACGGGTGGCCGCGGCGCTGGACAGTGTCCGGCCCTACCTTGGCTCCCACGGCGGCGACGTGGAGCTCGAAGGCATCAGTCCCGACGGCGTGGTGCGGCTCAAGCTGCTCGGCACCTGCCAGGGGTGCCCGTCGTCGTCCGTCACCCTCAAGTACGCCGTCGAGGAGGCCATCCAGAACGCCGCCCCCGAGGTGGCGGCCATCGACGTCGTCGAAGCGGAAAAACAGCCGGGCGCCCCGGCGCTGATTCCGGTGGACTCGTTGCTGGTCCGGGTGAACAATCCGGCGGGCGGCACGCCCGCAGAATCCTGGCACGACATGTCCGGCGGCACGTGGGAACCGGTTCCGGAGATCGCCGGGCTCGAACCCGGCGAGGTGGCAGGCTTCCTGGTCGGCGGCTACGCGGTGCTGGCCTGCCGCACCGGGCAGGACATCTACGCGTACCGCGACTACTGCCCCCGCTGCACAGGCTCGATGGCCGGCGCCGTCCTCCAGCGCGCCCTCGCGGCACCGGTTGGCGGAGGCCTGCTCACCTGCCCCACCTGCCGCGGCCACTTTGATGTGCGGCGGGCGGGCACCTGCCTCGAGGACAAGGACCTGCACCTGGAGCCGCTTCCCCTGCTGGTCCGGAGCGGAGTGATGTCCGTGGCGGTCCCGACGGTGTCCGTGCAGTCCGGGCCGTTGCCGGTATCCCCGGCACCGGCAGCCCCGGCAGCCGTGACGCCGGTGCAGGCAATCCCGCTGGTGACACCGGCCCGGCTGGAACCCGTCCCGGCGGCGGTGTCCGTGCAGTCGGTACCTGCGGCTGAGGCGGCCGTGCCAGCAGCGGAGTCCGTGCAGTCGGCACCTGCGGCTGAGGCAGCCGTGCCCACCTCGACGCCGGCACCCGGTATGGCCCCTGAACTACAGGCAGCCGGCGGACAGGACCGCTGAGATGAACATGGAGAACGGAGGAGGTACAGGGCGCGGCCCGGAAAGCGGCCAGGCCAACGGCACCTTGCCGGTGGCCTTACTGCGGCGAATTTCGGCGAACCGGCCTGCTCCCGCCGCCGGGGAATGCTGCGAAATGTGCGGCGAACCGATTTCCGATGCACACCAGCACGTGGTGGACTTGGGGAGCCACGCGATGATGTGCACCTGCCGGCCCTGCTACCTCCTCTTCACCGATGCGACGGCCCATATGCGCTACCGCTCGGTGCCGGACAGATACCTCTCCTTCCCCGGCTTCGATCTCGGCCCTGGGCAGTGGGACGAACTGGAAATTCCGGTGGGCCTGGCGTTCTTCTTCCACAGTTCCAAACTCGGCCGCACGGTGGCGTTCTACCCGGGCCCGGCCGGGGCCACCGAATCGGAACTGCCCCTCGCCGCCTGGGACGCCGTGCTGGCCCGCAACCCGGCCCTCGGCCTCGCGGCGCCGGACACCGAGGCGCTGCTGATCCGCGGCCCGGGCAGGGCCGCAGCGGACTGCCACCTCGTTCCGGTGGACGCCTGCTACGAACTGGTGGGCCGGCTCCGCCGCCTCTGGCGGGGGTTCGACGGCGGCCAGGAGGCGCGCGATGAGCTCGCCGCCTTCTTCGACCGGATCTCCCGGCGCAGCGTTCCGGCGCCGGCAGATTCCGCCAGCCCGGCATCCGCGAGCGCCGCATCGGGTCGCGAAGCATCCGACAGTACGGGGTCCGGCGCGGGAGGCTTCCGGTGACGGAGCTTTCCTTCGCCGTGCTGGAGATCCGGCCCGAACCCTACGCCGCCGCCCCGCAAATGACGGCCAGGTTGCAGGTGACGGAAAGCACCGGTGCCACCGTGCACGCAGTGGCGCTCCGCTGCCAGGTCCGGATCCTGCCGCAGCGCCGCGGCTACGGGCCGGAGGAGGAGACAGGCCTGCTGGACCTCTTCGGCGGCCGCGGCCGCTGGCCCACCACGCTCAAGTCGTTCGTCTGGATGCAGTGCAGCGCCATGGTGCAGGGTTTCACGGGCAGCACCGAGGCGGACCTCCCACTGCCCTGCACCTTTGATTTCGACGTGGCCGCCGCCAAATACCTGCATGCCCTACGCGATGGCGAGATACCGCTGGAGCTGCTGTTCTCCGGCACCGTGTTCACTAAAGGGCAGACCGGGTTCAGCGTGGAACAGGTGCCGTGGGACCTCGAAGCGTCGTATGAGCTGCCGGTCACCGCCTGGCGCAGCCTGATGGACCAGTACTTCCCCAACGCCGGATGGATCCGCCTGGACCGCGACGTCCTGGCAGCACTCGCCCGGTACAAGTCCGCCGCGGGCCTCACGTCGTGGGAAGCCGCGGTGGAGACGCTGCTCGCCCAGGCCACGGCCGATGTGTCCGGAGAACGGCCATGAACACCAGCCTGGCCCTTGCCCGTGCCGTCGCCGACGCCGTCCTCTACGAGGGCTACCTGCTCTACCCCTACCGCGCCTCCGCCCAGAAGAACCAGATCCGCTGGCAGTTCGGGATCCTGGGTCCGCCGGGCGCCGCGGAGGACGGCAGCGGGGAGGAACCGTCCCTGAGCGCCGACTGCCTGCTTGCCCCCGGCCCCGAGGCCGGGCTTGAAATCCACTTCCGCTTCCTGCAGCTGCAGACGCGCACGGCAGAAAAAGCGGGCGACGGCGGCGGGTTTACTCCCGTGGACAGCCTCACCGTGGGCGGTGCGAACTGGCTGAGCTGGGACGAGGCCGTCGAACAGGAAATTGCGTTCGGGCCGTTCTCCGTGGCCCAGCTCCGGGCCGGACAGGTCCTGCCCGTGGAGGTACCGGAGGGACTCGACGTCGAGGAGCTCAGGGACGACGCCGGGAGGCCGGCCGGCCGGCTGGTGCGCCGCCGTCGTGCTCTCCACGGCGAACTGCGGCTGACCGCCGCCGAAGAGTCCGGCGGGCTGCTGCGGCTCACCGTCACCGCGGCCAACACTGCCCATCCGCTGTCGGGCGGTCCCCTGCCGTCCCATCCCCTGCCGGCCGGGAACCGGCAGGACGCCACCGCGGTCTCCTTCATCGGGGCCCACGTGCTGCTCGGCGTGCGGGACGGGGATTTCGTCTCGCTGCTGGACCCGCCAGCTTGGGCACAGCCAGCGGCCGGGCGGTGTTCCCAGCACCGCTGCTGGCCGGTGCTGGCCGGCCCCGAAGGCCAGACCGACGTGCTGCTGGTCTCGCCCATCATTCTCTACGACCATCCCGCCGTCGCCCCGGAAAGTTCGGTGGCGCTGTACGACTCCACCGAAATCGACGAGATCCTCACCCTGCGGGTGCTGACGCTGACCGACGAGGAAAAGGCCGAGGCACGGGCGACGGACCCGCGGGGCGCCGCCGTCATCGACCGCTGTGAGGCGATGTCACCGGAAGATCTCCAGCAGCTGCACGGCGCCCTGCGGAACCCGCACGCTTTCGCCGCGGATCCCGATGACACCGCCGCCGGAACCGCCGCCGCCGAATCGTGGAGCACGGCCAGCCACGACGTTCCATGGTGGAATCCGGAGGCGGAGGCCCGTGTCCGGCCGGACCAGGACGCCGTCGTGATCGACGGCGTGGCAGTGGCGCGCGGCAGCCGGGTGCGTGTGCACCCGAACCGGCGCGCCGACGCCCAGGACCTGTTCTTCGGCGGACAGACCGGGCGGGTCACCAGCGTGCACTTCGACGTCGACGGCAGCACCCACGTCGGACTCGTCCTCGAGCAGGATCCGGCGGCCGACCTCCACGAGGGCTACGGCCGGTCCTTCTACTATGCGCCGGACGAACTGGAGCCGCTGGAGGGAAAGGAAAACCCGCAATGAAGGCAATAGGAATGGCCACTGTTTCAGTGCTGGCAGCGATGGCCCTCTGGGGCATCTACGTCGGGATCCGGGCAGTTCCGGACATCCGGCGGTACATGAAAGTGCGGCGGATGTGACCGGCGGCGTCCTCGTGGCCGGCGTCGGGAACCTGTTCCTGCACGACGACGGCTTCGGCCCCGAGGTGGCACGGCACCTCGCCGGCCATCCGCAGCAGCCGCTGGCCCCCGGCGTCCGCGTCGTGGACTACGGCATCCGCGGCATGCACCTGGCCTACGATCTCCTCGCCGGCGTCGACCTCCTGGTCCTCGTGGACACGGTCCCGGCGGACGGGAACTCGGCCCCGGGCAGCATCCGCGTGCTCCAGGTCAGCGCGGCTGACGTGGATGGCCGGGCCATGCTCGATCCCCACGGCATGGACCCGGCGGCCGTGCTGGGCCGGCTTCGATCCATGGGCGGGAGCCTCCCGGCCACGTACGTGGTGGGCTGTGTCCCCGCAGACCTGACCGAAGGCATCGGCCTCTCGCCAGCGGTGGCCGCTGCGGTGCCCGAGGCAGCCGCCGCCGTCGTGTCCCTGCTCGGCCGGCACTCTTCCACTCCAAACCGGTTCTCCACTTTGAAGTAGGGCGGTGTCTGTACATGTGCCTTGGAATACCCGGCAGGGTCGTTGAACTCCTCGAGGGGTACGGCGGCCAGCTCGCACTCGTCGATGTGGCCGGAGTGCAGCGGAAGATCAACATCGGGCTGCTGGATGAGGGCCCCCTGGAACCCGGCACCTGGGTCCTGATCCACATGGGCTTCGCGCTGGAACGCGTGGACGCCGCGGGCGCGGAACAGGCCATGGACGGACTGGAGCTGATGGGCCGCCCGGCGGTCACCGGACCCGGATCCCAGCCGGCACAACCACCACAAGGAGAGCAGCATGTCACCCACGAACCAGCCTGACCCCGCCGGCGACGAAACGGGCACCGCCCAGGAAACCGAAAAGGGCGCGGCAGAAGGCACCGCCCCAGGGACAGCCCGGGCCTTCGGCAGCGAACCGCCGCTGAAGGAACCCGCCCAGCCCGGAGCCGACGAAACCCCTGAAGACGCGGCACCCGCTCCGGCTGGCGTCGGCGTCAGCACCACCCGCAGGGGCGAGGACGTCATCAAGAAGGAGGGCACCGAACCGGGACGCGAGCACACAGGAACCGATGATTCGCCTGCCGGCCGGCCAACCGGCGAGTCGTCCGCCCGCGATGCGACGGCCGTCAAGACCCCCAAGCATTCCGACGGTGCCGCGCCGCAGTCACCGTAGGCCACAGTCACCGTAGCGTGCCGCTTTTGCTGCTCGCAGGGCTGGTGGCCGGGCGCTGCTGCCCGGCGCTAGTGTTCGAGCGCTATGGCTGCGCCGCGGTGTTCGACGCCGCTGTTGGCAATCCGGAGATGCCGCGCCGTAAAGTGCTTGAGCTGCTGCAGCTGGTGGGTGGAGAGGCGGTCGCACACCCAGTCCCAGTGCAGTGAGACGACGTCGCCTACGGCCAGCCCGGCCACGAAGCCGGTCCCGTTCACGGCAAATTTGGCTGATTCCACCACGGGTTCGCCGACGTCCAGGGCTGTGCCGTCCCAGACCAGCGGCCGGGACCGCACCACGGCGTCGTCCCCGGAGATCGCGAGCACCTGCCCCCAGCGGATCCGGCACCTGTCCAGCACGTTCAGCGCGGTGGCGTGCCGGCGTTCATCGCGGAGCAGGCCCAGCCACGGGTAAATTTCGAACACGTGGAAACTGTGGTGCGGGACCCCGCCCGCCAGCACGCCTTCCACCAGATGCGGGAACTGCCGGCCGGTGCGCGCCCGGAACCTGTCCTCCATGGAATTGCCCAGGTTCGTGATGCCGACTGTATCCAGGAGGCTGTTGCCCACCCAGTAGGCCTCCACCACGCGGGCGTCCAGCGGATCGGCGATGCCATGCGATCCGGCGATCAGTTCGAGGTAGGGCCACGCGCCGGCAAAGCCCTTGGCAAGTTCGCGGAGCCCCTGGTCCGTGACACCGGACTGCCCGTAGTGCAGCAGGGCGTCGCTGTCCGGTGGGCCGCAACTGCCCCGTGAATTGGGCGGATAAGCATAGCGGACGAACAACTGGGCACCATCGATAACCATCCCGTGGCCACCTTCTGCGAGCGTCCTCTGAAAGTAACACCGGGCCCTGACCCGGACAAGAGGACATGGCGCCGACAAGGGACCGGCCGCGGGCCGGCGGGTCCGGGCAGCTGGACCGGCACGTCGCCGAACGCAGGAGAAAGCGTTGACAGCCCTGGCCCTGGAGCGGATGCTGTGAAGACCCACGCGCAGGGAGTCAACGATGACAGCTGCAGACCTAAACCGCCGCGCCGCCCTACAGGTGTTCGTTGCGGGCGGCTCCGCCGCCCTGCTGGCCGGATGCGGCGCATCCGGCACCGCCCCGCCGTCGTCCCCTGCGGGCAGCACCAACAGCATCAGCCTCACCGACCAGCGCGGCAAGACCCTGTCCTTTGACCGGCCGGTGGCCCGGGTGGTGACTATCCCGATGCCGTCGGCGTCCCTGCTGGTCGCCGTCGACCGCAGCGCCGACCATCTCGCGGCCATGCACAACGCGTCCTGGGTGGCCATGCGCGACGGCATCATGGGCTCCATGTTTCCCGCCGCCCTGGACCTGCCGCACGACATCGCCACCCAGGACTTCACCGCCAACGCTGAGAGCATCCGGGCCCTCAACCCGGACGTGGTGGTCCAATGGTCGGACGCGCCACTCATCGAGCCCCTGGAGAAGGCGGGGCTTCAGGTTCTGGGGCTGAAAAACTCCGGTACTCAGGAGGACGTGGACGCCTGGGTCACCATGTTCGCCGCCATGCTCGGCAAGCCCGAACGTGCCACCGAGCTCAAGACCCGGAGCGACCGGGAGCTTGCCGAGGTCAAGTCCCTGGCGGCCGGGCGGTCTTCCAAAGGGCCGAGCATCCTGTACTTCAACCGCTTCACCGGCGGTCTCAAGGTCGCCGGCGCCAACAGCTACAACGACTACTACATCAAGCTGGTGGGCGGCTCCAACCCGCCAACCGGCAAGGACCCGCTGACCGGTTCCGGGATGGTGGGCGTGGACATCGAGCAGGTCCTGCGCTGGGACCCCGAGGTCATCCTGCTGGGCAACTTCGACGCCGCCATGCCGCAGGACATCTACTCGGACCCCGTGTGGCAGAACGTGGCCGCGGTCCGCTCGAAGCGCGTGTACAAAGTTCCGCTGGGCGGCTACCGCTGGGATCCGCCCGGGCAGGAGTCGGCGCTGATGTGGCACTGGTTGGGCGACATCGCCTTCCCGCAGCAGAGGTCGGCGGTGCGGAGCAAGGCCTCCGAATACTTCAGGTTCCTGTACAACCACGAGCTCACGAAGACTGAACTGGACAAGATTCTCTGGACCGCGGAGAACGGGCAGTCCGCCAACTACCGGCAGTTCAATGCTTGATGAACAAACGCTTGGGAAACGGGAGGCGGGAGAGCGACGGCGGGAACCCGCCGTCGTCGTTCCCATCGCCTTAACTGCCTGCTTCCTTGCCGCCGTGGCGCTGCTGGCACTGGCGGTGGGGCGGTACAGCGTGCCGCTGGACCACGTGGTCCAGATCCTGGCCACCCAACTCGCGCCGGTTCAGGTCCAGGCCAGCGGCACTGAACAGAATGTGGTGCTGCTGGTCCGGCTGCCCCGGGTCCTGCTGGCGTTGCTGGTGGGCGGCGGCCTGGCGATCGGCGGCGCAGCGCTGCAGGCCATTTTCCGCAATCCCCTGGTCAGCCCCGAGATCATCGGTGTGTCCGCCGGCGCGTCCTTCGGCGGTGCCCTGGCGCTGCTGCTCGGGCTGGGTCCGCTCCTCCTGGTGGGCGGCTCATTTGTGTGCGGGCTGCTGGCACTCGGGACCCTGTTCCTGATCACCTCGGGCCGCGCCGGGACGCCGATGCTCATGATTGTGCTCGGCGGCGTGGTCACGGGATCGTTCTTCTCGGCGCTGGTGGCCCTGGTGACCTACATTGCGGACCCCAACACCACGCTGCCCGCCATCGTCTTCTGGCTGCTGGGCAGCGTATCCACGGCAACCTTCGCCAAAGTGGCGGTGGCCCTGATCCCAGTCCTTGGCGGGGCCGCCGTCCTCGTTGCCCTGCGCTGGCGGATCAACGTGCTGTCCCTCGGCGACGAGGACGCGGCCGCCCTGGGTGTGCGCCCGCGTCCGCTCCGGTGGGTGGTGCTCGTTGCGGTGGCGCTGATTGTGGCCGGCGCAGTGGCGGTCAGCGGCGCCGTGAGCTGGGTCGGCCTGGTGATCCCGCACCTTGCCCGGATGTGGGTGGGGCCGGACCACCGTGTCCTTCTACCGGTGTCCTTCCTGCTGGGCGGCGCCTACATCGTTTTGGTGGACACCATCGCCCGCACCGCCACCGCCGGGGAGATCCCGCTCGGGGTCCTCACGGCCCTGATCGGCGCGCCCGTGTTCTTCCTGCTCCTGCGCCGGAACCGGGAGAGGGTCTGGGACAGTGCTTGAACTCGACGCCGTGGGCTTCGGCTACTCGCCCCGCGACTGGGTGTTCCGCGGCGTCAGCTTCCGGGTGCCGCCGGGGACCGCCACCGCCGTCTTGGGCCCCAACGGCAGCGGCAAGACCACGCTGGTGCGCTGTGCCGCCGGGTTGCTGGACCCGCAGGAGGGAACGGTCCGGCGGAGTGAGAGCGCCGGCTACGTCCCGCAGGCCCACGGCAGCGCCTTTGCCTACCGGGCGCTGGACATGGTCCTGATGGGGCGGGCGCGGCACGTTGGCGTGTTCCGGACGCCCGGGCCATCCGACCACGACGCAGCTCTGGACGCGATGGAGCGGGTGGGCGCTGCAGGGCTGCGGGACCGGCGTTTCCCCACCCTCAGCGGAGGCGAGCAGCAGCTTATACTGATCGCCCGGGCCATCGCCGCCGGTTCGCCAATCCTAGTGCTGGACGAACCCGCCACCGGCCTGGACCTCAAGAACCAGGCACGCGTCCTGACGCTGCTGCGGGAACTGATGGCCGACGGGATGGCCCTGCTCCTGAGCACCCACCATCCAGACCACGCCCTGCACCTGGCCGACCGGGTGGTCCTGTTGGGTCGCTCGGGTGTGCGGACCGGACACGCGGCGGAACTCCTGACCGACGCCGAACTCTCAGCCCTCTATGGTGTGCGCGTGAGCACCGTGGCCTATTCCGACGACGGCGACGGTGTCCCCAGCACGACGCCCCGCCGGACCATCGTGGTGCACTACGGCAGCTGACCCTCTCTCACTTTCCGCAGCAATTCCATCGACGCTGGCTCACGTGCTGCCGCCCAAACGCAAACGCTGTCGCACCGAACTTTTTCGGTGCGAGAGCGTCCGGGAAAAACCGGTCAAAAGTGAGAGAGCGTTTGGGAAAACCGGCGAAAGGAGAGAGGGCGTCCGGGCTACCCGGTGTTGCGGAGGCCTGCTGCCACACCGTTGACGGTGATGAGCATGGCCCGCTGCAGGCGCTCGTCGATCTCGCCCGCGGCCATGCTGGCACCTTCCGCCCGCACGCGGCGGAGCAGTTCCACCTGGAGGTAGCTGATCGGGTCGAGGTACTGGTCGCGGATTTCCAGGGACCGCTTGAGTGTGGGCTGGGCGTCCAGCAGCAGGTTTTCGCCGGTGAGGTTCTGGATCTCGGAGACGGTGAGTTCATACTCCTCGCGGATGGTGCGGAAAAGATGGTGCAGTTCCGCCGGGACCAGGGTGTCAACGTAGTATCCGGCGATCTCCATGTCCGTCTTGGCGAGGGTCATCTCCACGTTGGACAGCACCGAGCGGAAGAAGTGCCAGCCGTGCATCATCTCCACGAGCTGGGCCGAGTTCCCGGCTTCCCGTGCCGCTTTCAGCCCGGAGCCGACGCCGAACCAGCCCGGCACGATCTGCCGTGACTGGGTCCACCCGAACACCCACGGGATGGCACGCAGGCCGCCGAGCCCGGCTCCGGAATCCGGGCGCTTGGACGGGCGGGAACCAATGTTCAGCGAACCGAGCTGCTCCACCGGCGTCGAGGCCAGGAAGTAGGCCGGCAGGTCGGGGTGGTCGATGAGGCTGCGATAACGGGCGAACGCGGCGTCGGAAATGGTCTCCATGACATGCCCGAACCGCTCGCGCTGGTCGTCCGAGGTGCGCGGCGTGCGGTGCAGCGCCGATCCCTGCAGCACGGCGGCGAGGGACAGCTCCAGGTTTTCCCGGGCAAGTTCCGGCAGGGAGTACTTGTCCGAGATGACCTCGCCCTGTTCGGTGAACTTGATTTCGCCTTCGAGGACGCCGTTCGGCTGCGCCATGATGGCGTCGTAGGTGGGTCCGCCGCCGCGGCCCACGGAACCACCGCGGCCGTGGAACAGGCGCACGCGGACGCCGTGCTTGGAAGCGATGTCGCGCAGCTTCCGCTGGGTCTTGTGGATTTCCCACTGGCTGGTCATCACGCCGGATTCCTTGTTGGAGTCCGAGTAGCCGAGCATGACCTCCTGGACATCCCCGCGGAGCCGGACCAGCTCACGGTAGGACGGGTCGGACAGCAGCTGGTCCACGATCTCCGCCGAGGCGCGCAGTTCCTCGACGGTCTCCAGCAGCGGCGCGAAGCCGATCTTGGCGTACGGGGCGTCGCCGAAGATGCTGACCAGGCCGGCCTCTCGCGCCAGCACCGCGGCAGCCAGGACATCGTCGGCGCCGCGCGTCATGGAGATGATGTAGGTCTCGATGACGTCCGGGCCGTATGTGCGCAGGGCGCGGCGGATCTCACGGAAGACGTCGTACGTGCCGTCAGCGGCGCCGTCGAGCTTAATCGGGTGGCCGGAGAGCGGACGGCGGGAGGCGAGCTCGGCGCTCAGGACCTCGAGGCGCTCGCCCCGGGTCAGTTCTGCATAGCGGATGCCGGGACCGCCGAGGCGGTCCATGAGCTGACCGACGGCGTCGTGGTGGTGGTCGGCGTGCTCGCGGATGTCGAGGGTGGCCAGGTGGAGGCCGAAGGAGGCGATGGCGCGGCGGACACGTGCCAGCGCGCCGTCCGCGGCAAGGGACGCCGAGTGGTTGCGCAGGGACAGTTCCAGCAGTTCGAGTTCGGCGATGAGCTCCTCGGTGGAGGTGTAGTCACGCCCCGGCTGGTGCCTGGACCCTGCGGCCACCCGCTTGCCGGTGTTGATGAGCTTGGCCTTGATGCAGGTCAGCTTCAGCCGGTAGGGCTCCTGGGCATTGAGTTCCAGGATGCGGCGGTCCAGGCCGGGCAGCTTCGCGAGGTCGGCGTCGATCGAATCGAGGAGCGCCTGGTCGGCGCCGGCGAGGGCGGTGGAGTTGGACAGGACGGAGATGAGTTCGTCGATCATGGCGATGCTGATCCGCACCGCATGCTGGTTCTGCAGCTGCAGGATCTCGTGCGTGACGGCGGCGGTGACGTTGGGGTTGCCGTCGCGGTCACCGCCGATCCAGGAGCCGAAGCGGATCGGAGCATTCTGGGCCGGCAGTGTGACGCCGTGTTCGTCGAGGAGTTCGGAGAAATCCGTCAGCATCTCCGGCAGCGCATCGGTCAGGATGCTGTCGAGGTAGTAGATGGCGTTGCGGGCCTCGTCCACGGGAGTGGGCCGGACCTGGCGCAGCTCGTCCGTCTGCCACATCTGGTCGATCATTTCGGACAGCTGGCGGTCCTGCCGGCGCCGGGCGCTGGTGCCCTCCTCGGTGGGCTGGGCCAGCACGTCCGAGAGCTTGCGGATCTTGTCCAGCACCGAGCGGCGGGACGCCTCGGTGGGGTGCGCGGTGAAGATCGGGCGCACATCCAGCTCGTTGACCACTTCCTGCAGCACCGCTGGACCGGCCTGCCCCGCGATGTCCTCGACGGCCTTGGCCAGCCAGCCGTCCTTCTCCTGCCTGGTGCGCAGCCCGCGGACCCGGTGGACCTGTTCGGCGGCGTTGGCGAGGTGGAAGTAGAAGGCGAAGGCCCGGACCAGGTCGGTCGCCTGCTCGAGCGGCAGGGAGGCGAGCAGCTCGCGGACCTGGGCCACGACGTCGTGCGCGCTCCAGGGGCCGGTGGCCTCCGCTCCGCCGCGGGCGGCCTCCTTGGATTCCTTGGTGAGCAGGCGCACCTGCTCCACCAGGTCGAGGAGCTCGGGGCCGTGCTGGCGGACCAGGGATTCGCCCAGCAGGGTGGAGACTCGGCGTACGTCGGCGCGGAGTTCGGCGGCGAGATCTGTTTCTGAATTCATTGCAGTGTCAGCCATGGAAACTATCTTTCGAGTGTTCGACTTTGGCTCGTACACTGCGCTGGATACTGTGAGCCCGGTTACTGTTCCTATGGGATGTTACCCGCAGCCGGCCGAAGCCCGGGAATATGTCTCAGATGCTGTCGGGTCCTTGAACCGGAACGGCCGGTGGCTGTAGAGGGGCCGCGGGCAACCGGATCCGGCCCGAATACGGACCGTTCGCCTCCGGTCCGGGACCCGCGCTGGGCGCTTCATGCCGCTTTCGTTTCTGTTCCTCCCGCGCCGCCAGCGCCTCCGAATGCGTCGGGGTGCCGGTGGCCGGATCAAACCCTGCCAGGGCGCTTCCCAGCGTTCCCGCGGCACCTTTCGGATCGACCCCCCGCTTCTGCACAGCCATCCCCGCGAGGGTCAGCGCCAACACGATGGCAACGCAAACCAGCACCGTCAGAACAGCGTCCAAGGCCATACCCCAAGGCTACGCCTGACGCGGCCCCGGTTTGACCCCTAAGCTGGCCAAATTGGCATACACCGTTGGAGGACACATGAGCACCGCAGCAGACGCCCAGCTGGAGCGCTGGCTCCGCTTCCGCAAAGGCCGCAACACCGCACTCGCGGCCGAACACGGCTGGCTCACCCTCACATCATTCCAGTGGCTGGAAGGCCAGCCCGCCGCCGTCGACCTCGTCCCTGGACTGTGGTCAGCGGACGGCACGACGGCGACGCTCACCGCCGCGGCGTCCGACGGGCTGACGCTCGTGGAGACCGGGGAGCCGGTGGACGGGACCGTCACTGCGCGGCTCGCCAATGAGGAGTCGCTCATGTGGGTGCAGTTCGGCGACGCGGACGGCCGGCGGGTTGTGGTGGAGCTGGCTATGCGTGCGGACAGATACGCGGTCCGCACCCGGGATTCCGCGTCGCCGGTGTTCACCGAGTTCGACGGCGTGCCCACCTTCGATTACCGGCCCGACCTCGCCGTGGAGGCCAGGTTCGAGGCCTACCCGGAACCCGTGGACGTGCCCATTTCCACCGCCAATCCGCTGGTGGACGGGGTGCACCGCAGCGTCGGCGAACTGGTGTTCCGGCTGCCCGGCAAGGACCACGAGTACCGGCTCCATGCCGAGGAGGAGAAGCTCGGGGCCCTGACAGTCACGTTCCATGACGAGACGAACGGCGAAACGACGGACGAATGGCGGAAGGTGTCCACCGCGCGCCCGCGGCCGGACGGCTCCGTGGTCCTGGACTTCAACCGCGCCATCAACTACCCCAGCGCCTTCACGCCCTACGGCACGTGCCCGATGCCGGTGCGGAACAACAGCCTGGACGCGCGGATCGAAGCCGGCGAAAAGCAGCCCGGCTCCTAGGCACTCCGCAGGCCGCCGTCCTGGGCGCGAACTGGCAGGTAACGCCCTCAAAACGGAGATTTGCGGGCATTAGCTGCCAGTTCGCGCAGGAGCCGGGCCGGGGAATGAAGCCACCTAGACGATCGCGGAGACGCCTGTGACTGCGCGGCCTACGATCAGCGTGTTGATCTCGTACGAGCCCTCGTAGGTGTAGATGGCCTCGGCGTCGGCGAAAATCTTGGCCATCCGGTAATCCGTGACGATGCCATTGCCGCCCAGAATGGACCGGCCCATCGCCACGGTTTCGCGCATCCTCGCCGACGTGTACGACTTGGCCAGCGCCACCTGGGCCATCCCGGCACCCTGCTCCTGCAGCTGCGCGATCCGGGCCATCATGCCCATGCTCGCCACGGCGTTGCCCAGCATGGACACCAGCTGGTGCTGGATGAGCTGGAACCTCGCCAGCGGACGGCCGAACTGCTGGCGTTCGACGGCGTACTGCCGGGCGACGTCGAACGCCGCCAGCTGCTGCCCCACGGCCTGCCACGCGACCATAATGCGTGAGCCGCGGAGCAGTTCGTTGGTGTCCTCGAAACTGCTGATGCCCGCAAATCGGTCTGCCTCGGCAACCCGCACGTTGTCGAAAACGATGTCGGCGTTCTGCACGGTGCGCAGCGCGATCTTGTTCTCGATCCGGCTGCGGCTCACTCCGGGCAGGCTGGCGTCCACGATGAAGCCGCGGACCGCCCCGTCAGCCTCGTCCCGCGCCCACACCAGCATGTAGTCGCAGAACGTCCCGTTGCCGATCCACCGCTTGGCGCCGTTGAGCACCCAGCAGTCCCCACCGCCGTCGGTCTCTCCCGTACGGCCCGATATCCGGCGCGCCCGCGTCTCCATGCCGCCGGCGACGTCGGAGCCGTGATCCGGTTCGGTCAGGGCAAACGCACCCGTGGTCCTCAGGTTCGAGGCGTCGTCGAGGTACCGGCTGCGCTGGTCCTCGGAGCCGAACCGGTAGAGCGACTCGACGAAGAGGTCGTGGTGGACCAGGAAAAACGTGGCGACCGACGTGTCCACGCGCGTCATCTCCGCAATCACCAGCCCGGCGAACAGGTGGCTGTAGCCGCGCTGGGCGGGGGTGCTCAGCTTCAGGGCGGCCAGCTTGGGGAGGATATGCGCCGGAAATTCGGCCTTGTTCCACCAGTCCCCGGCAAACGGCGCGATCTCCGCGGCCAGGAACTCCCGCAGTTCGCTCAGTTTCCGCTGTTCGGAAGCGCTGAGCAGGGACTCGTAGGCGAAAAAGTCGGCGGTGGGCAGGGTATCGATGTCGACGGCGGGCGTCGCCTGCTTGGCCCCGCCCACTCCCGTGCCGGTCACATCGGTGGAGGGAAGTCCGGCGCCGGTCACTTCGGGCCCATCCGGATGGCGCCGTCGAGGCGGATGGTTTCGCCATTGAGCATGGCATTCTCCACGACGTGCGCGGCGAGGTTTGCATACTCAGCCGGCCGGCCCAGGCGGGACGGATGCGGCACCTGCCGGCCCAGTGACTCCTGCGCCTCCTGCGGCAGTCCGGCCATCATCGGGGTCTCGAAAATCCCGGGTGCGATGGTCACCACACGGATGAGGGACCGGGCCAGTTCGCGGGCCAGAGGCAGGGTCATGGCGGCCACGCCGCCCTTGGATGCAGCGTAGGCGGGCTGGCCGATCTGCCCGTCGAACGCGGCAACCGAGGCGGTGTTGATGATAACGCCGCGTTCCTGTCCGCCGAGCTCGGTGACGGCAGGCTCGGTGGCGGCCATCGCGGCGGCGGCCAGCCGGACCACGTTGAAGGTCCCCACCAGGTTGATCTGGATGACGCGCTGGAAGGTTTCCAGCGGCAGCACGCCGTCGCGCCCCAGCACCTTGCCCGGCGTGGCGATTCCGGCGCAGTTCACCACGACCCGCAGGGGTCCCATCCCGACGGCGGCGTCCACAGCGGCCTGCACCTGTTCCTCGCTGGTCACGTCTGCGGGAACGAAGACCGCTTTGGGGGCTGCCACCTCGCGGCCTGAAGCGGCGCCCGCAAGGTTCTGCGGGCCGGCCGCATTCAGCTCGTCGGCGTACGCGGCGCCGGCCGAGGTGCCGAGGTCGGCGAGAACCACAGAGGCGCCGGCGTCAAACAGTCGCCGGGCCGTGGCGGCACCCAGACCGGATGCACCGCCCGTGATGAGCGCGACGGAACCCTCGATTTCCATACATCCTCCTTGATGCGGAACAGGTCGATGCGGATCCGGATCCCGGCCGCGAACGTTAGTTAGTGAATGTTAACTGAAACGGGCGGCGGATGCACCCGCGCCACCCGCTTTTAGGATGACCGCTCGCCACGCTGGCGGGTTGCCAGGCCGGCGGTTCGTCACGCTCGCGCGGGTCGCCGGCGGGCGGTTCGCTAGGCTGGCCGAATGATCCAGCCAGACGCTAATGCCGCCCCAGAGGCCATCCCCGACCCCGCAACCGCTTGGGCAGAGCGGGCCAATGAGGCCGCGCGGTCGGTAACGCACCTGTTCGGCCAGCGCCTGTTTTTCCTGCCCGGGACGCACATCGCAGCCACCGCCCGCCCCTCCGGCCGCATCGAGAACCTCCGCCGCCCGTGGCACTACTGGTGGCAGGCGCATTACCTGGACTGCCTCGTGGACGCGGGTTTTCGCGAACTCGGGAGGGCGGGGCGGCCGCCGGAAAAGTTCGACGGCGCCGCCCGCCCCAGCGCTGGCCAGCTCGCCTCGCGGCTGGTCACCGGCATCCGGCTGCGGAATTTCCTGACGTTCGTTAATCATTACTACGACGACATGGCCTGGCTGGCCCTGTCCACACTCCGCTTGGAGCGGCTCGCCGAGGAGAGCCGGCGTCCCAGCCCCCGGCGCCAGGAGAGGATCCGCAAGAGCCTGACGCTGCAGTTCGACTCGGCCTCCACCGACGACCTCGGCGGCGGTACGTTCTGGAGCACCAAGCGGGACTTCAAGAACACCCCGGCCACGGCACCGGTGGCGCTCTACTATGCACGCACAGGCAACACCGCCAAGGCGCAGGCGCTGCTCGACTGGCTGGATGCGCGGCTGTTCGACTCCGCCCGCGGGCTCTACCTGGACGGCATCCGGATCCGCAGCACCGGGGAGACCGTGCTGGAGGAGGCGATCTACACCTACAACCAGGGACCCGTCCTCGGCGCCCTGCTGGAGCTCGGCGGGCCCGCCAATCTGGAACGCGCATCCACCGTTGTGCGCGCAGTGGCGGAGCACCTCACCCTGCCAGGCAACGCCGGCAGCGTCACCGGCGCGCCCAGCCTGGTCCTCCGGTGCGACGGCACCGGCGACGGCGGACTGTTCACCGGCATCCTCACCCGCTACCTGGCGCTGGCCGCCAACGACCAGCGCCTGCCGCTGGACGTCCGGACCACAGCAGCAGGGCTGGTCACCGGCACGGCCGGGGCCCTCTGGGCCGGCCGCCGGCTGATCGCGACAGGCGAACGGCTGGCCCGGCACGGCCGGGCCGGCGAACCGGTGTTCTCCTTCGAACCCCGGCGGCCGGCGGGCGACACTTATCCCCCGGGCACCGCCGTCGAACTTTCCACCCAGCTGCAGGCCTGGATGGCACTGGAGGCGGCGGCGTCAGTGGCAGCGGGCTCGGGGTCGGGTGCCAATTAGGATACGCAACAGTGTCGTAATTGATGTGATCCTCATCACTTAAGGCCCTTGTCGCTTGGTGCTTAGGTTTGGCTAACCTACAGTTTTTCGAGTGAGCTTCACCTAACTTCCCCAGCTCACAGCGGGCCTGGCCCACGAGACTTTTGCAGAAAGAAGCACCCCCGATGAAGATCCGCAATAACGCGCTGGCCGGCATCGCGATCGCCGCCACCGCAGCCCTGGGCCTCTCGGCCTGCGGCTCCAGCACTTCCCCCGCTGCCTCGTCCTCGGCTGACGCCTCCAAGGGCGAGATCACGGTCTACAACGCCCAGCATGAAAGCCTCACCAAGGAATGGGCGGACGCTTTCACCGCGGAAACCGGCATCAAGGTGACGCTGCGCCAGGGTGACGACACCGAGATGTCCAACCAGATCGTCCAGGAAGGCGCAGCCTCACCGGCGGACGTCTTCCTCACGGAGAACTCCCCCGCAATGGCGCAGGTGGAGAACGCCGGCCTGTTCGCCGACGTTGACAAGGACACGGTGGCCCAGGTTCCGGCGGAGTTCCGCCCCAGCACCAATAAGTGGACCGGCATTGCCGCCCGCTCCACCGTCCTGGTGTACGACAAGAACAAGATCTCCGAGGACAAGCTGCCGAAGTCCATGCTGGACCTGGCCAAGCCGGAGTGGAAGGGCAAGTGGGCAGCCTCCCCGAGCGGCGCCGACTTCCAGGCCATCGTCTCCGCCCTCGTTGAGCTCAAGGGCGAGGCCGCTGCCGAGGCTTGGCTGAAGGGCATGAAGGAGAACTTCACCGCCTACAAGGGCAACAACACCGCCATGAAGGCAGTGAACGCCGGCGAGGTTGATGCCGCGCTGATCTACCACTACTACTACTACGGCGACCAGGCCAAGACCGGCGAGAACTCCAACAACGTAACGCCGCACTACTTCAAGAACCAGGACCCGGGCGCGTTCCTGTCGGTGTCGGGCGGCGGCGTCCTGAAGTCGTCCAAGAACGCGGAGAAGGCCCAGGCGTTCCTGAAGTTCATCACCGGCAAGAAGGGCCAGGAGGTCCTGCAGAAGGGCACGTCCTTCGAGTACGCCATCGCCTCCGGTGTCCCGGCCAACGACAAGCTGGTTCCCATCAAGGAACTTGCGGCTCCCACCGTGGACCCTGCCAAGCTCAACTCCAAGAAGGTCACCGAACTGATGACCAAGGCAGGACTGCTCTAATTCTGTGATCACGCAAGTATCGGCTCCGGAGACATCCGGAAGCACGACGACGGCGGGCCGGGGCAAGCGCCCCCGCCCGCCTTTCGGCGTTTCAACTGTGGCCGTCCTGGCCGTGCTGATCGCCCTGTTTTCGCTCCTGCCCCTGGGCTACGTCGTCTTCATGACCATGGCCACGGGCTGGGACACCGCAATTGAACTGATCGTACGCCCGCGGGTCGGTGAGCTGCTGCTCAACACCGTGCTCCTGATCGTGCTCACGGTGCCGCTGTGCCTCATCCTGGGCGTGGGCGGCGCGTGGCTCGTGGAACGCACCACGCTGCGCGGGCAGAAGGTGTGGGCCGTGCTGCTCGCGGCGCCGCTGGCCATCCCTGCCTTCGTCAACAGCTACGCGTGGGTTTCCGCTGTGCCGTCCCTGCACGGGCTGTTTTCCGGCGTCCTTATTGCCACGCTCTCCTACTTCCCGCTGGTCTACATTCCCGCCGCCGCGACGCTGAGCCGGCTGGATCCCGCCGTAGAGCAGTCGGCTGCATCCCTCGGGCTGGGGGCCTGGCGGGCCTTTTTCCGTGTGGTCCTGCCGCAGCTCCGGATCGCGATGACTGGCGGCGCGCTGCTAGTGGCTCTGCACCTGCTGGCCGAGTACGGCGCCTTCGCGATGATCCGATTCGACACGTTTACCACGGCCATCATGGTGCAGTACCAGTCCACGTTCAACGGCGCAGCAGGCACCATGCTGGCCAGCGTGCTGGTGTTCTTCTGCCTCCTCCTGCTCCTGGTCGAGGTGCGCAGCCGCGGCACCGCCCGGTACGCCCGCGTGGGCTCCGGCGCGCAGGCCAAGGCCCTGCGCCTGCCGCTGCACGCCTACCAGGTACCGGCCCAGCTGGCCCTGCTCGGCCTGACCCTGCTTGCCTTCGGGCTGCCGCTGCTGTTCGTGCTGCGCTGGATCATTGCCGGCGGCGCTGACATCTGGGCGGCTGACGAATTCGTTCCGGCGCTGTGGCAGACCCTGCTGTACGGGCTGGCGGGCGCCGGAGCCACCACCGTTGTCGCCTTCCCCATGGCGTACCTGGCCGTGCGGCATGCCAGCTGGTTCAGCAAGGCCCTCGAACTTTCCAACTACGTCACAAGCTCCATGCCCGGCATCGTGGTGGCCCTGGCCTTCGTCACCGTCAGCATCCGGCTGGTCCCCGGCGTCTACCAGACGGCGGGCGTCCTGGTGGCCGCCTACATCCTCCTGTTCCTGCCGCGCGCGCTGGTCAACATCCGTGCCGGCCTGGCCCAGGCACCCAAGGAGCTGGATGAGGCGGCCCAGGCCCTGGGTACGCCTCCGCTGCTGTCCTTCATCCGCGTGACGCTCCGGCTCACCGCCCCCGCTGCAGCCGGCGGGGCGGCGCTCGTCTTCCTCGGCATCGCCAACGAGCTGACCGCCACGCTGCTGCTCTCCCCCAACGGGACCCGGACCCTGGCCACCGAGTTCTGGAGCAAGAGCAGCGAAATCGACTACGCCGGCGCGGCGCCGTACGCCCTGCTCATGATCGCCATCTCGGCGCCCATGACCTATTTGCTCTTCCAGCAGTCCAAGAAAGTAGCGGGACAGTGACCGAACAATCCCCGTCCAGGCTTCCGGAACCGCGGATCTCACGGTCCGTGGCGCCAAGCACCAACAGCCACCTGGAGATCGACTCCGTCACCAAGAACTTCGGCTCGCAGGCCGTCCTCAAGGGCGTGAACCTGTCAGTGGCCAAGGGCGGAACAACCGCGATCGTGGGCCCCTCGGGTTCCGGCAAAACCACCCTGCTCCGGCTGATCGCCGGGTTTGAACACCCGGGCACCGGCAGCATCTCGCTGAACGGTTCCCCGGTGGCGGGCGACGGCGTGTGGAAGCCCGCGCACAAGCGCCACGTCGGCTACGTGGCCCAGGACGGCGCCCTGTTCCCACACCTGACCGTGGGGCAGAACATCGCCTTCGGGCTCAATGCCGCAAAGCTCGACGGCGGCCGCCGCGCGGTTAACGCCCGGGTCAACGAACTCCTCGAAATGGTGTCGCTGGACACGGCCATGGCCAAGCGCCGGCCGCACCAGCTCTCCGGCGGCCAGCAGCAGCGCGTCGCCCTGGCCCGGGCACTGGCCCGTGAGCCGGAACTCATGCTGCTGGACGAGCCGTTCTCCGCCCTGGACGCCGGACTGCGGGTGGCCACCCGGCGTGCGGTTGCCAAGGTCCTCAGCGAGGCCGGGGTGACCACCATCCTGGTCACCCACGACCAGGCCGAGGCCCTGTCCTTCGCGGACCAGGTGGCGGTGATGCGGGGCGGCAAGCTGGCTCAGATCGGCAACCCGTTCGTCGTTTACACCCGGCCGGCGGACCGTGCCACCGCTGAGTTCCTGGGCGACGCCGTCATCCTAGACGCGTGGATGGAGGGGTCGCTGGCCACGTGCTCGCTGGGCGGGATCCCCGTCCGGCGCCCGCCCGCACAGGGCCGCGTCCAGCTCATGCTGCGTCCCGAGCAGATCCGCATCGCTGAGGATGGGCCCATCCGCGGCGTGGTGGTGGACACCGACTACTTCGGCCCCGAGACCACCGTGCGGCTCAAGCTCGCCGTGCCGCCCAAGCTGGCCGGCGCCATGCCCGACCACCGCTATCCCGGCGGCGGTGAGGTGATTACCATCCGGCACTGGAACGCGTCCATCGCCCAGCCCGGCACCGAACTCTGCCTGCGCGTGGTGGGCGAAGCCGTGGCCTTCCCGCTCGATTCCGACTAACGTTCCGCTGACATTTCCGCTGGGCGGCGTGCCGCCATGGCGCGCGCCAGCGACGCTGTCTACGGCACCGGCGCGTCTAGCGTGCCGTCAGCACGGTGGCCAGCGGCGTGTACTTGAAAGACTTCAGCGTCAGCTTCCCGCCGGCCGTAGCGGCGCTGACCGCCGGCTGCCCGGTGGGCGGCAGCACCACCGACGTCAGGGTCTGCTCGCCGCCGTTCACGAAGACCTCAACCGAGGAATAGTCCACAAAGACTGTCAGCTCCACGCTGCCCCTTCCCTGCGGGCTGCCGCCGCGGGGCGGGCTCTGCGCGCTCCTGCGCTCGGTAAAGAGAGGTCCCAGGGCTTCTGAGCCCGGCACCACTGCCGCCCGGCTCACCCACGCCGTGCCCGTCTCGAAGTTGTAGCCCACCGTGGCGTAGTCCGCCCCGGCGCTGCCGAGCTTCAGCAGGCCCTCCGTGCCGTCGTCGCCCGGTGCACGTTCCAGGGTCACGTCCAGCCGGTAGGCGCCGCCAGCGGGCGCGGGAAGATCACCGGCGCCCTCCGGGGTTAGCTCCCTGCTCCCGGCCGTCTTGGCTTCGCCCTCCAGCGTGGACAGCGCCGGGGTCGGGGCGGAGACGAGGGTAGGCCTGCCCCGCAAGGTTTTCAGCCGGATGTCCCGCACGATCGAGTCGGCGCCGCCCTGCCAGTCCGTGGTGGGCAGCTGCCGGGCGTACGTCCAGTTGTTCATCCAGCCGATCGCGTGGCGGGACGCCATCCGTTCGTTTTCCGAAAGCCGGGGATCGTCCCAGGTGACGGCGGCATAAAAGTCGGAGCCGGCGTCTAGCCACTGGTGTTTGTCCTCCGCAGGGGTGAACGCGGTTCCGTCAAAGGTCCCGGTCCAGTAGGCCACGCCGGTGGTCCTGCCTTCCGCGGTGCCGTTCGCGCTGGCGGCCAGGACCCAGGTGCGTTTGGCGGGGTCGCCGTCGAGATCCAGCTGGAAGAGGTCGGGGCATTCGAGGATTCCCAGGCCCCTCCGCTCGAAGCCCGACACGTAGCGCCAGTCCTTGAGGTCCTTTGAGGTGTAGAGGCCGATCTTCTCCCCCTCCGCCAGCGCCATCACCCACTGTCCGCGGGCCTCGTCACGGATGATTTTCGGGTCGCGCCAGTGCTGCGCCCCGGGGTTCTCCATGACCGGATTCCCGTCGGCGGCCTTGAAGGTGTAGCCCTTGTCCGTGGAATAGAACAGGGACTGCCGCTGCACGCCTTTGTCCTGCTGGGTCATGACGGCGACGACGGCGCCCTTCCCGAAGCCGGCGGTGTTGTCCTGGTCCACCACGGCGCTGCCGGTCTCAATGTCCCCGAGGCCGTTTTTGAACTTCTCAATGGCGACGCCCTCGTCCTTCCAGTGCACCAGGTCGGTGCTGGTGACGTGGAACCATTCGGTGCCGTTCCCCTCGGGGTGGTCCGCGTTGTAAAGGTAGTAGTAATGCCAGACGCCGTCCAGCAGGAACGGCCGCTGCGGATCGTTCATCCACTCTTTGGCAGGGGTGAGGTGGTAGGAGGGCCGGAACTGCGAGGCGCCCTCCGGCCTGCTGAACGACTTCGGTGCTTCGCTCTGGGTGCCACCGCTGCTTTGGGGTCCGCCGCCCTGAGATCCGGCACCGCCCTGCGTTCCGCCGTCATTTGAACGGCGAGCCAGGCCGATTACCGTCACCAAAGACAGCACTAGAGCCAGGGCCACTGCCGCCGCAATCCACCGCCCGCGTGGGCTCAGCGTGCGTAGGGAATACCGCTGCATGTTCGCCGTTCGTGTTGGGAGTAGGCACCAATTTTAGCGCGGCGCCGCGCTGATCGAGCTTTGTCGAGATCAAGCCCCCCGGTTTCGACAGGCTCAACCGGCGGGACGAAGCGACAGGCTCAACCAGCGGGATTTTGAGCCGGGCGCTTCTTCTGCGGATACGGCGTCTCACCGCGGGCCAGCATCTCGACAAACCCGGCGATTTTGCGCTCCCGAGTGGAGGCCTGCTTGACCGAATTGGTCCGGTAGATCAGCGCGTAGCGGTTCACGGACGTGAGCACATCGAACATGGCCTGCGCCTCAGGCACGGCGGCGATGGCGGCGGCCAGGTCCGCAGGGACCTCCGCCGTCGCCGGTCCCGCATAGGCGGCCTCCCAGCGGCCGTCGGCTTTGGCGGCGTCGACGGCGGCCCAGCCGGGAGCGGTCATCTTCCCTTCTGCGTCCAGGCGGGCCACGTGGCCGACGTTCCGCTCGGACCAGGGGCTCTTGGCACCCCGGCGGGTCATGCGCTGGAAGTAACTGTCGCCGTCGCGCTTTTTGACTTGGCCGTCGATCCAGCCGAAGCACAGCGCCTCGTCCAGGGCGGCGTTGTAGTCGAGTTCGGTGACGTTGCCGCCCTTCTTGTGCAGGACGAGCCAGACGCCCGGGCTGTCGCTGTGGTGGGATTCCAGCCACGTCCGCCACGCGACGGCGTCGGGCACCAGCAGTTCCTCGAGTTCCACAGCCATGTGCCTATTCTGCCTGCAGCGCCCCTGGATTCAACCCGGTGCCCGCTGGTTTAACCCGGTGTTTCGTGGTTCAAGACGTGGCATCATGGCCATGTCGGCGCCGTTTTCGAAGATCCTGGTGTTTCGAGTTCGAGGAGAGAGCATGCTTCGTGTCCGCCCCATCCACTTCACGTCCCGGTTTGAACCTTGGGAGCGGCTCCTCACCGACCTGGGGATGATCAAGTCCACCGATGAGGGCTCCTGGCGGGAGTACGACGCCGGGGCGGGCCGGCTGGCGCTGCACCAGGCCGAGCCGGGCGCGGCGGAGGACGGCGTCACGCACTTTGGCGTGGAGGTCGGCGACCTTGAGGAGTTTGCCCGGCGCACCAACCAGTCCGGCGCGGAATCGGACACCTCCTCCGCCGAACTCGTGCAGGCGGACCACGGCGACTCCTGCCGGATCACGGGCGCGGACGGCTTCATCTTTTTCGCGGACAAGGCCGTCCACGGGGCCATCTGCGCGGATGCCGATCCGGCGCTGGCCGTGGTGGAGGTCTGGTTCAGCGAAGATGTGACCGCCGCCGCCCAGGCACTGCGGGACATCGGAGCACGGTTCCGGCCGGCCCCTGACGACGACGAAACCGCCGACTTCACGGCCAAGAACGGCGGAGTCCTGATGGCCCGGCCCGGTACCGGCGCGGCGCACGCAGGACTGGGTTTCGAGTACGCCGGCGACCTTGACGCCCTGCGGGACCGGCTCACTGGCGCCGGACACGAGGTTACGCTGACCGAGGAGGCCTTCGGACGCACCCTGCATGTGCCGCATCCCGACAATGACGGCGCGGCAACCCAGCGGGCACCGCTCTGGATCTCCGCCCGGCGCCCGTCGTAGCCCCCGCTCCCCTACCCCAGCGGCCGTCGTAGGGCGGCAAATCGAGGGGTGAGATCCCGCCGCTTTGCCTGCCTCTAAGCGGTGGAATCTCACGCCTCGGCGGCCGGACCTGTGGCGATGGGGTAAAAATGACTCATGAACGTGCGCACCCCTGACCCCAACCCCGGCTGGCTCTCGGACGAAGATCTCTTCGAAGCCCGAGGCAGGCTTCCGATGGTCTACGTGGAGGCGGTGCCGGTCCGGCTGGATCCACTCGGGTTCGTGAATGAGGTGGGCACGCTCCTGCAGGCGGACGAGGACGGCACCATGGTCCGGTCCCTCGTCTCCGGCCGGGTGCTCTACCGCGAGACCATCCGCGCCGCCCTGCTGCGGCACATGGAAAAGGACCTCGGCCCGCTGGCATTCCCCCAGCTGCCGATCAGCCCGGTGCCGTTCACCGTGGCCGAATACTTCCCTGCACCCTCCCACACCGGGTTCACCGACGACCGCCAGCACGCCGTATCGCTGGCCTACATCATCCCTGTAACCGGCGAATGCGATCCCCGCCAGGACGCGCTGGAGCTGACTTGGATGACGCCCCAGGAAGTGCTCAGCGACGGCGTGCAGCTCGAGTTCGCCGGCGGCCGCGGCGCCCTGGTGAAGCAGGCCCTGGCCTACGCCGGCGTCGGCAGCTGACGCCCGGGCGCCCGCGCCTCCCGGACTTCGCACCCTCTCCTTTGTAGACTGTTGGGCGGACCGCAAGAGAACTTAAGGACTCCCGATGAACCACCCTGCAGCTGCCAAGACCTACCGTGAACAGCAGGCGGGCTCTCTGCGGGCGGGCGACCACCTGCTCTTGCCGGATGGCGAGCGGTCCGCGGAAATCCACTCCGTAGAAGTCGAAACCGATGATTTCGGCAGTCCCGCCACCATCCTTGCGACCCTCACCGGCGGCGGCACGCTGCGCATCGCTGCCGGCTCGTCCGTGCGGATCACCGAACCCGCGGTTGACGACTTCCATGCCCCGGCAGACGCCGGCAATGACGCTGCAAGGACCGCTTCCGTCGTCGAAGGTGCCACCAGCGCAGACGGCGCCGGAACGGCGGACGGTGCCCAGGCGTCCGGTGCCCAGGCGTCCGACGCCGGCACTCCCCTTTCCGTCGTGGGGAACTCCGTAGTGGGGAACCAGGCACCTGCGGAGCCTGTGCGGACGGCGCCTGCCGCCGTCGTCGTCCCTCCCCTGCCGGCCACCACCCCGGTGGTGATCGGCCCCAGCGCCGACGATCTTGCCCTCATCCCGCAGCCCTCCGGGACGCCTGAATCCGTGGTGGAAGCCGTGGCGGAGGCCCATCCGGACTCCACCGGAGTGCAACTGCTGGCCGACAAGCTGGTCAAGGGCATCAACACCAAGTCGGGCAGCTGCCTGAAGGACCTGAGCGACCTCGCGCATGAGCTGTTCGTCATGCTCAAGGACGCCGAGGCCGCGCTGGCGGTCGCCGACCTGCTGAACGTGCTGCCCTTCGACGGTAACCCGGGGCGCTGGGGATCGGTGGAGGCGTCGCTCGCGCTGTCCAGCTACGTGTGCCGCCAGACAGGGCACAAGGACCGGGCCGCCGTGTATGAGAAGCTGCTCCGGGCTCCGGAGAACCAGGAGACGGATCCGTTCAAGGCGCGGATGCAGGCCAGGGTGCGCCAGCGCTCACTCAACGAGCCGAACCTGTACGACAAAGAAATTTTCCGCTCCATCGACAACTCCAACCATGAGGCGGAGCGCGAGTGGCGGCTGCTGCGCCTGGAATCGCTGCTGTTCCTGCGCGCCCACGGCGGATCGCAGACCATCAGCGGATCGGAACTGGAGCGGCGGATTGCGAACGAACTGGAATCCGTGCGGGCCTAGGCCGTCACTGGCCTGCCCCTGCACGACTGCACCCGTTTTCCACCGGGCTTTCCTCTAGCCCGGGTTGCACCCCAAGTTGTAGATTCAGGCCATGACGAACAATCTCAGCGTTGTGATCAATTCGGACGCGCCGCAGGTTTGGACGATGCTGCGTGAACCCTCGAAAGTCGCGCAGTGGCACGGCTGGGAGGCCGACGAATTGGCGGCGGAAATCAATGAGATCTACTTCAGCAACAACGTGGTCGAAGGACCGGACCACACCACGCTGACTGTCAACAACGGCGATGTCTTCGAGCTCAAGCCCGTGCCCACCGGAACCGAGGTCCGCGTCACCCGTTCCGGGGTGGACCACAACTCAGAATGGGCCGCGTGGGACGAGGACATCACCCAAGGATGGCTCATCTTCCTGCAGCAGCTGAGGTTTGCGTTGGAGCGCCATCCCCACGGCAAGCGCCGGACCTGCTATTTCTCCGTCCCTGGCAGCGGCGGGTCCGCCATCGAGAAACTCGGGCTCAAGGATATCCCCGCTCCCGGTGAAGAGTATTCGCTCACCCTGGCCACCGGCGAGGAAGTCTCGGGCAGGGTCTGGCACAAGACCAACCACCAGGTGGGGCTGACGGTGCACAGCTACGCGGAGCACGGTGAGGGCCTGCTGATCGTGGCCGACCAGCCCGTGATTCCCGAGAAAAGGCCCGACGGCGGATCGCTCGTGATTCTCTCGCTGTACGATCTCGGCGCGAACAGCATGGAAACGATCCGTTCCCTGTGGGACGACTGGCGCTCTGAGAACTACCCCACATCAGAACCCCTCCAGTAAGGGTCCGCGACTGTTAGCTGGCACACTTGAACCGTGCCAGCCAATCCTGAACCGTCCCTTCCGCCTGCACCGCTTTCCCCTTCTGCACCGGTGCCGGCCGCCCGCCAGTCGGAGTTCTCCTTCCGGGTGGGCAAGCGGCTCACTGAAACATGCAGCCCCGCCCCGGAACAGGAGAGCGCCAACGGAGGCGGGTTCCTGGGCCGGACCGGCACCATCGCCACCCCGCACGGCGAGATCCAGACGCCGGCCTTCATCGCCGTCGGCACCAAAGCCACGGTGAAATCCGTGCTTCCAGAGTCCATGGCCGAACTCGGCGCCCAGGCCCTGCTGGCCAACGCCTACCACCTGTACCTGCAGCCCGGCCCCGAGGTCCTGGACGAAGCCGGCGGCCTGGGCGCTTTCATGAACTGGCCCGGGCCCACCTTCACAGATTCGGGCGGCTTCCAGGTGATGAGCCTCGGGTCGGGGTTCAAGAAGGTCATCGACATGAAGACAGTGCCGGTGGCGGATACCGCCGTCCCCGACGATGCTGTGGCGCCGGGCAAGGAGCGGCTGGCCCATGTGGACGAGGACGGCGTGTGGTTCAAGAGCCACCTCAACGGGGACCGCCACCGCTTCTCGCCCGAGATCTCCATGCAGGTCCAGCATCAGATCGGCGCAGACATCATGTTCGCCTTCGACGAGCTCACCACCCTGCAGAACTCGCGGGGGTACCAGGAGGAATCGCTGGAGCGCACCCGGCGCTGGGCTTTGCGGTGCATCGAGGAGCATTTCCGGCTCACCGACGAACGCCCGGGCAAGCCGTACCAGGCGCTGTTCGGCGTGATCCAGGGCGCCCAGTACGAGGACCTGCGCCGCAAGGCCTGCCGCGACCTCGGCGCCATGGCCTTCGACGGCTACGGGATCGGCGGCGCCCTCGAGAAGGAGAACCTGGGCACGATTGTGCGCTGGTGCAACGAGGAGCTGCCGGAGAACAAGCCGCGGCACCTGCTGGGCATCTCCGAGCCGGACGACATATTCACGGCCATTGAGAATGGCGCCGACACCTTCGACTGCGTCTCCCCCACCCGCGTGGCCCGCAACTCGGCGTTCTACACGCCCGACGGCCGCTTCAACCTGTCCGGCGCCAAGTACAAGCGCGACTTCGGCCCGTTGCAGGATGGCTGCGACTGCTATGCGTGTCTAAACTATTCACGCGCCTACATCCACCACCTGTTCAAGGCCAAGGAGATGCTCTCCGCCACGCTCATCTCCATCCACAACGAGCGCTTCGTGGTGAAGATGGTGGACGACGCCCGGCTCGCCATCGAGTCCGGCGACTTCTTCGAGTTCAAGGCCGAGACCCTGGGGCGGTACTACTCCTAGGGGCCGTGGCCGCCGCCGTTTCGACGGTTCCCTGCGCACTAGACGTCGCGGAACGTCGAACGGGCAGGGAACCGTCGAAACGGCGTTCTCCACATAGGAGCGGGAGACTCTGTGCCTCTGTCACTGCCGTGGCCATGGTGGGGAGATGAACTCACGCATCCCCGCTCTGCCCGTCGCTGAAGACCTCTGGCGGACCGCCCAGCTCCTGCAGTGCGGGCTGAACTCGCGGGCGATCGCGCAACTCGTTAGGGATGGAACCTTGGTCCGCGTGCGCCGTGGCTGCTATGCGCGAGGTAGCTGGTGGACGGGCCTGAACGCAGGGGGCCGCCGTCGCCAGCTGATTTTCGCCCATGCGCACGGTACACGCACGACGTCGGCCGGCGGCTTCGTTTACAGCCACACTTCAGGCGCCAGCCTGCAGAGCCTCCATCTGTGGGGCGTCGACGATATGGTCCATCTGACCCAGGCGGGCTGCCCGTCCGCTGTCTCCCACGCGCGCGGCGTAGTAGCTCACACCAGGCAACTGGGCAGCCGGGAACTGGCTTTCGTGGACGGTCTGCGGTGCACCTCCCTGGAGCGGACCGTGGTGGACTGTTGCCTGATGTTTAACGTTCGTCAGGCACTGATCCTGGTGGACCACGCGGCCCGCCTGGGCGCCGACCTGCACCTGCTGCGGGACTACTGCACGGCGTTGGGGGGCCGTAACGGGGTTGTAGCATTGCGCCGGGCACTGGAGTTGGTGGATGCCCGCTCCGAGTCTGCCGGTGAGAGCTTGACCCGGGAACTCATCCACAGGCTCAGGATTCCGCCGCCCGAGCTCCAATACGTGGTGCGGACATCCTTGGGCGAGCACCGCCTGGACTTTGCATGGCCCAGGCGGAAGGTTGCCCTGGAGTTCGATGGCAAGACCAAGTACTTCGATTACCGGCCCACGAGCGAGGTGGTTTTCGAGGAACGCCGACGAGAAAAGGCGCTCATGGAGCAGGGGTGGATTTTCGTCCGGGTCGAGTGGAAGGACCTGTTCCGGGAGCAGGAGTTCAAGTACCGGGTGCTCCACGCGCTGGCCCGAGGGTTTTGAGGGTTCGCAGTTCAGCCCGTTTAGACGGTTCCCTGCGGGCTAGACGTTGCGGTACGTCTAGCGGGGCAGGGAACCGTCGAAACGGCGCAGAGCCGGGCTAGCCGAAGCTCGGGCTTTAGGCGTTGACGAAGTCCTCGTCGTCATCCTTGCGCACCGCGCCGGCCGAAGCGCCTGCAGCCGCGCCGGACCAGGCGGGGCCCTGTTCGCGGTCCAGGTGGGTGGTCTTCTTGTTCTTCAGCGCGAAGATGTAGACCAGCAGGGACACACCGACCGCGACGGTGACGTAGGTGAAGAACAGATCCACCTGGTCCGACTTCTGCAGCGCCGCGCCGATCAGCGGGACGGTGCCGCCGAACAGCGAGTTGGCGATGGCGTAGCCCAGGCCCACGCCGAGCGCGCGGATGGACGCCGGGAAGAGCTCGGCCTTCACAAGGGCGTTGATGGACGTGTAGCCCCCCACGATCAGCAGGCCGCCCATCATCAGCAGGAACGCCGTGAACGGATCCTTGGTTCCGGCCAGGGTGGAGAGCAGCGGCCAGGTGAAGAGCACGCCGGTGATGCCGAACCAGAGGAGCAGCGGCTTGCGGCCCACCTTGTCCGAGATGATGCCGTAGACGGGCTGGAGCAGCATGAAGATGAACAGCGCCCAGAAGTTGATCACGGACGTGTCGGTCTTGGCGATGCCGGACGTATCGTTCATGAACTTCAGGATGAAGTTGGTGTAGGTGTAGAAGGCCACGGTGCCGCCCAGCGTCACGCCGATGCAGATCAGCAGCGGCTTCCAGTGCTCAGTGAACAGGAGCCGCAGGGTCCCGGGCTGGGCCTGTCCGGCTGCGGCAGGAGCCTTGGCCGCCTGGACCTGCTCCGCCGAAACCGTCTCCTCCATGGAACGCCGGAGCCACAGGACCACCAGCGCCGCAACGCCGCCGATGGCGAACGGGATGCGCCAGCCCCATTCCTTCAGCAGGCCGTCGCCCAGGGAGTTCTGCAGGATCACCAGAACCAGCAGGGCCAGCATCTGGCCGCCGACCAGGGTCACGTACTGGAAGCTGGAGAAGAAGCCGCGTCGTTTGGACGTGGCGGCCTCGGACATGTACGTGGCGCTGGTGCCGTATTCGCCGCCCACGGAGAAGCCCTGCAGCACACGGATGAGGATCAGCAGGACCAGGGCCCAGATCCCGATGACATCCTTCGTCGGGAGGATCGCGATTGCGAAGGACCCCGCGGACATCAGGGTCACGCTGAGGGTCAGGGCCGCCTTGCGCCCGTTGCGGTCAGCGTACCGTCCGAAGAACCAGCTGCCGATGGGGCGCATAAGGAACGACGTCGAGAAAACGGCCATCGCTTCGAGGCCGGCCTGGAGCTCGTCCTTGGAATTGAAGAAGTGTGCCTGGAAGTACGCCGCGAAGACTGTGTAGACGTAGAGGTCGTACCACTCCACGAGGTTGCCGGCGGAGCCCTTGAGGATGTTGCTTACGGCCCTGCGTGTCTGTGCGGCCTCGCTGGGTGCCGCGCTGTGGGGCGCGGCGTGCTGGGTGCTCATCAATGAACCTTCCTGGTCGGTGCCACCGTCGGCGTCCGGGGTGCGAAATGGGTGTCCTGCCGGAATCCTGCTCCGGGCTTCCCTGCGTCTGTGCGGCGTTGGGGGTCCTCAGCCGACTGCCCCGAACCGGTCGCCTTGCCGGCAGATAGTGCAAGAGGACACCTGCCAACTTATGCGTGATCCTTGGCACATCCAACGTGGAGAGGCATTTCCTAACACTTCCTTAGGAATTGGAAACTGCCGACGGCGGCGGGTCGCCTTTGCACTTCGCCCAACGGCATCGCAGGCACTCCGTCATCCTGCCACGGCAGCAACAAGGCGAAATCCGCAGACAAGGAGTAATGTCCAAACGGACTCCGATGTCCGCCAACCGCAACGAAGGCAGAGGAAACAGGCAATGCGCGTGCTCATCGTCGAGGACGACGACGCGATGGCGTCGGCCCTCGAGGCGGCCGTCGTATCCGCAGGCCACAAACCACATCGTGTGTCCCGGGGTGCGGACGCATTGCTGGTCCACCGCGAACACGAAGTCATCCTTCTGGACCTCGGGCTTCCGGACATGGACGGCCTCGAGCTCCTGCGGAAGCTTCGCCAGGTTACGGGCTGCCCCATCCTCATCCTCACTGCACGCGACGACGAACGAAGCGTGGTCCTGGGCCTCCGCTCCGGCGCTGACGACTACCTGGTCAAGCCGGTAAAGCTGGTGGAGCTCCTCGCCCGGATTGAAGCGGTGACACGGCGGGCGGGCCGCGGCGGCCCGGAGAGGTCCCACAGCATCGTCCTGGGCGAACTCGACGTCGACCTCGACCGGCGGGTGGCGGCAATCGGATCCCGGGTCCTCTCACTGACGGCAACGGAATTCGATCTCCTGGCCCTGCTGGCCCGGAACGCCGGCTCCGTGGTGACCCGCGAACAGATCCTCGATGCCCTATGGGGTGATGCTTTCTTGGCCTCGTCCCGGGCCCTGGATGTGCACCTCACCGGACTGAGGTCCAAGCTGCAGCTGCCCGGCTTCATCATCAACGTCCGGGGCGTGGGATACCGGGTCGAAGCGGATCAAACGTGAAGCGCCGGGTCCTGGGCATCCTGAGCCTGTTCGCCCTGGTGATGGTGCTGGCGGTCTCCACCGCCATCCTCACCTCGGCTGGCCGGGAGCTGACCCAGGAAGTCCAGATCAATCGCGTCTCGGGGCTCAACCGGTTTGCCCAGGTTGCGTACGACGCCTCGCAAAGCGGCGACACGACGCAGCTCCGGCGCGAGATGGATCGTTACTCCAGCCTTTACGGCGAGGGCGTCATCGTTCGACTGCAGGAGGCCGCCACGGTGCAGTCCGGCGGGCTTACCCCGGACCGCCCCGACGTGCGGGATGCGATCTCCCGGGCCAGCTTGAACCTCAATGACACAACGCTTGAGCCGTTGCAGCCGTTTGGCTCGGGCAGAGCACTTATTTCGCGCTCGTTCGGCAGCGCCAGCCAGGTGCTGGGTGAAGCCGTCCTGGAAGTGGACCTCGGGCCGGCACGGCAGAAGCTTCGCGAACGCTGGCTGCTGGTGGGTTTGGGCGCGGCGGGGCTTTCTGCAGTCCTGCTCCTGGGGGCGCTCCGTGCCACAGGATGGGTGATCCGGCCGGTGCTGCGGCTGAACTCGGCGGTAGCGGAACTGGAGGCCACCGGCAGGGCCGCGCGGCTTCCCGAGGCCGGGCCCCCCGAACTCAAGGAACTGAGCCGCTCCTTCACCAAAATGGCCGAGACACTGAGCAGCAGCACCGAGTCCCAGCGTCGGCTCATCGCCGACACCTCGCACCAGCTCCGCAACCCCATCGGCGCGCTGCGGCTGCGGATCGACCTGCTGCAGCTGGAACTCCGGACCGACGCTGAACGGGCCAAAGCTGCGGGGGTCGTGAAGGAACTCGAGCG
Source organism: Arthrobacter globiformis (assembly GCF_003261175.1). Classification (GTDB taxonomy): domain Bacteria; phylum Actinomycetota; class Actinomycetes; order Actinomycetales; family Micrococcaceae; genus Arthrobacter; species Arthrobacter globiformis_A. The sequence continues at coordinate 48,546 of NZ_QLNP01000034.1, read as the reverse complement.
CGTGGAGGAGATCCTGGACGACGTCCTGAAGTTGGCCACCGCCGAGCACCGGGCTTCCGAGGGCGCGGCCAACGAAACTTTGAGACCGGGCGCGGGCGGCACCGTGCAGCCCATCGATCCGTACCCCGTGCTGCAGGAGGAAGTGGACCGGGCACGCCCCGCCGCCAAATCCGTCGGCTCCAGCCTCGTTTTGGCTGCTCCTCCGGAACCGCCACTGGAGCTTCGCTGCAGCGCCGCCGAGCTCGCCCAGATGGTGGGTGAGCTGATCACCAATGCCATCAAGTACGCCCCCGGGGCCACCATTACGGTGGAGGCCCGCCCGCTGGGCGCCTCAGTGGTGGTAGAAGTGTCCGACGACGGCCCTGGGCTGCCGCCCGAAGAGCTCGGCGCTGCAGCCACGCGGTTTTGGCGCTCCCCGAGCCACGGCAACATTCGAGGCACGGGACTGGGAATGACCATTGTGGACCGGCTGGCAGGTGCGAACGGGGGACGCCTGACGCTTCGGGGACGCGATCCGCACGGTCTCCGTGCAATCCTGGAATTTCCCGCCGCTGCCCGGGAAGGATGGCGACCATGAGGCCGGGAAGACAGCACCCAGTGGGCCGGCGCGGGGTCCTGAAGTCCGGACTGGGCCTGGCCCTCGGGGCCGTTAGCTTCCCGGGCATTGCGGCATGCACTGCGTCACCGGGTCCCGCCAGGGTGACCGTGGCCGGCGGTGAAGCGGGCGGGTTCTACCTCGAGTTCGCCACTCTTCTTGCCGAGTCGCTCCAGCGCCACGGGATCGCGCAACGCGCAGAACCCCTGACCACCGGCGGCAGCCTGGACAACATGAAGCGACTGGTCGCCGGCGAGGCAACGTTCGCCGTCGCGCTCCTCGATGCCGCTGTGCAGCAGACTGTGGGCCAGCCCGCCGGGGCGATGGTCGCCGTCGGGAAGGTCTACGAAAACTATGTCCACTGCCTGGTGCGGCGGGACAGCGGAATCGGAAACTACCGCGACCTCACGGGCAGGAGGATCGGGATTGGTGAGGCGGGGTCGGGAACATCGCTGACGGCCAAGAGGATCCTGGAAGTGTCCGGGCTGGCAGGCTCGGCCAGGGCCGTTACGGAAGTCAATCTGGGTCTCAACGACGGGCTGGGCGCGCTTCGAAGGAAAGCCGTGGACGCGCTGTTCTGGTCGGGCGGTGTTCCGACAGCCGCCATCACGAAGGCGAACGACGAGCCGGGGCTTCGGCTGCTCGACCTCTCCAGCCTGGTCCGGCCCCTTCGCGACCGCTTCGGTGCTTTCTACGACCGTGTCCTGATTCCCGGAAGCGGCTACCCGGGAGCCGGGTCCGTCTGGACCGTGGGCGTGGCGAACCTCCTGCTGTGCCGTGGCGACCTTGACGGCGGCATCGTCCGGAACACTGTCAGGCTGCTGGTCGATCACGCCGACGAGCTCGTTCCCCGGTCCAGCCTCGGCGTTCAGTTCCTGAGCCCGGACACCCTGATCAACACGGCGGATCTGCCCCTGCATCCCGCTGCGGCGGAGGCCTACCGCACGCTGCATGGTTAGGCAGGGCCCCCAGCTGCGGCCGGCTTCGGGGCATGGCGCTGCTCCCAGGGCATGCAGGCTCCCGGGCCATGGCAGGATGGAACGATGACTTCTGTTGCTTCTGAAAACCTTTCCGGGGCGAACCCGGCCGCCGGGACGGCTCCCGCCGTCGTCCTGACCATCGCCGGCTCGGAGGCGACCGGCGGTGCCGGGGCCCAGGCCGACCTGAAGACCTTCCAGGAACTGGGCGTCTTCGGCATCGCCAACCTCACGTGCATCGTCTCGTTCGACCCAAAGAATGACTGGAACCACCGCTTCGTGCCCGTGGACCAGGAAGTCATCGCGCACCAGCTGGAGGCGACGACGGCGGCCTACGGTCCCGCTTCCGGCGCACCTTCCGTGCTGGACACGGTGAAGATCGGCATGCTGGGCAGCCCGGACACCATTTCGACCGTGGCCTCCGCGCTGGCTGCGGGTGCGTTCAGCAATGTTGTCCTGGACCCGGTGCTGATCTGCAAGGGCCAGGAACCGGGCCACGCGCTGGACACGGACCAAGCACTCAAGGCGCAGATCCTGCCGCTCGCTACGTTCGTCACGCCCAACCACTTCGAGGCGGAATCGCTGTCCGGCCTGGAGATTACCGACGTCGACTCCCTCAAGGCTGCGGCAGTCCGTATCCACGAGCTGAGCGGAGCCGTGGTGCTGGCCAAGGGCGGCGTGCGCCTGTCCGGGCCCGACGCCGTCGACGTCTTCTACGACGGCGAAACCCTCGAGGTCCTCAGCGCTCCGAAGGTGGGCGAGGTCGCCGTCTCCGGCGCCGGATGCTCGCTCGCCGCGGCAGTGACGGCCGAGCTGGCGAAGGGCGCTTCGCCGCTGGAGGCAGCGCGCACGGCCAAGGATTTCGTGACCGCCGGCATCCGCAACCGCGTGGCCTCGGGTGCCCCGTTCGAAGCCCTCTGGCAGGGCGGCCCGCGCTAAGCGTTGGTTTGATCAGGAGCGGGGGTCGGCCACTGTTCCCATGAACAGCGGCAGCCCTGTTTCGACGTGCACGATCTGGTAATGGAACGGCCGGTCGAAGTCGATGGTGTGCTCGGGCTGGGGTGGCGCGCCAGTGACCATGCCGTTGATCTGGGTCACCGCTGCAGCCACCGTTCCCTTCTCCGCCACCGTGATGTTGGCGGCCTGCGCTGCCTGCGTGATGGTCATTTTCGGCTGGATCGCGTTGAAGTCCTCAGTGGTGGTGAGCGTCTTATGCAGTCCGGCGGCTTCCAGGACCCGGCGCAGATCGAAGCTGCTTTTGTGGTCCCAGCGGGGCAGCTGGATCTGCACCGTCTCCAGAGGCGCGGCGCCCATGGCATCCGCGATTTCCGTGAGTTGAGGCGCCCCGAATGAGGCATGGGAGTCGATAGCTTCCGGCAGGACCAGACGCATCACGAATCCCTCGGCATACGGGAGGTCCACGGCCCGCCAGCCGGCGCCTTCCGCGTACTTCATCTCCAGCAGGTTGTGCATGGCGGGGACGTCGGCTTCCTCTCCCCCGCCAGTGGTGAAGGGCAAATCCGATGTGGAGCCCGGATCAAACGGGGTTTGCCAGGCTGCTGCGAAGCACACGGCATTGAGCAGGCTGAAGGTGTTCCGCGGATCGTACTTCGCCGGCGCCTGCTTGATCCGGCCGCCCGTGTTGGTGTCCACCCAGGCATCGATCGCGGGCTTGGTGGCACCCTCATTGCGGAAGTCCACCGCATACACGCCGGTCCCGTAGTGCTTGGCCAGCGTGCCGAGGAATGCCTCGCCGGCCTGCACGTCCTTGTCCACGAACAATCCGTTGGCGGCATGCATGACCGGCTGCCGCGGCGGGTTGTCCTCGTCCACGGCCCCCGGGTCACCGTCGAACGTCGCCAGGGACGCGAGCAGCGCATTCATGGCCTGATCGCGCTTCTCCGGGAACCCCACAACGCTGTCCAGCTCGGTAGCCGATTCCCCGGAGGCGCCGGCTCGAAGCATCGCCAAGGCAACCAGCAGGCTTCCCGGCGAGGACACCACGTTCCCGCCCGAACCGTCCCCGCCGTCGGCCAGCAGTGCCAGGCCGAGCCCAAGGGCGGCGTCCCGGAACGAGCGGTATTCGGCGGCGTAAGCCGTGCCGTCCACCGAAACCCGCTCCACGCCGTCGGCCTTCACCAGTCCCGGCACCGGCGCCGAACACGCCGTCGCAAGCGCCACTACGGCCGAGGCCGCCACCATTTTGGCCATTCGAATCCTGTTCATTGCAGTCCTCGGCTCGTCCGGAGAACACCGTACGTACTCAGTCAACCAGCGGGGTCCGACAGTAACGATGCCTGCCCGGTCACGGTTTGCCGTCGCTTTGGTCTCACCCGTCCGACGCCCTCTCAGTTTCCGCAACGTTTTCGGCAACGCGCCCTCATTCCTGCGCGGGCGTATTCTCAAGGCATCGGCGGAGCGCGGTGGATCGATCGTGAAGGAGCGTGGCATGGCCCAGCATTTCGACAACGTCGACGAGTACATCGCCCAGTTTCCCGCCGACGTGCAGGATGTCCTCCGGGAGGTCCGGCGCAGATGCCGCGCTGCCGTGCCGGGTTCCGGCGAAATGATCAGCTACGGCATCCCGACCGTCACCCTCGGCGGCAAGTATGTCGTGTACTTCGCAGGCTGGGCGCAGCATATTTCGGTCTACCCGTTACCGTCCGGTGACGACGCGTTCCAGGCTGAGATCGCGCACTTCCGGTCCGCCAAGGGCACGCTCAAGTTCCCCCTCGGCAAGCCCATCCCCTACGGGCTCATCGAAAGGACGGCGGCGCTTCTCGCCGCCGAGCGCCAAAGACGATAACCGCCGTCGGTACTTTCTACTAACGCCGCGGAATGTTCCGGAGGTTGCTCCGCGCCATGCTCACGGCCTCGCCGGCGCCGCGGTTCAGGACCACCTTGGACATGGCGGTGGCGAACCCGAGGACCTGCGAGCCGGTGATTTTCGGCGGGATCGACAGTGCCTTCGGATCCGTGATGAGCTCTACCAGCGACGGCCCCGGATGGGCGAAGGCCTCACGGTACGCGTCCTCAATCCGGGCTGGATCCGTGACTCGCACCGCGTGGAAGCCGAGGGCGCGGGCAACGGCGGCGTAGTCGGCGTCGGGCACGTCCACGCCGAAGTCCGGCAGGCCGTCCACCAGCATCTCCAGCTTGACCATGCCCAGGGTGGAGTTGTTGAAGACCACCACGTTAACCGGCAGCCGGTGGGCGGCAACGGTGATGAGCTCGCCGAGCAGCATGGACAGCCCGCCGTCGCCCGACACCGAAATGACCTGGCGCCCGGGGTACGCGACCTGCGCGCCAATCGCGTGCGGCAGCGCATTGGCCATCGAGCCGTGCAGGTACGAGCCGATCAGCCGGCGCGTGCCCAGCGGGTTGATGTAGCGGGCGGTCCACACGTTGCACATGCCGGTGTCCGCGGTGAAAACGGCATCCTCGGCCGCCACCTGGTCCAGCAGGGACGCCGCATATTCGGGATGGATCGGCTGCTTCTTTTCCACCTTGCGGGTGTAGGCGCCCACAGCCTTGTTCATGAGCCGGTCGTGTTTCTTGAGCATCTGGTTAAGGAAGCGGCGGCTCCTCTTCGGTGCGAGCAGGGGCATCAGCGCGTTGAGGGTTGGCAGGACGTCGCCGTGGACGGCGATGTCAACGTCGGTCCGCCGGCCCAGCCTGTGGGCGGCACGGTCCACCTGGGCGGTGCGGGTTCCTGGCAGGAACTGGTCGTACGGGAAGTCGGTGCCCAGCAGGATCAGCAGGTCCGCGTCCTCGATCCCCTCCGCCGCGGCACCATAGCCCAGCAGCCCGGTCATGCCGATGTCGTACGGGTTGTCGTACTGCAGGAAGTCCTTGCCGCGCAGGGTGTGCCCGACCGGCGCACCGATCAGTTCTGCCAGAGCAATGACCTCGTCATGGGCTCCCTGCGTGCCCACACCGGCGAAGATGGCAACCTTGCCGGCCGCGTTGATGGCGTCGGCGAGCTCCCGGACGCTTTCGGGCGCCGGGGTCAGGGTTGCGGGCCGGAAGTTTGCGGGCAGCGGGGTTTCGGCCGTGGCCTCCAGTCCGGCGATGTCGCCCGGAAGGGTGACGACGGCGACGCCGCCCAACGCGACGGCGTGCTGGATGGCGTTGTGCATCACCCGCGGCGCCTGCTCAGCCGTGCTGATGAGCTCCGAGTAGACGGAGCATTCGTTGAAGATCCGGTCCGGATGGGTTTCCTGGAAGAAACCGCTGCCGATCTGCTTGCTGGGGATGTGCGAGGCTATGGCCAGAACCGGCGCGCCCGAACGGTTTGCGTCGTACAGGCCGTTGATCAGGTGCAGGTTGCCGGGGCCGCATGAGCCGGCGCACACTGCTAGCTTTCCTGTCAGCTGGGCTTCGGCCGCGGCGGCGAAGGCGGCGGCCTCTTCGTGCCGGACATGGATCCAGTCGATGCCGCCCTGCTGCGAGCCGCCGGTCTGGCGGACGGCGTCCACGATTGGGTTGAGGCTGTCACCGACGATTCCATAGATCCGCTGCACACCGGCAGCCTGCAGTTGTTCGATGAGCTGGGTGGCAAGTTCCTTAGCCATGGGTGCACGCTCCCGCAATCAGGTTGGTGGGCTGACAAGGGCCAATATAGTCCGCGCACCTTGGCACAACGACAAGTCTTCCCCAACACGACGCCTGAGCGGGCCAGCCTGCAGGGCAGAGCAGGCCTCCCGCAAGAGTGCATGAGCGCACCTGGAAAGCCTGCAGGATCTGCGAGAGCGTCGGTCAGCTTCCCGAATGGGCCTGCAGGAACGTGTATACCTCGGTCTCGTCCACGCCGGGGAAGGCGCCCGGGGGCATGGCGGCAAGCAGGTGCGAGTGCGCCCGCGCCGAGGGCCAGGCATTGCCCGCCCACTCCGATGTCAGCGCGGCCGGCGGGCGTTTGCAGCAGTTCGGGTCGGGGCAGTTGGACGTTGCCCGGGCTGTCGTTTCCCGTCCGCGGAACCACTTCACGTGCTGGTAGGGGACCCCGATGCTCAGCGAGAACTGCCCGCTGGCCGACCGGTCGGTGCGAGCGGTGCACCAGTACGTGCCCGACGCCGTGTCCGTGTACTGGCTGTAGGCGCTGAACTTGTCCGGCACATCAAACACGGCACGGGATGTCCAGGCCTTGCAGGACGGCTGCCCCTCGATCGCCCCCGTGTGGTCCTGCGGGAAGTTCACGCCGTCGTTCTCGTAGGCCTTGTAGATGATTCCGCTCTGGTGCGTCTTCTGGAAATGCGTGGTGATGCCCAGGTGCTTGGTGGCCAGGTTGGTGAAACGGTGCGCGGCGGTCTCATAGGACACGGCGAAGGCATCCCGGATGTCCTCGACCGCGATCTCCTTCGCCGCCTTAGCCTTTTGCAGAAATTCCACGGTTGCCTGCTCCGGGAGCAGGAGCGCGGCCGCGAAATAGTTCGTGGCCACCCGCTGCGCGAGGAAGTCGCCGTAGTTGCGGGGCGTTTCATGGCCCAGGACGTAGTGCCCCAAGGCCTGCAGGAGCACGGAGCGGGGGTCGTGGTCCTGCCGCTCGCTCTGCGTCAGATAAATTTTGCGGTTCTTCAAATCGGTCACCGAACGCGTGGAATGGGGCAGGTCGCTCACGTGGTGGAGGCTGAAACCGAGGTTCTCTGCGATGTCGGCAATGACGTGCTGGCTGAGCGGACCAGTGGTGTAGCCGACCCCCTTAAGGACCTTCTGCGCCTCCGCCTCATACTCCGGAAAATAGTTGCCGCGCTCGCGCATCATGGCACGCAGCTCGCCGTTCGCGCGCCGGGCCTCCTCCGGCGTCGCCACCTGCTCGTTCATCTTGCGTTCGAGCTCGTGCAGCAGCCCCACCTGCGCCTCCAGGACATCCATCGGCAACCGCGAACTGACGCGGATTTTGGGCAGGTTCAGCGACTCGTAGAGGGGGCCCCGCTGGTAGCGTTCGAGCTCGATTTCCAGACCTGCCCGGCGGCTGGGCGGTTCGGCTCCGAGCAACTGGTCGATGCTGACGTTGAGCGCCGTTGCCAGGTGTTGTAGCAGGCCGAGTTTGGGTTCCCGCTTGCCATTTTCAATTAGGCTCAACTGGCTCGGGGCGGTGCCGACGGCGGCACTCAGGCCATCCAGCGTCAGTCCCGCCTGCTTGCGCAGATGGCGGACACGGCGGCCGAGCGAGATAACGTCCAGTTCCGCCGTCGACTGTGGTGACGACGGCTGCGAAACTTCCCTGTTCCAGCTTGAAGGCGACATTTCTGAAGAATACGTGAAGAACTGCATTTCTTTCCACAGTTTTCCCCTAGAAAGCTGTTGGAAAGTGCAGAAAAGTAGGTGTCACGGAAAGAAGCACCACCGGAAAAGCCGGCCGGAGCTGCAAAGGCGCAGCGAAGGTCGGGCCGGAACCACGAACCCCGGAATGGCCCGGGAGCTAACAAGGAGACAAAGATGACTGCAGCATTTGAGCCCACCCAGGAGCCGTCCGGCCAGGACACAGCAGAACAGGCCGCCGCACTGGAGCTCGAGTGGGCTGCCAACCCGCGCTGGGAAGGTGTGACCCGTGACTACAAGGCAACGGATGTCGTCCGCCTCCGCGGCCGGGTCTCCGAAGAGCACACGCTGGCCCGCCGCGGTTCCGAGAAGTTGTGGAAGCAGCTCACCGAGGAGCACAAGGACGGCAAGTACACCAACGCCCTGGGCGCCCTGACCGGAAACCAGGCCGTGCAGCAGGTCAAGGCGGGCCTGCGCGCCATCTACCTTTCCGGCTGGCAGGTCGCCGCTGACGCGAACAACTCCGGCCACACCTACCCGGATCAGTCCCTGTACCCGGCCAATTCGGTCCCCACTGTGGTGCGCCGCATCAACAACGCGCTCCTCCGCGCAGACCAGATCGAGTTCTCCGAGGGTATCCAGACCGTCGAGGACTGGCTGGTCCCGATCGTCGCGGACGCCGAGGCCGGCTTCGGCGGTCCGCTGAATGCCTACGAGCTGATGAAGTCCATGATCCAGGCCGGGGCGGCCGGCGTTCACTGGGAGGACCAGCTCGCCTCGGAGAAGAAGTGCGGCCACCTCGGCGGCAAGGTGCTCATTCCCACCCAGCAGCACGTCCGGACCCTGAACGCGGCCCGCCTGGCCGCCGACGTCGCCGGCACCCCGTCCGTCGTCATCGCCCGTACCGACGCCGAGGCAGCCACCCTGATCACCTCCGACGTCGACGAGCGGGACCAGGAATTCATCACCGGCGAACGCACCGCCGAGGGCTTTTACAAGGTCCGCAATGGCATCGAACCCTGCATCGCCCGGGCCAAGGCCTACGCCCCCTACTCGGACCTTATCTGGATGGAAACGGGCACCCCGGACCTGGAGCTGGCCCGCAAGTTCGCCGAGGCCGTCAAGGCCGAGTTCCCGGACCAGATGCTCTCCTACAACTGCTCGCCGTCGTTCAACTGGCGCAAGCACCTGGACGACGCCACCATCGCCAAGTTCCAGCGCGAACTCGGCGCCATGGGCTTCACCTTCCAGTTCATCACCCTGGCCGGATTCCACGCCCTGAACTACTCGATGTTCGACCTCGCCCACGGCTACGCCCGTGAGGGCATGAGCGCCTACGTCGAACTGCAGGAAAAGGAATTCGCCTCCGAGTCCCGCGGCTACACCGCAACCAAGCACCAGCGCGAAGTCGGCACCGGCTACTTCGACGACATCTCCACTGCGCTCAACCCGAACGCATCCACATTGGCCCTCGTGGGATCCACAGAAGAAGGCCAGTTCCACTAATCATTTCCCCAAGTAAGTAGCAGTAGGTGTCGTTTTGAAGGCTCAAAACGACACTTACTGCTACCCAGTTGGGACCTTTAAAGGAGAACTCCCATGAACAGCTTCACTGACAACTTCACGATCAACGGGATCACTTTGACCGCGCAGCCTATTTGCCGGCAGGGCGAGGTGCTGACCCCGGATGCGCTGGCGTTCATCGCCAAGCTGCACCGGGCCACGGCCGGTCGGCGCGAGGAACTGCTGCGGGCCCGGCGGGCACGCAGGGACGACATCGCCCGCGGCCAGGACCCCCGCTTCCTGCGGGAAACCGAAGAAGTGCGGAATGATCCGCACTGGCGGGTCGCTCCCCCGGCGCCTGGCCTGGAGGACCGGCGGGTCGAGATCACCGGTCCGGTGGACCGCAAGATGACCATCAATGCCCTCAACTCCGGCGCCAAGGTCTGGCTGGCGGACATGGAAGACGCCTCCACGCCGTCCTGGCGCAACGTCATCCAGGGCCAGCTGAACCTCACCGACGCGCTGGAGCGCCGGATCGATTTCACCTCGCCCGAAGGCAAGGAATACAAGCTCAAGGCCGCCGAGGACCTGCCCACCATCGTGGTCCGACCCCGTGGCTGGCACCTGCCCGAGAAGCACATGCTCATCAACGGCGAACCCATCGCCGGCGGCATCGTGGACTTCGGCCTGTACTTCTTCCACAACGCCCGCCGCCTCCTGGCCCAGGGCAAGGGCCCGTACTTCTACCTGCCGAAGATCGAAAACCACCTCGAGGCCCGGCTCTGGAACGACATCTTCATCCTGGCCCAGGACCTGCTCGGCATTCCGCAGGGCACCATCCGCGCCACGGTGCTGATCGAAACCATCACCGCCGCCTTCGAGATGGAGGAGATTCTCTTTGAATTGCGGGACCACGCCGCGGGCCTGAACGCCGGCCGCTGGGACTACATCTTCTCCCTGATCAAGAACTTCCGCACCCGCGGCCCGCGCTTCGTCCTGCCGGACCGCGGCCAGGTGACCATGACCGCCCCGTTCATGCGGGCCTACACCGAACAGTTGGTGCGCGCGTGCCACAAGCGCGGCGCCATGGCTATTGGGGGCATGGCCGCCGCCGTTCCCAACCGCAAGGATGAGGCCGCCAACACCAACGCCTTCGAAAAGGTCCGCGCAGACAAGACCCGCGAGGCAGCCGACGGCTTCGACGGCTCCTGGGTGGCCCACCCGGACCTGGTCCCCGTATGCCGCGAGGTGTTCGACCGCGTCCTCGGTGACCGTCCCAACCAACTGGACCGCCTGCGCGAGGACGTCACCCCGGACGACCGCGCCCTGATCAACGTGGCCGCCACCCAGGGCACCATCACCGAACAGGGCATCCGGAACAACATAGAGGTAGGTATCCGCTACATCGAGTCCTGGCTGCGCGGCAACGGCGCAGTCGCCATCCACAACCTGATGGAGGACGCCGCCACCGCGGAGATCTCCCGCTCGCAGCTGTGGCAGTGGATCTACTCCCGCGCCATCACGGACCACGGCGAGATCATCAGCCGGGAATGGGTGCAGGAGATGCTGGACGAGGAGTTCGCCCGGCTGGAGCGCTTCGACGGCGACCGCTTCACCGATGCCCGCGACATCTTCGAGGAGGTCACGCTGAGCGACAAGTTCCCCAGCTTCCTCACGGTTCCCGCCTATGCCCGGTACCTGCACGAGGCCCGCGAGGGCATCGACGCCACGGCCGAGGCCATCGAGGACGAGCTCGTCGCCGCCTAGTCCACGCCGGCAAAAAAGGGCACAGATTTCCGCCCGCCGGGCCGCCATGCCCTTCGCAACAGGCACCCCCGAAGGCCGGGGAGGCGGCCCGGCAGCGGAACCACCCCACAGCGCGAACTGGCAGCTACTGACCCCAAAACCCCGGTTTGAGGGCGTTAGCTGCCAGTTCGCGCTATGAGGTTTGGGAAGTACGACGGCGGGACCGGGCCTAGCGCTGGCGGGGCACCTTCCGCACGGACAGCGTTGTTGAAATGACGAACGCCAGCACGGACCCGAGGATCACCAGGAGAGGCATGGACCAGGTGCCCGAGGAGCTGTGGACGTAGCCCACAACGGTCGGAGACAGGGCCGCGACGCCGTAGCCCACACCCTGGACGGTCGCCGACATCCGGCCCGCGGACGCCTGGTCCCGTGCGAGCTTGATGATCGCGATGAAGATGAGGGTGATGCCGCCGCCCTGCGCCACTCCCCCGAGCGAAGACCACAGCCACCACAGCTGGGGAACGAACAGCAGCCCAAGCGGAACGGTTAGCCACATGGCACCCAAGGTGACGGCAACCGACGTCGTACTCATGAACCGGGCCGCAACCGGCACGCCCAGGCCGCCCGCGATGGCCATGATCTGGAACAGTGAAGAGCCTGCTCCCGCCGCTGCGGGCGTCATGCCGAGTTCATCGGACAGCAGGGTGGGCAGCCAGGCGGTCACGCCATAGTAGGAAATGGCCTGGCCCGCGAACCCGACCGTCAAACCCACCGTGATCCAGCGCGACGCCGGGCGGCCGGCAGCGGGCGGGCCGCCCGTACCGTCGTCGGCTGCTGGGAGGAAGGCCCGGCGCCCGGTCGCGAAAATCCAGAATCCGACGGCCGCGACGGCGAAGCCCGCCGACCCTGCAATGGCCGCCCTCCACCCGGCCAGCTCGGCCAGCGGCGCCGTGACCACGGACGTTACGAACGAACCGACGTTCAGGGCAGCGGTGTAGATGCCCATGGCGGTCCCCTGGCGCCGCGGCGAGAAGTCCCGCCGGATGATCAGCGGCACCGCGATGTTGCCCACGGTGATGGCCAGGCCCAGGATGACCGTACCCGCCATCACCATGGCACCGCCGCCGGCCGAACGGACAGCCACGCCGGCGAGGACGCCCGCAAGCGTGAGCGTGATGGCCAGTTCCGCACCAAGCCGGCGCCCGGCGAGCGAGGCAAGGGGCGCCGCGAGCGAGAAGCACAGCACGGGAATCCCGGTCAGCAGGCCCAACTCCACGGGTGTGAACCCCAGTTCCTGCTGCATCGGGCCCAGCACCGGCGCCACCGCCACGAAGGGACCCCGCATGTTGAGGGCGATGAGGCCGATGCACGCGAGGAGAATCCAGCTTCGGGGAACATTCGTTCCGATCGAGTCCCTCATAGGGCGCGGACGTCAGGGCGCTGGATGCGGGCAAAGGGTTTCATCACCCTCATTGCTATCACGCGGCGCCCCTACCGGCGGACAGGGCGGCGGGAGCGCCGGGCCACAGGGGTCCGTTCGCGCTTAGGGCGTGTTCAGGAACCAGTCCCGCGGGGCGTTGCTGACACCGGGTTCCTCGCGGAACCGGCCCGGCTGGGCCACCCAGCCCACGCCGTTGGCGATCACCTGCCGGATCTGCGGCTGGTGGTACACGGGGTACTCCTGGTCGCCCGGGCTGAAGTAGAAGATGCGGCCCTTCCCGCGTGTGAACGTCACGCCCGAGCGGAACACCTCGCCGCCTTCGAAGGAGCTGATGAAGATGAGGTCGTCCGGCTCGGGAATGTCGAAGAGCTCGCCGTACATCTCCTGCTTCGGGATCACGATGGGGCTTTCCACGCCGGCGGCAATCGGATGCGACGGCTTCACGGTCCACACAAGTTCCCGCTCGCCTTCATTGCGCCACTTCAGCGAACACGTGGTGCCGAGCAGTTTCGTGAAGATCTTCGCGAAGTGTCCGGAGTGCAGCACGATCAGCCCCATGCCGCCCAGGACGTGCCGCTGCACCCGCTCCACCACCTCGTCGCTGACGTCACCGTGGGCCACGTGCCCCCACCACAGGAGCACGTCCGTGGCGGCCAGTGTCTCCTCGGAGAGCCCGTGCTCCGGGTCGGCGAGCGTGGCGGTGGTGATGCCGGAATCCGGGTAAAAGCCCCTGAGCCCGTCGGCGATGGCGCCGTGCATGCCGTTGGGGTACATCTCGGCCATGGTTTCCGGCTGGTTGTTCGCCTCGTGGACGCCTTCGTTCCAGACAAGGATGTTGAGTTTTTCGGTCATGTCAGAGCCTCACTTCGCGCTGTTCGAGGGCGGACTGGTAGCAGGCGTCGAGCACCAGGGCGCGGGTCAGGGCGAGTGACCCGTCGTGGGCTCCCCATACGGTCTCACCGCCGCGGACGGCGTCCACAAAGTCCTCCACCACGGCCTGGTGCGCCCTGCCGGGCTCGGCGACCACCACGTAGTCGGCGTTCTCGCCGTCCTTTTCCTTGAAGACCCGGACGTCGGCGACGGGGACGTTGGATGCCCCGACGGCGCGGAGTTCCGCTCCGCCGTCGGTGCCGTAAACGGTGAAGTCCATCAGGTCCTCCTCGTCCCGGTAGGCGGCCCAGCCGGCTTCGAGGATCAGCGTGCCGCCGCCTTCGAGACGGATGAACGCCGAGGCGAAGTCCTCCACCTCAAACTTGTGGGAGGACTTCATGGCGGTATAGCGGGCGTTGCCGCCAAGGCCGCGGGGGCCCAGCTCAGAATGGGTCGACGCCGAGACGGAGAGGACCCGGGGTTCGCCCAGCAGGTGCAGGGCATAGTCCAGGACATGGACGCCGATGTCGGCCAACGGTCCCCCGCCTGCGAGCGCAGGGTTGGTGAACCAGCTGCCGAGCATGGGGATGCCCTGCCGGCGCAGCCACGACGCCTTGGCGTAGTACGGACGGCCGAGTTCGCCGTCGTCGATGATGCCTTTCAGCTTTTGAATGTCGCCGCGGCGGCGGTGGTTGAAGGCCACGTCCAGGACGCGGCCGGCCTTCCGTGCGGCCTCCACCATCTGGAGCCCTTCCTCGCCGTTGCGCGCCAGGGGCTTCTCGCTCAGGACGTGGAGGCCGCGCTCCAGGGCGGCGATGGCAATCGGGGCGTGCAGGAAGGTCGGTACTGCCACGCTGACGGCGTCGAGCCCGTCGAGTTCGATCAGGTCCTCCCAGCGGGCAAACGTATGGGGGACGCTGTGCTCGTCCTTGATTTTCCTCAGCAGGTCCTCTTCCATCGCGGCGACCGCGACGAGTTCCACACCGTCGATCTTCTTGTAGGCATCGATGTGCTGCTGGCCGGCCCAGCCGATGCCGACGACGCCGACCTTCAGGGGTGGGTTCTTCTGGTTGCTCAATGTTCAAGGCTCCGTTTCGCGTGGGTGTGAAAGTCGGTCTTCCTGCGGCTAGCCCATTGCCGGTGGCTAGCCCGTGGCCTGCAGTGTTGCTTCGATGACCGTCGGGGAAAGGACGTGCTGGGTCACCATTTGGCTTGCGCCCAGCACGGCAGCCTGGCTGCCCGCTATGGACAGGCCGATGCGCAGGTGCGTGGTGGCAAGCGGCAGCGACCTTCGGTAGACCACTTCGCGCACGCCCGCCATAAGGTGCTCGCCCGCCTGGCCAAGGCTTCCGCCCACGACGATGACGGAGGGATTCAGGAGATTCACCACGGTGGCGAGCACGTCGCCCACGTCCCGCCCGGCCTGCCGCAGGGCCTGGATGGCCTGCAGGTTGCCCTCGGCCACCAAGCGAAGGACGTCGGCCCCGCTCTCTGCGTGAACGCCCTGCGCCGCCAGCGTCCGCGCCACTGCAGGGCCTGACGCAAGCGCCTCAAGGCAGCCGTAGTTGCCGCACCGGCACAGGACGTCATCGCCCCTGGGCACCCGGACGTGGCCCAGGTCGCCGGCCGTGCCATTGGCACCGCGCTGCAGTTCACCGTTGCTGATGATGCCGGCCCCGATGCCCGTGGCCACCTTGATAAACAGGACGTTGTCGTGCTCCGGCCAATGGGCTGTGCGTTCACCCAGCGCCATGATGTTGACGTCGTTGTCCACCAGCACCGGCACCGGGAACGAGCGCTGGACGTAACTGACTACGTCGAACCCGTCCCAGCCCGGCATGATGGGCGGTTTCACCGGCATGCCGGTGGCATGCTCCACGGGTCCCGGCAGGCCGATTCCGAAGCCGGCAAGGTCCTCCGGAGTCCGTCCCGTCTCCGGCAGCAGCGACGTCGCCTCGGTCACGAGCCGGTCCAGCACTGCCTCTGGCCCCGCGGCCACATCCTGGACCAGGCGCCGTTCCCTGAGGATGTTTCCGCCCAGGTCGGTGACCGCGATGATCACGTGGGTGGCACCGACGTCGACAGCCAGCACTGCCCGGGCGGCAGGCCTGAAGGCAAAGCGCGACGGTGGCCTGCCGCCGCTCGATGTCGCCTCACCGGCGGGGCCCACCAGCCCAGAGGCAATTAGTGCATCAATGCGGGAAGCCACCGTGGAGCGCGCCAGTCCGGTGGTCAGCGCCAGCTCGGCCCGGGTCCGGGCCCTGCCGTCGCGGAGCAGCTGGAACAGGTCGCCAGCGCGGGACAGGCTGCCCGTACCCTCGGCGGCAACCGGCTCCGCTGTCTGGCTATTACCCGTTCGTGGACTCATGGCTTCAGTGATAGCACGAATGCTTCTGAGTGTCACAAGACACAAAGAAGATCGATAACCTCTGACTTTTGCTTGACGTTCGTCAAAAGTGGTTCTAGGTTGAGCGGTGAGCCGCATCCGAGTATCACCGGTCGCGGCGGACAGAGCTTTCCGGCAATTACGAAGAGGTATGGACTTGTCGAGCCACCACCAATACTTCAGCGTCGGCGGCATCAGCGGAAGTCTCGCCGGCTGGTAGCCGTCCTGAACCGCAAGCCCCTCTTTCGAGAACAAACCAACTGCCGCAAAGGAATGACATGTCTTACTCACTGCAGCTGTATACCCTCCGCAACGCCATCCAGGAGGACCTGGCCGACACCATCAAGAAGGTCGCGGAGATCGGTTTCACGCAGGTTGAGCCTTACAACTTCGTGTCCACAGCCAAGGAGCTCGGCGCCGCGCTGAAGGAGTACGGGCTCACTGCGCCGTCCGGCCACGCCCCGCTGCTCAGCCAGGACCAGGACGAAATCTTCGCCGCCGCGAAGGAACTGGGTATCGGAACGGTGATCGAACCGTACATTACGGCCGAGCACTGGCAGGACGCGGAGACCATCCAGGCCACCGCGGCCAAGCTCAACGCGGCTGCCAAAAAGGGCGCCGAATACGGCATCCGCGTGGGCTACCACAACCACGCCTGGGAGCTGGAGTCCAGCATCGAGGGCCAGACCGCGCTTGAGTACTTCGAAGGGCTGCTGGACCCCGCGCTGGTCCTGGAAGTGGACACCTACTGGGTCGCCGTCGGCGGCCAGGACCCGGTGGAGATTCTGACCAAGCTGGGTGACCCGGTGAAGTTCATTCACATCAAGGACGGCCCGCTGAACACCGACACCAAGGCCCAGCAGCCTGCCGGCCAGGGCAAAATCCCGGTTTGGGACGTCATCGGCGCGGCCAAGTCGCTGGAAGTCGGCGTCGTGGAATTCGATGACTACTCGGGGGACATCTTCGACGGCATCGCCCAGTCGCTTGCGTTCCTGAGCTCCTCCGCCAAGGCCACCGAAGGCGCACAGGCATGAGCGGCGCATCTACCCGGCGCGGGCCGGTCGGCGTCGGTGTCATCGGTGCGGGCAACATCAGCAAGCAGTACCTGGACAACCTGACGGTCTTCCCGGACCTGAAGGTCCACGTCATCGCCGACCTCTTCGAGGAGGCAGCCCGGGCACGCGCCAAGGAATACGGCATCCCGGAGTGGGGAGGCGTGGACGCCGCACTGAACCACCCCGACGTCGAAATCATCGTCAACCTGACCATCCCGGCCGCGCACGTGGAAGTAGCCGCCGCCGCCGTTAACGCTGGCAAGCATGTCTGGACGGAGAAACCCTTCTCCCTGGACCGCGAATCAGGGCTGGGGCTCCTTAAAACGGCCGACGCCGCAGGCATCCGCCTCGGCACCGCGCCGGACACATTCCTCGGCGCCGGGCTCCAGACTGCCCGCAGGCTCATCGAACGCGGTGAGATCGGCACCCCGCTCACTGCCATGACGACGTTCCAGACCCCGGGCCCGGAGTCCTGGCACCCGAATCCGGCATTCCTGTTCCAGTACGGCGCCGGCCCCCTCTTCGACATGGGCCCCTACTACCTCACTGCCCTGGTCCAGACCTTCGGCTCCGTCCGGAAGGTCGCAGCCATCGGTTCCAAAGCCAAGGAGGTCCGTGTCATCGGATCCGGCCCCAAGCTCGGCGAAGAGTTCACCGTGGACGTCCCAACCCACGTCAGCGCCATGGCCGAGTTCGAAGGCGGGCAGTCCTCTCACAGCGTCTTCTCGTTCGAGTCGCCGCGGCAGCGGATGGGTTTCGTGGAGATCACCGGCACCGAGGCAACCATTTCCCTCCCGGACCCCAACTACTTCGACGGCGACGTGCGGCTCTGGCGCGCCGGCGACGAGGACTGGACAGTTATCCCCGCCATGGGGCCGTCCAACGGCCGCGGCATGGGCGTGCTGGACATGGCACGCTCCATCCGGGCCGGGGTTCCGCACCGCGCCACGGGCAACCTGGCCTACCACGTGCTGGACACGATGGTCTCGATCTCCGAGTCCGTGGAATCCGGCACCTTCGTCAACGTCGAAAGCTCTGCCCCCGCGTCGCCAGCCCTCCCCGAGGACTGGGACCCCACCGCACCCACCCTCTAGGACCAGCAATGACTTCGTCCGAATCCCCCGACACTCCACCGGGAGACAACCGCCCTTTGGGTGTGGCGATGATCGGCTACGCGTTCATGGGCAAGGCCCACTCGAACGCGTGGCGGAACGTCGCGTCCTTCTTCGACGTCCCGGCCTTCGTGCAGAAAGTGCTCGTCGGCCGGGACGCCGGCCAGGTCGCCAACGCCGCAGCTAAGTACGGCTGGGCCGAGTCCGCGACGGACTGGCGTTCGGTCCTGGATCGGGACGACATCGACATCGTGGACATCTGCGCCCCGGGCTGGATGCACGCCGAGATCGCCATCGCGGCCCTCGAAGCCGGGAAGCACGTGCTCGTGGAGAAGCCACTGGCCAACACCCTGGCGGAGGCCGAGGCCATGACCGAGGCGGCGCGAGCGGCGCGGGTCAACGGGGTGCAGTCCATGGTCGGGTTCAACTACCGCCGCGTGCCCGCCCTGGCCCTCGCGAAGGAGCTGATCGCGGAGGGCCGGCTCGGCACCGTCCGGCACGTCCGCGCCGCATACCTGCAGGACTGGCTCAGCGAGCCTGCATCCCCCATGTCCTGGCGGCTGAACAAGGAAACCGCCGGGTCCGGCGCGCTCGGGGACATCGCCTCCCACGCAATCGACCAGGTCATGTTCCTCCTCGGAGACACCGTCACCGAGGTCTCCGGCCGGCTGCACACCTTCACAACCCGCCGGCCCGGCTCGTCCGGTCTGGAGGAGGTAACGGTCGACGACGCCGCCTGGGCCACGCTGTCGCTCGCCTCCGGGGCCATTGCCTCCGTCGAAGTCTCCCGGGTGGCCACCGGGCAGAAGAACTCCCTGAGACTGGAGATTTACGGCGAGAAGGGCACCATCCTCTTTGACCTGGAGAACCTGAACGAACTCGGTTTCCTGGACGCCACCGTCCCGGTGCGGGAGCAGGGCTTCCGCCGGATCCTGGTCAACGAACCCGAACACCCGTACCTGGACGCCTGGTGGCCGCAGGGCCACATCATCGGCTGGGAACACACCTTCACGCACGAGATCCGCGATTTCCTTCTTGCTGTGGGCGGCGGGACCCCGCCGTCGCCGTCGTTCGAAGAGGGCCTCGCCGTCCAGCGCGTCCTCGCCGCCGTTGAGGAGTCTGCGGCAGCGAAAAGCGCCACCATCCAGCTCGTCCCAGCCATCGGCGCCGCAGCCGCCGCCCCGACCGACACCGCATCCGAAGGAGCCTGATATGCCCCGGCCGTACACCCTTTTCACCGGCCAGTGGGCCGACCTGCCCTTCGAGGAAGTCGCCAAACTCGCGTCCGGCTGGGGCTACGACGGCCTGGAAATCGCCGTTTCCGGCGACCACTTGGACGCCTGGCGCTGGGACGAACCCGGCTACGTCGAGTCCAAACTCGCAGTCCTGGAAAAGTACAACCTCAAGGTCTGGGCGATCTCCAACCACCTCAAGGGCCAGGCCGTCTGCGATGACCCGATCGACTTCCGCCACGAAGCCATCGTCGGGTCCAAGGTCTGGGGCGACGGCGACCCCGAAGGCGTCCGCCAGCGTGCCGCCGAGGAAATGAAACACACCGCCCGCCTCGCGCGCGCTTTGGGCGTGGACACCGTCGTCGGGTTCACCGGCTCCTCCATCTGGCAGTACGTCGCCATGTTCCCGCCCGTCCCGGAAAAGGTCATCGACGCCGGCTACCAGGACTTCGCCGACCGCTGGAACCCCATCCTGGACGTCTTCGATGAATGCGGGGTCCGCTTCGCCCACGAAGTTCACCCCTCCGAGATCGCCTACGACTACTGGACCACCGTCCGCACCCTCGAAGCGATCGGCCACCGCGAAGCATTCGGCCTGAACTGGGACCCCTCCCACTTCATGTGGCAGGGCATCGACCCCGTCTCCTTCATCTGGGACTTCAAGGACCGGATCTACCACGTCGACTGCAAAGACACCAAGCTCCGCTTCACCGGCCGGAACACCGTCATGGGCTCGCACCTGCCCTGGGGCGACCCCCGCCGCGGCTGGGACTTCGTTTCCGCAGGACGCGGCGACGTCCCCTGGGAATCCTCCTTCCGCGCCCTCACCGCAATCGGCTACACCGGCCCCATCAGCATCGAGTGGGAAGACGCCGGCATGGACCGCCTCCACGGCGCCCCCGAAGCCCTCGCCGCCCTCAAAAAGTTCGACTTCCCCGCGTCGCAGACCAGCTTCGACGCGGCCTTCAGCAGCAAGGAATGACCGGCACACTTCAACCCGGCCTGGTCACCCGATTGCGCCCGGTTCGCTTACGTGGCTTACCCATTCACCCGCCCCACCACGAAAAAGGACTAACGTGACCAACCTCCCCCAAGGCACTTCCGACGGAAAACTCCGCTGGGGAATCCTCGGCACCGGCTTCATCGCCGGCCTGCAAACACAGGACCTTATCGAGAACGGATTCACCGTCCAGGCCGTCGGCTCACGTACGCTGCCATCCAGCAGGGCGTTCGGTGACAACCACAGCATCCCCACTGCCCACGGCAGCTATGAAGCACTGGTCGCCGACCCGGACGTGGACATCGTCTACATTGCCACGCCACACCCTTTCCATCATGCGAACGCGCTGCTCGCCCTCAATGCCGGAAAGCATGTTCTGGTGGAGAAGGCGTTCACCATCAACGCCCGCGAAGCTCAGGAGCTCGTTGCCCTGGCCGAGTCCAAGGGTCTGGTGGCGCTGGAGGCCATGTGGAGCCGCTTCCTTCCCCACATGATCCGCCTCCGTGAGGTTATCCAGGAAGGCACGCTGGGCGAGGTGCGGAAGGTCGTGGCCAGCCACAAACAGAACCTCCCCAAGGACCCCGCCCACAGACTGAACGATCCTGCCCTGGGCGGTGGTGCGTTGCTGGACCTCGGCGTCTACCCGGTCTCGTTCGCTTTTGACGTCCTCGGCACTCCGGAAAGCATCCGGGCCAGCGCCTCCATGACAGCAACGGGTGTGGACCGCCAGACGGCGGCGATCTTCGAGTACGCAGACGGCCAGCAGGCCATCTTGGACTGTGCACTGGACACGGCCGGAAACAACCGGGCAGTGGTCATCGGAACAGAAGGGTGGATCGACATCGAGTCCACTTGGTACAACCCGACACCCTTCACAGTGTTCGACACCCACGGAAACGTCCTGGAGCGGTTCGAGCAACAGGTCGGCAGCAGGGGCATGCAGTATCAGGCGGCCGAGATGGAACGCCTGGTCCGGGAGGGCGTCACCGCGGGCACGATCCTTCCGCCGAGCGAGAGCATAGCGATTATGGCCGCGATGGACGAGGTCCGCCGGCAGATCGGCCTCAGCTACGAGGCCGACGCCGGCACCTCGGAAGGGAGCTCCCGTGCTTGAATGCGTCTCACCCCGGACAGCTAAACCCCGGCAGCATGAGGTTCGCGGGCAGGGGTCGTCGCCGCCTGCTAGCTGGTGGTGCCCTGCCGCTCCCCCGCGGTCGTTCCGCCGAGGATCTGTTCATAGAGCGCCAGATGGTCGGCCACCATGCGGGCCGAACTGAAGCGCTGCTCGACGGCGGCGCGGCAGGCTTCCCGGCTGAGGCCCGCGGCCTGGGCGGCGAATCCAGCCAATTGGTCGGTGCTGCCCAGGTAACCCGTGACCCCGTGGTCCACGATTTCCGGAGCAGCACCGGCAGGGGTCCCCACAACGGGCGTTCCAGTGGCCAGCGCCTCAATCATCACGAGCCCGAACGGTTCGGGCCATTGGATCGGGTTCAGGAACGCGAGCGCACCACCGACCAGTTCGTATTTCTCGGCGTCGGACAGCGGCCCGGTGAACTCCACGTCGGGCCCCAGGGCGGGCCTGACGACATCGTCGAAATAGGCCTGCTCCTCCGGCCCCTGGATCCGGGCACTGATGCGCAGGGGGATGACCGCGGCACGTGCGATCTGGATTGCTTCGAGTATGCCCTTGTCCGGGGACAGCCGTCCGATGAAGCACAGATAACCGCCGTCCCCCTGGCCCACGGGAACGGACGCCACGTCCATGCCGTGGTGGATCACCTTCGTCACCGGGACCTCCGGCGAGCGGCTCACCTGGTCCCGGGAGATCGCAATGATGCCAGTGGTCTTTCCGATGGCGGTGTACAGGTCCACGGCCTGCGGAGCCAGGCGGATGTGGATGGTGGTGACCACCGGGACCCCGGCTGGCCGGCCGGCATACAGCGGTCCGCTCAGCGTATGGTCGTGGATGATGTCCATGCCTGCCATGCCGTCGTAGGCCCTGATAACGTGGCTCAGCTCCGACAATGCAAGTCCCAAGTCCGCCGGTTCCGAGGGGCGCATCCGGGGGGCCAGCGGAACCGGGCAGGTGCTGTCGGAAGGGGCGGCAAGCAGGACCTCATGCCCGGCTGCGGCCAATCCGCGTGCAAGGCTTTCCACTACCCGCTCGGTGCCGCCGTAACCCGGCGGCGGCACCGGGATCCACGGCCCCGATATAAGTCCAATACGCACTTTTGCCTCCCACGAAGGTACGGCCTGACCGCCGGGAGTTAGTCCAAACAATATGGCCGTGCCCGCCGCCAAACAAGGGCTGTGCGACGCCGGGCCCAGCACCGGCGCAGCACCGCCCAGCGGAACCGCCCGGAGGACCGAGTGACCAAAGCAACTGTCCGCGCAGGAATGCAGGGGAAAGACCGGGAGTTGTCGCAGGCATGAAGATTGAGATCTGGTCAGACATTGCCTGCCCCTGGTGCTATATCGGCAAGCGCCGGTTCGAGGCCGCCCTCGCCGAGTTCCCGCACCGCGACCAGGTGGAGGTGCAGTGGCGCAGCTACCAGCTGGACCCCAGCGTGCCCGCGCACTATGACGGCACGGAACTGGACTACCTCAGCAAGCGCAAGGGCATGGCCCCCGGCCAGGTCACCCAGATGTTCGACCATGTGGCAGCCCAGGCCAAAGGCGAGGGCCTCAACTACCGGTTCGACGCCGTCGTGGTTGCCAACAGCTTCACGGCCCACCGGCTCATCCACCTGGCCGCCGCGCACGGCAAGCAGGACGTGGCCAAGGAGCGGCTGCTCAGCGACCACTTCGAGCACGGCAAGGACATAGGCAGCCCCGACTATCTCGCGTCGGTTGGCGCGGACCTGGGGCTCGACGCCGCCGACGTTGCCCAGCTGTTCAGCACCGACAAGTACGCCGACGACGTCCGACGCGACTTCGCCGAAGCCCGCGCCCTTGGCATCAGCGGCGTTCCGTTCTTCGTGATCGACCGCAAGTACGGACTGTCCGGAGCCCAGCCCGCAGCAAGCTTCACCATGGCCCTCGAGCAGGCCTGGCAAGAGTCGCACCCGCTCGTGATGGTCGGCGACAAACCCGGCGCCAACCAAGAAGGCGCGCAGGCGGATAACGCGGAGGTGTGCGGCCCGGACGGCTGCCCCGTCTAAGCCTTTGAGTTATTGGGCAGATATCCTCACCGAGGGTCTGTAGCGGCCAAATCTGGACGAAAGTTCGGAACGGTTTGGTGACAGATGGCGGTAAAGTGTCCCTATGCCCCGGATCTCGGCCCCCAGCAACGCTGCGCAGCGCGCCGAGACCCAGCGCCGCATCCTGAACGCCTTCGGTGAGCTCCTCTTCTCGCACGGGCTGCCCGGGCTCACCATGACCGACGTCGCCCGGCACGCAGGGATCGGGCGCACAGCTGTCTACAACTACTACGCGGACATCGAAGAGCTCCTGATTGCCTACGCACTCGTGGAGACGGAACGATTCATGACCGGGCTGCGGGAGTCGCTGGCGCGGCTGGACAATCCGGTGGACCGGCTGGCCCTGTACGTGCGGGCCCAGGTGGAGGATCTCAGCCGCCGGCATCTGCCCCCGGGTCCGGCCATGGGCGCCGTACTCTCGCCGGCGTCGTTCGCCAAGCTGGCCGACCACGTGGCCGGGCTCAGCGACATGCTGCAGGACATTCTTCGCGACGGCATGGACCAGGGATACTTCCCGGTGGCCGATCCCCTCCAGCAGGCGCAGCTGATCCACGGCACGCTCTCCTCCAGCGCCGCCCGGGGCGGCGACGCCTCCGCGGACCTGGAGGAAAGGATCTCCCGGACCGTCCGCTTCATCCAGTTGGGTGCCGGGGCAAGGTTCGACGACGGCGGCCGCCCCTTGCGCCTGCAGCCGCCGGCCGCTGCGGCTGGCTAAGGCTGCGGCCGGCTAAGGCTCAGGCACAGGCGGTTAAGGCTCAGGGCTTGGCGCCCTGGGTGGGCATGACTGGCCACTGCGAATCGTCGGCGACCCGACGGCTTTCCCGCGGGCAGCTGAGCTGGCCCGGGGTCTGGTCAACAAGCTGCGGCTTGACCAGGCCGCGGTAGTCGCCAGTCAGGATTACGTCGACGGTGGCGTCCTTGCGCCCGTCCTGGAAGTAGTCCGAGCCAGGCAGATTCCGCTGGACGGTGAAGGCCGCCCCCTGTCCCGCAGCACCTGAGACGATGGCCGCCACGCCGCGGTAGCCGGTTTCAGTGTTGGCCACGTTGCCAAGAACAAATTTCCTGGCCTTGAACTCATTGGCTGCCGCCTTGGCCAGGCCGTTGCGGCTCGTGGCGTTGAGGACGTTCACCTTCACCTTGGCAGGCGGCGTGTAGTCAAAGGTTGTTGCCGGGCAGACGGAGGAGTTCTCTTGGGCCTGGATCGCGGACGGAAACTTGATCTGCCCGCTCATCACACCCATTGCCCCCATGATCCCCGCGACAATGAGGCCAAGCAGCAGCACGAGCACCACACCGTGCAGGATCCGGCGGCGCAGGCGGCCGGGGTTCTCCGCGTTCTCGTCGTCCTCGACGAACGTGGCCCTGAGCTCGGGGCCACTAATCACGCGGTGACCGTGGAGGACGGTCACGTCTTTGGGTTTTCTAGCCATCGATCACAAGCACCCTTGCATGTATGGCGGTGCGCTGGTGGAGTGCAGTCCTTACCGCGCGGTGCAGGCCGTCCTCCAAATAGAGGGTGCCCTGGTACTGCACCACGTGGGGAAACAGGTCCCCAAAGAAAGTGGAGTCCTCGGCAAGGAGCGCTTCAAGATCCAGGGTCCGCTTGGTGGTCACAAGTTCATCCAACCGCACGGGACGGGGCGGAAGCGCCGCCCAGTCTTTGGGGGTACTGAAACCATGGTCGGGGTAAGGGCGTCCCTCGCCCACAGCTTTGAATATCACCCTGCAAGCTTAAGCAACTGGCCGGTTCAAGGGAATGTGGGACCAGCGCGCCGCGGGAGGTTGTAGCCAAACAGTAACTATCTGTCACATGCTGGCCGCCTGCCTCGGTCCGGGCGGCTTGGCCGGTGTCGGCTGACAGAATGGAGCCATGACTGCACCTACCGCGAATGCTGCCCCGGAGTTCGGCGCCCACACGCCGTCGGCACCCGCCCTGGCCCTGCTCCTGGACGTTGACGGCCCGGTTGCCAGCCCGGTGACCAGGGATGTGAAACCGGAAATCATTGCCGATTTGGTGGCGCTGGCGAGCGCCGGAGTACCGGTCATATTCAACACTGGGCGCTCGGACGCCTTCATCCGCGAGCAGGTCATGGAGCCCATGATCGCCGCCGGAATGCCGGGCGGAACGCTGATCCACGCCATCTGCGAAAAAGGCGCGGTGTGGTTCAGCTACACCTCGGCCGGCCCGGGACCGATCCACGTGGACCACGAGCTTGCCGTGCCGGCAGCCTACGGCGACGATGTCCGGCGCATGGTGGCTGAGGACTACTCGGCCCACATGTTCTTCGACGAAACCAAGCGCGCCATGGTGTCGGTGGAGCAGCACATTGAGGTGCCCAGCAGCGAGTACCTCGCCGAGCAAAAGCTGTTTGATGCCGAGGCGATGGAGCTGATGGAGCGCCACGGCCTGGGCGTCGTGCGGCTGGACCACCACGCACCCAACTCCGACGACGAGATCGACTACCGCGTGGACCCCACCATCATCTCCACGGACATTGAATCGGTGCGGCTGGGCAAGGACCTCGGAGCGAGCCGCGCCGTGGAACTGCTGGCGGCCCAGGGCATCACGCCGCAGGCGTGGCGGACGGTCGGCGATTCGCGCACGGACTACGCCATGGCCGACTGGCTGCACCACAACGATCACGCCGTGAAGCACGTCGACGTCAGGCCTGCGGACGGCGTCCCGGCCAAGCCCTACGACGTCCTCACGGCGGCCGACCTGGGCCTGCAGGAAACGGTCATTCACGACGACGCCGGGGCGGCGTTCCTGTCCAGCTGGCGGCAGGCGCTCCTCGGCTAGGCCCGCTGCCGCCGCCCAGTGGGCCGGGCCGGGGCCCGAGGGCAGGCCTTGGCCGTCTGCCCGGCATGTTTTCCCGGCAGGACTATCATGCAAGTAAGACTTCACCACACCCCTAGCAGCATGGGAGAAACGCCATCACGGACGTAACGGTTCAGGACGACATCTATTACGGCGGTCAGGCAGCCGAGGACGACGTACCCGCACTTGCGGAAGCAACGTCGCCGGCGGCAGTGGCGCGCCTCAAACACCGCCCCGACGTCGTCCGCCGATCAGGCCGGTATGCGCTGATCAACGACACCCGGACGCCTTACCAGGCCATGGTGGAGGACCTGCTCTTCCTTCGGAATGTGCTGGACGGGGCCGGGCTGGATTACCTGCTGGTCCGGGGCAACAATGACCGTCCCGTGGTCGCCCTTGACTGGAAGGACCGGAAGAAGCTGCGGTCCGCCCTCGTTGAGGCGTGCCGGCACGAACCGTTCTACTCCATGACCGTGGACGCAAAGAAGAAAACGTCCGTCCTGGTCGCCGACGGCGAGCTCTCCGTCAACCGCCAGGCTCGCATCTTCCGGCTGTACCGCCCGCGCGTGGAGCCCGAGGGCGGCTTCGAATTTGGTGCGTCCGCCGGCGTCCAGGTGGAACTCTGGAGCTTCCTGGGCAACGAAGTGATCCTGCCGATCGAGAACTCCCTCACCCGCCGCACCATGATGGCCCACGAAGCCGTCCGCGGAACGGTTGAGCGTTACGGCCACACCTGGCCCACCATCGAGAACATGTTCGCTGACCACGCGAGTGATATCAGCTTCGACATCGACATGGTCTTCTCCTGGGTGGACGGCACCTCCCCGGAATACATCGCCGCCCGGCGGGCCCGAATGGCGGGGGCTGTTTTGGGTGAGGGCGACGACCACGAGGCGCGATACCGGCAGATCAATGAGCTCAAATACGCGCTCCGGTCGGTGTACATGTTTGCACCGTGGGTCCGCCGTATTTTCATCGCCACGGACTCCCCCGCGCCGGAATGGCTGAACGATCACCCCTCCGTGACCATCGTCCGGAGCGAGGAGTTCTTCGCTGACCCGTCGGTGCTGCCCACCCACAACTCGCAGGCCGTGGAGTGCCAGCTGCACCACATCGAGGGCCTCTCCGAGCACTTCCTGTACTCCAACGACGACATGTTCTTCGGGCGGCCGGTGGGCCCGGACATGTTCTTCACTCCGGGCGGGATCACCAAGTTCATCGAGGCTGAGACCCGCATCGGCCTCGGCGAAAACGACGCCGAACGCAGCGGCTTCGAGAACGCGGCCCGGGTCAACCGGAAGCTGCTCTGGAACCGCTTCGGCCGGATCACCACCCGCCACCTGGAGCACTCGGCAGCGCCGATGCGCCGGAGCCTCGTCGCCCAGATGGAGCAGGAGTTCCCGGCGGAGTTCGCGAACACCGCCGCCAGCACCTTCCGGGCCGCGGACAACATCTCTGTCACGAATTCCTTCTACCACTACTACGCGCTGTTGACCGGCCGGGCGGTGACCCAGACGGCGGCCAAGGTGCGGTACGTCGATACCACGCTCCGGTCGGGACTGAATTACCTGCCCAAGCTGCTGAACAAGCGCAACATGGACTTCTTCTGCCTCAATGACGGGAGTTTTCCAGAGGTGCCGGCCGACGAACGGGCGGACCTTGTCACGGAGTTCCTGGAGCGGTACTACCCCATCAAGGCGCCCTGGGAAAAGTAAGCAGGGAAAGCCAAGAACTGTACCGCAGGAAGCCCCCGCCAGAACTGACCAGTCAGATCCGGCGGGGGCTCATGTGTGCAAGCAAACCTTGGCTGCTACTTCCGCGTGAGGACGGGACGTTTGGCTCCTTCGGGGATGCGGATTCCGGCCGCCGCCAGGCGGCGTTCCGTCTCCTCGGGGCTGACGTACTCGCCCACGGTGGGAGTGGCGCCCAGCGGCACCACGGAGTGCACCACCGTGTGCTCATAAACGTGCACCAGGTTGAAGGACTGGCCCCCGTCGCGGCCGCGGGTGCCGCCCACCGGAACATTCAGGTCCTGGGTGTAGCAGGTGGCTGAGGCCACGGAGACCGGGATGCCGGCAAAGCTCGCCGTCGTGGAGTAGTGCAGATGGCCGGCCAGGATGCTGCGCACATCCGAGTTCCTGACGACGGCCGCCAGGGACGCCTGGTCGCGGAGTTCCACGAGCACGGACAGGTCCAGCACCGATGGAACGGGAGGATGGTGCAGGGCCAGGATGGTGCCGTCCGGGGCAGGAGTCTCCAGCTGCCCGGCGAGCCAGTCCAGTTGGTTCCCGCTGAGTTCGCCGTGGTGATAGCCGGGCACGGACGTGTCCATGGTGATGACCCGGAGCCCGTTGACGTAGTAGCTGTGGTCGACGGGATCGTCGTTGCCGCGCTGGTCGAAGAGGCCCGCGCGGAAGTTGGCGCGGTTGTCGTGGTTGCCCATGGCCCAGATGACCTGGGCGCCGAGGTCCCGGCACGCGGGCTCCACGACTGCGCGGAGCTTGGCGTAGGCCTCAGGGTCGCCCTTGTCTGCCAGGTCGCCGGTGAAAATCACGGCTTCCGGGCGCGCGCCGGAGGCCTGAACCTCGTCGAAAAGCTGGATCAGGCGGGCTTCGCTGTCAACTGCGCCGTATAGGGGGTCCGGACCGCCCAACAGGTGGGTGTCACTCAGGTGGAGTAGAAAATGGCGTGGCCGGGGGTGCTCGGCCTCGATGAGCTCCATTGCTGCCTTCGCGGTAGTTAGGAAGCGGGGCGCCTCCTGTGTCCCTCTCAGTACCTTCCATCCAACCAGATAAAAAGCGAACTAGGGGGAAACGGGAGTTGGCATGTTGAAAAATTACAACACCGCCGCTGCTTTCGGGCTACCTTCCTCGCTTTCGTTTCCTTGCACGGCCATCTCCCGATGACCGCTTCATTGATATGCCGCGCATTCTTCGATTTGCCGCATTCCGCCTGTATCTGGCAGAGACTGGGCTATGCGCCCGGCAGCTTTGCCGCAGAGAAGAAGGGGGAACTTGCCCGGGTAAGTCCGGGCGGAATGCTCTTCCGGAAGGTCCCCGGCTTACCGTGCCAGGGGGCGTTTGAGAAAACGACGACGGCCTGTGCCCGCGCCGGGCAGGCCAACCGCCCAGCAGCTCCGGTACAGCCCGTACAGCCGCAGTCGGCGGACGCATCCGCCGCCGGCACCGCATCGCCCGTAGGGCATCCGAAACCCGGGCGGGTTCCGTCGGGTGTCGGCGGAATTTGGAGGGAAGTCACATCGTGCTCTCTCGCCGGGTGCATGGCTGTCACTAGTGACAACGGCTTTGGCCTCCGTTGCATTCCCTGACCTCCTGACCAGTTGGTTTCACCCGGTAAGCGAACAGCCCGACCGCGCTGCCCGTCACCGTCTACGGCGCCGCCGTGGGCTCCGCCGTCGGAACAGCTCCTGCTGCGGCCTTCGCCGCTGCCACGGCAGCGTCCCGAGTTGGCACGGCATTTGGCGAAGTCGCGGTTGCCGGTTCCGACGTGGGAACTGGAGCCGGCGCGGGCGCAACCGGAGCAACCGGCGCGGGCGGAACCGGAGCCGGAGCCGGAGCAACCGGCGCGGGCGGAACCGGAGCCGGAGCAACCGGAACTGGCGCGGGCGCAACCGGAATTTCGGGGGCCGGCGGCGCGGGGACTGGATCCGGTACGGGCACCGGAGCGGGCTCGACGGGGGCAACTTCCGTTGGGGCAGGTTCCGAACTCGTGATCGGCGCGGAAGGTACCACCGGTTCGGAGGGCGGCGCGGGGTCTGCTGGGACCGCAGGCTCGGTGGGAGTCGGGTCAACCGGAGCAGGTTCCACCGGAGCAGGGTCAGCAGGAGGCGTGGTCGGCGGCGTGGTCGGCGTTGGAGTCGGAGTCGGCGTGGGTGTCGGGGTTGGCGTCGCAGGAGCAGGCGTCGGTGTGGGGGTAGGCGTCGGTGTGGGCGTGGGCGTCGGTTTAGGCTTGGTCGTCGCTGGAGGCTTCGGCGCCGGCGGTTTGGGACTTGCAGTGACTGTCGGATCTGTTGCCGGGTTGGAGGCCGACGAACCGGAAGTCGGCGCACCGGAAGCCGGCGAACCGGACGATGCCGAGAGCAGGGTGGGCCGCACCGCTGATGCCTGACCGGTGTGCGGGTTGGCGAGCGCGGCCGCGGTGACCGGTGTCAGGCCGTCGTCGGTGTTGCCTGCCCCGCTGTTGCCCGGAATGTTGGGGATCGCCCACCCATACGTGCTGGCAGCGCCGCCCGCGAAGCTGGTAAACACAGCGGGTGTCAGTTGGTCGGTCTGCCGGATGGGTAGCAGCGTCCAGTTCAGGGGGTTCTCGTGCTGTCCGTTCTTGATGACCTCGAAGTGCAGGTGGCAGCCGGTGGAGGATCCGGTGGTGCCCACCTCCGCGATGATCTGGCCTACCCGAACCGGGTCGCCCTTTTCGACGGCGATGCCCTGCAGGTGGTTGTACGTGGTGATCAGGCCGTTGCCGTGATCGATCTCTACCCTGTTGCCGCCGCCCCAGGGGTGCCATCCGGCGGCCCGGACCACGCCGGCGTCGGCTGCGTAGACACGGGTGCCGCAAGCGGCTGCGTAGTCCTGGCCCCAGTGGAATTCCCCTGCTTCGCCGGTGATGGGGCTGTGCCGCAGGCCGAACGGGGAAGTTGGCGTGAGGTCTTCCAAGGGCGCCATGAGGAAGCCGGCTCCGGGCCGCTTCAGCGCGGTGGAGGCCACGCCCGGAGATTTGGCGGCGACTGTCTTGGTTGACTTGGCTTTGGAGTTGGACACTGCGTGGCCGGTGGGAGCCTTAGCCGGCGCAGCGATGCCGGACCCGCTAACCGGGTACCCGGGCGGTGCGGTGTCGGGATCGAGGAGCTCTGGCCCGACGACTCCCGAGGGAGGTGCAATTGGGACGGCGGCACCCACTGGCTGCTGGATGGAAGTGGCAGGTCCCTGAAATCCGAAGGCAAAGACGGAGAATCCCACAACCACCGCCGCGGACAGGCTCCGCAAGGCGATCCGGCCCGGGCCGATCACCCTCGGTGAGTGCTTGTGTCCCCCATGATTTGCCACAGAATTCTCCTGGATCAGTACCCGCCAAACGCGTATCTCGACGAGCGTGTCCTCCATTGTGGCCACAGGCTGAAGAGCCGCGAAACCCCTAAAACTGGGGGGTCAGCCGGCACGAATCCATAGGTTTTTATGCGAGTGCTGCCTTGGTACTGGCCGCGGGCTATTTGGATACCCGGCTCTTCGGACGTGCCCGGGGCGCAGAAGGAAAATGAGGCGACTCCTCCACTTAACCGACCCGCCTCGGCGCGCGAGAATGAAATATGCGGACTTTCCTGAGGAAGTGGCAGGCGGAACTGAAGCGCACGCTCACCGGCAGCCCGGACGCGCTGCCGGACTGGTCCCGGAAGTTTGCCCAGGGCGACGACCCCGGGTATTTCCTCCCGGGTTCTGCGGTCTGGGCTGTCCATGGCGGCGTGCCGACCATCGTCGGCGGCATCCGGTCCCTTTTGATGCAGACACTTCACCCCGCAGTCCTCGCGGGGGTGCACGACCATTCAAATTTCCGTGCGGATTCGTTGGGCCGGCTGGCCCGGACTACTGCGTGGATCCACGCCCTTACATACGGGTCCACGGCTGAAGCCCGGTCGGCAACCGCGAGGGTGGTCCGGCTGCACGAATCCGTTAACGGCAAATATGTCGGCTGCGACGGCACCGTCAAGAAGTACTCCGCCAACGACCCGGAGCTGCTCCGGTGGGTGCACATCACGTTCACGGACTCGTTCCTCCGCACTCATGAGCTGTGGGACGGCCCGATTCCGGGCGGCCCGGATGCCTACGTGCGTGAATGGGCGCAGGCGGGCAGGCTAATGGGAGTGGAGTCCCCGCCGGAGAGCAAGGCGGCCCTCGTCCGGGAGCTCGCGGAATGGTCTGCCGAAGGCACTCTCCGCTGTGATGAACGGGTCTCCGAGACAGTCGCGTTCATCAGGAATCCGCCCCTGCACCCCCTGCTGAAACCGGGTTACCGGGTGCTGTTCGAGGCCGCCGTCCTGAGCCTGGACCCCGACTACCGCCGGCTGCTCGGACTGCGGACTGCCAGCATCGGTCCCCTGCCGCTGCCGGTGAGCCTGGCCGCCCGGGCTACCCTCGCCGTCGTACGCCTCGCTTTGGGTCCGGCCAGCCCAAGCCAGCTAGCCGCCCGCGAGCGGCTCCGGAGGCTGGGTGTGACGTAACTCCCTCCCGCAACGGGGGCGGGAAGCAGAAAAACCCGGTCCTGACGATGTCAGGACCGGGTTTTCCAATGGCGGAGAATGGGGGATTTGAACCCCCGAGGGCGTTAACCCAACACGCGTTCCAGGCGTGCGCCATAGGCCGCTAGGCGAATTCTCCAGCTGCTCTTGAACCAAAAGCAGATACTAGAATACCTGAACTTTCCGGCATCTCCCAATCGGCCGAAAATGGAGCCATGTCCCAGCTGCATGCGCTCGTGATTTACGTTCCCGATTCCCATGCCGATGCGGTGCTCGCCGCCATCGGAGACGCCGGCGCCGGCCGGCTGGGCGACTACTCGCACTGCTCCTTCACGTCGCCGGGTACGGGACGTTTTACCCCCTTGCCCGGAGCCCGGCCTTACATCGGCGCCCCGGGTACGCCGGAGGAAGTTTCCGAGGTCCGGATCGAGTGCATCGTGGAGGAGGACGTGCTCGACGCCGTCGTGCAGGGATTGCGGCGGGCCCACCCCTATGAGGAGCCGGCGTTCATGAGCTGGCGCGTGAACGGGCACCGCTAAGACGACGGCGGCGCCCGCCACTGCCCCATCGGAGCCGATTCGGGCCACGCCCAAAGTTCGGGTAAAGTATCTGACGGCCCCTCATGTGGCGTCATCCTGTTGAACTCCCCCAGGACCGGAAGGTAGCAAGGGTAGATGGGCTCTGGCGGGTGCATGAGGGGTCTCTTATTTAATGTCAGTCCCTATAGGTAGGTTTTCCCTGTGACTGTTACAACTGCCCTTTACCGCAGGTACCGCCCGGACTCGTTCGCGGACGTTATCGGGCAGGAACACGTCACGGACCCGCTGATGACGGCGCTGCGCAAGAACCGCGTGAACCACGCATACCTTTTCTCTGGCCCGCGCGGCTGCGGCAAGACCACGTCTGCGCGCATCCTGGCCCGCTGCCTCAACTGCGCGAAGGGCCCCACGGACACCCCGTGCGGCGTCTGCCCCAGCTGCGTCGAACTTGCCCGCGGCGGAGCCGGCTCCCTCGATGTCATCGAGATCGACGCTGCCAGCCACGGCGGCGTAGACGACGCCCGCGACCTCCGCGAACGCGCCACCTACGCTCCGGTGCGGGACCGCTACAAGATCTTCATCATTGACGAGGCACACATGGTCACCTCAGCGGGCTTCAATGCCCTGCTGAAGATCGTCGAAGAGCCGCCGGAACACATCAAGTTCATCTTCGCCACCACCGAGCCGGACAAGGTCATCGGGACCATCCGCTCGCGCACGCACCACTACCCGTTCCGTCTGGTGCCGCCTGAGCCGCTCATGGCGTACCTCGAGCAGCTCTGCCACCAGGAAAACGTCCCGGTGGCCCCCGGAGTGCTGTCGCTGGTGATCCGCGCCGGAGCGGGGTCCGTCCGCGACTCGCTGTCCGTGCTGGACCAGCTCATGGCAGGCGCCGGACCCAACGGCCTCGATTACGAGCTCGCCGTGGCACTTCTCGGTTACACGCACGCCTCACTTCTGGACGACGTCGTCGAAGCAATCGCCGCTTCCGATGCCGCTACGGTCTTCCGCGCTGTGGACCGCGTCATTCAGACGGGCCACGATCCCCGCCGCTTCGTTGAGGACCTCCTGGAGCGCTTCCGCGACCTCATCATCGTGCAGGCCATGCCGGAAAGCGCCCAGGCCATCCTCCGCGGCATGCCGGCCGACCAGATCGCCCGGATGCAGAGCCAGGCACACAATCTCGGTGCGGCTGAGCTGTCTCGCGCGGCCGATGTCACCAACACCGCGCTGACAGAGATGACGGGTGCCACATCGCCGCGCCTGCACCTGGAACTGCTCTGCGCCCGCATCCTGCTGCCCAGTTCTGAGCAGACCGAACGCGGTATCGCAGCGAGGATCGACCGCGTGGAGCGGCGCCTGAACTACGCGGGGTCCGACGCCGGTACTCCCGCCGCGGTTGCGTCGGCGGTCGCGCCGGCTGTGCCGGCTCCGGTGGCACTACCTGCGTCTGTTCCGTCTGCCGCTCCGGCCCAGAACACCCCGGTCTCCCATGCTCCGGCAGCTTCTGCGTCTGTTCCGTCTGCCGCTCCGGCCGAGGCGGCTCCGGCGTCCGGCGGGCCGCAGGCGGGCCCACCGAACATCGATGCCGCACCGGCGGCACCGGACGCGCCCGGGCGGGAAGCCCTGGCCGCCCCACGGATCACCACCGGTGACTGGCCCATGGATGACGCCGCCGCGCGCCACCGCCCTGACCCGGACGCGAACGACAGGCAGGGCCGGGAGCCCGACGCCCAGCGTCCCGCTGCCTCGCAGGCCCCGGAGTCCGCCCCGCGGCCGGAACAGGCCCAGCACCACGAGGCCCCGCGCCAACAGGCTCGAGGCCCAGAGCCGGTTGCCGCACCGGCGGCCCCGTCGGCTCCCGCGCCGCAGTCACACGCCCGGCCCTCGTCCAGTACAGCCTCCGCCGGGGCAGCTTCCACCGGGGCGCATGCCGACGTCGAGGTGCTGCGCCGCGCCTGGCCCGAGGTCCTGCAGACCGTGGCAAAAATTAAGCGAAGCACCTGGGCGCTCGTGGAGCCCAACGCCCAGGTTGGCCAGTTCGACGGCCAGGTCCTGACGCTCGTCTTCACTACCTCCGGGCTGGCCGGTGCCTTCGGCCGGGCAGACCACTCCGAGAATCTGCGCCAGGCCATCCACAAGACGATCGGCATCGACTGCCAGATCACCGCGGTGGCAGGCGCCGGCAGTTCAGCGAGCTCTGAGCCAAACCCAAAAGCGCCTACTAGCCGGGACGTTCCGGCTACCACCACCGACGCGGATTGGGGCTTGGCCCCTGCCCCAGGTGTCTCCGGAGAGCCGGAGCCCGCCCCTGCCCGCCCTGCCGCAACCGGCTCGGCTCCGGCGTCGCCGGGTTCGTCCACCGTACCCGCGGCCGGGCATGCCCCTGCGTCGTCGCCGGAGGCCTCTGCGGTGTCCGCGCCGCAGTGGTCAGGACCCACCATCACGGCATCCCGGGCGGACACCGCCGCCCCCGCCGGCACCGGCAGCGGCAGCGTTCCGGGAGCATCCGGCAATGAACCGGCCGCACTCCCCCAGCAGCCTGCTCCCACCCAGGCGTCCGCCACGCAGCCTGTTGCCACACAGCCGCCCGCCGTACCGTCCGTTGCCGCGCCGTCCGTCGCCGGGCAGCAAGAGGCGGCACGCGGACCTCAGCAGCAGGCCGGCGACTACTCCTATCCGGATGACGACTGGGGCCCTCCACTCGACGAGGACGCACCTCCGCTGGACGAAGAGCCACCCATGGACTGGGAGCCGTCGCGCCAGTGGCAGGGCAGCCCCGCGCCGTCGTCGGCGCCGGAGATAAAGGCACCGACGGTAAACCAGACTGCCGGGTCCGCACCCCCGGCCGCGCAAACCCGCGCAAAAACTACAGCCCCGGCGCAGGCGGAGCGCCAGCCTGCTCCGGACACCTCGGCCGATCCGTGGTCCCGTGCTGTCGAGCAGACACCTGGCGTTTGGGCTCTCGGTTCCGAGAGCAACGTGGGCAAAAACCCGGCTGCGGCTGACATCGACCACGACGAGGAGTCGAGCGGCTCCGCTGCACCGGTGTACCCACCCGCCGCCGCCCAGCTGCCGCGTGCCGGCGGGGACGCAGCGGGAGGCGAACTGTCCAGCACCCCGGGCGGGAGCGCCCCAGCTGAACGCGGCCCGGGTGTGAGTGGCCCAGCTGAAATCGCCCCTGCTGAGCGCGCGCCGGAAACAGTTGAGCGCGGTGGCCCGGAGTTCGAGCCTGCCTACGCCATGGCATCCGCCCCGGCGGCTGCCAGCCACGAGTACGGAGCACCCACCCCGAACCAGGGTGTCCGCGTCCCCGCCGTCACCGCTGCCACCGACGCCGCCCCGGTCCGCGTTCCTGTGTTCGCCTCCGGCCCGGCAGTTCAGGCAGGACCAACGGTGCAGGCCGGCCCCGCACTGCAGGCCGGACCAGCGGTACAGGCAGGACCAGCGGTACAGGCCGGCCCCTCAGTTGCCGCTGTTCGCGCCGCTGTGCCGGTGCCGGAGCCTGCAACCGAGACTTCCGCAAGGGGCAAGTTGAGCCTCTACCAGAGGCTATCCAACAGCCCGGAGGCCGAGGCTGGCCGGGCCAAGGCGCCCGCGCGGAGCACCGAGGAACCGGCACCGTACGTGCAGGACATCCCCAGCGCGGACGACGAAACCATCGAGGAGTCGGGCGTCTTTGGCCGTGCCGCCGTCGAGCGTATTCTGGGCGGAAAGCTCATCGAAGAACGGTCGCTGGACGGCAGCCCCCTGGCGCCCCGGTACTAGGGGGCGGCACGCGGCCCTGAAGGACCTCCCGCCCGGAGCGAGGACCCAAGGCCCGGGCAGCGCGCCCTGCGACGTACCGGTGCCCCGTCTGGCGGCACCGGCCATCTTTCAACCAAGCAATCGAGGAAAAAGTGTACGAGGGTGCAGTTCAGGAGCTGATCGACGAGCTCGGACGTCTTCCCGGCGTGGGACCGAAGTCGGCGCAGCGCCTGGCGTTCCACATCCTGGAGGCGGACCCCCAGGACATGAAGCGGTTGGTGGAGGCCATCACCACTGTCAAGGAACGGGTCAAGTTTTGTACCGCCTGCGGCAACGTGACCGAGCAGGAACTCTGCAACATTTGCCGCGACCCGCGCCGTGACCCATCAGTCATCTGTGTCGTGGAGGAGTCCAAGGACGTGCTGGCCGTGGAGCGCACCCGCTCATTCCGGGGCCGCTACCACGTGCTCGGCGGTGCCATTAACCCGATCGCCGGCGTCGGCCCGGAGCAGCTCCGGATCCGTGAACTCCTCAACCGGCTCAGCGATGGCGCCGTCCAGGAGATCATCATTGCAACCGACCCGAACCTGGAGGGCGAGGCCACGGCCACCTATCTGGCGCGCATGCTGCAGTCCATCGGCATCGCAGTAACGCGGCTCGCTTCCGGGCTGCCAGTAGGCGGCGACCTCGAATACGCGGACGAAGTCACCCTGGGCAGGGCCTTCGAGGGCCGCCGGAACGCCCTCAGCTGACCGCAACGGTCACAATTCCACGGCGGGCGGGCCACGGCGATAAACTGGGTATGCCGCCGTGCCGTCAGGCCGCCTGGCCTCCAGAACTCCAATTTGATCCAGTGAGGGTGCACGCATGAGTATGCCCAGTACCGATGTGAAAACCGAACCGCGGCCGCAGGAGCTGCCCGCAGATGCTGCTGCCACCACGCAGCTCATTGTGCAGAAGTTCGGCGGCTCGTCGGTGGCTGACGCTGACGGCATCAAGCGCGTGGCCAGGCGCGTGGTCGACGCCCAGAAGGCCGGCAACGAGGTCGTCGTCGTCGTCTCCGCGATGGGTGACACCACCGACGAACTCCTTGACCTTGCCAGCCAGGTCACCGACTCAGCCCCGGCCCGGGAGATGGACATGCTCCTCTCCGCCGGTGAGCGCATCTCCATGGCCCTGCTGGCCATGGCCATCAACAAGTTCGGCGCGTCCGCGCAGTCCTTTACGGGTTCCCAGGCCGGCATGATCACGGACGGGATCCACGGCAAGGCCCGGATCATCGACGTCGACCCGCACCGCATCCGCACCGCCCTGGACAAGGGGCACATTGCCATCGTCGCCGGGTTCCAGGGCATGAGCCGCTCCACGAACGAGATCACCACGCTCGGCCGCGGCGGTTCGGACACGACGGCGGTGGCCCTCGCCGCCGCCCTCGAGGCTGACGTCTGCGAGATCTACACCGACGTTGACGGCATCTACACGGCGGACCCCCGCGTGGTGCCGTCAGCCCAGAAGATCGACCGCATCTCCAGCGAGGAGATGCTGGAACTGGCCGCGTCCGGGGCCAAGATCCTGCACCTCCGGTGCGTTGAATACGCCCGGCGGTTCGGCGTGCCGCTGCATGTCCGTTCCTCATTCAGCCAGAACGAAGGCACCTGGGTCCTGCCCGGCGCCGATGACAAGATCACGACTCAAGAGGGAGTTGCCTTGGAGCAGCCAATCATCTCCGGTGTTGCACACGACCGCTCGGAAGCAAAGGTCACCGTCGTAGGTGTTCCGGACATCCCCGGCAAGGCAGCCGCGATCTTCCAGGTCATCGCGGACGCGCACTCGAACATCGACATGATCGTCCAGAACGTCTCCACGCACGGCACCGGCAGGACGGACATCTCCTTCACGCTGCCCATCGTCGAGGGCGCTGACGCGCTTGCCGCCCTCCGTGCTGCACAGGCCGAGATCGGGTTTGAAAGCATCGAGTACAACGAGCAGATCGGCAAGCTGTCGCTGATCGGCGCCGGCATGCGCTCCCACCCGGGCGTTTCGGCCACGTTCTTCAAGGCCCTCTCCGCAGCGGGCATCAACATCAACATGATCTCCACCTCGGAAATCCGCATTTCCGTGGTGACCCATGCCGACCTGCTCGATGACGCAGTCCGCGCCATCCACAAGGCATTCGACCTGGACAGCGAAGCGGTTGCCACCGTCTACGGGGGCACCGGCCGCTAAAGGTCCCGGTCAAGCACTGCGAGTCAGTGCAGAAAGAAGCCCCGGTGCGCTCACGCGCACCGGGGCTTCTTCACTCGTTAACGGCGTTGTCACTTATCCTGGTCGCCCTTGCGGACAGCATAGTGGTGCCCCTCCGAGTCGGTCTCGACTTCGAATTGGGCCAGATCGTTTTCGGAAGCATGCTCATAATCGTCATGCAGGTGAACCACCGGCGTGGCTGAGTCGCCGACGGCGGCAGGGCCAAATACGAACCGGAGCCTGTCTGTCAGGTTCATAAAGCCACTGAGCACGTGTGCCACAAGTCCCACCCCCTTCCCTGCTTGAAGGCGGAGAGCGTCTGCCCTTCGACTGCCAGTGCCCTTATTTTACGCCGGGACCCCGAAAAAGAACCCCGGCAGGTACAGCCTGGCCGCTGGCTATGGCCGGACGCCGGGCCCGGCCGGTGGCTAACGCAGGGACTTGTCGTCGGGGTTGCGGGGCACTACATACGTGCTGCCGTCCGGTCGGTGGACCGTTTCCCACTGCTGCGTCTCGGCCTCGCGCTGGGCGAGCAGTTTGCGGTTCTCCTCGGTCATGTCGTGCACCAGCGAACTCCTGTTGGCGGGGCCAAAGACCGCCCTGAGCTTGCCGGTTGCCCGCATGAACCGCTGCGCGCCGTTCTCTTTTGCCACGGTGTCCACTCCATTCCACGACTAGTGCCAGTATCAAGGATACACTAATGATTAGTGTACTAACGATAGAAAGGGATGCTCATCGCTACCCGCCCGAAATCAACGGCCGCCGGTACTGCCGGAACAGCCGCAACGCCTGCTTCCGCGCAGGACGACCTCCTTCTGGAACGGCAACTGTGCTTCGCCCTGACCGTCGCCTCGCGCAGCGTAGTGGGCGCCTACAAGCCCGTGCTGGACAGGCTGGGGCTCACCCACCCCCAGTACTTGGTCATGCTGTGCCTTTGGGAGTCCAGCCCGCGCTCGGTCCGCGATATCAGCCAGGCCCTCCTGCACGAGCCCGCGACCATATCGCCTCTTCTGCGGCGCCTGGAAGCGGCGGGCCTCATCACGCGCACGCGAGTGGAGGGGAACGAACGTGCTCTGGCAGTGGACCTGACTCCGCAGGGGACCGCCCTCCGCCAGCAGGCCACTGCAGTTCCCGTGACCATGATGTCCAAGCTGGGCCTCAGCCGGGACCAAGTGGAGAGCCTGCATAGGTCCATGATGGACCTGATTGCCGCCACGGGCTCCGCCCATGGCTGACTTCTTTTTGCTTTTAAACCGGCCCAGGCACGACGCCGGGACTCACCACCTGGGGTGAGTCCCGGCGTCGTCCGTCTTGGGACCAACTGCACTATGGCACCGGGCGCACCGCCACCGGTGAGCGGACGGTGTTGTCACCTGACGTCCACGTCAGCGATCCGGTGGAGTACGCGTTCAGCGGTGCCCCTGCGGTAGTAAACGTGATGGTGACCGTGGCGCTTGCACCCTCTGCCAACGTCACTTCTGCCGGACTGACTGTGGCTGTAATGCCCGGAAGGGTAATCGCTGCCCGATAGGTTCCTGCCGTCATCGCAGTGACCCGCCGCGTGACGGTCTGGCTGCCGGACATGGCGCCCAGTGCCACCGAGGGTAGGTTGACGTCCTTGGCCGCGATGGGGGCGACGCCAAGGTCGATTCCCTGTCCCTGGAGGAAGCCCATCCAGTCACTGATGCCGGCGTCGTAAACGAGGCCCGGGGAGTCGAACCGGGCCGGATCGACGTGGCCGGCGCCCTGGGCAAAGACGTCATGCAC
Organism: Arthrobacter globiformis; assembly: GCF_003261175.1. Taxonomy (GTDB): domain Bacteria; phylum Actinomycetota; class Actinomycetes; order Actinomycetales; family Micrococcaceae; genus Arthrobacter; species Arthrobacter globiformis_A. The sequence goes on along the minus strand of NZ_QLNP01000034.1, from coordinate 7,797 downwards.
TTTGGCGCCTGCCGCATTAACCAGGTCGTAGGCCGTGGTCATGACGGCGGATTTCACGGCCGCCGGGGACCACTTCGGGTTCTTGCCGAGCAGCAGGGCTCCCGAGCCGGCGATGTGCGGCGATGCCATCGACGTGCCGGACAGGAAGCCGAAATTCTCGCCCTTGAACCCCACGGGCGAAACAGCGGCAAGCACAGCCACGCCAGGAGCCGCAACGTCAGGCTTGAGCAGGTCTCCGTTGGATGCCAGCGTGGGCCCGCGTGAGGAGAATCCGGCAATCTGCGGCACGGGCGGGGGTGCGGCTCCGGTGGTGTCAGTCGCCTTGAGGCTTGCCGTCATGCCCGGAGTTGCCGCCACCAGGTCCTTGATCTTCGGGTCGCCCAGATGAACCGTGGGGACACTGTGCAGATCGGTGTCGAGGGAGCTGGGCGTCAGGTTGACCAGGACCATGCCTACACCGCCGGCGCGCTTGACCTCGGCGCTCTTGTCAACGCGTGCCACAACGCCGCGGTCGCAGACGACAATCTTGTCCGCAACCTTGGCCGGGTCCAGGGAGTTCGGTGCGCACAGCGCCGCATCTGCAGCCAGGGCGGCGGCTGTTTTCACGTCCACGGCCAGCACGATCGGCTTGGCGTCCACCTCGCTGCCCATGACACTCGCACCGGCGAACTTGCTGCCGTCCGACAGTTCGGCGGTTCCGCGCAGCGTGTTGTCGAACGTCGACGCGGCCACGCTGGTGATCCAGGGTCCGGCATGGTTGACGGTCGAGACCGTCGGGCCCGAATTGCCGGCGGAGGCCGCCACAAAGATCCCTGCGGCCGCGGCATTCAGGAACGCGAGCGAAACCGCGTCGACAGTGGAGTTGTTGTTTCCCGAGATGGAGAAGTTCAGGACGTCCACGCCGTCGAGGACCGCATCCTGGATGGCGTTGAGAATGTCCGACTCGACGCACCCGGTAGCCTCAGGAATGGAACCTTCCCAGCAGACCTTGTAAACGGCGATCTTGGCCGCCGGCGCAACGCCTGAGCTCTTGCCAAAGTCCCGGCCGCCTGCCGTCTGGGCGACGCCACTGTTTCCGGCTGCCGTGCTGCCCGTGTGGGATCCGTGGCCGTTAACGTCCAGCGGCGAGAACTTCTCGTTCGGGGACCGGAATTCCGGCGGGACCGCCGCCTTGTAGGCCTTGTCGTAGAACCTGGCGCCGATGACCTTGCTGTTGCATTCCGTGCCGTCGAAACCGTCTCCGGCCACGCAGTCACCCACGAAGGTTCCACCGTTGGCCTTCCGCATCGCGATCACGTTGCCCTGGAGGTGGTACGGCACGCCCACGTCCGGGGTGCCGGACAGCGGATCGACGGTGTCCCCCGTGAAGAACGGGTTGTCGGGCGTGTAGCCGGTGTCCACCACGCCCACGACGACGCCCTTGCCCGCCTCATCCGTGCCGCCGAACTGCTGGTTCCACACGCCGTCGCCGCCGGGAAGTCCAAGGAAGTCGGTGCTCGAGTAATCCGGCTTGCGCATGCTGTCGGGGACCACGGCCAGCACGCTGCTGTCACCGGCGAGCGCCTTGGCCTGCGCCGCGGAGAGTACAGCGCTGAAGCCGTTGATTGCCAGGGTGTAGCTCCTGTTGATGGTCACGCCCCTGGATGCTGCCGCCCGTTGCTGCTTGGCCCTGAGGTGAGTATCGTATTTGCGGGAGTTGGGACCGGAGGGGTTCAGCTTCTTGCCCTTCGGCACCGCCGTGCCCGGGATGCCCGGGACGCCGCCGGAGTAGGTGGCCAGCGGCTTGTCCTTGAGCATCACGATGTAGTGGCCGTCGTTGAGCGGCGATGCCGCCGGCTGGGCGGCGGTTGGCTGGAGAACTGCCGGCTGCGCCGATGCAGGTGCGGGAGCCGCCGCCGTTGGTCCGGCGAGGCCCTGGCCGATGACCATGGCAAGGGCGACGGCGAAGACGGCCGGCAACCTGCTGCCTTGTCCGGGGCGGGTAGTGGATTGCTGAGGGATCATGGGGGATGCCTTCCTTGGTTCAGGACCTGTAGACCTTCGGTCCCACGAACTGGACGCTCTGCCCCCCATGGGCGTCATCACTATTTGGTTATGCCGCGCACCCGTTGATGTCAGAAAGATACCGCGGACGCCCCCAAGAATCGATACCCTTCCGTTAGCAATTGCCCGGTACCGTTATCCGGCTGTACCGGACGGCATGGGGCCCCGACGGTAGAATGGGAAAAACTTGAGGAGACCCGGCATGCGCAAGCAACTGATTTCTGTGCTGCTCGCCCTCGCGGCGACGGGCGGTCTCGCGGCCTGCACCCCGAACACCGGAACCGGCCAGCCTTCGGCCACCCCCGGGGCCACCACCGGCTCGCCGGGGACGTCATCGCCCGGGACTTCTTCGCCGGGCACCGAAACTCCGGGCACTGAAACCCCCGGCACCGGCACTTCCAGTACTCCGGCGCCCGGCTCCACACCGCCCGACGCCGAAACGACCGTCCCGGCGCCCGCACCCCCTGCCGCTTCCCCCCTGCCGTCCGGGCCCGGCGCCGGCGATGCCGAACTGTCCATCACGGTCAAAGCGTCGAAGGACGGCAAGGCCGCCAATTACACGCTGGTCTGCAAGGGCGGCGCGGCGATGGCAGAGAGCCAGCACCCCAACGCCGCAGCAGCTTGCACGTCACTGAAGGACAACGCAGCCATCGTGAACCCTGCCGCGCCGCCAAAGGGTATCTCCTGCACGCAGCAGTATGGCGGCCCGCAGTTGGCCACCGTGACCGGCGAAGTCAATGGCACCCCCGTGGAGACCTCCTTCGCCCTGCTGGACGGCTGCCAGATCGGAGCCTGGAACGCCGCCAAGGAGATTCTCGGTGCTGCAGGCGGGGCTCTTTAGCACCGTGGCAGGTACTCCATTGACGATCCCCGCCGCCCAGGTCCTCCGCCCTGCTGACTGGACGGGACGGGAAGCCGCTCACGTGCGCCGGGTACGCCGTTACGCCGATCCCTACCTTGCCCGCCGCTCCGCGGGGCGGAAGCATCCCGTGGAGGACTTCCTCTTCACGTACTACACGCAAAAGCCAGGCCAACTGCTGCGCTGGCATCCCGGTGACGGTGTGGTCCTCTCCGGAATGGAGGCGGCTGCCCGCAGGGACTGGAAATACTACAAAGCGCTCGACGGCGGTGAGCTGGCCCGCGCCGGCCTCCCGCCCGGCAGCACCGCGGTGGCGTTCGACCGTCAGTCGTTCCTGGCCGAACGGCGCGAGGCCCTCCTGTTTGCCCGGATCATTCTGGCCAGAACAGCCGCGCGGCCCGCGCAGTTCGGCTGCTTCGGCCTGCACGAGTGGGCCATGGTCTACCGGCAGGAGAAGTTCGAGCTGCGCCACGAGTACCTTAAACTGCGGCTGGGCGGCGCGGGCACGGACAAGGTGGTCGAGGACAACAGGATCCGCTGCTCGCACTTCGACGCGTTCCGGTTCTACACACCCGACGCCGTGCCCCTCAACGAGCTTTCCCCCAGCCGCGAGAACCAGCGGACCATGGAGCAGCCCGGCTGCCTGCACGCCAACATGGACCTCTACAAGTGGGCATACAAGCTCTCCCCGGCTCTGCCCAGCGAACTCGTTATGGACTGCTTTGAGCTGTCGTGGCGGGTGCGGGCCATGGACATGCAGGCCTCGCCCTATGACCTCACAGACTGGGGCTACCCGGCCATTCCGATTGAGACCCCCGACGGCAAGGCTGCTTACGTGGAGCAGCAGCGCGCCTTCTCGGCCGAAGCGCAGGAGCTCCGCGGCAGGCTCATGGCCGCCCTCGTGCCGCTCCTTGGCAGCCTTGGAACGGAGACCGAATGATGAGCGGCGCACCTCCATTCCCAGGCGCAGGCCCGGACGCGGACCTGCCTCCGGAAGCAGACCTTGAACTGACCGTCGCCCTCACCCACGCCCCGGGCGGCCCGGAACACGTCTTTGTCCTGGTCAGCCGTTCCGGACTACTGGTGGAATCAACCCTGCCGGATCCCGCGGCGGCGATTGCCGCCGTCGGACGCTTCGGCGAACGGATCTTTTTCCCCGAACCGGGCCCGCCCAAGCTGTGCACCCAGCAGTACGGCGGCCCTCAGGTGGCCGTGGTCACCGGCACGTTCAACGGGCGCACTGTGAACTCCCGCTTTTCCATGACGGACGGCTGTGAAATTGCCCGTTGGCGGGCGCTATCCCCGCTGCTGGGCGGGGTCGCCGGGTCCACGGGCGCCATCTAAGCCCCTGCGAGATCTGACCTGCCGTGCATCCTTGGCCGCGGTCCAGGGAATGCGGGGGGCGACCGGACGGAAGCTTGGCACGGCGAAGGCCGGCGGGACCTTGGCAATTGCGCCATGCCCGCCGGCCTTCGCTGTGGGGCCCCTTCGGGAGCCCGGTTCCGGGACCTTCCTAGATGGAGTTATCCGGTGACCGCGTCAGGTCCTGGTTCTGGACCTTCCCCCGTTCCTTCTTTTTCTTCGGATCTTCCGAAGCCGGTGCAACCGCGACGGCGCCGCCCTCCGCCACCACGACGCTCACGAACGTCGGGGCGCTGGACCCGTCGAAGGTGATCCGCCCGATATAGGAGCCGGGGGCCAGGTTCTTCCAGGTGAGGGCGAGCTTCCCGCTGAGCCCGTTCGCAAGGCGGACCGGGTCAGGAGTCACGGTGGCGTTGCCCTCATTCGCGCCCAGGACCGCAGCATCCACCGAGGCCTTGGTTGCCTGCTGGTTGGGACTGTCGAAGAGATTCACGAACATCCGGTAGGTACCGGCAGCAGGGTTCGGAATCGACACGGACTCACTTGCCGAGGCCGTGGCCACCACAATTGCCTGCCCGGCCGGCGTGACCACCACCATGTCGAAGTCGGCGTTCTCATCCGCGGAAATCACGGACAGCTTGGCCAGGGGCACGCCGGCCGGAACTTCCACCTTCTTGACGAAGTTCGAGGCGTCGGCCTCGTACCGGAAGGGACCGGGTACGAGCTCGATGGCCGAGGAGTCCGCCTTCGACAGGCCGTCGAGCGTCACGTTCGTGCGCGAGTTTGAGCCCGAGACGATGCCGATGTTCCCGGAACCGTTGGCACCCTGGGAGGTGAACGCAATATTCTTGGGAGCAAGCACCGACTGCGGCCGCACCGCAATGGGCGAGGTCACGGTCTTGTTGGCCCCCTGCCAGGTGAGGGAACCCGCGGCGAACTTGCCCAACTTCGCATTTTGGTTTTCAAAGGCCACCTTGAACGTGCGCTTCTCACCGGCCGCGCTGAAGGACAGGACCGACGGCGTCACCGTCACCTTCACTCCCGGCACGCTGGCCTTGGCGCGGTACACTCCCGGCGTCAGCGCCGTCACCGTGCGGGTGACCTCGATCCTGCCTGCCAGGTTTCCCAGTGAGAAGGACGGGACGTTCATGTCGCGGGACCGCGTACTGCCGAGCCCGGGCATGCCGAGGTCCATGCCGGTCCCCTGGATGAACCGCAGGTAATCGTCGGTGGTGGCGTCGTACACGAGGCCAGGATCCAGGACACGGGCAGGATCCACCTGACCCGCGCCGGTGGCGAGGACGTCCGTGTTCTTGCTGCCGTCTGCGAGCTTGACGTCGCTGGCGGTGGTCATCATGGCCGACTTCACGGCGGCCGGGGACCAGGCGGGGTTCTTGCCCAGGATGAGGGCACCGAAACCGGCCACGTGGGGCGACGCCATGGAGGTGCCGGACATGAACCCGAACTCGTCGCCGCCGGCGCCGATCGGTGATACGCCGGCCAGGACGGCGACGCCGGGTGCGGCGACGTCGGGCTTCAGCAGGTCAGAGTCGGTGGCGAGGAGCGGTCCGCGGGAGGAGAAGCCCGCGATCTGCGGCTGCGCCTCGGCAGGCAGTCCCGTGGTGTCCCTGTTGACCAGGGAGACCGTGATGGCCGGGTTCGCCGTCACCTTCGCCTTGATGGTTTCCGTGGCAGGCGGGTTCACGTGCACGGTGGGGACGGAGTGCTTGTCGGCGTCGAGCGACGATGCGGCCAGGTTCACGAGGATCATGCCCACCCCGCCGCCCCGCGCAACCTCGGCGCTCTTGGCCACGCGGTCATAGACGCCCCGGTCGCAGACCACCACCTTGCCGGCGATCTTGGCAGGGTCGACGGAACCGGGGGCGCAGAGTGCAGGATCGGCGGCCTGTCCGGATGCTGCATTGGCCGCGAGCACAACGCCCGCGCCGGCAACTTCACGGTTCATGATGCTGGCGCCGCGGAACTTGCTGCCGTCAGAGAACTCCACGGTGCCCTGCAGTTCCTGGGAGAAACTGCTGGCCGCAACAGTGGTAACCCACGGCTCGCCGTGGTTCACGGTGCTGGCTATGGGGCCGGAGTTGCCCGCGGACGTGGCCACGAAGATGCCGGCTGATGCGGCGGACAGGAACGCCATGGACACCGGGTCCGTGGTGGTGGAGGTGGTGCCGGAAATCGAGTAGTTCAGGACATCCACGCCGTCGAGCACAGCCTGGTTGATGGCGTCGACAGCGGCCGAGGTATAGCAGCCGCCGGTGTTGGGATCGTTGTCCTCCCAGCAGATCTTGTAGCTGGCAAGCTTGGCGGCCGGTGCGATGCCGCCGGTCAGGCCGAAGCTTCGGCCGTCGACGAAGGTTTCCACGTCGGCGTTGCCGGCCGCGGTGCTTGCCGTGTGGGTTCCGTGGCTTCCCACGTCCACCGGCGAAATCAGTTCCTCCGGCGCCCGGTCCTGCTTGGCCACGGAATCCTCGAACGCGTCGGAGAAGTACCTGGCACTGAGGACCTTGGAGTTGCAGGCCGTTCCGTTAAACTCCTCACCTTTCTGGCACTCGCCCTCGAAGGTGCTGCCGTCGGCTTTCAGCATCGCGATGTTGCCGCCGGCGGTGCGGTAGGGAACACCTACCTGCGGATTGCCCTTGAGTTGTGCAACCTCATTGCCGGCGAAGAACTGGCTGCCCGGCGTGTAGCCGGAGTCGATGACGCCCACCACAACGCCCTTGCCGGCGCCGGCCTTGCCGCCGAACTGCCTGTTCCACGTGCCATAGGCTCCGCTCAGCTTAAGGAAGTCCGTGGTGGAATAGTCCGGGGCCTGCTGGGTGTCGGGTGCCACCGCGAGGACCTCTGGGCTCTTGGCGAGGTTCACGGCCTGGTCGGCGGTAAGCCTGGCGGTGAATCCGTTGAGTGCCGCCGTGTATTTGCGGCGGATCTGCACGTGTTCCTTCTCAGCCAGCGCGGCCTGCTTCGCCTCCAGGTGGGCCTGGTACTTGCGCACCTCTGCCCGGTCGGCGTCGAGTTTGTGGCCGGACCGCGGCTTTGTGGCCTGCAGGCCGGGAGTGCCGCCCTCGTAGGTGGCTGCGGGCTTCTCGGTCAGGACCACAATGTAGCGGCCGGCCGAGTAGTCGTTGGGGTCGACGTTTTTTTGCTGAGCGGCCGTAGCCGCAACCTGCGACGGCGCCGCGGTGGCCGGCAGCGCGCCGACTGACGAAAGAAGCAAAGGCAAGCCGACAACCAGTGCCACTGCTTTCCCTGCCCCCCGGCTTGGGAATAAGCTTTTTCCTGCTGATTTCACGAGTGGTTGGAACCTTTCCTAAGAAATGGCCCCGGCTACATTGCCGGGCGCAGGCGGCAACGACACGTGAAGATGACAGGTCCTGTCGATCCCAGCAATCGTCGACCGATCCCCACAGTACCTACTGAGAGCCGTATATGACATAGGGCACAACCAAACGAATTTACTTTTTGTCACTGCCCTTGACACGGGCATCAAAAAGCAGCGGCGGGCGCCCGGAAAGGGC
>NZ_QLNP01000033.1 GCF_003261175.1 Arthrobacter globiformis | reverse complement strand
TTGGGGGTGTGTGTGGGGTGTGTGGTACGGGGTTGTTGTTTGAGAACTACATAGTGGACGCGAGCATCTTTTATAAGAAGCAATTTCCAAGAATATGAACCTGGATCTGGCTGCGCGTGATGATGGCACTCTTCGGGGTGTGGTTGTTGGGTGTGGTTGGTTTCTGTGGTTCTCTCGAAAATTACTCCTTGATCTTTTGTGGTCAAGTTTTTAAGAGCACACGGTGGATGCCTTGGCATTAGGAGCCGAAGAAGGACGTAGGAATCTGCGATAAGCCTGGGGGAGTCGATAACCGGACTGTGATCCCAGGGTGTCCGAATGGGGAAACCCCGCCAGACGCGCGAGTGATCTGGTGACCCGCATCTGAACACATAGGGTGCGTGGAGGGAACGCGGGGAAGTGAAACATCTCAGTACCCGCAGGAAGAGAAAACAACAGTGATTCCGTTAGTAGTGGCGAGCGAACGCGGATCAGGCTAAACCGACCCATGTGTGATAGCCGGCGGGCGTTGCATGGGCGGGGTTGTGGGACTTGTTGTCCTGGTTCTGCCGGACCGGGGAGGTGTGAGTGCTGGTATAGGTGAACGGTCTTGAAAGGCCGGCCGTAGAGGGTGTGAGCCCCGTAACCGTAATGCTGTAGCGCCGCCTTTGATGAGTATCCCAAGTAGCACGGGGCCCGAGAAATCCCGTGTGAATCTGTCAGGACCACCTGATAAGCCTAAATACTCCCTAATGACCGATAGCGGACCAGTACCGTGAGGGAAAGGTGAAAAGTACCCCGGGAGGGGAGTGAAACAGTACCTGAAACCGTGTGCTTACAATCCGTCGGAGCAACCGCGAGTAATCGCATAGTAGTTGTGACGGCGTGCCTTTTGAAGAATGAGCCTGCGAGTTAGTGTTACGTCGCGAGGTTAACCCGTGTGGGGAAGCCGTAGCGAAAGCGAGTCTGAACAGGGCGTTGCAGTGGCGTGATCTAGACCCGAAGCGAAGTGATCTACCCATGGCCAGGTTGAAGCGACGGTAAGACGTCGTGGAGGACCGAACCCACTTCAGTTGAAAATGGAGGGGATGAGCTGTGGGTAGGGGTGAAAGGCCAATCAAACTTCGTGATAGCTGGTTCTCCCCGAAATGCATTTAGGTGCAGCGTTGCGTGTTTCTTACCGGAGGTAGAGCTACTGGATGGCTAATGGGCCCTACAAGGTTACTGACGTCAGCCAAACTCCGAATGCCGGTAAGTGAGAGCGCAGCAGTGAGACTGTGGGGGATAAGCTTCATGGTCGAGAGGGAAACAGCCCAGACCACCAACTAAGGCCCCTAAGCGTGTGCTAAGTGGGAAAGGATGTGGAGTTGCGAAGACAACCAGGAGGTTGGCTTAGAAGCAGCCATCCTTAAAAGAGTGCGTAATAGCTCACTGGTCAAGTGATTCCGCGCCGACAATGTAGCGGGGCTCAAGTACACCGCCGAAGTTGTGGCATTCACATATTTTCCAAGCCTTCGTGGTTCAGGAGTGTGGATGGGTAGGGGAGCGTCGTGTGGGCGGTGAAGTCGCGGTGTAAACCAGCGGTGGAGCCTACACGAGTGAGAATGCAGGCATGAGTAGCGAAAGACGGGTGAGAAACCCGTCCGCCGGATGATCAAGGGTTCCAGGGTCAAGCTAATCTGCCCTGGGTAAGTCGGGACCTAAGGCGAGGCCGACAGGCGTAGTCGATGGACAACGGGTTGATATTCCCGTACCGGCGAAAAACCGCCCATGTTGAACAGGGGATACTAACCGCCCGAGACCTGCCCGACACCCCTTGTGGGTGAAGGGTTTTGGTGGAGCGCGGGACCTGATCCTGGGAGGCAAGCGTATTAACAGGTGTGACGCAGGAAGGTAGCCGAGCCGGGCGATGGTTGTCCCGGTCCAAGGATGTAGGGCGAACGGTAGGCAAATCCGCTGTTCATGTGCCTGAGATCTGACGGGACTCCCGTAAAGGGGGGATTCGGTGATCCTATGCTGCCTAGAAAAGCATCGGCGCGAGGTTTTAGCCGCCCGTACCCCAAACCGACACAGGTGATCAGGTAGAGAATACTAAGGCGATCGAGAGAATTATGGTTAAGGAACTCGGCAAAATGCCCCCGTAACTTCGGGAGAAGGGGGGCCCCAACCTTGAACGGTACTAGCGACCGGGAGGGGATCGGGGCCGCAGAGACCAGGGGGAAGCGACTGTTTACTAAAAACACAGGTCCGTGCGAAGTCGCAAGACGATGTATACGGACTGACTCCTGCCCGGTGCTGGAAGGTTAAGAGGACCGGTTAGCCGCAAGGCGAAGCTGAGAATTTAAGCCCCAGTAAACGGCGGTGGTAACTATAACCATCCTAAGGTAGCGAAATTCCTTGTCGGGTAAGTTCCGACCTGCACGAATGGAGTAACGACTTCCCCGCTGTCTCAACCATAAACTCGGCGAAATTGCAGTACGAGTAAAGATGCTCGTTACGCGCAGCAGGACGGAAAGACCCCGAGACCTTTACTATAGTTTGGTATTGGTGTTCGGAGTGGCTTGTGTAGGATAGGTGGGAGACGTTGAAGCCCGGACGCCAGTTCGGGTGGAGTCATCGTTGAAATACCACTCTGGTCACTTTGGACATCTAACTTCGGCCCGTAATCCGGGTCAGGGACAGTGCCTGATGGGTAGTTTAACTGGGGCGGTTGCCTCCTAAAAAGTAACGGAGGCGCCCAAAGGTTCCCTCAGCCTGGTTGGCAATCAGGTGTCGAGTGTAAGTGCACAAGGGAGCTTGACTGTGAGAGAGACATCTCGAGCAGGGACGAAAGTCGGGACTAGTGATCCGGCGGTACATTGTGGAATGGCCGTCGCTCAACGGATAAAAGGTACCTCGGGGATAACAGGCTGATCTTGCCCAAGAGTCCATATCGACGGCATGGTTTGGCACCTCGATGTCGGCTCGTCGCATCCTGGGGCTGGAGTAGGTCCCAAGGGTTGGGCTGTTCGCCCATTAAAGCGGTACGCGAGCTGGGTTTAGAACGTCGTGAGACAGTTCGGTCCCTATCCGCTGCGCGCGCAGGAAATTTGAGAAGGGCTGTCCTTAGTACGAGAGGACCGGGACGGACGAACCTCTGGTGTGTCAGTTGTACTGCCAAGTGCACCGCTGATTAGCTACGTTCGGATGGGATAACCGCTGAAAGCATCTAAGCGGGAAGCTCGCTTCGAGATGAGATTTCCATACACCTTGTGTGTGAGAGGCCCCCAGCCAGACCACTGGGTTGATAGGCCGGATGTGGAAGCGAGGACTAACGACTCGTGAAGCTGACCGGTACTAATAGGCCGATAACTTACACCACACACCCCTCCCCGCGAACCCGTTTCAAAAGGGGTTCGCACCC
>NZ_QLNP01000032.1 GCF_003261175.1 Arthrobacter globiformis | reverse complement strand
CGCGACAATGACTACCGATGCGGCCTGGAAGTGCTCTACACCGTTTTGGATGTACACCGCTCCCGTGGCGATGCCCTTGTCGTTCACCACGACCTGCGAAACCCGGGCATTCGTCACGATCTTAGCCCCGTGTTTGAGGGCATCCGGCAACAATGCCACGTCGACGGATGCTTTCGCGCCAGCGGGGCAGCCGATCATGCAGACCCCCAAGCGCTGACACTGCTTCATGTTGTGGTGATCGCGAGATGGGATTGAGTTGTAGCCGGGCCACCAGTGCCATCCCAGCTTGTTCATACCCTTCGCCAGCGTCCGCCCGGACGCGTTGATGGGATGAGCCGGAAGCGGAGGGTTATATCCAGGCGGATATGCAGGATTACCCGGATGGCCAGAAACTCCCAGGTCATACTCCACGGCGGCGTAATACGGGGCCAATTCTTCGTAACTGAGTGGCCAGTCATCGGCGACCCCGTCAAGCGTCCGCACTCGAAAGTCGGACGGCAGCGCACGACACCAGCATGAGGCGTAGAGGATAGTGGACCCTCCAACACCATTGAACATGCCTATTTGGGCACTCGATTCGCTGACGTCGATTGGGTAATCTTCGATGCGTCCGCGAACGTTTGGGTCCGGGTGCCACTTTTTCGTGCCAAGCAGTTCGTATTCTGGCCGCAGGCCGGGAAGATCTCCTTGACTAACCCAATCGCCCTGCTCAAGTACGGTGACGGAGTAGCCCTCCTCTGCGAGATGTTTGGCAGCCACGGAACCTGAAGCTCCTGCACCAACAATTAGTACGTCCACGGCGTCGCTGGTTTTTCGCACCCTTTGCCTCCTGCGGGCTTCATCGCCCATTTCTACGTTAAAGATTCTTCTAAAAGCGAAACTGCAATATGTGCAGGGTCGCAGCGTATTTCGCACTATGGTATGCAAGGGGCTAATCACTGTCAACGCCTTGATGGGTCATGTGGGGCCAGGCGGGGGTACGTAATCGCAGGGGAAGCAGACGTAGCAAGGAGGCCGGCGATGTCGACGCCCAATCAAGGGTCACTCTAATTACCGAGTCCGTGCAGGACTCCCTGTCAGTCCAGTTCCCTTGAGATACGAGAGAACTTATCCAATCGCGTGTTGCCGGTTCTGCAGCCAAGGCGGACCGGGCAAATTTCATGGCCACTAACGGGCTGCTGACGTCCGTCGTTTGACGACCCGAGGGTTGATCCAGTGCCGGCTGCGGCCGCTGGTTCATTCAGGACTCCGTGGCCGAAGGGTTGGGGAACCAACTTCAACATTGACGGGATTAACAGGATCTCCACTACTTAGAAGGCCGCCACTAACTACTGGCCAGTCGTAGGCTCTTCGGGGTTTTAGGAACAGGCTTCAAGCCTCACAGGTTCTGTTCGTTCTTGCAGACGCCTCGACGCACTCCGGATCGGCCAGACGACTTTGAATCCGAGGCGACGTTTCAGCCCAATTGCCGCTTTTACGCCTATGCAGCGTCCACGGCCGGAATTGCCCGGATCCGGCCGGCCCGGGGAGCTGGTGGTGGGAGGAAGCCTCTGCCGACAGGGCGGACGATGCGTTTTCGTGCGAGGCAGAAGGGTTCCCTTGCGCGGAATCCAAACCCAGGTGCCGCTTATTGGGCGAACGGAGGCTCCCACCATTGGTGCCCGCCAAGCAATCCCACGTCCCGGTCCAAGGCATAGGTTGACGCTATCGCGGTTATCGGTGCCTTGTTCGCACGGGGAATCAGTCAATCGCGACGGCCTGGACGCCCGGCCGCCAGGTCAGGGGCAGGGCGAAGAGTCGGCCCCAACCCTCTTGCGGCGCCGCCCCTCAACACACCCCAGGACCTACCCAGTAACCAGGACCCCGACCCGATGGTAGTCATCCGCGACTGATGCCGGAGCAGCGATCCCGATTGGGCATCTCAGAAATACCGCTCGGATGGGCGGGCTGAGATCCACAGGACACGGCCAGCTCAGAGCGGCTTTACGACGGTCCATCGGGGCTCTGGAATGCTCCAAAAGTAGGGGAATAGGCCTGTAGCAGGTCGGTTTCATAACCAATGTGCGCCCATTTCTTTCGAAGACCATCGTTGACAGGCGCAAAATCGCAACCTAGCCTTAGTGCAACATACGCTTCGTTACTGCGTCATATGCACTGCTGATAAGACTCTGAGGGTGGTAGTGCATCTCTCATCCTTGACGGCGGGCAACGGTGCCCAAGGAGGTTAACATGCAACAATTCAACGGGAAGTTCTTACGGCCGACTTATGTGAGCCGAATAGGCACCAAGCCATGACACTGGAGGCCGGGCACAACCACGTCGGGGCGGTCGCTGTGAAAGGCCGCGATGAGACCCTGATCAAAGTGACCCAGGTTTCCAAGAAATTTGGCGGAGTTCATGCCCTGAAAGGAATCGACTTAGAAGTAAACGCAGGCGAAGTTAATGCGTTGCTTGGTGAGAATGGAGCTGGTAAGTCCACGCTCATCAAGATTATTGCGGGGGCGATGACGGCTGACGGTGGCTCAATTGAGATCGCTGGTCGTGAGCACAGCTTCAAATCCCCAGCCGAATCGCGAGCAGCAGGCCTCGCCGTAGTCTACCAAGAATTGAGCCTCATTCCCTCGCTTTCCGTCGCTGCCAACTTGTTTCTAGGGCGGGAGCCGCGTAACCGTTTGGGACTGGTCAACAGGCGCAAGCTACTTCGCGATGCGGACGAGTTCCTGGATTCCTACGGTTTTCCACTCGACTCGAAAGCCCGGGTCAGTGACCTCCCATTCGCCTACCGCCAGATGACGGAAATCTCGAAGGCACTTATCGGTGACGTCAGAGTTCTCGTTCTGGATGAACCGACTTCCGCCCTGACGTCTGGCGAAGAGGAAATTCTGTTTAGCGCTGTTGAACGAGTCACGGCCCGAGGCGTGGGAGTCATTTACGTTACCCACCGATTGAAGGAGGTTTTCCGCATATCGCACCGGGTGACGATCCTCCGAGACGGCCGCAATGCCGCCACAATGCTCACAAAAGATGTCGACATGGACAAGCTGGTTGCGGAAATCGTGGGCCCCAACCACAACGGCCTCAAGACTGCGGTCGCCTCCGATAACACCTTGTCCCAGCCGGGACACGGGAACGGAGTTAGCTCCAGCTCTTCTCCGATCTTTCAGCTGAAAGCGGTCAGCAATGACCGTCTGCGGGGCGTAGATCTCGAGGTTAGGGAAGGTGAAATACACGGTTTAGCCGGCAGCATAGGCAGTGGAAGGACAGAAATTCTCGAAACGGTCTTCGGACTGCGCAAGATTAAAGCTGGCACGATGTCTATGGACGGCAAAGAAGTCAGCATCAAGTCCCCCTACGAAGCCATCGCCAAAGGCATTGCCTTGGCTCCAGAAGATCGCCACGAAGAAGGCTTGATTCTGGACCAGACCATCGAGCAGAACCTGGCGCTGCCGCGGCTCAAAGGCCTAACAAGGTACGGCTGGTTCCTACGTAAAGCTTCGAAGGCGCAAGCCAACCTCGCTATGCAGACTCTGTCTGTGAAGGCGCCGGCTTCGTCGGTCCGCGTCAAAAATCTCTCCGGAGGAAACCAGCAGAAGGTCGTCTTTGCCAAGTGGTTTCCTCCTGTGCCCAAGCTGTTACTCCTTGACGAACCAACAGTGGGTGTCGACGTCGGCGCCCGTGAAGAGATCTATGGCGTGGTCCGTGATATCGCGCGATCGGGGTCAGCCGTCCTTGTCGCATCCTCGGACCTCTTGGAACTGATGATCCTCTGCGATCGAATATCCATCGTTGCGGACGGGCGAGTAGTCACAACTGTTAACCGCTCGGAATTGATCGGGGAAGAAGAGCTCCATCGTTTGATCCAACAGTCCCACTCATTCTCAAAGGAACTCTCGTGAGCCAAACATTAACATCGACAATGCCACCTGAAAACGGGTTCAAGAGAGCATCGACGGTCCTTCTGTCCGGCGACCGACCCTACCTGCTGTACATTGCCTTTGCATTGTTGCTGGTGGTCTTCAGCGCAGCCTCGCCGGTCTTCTTTTCGGTGGACAATTTCCTCAACATTGGTCGTCAGACTGCCTTGGTGTCGATTATCGCGGTAGGAATGACATTTGTGATCGTTACCGGGCAAATCGACCTCTCGGTTGCGTCGACACTTGCTCTGTCGGGCATGACCGCTGCGCTAGCCATGCAGCACATCAGCAATAACTGGGTCCTGGGGGCTGTAGTCGGGATTGCAACCGGCGGGATTGTCGGACTGATCAACGGCACTCTCACAACTCACCTGGCCATACCATCGTTCCTCGTTACGCTGGGAATGCTTGGCATTGCACGTGGGATTGCACTCATCGTCACCGACACTAAACCCGTCCTCATTACAAATCAGGAGTACTGGGACGTGTTCGGCGAGGGCTACTTTGCGGGAGTACCCGTGCCTGTCCTATGGACTGTCCTGATCTTCGCAATCGGCGCAGTGCTGCTCCACGGATCAACCTTTGGCCGTCGGGTATATGCCACCGGGGGCAACGCCTCGGCGGCGCGTTATTCGGGCATCAACGTCAAACGGACTACGACGATTTCCTTTGTCCTTACCGGCGCCCTCGCCGGCTTGGCAGCCCTTGTCCTGACAGCTCGCTCTCACGCTGCCCGACCTGATGTCGCCCAAGGCCTGGAGCTGGACGTGATCGCGGCCGTCATTCTCGGCGGCAGCAGCCTGTTCGGCGGCCGAGGTCTGATCGTCGGAACGCTGCTCGGAAGCCTCATCATCGGCGTCCTGAATAACGGACTGGTACTTACCGGAGTAAGCTCCGCGCTCCAGGTCGTCATCAAAGGCGTGATCATCATTGCAGCCGTGGCCTTCTCCAAGAAGTAAGAACCCCACCACCAGTAAGAGTTCCACCTAGCGCGGTTAACCGCTGCCCTGGACGCGCACGCAATCACAACACAATGGAGAGTTGGAAAATGAGCAAACATCAATCCCGGTTGGCACTCCTCGCGGTGACAGGGCTGCTGATCACCACGGGTTGTTCGAGCGGGTCTGGGACCACTGCAGGTGCCGGTTCACCAGTTGCGGCTCTCGACGCCGCCACTCTCGGACCAAGCGAAATAATTGGCGTTGGGCCCGATGGCGACCCAGCGGCCACCATTGACGATCTGGCCCTTACCCCAGCGGAGGCCGACAAAGTCCGGGCGGGAAACTTTGAGGTCGGCCTCGTCATGCATACGCTCAACCTTGACTGGTCAAAGCTGCAGATTAAGGGAATAACAGACACGTTCAATAAGTACGGTGTAAAGATCAAGAGCACAACTGCTGCTGAATACAAGGTCGACAAGCAGACCTCCGACCTGGAGAACACGATTCAGCAAAAGCCTGACGGGATCATCAGTATCCCTGTTGACAACACGGCGATGGCGCCCGCGTTCAAAAAAGTTCAGGCCGCTGGCATCAAATTGGTCTTTATGGACAACGTCCCTGAAGGGCTCAAGCATCCTGCGGATTACTCCTCGATGATCTCGGCAGACAGCCAGGGTAACGGGCAAATCGCAGCAGAAATCCTGGCGGCGCAGATCCCCAAGGATGGAACAGTCGGGATTGTTGACTTCGGAGTCGACTTTTTCGTGACGAACCAGCGTACTCTGGGGGTCACCGACTGGCTCGCAAAGAACAGGCCCGACATCAAGGTGAAGAAAACTACCTTCACTGACACATCCAAGGTCTCTCAGACAGCCGGTGACTTTCTAACTGCCAACCCTGACGTCAGGGGACTGTTCGTCGTGTGGGATGCGCCGGCCATGGACACTTTGTCAGCGATGCGCGCGCAGGGAATCAATATTCCTGTCACAACAATCGACCTAGGTTTGGAATCAGCCCTGGAACTCGCCAGTGGTGGACCCCTTAAAGGTCTTGGTGCCCAGCGGCCCTATGACCAAGGTGTAGCTGAAGCAATGGCCATGGTCAATGCGCTGATCGGCAAGAAGCCTCCCGCTTGGGTGGGCGTAAAGTCCCTTGCGGTCATGCAGTCCAACCTCCTGGAGGCATACGGGGAGGTTTGGAAGACAGACCCCCCCCAAGAGGTTTCGGACGCCTGCGAGCAGGCCGGAAACGCCTGCCGCTGATCTCCTAGTCCCGGGCCGGGAGGTTACTAGTTTCCCGGCCCGGGGTTCTAGAAAGGCAGGAGTGAACTGCGATCCCCTGCTGCAACATATGCTGCGCTTATGCACATACTGCGTTGACGCATATAGGCTACAGAAAAGCAAACGGGACACAAGCTTTCTGCTTGTTCCGAAGACCTATGGGCGATGGAGCTCAAGAGGAGGTTGACAATGCAAAAGTCCGTTGACGCCGTGGACGTGCTGATTGTCGGGGCAGGAGCCTCGGGATCCGTTGCCGCGAAGCACCTTTCACAGGCCGGCTTTAGCGTGACCGTTCTTGAGCAGGGCGATTGGACCGATGCCGGGAAGTTCCCTGGACTGCAGCCGGAGTACGAAATTCTGGGAAGCCGGAAATGGAATCCCGACCCAAATGTCCGAGGCCGACGCGAGGACTACCCGATCGACGTCTCGGACTCGGAACAAGCGGTTTACATGTACAACGGGGTAGGCGGTGGAACCGTCGCCTTCGCAGCTGTCTGGAGCCGGCCACTGCCGTCAGATTTCCGGGTTCGGACCTTCGACGGACTATCAGATGATTGGCCTATTAGCTACGAAGATCTGCTGCCCTATTTTGAGCTTAATGACCTTGACTTCGGTGTATCCGGGATGGGAGGGAACCCCGCCTATCCCAACACCGCGCCGCCGCCGCTCCCCGCCCATCCGATCAACATGACCGGTCGGACGATGGCCATGGGTATGAACAAGCTGGGATGGCACTGGTGGCCCGGCTACTCGGCGATCCCGTCATTGCCGCACCGGAACCAAGCTCAGTGTGCTCGGCTGGGCATTTGCCGACTTGGCTGTCCGGCTGGCGCGAAAGGCTCTGTAGATATCACTGTGTTGCCGGAGGCGATGAAGGCTGGCGCTAAGATCGTGACGAATGCCCGGGTTTCGCAGGTCGTGGTGAACGACAAGGGCATCGCCACGGGAGCGGTGTACATCCAAAACGGTGTAGAGCACTTCCAGGCCGCATCGGTAGTCATTGTCGCG
>NZ_QLNP01000031.1 GCF_003261175.1 Arthrobacter globiformis | reverse complement strand
CGCCCGGTCCCATTCCGAACCCGGAAGCTAAGACCCACAGCGCCGATGGTACTGCACCCGGGAGGGTGTGGGAGAGTAGGTCACCGCCGGACAACCATTAACAGGTCGAGAGCCCCAACCAGACACCCTGGTTGGGGCTCTCCCGCATTTAACCGCCTTCACGTATTTAGCTGGACCTTACGCTCGCGGTCGCTG
This sequence comes from Arthrobacter globiformis, assembly GCF_003261175.1. Taxonomy (GTDB): domain Bacteria; phylum Actinomycetota; class Actinomycetes; order Actinomycetales; family Micrococcaceae; genus Arthrobacter; species Arthrobacter globiformis_A. The sequence goes on along the minus strand of NZ_QLNP01000031.1, from coordinate 22,107 downwards.
TCCCGCCGAGGCTCGATTCGGCCTTGACGGCTGTGACCTGCTTGGTTGGCCCGGGCTTGGCCGTGAACGTCCAGGCTCCAAGAGCGTTGGCCTTCACTGTGGCCAAACGGGTGGAGGGGCGGCCCGGCGTCACGTCGTACAGCACGACGCTAGCCGAGGTTGCCGCCGTCGATCCGGTGTACTTGGAAGTTCCGCTGAAGGTCATGTCCTTCCTCAGCCGGTGCCGGGAGGAGGTGATGGCCACGACGTCCTTCTGTCCCGCAGGTACTGCAGCCGGGACCGGGACCGGGGCCGGGGCAGGCTGGGGTGCTACCGGTGCGGTTGCCGGGGTGGTCGTAACAGGAGCAGCCACCTCCGTCGGCTGGGTGCTGGTTTGCGGTGCCTCCGCCGTGCCCTGTGCCGGTGTGGTCTGGCCGATCGGATGCGGACGTACCGCTTCGACGGGATGGTTGGGGTCGACGTCGTTGGTGTCAATGCCAACGCTGAACTGGGCCATCATGTCGTGGTCTTCGTGCGGCAGGTTGTGGCAATGGATCATGTACCGGCCCCGGTGGTGTTCGAATTTCATGAGCAGCCGCACCGTCTCGCCCTCGCCCACGTACACCACGTCCTTGGGGCCGCGTTCGTAGGGGAAGGGTGCCTTTCCGTTGCGGCTGAGGATCTGGAAGTCCACCAGGTGGATGTGGACCGGATGGAACCATCCGCCCGAACTGTTTTCGATTTCCCAGATTTCGACGTCGTTCAGGTCCGGATCAGCGAGGACCTTCCTGTAGCCGCTCTTGACCACCTCGTCCCAGGTCATGCCCCCGATCGTCCAGGCGCCGTTTTCCCGTTTTACGCGCATGTGCCGCGTCTTGACGGACTGGGATGTTGTCAGGCCCATGGCAGTGCTGCCGGCGAGCAGTGTCGGCAGCACCCTGGCGCCGGGTCCGGAGGTGTCGACGGCTTCGTTCGTCACATCGAAGGCCATGATTCGATTGGTGAAGTCGTAATCCACATTGTTCTTGTTGGACAGGTTGCGCAGCTCCACACGCTTGCCCGCGGGATACTTCGAAAAGTCGATGAGGACTTCATAGCGTTCGGCGCCGGCTTGCCGCCAGGACGTCACCTGCTGTGCCGAGGGCATGAGGCCTCCGTCCGTTGCCACCACGGTCACGGGATCTCCGGTGCTCAGGGAGAACCGGTAGGATCGGGCAATGGAGGCATTGAGTATACGGAAGCGGTAGATCCTGCGCTGGACCTTCATGACGGGCCATGGGGCTCCGTTGACCAGTATGACGTCGCCCCACAGGCCTGAGTGGGTGTTGTCGTTGTACGCGAGTGCGCCGTTGGCCGCGAACATGGCATCGGAAACGGTCAGCGGTACATCGAAGTCGCCCTGCGGAAGGATGCTGCCTTCAACCTCGTCGTGCAGGTGGTATTGGCCGGCTAAGCCCGAATACACGCTCTGGGCCGTGTTGTGGACGGCGTGGTCGTGGTACCAAAGGGTCCGCGCGGGCTGGAAGTTGGGATACTCATAGTCCTTGCAGTAGTCCCGTCCAGTGAGGTCGTTGGCGTACCCGTCGAACTGCGGGAGCGACGCCGAGCCGTGAAGGTGGGTGGAGGTGTCCAGCCGGTACCCCCACTGGGGGTGGAACAGGGGCAGCACGTTGTCCATTTCCAGGGTGATCCGTTCGCCCTGGTTCACCTTGATGGTGGGACCCGGGAACGTCCCGTTGTAGCCAAGGATTGGCGTTCTGAGGCCAGGCACGATGTTTGCAAGGCCGGCTTTCTGCTCGATTTGGTAAAGGTGCGTTTTTCGGCCGTCCGCATCCACGGTGGTGCTCTTGGCCTCCAGTACCTCCGGAATGGCTAGTTCCCGCTGGTATGGCTTCGGCATGTTGCGGGATGCCAGCTGGCTTGCCGACTTGGCGCTGACCGACGTCAACGGGACCGCCAGGCCAAAAGCACCGATGATTCCCACTCCACCTATTTGCAATGCCTGACGGCGTGTAACTGACACGACTACCTCCGACGTCGTTAGAAAGTCCAATTGATTTAGTTGAAGGATGTAATACCTACCCTGCGGAAACCTTGAGACCGAGAGGGGTGGCAGTGGCCTTCTTTGGGTGGAAGCCACCCAAAGAAACACCGGCGGGGGAGAGAAGGGGCGATCAGGATTCTGAGGACATCACAAGGTCGTGGGTGGGCTCAGAAGCGGAACGGTTCCGAGCGCGCACGTCACGGTGTCGGAGAGCCTGGACCAGCACAGTCGCGGCCGCTACAAGAAGCGTGCCGGCAGCGATAATCCACATGGCGATGCCCGCCGGTTCCACGAGCGTCAGAAGTGGCTGATCCCAAGGCTGGCCCGCGGTGACCACCCATTCCTGCCGCCGCGAATCGGGAAGCTGGTCTGCCTGTTGGGCAAGGGCCCAGCCGTGCACCGTGTAGAGCGCGGCCACGGCACCTATCGTCACCAGCCTGGAAGCCAGTGACGGCCCTGCGCCGCCGGCGGCGCGGGCCAGGGAAGCCGTGAAAAGGGAGCCGGAAAGCAATGCCAGCAGGGCCATGCCCTGATACCCGAACTGGGTGCGTGCCGAATAGTCCAGCAAAGGCGTGTAGTACAAAGCCGCCATCACGGCCGCGAGGACGGCGGCTGCGAAGTAGGGCGCAGACGTGGCACTCAGAACCGGACGCAGCGTCGCGGTAAGAGCTTCTGCACCGCCTATAGTTCCGTCCTGCCTGGGCGCAACGGCGAGCCTGGCCAACGTCAGTGGGGCCCCGGGAACCAGCAGGAGTGGAACGACGGCGATAAGAAGCATCTGGGTCACGACGTGCGCGCTGATCAGATACTCCTGGTAAACGCGGAGTCCTCCGTTGGTGACCAGGAACAGCAGCGCAACTCCAATGAACCAAAAACCGGCCCGGTAGGCAGGCCAGTGCCCGCCACGGTTCTTGATGCGCCGCACTCCGGCCGCATACAGGAACACGGCGACGGCGCAGAGGAAGATCCAAAGGGCGTCGGGCTTCCAGCTGCTGAGCACATCCACAAAACCCGGAACGCGCAGGGACACCTGGGCCGGTGCGGCCTGCGAGACCGTTGGCGGCGGAGTGCGTGCCAGGGCAGCTGCGAGGCCCGATCCGGCTGCCATGACGGCGAGCTCGGCCACAGCCAGAGTTGTGAAAGCAGTCCGTGCCTTGTCTGGGCCCAAGGCGAGCTTCGCGAGGATCCACTTCCGGTGCAGCGCCCCGAACAGGCCCAAAAGTCCCAGAACGGCCGTCTTGGCCAAGAGAATCAGGCCGTACTGTGAAGCCAGCCCCTGAACTGCTCCGATGCCTGTTAGCCCAGCCGCTACACCCGAGAGCGCCAGGGCAAGGAAGGACAGCAGCGCCAGCGTGGAGTAGCGCCGGACCGCGGTCAGCAACTCCGTTCCCAGCGTCCGGCGCAGCAGGACCAGGGTCGCAAGACCGCCGATCCAGATGGCTGCGGCGGCCATGTGCATTACCACCGAAACCGTGCTGTCGGCGTGGTTCGCGCCGCCCGCGGCATGGGAGTTCAGAGCCAGTGGTATCAGCCCTGTGGAAGCCAGCACAGCCGTGGCGGCAACAGCCCGCTGACCTTGGATGCCAAAACACAAGAGCGCCACGGTTGCCGTGATCAGCACTGTTAGCGCACCTCTCCGGCCAGCATCAACGTCCGTCAGGAAACTGACAAATATTGCCCCCGAACTTTCCGAAAACAGCGGCAGGTTAGCCAGCGAGTGGAAGGTGAGGACGCTGATCGCGGCCGCGGCTGCTGTCCAGAGCACAGCTGCAACACCGGCAAGGGCCAGTGCCTTTGAGAACGCTCTTCCCTTCGGCGGCAGGGCAAAGAGCGCCAAAGCGAGTGGCCCGACAGTACCGGCGGCGGCGACATTGAAAACAAGTTTGGCAACAGGAAGCCCCCAGATGACCGCTGCGCCGGTCCGGTCCAGCAGCGCTGCTTCCTTGCCGGCCTCGGTCGAGTAGGCGATGAACAGAGCCATCAGCCCGCATCCCAGGATCATGGCAGCAGCGGCCACCGGCTTCGTCCGAGATTTCTTCATGGTTCCCCCTTGGCGGATGCTGTGAGGGACAGTCTTGCCACGCCTCCTTGGATTTTCCCTGTGGGTGGCGCGCTCTGGAGGCGTGCTCAACACGAATGGCGTGCTCAGCCCGCCAGTCATCGGCCCGCAGGCCATTCGTCGGCACATACTCCTGTGAGGATGCACACGACTGCCCGTGGAAGGCCCTCGCCGTTAGTGGCTGGCACCGGCTCTCACCTAGAATTGCTAGAGATATGCGGACACCGGATGCTTCACCACGGGTCGCGCAGGACAACCAAACACGGACAAGAGCGGCTGCACATCGCGCCAGTGGTCGGCTCACTACAGGAGGAATCCACCATGGCTGAGCACAAGGGCGGCGGTTACCGCGGCGGAAACGACCGGGGGGACTCGGGAAGCAACCGGGGACGGCAGGGGGGCCCGTTTAGGGGGACCAACAATTCCGGCGGGGATCCGCGGGGCTTCCGCGCCCGTGAAGGCCGCGGTTCCAGCGGTGACCCTGACCGTAAGCCGTTCTCTGATCGTCCGCGTCGTGAGGGGGAGGGCGACCGCCGCGGTTTTGGCGGCGGGGAGCGTAAGCCGTTCTCTGATCGTCCGCGTCGTGAGGGGGAGGGTGACCGTCGCGGTTTTGGTGGCGGGGAGCGTAAGCCGTTCTCTGATCGTCCGCGTCGTGAGGGGGAGGGTGACCGTCGCGGTTTTGGTGGCGGGGAGCGTAAGCCGTTTGGTGATCGTAACCGTAAGCCGTTTGGTGACCGTCCGCGCCGTGAGGGCGAGGGTGACCGCCGCAGCTTTGGCGGTGGCGAGCGTCGCGAAGGCGGGGGCGAGGGCGACCGCCGGAGTTTTGGTGGCGGGGAGCGTAAGCCGTTTGGTGATCGTGACCGTAAGCCGTTTGGTGACCGTCCGCGCCGTGAGGGTGACGGCGATCGCCGCAGCTTCGGTGACCGTCCGCGTCGTGAGGGGGAGGGTGACCGTCGCGGTTTTGGTGGCGGGGAGCGTAAGCCGTTTGGTGATCGTGACCGTAAGCCGTTTGGTGACCGTCCGCGCCGCGAGGGCGACGGCGATCGCCGCAGCTTCGGCGGCGGAGAAAACCGCCGCCCGTTCGGCGACCGCCAGGACCGTGCACCCCGCGAGGACCGTGCCCCCCGTAGCTTCGACCGCGGCGACTCCGGCCCCCGCCAGTTCGGCCGCGACAGGGCTGAGGACCGCCCCGCACGCGTGCCCAACGCCCGCGACCTTCGCAGCGCGAACCGCCCGGACCGTGAGCGTTCGCCCGAAATCGACGAGGACGTCACGGGCAAGGAACTTGACCGCGCCACACAGCACCAGATCAAGACTCTGGAAGCCAACAGCGCGGAGTGGGTGGCCCGTCACCTCGTGATGGCCGGACGGCTCATCGATGACGAACCCGAACTGGCGTTCCAGCATGCCCTTGCCGCCAGCCGCCGCGGCGGACGCCTTGCCGCTGTCCGCGAGGCAGTGGGCCTGACGGCTTATGCCGCCGGGCACTACGGCGAGGCCCTGCGCGAGTTCCGCACCTACCGGCGGATCAGCGGTTCGAACGTCCACCTGCCCGTCATGGCGGACTGCGAACGTGGCCTGGGCCGGCCCGACCGCGCCCTGGACGTCGTCCGTTCCGAAGAGGCCCAGGACCTCGACGCGCCCGGCAAGGTGGAGCTGGCAATAGTCGCCTCCGGTGCCCGCGGCGACCTTGGGCAGCTGGACGCTGCCGTGGCGGAGCTGGAGATTCCGCAGCTGGACCTTAACCGCGCCTTCTCCTACAGCCCGCGCCTGTTCCGCGCCTATGCCGATGCCCTGACAGCCGTTGGCCGCGAAACCGAGGCGGGAAAGTGGCAGCGGCAGGCCGTCGTTGCCGAGGAAGCCCTGGGCCAGGGCATGGCAGAGGAACCCGACATCATTGACCTCGGCTGGGACGAGGAAGAGGAAGCCCGGGAAGAAGCCGAACGCCGGAAGCGCATTGCACATGCCGCAGGCACGGCGGCGCAGGACGGAACCGGGTCTTCCGACAGCCAGCCGGCCCCCGGGATCAGCGCCGAGGAGGAAGCTGCCGCGCAGCGTCCCTCAGCGGACGCGGTGGAAGGGAACCTGGACGACGCTGAAGCGGATTACTTCGAGTCCGACGACGCCGAGTCCGACGAGGATTCCGCCGAGACCGACGATCACACCGAAGAGCAGGACGCTGAAGCCGAGGACGCTGAAACCGGCAACGCAGAAGCCGAGCACACCGAACAGCAGGATGCTGACCGGCGCCACGACGGCTTGGAGGACTAGCCCGTCATGAGTGATGCCCATCTGATATCGCGGTTCGACGCGCTGCTGTCCGACCTGGACGGCGTGGTTTACGCCGGCGCCCACGCCATCCCGGGGGCGGTGGAGTCGCTTCAGCGGCTGGCCGGGATCGGTGTCGGACTGGGATACGTCACGAACAACGCCTCCCGCACACCGGCGCAGGTGGCCGCCCACCTGCGCGAGCTTGGCGCCCCGGCCGAGGACCAGCAGGTTGTGAGTTCATCCCAGGCCGGGGCCGACCTGCTGGCGTCGCTGCTGTCCCCGGGCGCCGCCGTGCTCATAACCGGAAGCCCGGCGCTGGCCCACGAAGTTGAGCTCGTTGGCCTGAAGCCGGTCCACGGCGCCCAGGACAATCCCGTGGCCGTGGTGCAGGGCTTCAACCCTGCGATCGGCTGGAAGGACCTCGCCGAGGCAGCATTCGTCCTGGCCGACGCCAACGTGCTCTGGGTTGCCACGAATACCGACATGTCCATCCCGCAGGCCCGCGGGATGGCTCCCGGCAACGGAACCCTGGTGGGCGCCGTGGCCGCGGCAACCGGCCGGCGGCCGCTCGTCGCCGGCAAGCCGGAGGCTCCGCTGTTTCACGCCGCGGCCAAGCGGCTGTCGTCGGACCGGCCGCTGGTGGTCGGCGACCGGCTGGACACCGACATCCTGGGCGGCAACCGGGCGGGCTTCGCCACAGTGGCCGTGCTGACCGGCGTCGACACCCTGGACACCATGCTGGCGGCCCGGACCGATGAGCGGCCCCGCTACATCATCCGGGACCTGGCCGGCCTTTACGAGGCATATCCGGAAATCGATAACGACGGCGGGACGTTCCGTTGCGGGACCGCCACCGCAACCGTGGCCGGAGACGCCATCCGCATCACCGGGCACAAAGACAACCTCGATTCGTGGCGCGCGGCGTGTGCCGCGTGGTGGGCGGCCCGGCCCGACGCCGACGTCCCCACGGCTCCCGAACTCGAGTGGCTGGATCAATAGACTGGTGCCATGCCTGAGTTGAACAACGACGTGTCTGAAACCGCCGTGCAAGACACCGGAGTTCAGGAGACCGCTGAGCCGGACACCGCCTGGCCGGACCTGGCCCCGCCCACCGGCCGCACTGGTGACGGCATCGCCGACACAGCGGTGCTGGCCATCCTGGACCGGGTCCGCGAGGTCCCCGGACTCCCGGTTTCGGAGCACCCGGCCGCGTACGCAGACATGCACGACGCCCTGCTGGAAGCCCTGAACGAGGAGCCCCAGCGGGAGGAGCCGCAGTATGGCGTGCCGCGTGAACAGCCGCAGCCTGGTGCGGGTGCCGCCTGACCATGCCCAGACTCGACCAACTGCTCGTCAGCCGGGGACTGGCGCGGTCCCGCACCCACGCCGCCCGGCTCATCGCCGAAGGCAAGGTTTCCTCCGACGGCGACGTCCTCGCCAAAGCGTCGCTGCTGGTGGGCGACGACCGTGACCTGAGCGTCGCGGAAGACGCGGCCGACGCCTACGTCAGCAGGGCCGGCCACAAACTGGCCGGCGCGCTGGACGCCTTCCCCGAGGTCGCCGTCGGCGGCAAACGGTGCCTTGATGCCGGTGCCTCCACGGGCGGCTTCACCGACGTCCTGCTGCGGCGGGGAGCCGCGCACGTGGTGGCTGTCGACGTCGGGCACGGCCAGCTGGTGCCGCAGCTCCGCAGCGATCCGCGCGTAAGCGTGCACGAAGGTTTGAACGTCCGTTACATGGACTCCGCCCAGATCGGCGGCCCGGCCGAGATCACGGTCGCCGACCTGTCCTTCATCTCCCTGACACTGGTGGTGGCCCCGCTGGCCGCCTGCACCGCCCCGGGCGGCGACCTGGTCCTCATGGTCAAGCCGCAGTTCGAGATCGGCAGGGAACGGCTCGCCCGCACGGGAGTGGTCACCTCGGAGCGCGAACGGCGGCTGGCTGTCGGTAAAGTGGCGGGGGCGGCGCTCGACGCCGGCTTGGAACTGCGGGGGCTGGCCATCAGCCCGCTGCCTGGCCAGGACGGAAATGTCGAATACTTCCTGTGGATAACGCAAAGAATGTCCGAAGACTTGCCTAAGATCGAAGAGCGGGACGCAGCTGTCGCTGCGTTGCTGGGAAAGATCTGGCCGAACCACTAGAGAGCGGAACCCGATGAGCAGGCGTGTACTGGTACTTGCCCATACCGGCCGCGAGGAATCCCTAAAGGCGGCCTGGGAAGCGTGCGCCCAGCTCCACGCCTTCGGCATTATCCCCGTCATGCAGAAGTCCGAATTGGGCGACATGGAGGGCTTCTTCGGCGCGATGGACCAGCCGGTCGAGATCCTCGACGACCATATCCAGCTTCCGGATGTTGAACTGGTCATGGTTCTGGGCGGGGACGGGACCATCCTGCGGGCGGCTGAGCTGGTCCGCGAATTCGATGTACCGCTCCTGGGCGTGAACCTCGGCCACGTCGGATTCCTCGCCGAGAGCGAGCGTGCTGACCTCGCCCAGACGGTCGAATGGATCGCCAGCCGTGAGTACACGGTGGAGGAACGCATGACCATCGACGTCCAGGTCTGGGTCCGCGGCCAGAAGATCTGGCACACCTGGGCGCTGAACGAGGCCGCCATCGAAAAGGGCGACCGGGAGCGCATGCTGGAACTGGTCACAGAGGTGGATGAGCGCCCGCTGACCTCCTTCGGCTGCGACGGCGTGGTGCTGGCCACCCCCACCGGATCCACCGCCTACGCCTTCTCTGCCGGTGGCCCCGTCGTGTGGCCCGAGGTGGAAGCCCTCCTCATTGTGCCAATCAGCGCGCACGCCCTCTTTGCCAAGCCGCTGGTGGTCTCGCCCCGGTCCCGGCTGGCCGTGGAAGTCCTCAACCGGACGGATGCGCTGGGCGTGCTCTGGTGTGACGGCCGGCGTTCCGTGGACCTGCCACCCGGTGCCCGCATCGAGGTCACCAGGTCCGCCAACCCTGTCCGCCTGGCCCGCACGCACCAGACCCCGTTCTCGGCGCGGCTGGTCCGCAAGTTCCAGCTTCCCATCCATGGCTGGCGCGGCCCCGTACCGCAGTCCGAGGAGATCCATACCGGTCCGGTGCCGCTTGTCCGCACGCCCCGGACCATGGCGCCGCCCTCGGGCCTTCGGCCGTCCGAACCCGGCCCAGAATCCGATCCTCCGACTGAAGAGTGAACCATGCTTGAAGAACTGAGAATCCGCGATCTCGGCGTCATCACCGACGCCACGCTGCCACTGGGCCCCGGGCTCAGCGTGGTCACCGGCGAGACCGGTGCCGGCAAGACCATGGTGGTCACCGCCGTCGGGCTGCTGCTGGGAGCCCGCTCGGACGCCGGCGCCGTGCGCAGCGGCGCCAAGAGCGCCTCTGCGGAAGCCGTGGTGCAGCTGGCTTCCGGGCACCTCGCCCTGGAACGCGCCAGGGACGCCGGTGCTGAGATTGAGGAGTTCGACGGCGGCGCGGAACTGCTGCTGTCACGCCGCCTCGGCGCCGACGGACGCAGCAGGGCCTTCCTCGGCGGGCGGGCCGCCCCGGTGGGCGTGCTGGCCGAAATCGGCGAGTCACTCGTGGTGGTGCACGGGCAGACGGACCAGATCCGGCTCAAGGGTGCCGCGGCACAACGCGAAGCCCTCGACAAGTTCGCGGGGGACGGGCTGGCGTCGGCGCTCGGCGCATTCCAGGACCTCTACACCTCCTGGAAATCCAGCCAGGCAGAGCTGGATTCACTGCGCAGCGCCGAGCGCGAGCGGCTCCGCGAGGCCGAGTCCCTGGAATCGGCGCTGGCAGAGATCGACGCCGTGGACCCCCAGCCGGGGGAGGACGAGGCCCTCAAAGCCGAGGCCGTGAAGCTGGCCAACGTCGAGGAACTCCGGATCGCCGCCACCACCGCGCACCAGGCCCTCATTGCCGAGGACTTCGGCGAGGCCGGCGACGCCACTTCGCTCGTCGATGCGGCCAAGCGGACCCTGGAACACGTGGCCGAACACGACGAGGAGCTCGGATCGGCAGCGGCCCGCCTCGCAGAGGTGGGATTCCTGCTCAACGACATCGCCACCGAGCTGGCCAGCTACCAGGCGGGGCTGGACTCGGAGGGCCCGGAGCGCCTGGCCGAAATCGAAGAGCGCCGGGCGTCCCTGGCCAAGCTGGTCCGGAAGTACGCGCCAAGTATCGACGAGGTCCTTGAATGGGCGGAGACCGCCCGGGCCCGCTTTGACGAACTGCAGGGAGACTCCACACGCATCGAAAACCTCGAAGCCGAGGTGGCCAGGGCAGCAGCCGAGCTGAAGAAACAGGCCGCGGCCATCAGCAAGATCCGCGGGAAAGCCGCCAAGGACCTTTCCGCCCGGGTCAGCGCCGAGCTGAAGGCCCTCGCCATGGCCGATGCCACCCTGGTGATCACCATCGAGGCCGCCGCCCAGCTGGGCCCTTACGGCGCGGACGAGATCTCCTTCCTGCTGCAGCCGCATTCCGGCGCACCGGCCCGGCCGCTGGGCAAGGGCGCGTCCGGCGGTGAGCTTTCCAGGGTCATGCTGGCCATCGAAGTGGTGCTGGCGGCCGTGGACCCCGTGCCGACTTTTGTCTTCGACGAGGTCGACGCCGGAGTGGGCGGACGTGCCGCCGTCGAGATCGGCCGGCGGTTGGCCATGCTGGCGCGCCATGTCCAGGTATTGGTGGTAACGCACCTGCCGCAGGTCGCCGCGTTCGCTGACCAGCACATCCGTGTGACCAAAACCTCTGTTCGCGGTTCCGACGGCTCCACCGCCAAGGGCTTCACCTCCAGCGACGTCCAGCTCCTCGACGAGGCCGAACGCGTGAAGGAACTGGCCCGGATGCTGGCAGGCCAGGAGGACTCCGAAACCGCCCAGGCCCACGCCCAGGAGCTTCTGGACGACGCCAAGCTCCTGCCGCAGCAGGCCTGAGCCCGGCGAAGGTCCTGCGGGCCGGGCCGACCCCTTGCCGGGAGCGCGGGGACAGGGAAAACTGAAGCCTTTGGGGACGCATACCCGATCCGTGGAAGGCTCAATTGATGATAGGCTCGAATTCCGTGGTGCAGCGATCAAATTCCCGTGTAAATTCCCGGTTCCCGGGCTCGTCCAAGACGACCAAACACATCTTCGTCACCGGCGGTGTGGCGTCCTCGCTAGGCAAGGGACTGACGGCCTCAAGCCTCGGCCACCTGCTGCGGGCACGCGGCTTGTCTGTAACTATGCAGAAGCTCGATCCCTATCTGAATGTGGATCCGGGCACGATGAACCCCTTCCAGCATGGCGAGGTTTTCGTCACAGACGACGGTGCTGAAACCGACCTCGACATCGGACACTACGAGCGCTTCCTCGACGAAAACCTTGAGGGTTCGGCCAACGTGACCACCGGCCAGGTCTACTCCACCGTCATCGCCAAGGAGCGCCGCGGCGAGTACCTCGGGGACACCGTCCAGGTCATCCCGCACATCACCGATGAGATCAAGCGCCGGATGCGGCTTCCCGCCGAGGGCAAAAACGCGCCGGACGTCATCATCACGGAGATCGGCGGCACGGTCGGCGACATCGAGTCGCAGCCCTTCCTCGAGTCCGCCCGCCAGGTCCGCCAGGACATCGGCCGGACCAACGTGTTCTTCCTTCACGTTTCCCTGGTCCCGTACATCGGTCCTTCGCAGGAACTGAAGACCAAGCCCACGCAGCACTCCGTGGCCGCCCTCCGCTCCATCGGCATCCAGCCGGAAGCCATCGTGATCCGCTCGGACCGCGAAGTTCCCGATGCCATGCGCGAGAAGATCGGCCGCATGTGCGACGTCGACATCGACGCCGTGGTCAACGCCGCCGACGCCCCCAGCATCTACGACATCCCCAAGACCCTGCACACCCAGGGACTGGATTCGTACATCGTCCGGGCGCTGGACCTGCCGTTCAAGGACGTCGACTGGACCAGCTGGGACAAGCTCCTCGAAGCTGTCCACAACCCCAAGCACGAGGTCGAGGTTGCCCTGGTGGGCAAGTACATCGACCTCCCCGACGCTTACCTCTCCGTGACGGAGGCGCTGCGCGCCGGCGGCTTCGCCAACGACGCCAAGGTCAAGATCCGCTGGGTCCCGTCGGATGAGTGCGAGACGCATGAAGGTGCGGTCCGGTCCCTGGAGGGTGTGGACGCCATCTGCGTTCCCGGCGGCTTCGGCATCCGCGGCCTGGAAGGCAAGCTGGGCGCCCTGAAGTTCGCACGCGAATCCCGGCTGCCCGTGCTGGGCCTCTGCCTCGGCCTGCAGTGCATGGTCATCGAGTACGCCCGCAACGTCGTCGGCCTGGAGGGTGCCTCCTCCAGCGAGTTCGAGCCGGACTCCAAGTACCCTGTCATCGCCACGATGGAAGAGCAGCTGGAATTCGTCGAGGGCCGCGGCGACCTCGGCGGCACCATGCGCCTTGGCCTCTACGAGGCCAAGCTGGACGAGGGTTCGGTCATCGCCGAGACCTACGGCAAAACCACCGTCAGCGAACGCCACCGCCACCGGTACGAGGTCAACAACAAGTACCGCGAGCAGATTGCTGCCGAGGGCCTGGTGTTCTCCGGCACGTCGCCGGACGGCAAGCTGGTGGAATACGTGGAACTGCCCCGCGAGGTTCACCCCTACTACGTGGCCACCCAGGCGCACCCGGAACTGAGCTCGCGGCCCACCCGGCCGCACCCGCTCTTCGCCGGGCTGGTGAAGGCGGCCCTGGACCACCAGAGCGGCAGCGCCGGGAGCGGTTTCGAACCCGCGGCGGCCAGCTCCGGCGAAGCCGTCGCAGAGTAGATCCCCGCAGAGTAATTTCACAGCACCCATAGAGTAAGGACGGCGCGATGCCCGGTAATTCTGAAGACACCCCTGCTGACCGGCAGGTTTCGGATGCGCCGAGCCCGCGCCGTCTGCTCTCCCGGGAGCGGGTCTACAACGGCCGGATCTGGGACGTTGTCAGCGACAGCTTCAAGCTCACCGCCGAGGGTGACCCTTTGGTCCGCGACTACATCGAGCACCCCGGTGCCGTCGCTGTGCTCCCCATGAACGACGACGGCGAGGTGCTGCTGATCAAGCAGTACCGCCACCCGGTGGGGATGGACCTGTGGGAGATTCCGGCTGGCCTGCTTGACGTTGAGGGGGAGGACTTCGTGGTGGGCGCCGCACGGGAGCTCGCCGAGGAAGCCGACCTGATCGCCAGCGACTGGAATGTCCTGGTGGACTTTTACAATTCCCCCGGATCCTCCAGCGAGGCGATCCGGATCTACCTGGCCCGCGGCCTCACCGAGGTCCCGCATCACGAACTCCACGTCCGTACGGACGAGGAAGCGGAAATCGAGCTGCACTGGATCCCGCTGGAGGATGCCGTGGCCGCAGTGCTGGAGGGACGCCTGCACAACCCGTCCGCCGTCGTCGGAATCCTCGCAGCCGCGGCCGCGAAAGCGGACGGCTTCAGCGGACTACGGCCGGGCGACGCCCCCTGGCCGGCCCACCCCAGCCAGCGCTGATGTCTGCGGACACGGCGGCACCGGAAGATTCATCCGCCACGGCAGCAGCAAAGCTGATCGACGGCGCGGAAACCGCCCCGCCACAACGGCCCCGCACCGCCGTTGACCGCGGAGTGACCGACTACCTGCAGCACATGGGCGTCGAACGGGGACTGGCGGCAAACACTCTGTCCGCCTACCGCCGCGACCTCGCCCGGTACTCGACTTACCTCGCTGCCCAGGGCCTCAGCAGCCCGGCTGACGTCACCCGCCACCACGTGACGGGCTTCGCCCAAGCGCTCTCCGACGGCGCCGACGGCGGTACCCCGCTGGGAGTGCGGTCCGCGGCGCGGACCGTGGTGGCCGTCCGCGGACTGCACCGCTTTTGGGCACTTGAAGGAACGACGACGGCGGACCCCGCCAGCGACGTGCACCCGCCGATGCCCGGCAAGCGGCTCCCCAAGGCCATCACCGTGGACGAGGTCACGCGGATCCTGGAAGCCGCCGGCACGGACACCGCAACCGGCCTCCGGGACCGGGCGCTGCTCGAATTCCTCTACTCCACCGGAGCCCGGATCAGCGAAGCCGTGGGCCTGGACGTCGACGACCTCTCGGTGGCGGCCGCCGAATCCGGCCCGGCCATCGTGCGGCTGTTCGGAAAGGGCTCCAAGGAACGCCTCGTCCCGCTCGGCTCCTTCGCGGCCCGCGCCCTCGACGCGTACTTGGTCCGGGGCCGCCCACTGCTGGCGGGGAAGGGTAAGGGTACCCCTGCGCTGTTCCTCAACGCGAGGGGCGGGCGCATCAGCCGGCAAAGCGCCTGGACCATCCTTAAAGCCGCGGCGGACAAGGCCCAGATCACGAAGGATGTCTCCCCGCACACGCTGCGGCACTCCTTCGCCACCCACCTGCTCGAAGGCGGAGCGGATGTCCGCGTGGTCCAGGAGCTCCTCGGGCATGCCTCGGTGACCACCACGCAGGTGTATACCCTGGTTACCGCGGACACGCTGCGGGAAGTCTACGCCGCGGCGCACCCCCGGGCCTTGGGATGATCCCGGCTCCTGTATCAACGTCCGGATAGCTCCGGCACCGCTAGGCTGGACTGCATGACTTCCGTGCCCGTCACCCTCTGCTTCCTGCTACGGGAACGCGTTGAGGTCGGGCCTGAGGTACTCCTTGGCCTGAAGAGGACCGGCTTCGGAACGGGCAAAATTGTTGGACTCGGCGGCCACGTGGAGACCGGCGAGACCGATGCCCAGGCGGCGTGCAGGGAGGTGCTGGAGGAAGCAGGCGTCGTCGTCCTCGAGGAGGACCTGGTGGACGCGGGAACAGTGGAGTTCATTTTCCCCGCCCGCCCTGACTGGAACATGTCCACCAGCCTGTTCACCACCCGCCGGTGGGCCGGTGAGCCCGTCGAGAGCTCCGAGATCGTTCCGGAGTGGTTCCTGGTTTCCGCCCTTCCGCTGGAGCGCATGTGGCAGGATGCTGAGCACTGGCTGCCCCTGGCTCTGGCCGGGAGCGTCGTCGATGCCGTCATCACCCTGAACGGGGACAACGAGACCGTGGCGTCCGCCGAATATTCTTTCCGGGCCGTGTAACCGCCCGTGTCCTGGCGGAAACTATACGGTTAGCCTGCCAGGTCAGGACACTACTTCTTTAGGTTTGGGGGAGATGTGGATTCGGAACGCGAACTGGCGTTCATCGCCGTTCACAGGGACAGCTATCCGCGGGTTTACAGGTACGTGCGGCGGCGGGTTGAATCGCCGGAGCTCGCTGAAGAGCTCGCCGCCGACGTGTTCCGCGTCGTATGGCAGAAATGGCACGACCAGCCGCGCTCGGACATCGCCTGGCTTTTGACCGTGGCGCGGAACCTGATTGGAAATGCCTACCGGAGCCGCGACCGCCTCGTGGCGCTGCAGGCGAAGCTGCGGACGTCCGCCGAACTCCGCTCCGGCCCCGAGTCCGAGGACCTGGTGGTCCACGACGCCATGGCCGCGCTGCGCGACAGTGAGCGCGACATCCTGCAGTTGGCCTACTGGGACGAATTGAGCGTGGCGGAGATCGCCGGCGTTCTGCAGTGCAGCAAGTCTGCTGCCAAGGTCCGCCTGCACCGTGCCAGGGCCGCCTTCCGCAAGCAAATGCCGGTGCCCGCAGAGCCAGGCAGACACAACTCGCTCACACAGAAGATGGGTGCATGAGATGGATCCGATCAAAAACCTGATTTCCGGGTCTGACCCGCTCCGCAGCGATCCTGCCGCGCCCGATGCCGACGAGGCCCTGCGGCGGGTGACCACCGGGGTCCCGATGTTTACTGACAGCCTGCCGCCCAACGTCTTGCAGTTCGAGGACCGGAAACGACGGCGGGCCCGCGTGGCCGGTGTGGTGACTTTGGCGGCCGCCGCGGTGACCGCCGGTGTGCTGGTGGCAACGAACCTCGGACCGCTGGCATCGGCGCCCGCTCCGGCAGGCACCGTGATGCCGTCGGCTTCGGAAACGGCGGGGCCGTCCACGCCAACGCCGACGGCCACGCCCTCCGCGACACGGGCTGCCACAGCAACGCCGACACCAACACGCACTGCGGCCGCCGTTTTGTGGACCACCTTCACGGACTCCACCGGCCAGGCCACCTTTGAGCACCCGCTGGGGTGGACCGTGGCCCAAACGCCCGCGACCATCGCTGGTGGCTCGTACAACATCGTTGAAGTGAAGAACGCCGCCGGCAAGACCGTGGCCACACTTCGCCTCGTGTACGAAGCCACAGCTGGTCCGGTGTGCCCGGTCCCGAAACCGTTCCAGACGCTCGACTCGGTGGTTGTCGACATTCAGCAGAAAGCAGCCAAGCTCAGGGAACACCCCCGAGGCCCATCCGCCTTTGTCTTCAGGGTAATCCAGGGCGACAAGGTCTACGGGTCCCTCGCCCTGACTGACGGAGACTTGGCTCAGCAGACCACAACCTGCGGTTTGTACAACGGCATCCTCGGCCCGGACAACGTCCCGTTGGCGCAATTTGGCGACACTCTTTGGCTCACGGCGGACGGAAAGGACGCCCCGCTGGCGTTCGACTCGGTGGACGAGGCCAAGGCATACATGGGAACGCAGGAGTACCGGGACCTCAAGCGCATGCTGATCTCCCTGGCGCTGCAGCCTGCAGCCTCCTGAGACCCGCAACAAAGGACGCCGGGCCGGCCACCCCGAAAGGTGAGCGGCCCGGCGTCGTACGCGTTTACGGGTGCGGGGCTACGGCACGTGCCGTTCGTCCGGACCGTTGTAGGCGCTCAGCGGGCGGATGAGCGAGTTGGCGTTCAGCTGCTCCATGAAATGGGCGGTCCAGCCTGTGATCCGGCTGGCCACGAACAGCGGCGTGAACATGTTCGTGTCGAAGCCCATGAGGTGATAGGTGGGGCCGGCCGGGTAGTCGAGGTTCGGTTTGATGCCCTTGGCCTCGTCCATGGCCGATTCGAGCCCGTTGTACAGGCCCAGCAGTTCGGGCCGGCCGTAGTGGGCGATCATCTTGTCGAGTGCGGCCTTCATGGTGGGCACGCGGGAGTCGCCGTGCTTGTAGACGCGGTGGCCGAAACCCATGACCTTCTTCTTCTGGGCCAGGGCGTTTTCCATCCATGTCTTGGCACGGTCGGCGGCTTCCTCGAGGGACTCCTCGGGCCGGATGCCGATCTCGTCGAAGGTGTGCATGACGGCCTCGTTGGCTCCGCCGTGCAGCGGCCCCTTGAGAGCACCGATGGCGCCGGTCACCGCCGAATGGAGGTCGGACAGCGTGGACATGATGACGCGCCCGGCGAAAGTGGAGGCGTTGAAGGAGTGCTCCGCGTACAGAATCATGGAGACGTTGAAGGCCTCCACCACCTCGGCAACGGCCTCCTCGCCGAAGGTCATCCACAGGAAGTTGGCCGAGTAGCCGAGGTCATCCCGCGGCTCCACCGGTTCAACGGGGCGTCCCGCCGCGTGGCGGCGCCGCTGGTCGTACGCCACCACGGCCGGCATCGCAGCAAACAGGTCCAGGGCCTTGGCCATGTTGGCCTCCCGGGAGGAATCCTCCGCGAGACTGTGGCGGGCGCCCATGACCGATGCGGCGGTGCGGCAGACATCCATGGGGTGCGACGTCGTCGGCAGGGCATCAATCACCTGCTTGACGACGGGATCCAGCGGCCGCCCGGCGCGCTCCCGGGCCGTGAAGTCGGCCAGCTCGCCGGAAGACGGCAGCTCGCCGTTCCACAGGAGGTAAGCAACCTCTTCGAAGCTGCACTTGGCGGCGAGCTCCTGGACAGGATAGCCGCGGTACAGCAATGAGTTCGTGTCGGGATTGACCTTCGAGACCGCGGTGTAGTCCACCACGACGCCGTCGAGGCCCTTCTTGATCTCTTCTTCAGCCATGCTGAACTCCTTCGTTCGTTGCGTCCGTTACCGGCCGGATGGGCCGGTGGTCCTGCGGGGGATTTGGGTGTCAGTCGGTCCCGGGGATCCGGAAGTTGAAGACACCGGTGTCAAAGCGGTTGTAGGCCTCGTAATCCACCAGGTCATACAGCCGCGCGCGCGTCAGCATGCTCCCCACCTGCGCTTCCTGCGTTCCGTCAGCCTTAATTGAGTCCAGCGTACGCTCAGCCGCCCCCATGGCACTACGGAGCAGGGTCACCGGATAAATCACCATGTTCACGCCCACATCCTGCAGCTGGTCCACAGTGAAGAGGTCGCTCTTGCCGAACTCGGTCATGTTGGCCAAAATCGGCACGTCGACGGCGTCGCGAATGGCCCGGAATTCGTCCAGCGTGGCCATGGCTTCGGGGAAGATGGCGTCCGCGCCCGCCTCCACCAGGGCCCTGGCGCGGTCCTTCGCTGCTTCCAGGCCTTCCACCGCACGGATGTCCGTCCGTGCCATGATCAGGAAGTTCGGGTCCCGGCGTGCATCGGCCGCGGCCCGGATGCGTTTGGTGGCGGTGTCCAGGTCCACGACGTTTTTGCCGTCGAGGTGGCCGCAGCGCTTGGGGTTGAACTGGTCCTCGATGTGGCAGCCGGCAAGCCCAGCGTTTTCGAGTTCCTGCACGCTGCGGGCCACGTTCATGGGTTCGCCAAAGCCGGTGTCCGCGTCCACGATGCAGGGCAGGTCGGTCATCCGGGCGATCTGCCCTGCCCGGGTGGCCACCTCAGTAAGCGTGGTCAGGCCGATGTCCGGCAGGCCAAGGTCATTGGCCAGGACAGCGCCGGAGATGTACACCCCGGCGAAGCCCTTCTCCTCGATCAGGCGGGCAGAGAGCGGGTTGAACGCCCCGGGGAACTGCTGGATGGTCCCGGAAGCCAGCAATTCACGGAAGCGCAGCCGCTTCTGCTCGGGGGTGGCCGCGGAGTACAGCATTTAGAACAGCCCCTTGGGCGCGGCGCTGAAGTCGATGACGCCAGGCGCCGCAGCGATGTTGAGCTGGTCCAGCTCACCTGCCGCCAGCTCCGGGAGGCGTTCGACGGCGGCGAGGAACCTTTCGATTTCGTCCTCCGTCACCAGCCCGGCAGCAAGCGTGCGGAACTTGTTCACGTACTGCTCGCGGGTGAAGGGCCGGGCGCCCAGCGGGTGGGCGTCGGCCACGGCGATCTCGTCCCGGATGACGGTGCCGTCCGTGAGCGTGATTTCTACCGAACCGCCGAAGGCCTTTTCGCTGATGTCCAGGGAGTGGTAGCGGCGGGTCCACTCCGGGTCCTCCACCGTGGACACCTTCTGCCACAGCTCCACGGTGTCCGGGCGGGCGGCACGTTCGGGGGAGTAAGAGTCCACGTGGTGCCAGGCCCCGTCCTGCAGCGCGACTGTGAAGATGTACGGGATGGAGTGGTCCAGGGTTTCCCGGCTGGCGGTGGGGCTGTACTTCTGGGGATCATTGGCGCCGGAGCCGATCACGTAGTGGGTGTGGTGGCTCGTCTTGATCAGGACGGACTTCACGTTCGCCGGATCCGTGGCCTCGGGGTGTTCCCTGTTTAGCTTGCGGGCGAGGTCGATCCACGCCTGTGCCTGGTACTCGGCCGAGTGTTCCTTGGTGTAGGTGTCCAGGATGGCGCGCTTGGCCTCGCCGGGCGTCGGCAGCGGAACCATGTAGGAGGCGTCCGGGCCATCCAGCATCCAGGCAATCACGCCGTCCTCGCCTTCATAGATGGGGACCGGGGACGTCTGTCCGCGCATAGACCTGTCCACCGCCTCGACAGCCATCTTCCCTGCGAAGGCCGGCGCGTGCGCCTTCCAAGTGGAGATCTCACCCTTGCGGGACTGGCGCGTCGCCGTCGTGGTGTGCAGGGCCTGCCCCACGGATTGGAAGATGGTTTCCACGTCCAGGCCGAGGAGGGTGCCGATGCCGGCCGCCGCGGCGGGACCAAGGTGGGCCACGTGGTCGATCTTGTGCTTGTGCAGGCAGATCGCCTTGACCAGGTTCACCTGGATCTCGTAGCCGGTGGCGATGCCGCGGATCAGGTCCTGGCCGCTGGAGCCAACGTGCTGGGCGACAGCGAGGATCGGCGGGATGTTGTCGCCCGGGTGCGAGTAGTCCGCGGCGAGGAACGTGTCGTGGTAATCCAGCTCGCGGACCGCCACGCCGTTGGCCCATGCTGCCCACTCGGGGGAGACCCGCTCGCCGATGCCGAACACCTTGGCGCCTTTACCGCCGCTGGACGGGGCGTGCGTGAGGGCCTGGGCGCGGGCGGCGACGATCGGGGCGCGGTTCAGTGAGGCGACGGCGACGGAGGCGTTGTCGATGATCCGGTTGATGACCATGTCCGTGACGTCCTCGGTTACGGCCACCGGGTCTGCTGCTACTACGGCGATCTTGTGGGCGAGCTGGTCCTCGCGGGGGAGGTTTTCCTCGCTCTTGTAAACGCGGACGTGGTGTTCCTTAACCATGGGACTCCTTCTGGGCGGATGTGTGGGCGGCCTTGACGTGGGAAAGACTGCGGTGCAGATGGACGGTGGTGGCTGCTTCGGCAAGCCGCGGGTTGCCTTCGGCGATGGCTTCGGCGATGGCGGCATGTTCAGCTGCCGCGGCCGTGAGCCGGGCGTGGTCGTCGGCGGCCAGCCTGCGGACCCGGACAAGGTGGACGCGCAGGCCCCGCATGGCCTGCGCCAGGTAGGAGTTGGCGATGGCAGCATCGATGGCTGCATCCAGGCGCCCGACAAGCTCGTAATAGTCGTGCCGGGCGGGATCCGGAGAGTTGAGCAGGGCGGGCGCGTCCAGCAGTTCGCTCCGGAGCTTCAGGAAGACGTCGGCATCTCCGCGCTGAGCTGCCAGCGCGGCAGCCTTTCCCTCGAGGGTTTCGCGGAGCTCGAACAGCTCGTCGATGTCGTCCAATGAGATGTCGGTGACGACGACGCCGCGGCCGCCCGCCGTCGTCAGCCCTTCCGCCGTCAGGCGGCTCAGCGCCTCCCGGAGCGGGGTGCGTGAGACGCCGAGGCGTTCGGATTGTTCGACTTCGGCGAGTACCGTGCCGGGGAGGAGACGCCATTCGATGATCTCTTCGCGCAGCGCCGCATAGGCCCTGTCACTGGCACGCATTCCGTGTCCCTTCTTCGGCTTGATCAATCTGAGTGTATACACAGAAGGCGGGATTGCCCAGCAGTCCTCCCGCTTTTCCTGACCAGGCCGCGCTGTAGTGTATACAAATCACCACTGGAGGCACCCTGAGCTGCTACCGAGTTTTCGTTCTTGATCGGCCTAAAATAAGTTTTCGATCCGTCCCGCTTGTGGGGCCAGATCCGCCCTTTTAATGTCGGTGCCCCCTGTCATGCTGTGGGTATGGATGCGAAGGCCGCGGTGCAGACGGTGGAGGGCGTGGAGTCCTCTGTTGCTGCGCTGGCTGTTTTTTGTCCGTGAGGCCGCCGGCGCCGCGGCCGGCGCCGCGGCCGGTTCCGGGGGTGTGACCGGTGCTGGCTCACTTGCCGCTGCTGGCTCGTCCAAGGGTGCTGATTCCCTTGACGGTGCAGGCGCTGGGCCGGGTGGTGATCCGCTGCGGGATCAGGCGGATGCCTGGTTGGATGCTCTGGCCGAGGCAGGCCGGTTAGAGGCACGCGTGGCGGCGTTGAAGGTGCAGGCCGCGGCCGGTTTCGCTGCTGCTGAGGCG
Source organism: Arthrobacter globiformis (assembly GCF_003261175.1). GTDB lineage: Bacteria > Actinomycetota > Actinomycetes > Actinomycetales > Micrococcaceae > Arthrobacter > Arthrobacter globiformis_A. Next base: position 180 of record NZ_QLNP01000031.1, on the reverse strand, counting down.
GCTTTGGCTGCTCCTGATGCGTCCCGGTCGGAGCAGGACGTGTTGCAGATGTCGGTGACGGCGGAGGTGGCGGGTGCGCTGACTGTGAGTGAGGGGTCGGCGGCACGGTTTCTGGAGGAATCGGCGAGGCTGAGCGGGGATCTGCCGTTGACGCTGGCCGCGCTCGGGGCGGGAACAATC
>NZ_QLNP01000003.1 GCF_003261175.1 Arthrobacter globiformis | reverse complement strand
GTAGCGTCCGCCGGACAGTCCCGGGGAGCCGAGCAGTCCGGTCCCGTGCGACCGTCCGAGCCGGCTGAGGCGCGGCGCCCTGGCCCGCGGCGCGCGCGCGACCTGCCGGTGGGCTGTGTGTCCGCCGGCGATCAGGGACCGCACCGGGGCGAACGTGTCCCCGGTGACCCGGCCGGCCCAGGCGAGATCCCAGATGGCGGAAACGACGTCCTGGTCGCCCAGTACGGCGTCCATGCCGCCGGCAATGTCCGTCAGCTGCCGGAAAAAGTAACCGCCTCCGTTGGTCTGCAGGTGGTCCAGCAGCCGCCGCTGGGCATCGCCCGGTTCAAACTCGGGGGCAGGGTTCAGCGTCAGTTCCACCGAATCCGCGAGGTGCAGGCTGATCCAGCCGTCGTTGCCCGGAAGCGAGCCGGCACCTGACCAGAGGACCTCCCCGGCGGCCATGAGCTCGTCCAGCATGGCGGGCTGGTAGTTGGACACCCGGCTGGCGAGCACCAGCGGTTCCCAGGCGGACGCGGGGATGGGCACGCCGGAGAGCTGGTCCACCGCGGTGATGATGCCGTCGAGTCCGCGCAGCGCCGGCTGCCCCCGTCCCGCGCCCGGAGTGCGGACGTGCTGCCACGCCGGCAGGAACCGGCCGTAGGCGGTGATGTCCACGGGCTCCACCTCGGCCCGCAGCGCGGCCAGCGAGCGGCGGCGGAGCTTGCGGAGCACTTCCGCGTCGCACCATTCACTTCCGGCCAGGGACACGGCCGCTGAGGCCCCGGCCGACGCCGCCGCCGCTTCCGCGACGGGGTCGAGACCGGCACCGGAATCAGAAGCGGCGGCCGCCGGGCGTTCGCCGCCAGCCACCTCCGCATGGGGCCGGAACTCGCCTTCCACCACGCGGCCGTCGGCTGCCAGCCGCTTGAGGGCAGTTCCGACGACGGCGACGCCAAGTCCCAGCCTGGCAGCGGCTTCGGTGGCGGTGAACGGACCGTGGGTGCGGGCATAGCGCGAGACGAGATCGCCCAGCGGGTCCGCCACCGGCTCGATAAAGGCAAGCGGAACGCCCATGGGCAGCGGGACGCCGATGGCGTCTCTCAGCCTGGCCGCGTCCTCCACCGCGGCGAAGCGTTCGACGCCGGCGATGGTCACCTGGATGGCCCGGTTGGCCCGCTGGAGGGCCGCGAGGTGGGCGGCGGCTTCGGCAACTGTGGTTCCGGCGGATCTGGTTTCGGCGGGCTCAACCGCCGAGACGTCGGTTTCGGCAGGCGCGTCCGGCGAGGTGAGCCGGGCCGCAACTTCCCCGGGGTCCAGGGGGCCCAGCAGGCGGAGCAGATCGGCCACGCCCTCCATGCCGCGGACTTTGCGGTCGGGGGCAAGACGCTGCAGCTCGCGTTCGGTTTGGTCGATGACTCTGGCGTCCAGGAGTTCGCGCAGTTCCACGCGCCCCAGGAGTTCGTTGAGCAGCGTGGAGTCGAGCGCCAGTGCGGCCGCACGCCGTTCGGCGAGCGGGGAATCGCCTTCGTAGAGGAACTGCGCCACGTAGCCGAACAGCAGGGACTTGGCGAACGGGGACGGCTGCTGGGTGGTGGTCTGGACGATCCGGAGTTCCCGCCGTTCAACCAAGGCGGCGATATCCTTCAGCGCCGGCAAGTCATACACATCCTGCAGGCATTCGCGGACGGTTTCCAGAACGATCGGGAACGACGGGTATTTCCGGGCGACGTCCAGCAGCTGGGCGGACCGCTGCCGCTGCTGCCACAGGGGCTGCCGCTTCCCGGGGGTCTGCCGGGGCAGCAGCAGGGCCCGCGCAGCACACTCGCGGAACCGGGAGGCGAACAGGGCACTGCCGCCCACCTCGGCGGTGACAATCTGCTCCAGCTCCTCGGGGTCGAACAGGAACAGTTCGGCGCCGGGAGGCTCGTCCTCCATCATGGGAACCCGGAGCACGATACCGTCGTCGGCGGCCATGGCGGACCCGTCCAGCCCGTACCGCTGGTGGAGCCGCTGGCCCACGGCCAGGGCCCACGGCGCGTGAACTGGCATGCCGAACGGGCTGTGCAGAATGACCCGCCAGTCGCCGAGTTCGTCGTGGAAGCGTTCCACCACGAGCGTCGTGTCGCTCGGGACCACCTCCGTGGCCAGCTTCTGTTCGGACAGGTACTGGAGGAGGTTGTTCGCGGCAAAGTCGTCAAGGCCGCTGGCCTTGCAGCGTTCGGTGGCGGGGCCGACGTCGGACGCTGACAGTTCGCGGACGAACGCGCCAAGGGCGCGGCCCAAGTCCACGGGGCGTCCCAGCGAGTCGCCCTTCCAGAAGGGCAGCTTGCCGGGCTGGCCGAAGGCGGGCGAGACGAGCACACGGTCGTGCGTGATGTCTTCGATCTTCCAGCTGGTGGCGCCCAGCGCAAAGATGTCGCCGACGCGGGATTCATAGACCATTTCCTCGTCAAGCTCGCCAACCCGCCGGCCTCCCTTGGCCGGGGCCGTGCCCGAACCCTTGCCGTCGCCCGCCCCGGCGGGGGAGGCCGATCCCTCCGTCTCCGTGCCGATGATGTAGACGCCGAACAGCCCGCGGTCCGGGATGGTGCCGCCGGACGTGACGGCCAGCCGCTGGGCTCCCGGCCTGCCCTCGATGGTCCCGGCGTTGCGGTCCCAGACGATCCGCGGCCGGAGCTCGGCGAATTCATCCGAGGGGTAGCGCCCGGCCAGCAGGTCCAGCGTGGCCTCGAAGGCGGAGCGGGGGAGGGTGGCGAACGGGGCTGAGCGGCGGACGGTGGAGAACCACTCCTCCACGTCGATGCTGCCCAGGGCGGTGGCCGCGACGGTCTGCTGCGCCAGGATGTCCAGGGGATTGGCTGGCACGCTCAGCCGCTCGATCTTGCCGTCCAGCATGCGTTCAACGGTGATGGCGGTGTGCACGAGGTCGGCGCGGTGCTTGGGGAACAGGTAGCCCTGGGAGATTTCGCCCACCTGGTGCCCGGCGCGGCCCACGCGCTGCAGCCCGCTGGCCACTGAAGGCGGGGACTCGACCTGCACCACGAGGTCCACGGCACCCATGTCGATGCCGAGCTCCAGTGAGGACGTGGCCACGACACAGCGCAGCCGGCCGGATTTGAGGTCGTCCTCGATCAGGGCACGCTGGTCCTTGGACACTGAGCCGTGGTGGGCGCGGGCCAGCAGCGGCTCTGCCCCCGCGGTGCTTCCTGCCTGCGCCATCATGTGGGCAGGCGTGGCGGTCGACGCCGGGACGCCTCCGGGCACGGGTGGTGCGGGGTCGTCCCAGCCTCCGCCCACTGTCAGGAGCTGGCGTTCCGCGTGGATTTCGTTGAGCCGCGCGGTCAGGCGTTCCGCCAGCCGGCGCGAGTTGGCGAAGACGATGGTGGACTGGTTGGCCAGGACCAGGTCCACGATCTTTTCCTCCACGTGCGGCCAGATCGAGGCCTGCGGCTGCAGGCCGGAGGCCGGCCCGGAATCGAAGGCTCCGGCGGCGCCCTGCAGATCGGACATGTCCTCCACCGGGACGGACACCGTGAGGTCCCAGTTCTTCCGGGAGGGCGGGGCCACGACCTCCACCGGGGCGGAACCGGCCAGGAACTGCGCCACCAGTTCCCGCGGCTCGACCGTGGCGGAGAGCCCGATCCGCTGCGCCGGCGCGGGCAGCAGGGCGTCCAGCCGCTCCAGCGACACGGCAAGATGCGCCCCGCGCTTGGTGCCGGCCACGGCGTGGACCTCGTCCACGATGACGGTATCCACCTCGCTGAGTGTTTCCCGGGCCCTGGACGTGAGCATCAGGAAGAGGGACTCGGGGGTGGTGATCAGGATGTCCGGCGGGTTGCTGAGCAGGGCACGGCGGTCCGCGGCGGGGGTGTCGCCGGACCGGACGCCGACGGTGATCAGGGGAGCCGGCAGGTCCAGCCGCTTGGCCGTCTGCGTGATGCCGATCAGCGGGGAGCGGAGGTTGCGTTCGACGTCGACGCCAAGCGCCTTGAGCGGGGAGATGTACAGTACGCGGGTTTTCCGCTTGGGCTTCCGTGCCCGCGACTGCCTGGTTTTGGCGCCGGCTGGCGGTTCTTCAAGGCCCGGCAGCACGGCAGCATCCGGCGCGGCAGCGTCGGGTGCGGCCGACCCGGACACCAGGAGCCTGTCCAGGGCCCAGAGGAATGCAGCCAGGGTTTTACCTGAGCCGGTGGGCGCAACAACAAGGGCGTGTGAACCGGACGAAATCGCGTTCCAAGCCCCGTGCTGGGCGGGGGTGGGCTCGGAAAACGCACCGAGGAACCACTCCCTGGTGGGCCGGCTGAACTGGCCCATCGAGTCCCCGGCAGACGTGCCGGTGGCTGTGCCCGCGGGCTCCTGCGACTGCATGCCTCCATCATGCCTCACGGCACCGACACCAATAGAAGCATCAGGTCGGTCTTACCCGGCCGGAGGAAGGTCGCGGGTGGCTGGCCCCTCCAGGACCTGGCCGTCGCTGCTGAACCGGGAGCCGTGCAGCGGGCAGTCCCAGGACTTTTCGTTGTCGTTCCAGTGCAGTATTCCGCCCAAGTGCGTGCAGACCGCGGACAGGCTGCACGTCGTTCCGTTGACGGTGGAGGTGGCCACCGGCTTCCGTTCGCGCATCGTCACGGTGCCGGTGCCCTCTTCGGGCACGGTGCCGTCCGACGGAGGAAGCTTCTGCAGTCTGCCCCAGTCCTTGGCCAATGTGGCGGCCACTCCCGCGTTGAGGGTCACGGCCGAGGCCGCGCCCGGAGGTGATGTCACCCTGCGGTGGATGGTGTTGGCCCACGGCAGTTGGCCTCCGAGGATGTCCGCGGCGATGCCCAGGGACGCGGCCACCGCATTGGTCATGCCCCACTTGTTGTAGCCGGTGCCGAAGAAGATGCGCCCGCGGCCGCGGGGGAGTTTGCCGAAGAATGGCATGAGGTTGGTGGCCTGGTAATCCTGCGCGGACCATGTGTGGGTGACGGTGGCACCGGGGAAGTGCTGCTGTGCCCAGGACAGGACGTTCTCCAGATGTTCCTTCTCTGAACGGGCCCTTCCGACGGGGTGCCCGTTGCCGCCTACCAGCAGAAGATTCTTGCCGTCCGCCGGGTAATCCCTGATGGAGCGCACGGGCTGTTCCACGGAAATGTACATGCCCTCCGGCGGCGTCGCGTTTCCTGCGAGCTCCAGGGCTGCGGCGTAGGAGCGGTTCGGCTTGAGCTTGGTGAAATACAGGCCGCGGTTCAGGATGGGGCTGCCCGTGGCCAGCACCACCGAGTCGGCCTGGACCGCTCCGCGGTCAGCATGGACGGTTGACGGCCCCGCGCCCGTGACGTTCCGCACCCGCACCCCTGTGACGATCCTGCCGCCGTGGCCCCGGACGTCTTCTGCCAGCGCGGTGAGCACATCCATGGGGTTGATCTGGGCCTGCCCGCGAAGGAGCACGGCTCCCCGGATAGGGAACGGCAAACCCGCATCCCGGACGTAGTCCACCTCCAGATCGGCGGCGAGGGCCGCCGTAAGCTCCGCCCGCACTGCCTCCGTGCCCTGTTGGGTAGCGGCGTACGTGTAGGCGTCGCGTACCTGGAACGGCACGCCGCGCTGCTCCAGGTACCGCAGCAGCCATGCCTGCCCCTCGCGGTTGCCGGACACGTAGGCGTCCACCACCTTTTGGGAGTACTGCTGCCGGAGGGACGACAGCACGGTGCCCTGCAGCAGGGTCACCTTGGCCGTGGTGTTGCCGGTGGCTACGGCGCCCAGGCCGCGCCCTTCCAGGACAAGCACGTTCTGTCCCGAGCGGGCCAGCAACAGTGCCGTGGTCAGGCCGGTCAGGCCGGCGCCCACCACCACGGTGTCATAGGACTCGCCGGGGGTGAACGGGTCGCCGGTGAAAGTGTCGGTGCGGTCCAACCAGAGTGACGTCACGTGTCTCAACCTGCCTTTGGCCTGCGTCTTTGTCGCGGGGCGTTCCCGCAGCAGGCCCGACGCTGGCAGCGGGGACCCCGACGTAATCGTAAGTGTACTTACGAAGTTGGGGCCGGAACAGGCTTGGAACTGGACAGGTTGCTTGCGGCAAACTTCGCTCTAGCGGGTCTGAAATGCACCGATGCTAAGGAGTTCGATGGAGGCGTTGCTGCAGGCATCCGAGGGCCGGGACACGAACAGTGATGCCGTGTCCTCCGGCGGGTAGATCCTGAATCCGGCGGCAGGGGTCTTGGTGCAGTCCGGGTAATTCCCCGCCTGCGTGTAGCGGAGCACCGCGGTGCCTGATTTCCCGGGTGCCAGCAGAACGTCCTGGACGGCGGCGGAGCTGTCGCGCTGGGCCGGGGCCCCGATCGGCTGCCCGTTGGGTCCGGTGGTCAGGGACACGCCCGCGAACCCTTTGAGGTGGCAGGAGGCGTTGCCGCTGTTGGTGAGGATCAGCTCCATGTAGACGCTGCCGGCGGCACCGCCGCCCGTGGCATCCGTGGTGGCTTTCAGTCCTGCGGCCTTGCACAGCTGGGCGCCGGCGGCGGTGGACTGCGGTGCCTCCGGAGCCGAAGAAGTTGTAGCTGGCGAAGCCGGTTGCGATTGGGAGGTCGAAGAAGAGGCCGACGGCGGTGCGGACGTTTCGGGGGCTGCCTGCGTGCTCGGGGTGGTTGAGCCGGTTGCCGGTTCCGTAGTCCCCTGGGTGGCGGGCTGGCTTGGTCCGCAAGCGGTGAGCAGCAGCGCCAGGGCGGCAGCCGCCGTCGTGCATATCAGTCCGTTAGTGATTCGCTGAGGCCTCATGGCTCTAACATTGCGGGCGTTCCCGCCGTAGTCAACGAAGGCGCGGCGGGGACTCCGATTTGACGCCCGGATTGTGACATCTGCGGAGCGGACCTTGTCCGTTCGGTCCAAGAGGGCTCCTGCCGACGCTGATGCAACGATAAACCCGCTTCGTAGCGCAGAATTACCCAATTCTGGGACCGAAGTTGCGTTGATCTGCAGTTTTCGGTGTGCCAAAATGATCTTGGTCTCGCTTGTCTTTACCTTGTAGGAATCCACCCCCGCAAGGATTCCGGCAAGGAAACACCGCTCGTAGTCTGGCCGCGGTCCATCATCACTCCCGTGGCCAGAAGTGTCCCCCGGCAACGGGGGTTGCGCAGGGTTGCGGGGAGACAGCTCGGCACTCGTCCGTGGCAACGCCGCTACGGACGTTCCTGAAGAGGCGCATCAGTCATTGGTTTCCGGCAACGCCGCCGAAGCCAATAACGATGGGGGCTGAGGTTATGACCGGTTGGCTTGTCCGCTGGAGTCTTAAGTTTCGATTGATTGTTTTAGCCGCTGCTGCCGGCATTCTGGGGTTGGGATTAACAACCCTGCCGTCAATGCCAGTGGATAATCTTCCAGAATTCTCTCCGCCGCATGTGGAGATCCAAACCGAGGCACTGGGCCTGTCCGCCGTGGAGGTCGAACAGCTCATTACCTCGCCTATGGAGGCCGACCTGCTGAACGGGGTTGCCTGGCTCGACGAAATTCGTTCGAAGTCAGTCCCGGGCCTCTCTTCGATTGAAATGGTTTTTGAGCCTGGCACCGATATCCTCCGTGCCCGGCAGCTCGTTGCGGAGCGGCTGACGCAGGCCTTCGCTCTGCCCAACGTGTCAGCTCCGCCGGTGCTGATGCAGCCGCTGTCCTCGACGAGCCGCGTCATGATGGTGCAGATGTCCTCCCAGGACGTGTCCCCAATCGACATGTCCGTCCTGGCCCGCTGGGATCTCAAGCCGGCGCTCATGGGCGTCCCGGGCGTGGCAAACGTCTCCATCTACGGGCAGCGCGAGCAGCAGCTGCAGGTGCAGGTGGACCCGAAGCAACTTAAGGCGAAAAACGTCACCCTTAGCCAGGTGGTTGAAACCGCCGGCAATGCGGTGTGGGTATCCCCGCTGAGCTTCCTGGAAGCGTCAACCCCGGGCACAGGCGGCTTCCTCGAGTCCGCCAACCAGCGCATCGGCATCCAGCACGTGCTTCCGATCCGGACGCCGGCAGACCTCGGCAAGGTCAGCGTTGAAGGCGCAGCGGACAAGACGCTGACGCTGTCCGATGTGACCACCCTGAGCGAAGACCACCAGCCCCTGATCGGCGACGCTGTCACCGGCAAGTCGCCCGGCCTGCTGCTGGTCATCGAGAAGTTCCCCGACACGAGTGTTGCGGACGTGACGCAGGGGGTCGAGGCGGTACTGGACGGGCTGCGTCCAGGCCTTTCCGGCATCACGGTCGACTCCACGGTATTCCGCCCGGCGTCATTCGTTGAGTCCGCTGTTGGCAGCCTGGGTCTTGCCCTGCTGATCAGCCTCCTGGTGGTTACGGCCCTGATTGGCATCGCATTCCGGTCCTGGCGGTACGCCCTGCTGGCCTTCGTCGCCATTTCCGTGGCGGCCATGGCCGCGGCACTGGTGCTGCAGTTCCAAGGAGCGGTTCTGAATGTGATGGCGTTCGCGGGTCTGGTCCTTGCCCTCCTCGTCGTCATCGGCGATGTCATCACCGACCTGCACAGCTTCCGGCGGGAATCGGCCGATGATCGGGTGTCACGCGAAGCCCTGCTTGCCCACGGGCTGCAGCGGTCCCGCGTGCCTGTCCTGTTCGCCGGACTTACCGCTCTCCTTGCCCTCGCGCCGGCGCTGTTTGTCCCGGGTGTGGAGGGTGCGTTCCTGAAGCCCCTGGTGCTGTCCTACCTGTTGGCCACAGCTGTGGCGATGCTCGTTGCCCTGACGGTGACGCCGGCATTGGCGAGCCTGCTGCTGCGGGGTCACCGGCGGCCACGGCGCAGCCTTTCGGTGGTCCGCAAAGCCCGGCTCGGCTACGAGCGCACGGCGCGGGCCTTCACCGGAGCGGTGGCCACAGTGTTCGCACTTGCGGCAGCGGCACTGGCCATTGCGGCACTTGCCATCGTCCCCGCTGCCACGAGGGAACTTCCGGTTGTGGCCGCTGTTCCCGACCGGACCCTCCTTGTGGAATGGGCATCGGCGGCAAGCACGGGGACAGACGTGATGAACAGAGTCATGACCAAGGCCAGCGAAGAGCTCAGCGGAATCCGCGGAGTTTCCTCCGTGGGCGGCCACGTTGGACGGGCCATCACCTCCGATACCTCCTCCGACGTCAACGCCGGTGAACTCTGGGTGACCATGGAGGACGGCGCAGACCTCAGCAACGTGCGCGCTGAGGTGCAGGAGATTGTTGAAGGCTACCCGGGCCTGACGGCAAAGGTGACCACCTACCCGGAGCAGCAGGTGGCTGCTGCCAGCGAAATCGACAACCGCCAGTTCAGGGTGCGCGTGTTTGGCGTGGACCTGGACATCCTCCGGCAGAAGGCAAACGAGATCCACGGGATTCTGTCGCGTACGGACGGTGTGGTTGATCCGCAGGTGGACGTCACGGTAGACCAGCCTGTTGCGGAAATCGAGGTTGACCTCGCCAAGGCACAGAAGCAGGGCATCAAGCCCGGCGATGTGAGGCGCGCGGCTGCCACCGTCCTGCAGGGCATCGAGGTCGGCTACCTGTTCGAGCAGCAAAAGGTGTTCCAGGTGATCGTCAAGGGTACAGAAAACACCCGGAACAGCCTGACAAGCGTCACCGACATGATGGTTGACAAGCCTGAAGGCGGGCAGGTCCGGCTGGGTGACGTGGCCACGGTCACGCTCCGCCCGAACCAGACCGTGATCCACCATGACGACACCTCCAGGCGCATCGACGTCGTGGCCAACATCCAGGGCCGCAGCCTCGGCGACGTCACGCAGGATGTCCAGGCGGCCATCAAGGGAATGCAGTTCCCCGTGGAATACCACGCTGAGATCCCGCCGCAGTACGCCGAAAAGCAGGCCGCCGGTGCCTTGATCTGGTGGCTCGCCCTGGCGGCGGCAGCCGGCATCCTGGTCCTGCTGCTGACGGTCCTCGGCAACTGGCGGCTCGCAGGGCTCGTCTTCCTGCTGCTTCCGGTTGCACTGTCAGGCGGAATCCTCGCCGCCGACCTGAGCGGCGGTTTCGGCTCCGTGTATGTGCTGGTGGCCCTGGCGGCGGTGCTCGCCCTGGCAATCAGGGACGTGGTCATGCTGATGGGAACGTATCAATCACTGCAGTCCCGTGCCCCGTCGGATTCGCCGGCACATCTCATGCGGCAGGCGGCCGGAGAGCGGCTTCTGCCCACTGTTCTGACCACCGTGATCACCGGACTGGCACTGGTGCCGCTGGTGCTGCTCGGCGGGCCGGTCGGCGGAGGCATGCTCCTTCCGCTGGCGCTGGTTGTGTGGGGCGGGCTTATTACCACTGCCCTGCTGACCCTATTCATTCTGCCGATCCTCTTCCTCCGCATTGGTCCACGGACCAACACGGACTGGGGGAGCTCATTGGTGATCAACAACGGACCGGTTCTGGCAGAGAGGTCGGAATTGTCATGAAAAGCAATAGTGAATTTGGGGGCTGGCGTTCCGTTCTGGTGCTGGTCTGCACAGCGTCCATTGGCCTCTCCGGATGTGCCACAGTGAAAACCGCCGCGGCGCCCGCCGGGCAGGCAGCGTCCACCATGGAGAAGGCCGGCCCGGACCTGAACAAACTGACGCTGACCGACAAGGCAGTGGAAAGGCTGGGAGTGACCACGGTCAAGGTGACCAAGGGTGAAGGCAGCCCGCTGCAGGTGCCCTACGGCTCACTGGTCTATGACGCCAACGGGAAGACCTGGGTCTACACCAATCCCCAGCCGCGGACCTACATCCGGGCCGCAGTGACGGTGGAGAAGATTGCAGACAACAAGGTGCAGCTCCAGTCCGGTCCGCCTGTAGGAACCGATGTTGTCACCGTTGGTGCCGCGGAACTTTTCGGCGCCGAATTCGGCACAAAGGGTCACTGACATGCGCCGGATTGTCGGGTTCAGCCTGAAATTCCGCGCCCTGGTGGTGGCCATCGCGGTGGCAATGATGGCGTTCGGCGGCGTCCAGCTCAGCACGGCCTCCGTGGACGTCTTTCCCGAATTTGCACCGCCGAAGGTGGAGATTCAGACTATCTGCATCGGCCTTACCGCTGCCGAGGTGGAGCAGTTGGTTTCCGTTCCCCTCGAAGACGCCCTCAACGGCGTTGAGCGTCTGGATGAGATCCGCTCCAAGTCCGTGGAGCAGCTGTCCTCGATCGTGCTGATTTTCGCCCCGGGAGCGGACCTGCTTAAGGCCCGCCAGCTGGTCTCGGAGCGGATCGCCAACGTCATACCGTCGCTGCCCACCTGGGCGGCGCCGCCGGTGATCCTGCAGCCGCTGTCGTCCACCAGCCGGGTCATGAAGATCGGGCTGACTTCGGACCAGCGTTCGCTCATGGAAATGTCCATGATCACGTACTGGAAGATCCGCGCCCACCTGCTGCGGGTCCCGGGTGTGGCCAATGTAGCCATCTGGGGCGAGCGGCTGCAGATGCTGCAGGTGCAAGCGATTCCGGACAAGCTGAAGGCCAATGACGTCAGCCTGAACCAGGTCATGGAGGTCACCGCCAACGCCCTCGACGCCGGCCTGCTGCAGTATTCGCCGGGTTCCGTCATCGGCACCGGCGGCCACATTGAGACGCCCAACCAGCGGGTCGGGATCCAGCACGTGCTGCCAATCACCACTCCGAAGGACCTCGCTGAGATCACCATCGAGGAGAGGAACGGGAAGCCGCTCCGCCTGGGTGATGTGGCCAACGTCGTGGAAGACCATCAGCCGCTCATTGGCGACGCCGTGATCAACCAGGGCCAAGGGCTCATGCTCATCGTCGAGAAACTTCCCTGGGGCAACACCCTGGAAGTCACGAGGGGCGTTGAGGCTGCCCTGCAGCAAATGGAGCCGGGACTCAGCGGCATCACCGTTGATACGGAGATCTTCCGGCCCGCAACGTTCATCGAGGAGTCCCTGAACAACCTCAGCCGCGCGCTGATGCTGGGCTGCATCCTCGTGGTGCTGGTGCTGGGCGCGTTCCTCTTCCAATGGCGCACGGCGCTGATCAGCCTGATCGCCATCCCGCTGTCACTGGTGACGGCGGCGTCCGTCCTCTACCTCACAGGAGCATCGGTGAACACCATGGTCCTCGCGGGGCTGGTGATTGCCGTCGGGGTGGTGGTGGATGATGCGATCATCGACATCGAGAACATCATCCGAAGACTCCGGCAGCACCGGGCGGAGGGCGGCACAAGATCCACCGCCTCGGTGGTCCTCGAAGCCTCGCTGGAGGTCCGGGGGCCGATCATCTACGCCACGCTGATCATCATCGCTGCGGCGGTGCCGATCTTCTTCCTGCAGGGACTGACCGGGGCCTTCTTCAGGCCGCTGGCCATCTCCTACACCCTGGCGGTGCTGGCGTCGATGCTTGTGGCGCTGACCGTTACACCCGCGCTCGCCCTGATCTTCATGCGGAAAGTTCCGCTGAAGGAACAGGAACCGCCCCTTGTGAGGATACTCAAACGGGGCTACCGCGCGGTCCTGAGCCGGATGGTGCGGCGGCCCGTGGCGGGGTACGCGACCTTCGGTGCCATGGCGGCCATCGGTGCCATCACGGCACCGCTGCTCGGGCAGTCACTGCTGCCGGACTTCAAGGAGCGCGACTTCCTGATGCACTGGCTGACCCAGCCGGGCACGTCGGTTACGGAGGAATACCGCGTTAGCCAGAAAGCCTGCGAGGAACTGCTGACGATCCCGGGGGTCCGGAACTGCGGCTCGCACATTGGGCAGGCCTTCAACGCCGACGAGGTCGTGGGGGTGTACTTCGGTGAGAACTGGATCAGCATCGACCCTGCCGTGGACTATGACAAGACGCTGAAGTCAATCCATGAAGTGGTGGACGGCTATCCCGGCATTGTGCGCGACGTCCAGACCTACCTAAAGGAGAGAATCCGTGAGGTTCTCACGGGTGCCAGCGACGCCGTCGTCGTCCGGCTTTACGGGGACGACCTGGCCCTCCTGCGTTCAAAGGCTGCGGAGATTCAGACGATTTTTGAGCAGACCGAAGGAACGGTGGCCCCCCATACGGCGCTGCAAAAGGACATTCCTCAGCTGAACATCGAGGTTGATCTGGCCAAAGCCCAGAGCTACGGGCTGAAGCCGGGCGACGTCCGCCGGGCGGCGGCGACGATGGTGGCCGGCGAGGAGGTGGGCGACGTTTACCGCGGCGGCAAGGCCTACGACGTCCAGGTCTGGAGCCCGCCAGAGGTCCGGTCGGATATCAGCAGCATCAGGAACCTGCCAATCGATACACCGAGCGGGCAGAAGATCCTGCTGTCCGATGTGGCCAGCGTCCAGGTGAAACCGACCCCGAACGTCATCCAGCGTGACGCGCACTCCCGACGGATCGATATCGAAGCCAACGTCAGGGACGGCGCTCTGGGCGACGTGGTTGCGGCCATGGAGGAAGGGCTCAAGAAGGTGGAGCTGCCGCAGGGCTTCCGTACCCAGATCCTGGGTGAGTTCCAGGAGCGGCAGGCGGCGACCAAGACCCTGCTGACGCTCGCCATCGGGGCGCTGGCCGTTATCTACCTGCTGCTGCAGGTTGCCTTCGGCAGCTGGCGGCTGGCCACGCTGGTGATCCTCACGCTCCCGATTGCCCTGGTGGGTGGGGTGTTTGCCGCATTCATGGGCGGAGGCGTGCTGTCACTGGGCTCCATTGTGGGCTTCCTGACGGTCATGGGCATCGCCGCCAGGAACGGCATCCTGCTCGTCAACCACTGCCAGCACCTGGAGAAGTATGAGGGTGAAAAGTTCGGTCCGGAACTGGTCCTGCGGGGCGCCGGGGAACGCCTCTCGCCTATTCTGATGACCACCCTGGCCACGGGACTTGCCCTGGTGCCGCTGGTGGTCCTGGGGAACATCCCCGGCCATGAGATTGAACATCCCATGGCCCTGGTGATCCTCGGCGGGCTGGTGACGTCCACGCTGCTCAACCTGTTCGTGGTCCCGTCGCTGTACCTGAGGTTCGCCAAGCCGAAGGCCGAGCGCCACCAGGCACCGCCGGAGCCCGTTCTGGCTAACGCCTAGCCACGAACCCGCTCGTCCATCCGCCGCCCACGCCCCGCCACCCGCGGGAACGTGGGCGGCGGTGGTGCGGGGACGGAGTGCGGACCGGTTCCCGCCCTCCGGCGACGCAGTTCCAGCGCGAGGCTTTCCTGGCCCCGGGCCATTGCCCACCGGTGGTTGGCGGAGAAGCCGGGTTTCAGCAGCCAGCTGAGCCGCCTCAGCAGCGGCTTGGTGGCGCTGACCCGCCAGTCATATGTGATCAGGACCTCCGGGCCGTCCTGCTCGAATGTCCAGCGTCCGGTCCCGTCCAGGTCGCCCGTTGCGCGGATCGCGAAGCCCTTGCTGGTGATCGGTTCCGTGACGGTGAGGGTCCACCGCAGGGTATAGGGGAGCCAGCCCTTGGTGTGCAGCCTTGCCATCCGCCCCACGCCGTTTTCACTGCCCGGATGGATGGGGCTGACGCTTAGATACACAGACGGCCACCACCGCGCCAGCCCTGCGGCGTCACCCAGAACCGCTGCCACCTCCTCGGCCGTCCCGGCCACCCGCCACTCCGTGACGAAGGCGTAGTCCGTGCTCCTGGTGCCTGTGGCGTTCATGAGTGCCTCCTGCCAGCTGCTGCGCGCGAAAAGATCTGCAACCATTCAAGCGCGTGCCGCCCGTCCGCCATAGACTGCAGGCGTAAGTCACCACCCCGAAATTGAGGAGTAGCGATGAACTACAGCGGAAGCCAGTATGAGAAGGCCGTGACGGCGGGGGAGCTTGACCGCAGCCACGTTGGCCAGACGGTTAGCTTTCAGCCGAACGATTTCACCGTGGTGTTCGGCAGGATCGCCGGAATCGCCCGGACCGACGCCCAGGTGTACTTGACCCTGGACGGCGTAGGCGGCGGCACGCACCTGAAGGATGAGTACGACCTGCCCGTGGCGCACGAGGTGTACGTGCAGCTGGATCCGCTGAGCAGCGCCGGGAAGACCATCTCGGACGCGGAGCGGGTCATCAAGGAGAAGCTGGACGAGATCAGGAAGAACCTCCTCGACCGGGAACAGAAGTCCGGCTCCGAGTAACACACCCGGCTGTTGGCTCATACAGCGAAGAACCCCGCCGCACAGGAGTGCGGCGGGGTTCTTCTAGGCAACCGCTCCGTGTATGGGGGAACACGGAACGTTCTCGTCAAAACTAATGGACAGCTTGCTTAGGTTCCAAATCGGCGCCACCTTTTCCCAAGCCTGCGGCGGTACTATCCCGCTACCGTCGCCGTAACGGGTCTCCTGGATCTACGGCTTCGGTAGGCGGCCCGCTCTGCGAACCGGGGAATGAGCGGGCCGCCGCCCCCGGGCGACATACAGCGCGGCGGCAGCGCCGCCCTCTAACTCCGGCGGCGGGGTTGCGAGCCCGTCCGGGTTAGCCCCGTCCGCATAAAGCAAAAGACCCCGGTTCGCTTTGTTACAGGGGAACCGGGGCCTTTCTACGTGGCGGTGACGGTGGGATTTGAACCCACGTTGGCTTTTACACCAAACAACATTTCGAGTGTTGCACCTTCGGCCGCTCGGACACGTCACCAACCTCAATAGGGTACCGGAGCAAGGCCCGCATCCCCAAAACGGCATGCTTCGCACGGCCGCGAGACGGGCCCGTAGCGGCCAAGCCGGGCCGCGTCTTCCCGGAAATCGGGGCCGGGCACTAGATTCATAAGCAAGATGACTACTTTCCAGCAGCAGACCGAAGCAACCGCATATTGGACCGTGGGCCCCGGCCAGGGTGAACTCCGCGCCGAGGAGTTGCCCGTTCCCGGCCCGGAGGAGGCGCTGGTGCGCTCGCTGTACTCCGGCATCAGCAAGGGCACCGAACTTGTAGTCCACCAGGCCGCCGTTCCGCCCTGCGTCGCCGAGGAAATGCGCGCCCCGCACCAGGAGGGCTCCTTCCCATCGCCGGTGAAGTTCGGCTACCTGTCCGTGGGGGTGGTGGAGCAGGGCCCGGCGGACTGGGTGGGGCAAACCGTGTTCTGTCTCCACCCGCACCAGGACCTCTACGTGGTCCCGGTGTCCTCGCTGACCCGCGTTCCCGACGCCGTTCCTCCCCGCCGCGCGGTCCTCACCGGCACCGTGGAAACGGCCGTGAACGCCCTTTGGGAGGCGGGGCCAAGGCTGGGCGACCGCGTCGCCGTGATCGGCGCCGGGCTGGTGGGCGGCATGGTGGCCACGCTGCTGCGCACGTTTCCCCTCGCACGGCTCCAACTCGTGGACCTCGATCCAGCCCGCAAGGACCTCGCCGACGCCGTCGGCGTTGATTTCGCCCTCCCGGATGATGCCCTGCCGGACTGCGACATCGTGTTCCACTGCTCCGCGTCCGAAGGCGGGCTGGAACGCAGCCTGAAGCTGGTGGGCGATGAGGGCGACATCATCGAGATGTCCTGGTACGCCGACCGGAAAATCACGCTCCCGCTCGGTGAGGACTTCCACGCGCGCAGGCTGTCCATCCGGGCCAGTCAGGTGGGCGCCGTGGCGCGGGCCCGCCGGCACCGCCGGACCAACGCCGACAGGCTGGAGCTCGCTGTGTCCCTGCTGGAGGACCCGGTGTTCGACGCCTTCCTTACCGGCGCCTCGGACTTCGCCGGGCTGCCCGGCGTGGTCCAGGACCTGGCCGAGGGCCGGCTCGAAGCGCTGTGCCACGTCATTGAATACCCGCCCACGGAAGCCTCCGGCCCCGAATACCCCGTCCATGAAACCGAACCCACCGAAACCGCGAGGTAACCAGTGTTCAGCCTGACCGTACGCCGCCACTTCATGATTGCCCATAGCCTTCCCCGCGAGGCCTTCGGGCCCGCCCAGGGCCTGCACGGGGCGACCTTCGTCGCGGAAGTGACGTTCCGCCGTCGTGCCCTCAACGACGACGCCATCGTCCTGGACATCGGCGCAGCCGGCAACATGATTGAGGAGGTGCTGGCCGGGCTCAACTACCGGAACCTGGACGAGCACCCGGACTTCGCCGGCAAACTAAGCACCACGGAGGCCTTGGCGCAGTACATTGCCGACGCCGTCGCAAAGCGCTTGCGGGAGGATAAGGACGGACGTGAGCTCGCCGGCCTGGACGTCACCCTCCGGGAAAACCCCGATGCCTGGGCGAGCTATGCCCTTGAATTCGACCGCAGCTGACCCGGCCATGCTGCCCCCGCCGCCTGCCATCCGGCTCCTGGTACCCGCAAACATCCGGCACAACTCCGGCGGCAACGTCTACAACGCAGCGCTGGCGCAGGGCCTCGAGCAACTGGGAACAGCGGTAACCATCCAGCCGGTCGTCGGCAACTGGCCGGTTGGCAGCAAGGAAGAACGACGGCGGCTGGCCGGCTTGCTCACGACGGGGACCACCGCAGGAACCAACACCGTCACGATCGTTGACGGTCTGGTCGCCTCTGGCGCCCCCGAAGCGATGGAGGAAGCCGCCGAGGCCGGCCACGCGCCGTGGGTCCTGTTGCACATGCCCCTGGACGAACATGCGGACCTGGAAGCCCGGGCGCTGCGGGCGGCCGCCGGCGTGATCTGCACCAGCGGCTCCGCCGCCGCCGAAATCAGCCGGCGGCACGGCCTAGCCGGCGTCCGCGCGGCGCTGCCCGGAACCGAGCGCGGCCCGGTGGCGGACGGATCCGAGCCGCCGCGACTGCTGGCCGTGGCAGCACTCCTGCCCAACAAGGACCAGCTGGTTCTCCTCGGCGCGCTGGCCCGGCTGCAGGATCTGGAGTGGACGGCGGCGCTCGTCGGATCGGCCACCGCGGACCCCGGCTACGCCCGCCAGGTCGCGGCTGCAGTAGACCACTACGGCCTGGGCAGCCGGGTGCAGCTGCCCGGCGAACTAACCGGCGGGGCATTGGAGGAGCAGTGGGACGCCGCCGACCTGAGCCTGCTGGTCTCCAAGGTGGAGGCATTCGGCATGGCGGTCACCGAGTCCGTGGCCCGCGGGGTGCCGGTCATCGTCCGGGCGGGCACCGGCGCGGTGGAGGCGCTCGGGCTGGGTGCGGAAACTGCCCCAGGACGTCCGAATGGTGCTGGACCCGCCCTGCCCGGCGCCGTCGTCGAACTCGGCGGCGAACCTGACGAGCGAAGCAGCGAACCTGCCGACGGGGAAGCGGACCCGGAGCCGCTGGCGGCCCTGCTGCGCAGCTGGCTCACGGACCCCGGGCTGCGCGCCGAATGGCGCCGACGCGCCCTCGCCGGGAGGGAACTCCTGCCCGGCTGGGATGCCACTGCCCGGCAGGTGCTCGGCTACGTGGCGCCGAAAGCGTCGCCGGGCGGCCATTCCTCGCAACCGCCTGCTGATGGAGAATGAGGCATGACCAGCCACGTCCCGTCTGCCGCCACCCTGCCAGCTGTTGAAGCCCTCACCCCGGAGCTGCTCCGTGCCTGGGCCTGGCACCGGCAGGGGCTGGACGGCACACTCGAAGGCCGCACGTCGCAGGAGGTGCTCGCTGCGGCGGGCTGGGCGAGGTCTGTGGGCGGTGCCAACCCGTACCTGACCCTCTTCGCGCGCGCCGGAATCCGGCGTGAGCAGGTGGATAGGGACGTCCGCGAGCTGAGGATCCACGAACTGCCCACCGCCCGCGGCTGCACCTACGTGCTGGGCCGGGAGGACTTCGACTGGGCACTAAGCCTGGGCAAAAGCGCCGAAGAGGCCTTCCGAGTGCTGGCGCGGCTCGGCGTGGACCGCGGCGAGATCACGCTGCTGGAGGAACAAATCCTGCACGTCCTCGGCGAAGCCGACGGTCCGCTGGACCCCCGGCAGCTCAAGGAGGAGCTGGGGGAGTCAGTGCGGAGCCTGGGCGAGGAAGGCAAGAAAAAGGGGGCCGCCACCACGCTGCCCACGGCGCTGGGGCTGCTGCAGGCAGACGGCCGGATCCGCCGTGTTCCGGTCAACGGGCGCCTTGACCAGCAGCGCTATGGCTACACGCAGTGGGCCCTGCCTCCCAGCCGGCTCGGCCCCGAAGGCGCCCGCGAGGAACTGATCCGCCGCTACCTCGGCTGGACTGGCGGCGCCACCGTTAAGCAATCCCAGTGGTTCTCCGGCTTCACCCTCACCGACAGCAAGGCGGCGCTCGCCGCCGTCGGGGCCGTGGAGGTGCCCACCGCAGCCGGCGACGTGCTCTGGATGCTACCCGCCGACGTCGAACGCCTCGCGGACTTCAGTCCACCGGAAGGGGAACAGATCCAGCTGCTGGCCGGCACCGATTCGCTGGTGCTGCACCGGCGGAACGCGGCGGACCTGTTTGCGGACGAGGACCGGGACCGGAAGCTGCTGGACGCCACCCTGGCGCTGCAGGCGGACTTGCCTGACCATCCCATCTTTGACCGCGGCAGGATCATCGGGCTCTGGCAGTACGATCCCGGCAGGGAAAGGATCGCGGCCTGGCTCTTTGCCGGCCGGACGCCCGCCGTCGAGCAGCGCATCGCGGAGGTTGAGGCGTGGATCCGGGAGGACCTGGGCGACTTCCGCTCCTTCAGCCTGGATTCGCCGGCGTCCCGCCAGGTGCGGATCGAGGCGCTGGACGCCGTGGGCTAGCTGGCCCGTTAACTGCCGGTGCGGTGCACCGCGAAAAACTCCCGCAGCAGCATGCCGCATTCTTCCTCCTGCACGCCGGCATAAACCTGCACCCAGTGGTTCAGTCGGCGCTCGCGCAGAATGTCGAAAACGGAGCCCGCCGCCCCGGCCTTCTCATCCCAGGCCCCGAACACCACGCGGTGGATCCGGGCCAGAACGATCGCGCCGGCACACATGGCGCACGGTTCCAGGGTCACCACCAGCGTGCAGTCCTCCAGCCGCCAGCCGTCGCCGCTGCCGCCTTCGGCCGCCGCACGTTCACGCAGCCGTGCTGCGGCCCCGCGGATGGCCACCACCTCGGCGTGCGCGGTGGGGTCCCCGAGGGCCTCACGCTCGTTGCGTCCGGTACCCAGGACGGTCCCGTCCGGGCCGATCACGACGGCGCCGATGGGCACATCCTCGGTAGCCAGGGCCCGCCGGGCTTCTTCGAGGGCAAGGCCCATCCATTCGAGGTGTTGCGGATCTGCCGGGGCCATGGGTCAATGATAGTTTCGAAGGATACTTAGCATCGGACAACGCAAGCGCCGGGAGTAACGATGAAGTCCCTGACTGAGCGGTACGGCAGGTGGCTCGGGCCCTACGCGGCCCTGTGGATCACGCTGATCATCGGCGGCTTCCTGGTGGTGGTCCTCACGCTCCTCAGCGCAGAGGTGTACAACAGCGTCGTGGACCAGGACGGCGTCTCGGGTCTGGACAAGCCCGCCCTCCAGCTGGCCAAGGAGTACCGGAGCCCCGGACTCGACTCGGCCGTTACGGCCTTCACGAACATCGGCGGCGGCATCGGCATGCCCATCCTGGCGAGCATTCTCGTGGCCTGGCTGATCTATGTCAGCCGCAGTTGGCGGCCGCTCATCCTGGTGGGCGGCGCGGCGGCAGTCTCCGTCACCGCCACCAGCGTGGGCAAGACCCTGCTGGGCCGCACCCGTCCTGACCATCTCGACGCCGTTCCGCCGTTTGAGTTCTCGCCGTCGTTTCCGAGCGGGCACACGTTAAACACCACCGTGGTGATCAGCATCGTGGTGTACCTGGTGTGCCTGCAGTTCCGAAAGACCTCGGCACGGACCTGGGTGATCATCGCGGGGGCAGCGTTCATCATCGCTATGGGACTGAGCCGGGTGTTCCTCGGCCACCACTGGCTGACGGACGTGATGGCGGCCTGGCTGATCGGGGCGGCCTGGGTTGCCGTGGTCATCCTGGCCCACCGGCTGTTCCATGTCATCCGCCGGCGGGAGCATGCGGGCCCCGCCCCCACATTCGAGCACCCGGCCCATCTCAAAGACAGCAAAGCCGAACAGAAGGAGCGCCTGCAGGGGACGCCCGATGCCGGGGGAGGAGCCGGAAACCGGGGCGGGGAGCCAAGCCCCGGGTGATAGTTTTGACCCATGCGCACACTCCTCGTGGACCATCCGCTGGTCGCCCACAAGCTCACCGTCCTGCGGGATAAGAACACCCCTTCGCCGGTCTTCCGCCAGCTCACGGAGGAGCTGGTCACGCTCCTCGCCTACGAGGCCACCCGCGACGTCCGCACCCAGCCGGTCACCATTGAAACTCCGGTCGCCACCACCGTCGGCACCGCGTTCACCAAGCCCACCCCGCTGGTGGTTCCCATCCTGCGCGCCGGGCTGGGCATGCTCGAGGGCATGACCAAGCTGGTCCCCACCGCCGAAGTGGGCTTCCTGGGCATGGCCCGCGACGAGGAAACCCTGGACATCATCACCTACGCGGAGCGGCTGCCGGATGACCTTTCCGGACGCCAGATCTTCGTCCTCGACCCCATGCTGGCCACCGGCGGCACCCTGCGCGAGGCCATCAAGTTCCTGTTCAAGCGCGGCGCAGCCGACGTCACCTGCATCTGCCTGCTGGCCGCTCCGGAGGGCCTGGCCAAGCTGGAGGAGGAACTGAAGGACGCCAACGTCACCATCGTCCTCGCCTCCATCGACGAGAAGCTGAACGAGAAGTCCTACATCGTGCCGGGCCTGGGCGACGCCGGTGACCGGCTCTACGGCATTGCCGGGTAACCGGCCCGCAAGGTTCGGCTAAGACCCTGCGCCGGAGGTCTTCCGGAGCGCAGTGCGCCCCGGCTAGCCTGTGCACCATGGACTGGAAACTTGAACTCGTCTTCGTACCCGTGTCCGATGTGGACCGCGCCAAGGACTTCTACGTCAACAAGGTCGGCTTCAACGCTGACTACGACGAACGGCCCATGGACGGGCTCCGCTTCGTCCAGCTGACCCCGCCCGGGTCGGGCTGCTCGATCGCCATCGGGGAGGGGCTCAACGATGCTCCTCCCGGCACGGCGCCCAGCCTTCAGCTGGTGGTCAGCGACATCAACGAAGCGCACAGCCAGCTCAAGGCCAACGGCGTGGACGTCAGCGACGTGGACATCCAGGACTGGGGGCACTTCGTCTACTTCGCCGACCCGGACGGCAACAAGTGGGCGGTGCAGTACCTCCCGAACCGGCCCAACGGCTAAGTCACGAACGCCGGGTCCGGAAGCCGGATGAGGCAGGATGGAAGCCATGAGCCTTCCTGCCGAGTCCGCCACCGTCACGCTGACAGCCCGCGCCGTCCTCTTCGACATGGACGGCACCCTGGTAGATTCCACAGCCATCGTGGAGCGCGTGTGGACCGAGTTCGCCGGACGCTACGGGCTCGATATCGCGGAAATTCTCCGCACCTCCCACGGAGTGCAGGCGCTGGATACTGTCCGCCGCTTTGCGCCGGAGGGGTCCGACGTCCATGCCCTGGCGACAGAACTGGGGCAGATGGAACTGGCTGAGACCGCCGGCATCGTCGCAGTGCCGGGTGCGCTGCAGCTGCTCGAGTCCCTGCCGGCCGACGCCGTGGCCCTGGTGACGTCGGCGTCGCGCGATCTCGCCACCGTCCGGATGGCGGCGGCAGGGGTGGAGATGCCGGCAGCGGTTGTCACGTCCGAGGACGTGTCCCGCGGCAAGCCGCACCCCGAGGGCTACCTGCGCGGCGCGTCCCTGCTCGGGGCAGACCCCTCGGAAGCAGTGGTGTTCGAGGATGCTCCTGCTGGCATCGCTGCGGGAGTAGCTGCCGGCATCCGGACTGTCGCGGTGGGCCCGAACACCGGCGTCCTTCCCGACGGCGTGCTGCACATCCCGGATTACACCGCCGTTTCCGCCTCGGTGGAAACCGGCGAGGACGGTCGCCCGGCAATTTCCCTGCGGCTGTAGTCAGCGTTCGTCAGGACAGGTCGAACACAGTGCCGCCGCCGGTGGTCTCGGACTGGAAGGTGGCCGCCACCCACTCCGAGACGCGCCGCGGCGTCGGACAACCCGGTTTCACCCTGCACCATGCTTCCGCCTGGCCTCTTTGGTGGCACCGGGCGCTGGGTGCGTAGCCTGTTCGGCGCTCGCCGACCCGTGCCGTGTCGTAGGGTCTGTCGTCTGATCTGGGGGGAGCGGCGGTGGTGCTCATGACTGCGTCATTTCTGTGGTCGGGGCGGATGACTGCGGGAGCGATAGCTCGGAAGCGGCAGGATCTGCGGGAGCGTTGGTGGGGACGGGCCGCCGTCGGAAGACCCACAGCCGGAACAGCAGGAACTTCGCCGCGGTGGCCGCGAGGTTCGCGGCGGTGACGGTCGCCAGCTCGACCCAGCGGTCCGGCGTCGTGCCTCCCGGCAGTGCGCCGCTGTGGACGAGGGCGAGCGCCCCGGAGGTGAGGGCGAGCCCGATCCCAAAAACCACCAGCCCTTCAAAGTGATGGCGGGCAACATCACTGGTGCCGGCGATGCTGAACGTGAAGCGCCTGTTCGCGGCGGTGTTGGCCACGGCCGTGGTAACCAGGGGGCCGGGGGCCAGGGCGGCGCGGAGTTCGGCGACGGGAATGCGGCCGGTCACCATGTCCTTGCTGAGCCGGGCCATGCCGCGGACATCAGCGAGCGCCGTCTGGACGATGTCCACGCTTGAGTCGGGGTCGTCGGTCCAGTCCACCGGCACCTCGTGGACCCGGAGGCCGCATCGTTCGGCGAGGACCAGGAGTTCAGTGTCGAAAAACCAGGCCGTGTCCACGGTGTGCGGCAGGATCTGCTGGGCGATGTCGGCACGGATGGCCTTGAACCCGCACTGCGCGTCGCTGAAGTGGGCGCCCATGAGCGACTGCAGCATGAAGTTGTAGCTGCGGGAGATGAATTCACGCTTCGGTCCGCGGACCACGCGGGAGTTGCGGGTCAGCCGCGTGCCGATGGCCAGGTCCGAGTGGCCGGAGAGCAGCGGTGCCAGCAGCGGACCCAAGGCGGCCAGATCGGTGGAGAGGTTCACGTCCATGTAGGCCAGGACTGGCGACGGCGAGGCCAGCCAGACTTTCCGCAGGGTGTTGCCGCGGCCCTTCTCGTCGAGGTGCACCACGGTGACCTCCCGGAGTTCCCGGGCCACCCGTTCGGCAGCCTTGAGCGTGCCGTCCGTGCTCGCGTTGTCCGCAACGGTGATGCGGAACGAGTGCGGGAACGAGCGGCGCAGGTAGGCGTGGAGCCGGCGCAGGCAATCCTCCAGGTCGCGTTGCTCGTTGTAGACCGGGATGGTCACGTCCAGGACCGGCACCACGGTGGCCATGTCGATGGGCGACCGCCGGCCGTGCCGGGGGTGCGCCGGGGCCTGTCCTGCCGCGGCGCCTCCTGCGAGCGGGTGCGGCTGGGTGTGGAGCGGTGGGTGCGGCTGGGGGCCGGAGGCCTGGTCAGTGATGGTCATGCCTCAACAGTGGCCGTCGCTGTTAGGAGGGTTTTAGGGCCAAGCTGTGCGGGGGCTGTGGAAGTGACTTTGGCGCTGCCGGCCGCAGCACCAGGTGTGGTTGCCGGGTTTGCTGCACCACGCCGCATTTCTGCACCACTGTGCCTGCGGCAAGAAGAGCAGGGACGCAGAAGGGCCCCGGATCCTAGCGGATCCGGGGCCCTCGGAACCTAGGCGGTCACCCTAAAGCAGTGCAGAAATGTTCATCGCCGGCCGGTTTGGCCGCGGGAACGCTTAGTACCAGTTGTGGGCGAGGTGCCAGTTCAGGGCACCGCACGGGGAGTCGTAGCGCTCCTTGATGTAGTCCAAGCCCCAGTTGATCTGGGTGCGGTAGTTGGTGCGGTAGTCCGCCCCCGCGGTCGCCATCTTCTCGGCAGGCAGTGACTGGACGATGCCGTAGGCGCCACTGCTCGCGTTGGTGGCCGTCGTGCGCCATTCCGATTCCTTGGTCCAGAGCCGCTTCAGGCACTGCATCTGGTCTGCCGACCAGCCGAAGGACCCCAGCTTGCTGGCCGCGTAGGCCTGCGCGCCGGCCGGATCGTTCAGGGCGACCGGCGCGGCGGTCTTGGCCTTGGCAGCGGCGGCAGCCTTCGCGGCGGCAGCCTTGGCAGCGGCGGCCTGGGCGGCGTTGGCTTTGGCAACCGCAGCGGCGTTGGCAGCGGCGGCAGTCTTAGCAGCGGCTGCGTTGGCGGCGGCAGTCTCAGCGGCGGCAGTCTTAGCAGCGGCTGCGTTGGCGGCGGCAGCCTTCACGGTGGCGGCCTTTGCGGCGGCAGCCTGGGACGAGGACTGCGGCGCGATGGAGGCCGAGGACGGGGCGGGAAGCGCGGAGATCAGCGTCTTGTCGAAGCTCAGCGTCTGCCCGGCGTCAGCGGTGGCCGCGGCCGGCTCGGCGGCGGAAGGCGTAGCCTGGTCGGCCGCCTGTCCCGCTGCGCCGACGCCGACGAGAACCGTGCAGGCGGTGGCCACGACGGCTGCGCGGCGGCCGAGCGACGGGATGCGTGCGGTGAGCCCGGACCACGCGGATGCGGGCTTGGCCGGCTCTGCCCGGTGACGGGAAATCTTGGGGTCAGACTGCTGGGAGGCGCGGTCAGGGCGCGCCTGTGCCTTGAATTCAGACATGGTTGATTGCCTCTCAACACCTGCGGAGTTAGCTGTCGGGTTCGGATGAGGTCATCCGGCCGCACGGAAAATTCACGTGTCGGCTTCACCCCAAGGGCTGATGCGGAAAGCCCGGGACTCTGGTTCCCCCGCCTCTGCCTGAACTAGCGGAATCCGGGAAGCGGCAGAGCTGGGCGTCAATCCGGAGATGCGGCTCTAGTGGCGGCCGCACTCTATCGACCGTACAGGAGGCTCCTGATTAAGTCACATTTAGGTAACGGGCATCACGACGACGGCGTGGCGCCTTGCGCGGGCAGTCTGACGGCAAACTCGGTACGGCCGGGCCGGGACGTAACCTCCACTGTGCCGCCGTGCGCCTCCACGATGGACTGCACGATGGACAGGCCCAGACCGCTGGTTCCCTCGGCCGACGCGACCACGGATTCCCCCTGCGATGCCGCGGTGCGGAGGGCCGTTTGCGCGCCTGCGCCAACGTCAGCAGTACCCTTCGCCGTCGCGGAGGCGGGAGCAAGCGGCGCCCGCGCCGGGGTCGCGCGTGACGCGTCTGCGCGGGCGAAACGCGCGAAGACCTTCTCCACGAATTCGGGCGGGATGCCGGCGCCGTCGTCCGTGACAGTAATCACAGCGCTGCCGTCCGCTGACCGCATCACGCCGGTGGTCACCGTGGTGCCGGGCGGGGTGTGCTTGCGGGCATTCGAGAGCAGGTTCACGAGGACCTGGTGCAGCTGCGATGCATCGCCCCGAACCGACACAGGTTCCTCGGGAAGGTCGAGGTGCCAAGCCCGGTCCGGTGCCATGACTTTTTCGTCGCTGACGGTCTCAATCACGAGTTGCGTAAGGTCCACGTCGCTGAGCTTGAGGGGCTGGCCGTCGTCGAGCCGGGCCAGCAGGAGGAGGTCCTCCACCAGGGCCGTCATGCGTTCCGACTGGCTCTGCACACGTGCCAGGGACCGCTGGCCGTCCGGAGTGAATTTTTCCGTCATACGCATCAGCTCGGTGTAGCCGCGGATGGCCGTCAGCGGCGTGCGGAGCTCGTGGGAGGCGTCCGCCACGAACTGCCGCACCTTCATTTCGCTTTCCTGCCGCGCCTCCAATGCGTTGGACACGTTGTCCAGCATCTGGTTCAGGGCGTGACCCACGCTGCCCACTTCGGTTCCGGGATGGGCGTTCGACGGCGGGACGCGGACGGCGAGTGCCACCTCACCGGCGTCCAGCGGCAGGCGCGACACCTGGGTGGCCACCTCGGAGAGCTGCTCCAGCGGTTTCATGGTGCGGCGGATGAGCACCGTCCCGGCCAGGCCGATCAGCACGAGGCCGCCCAGCGAGACGATGGTGATGGTCCACACCAACGACGTCAGGGTGTTCTGCTTTTCCGCCAGCGGGAGCCCGGTGACGATCACGTCCCCGTAGGGCGCCTGGGCGGCGACCAGACGGTAGGTGCCCGAGGACAGTGTGCGTTCGACGGGCGCACCGTCGGGGCGGAGCTCCAGGAGGACCTGGTCGTCCGCCGCGGACAGCGTGGCGAGAGTGGCGTCCGTGGCAATGAAACCTGCGCTGATGACGGTGCCGTCCTCGATCCGGGCCGTCACGGTGCCGACCCTCTGGCCGCGGGCGCCCAGCGGGTCTGGTTTGGTGCCAGGGTTGCCCTGCGGTGGCCGCCCGAACTCGCTGGAGCGGTGCGCCGCATCCGAGAGCTGCTTGTCCAGCTGCTGGGTCAAATAGGAGTCCATCGAGGCGTAGCTGAACAGGCCGATTGCGCCGCAAATGGCCACCAGAAGCGCCATGGCAACGAGAACCAGGCGCGTGCGGAGGTGCCAGGTGTCCGGCTTCAGCCAGCTTCGGCGCTGGGTACGGGCTGCACCGGAAAGGTTTGCCACGGCCTACTCTGCAGGCTTGATGACGTAGCCCGCGCCGCGGACCGTGTGGATCATCGGCGGGTGCACGGCATCCACCTTTTTGCGCAGGTACGAGATGTACAGTTCGACGATGTTGGCCTGGCCGCCGAAGTCGTAGTTCCACACCCGGTCCAGGATCTGGGCCTTGCTGACCACGCGCTTGGGGTTCTCCATGAGGTAGCGCAGGAGCTCGAACTGGGTGGCTGTCAGCTGCAGCTCGTCGCCGGCGCGGGTGACTTCGCGTGTGTCGAGGTTCAGGACGAGGTCGCCCACCACCAGCTCGGCGGAGTCCATGGCGGCGACGCCGGAGCGCTGGACCAGCCGGTGCAGGCGCAGCAGGACTTCCTCCATGCTGAACGGCTTGGTGACGTAGTCGTCGCCGCCCGCGGCGAGGCCCACGATGCGGTCCTGTACGGCATCTTTGGCGGTGAGGAACAGCGCCGGGACCTCCGGCGCGAAGGCCCGGATTCTGCTCAGAAGCTCGACGCCGTCGAACCCGGGAAGCATCACGTCAAGCACCAGCACGTCCGGGCGGAACTCCTTGGCGAGCTTCACGGCCTCCGGGCCGTCGGCCGCGATGGCCACCGACCAGCCGGCCATGCGCAGGCCCATGCTCATGAGTTCTGAGAGGCTCGGTTCGTCATCGACCACAAGGGCACGGATGGGGGATCCGTCCGGGTGGGTCAGCTGGGGAAGGTTGTTGGTCATGGAGTGCGAAGTGGCCATGTGACAACTCTCCGTTCTGGTGTTTAGCCGCCGCTTTGGCAACCCTGTGCGTCAGCTGTGAATCCCAGCGTAGCGAGCTGAAAGGCGCTGCGTAGCTATTTTTCAGGTGACAGACCCTGGACCCTGAAGCGAGGCCCGGTGGCAGAGGCGCCACAAGCGAACCGGGCGGCCGCCGTCGTTCTGACGAATTTGACCACCGCCCCCACCCGCGCTCGGCTGAAAATTCTTCGTTCGAGGCGCGTCATAGCTGGACAATCGGCGAATCGGAGATGCGGGTTTTCGGCAACTCAAATGTCATTGAATATTCGCCGACTTTTCGGGGAAAAATCGAAGAAGATTCTGTAAGGAGAGCTTTCCGACCGTCCGTTCTGGAAAATAAATCGAAAAATCGGTCAACGGAAAAACTGTGAGGTATCACACAATCAGGCCGTTTGTCTCAACATGCGGACAGTTCCGTCCATTGTTACTTGCAAGTTTTCATTGTTACGTTGCACACTTTCAAATGTGAACAAGAACTCAACAGCACCTGCAGCCGCAGAACATTGGCCCAGCACACCAGCTGCTGCCGACATGCGCTGTTGTCGAATGCACGCCTAACTTTCACCACCCCACGAAGTTTTTAGGCATTCGCCCCCAGCCCAGCGTAGGGCGCCCCTCCCCAAAATCATTGCGGGGACCCAAGCATTCGAGCCGCGATGACGGCCATTCACATTGAGGTAAGCATTCATGTCAGTTGCATCCGGATACGTCCACATCTCAGTCCGTAACGCCAACAAAGCAGGCCAGGCGTCGGGCCTGCGGCAGGGATTCGCCGCCCGCCCCGCTTTCGCCCAGGGCGGCCAGGCAAACAGTGTTCCCGCCGCTCCGGGTTACGCACCCCAGGGCTACAACCCGAACTCCTACGGCCAGCTGCGCGCCGTCCAGGCTGACGAAGCCGTGCCGCTCACCGCGCCCACGCCTCTTGTGGCCCCGGCCGCCGCGCCGGTCCGCGCCGTACCCAATGAAAACGTTGCCCGCGGATTCGTCCTGTACATGGGCATTGACGAGGAAACCGCGGCTGCCGCCGGCACCTCGATCGCCAAGCTTGCCCAGGAGATCCGGGCTTATGCCCAGTCGCTGGTTACCGGAGCCGAGAGCTACGCCGCCGTCGCTGTGGCCCCGTCCAGCGCCCCCGGTTCAGCCCTCGACGTCGTCCGTTCCACCTTCGGCGACCCCACGGTCAATGCCCGGCAGCGCACCGAGACCGCCCGCGTGCAGCCGGCCCAGGATCCCCGCCCGTCGGGTGTCCTGATCGACCTCGCCCGCCGCGAGGTGCACCTCGACGGCGAGTCCCTGAACCTGACGTTCAAGGAATTCGAACTGCTCAACTACCTCGTGGAGAACGGCACCCGCACCGTGGGCCGCGACGAACTGCTCGAGGGCCTGTGGCGGAACGCCGAAGAAGTGCCGAACGAGCGCACCATCGACGTCCATATCCGCCGCCTGCGCTCCAAGCTGGGCCGCCTCGCCAACACCGTGCGTACCGTCCGTGGCCAGGGCTACCGCTTCTACGAACACCCTGAGGTCGTTGTCTGGGCCGCTCCGGAGTACTCGATCTAGTCCGTAGGCGACGCGCCAAAGCGGCTTTGCGAGTTCGGGGCCATCGAGCACTGGCCTCCGCGGCTAGTAGGGTGAGTCCATGAGTGCGCACCACAAGAAGCGGCTGGTCCTTATGCGCCACGCCAAAGCCGACTGGCCGGGCGGGGTGGCAGACCATGAGCGTCCTTTGGAGGAGCGTGGCCACCGCGAGGCCCCCCTTGCGGGCAAGTGGCTGCTCAAGCACAACATCGTCCCGGATTTCATCCTTTGCTCCAGTGCTCTGCGAACGCGGCAAACGTGCACCTGGGTGTGTAGTGAACTCGGTGAGAAGGCTCCGACGCCGAAACTTGAGGACGGGCTCTACGGCGCCTCCGCGCTGCGTATGCTTGCGGTCATCAACCACGTGCCGGACACCGTGACCACGCTGATGGTAATCTCCCACATGCCCGGCGTGCAGGACCTGGCCATGCACTTGGCCTCACGGAATTCCAATCACGACGCCTACATGGATGCCGCAACGCGGTTTCCCACGAGCGGGCTGACCGTGCTGGAGACAGAGAAGCCTTGGGCGGAGCTGGATGGCCAGGATGCCAAGCTCACGCACTTCAAGGTTCCGCGCGCACACTAGCCGCACCCCCTGCCCCTAGGGAACGGGCCGGGAGGTGCCGGTCCGGCCCAACGCGTTGCCGCAGTATTAGCGGCCGGGCGTCCGTCCGCCGGACCGCTGGGCGCGCGCTGGCTGGGCACTTTTCCGCGGGGTCGGTTGCTGAGCGTGCTTCTGCTGAACAGGGCGCTGCCCTGGCTGCCTGGCGCCCGCGGGAAGCCTCGCTGCAGGACGGGCCGAGCCTGCGCCCCGGACGGGACCTGCACCCCGGGGCCCGGGCATGCCAGCGGGTCGGGGGAGTGCGTTCCGCTGCAGCCGCCTCCGGGACGGCCAGACCGCCGCGCAAAACAGCACCAGCAGCGTCAGGCATCCCGAGGCCGCCGCAAGGTAGAAGTAGATGTCCGAATCCCGGGTGGTCGCGGCCTGGCCCAAGGCGGCAGCATCCTGGTTGAAGGCGAGCCCCCACGTGCGCAGGAAGGCGATGCTGCACCCGATGAACAGGCTGGTTCCCACCCCGCCCGCCAGCAGGGCGAGGTAACGGTGGCGGGCGAAGGCTTCCGCCACGGACGCCACGTACCCCACGGCCACGGCGCCGAGAAATGCAACCAGCGCTGCTTCTTCGAGCGTGATGGACGTCAGCACCAGCAGGCCTGCCGCTGCGGCAAACGCACCGATCGCTGTCTTTCCGCTGTTACCCATGTGACGCATGGGACTAATCATCCACGAGGATCGGGCCCCTTCAGCACGTAGCCGCGCATGATCGTCATGATGGCTGCAACGCTTTGGTCACGGCTCCGTTCGGGGTTGTATGTCTGGCGGTCCAGACCCACCACGAAGCAGGCGCCAAACACGGCCGCTTCCAGGCTTCCCCGGGAAATGCTGGCGTCCACCGGGTACTGCGCAGCAACGCGTTCGATTGCCGTGCCGATCACGCGCAGGAGCCTGGTCCGGAGCTCGGCGAAAGTGTCCTGCCATTCGCTCGGCGTCCGCCACTGTTCGCCCACCCACAGCCTTGCGAAGGACGGATACTCGGCCATGAAGTCCATGGCCTGGCCGATCATTGCCTCCATGCCGGCCAGCGGGTCCGCGGTCGCACCCGTCACGCTGAGCAGTCGGGCTTCGAGGATGTCGACGCCGTGCCGCAGGAGCTGGGCGATCAGGTCGGACTTGCTGCCGAAGTTGTAATAGACGGTTCCCTTGGACACGCCGGCCGCAGCGGCGATCTCGTCCACCGTCACACCTGATGCGCCGCGTTCCCCGATCAGGTCCATGGATGCCTCGAACAGCTTCTGCTTTGTGGCATTGGTCCGGCCGGGGCGGAGCTTCCTTGGTGCAACGGGTTCCTGGTCCGCCTCCAGCGTGCTCATACGGCGATCTCCGGTTTCAGGGTCTTAAGGGTCCAGAACTTGTTCCTGCGGACGGCCAGCGTCGAAAGTGCCATCCCCAGCAAAGTGTAGCCAAACAGCCCCGCCACGGTGGCCGGGATCAGGGAAAGGTCCGCCCCGTAGACCAGGTGCCGCATCCCATCCACCACGTAACCCATGGGGAGGACCCGGTGGACGGCGTGCAGCGGCTCCGGCGTGGTCTGCCACGGGAAAGTGCCGCCGGAGGAGACCAACTGCAGCACGAGCAGGATGAGGACAACCAGCTTCCCCGGCGAACCGAGCAGTGCCACCACGCCCTGGATGATGGCGCTGAATGCCATGGCGGCTGCCAGCAGGAACAGCCACATCAGCCACGGATGGGCGGGATGCAGCCCAAGGCCCACATTGACGACGACGGTGAGCAGGCTCGCCTGCACGGCCGACACCGCCAGGAACGGAAGCCAGCCCCCGACCGCGATCTTCCAGGCCGGCGCGTTGGAGGCCAGGGCGCGCTGGGTGATGGGCCGCATGGCCTGGACCAGCATGAAGATGCCGATCCACAGGGCCAGTGTCATGAAGAAGGGGGCCAGTCCGGCACCGTAGGAGCCCGCCTTTGCCTGCGAGACGTTGCTGACGGCCACGGGGTCGGACATCACGGCCGAGAGGCTGCTTTTCTGCGAGTCATCCGGGTGGGGGACCTTGCCGGCGCCCTGGGCCAGCCCGTCAGCCAGTTTCCCGGCACCGGCAGCCGCGGTGCCGGCTCCGCTCTCCAGCTGCGCCGCACCGTCGTCGAGCTTTTGGGCACCCGCCGAAAGGGCGGCGGAACCGTCCACCGCCGTCTGCTCGCCGGAAGCCAGCGCTGCTGCTCCGGCTGCCAGCCGGTCTGCCCCGGCGGACGCCGTCGAGATGCCGCCGGTCAACGCGGGTGCGGCGGCGGCCAGCCGTGCCGCGCCGGCACTTACCGCAGCCGATCCGTCGGAAAGCCGCTGGATCTGCGCGGCGTCTGACTGGATCTTCGCCTTGGCCTCGCTGACCGGGCCGGAGGCAGCCGCGGAATCAACTTCCGCGAGCACCCTGTCCGACTGTTCCTGGGTCAGGACGCCGGCGGCCACCAGCTTGCTGTTGGACTCCTGCAGCCGGCTGCGGAGGCCATTTTCTGCTGCCCCGAGCTGCCCGACGGCGTCCTGCACTTTGCTGTTAAGTGCTGCGTTTCCTGCCGCAACCTGCGCGGCGCCGTCAGCGAGGCGCTGCGAGTCGGCCGGAAGCCCGGCCGTCTTGTCGCGCAACTCCGCCAGCCCAGCGCTCAGCTGTCCGGCGCCGGCCGAGAGTTCGTTGGCCCCGTCACGAAGCCTGACCTGGCCGTTGTACAGGTCGGCCGCCCCGGTTTCCAGCTTCCCGGTTCCCTCATGCAGGGTGACCGTGCCGTCGTGCAGCCGGGTGACGCCGTCGGCCAGTTGGACAGCGCCGTCGGCCGCCTTCACCATCTGGGTGTGGATGGTGCCGAAGCCGGTGAGGAGCTGGTTGGCTGTCTCCGCACCGACTTCCTTGGCCACCGACGCATGGACGGCAGTGGTCAGCTTGTCCACGATGGTGCTCAGAAGGTAATTGTTGGCGTCGTTGGTGGTGACGTTGAGCATGGCCTGGGTCGCCGAATTGAAGCTGCCCGGCGAGGCGAGGTTGGCAGAGAAGTCCTTGGGGATCCTGAGGGCAAAGGCGTACTTTCCGTCGCTGACGCCCTGGTCCGCTTCCGCGGCGGAGTGGACAGTCTGCCAGTTGAACACGTGTCCGTCGAGGAGGCTGTCCGCCACCTTCTGCCCGGCCTCGAGCCGCGTTCCGTTGCCGCTGGCCGCCCCGGTGTCCTCCATCACGAGCGCGGCGTCAATCCGGTCGAGGTTGCCGTACGGATTCCAGTTGGCGTAGAGGTACACCGCGCCATAGAGCAGCGGCACCAGGGCTAGGGCCAGAATGGTCAGCTTGGGCAGCAGCCCGCCGGTCATGCGCTTGAGCTCGGAGCGCGCCAGCCGCAGGACAGTCACTTGGCCACCTCTTCCGTCACGCTGCAGTTTCCGTCCACATCTTCGGACTTCGGGGGCGTTTTGCGGCCATTATCTGGACAAAAACTCGCCGTGGAGGGGCGGCGGACCGCATTGCCGATCTCCGCGGTCGGTCCGGTCCAGCCGTCCGGGAGAGACGTAACGGTTGCGACGACGGCGAGGGGCCGGCCGCCGTCGTACGCCAACTCCGTGAGACGGGGCAGCCAGTGGGCAGAATCGGAACCGTGCCGGTCGGGGGAGTCCACCACGAGGAGGTCCGTGCCGGGGTTGGCAAGGGCCAGCGCCGTGAGGAGCTCGGTGCGCCGCGCCGCCGGGAGCTGTTCCGTCCACATGCCGGCGACGTCCTCAAAGCGGTTGACCTTCAGCCACGGCTTGCTGCGCAGGGCGCCGCGGTAGCGCCGGGGGATCAGGGCCAGATCCTCGGTCACCAGGTCGGCGACGCTCAGGTGCTGTTCGGGTTCGTTGACGCCTGGGGAGTCCACCAGGGCGCTGGCGCGGCGGAGCGGCCTTATTCCTGCTGAGCCGTCCCAACTGGCAGTGCCGCCGTCGGGCTTCATCCGGCCGCTCAGGACCAAGGTGAGGGCCGTGCGCTGGTCCTGGCGGTCGCCGGTTACCAGCAGCAGTTGGCCGCGGGCCACCTGCAGTGAGGTCGGCGGCAGGAGGTCGAGCCGCCGGCCTTTGACGCTGAGCTGTCGTGCGCAGAGCAAAGCGGGCCTTTCGCAGAAGTTGTCTGCTTCAAGGCTAACCGAACTGACTAGTCAGTTCAAATAAAGATCAGAGCCCGTACTTTTCCAGCAGCCGCAGCCAGACCTCGCTGACGGTGGGATAAGAGGGCACGGCGTGCCAGAGCCGGTCCAGCGGAACTTCCCCGACGACGGCGATCGTCGCCGCGTGCAGGAGTTCGGCGACGTCGGGCCCCGCGAAGGTTGCGCCGAGCAGCACCTTGCGGTCCTCGTCCACCACCAGCTGCGCCCAGCCCTTGTAGTTCCGGGCGTGCAGGGAGGAGCCAGCCACTTCGATGGGCAGCTCCACCGAGGATGCGTTGTAGCCGTCCGTGCGGGCCTGCTCCAGCGACCTGCCGACGTTGGCCAGCTCGGGGTCGGTGAACACCACGTTGGGAATGGCGTGTTCGTCGGCTGTCTGCGCGTACCGGCTCCACGGCTCAGGGTCCCCGCGCAGCTCGCCCTTGGCCCGGGCGGCAATGGCGGCGCCGGTGGCCCGGGCCTCGTACTTGCCCTGGTGGGTCAGCAGTACCTTGCCCGCCGCGTCGCCCACCGCGTACAGCCAGCGGCCGCCGTCGTTGCCCGAGGCTCCGGCCACCAGGCCGGTGGAGTCGGTGCTGATGATCAGCGGCTTGCCGTCGCTGGCGGACAGCCCCACGTTTTCCAGCCCGATCCCGTCCAGGGCGGGCCTCCGGCCGGTCGACACCAGCAGCTGGTCCACTGTGACGGTGTCGCCGCCGTCGAGCGTGAGCGTCAGGGAACCGTCCGAATTCCTGTGGACGCTGCGGGTCTTGGCGTCGAGCCGGAGCTCCACGCCGTCGGCGCGCAGGCCGGCGGCCACCAGTTCCGCTGCCTCAGTGGGAAAATTGCGCAGCAGCCCGCTGCGCGCCACCAGCGTGACCGTGGACCCGAGGCGGGCAAAAGCCTGGGCAAGCTCGGTTCCGGCGACGCCGCCGCCCAGCACGCCAAGCCGTCCGGGGACCTCCTTTGCCGAGGTCGCCTCCCGCGTGCCCCAGTACTCAACGTCGCTCAGCCCGTCGACGGGCGGCCGGTTGGGCGTGGAGCCGTTGGCAAGCACGACGGCGTGACGCGCCGTGAGTGCGTAAGCGTCGCCGTCCAGCCCGGCGACTCCCACTGTCCGCTCGCCGGTGATGCGTGCCCGGCCGCGGATCAGCTCGATGCCTGCGCTCTCCACCCATTCCACCTGGCTGGCATCCTGCCAGTGGGACGTGAAGGAGTCGCGCCGCTTGAGGACCGCGGCCGCATCAAGCGTTCCTGTCACGGCCTCGCTGGCGCCTGGAACTGACTGGGCCCCGTGCAGTGCGGTGCCCGGCCGCAGCAGTGCCTTGGATGGCATGCACGCCCAGTAGGAGCATTCGCCGCCCACCAGTTCAGCTTCCACCAGAACCGCCGTGAGGCCGCCCTGCACTACCCGGTCCGCGGCATTTTCCCCTGCCGCGCCGGCGCCGATCACAATGACATCGAATTCCCGTTCAACAAGACGTGGCATGGCAAAAGCCTACGCCCACGCCTGCCGCGGATTTCGGCAGGCGCTGCCGTAACAATGGACCCCGCCGTTCTGGGGACATGGGACATCCGCTACGGTGAGGAAAAGTACGGACAGTGCAAAGGAGCCTTCCATGCAGCCCTCCCACGTGGTTCCGCCGGCCCGCTTCGGCGCCCAGGCGCGCCTGCGCGCCCTGCAGTCGGACATCATGGAGCTCATCCTGGACCGTGAACTGGAGCCGGGCGACGCCCTTCCCACCGAAAACGAGCTGTGCCTCGCGCTCGGCGTGGGCCGGAATACCCTGCGGGAGTCGCTGAAGGTCCTGCAGGCGCTGGGGGTCATCGAGATCCGCCACGGCTTTGGCATGTTCGTTGCGACCAGCAATTTCGAATCCCTCGCCGACGGCCTGATTTTCCGCGGGCGGCTCTCGCTGCGGCACCACGGCCGGGAAGCGCGGCAGCTCGTGGACGTCCGGCACGCGCTGGAGGCGGGGCTTATTGGCAGCGCAATGGACGAGATGACGGCCGAACAGCTCGCGGCCATCGAGGAGTCCGTGGTCCGAATGGAGGAGAGCGCGGAGGCCGGGGAAGCCTTTGTGGAAGCCGATGCTGAGTTCCACCGCAGGCTCTTTGAACCCCTTAGTAATGAGCTCCTGCTAAACCTGCTAGGAGTCTTCTGGAAGGTTTACCGCAAGATCTATGCCGAGGTTGGACCCGGCGTGGAGGACCTGCCGGGACTCGCTGCAGTCCACCGGAACATCTATTCGGCCGTCGCTGCCGGGGACAAGGCCAGGGCAGCCCGCGAGCTGACGCACCACTTCGAGGGGTTCCGGCAGCGGATACGGGAGGCAGTTGCCGAATAGGAAGCCCGGTTCTGGACTAACCCATGCTTAACGCAGAAGGTCCGCATCGGTTTCCCGATGCGGACCTTCTCGCTGTGCGCCCAAAGGGATTCGAACCCCTGACCTTCTGTTCCGTAGACAGACGCTCTATCCAGCTGAGCTATGGGCGCATCTTCCGGTTCCCGGCGAGTTTTTCGCTCGCCCCGAACCTCGATTAACTTTACGCGAGGACAGCGGGAGTTCCAAATCGAGGACCCTGTAATTTACGCAACTAGACCGGTCTATGTGACCTTCGTCACCAATTTCGACTTTTCTAAATAAAAATTCCGCGAATTTCCGCGGAAGTTGGGTCCCGGCGGGCAGGACATCCGATGTCTGACCGCGAATTGGTCCAGATCATCAGAAATAGCATTTAGCACACACCACTGAACCCGAGGAAGGGAACTGCAATGGCCCACCTGGCGCGACTGCCGCTGCTTGAGAAAGCACCCACCACCCATGCCGGTCTGCTGGCCTGGGTTGAAGAGGTCGCTGGGCTCACCCAGCCGGACCGGATTCACTGGGTCGACGGCTCCGAGGAAGAAAACACCCGCCTCACCGACGAACTCGTCGCGGCCGGCACCCTGAAGCGGTTGAACCAGGACCTGTTCCCCAACTCCTTCGCTGCCTTCTCGGACCCCGCTGACGTGGCCCGCGTTGAAGAGCAGACGTTCATCTGCTCTGAGAAGGAGCACGACGCAGGCTTCACCAACAACTGGATGGCCCCGGCGGAGATGAAGGAGAAGCTGCGCGGGCTGTTCTCCGGCTCCATGCGCGGGCGCACCATGTACGTCATCCCGTTCGTCATGGGCCACCTCGACGCCGAGGACCCGAAGTTCGGCGTCGAGATCACCGACTCGGCTTATGTTGTCGCCTCCATGCGCATCATGGCCCGCATCGGCACGGACGTCCTGAACCGGATCACCCAAACCAACGCCTTCTTCGTTCCGGCCCTGCACTCCCTGGGTGCTCCGCTGGAGGCCGGCCAGGCAGACGTCCCGTGGCCCTGCAACCCGGACAAGTGGATCGTGCACTTCCCCGAAGAGCGTTCCATCTGGTCCTTCGGCTCCGGCTACGGCGGAAACGCGCTGCTGGGCAAGAAGTGCTATGCCCTGCGCATCGCCTCGGTCATGGCCCACGACGAGGGCTGGCTTGCCGAGCACATGCTCATCCTCAAGCTCACCTCGCCTGAACAGAAGACGTACTACGTCTCGGCTGCCTTCCCGTCTGCCTGCGGCAAGACCAACCTTGCCCTCCTGGACCCCACCATCAAGGGCTGGAAGGTCGAGACCCTCGGCGACGACATCACCTGGATGCGGTTCGGCAAGGAAGGCGAGCTCCGCGCCGTCAACCCCGAGGCCGGCCTGTTCGGCGTGGCCCCCGGCACCGGCTGGGGCACCAACCCGAACGCCATGCGCGCCATCGCCAAGGGCAACAGCATCTTCACGAACGTCGCGCTGACCGACGACGGCGGCGTTTGGTGGGAGGGCATGACCGAGGAAACCCCGGCGCACCTCACCGACTGGCAGGGCAACTCCTGGACGCCCGAGTCCGCCAAGCCGGCAGCCCACCCGAACTCGCGCTTCTGCACCCCGATCGACCAGATCGACATGCTGGCCGAGGAGTACCACAGCCCGAACGGCGTGGAACTGTCCGCCATCCTGTTCGGCGGCCGCCGCAAGACCACCATCCCGCTGGTCACCGAGGCCCGCGACTGGACCAACGGCATCTTCATGGGCTCCACCCTGTCGTCCGAGACCACCGCTGCTGCGGCCGGTGCCGTCGGCGTGGTCCGCCGCGACCCCATGGCCATGCTTCCGTTCATCGGCTACGACGCAGGCGACTACCTGAACCACTGGGTCAACCTGTCCGCCAAAGCTAACCCGGAGCGCCTGCCCAAGATCTTCCTGGTCAACTGGTTCCGCCGTACCGCTGAGGGTGGCTTCGCCTGGCCGGGCTTCGGGGACAACGCACGTGTCCTGAAGTGGGCCATCGAGCGGCTCGAAGGTAAGGCCGACGCCGTGGAGACCCCCATCGGCTTCGTCCCGACCGGCGACGCCATCGACCTCGACGGGCTCGACATGACCCCCGCTCAGGTGGAGGACGCCGTCCGCGTCGACGCCGACGAGTGGAAGACCGAGCTCGCTTCGATCGAAGAGTGGTTCGCCAACTTCGGCGATTCGCTGCCCGCAGCGCTCCAGCAGGAGCTCGACGGCCTGAAGTCCCGTCTGGCCTAGACCAGTACGACGGCGGCCCCGCACCTTTTTCTTCAGAGGTGCGGGGCCGCCGTCGTCCGTTCTGGAGTTTTCGTCCAGATAATAGGGGCTAGGCGGCCAGCCAGATGTCCGGTCCGAAGACCTCGTAGTGGATCCGTGTTGCGGGGATGCCTGCCTCGATGGCCTCGTTGCGGATGTTTTTCGCGCCAGGGCGAAAGTCATCGATCCGGTGCCGGCGGGGGTCTTCTCGACGACGGTCCACGGCATCCACATCTGCGTGTTCGCCTGGGCCGCGTAGAGGCCCTTCTCCAGCTTGATCAGGGCATCGGCCATGAGCCAGTAGACCTCGGTCCAGGCTTCGGCAATCTCCGGCGTGATGACCTTTGAAATACCTGTATTTGTAAATACGAGTATTGGCGCGCCTCAATTTCTACACCCCGTAGAAGTGAATTCAAATCCCGTGCAACCGGGGAACGGCTGACTGGGGCGCGAGTCAGACGCCGGGGCGGAGCCCGATGGCCTCGAAGACGGGTGTCATCTGCCGTGAGGTGGGCAGGTTGGCCACCACGACGCCGTCGAGCTCGCGGTAAAAGGCCTCGCGGGCCCGCGCCAGGGCTCCACGGAGCCTGCATTCGCTGATGAGGGGGCAACTGCCGGCCGGGCCAATGCACTCGGCGGGGTCCTCGCGGGTGTCCAGTTCCCGCAGGACCTGGCCCACGGTCACACGGCGGCCGGCTGCGCTGAGCCTCGAGCCTCCGTTGCGGCCGCGCTCCACATCAATCAGCCCGAGCATACGCAGCTTTGCCACGGCCTTGCTGACATGGTTGTACGGGGTGTTGACGGCGTCCGCGACGTTTTGGGTGGTGAGCAAGCCGCCCTCGGGCGCGGCAGCGAGCACCATGAGGGCGCGCAGGCTGACGTCCGCGAAGGCGTTGATTTTCATGCTTCTAGCCTAAATGACCTGGGCAAATCGACGTTGGGTCCGGGGCGCACAGGGTGGCTGTGCGCCTGATGACCGGCGCAATTCACCGTTTCGCCCGGTCTAGTCCGCCCAAATGACAGGCTCGTTGGAGTCGGCGGCAAGGTCGCCGAACTCCCACTCACCGCCCTCGGTGGTGGGGGAGTACGGCAGGACGGCTGCGAACACCGCGCCGTCCCGGTGTTCGGTGGCCACATGGATGGCGTCCGAGTCCTCCTCGACCAGGGTGATGTCGCAGACGACGGCGGCGGCGCGGAACTCGTCCCGGTGCTGGCGCAAAAGTTCCGTGATGTCCCGGATCATCGCGTCGGCGTCGAACTCACTGTCCCCGTCGGCCTCCGGATCCGCCGGAGAAACAGCGACGAGGCGGACGTCGCCGTCGTTCTCCACCACAAGGGCGAACGGCAGGAACCCGCCACTGCGCTCAAGCTGCTCCTGGGCCGCCGCCAATCCGGTGCCCAGCAGGTTTTCCAGATCCGTAGCCGTGGACTCCGGCACGGATGCGCGCCACGATGACTGGGCCGGGGTTGAGTCGGGTGATGCCATGAGGCCGTCCTAGCTGCGGACCAGGGCCAGCACGCGGTCGCGCACCCGCTCCATCGTGGCCCGGTCCGTGGCTTCGGCGTTCAGCCGCAGGTACGGTTCCGTGTTGGAGGGGCGCAGGTTGAACCAGAAGCTGCCGTCGGCGGCGGTGAAGGTGCTGCCGTCGAGGTGGTCCACCACCACGTCCTCGGTCTCGAAATCGGCCCGGACGCGCTCCACGGCGCCGGCCTTGTCCTCGATTTCCGAGTTGATTTCGCCGGAGGAAACGTACGGTTCGTACTCCCGGCCGAGCTCAGACAGCGGGCCGTCCTGTTCACCCAGTGCGGCCAGCACGTGCATGGCGGCAAGCATGCCGGTGTCCGCGTTCCAGAAGTCACGGAAGTAGAAGTGGGCGGAGTGCTCCCCGCCGAAGATGGCGCCTTCCTCTGCCATGACGGCCTTGATGAAGGAGTGGCCCACCCGGGTGCGTACCGCCCGGCCGCCGTCTTCGGCGACGAGCTCCGGCACCGCGCGGGAGGTCAGGAGGTTGTGGATGATGGTGGGGTTTGCCTCGCCCTGCGCCTTCGCGCGGGCGATTTCGCGGCGGGCCACCATGCCGGTGATGGCCGACGGCGAGACCGCCTCGCCCTTTTCGTCGATGACGAAGCAGCGGTCGGCGTCGCCGTCGAACGCCAGGCCGATGTCCGCGCCGTGTTCGACGACGGCGGACTGAAGGTCGCGCAGGTTTTCCGGCTCGAGGGGGTTGGCCGGGTGGTTCGGGAAGGAGCCGTCCAGTTCGAAGTAGAGCGGAACGATGTCGAAGGGCAGCTTCGGCAGCAGCGTGTCGCCCAAGACGGCGGGCGTGGTGAGTCCGGCCATGCCGTTGCCGGCGTCCACCACCACCTTGAGCGGGCGCGAGCCGGAGAGGTCAACCAGCGTGCGCAGGTACTCGGCGTAGTCCTTCAGCACGTCCCGGACGCCGATCTGGCCCTGCGTTTCCGCAGCGGGAATGGAGCCCGTGTTCAGGTACTGCTCGGCGAGCGCCTGGATCTCCTTGAGGCCGGTTTCGGAGGAGATGGGGACGGCGCCGGCCTTGGCCATCTTGATGCCGTTGTATGCGGCGGGGTTGTGGCTCG
The DNA here is from genome assembly GCF_003261175.1 of Arthrobacter globiformis. Classification (GTDB taxonomy): domain Bacteria; phylum Actinomycetota; class Actinomycetes; order Actinomycetales; family Micrococcaceae; genus Arthrobacter; species Arthrobacter globiformis_A. The sequence continues at coordinate 56,111 of NZ_QLNP01000003.1, read as the reverse complement.
CGGTGAACGTTGCGCCTGCGGCGTTCAAGGCTCCGCACGCGTAGTACAGCTCGTCCGTGGAGATCAGGTCCAGCAGCTGGACGTTGGCTCCCCGCCTGGCCGCACCGCTGGCGAACGCCTTGCTGAACTCGGGGGAGGACGGGCGCATGTCACCGCCCACCAGGACCGTCTGTCCCTCAAGGCCAAGCACGTCAACGAATGCTGCGCCCACGGCTTCGACGATTTCAGCCGTGATGGATTCGCCCACGATGCCGCGGACGTCATACGCCTTGAACGAGGCCGAAAGGTCAAAAGTACGGGTCTGGTCGCTAGTCACGGCACTTATCTTACGGGCACGCGGCCGGCGGCCTGTGAAGGGGAAGTCACAGAAGTGCGCGCCGGCTGTTGTCCACATGGCGGGTGCCCTGGGTTTGGTGTGTCAGAGGCGGCTGGGATACTGAATCAATGGCAAATAACCAGCACGCTCCTGTCCTTGCTTCTGCCCCCGGCCCCTCCGGTACCGGCGCCGGAAGGGACCAGGAAGCGGCGGCCACTGGGACCCGGGGTCAGGCCCTGTCGGTGCTGCGCGAGCTGGTAGGCCGGCCGGATGCCGACTTCCACGACGGCCAGTTTGAGGCCATAGAGGCGCTGGTCGACGGCGGCCGCCGGACGCTCGTGGTGCAGCGGACGGGCTGGGGAAAATCCGCCGTTTACTTCGTGGCGTCCCTGCTGCTCCGGCGGCGCGGGGCGGGACCCACTCTGATTGTTTCGCCGCTGCTGGCCCTGATGCGGGACCAGGTGGCCGCCGCCGCCCGGGCGGGTGTCCGGGCCGTGGCCATCAACTCAGCCAACCAGCTGGAGTGGGATACGGTGCGGGAGCAGCTTGCTGCCGACCAGGTGGATGTCCTGCTGGTGTCCCCCGAGCGGCTCACCAACCCTTCGTTCCGCGAGAACCAGCTGCCGGAACTCATCCGGCGCACGGGGCTGCTGGTGATCGACGAGGCCCACTGCATCTCAGACTGGGGCCACGACTTCCGGCCCGACTACCGTCGCATTGCCGACCTCATCGCCGAGCTGCCGGACGCCGTGCCCGTACTGGCCACCACAGCCACTGCCAACTCCAGGGTGGTCCACGACATCGAGGAACAGCTGGGCGACGGCGTGCTGACCATCCGCGGCGCATTGGGCAGGGAATCGCTGCGTCTCGGGGTCCTGGCGCTGCCCGATTCGCGCGAACGTCTCGGCTGGCTGCTCACGCACCTGGCTGATCTGCAGGGCAGCGGAATCATCTACACCCTGACGGTCTCCGCCGCAGAGGACACCGCCAGGCTGCTCGCGGAGGCGGGCCACGAGGTACTGGCCTATACAGGCCGCACTGACCCGGCAGACCGGGAGAGGGCGGAGCAGCTCCTCAAGGACAACCAGGTCAAGGCACTGGTGGCCACCTCTGCGCTGGGGATGGGCTTCGACAAGCCGGACCTTGGTTTCGTGGTGCACCTCGGCGCACCGTCGTCCCCGGTCGCCTACTACCAGCAGGTGGGCAGGGCGGGCCGTGGCGCCGCCAATGCGGACGTCCTGCTCCTGCCAGGGTCCGAGGACCGCGAAATCTGGCAGTACTTCGCCACGGCCTCCATGCCCTCCGAGGAGAAGGCCACCGCTGTGCTGACCGCGCTGGCTGAGGCGGGCTCGGCCGTGTCCACGGTGGCTTTGGAAGCCCGGGTGGACCTGCGCCGGACGCCGCTGGAACTCCTGCTGAAGGTCCTCGCCGTGGACGGTGCAGTGGAACGGGTGGGCGGCGGCTGGCGCTCCACCGGGATGCCCTGGACGTACGACGCCGAACGGTACCGCCGCATCGCGGAGGCCCGGGTGGACGAGCAGGACTCCATGGTCATCTACCAGGACACCGCCGGGTGCCGGATGGAGTACATCACCTCCGTCCTGGATGACGAGACGGCTGCCGCCTGCGGCCGCTGCGACAACTGCGCGGGGAGGTGGTTCCCCTCGGAGGTCGCCTCCACGGCCACGGAGGCTGCCGGGCAGACCCTCAGCCGTGCAGGCATCGTGCTGGAGTCCCGGCTCCAGTGGCCCAGCGGGATGGACCGCCTCGGGGTGCCGGTGAAGGGCAAGATCAAACCTGACGAAAACGTAGCGGACGGCCGGGTCCTCGCCAGGCTGACGGACCTGGGCTGGGGAGGGGCGCTGCGCGAACTCTTCGCGGCCGGGGCTCCGGACCGTGCCGTCGATCCCGGCATGCTGCAGGCCTGTGTCCAGGTGCTCCGCGAATGGGGCACAGGTGATTCCCGGATTCCGGGCTGGAGCGGCGCAGGCAGGCCGGCCGCGATCGTCAGCATGCCCTCGCGCAGCAGGCCCGAACTCGTGGACTCCCTGGCCCGTGGCATTTCCCAGATCGGCCGCATCCCGTACATCGGCCAGCTGCAGCTCGAGCACGGCGGGCCCACCGGCGGACGCGGCGGCAACAGCGCGTACCGGCTGGCCGGTGTGTGGGACCGTCTCGTGGTGGGGGAGTCACTGGCGGCAGAGCTCGCCGGCCTCGGCGGCGGCAGTGTGATGCTCATCGACGACCTCGTGGACAGCCGGTGGACCGTCACCGTCGCGGGACGCGCGCTCAGGCGGGCCGGTGCGGGCGCGGTGCTTCCGCTGGCACTGGCCCAGGCCGGCTGACCTCGGCCCCCGCGTGCCGGTGCAGCATAAGGCTGTCGGCGGTGCTGAGGAGCATCAGCACCGCAATTGACAGGAACGCGCCGCGGTAGGCGGCCACGCCGCTGCCGTCCGGTCCGGCCGACAAGATGGCGCCAAACCCGGACGAGAGCAGGGACTCCGACTCGAAGAGACGCAGCAGCAGGGCGCCCACCGCGATGCCGGCCCCCGTGGCCAGCTGCACAAGCGTCGCCGAGACGGCATTGGCCGAGGTCAGCTGCCCCGGCACGATGTCCGCGTACTGGACAGATGCGTATGCGGAGAAGCCGATGGATCGGAACGCCCCGCTGCACACGAGCAGCGTGAACACCAGCGGTTCAGGTGTGGCCGGGGTCAGCGTCGCGCAGAGGGCGAAGGTGGCAGCCGACGCCAGGGACGCGAACACCAGCACCGGCTTGAACCCGAAGCGCCTGATGAGCGGCGTCGTGGCGGGTTTGATGCCGATGTTCCCGATGAACACGGCGGCCACCATGATGCCCGCGTGCAGGGGGCTCCATCCGAATCCGTTCTGGAACATCAGCGGCAACAGGAACGGCACGGCACTAATGGTCAGCCGGTACATGAAGCCGCCCGAGTTGGTGGCCCGGAAGGTGCGGGTGCCGAACACCGTCAGGTCAAACAACGGGTGGGCCGCGCGTCGCATCCAGACGACCGCCGCTGCCAGCGCGAGAACCCCGGCCAGGATGCTGGGCCAGGTCCACAAGCCGCCGGGGTGGCCGCTGGCCAGTTCAAGGCCCGCCACCAGCGCGCCCACGCCGGCTGTCGTGAGGGCAAGCCCAAGCCAGTCCAGCCGGCGGGTCCGGTCGCCGGGAACGGCGGGAACCAGGCGCAGGGCGGCGAGGAAGGCCGCGGCGCCGAGCGGCAGGTTGATCAGGAAGATCCAGTGCCAGGACAGGTAGGTGGTCAGGGCGCCGCCCACGAGTGGTGCGAGGACCGGCGCCAGCAGCCCCGGCCAGACGAGGTAGGCGGTGGCGCGCAGCAGATCCGACTTTGGCGTCCCGCGAAGCACCAGCAGCGTACCGACCGGCACCATCATCGCCCCGCCCAGGCCCTGCAGGACGCGGCTGACGGTCAGCATCGTGAGGTCCTGGCTGGCGGCGCACAGCAGCGACGCCAGGGTAAAGACAGCGATGGCCAGGCAAAATATCCGCCGGGCCCCGAGGCGCTCCGCCAGCCAGCCGCTCAGTGGGATACCCATGGCCACTGTCATCAGGTAGGCGGTCATGGTGATGTTCACGCTGGCCGACGGCACCCCGAAGTCCCTGGCGATGCTGGGGATGGCGGTGGTCAGGACCGTGCCGTCGAGGAACTCCATGAAGAACGTGGCCGCCACCAGCAGGGCCAGCCTGGGGCTCCAGGCCTCGCTGGCAGAAAGCTTGTTCATGCAATCATCCTGACACCGGAAAGCGGTTTACTGCCTTGGGGGTCCGGCACTCGGACGGCCGCAACGGCAGGACTGGCGGCCACGCGGCAGGGAATGGGCCCGGGAACGCAAACGGCCCCGGTCCGAGGACCGGGGCCAAACGCGGAGACGGGGGGATTTGAACCCCCGGTGGAGTTGTGCCCCACACTTCATTAGCAGTGAAGCCCATTCGGCCGCTCTGGCACGTCTCCAATTGCTATTCCTAGCCCACCAAGGATACGCAGAACCGGCCATCCAGCGCAAAACGGCCGGGGAGGGTCACTGCAGAGTCCCGAAGGAGCCGTGGTCAGGCCGTGCCTTCTGCCAGCGCCTTCCACAGGAAGTGCTGGCTTCGGCCCTGCAGGGCGGCGGCCTGCCGGTTGTCCGAAGCTCCGGCGTGCCCGCCCTCCAGCGCTTCGTGGAACCAGACGTTGGGGATGCCCATGGCCAGCATGCGGGCAGCCATCTTCCTGGCCTGCACCGGGCCTACCCGGTCGTCGGACGTTGCGGTCCAGATGAAGGTTTCCGGATACTCCACGCCGTCCTTCAGCTGGTGGTACGGGGAGAAGGTCCTGATGAATTCCCAGTGCTCGGGCAGGTCGGGGTCGCCGTACTCGGCAATCCACGAGTGACCCGCCGACAGCTTGGTGTACCGGCGCATGTCCAGCAGCGGCACCCCGCAGGACACGGCGCCGAACAGTTCGGGATACCGCGTCAGCATGTTGCCCACGAGCAGGCCGCCGTTGGAGCCGCCGACGCAGCCGAGACGGTCACGGCTCGTGACGCCCCGGGAGATCAGGTGCCTGGCCACCGCGGCAAAGTCCTCGTAGGCGCGGTGCCGGTTTTCCTGCAGTGCGGCCCGGTGCCAGGACGGGCCGTATTCCCCGCCGCCGCGGATGTTGGCCACAACGTACACGCCGCCCCGGCTGTGCCCCTCCGCGAGGCCGTCGCCGGGAACTGCGGCAGTCCGCCGTTCCAGCCACGCCCGGCCGATGGTGCCGCTGTACGCCGGCGTGCGCGAGACCTCGAAGCCGCCGTAGCCGGAAAGCTGGGTGGGGTTCTGCCCGTCGAGCACCAGGCCGCGGGTGGCCACCTGGAAGTACGGCACCTTCGTGCCGTCCGCGGAGACGGCGAAGTGCTGCTGCACCTCGTAGTCCGCTTCATTGAAGAACGACGGCGATGCCTTCACTTCCGCGTGGCTGCTCACCACGCCAGCCGCTGGCGTTTCGCTGGAAGACTCGCCGGAAGCCCCGCCGTCGGCGGCGACCCCGGTGAGTGTCATGCGGGTCAGGGTGCCGCGGGTCAGGGTGCTGGGCGTCGTGAAGCCGGTGGCCACGAGCCAGAAGTCGTCCCCGCACCCGCCTTCCGCCTCGTCCTCGTCATCAACGGCGAAGGCATTGACGTCGTGCAGTGGCGGGCAGGCATCGAGCAGCGAGGACCGCCACGAGTCGGCAGGATCCAGCACGCGGATCTCCGAGGACACGTCCTTCAGCAGGTTCAGCAGCAGGAAGTTCCGGGTCCAGCTCCAGGACTGCAGGGACGTGTGCGCGTCCGGGGCGAAGAGGACCGTCAGCTCGCGCTCGCCGGCCAGGTACGCCTGGAAATCGGCGGCGAGCAGGGAGCCCGCCGCGTAGGTGGTCCCGCTCACCGTCCAGTCGCGCTGCGGCCTGAACAGCAGCCATTCCCGGTGCACGCCCGTGTTCACGTCGGTGGGCACGTCCAACTGCACCCAGCCACCGTCCTGCAGCACCGAGGTGCGGCGGTTGAAGAAGTCGATCCAGTCCACCGCGAACGTCCGCTCAAAGCCGGGCGTGGAGTCGTGGGCCACGATCGCCATCATGTGGTCCTCGGGGATCTCGAAGATGCGGGGCGCATCGCTCAGGGCCTGGCCCCGGCGCATCCGCACAGCGGTGCGGGCGTACGAGGACGCCGTGCGGGGGAGATCCGCTGCGGTGCTGGCGACCAGCAGCGTGTCCGCATCGAGCCACGAGACGTTTCCCTTCGCCGTCGGGAGATCAAAACCGCCGGCAGCGGGATCAACGAAGGTGCGGGTCTCGACGTCGAACTCACGGTAGCGGTTGGCGTCGCCGCCGTCGGGGGAGAGCGCCACCAGGGCGCGCCGGTACGGCTGCCCGGGTTCAGGCCGGAGCAGGTTTGCGCCGTGGAAGACCCATTCCACGCCGTCGGCGGCCGCCAAGGCATCCACGTCGAGCAGGACGTCCCACTCCGGGTCGTCGCTGCGGTAGCTGTCCCAGCTGGTTCGGCGCCACAGGCCCTTGGGGTTCTGCCGGTCCTTCCAGAAGTTGTAGTACCACTCGCCGTGCTTGCTCACCATGGCGATCTTGTCCGTCGAATCCAACACCTCGAGGATCTCGCCCTCGAGCCGGGCGTAATCGGCGTCCTCGAGCAGGTCCTCCGTGCGGGCATTCTGCTCGCGCACCCAGGCCAGCTGTTCCTCGCCGTAGATGTCCTCCAGCCAGATGTTCTCGTCGGTGGGCGCGGGGGCGGTGGGAGCGGCGCCGGAGGCGGGGGCAGAATCAGCTGCAGTGGTGGTCATGCGCCCATCCAAACAACATCCCCGCTCAGCTAGCAAGTCACATGCCGATACTCTGGAAAGCGTGGTTATTTCGCAGAGCATCCGGACGGCGCTGATCGGCGCCGGTCCGAGGGGTACCAGCGTGCTGGAGCGGCTGCTCGCCAACTGGTCCGCCGCCCGCCCTGCGGGAGCCCGCCTGCACATAGATGTCATTGACCCGTTTCCGGCCGGCCCGGGGCACGTCTGGCAGCCCGGCCAGTCCCGCCTCTACCTGATGAACACTCAGTCGTTCTACCCCACGCTGGTCCCCGAGGACACGGGGCTGGCGGCGCCTTTGGCCGGCACCACGTTCGACCGCTGGCGGGCAGCCCAGCAGCGCAGCCCCCTGCCGGAGCTCACCGATGACGAGCGGGCGGAGCTCGGCGTACTGGGATCCGGAGACTTCCCCAGCCGCGCCATCTACGGCCGCTACCTGCGGTCCACCGTCGAGGAGCTGCTCGCCGCGCTGCCCGACGGCGTCACGATCGAGATGCACCAGGCGACGGCTACCGCTGCGCGCCGGCAACCGGACGGAAGGTTCGAGGTCGAACTGGACCGGGGAGGACTGGACGCGGGCGAACTCGACGGCGGCGAACCGGACGGTGGCGGGACCCTCACCGTCGATTCGGTGGTGCTCGCGCTGGGCCACCTCGCGTCCCGCCTCAGCCCGGAGCAGCGCGAACTGCAGGCAGCCGCCGCTCAACTCGGCCTGCGCTACTTGCCGCCCGCCGTCCCGGCCGACGTCGACTGGAGTGTGATTCCCGCGCAGGAGCCGGTGCTGGTCCGCGGGATGGGCCTTAACTTCTTCGATGTGATGGGCCAGCTCACGGAGGGCCGGGGCGGAAAGTTCGTGGAGGCAGGGGACACCCTCGAGTACCTGCCTTCTGGCCAGGAGCCGATCATCTTCGCCGCGTCCCGGCGCGGAACGCCGTACCGGTCCAAGGCCACCCTCGCGGGCTACTACCCGGCGTCGGTCACGCTCCGCTACTTCACCGGGAAAGCACTGCAGAGGTTTGCGGCCGCCGGAATCGTTCCGGCATTCGACCACGACCTCTGGCCGCTGCTGCACCGGGACGCGCTCTGGGCCTACTACACGACCCTCGTGCGCTCGCAGCCGGACGCCGTGCAGGACCACGCCGCGTTCCTCAAGGAGCTGGACGAGGCCCTGCACCCGCATGCCCACAGCACCGGCCGGTGGGAAGCGGACTTTAACGCCGTCGTCGGCCGCCATGTCCGCCAGGGCGGCAGGCTGGACCTGCGCGGCCTGGCCGCCCCGCTGTCCGGTCGGAGCTTTGCTTCGCGTGCCGAGCTGGATGCCGCCGTCGTCGAGTACCTCGACGACGATGCCCGGCGCTCAGCGCTCGGCGAGGACGACCCCGTCAAGATGGCCATCGGCGCGCTGCACCACGGCCGCGCGGTGCTGAAATCGGTGGTGGCCGACGGCGGGATCACCGACGAGTCATGGGTCGCCGGCCTGCGGGGCTGGTTTGAGTCGCTGGTGGAGGGCCTGGCCAGCGGTCCTCCGGCGCTGCGCGCCGAGCAGCTGGCAGCTCTGGCACGAGCCGGAATTGTCAGCTTCGTGGGCCCGGACCCCAAGTTCGGCGTGGCCCGCGGAAAACGCGCCTTCACCGCCGCCTCGCCGTGGGTTCGGGGCGGTGCCGCGGAAGCACACACTCTGGTGGAGGCACTGGCCCCGGCCAACCGGGTGGCCCTGAACGAGTCCCGGCTGCTGGAACAGCTCCTCGCCGACGGGCTCGTCCGGCCTCGGACCATGATGACAGTGGAAGGCACCCCGGTGCAGGCCTCCGGGCTCGACGTCCGCCCGCACCCGTACCGGCCGGTTGCCGCGAACGGCGAGGTCACGGACCGGATGTACGTGCTGGGGCTGCAGCTCTCGGCTACGCAGTGGGGCACGGCCATTGCCGCCGAGGCGGCACAGCAGGCCGGCCCGGTGTACCCCAGCGGGCAGCGCACGCTCCGCGACGCCGACGAGATCGCCCGGGCCATCCTCGCCCTGGCCCCAAACGCTTCCTCACCTCCTGCCGCCTGATCTCAAACGCGTACTCACCTCCTGCCGGAGTGCCACCCTCGGGCGCACGAAAATGCCGGCCGGCAGCTTCCTTCGAAGCGGCCAGCCGGCATCCATTGGCGAACGTGACTACAGGGTGCCCTGTCCGCCTGTTTCGGCGTCGCCCGCGTTGCCCTGGCCGGTGTCGGCCACGAGCTTGAACCTCGCCCCGGTGGGGTCCGTCAGCGTGGCCAGCCGGCCGTGGGGTGTGTCATCCGGTCCGTCAAGGACCGTCGCACCCAAACTGACGGCCTTGTCGATGGAAGCGTCAGCGTCCTCCACCGCGAAATAGACCACCCAGTTGGAGGGGACTTCGGCGGGAAGGTCGGCCGACGCGTCATAGATCCCGGCTTTCGCCTCCCGGCCGGCGCCCAGGGTTGTGTACCGGAACTCCGGGGTGTCGCTCATGACGTCGGTGTCCCAGCCAAACACGTCCTGATAGAACTTCACAGCGGCGGAGTAGTCCTTGGTGTGAAGCTCGTGCCAGGCCGGGGCGCCCGGCTCGCCAACAAGCTCGTAACCGCGCATCTCACGCGGCTGCCACACGCCCACCGTGGCGCCGGAGGCATCCCCGAAGAACGCCATGTGGCCCTGTTCGGGCACGTCCATGGGCTCCATGTACACCTGGCCACCGTTTGCGGCAACCGCCGCGGCTGTGGCGGCGGCGTCGTCGGACCACAGGTAGGTGGACCACATGTCCGGCATACCCTCCTGGTCCTCCTGCTTCTGCATGATGCCGGCGACGGTCTTGCCGTTCTTTTGGGCGGTGATGTAGCCGCCGTACTTTTCCTGGTCTCCGGTCTGGAAGTCCCAGCCGAACAGTTCGCCATAGAACTGTTTCGCCTGGTTGGCGTCGGTGGTCATAAGGTCGACCCAGCAGGGGGCGCCGGGCGTGGGTTCGGGCGTAGGCATGGTCTGCTCCTGGTGTGGTTTGCGGGACGTTCCCGCAGGTCATGGAGGTGCTACGAACAGAACCGACACTATGCCGGGGGTGTGACACTTTCAATGGGGGTGAGACGGGGTGCGCTCAGCGCTGGTCTGAGTATGACGTGCCCGGCTCCTGGTCGTCGTCGGCCTCGATCCACTCCGTGAAGTCCTTCAGCGACATGCACCAGTAGTAATCCGAGTAGCGCAGGCTCTGTTTTTCAGCCTTGCTCATGACCTCGACCCCCACATGCAACGGTGGATGCGGAATCTCCCTCCCGCGGTCGCGGGATAGAGCGGTGCTGATACAAGTGAACGCCTTTCGGCAAGGGTGCGCATCAGTGGCGCGTACTCGAATTCTGCCGGGCAGGTACTCGGATTACCTGTTTTCCAGGCCCCCGTCCGAACCCCTACTTGCTGGTGGAAAGTGCCGCTGCCTGCCTACGCAAAAGGCCGGCCAGACCAACCTTTCGATTGGCCCAGCCGGCCTTCAAAATGGCCGTCATACCGGTGCTTTTCACACGGCGCCGGCCCCTGCGCGGAAGGTAAGAGATTCGAACTCTTGGTACGGGGTTACCGCACACTGGTTTTCAAGACCAGCTCCTTCGGCCGCTCGGACAACCTTCCCTGACTAGTAGTGTTTCATAGGCAGTTGGCTGCAACAAAAACCGCCGCGTGGCAGTTGTCGCCGCCGCACAGTATTTTTGGGGCAGGAATCAGCTAGAAATCGGGAGTTCGCCATGAAAGCCGTCTTTATCTCGGAGCCCGGCGGGCCGGAAGTGCTGGAAATCCGTGAGGTGCCGGCTCCGCAGCCGGGCCACGGTGAGGTCCTCATCGATGTTGTGGCGGCGGGCCTGAACCGCGCCGACGTCCAGCAGCGGAGGGGCTACTACCCGCCCCCGCCGGGTGCTTCGGAGATCCCCGGGCTGGAGGTATCCGGCAGGATCGCTGGTTTCGGCCCCGGCGTGGCCAAGCCGTTTTCTGTCGGGGACAAGGTGGTGGCACTGCTGTCCGGCGGCGGCTATGCGCAGCAGGTCGCGGTGCCGTCCGAGCAGGTGCTGAGGATTCCCGACGGCGTGGACCTGGTTACCGCTGCGTCCCTGCCTGAGGTGGCGGCGACCGTGTACTCAAACCTCGTCATGACCGCGCAGCTGCAGCCGGGGGAGACCGTCCTGATCCACGGTGCCACGGGAGGCATCGGCACCATGGCCATCCAGCTGGCCAAGGCATTGGGGGCCACGGTGGCGGCCACCGCCGGCACCGACGAGAAAGTCAGCACCGCCAAGGCCTTCCTTGGGGCCGACATCGCCATCAACTATGCGGAGGAAGACTTCGCCGAGAGCCTCCGCGCCCAAAACGGGGGCAAGGGTGCCGACGTCATCCTGGACGTAGTGGGCGCCAAGTACCTGCAGAAAAACGTTGACGCCCTGGCGGACTACGGCCGGCTCGTCGTCATCGGGCTGCAGGGAGGCGCCAAGGGGGAACTGGACCTCGGGCAGCTGCTGCGCAAGCGTGCCGCCATCGTGGCCACGGCGCTGCGCCCCCGCCCGACAGCCGAGAAAGGCGTCATCATGACGGCGGTCAGGGACTCCGTATGGCCCCTCGTCGCCGATGGGCGCATTCACCCGCTGGTGGCGAAGACCTTTCCGCTGGACCAGGCCAGGGCGGCCCACAAATACTTCGACTCCGGCGAGCACGTGGGCAAGGTCCTGCTGGTGATGTAGCGCCGCGCCCGCGCGGGAAGGGTAGATACTCAGTATTGCCACGCTGAAAAGCAAAGGCTAGGCTCGGAGGATACGCAGTATGCACGCGTCTTGGGGGCGCGTGCATACTGCCGACTTCCAGCCAAGGAGCCAGATGTCCATCCGCCACAGCCTCCTCGCCCTCTTGCAGGACCAGCCCCGTTACGGCTACCAGCTCAGGGTCGAATTCGAAGACCGCACTGGCTACACCTGGCCGCTGAACATCGGGCAGGTCTACACCACCCTCGACCGGCTGGAACGCGATGGCCTCGTTAGCAACGACGGCGGCGACGGCGAAGGCCACGTCGTGTACAGCATTACCGAAGCCGGCAGGGCGGAGGTGCAGGGCTGGTTTGCGACACCGGTGGAACGGGGCAACCCGCCGCGGAACGAGCTCGCCATCAAGCTGGCGCTGGCCGTCACCCTGCCCGGGGTAAACGTCGCAGCCATCATCCAGGCCCAGCGCACCGCTTCCATGCGTGCCCTGCAGGACTATACGAAATCCCGGCGGGACACCGCGGCCAACCAGCGGGCGGCGGACACGGCCTGGCTGCTGGTGCTGGATTCGCTGATCTTCCAGACCGAGGCCGAGATCCGCTGGCTGGATCTGTGCGAGGCCCGGATGATGCAGCTTGCGCAAGCCACCGGGGCGCGCAGCCAGGCACGTAAGCCGTCCAACGGGGTCACCGTGGAAGAGGCGGCTCCGCTCACAGCGGAGAACCGCCGGTGAGCGTGCAGGGGCCCCAGCAGATCCTGGAACTCGCGAAAGTCAGCAGGACGTTCGGGCACGGGGCCACGGCTGTTGCCGTGCCGGTTCCGTTCTACGGCGTCATCCCCCGGGCACCGCGTCCAGGCTGGGCATCCACTTCGAAAACTCCGTACTGCTCGCCCAACTGTCCGCCTACGCGGAAGCCGCCGAGCAGGACAGGCGTCGGCTGCCCTGGCGCACGTTTACCGGATCCAGGCCATGGGTTTCTACGTTGCCCGCCTGCCCGTGTCCTGGCGAAGCGCCGGCACCTGAGAAGCTTCTGACAGCCGCACTGGACCCCTGGAGCGGACGACGGCGGTACTGGCCAGGGCCGTCCGCTCACCGCGGCGTCGCGACCGCTCGGCGATTCCTCCGGCGGTGCTCCGCAAATGGCCGCGGTTGTAGCCCTACCCGTTGGTAGGGTGCCGGTGGCACACTCCGTGCCAACTGGGAATCTCAAGGAGGAGACATGGGCACCATGCCTGAGGACGGGACCCGAACGGCGGACGGGGAACTCGATCCCGCGCCCAACGGGTCGCTGCCGCCGACGTCGGTGGATGACGCGGTCCGCGACGCGGAGGAGCGCAGATGGACCCCTGCGAAGATCGCCACGTGGGTAGCCATCGCGCTCCTGGGCGGCGTGGCCTGGTTCATGCTGGCCATCGTCAGGGGCGAAACGGTCAACGCCATCTGGTTCGTGTTCGCCTCGGTGTGCACGTACCTGATCGGCTACCGCTTCTATTCGAAGGTCATCGAGCGCTACCTGCTCAAGCCTGACGACCGCCGCGCCACGCCCGCAGAGTACAAGGCTGACGGCAAGGACTACGTCCGCACGGACCGCAATGTCCTCTTTGGGCATCACTTCGCCGCCATCGCCGGAGCCGGACCGCTCGTGGGGCCCGTCATCGCGGCCCAGATGGGGTACCTCCCCGGCACTATCTGGATCATTCTCGGCGTCGTCCTCGCAGGCGCCGTACAGGACTACCTGGTCATGTTCTTCTCGATGCGCCGCGGCGGCCGTTCCCTCGGCCAGATGGCGCGCGAGGAACTCGGCGTCATCGGCGGCACTGCCGCCCTCGTGGCCACCCTGCTGATTATGGTGATCATCGTCGCCATCCTGGCGCTCGTCGTCGTCAATGCCCTGGGGGAGAGCCCGTGGGGCGTCTTCTCGGTGGGCATGACCATCCCGATCGCGCTCTTCATGGGCGTGTACCTGAGGTACCTGCGCCCGGGCAAGGTCATGGAGGTTTCCATCATCGGCTTCGTGCTGCTCATGGCCGCCATCATCGGGGGCGGCGCGGTGGCCGGCACGGAATGGGGCGCGGCGTTCTTCCACCTGGACAAGGTCACCATCGCGTGGGGCCTCATCGTCTACGGCTTCATCGCGGCCATCCTCCCGGTGTGGCTCCTGCTCGCGCCCCGGGACTACCTCTCGACCTTCATGAAGATCGGCGTGATCGCGATGCTCGCAGTGGCCATCATTGTGGTGCGCCCCGAAATCACCGTTCCCGCCTTCAGCGAGTTTGCGGGCCGCGAGAACGGTCCGGTCTTCTCCGGTGCCCTGTTCCCGTTCCTGTTCGTCACCATCGCGTGCGGCGCGCTGTCAGGCTTCCACGCCCTGATTTCCTCCGGCACCACGCCAAAGCTCATCGAAAAGGAACGTCAGTCCCGGTTCATCGGCTACGGCGGGATGCTCATGGAGTCCTTCGTCGCCATCATGGCGCTGGTCGCGGCCATTTCGATCGACCGCGGGATCTACTTCGCCATGAACGCCCCAGCGGCGCTGACCGGAGGAACCGTCGAGACGGCGGCGCAGTGGGTCAACGGACTCGGCCTGGCCGGCGTCAACATCACCCCGGACGTCCTCGCCCAGACCGCGTCGAACGTGGGCGAGGAAAGCATCGTCTCGCGTTCAGGCGGTGCGCCAACGCTCGCCGTGGGCCTGGCCCACATCATGCAGCAGTTCATCGGCGGCACCGGCATGATGGCCTTCTGGTACCACTTCGCCATCATGTTCGAGGCCCTGTTCATCCTCACCGCGGTCGACGCCGGAACGCGCGTTGCGCGGTTCATGCTGCAGGATTCGATCGGGAATTTTGCCCCGAAGTTCAAGGAGGCGTCCTGGCGTCCGGGCGCGTGGCTCTGCACGGCCATCATGGTGGGTGCCTGGGGTGCCGTGCTGCTGATGGGCGTCACCGACCCGCTGGGCGGCATCAACACCCTGTTCCCGCTGTTCGGCATCGCCAACCAGCTGCTGGCCGCGATCGCCCTGGCGGTGTGCATGGCCATCGCGGCGAAGCGCGGCTCGTTCAGGTACCTGTGGATCGTTGCCGTGCCGCTGGCCTTCACCGCCGTCGTTACCATCACGGCAAGCATCCAGAAGATCTTCTCCTCCGTCCCGGCCGTGGGGTACTTCGCCAACAACGCCGCCTTCAGCAAGGCGCTGGCCGACGGGAAGACCTCGTTCGGCACGGCCAAGACCACGGCGGCCATGGAGGCCGTGGTCCGCAACACCATGATCCAGGGCTGGCTGTCCGTCATCTTCGTGGTCCTGAGCATCATCGTCATCGTCACCGCGGTGCTTGCCACGGTGAAGGCCTTCCGCAACACCGCGGCCGGCGTCCCCAACGTCAACAACGAGGACCGGCCACATCCCTCGCGCGTCTACGCGCCCGCCGGGCTGATCCCAACCCCCGCCGAACGCGAGCTCATGGCGGAATGGAACAAGCTGCCCGCTGAAATGCGTGTTGAGCGGGCGGGGCACCACTGATGAGTGCTGCACCCGGACCGGCTGGCGTGCTTCATCCGGTGGCGGGGGCCTTCCGCGGCTTCGCACGGTACATGCAGGGTGTCATGGGCGCCGACGCGTACCGGAAGTACCTGGAGCACCACGCGGCGGCGGGCCACGGCACGCCGCCCCTGGACGAACGCGCGTTCTGGCGGGACCGGACTGACCGCCAGGACAGCAACCCGCAGGGCAGGTGCTGCTGACCATGCCAGTTCCGCCGGCCGGATTCGCCGTCCGCAGGATCGGGCCGGCGGACGCCGGCGCGCTCGTCGCGCTGGCCGCTACGGACAACCTCTTTGACGAGGATCCGGGCACCGCGCCGTCGGGGACAATAACCCCCGACGGCGCCCGGCACTTTCTCGCTGACCCATCGGTTCGCTTCTGGCTGGCGGAGGCCGGGGGACAGACGGTGGGATTCCTGCACTGCTGCATTCAGCGGCGGCGGACGCCCGGCCCCTGGGCGGAGTTGCTGCTGATGGAGATGGGAACCCATGCAGAGTGGCGCCGCCGGGGCATCGGGCGCGCGCTTATTGCAGAGATGGAGGCCTGGATGAGGCGCAATGGAGTGGCGGAAGTGTGGGTTCCGGCCAACACGTATGCCGTCGGTTTCTACCGCAAATGCGGTTTCGCTAAGGACGAAGGCGAAATCCTGGTCAAGGAGCTTCATTGAGTGGACTCGGCATTCCGGGCCCGTGAGAGTATGAACGCATGAGCGATCCCGAAGACACTCAACCCACCCGGACTGCAGAGGACGAGGAGCCGGTGGAGGGCACCACCCTGGATGATGAGGGCAACACCCTGGACGCGGGGACAACTGATCGCCCCGCCGAGGCGGAAAAGCCCAAGGCCGCCAATCTGCAGGACCTGGTGGATGAGCCCGCCAAGGTGATGCGGATCGGAACCATGATCCGGCAGTTGCTGGAAGAGGTGAAGTCAGCGCCTTTGGACGACGCCGCCCGGGGGCGCCTGGCGGAAATCCACGAGCGCTCCATCAAGGAGCTTGAGGACGGTCTGGCACCGGAACTGGTGCAGGAGCTGGAACGGATCAGCCTGCCATTCCCGGACGACGCCACTCCCTCTGACGCCGAGCTGCGTATCGCACAGGCCCAGCTGGTGGGCTGGCTGGAAGGCCTGTTCCACGGGATCCAGACGGCGATCGCCGCCCAGCACGCCGCCCGGGAACACACCCTGGCCCAGATGCAGCTAAAGCAGCTGCCGCCAGGCACGGTCATAGCACCCGGCGTGATCATCGGTGAGAACGGTGAGCCGCAGCGTGCCAAGGCGCCTCAGCCCGGTGCAGACCCGCTGCACCCGGGCCGGAAGGAAGACCCCGACCACGGCCCCGGCCAGTATTTGTAGGCCTCTTTGGGATTTTTTACGGCCGCCCGGCAAGGGCGGAAAGACGACGCGGAACTTGGCAAGGGCTTGTGGCGCCGTGCCCATGACCGGTTCCACCGCGGCCTCGACCGCTACCACCAGGTGCTCGAGGGTGTGGAGGACGCCCAGCTCTATGGAGAGCTGGTGGAGATCGCCAATCAGCTGGCCGGCCTCTCCAGCCGTGTCCGGGAGGTTTGCGTTGAGGCGCAGCGGCGGTCGCCCAGCGACGGGCTGGACATTCCGCATGCCCTCTCCGGTGTTCACCGCTCGCTGTCCAAGGCGGGCAACTCGCTGGCGGCCACCGCCGAGGCGGCGGCGATGCTGCGGCTTGCCGTGGGACCCGTGCCAGTTGGCGCGGCCTCGGTCTGGCGCCGGGCGGAGACGGTTTTTGAGCAGGTCGCTGACGCCGAGCGGCTCCTGTCGGAGTCGTGACGGGCGGTATTCGCCTGCCGCCGATATATTCCTTCTGACGGGCCGTTACGCGGCTAGCTTAGCTTCGTCATAATCCGTGCCCTTCCGGTTTGATTGTTGGCAGGATGGACAAATGACTTCTTCACCAACACTGACATTCAATGACGGCAACACCATTCCGCAGCTTGGCTACGGGGTTTGGCAGGTTGAAGACGACGTAGCCGAGAAGGTTGTCTTCCAGGCGTTCCAGGCCGGGTTCCGCCACATCGACACCGCCAAGATCTACGGCAACGAGTCCGGCGTCGGCCGGGCGATCGCCAGCTCCGGGCTGTCGCCGCAGGAAATCTTTATCACCACCAAGCTGTGGAACGCCGACCAGGGGTACGAATCCACGCTTGCCGCGTTCGAGGAGTCCCTGGAGCGGCTGGGCCTTGAAACGCTGGACCTGTACCTGATCCACTGGCTCCAGCCCAAGCAGGACAAGTACGTGGACACCTGGAAGGCGCTGATCGAACTTCAGAAGCGCGGCAAGGTCAAATCCATCGGCGTCTCCAACTTCACCGTCGAAGGTCTGCAGCGGATCATCGACGAGACCGGCGTGGTCCCGGCCATCAACCAGGTGGAACTGCACCCGTACTTCAGCCAGTCGGAGCTGCGGGAATTCAATGCCTCCCAGGGCATCCTGACCCAGGCCTGGTCCCCGCTGGGCCAGGGCGGCGAACTCTTGGAGGACCCGGTCATTGCGGGCATCGCACAGAAGCACAAGGCCACCCCGGCGCAGGTGGTCATCGCATGGCACCTTGCCATTGGAAACGTCGTCATTCCCAAGTCCGTCACGGAATCCAGGATCCGTGAAAACTTCGACGCGCTGAACGTCACGCTGGACGCCGAGGACGTTGCAGCCATTAACGGGCTGGACCGCACCGCGGACGGAAGCGGCAGGATCGGCCCCGACCCGGCTGTCTCTGACTTCGCCTAATTCCCACGCTGCCCACGGTGAGGCCCCGCTACGTTCGCCTAGGCGGGCGGGGCGGGGCCTCTCCGTGTTGATCGGAGTCGGCTTCAGGCTTGGCTGGTCAGGCCTAACCGGCGTCAGGCGGCGAGCTGTTCCTGCTGGACTGCGACGGCATCGACGATGGCCCAGCTGTCCTCGCCGGTGATGCTACGGCTGGCGAACAGCTCTGCCGCCGCCACGGTGTCGAAGACCTCGGTCCGGATCCGGCCGCAGTCGGCGTCGAAGTAAGTTACGTGGAACTCCTGATTATTTTCCATGGCTCCATGGTGCAACCGGGGTCTGACATTTTTGGCAGTTCAGTCCGGCGTGTTGCGGAGACGGAGAACACGTTCCTTGGCCAGCACGGCCGACCGCTCGCTTTTCTCCGCCGCCCGGGCGTACTGCTTCGCTTCAGCGGCGGCGGTCTCACGTTGCTTGCGCGCGGCATCGAGTGCGAGTTCCAGGGCCCGGAGCCGCTGCCGTGCCTCGTTAACGTCCGCTGTGAGCTGGACGAAGGCTGCCGCGGCGTCCTCCTGTGCCTGGGCGCGGCGTGCGGCCTCGCTGGCGGCATCGGCGGCCGTCTCCTCCGCTTCCGCCAGTGCCGCCTGCGCCTTCTCCAGCAGGGACGGTGGAACAGGGCGGGGAGCGCTGCGGACGGCCCGGAGCCGCGGCTGTTCGTGCTCTTCGGAGTGGGCCTTGTCCGCGGACTTCGGCGACTGTGTTCGTGCGCTCCGGCTGGCCGGAGCCGTCGTGGCGGAGGATGCCTCCCGACGGCTTTTCGGCCCCTCATCAACCGGGCGCCGTGCTCCGCTGGGTCGCACCGCCGGGAGCGGCGGAGGCGGCAGCTTGCCGAGGGCGGACGGAACCGCCACGGCGTCAGTCACATCAACCTGGTCAACGCCGTCAGCGGACAGCCCGCGGAGCAACAGCCCGCTTTCGACGGCGGCGGCAGCCGCCAGATCCGCCGTGGCGGCCCGCAGTGTCTCTTCCACTTCGGTGGCCACAGGTCCGCTGATCTTCCGGCCCTGTTCCTCAGCGGCGAGCCGTGCTTCACCCACCGCGGTGCCGAGAAGCTTCCGGCGTTCCTTGGCGAGTTCCCGCAGGGCTGCGGCGTCAAGGGAAGCCTGGGCCTGCTGCATGGTCTGGCCGAGGACCCTGAGCTGCTGAACTGCCTCGGGGCGATGGTGCGCCAGCATGTTGACGGTCCAAGCGGCCACGGATGGTTTCGGCAGGGTCCTGATCGCCTGGGCAAGGCGCTTGTCGGATGCGGCGGCATCCTTGGCGGCCGCAGTGCGGGCGGCGATGAAGTCGTCGAAGGGAAGCGCGTACAGGGCCTGGGCGGCGCGCTGCAGTTCCTCCTCCATGACAGCCATCATATGTTTCGGCACGCCGGTTTCGGCATGCCCTCATGCGGGCGGAGTTCCGGCAGGACCCCCTTCGGCCGGGCGGGGTTCCGCTCTAGTGGGCGGCCAGCCTGCCGCCATGGCCGCTCTGCCACCTGTCCAGCAGGTAGTGATAAAGCCTGAGGACAGCTTTGTAGAGGCCGATGGCCATTGCATTGATGAGTAGAAGGAGCACTTGCACGGCGCCGACCCCGAGCAGAAGCAGGCCGAAAACAGCGAGCGCCGGCAGGAACATAAGAAAAACGGCTATAGCGACGCCGATATAGCCGAGGGCATAACTGACGATTGTCGCCTGGTCCACTGGAATCCCACCACAACCAGCTCGGTAATTCCGGATGCTGCGTTCCCCTCTGCAGCTAGGGTGATGTGGTCCCCGGCTGCTCGTGCAGCCGGGGACCACTTAGCGGGAAGAAGATCCGCACGCTGATGATGCTGCACCTGCACACTTTGCGCTGTGGCGTTCTCTATTAGCTCGCCGCCCGATTAGCAGCCTTTGCGTGTACCGGTATCCCGTCCCAGTCTATGAGGCGTTGACTTACTACTGCCGGGGACCCCCTCCTTGACCTCAGTTTCCGATGCTGGATACCGATTTTTATAGCACCGCTCCAACAGCCCTGACAAGAGAATTTTCAGGGCACTGGCAATGGACGCTTGCCAGCTACTAAGCATGCTGATTAACTCATCTCTATAGCCGGTGCCACACCCGCGGTACCTGTCTGGTGGAAAGGAAAGTGCGTCATGGGAATTCTTGGATTTCTCCTGCTCGGTCTGATTGCGGGGGCCATTGCAAAAGCCATTCTTCCCGGGAGGCAGGGCGGCGGTTGGATTGTCACCCTCGTCTTGGGTGTTGTCGGGGCTATCCTCGGCGGCTGGATCGGTTCGCTGATCTTCGGTGGCGGCCTGGGTGACTTCTTCGACCTCCGGACCTGGCTGTTGTCCATCCTCGGGGCCGTCATTGTGTTGCTGATCTACGGCGCCGTCACTCGCAGAAGCCGGGTCTGACCTGATTTCATAGCACCATGATCTGCAAGTGGGGTCGGCCCAAGCGAGGGCCGGCCCCACTGGTTCCAGGGTCCCGCGGCCGGATGGGAGGTGGACGTGACGTACGCTTCGGAGGATTGGACGATGCGCCGTCAGGTCATGGACGTCATTATCGATGTTCTTTCGGCTGTTGCCACAGGCCCTGATGTGCGCGTCAGCCTGTTGCGCCACCTCGAAGAGAACCCCGGCAATCCGGAAAAGGCCCTGCTGGCCCACCTGTCGGACCGGAACATCGCCGACGACGTCGCGTAGCGACCTCCGGCCGCGAATCACACAGCGGTCGGAAACTGGGGAGGCTACCGCCGTGCCCGGAGTGCGCCGCGCAGCGCAAAGCCGACGGCACATACGAGCGGTACCAGGCAAGCGGTCAGCGACAGGGGATTTGGACGGAAAGTCAGCCGGCCGCCGTCGTCGTGGGTGTAAACCCCCAGGGGGAAGACGAATCCGCCTCCTCCGCCGCCGGAGCCCGCTGCGTCCGGATCGCCGCCTTCGGTGCCGCCGCCAAAGCCGAAGGAGACCAGCGCGACGGGAACGAGTTCTTTCCCGTCGAGCCGGATCGGCTCCCCGTAGGCCCTGGACACGCCCACATTTTTGAAGGATTCGGTGAGGGACGTCATCGCATCTGCCATGGCGTCAGGACCAGAATTCGGCGGCCTTGGCGGTGTCCTCCGGGAATTCATATGCCTCGCTGATTTTCCCGTCCTGGAGCGCGAATACGATGACGGCGCGTTGGTCCATGGCCGCCCCGTTGCGTTGTGCGTGCACCCTCTGGAAGCCCACCGTATGGTTTTCCCCGCCGATCAAATCGTCCAAATCAACTCTGATGGTGCCGTCAGATCGCGTGAACAGTTCGCCGAAGTAGGCGAGGATGGCGTCCAGGCCCTGCTTGTCACCGGACAGCCCGCCGCTTCCTCCCAGATGCCAGACGGCGTTCTCGGCAAACAGGCTGCGAAGGGTGTCCATGTCTCCTGCGCCGAATGCCTCGTAGCCCCGGCGGACCAAATCAGCATCTTCCCGGGTTCCCATTTCGCTGCCTCACTGTCGTTGTTGTTGGGTCCCAGCGAGGAAAGGTTAAGCCCGTGCGGGGACCATGTCGATGATCAATTGTTTGCTCCTTTTTGCCCTGTCCGGAGCAGCAGGTTGAGCAGCATTGACTCCGGCCTCTTCAAGCCCTAGGTTATCGATTGTCGTTATTAACGAGCTTCGATAACTGGGGGATTGATGAAAGCTACCAAGCGCGCCGTTCCGGCTCCAGGCCGGAAAATGATCGTGTCCAGAACAGATGCGCTTTTTCTGATGATTGCCTCGGCAGCGGCGGCAGTCACGACGACGGTGCTCACGGTGTCGGGCATCGTTGCTTCCGCTCCAGGTCCCGTGACGCTCACACTTCCTGTGGCTACGACGCGCCAAGCCGCGTCCGGACTGTCATTGGGGGCAACCGGACACTACACCGCCCTTGATGCAACCCTTCCGGTGCTTCCTTCCGGCCCGGCCGCACTGCTGGCTTGGGGTGGGGCCCTGAACCAACTCGGCATTCTTGCCGTTTTGGCGCTGATCTTCCTGCTGGCCTACCGGCTCCGGAGTGAACTTCTTTTCACCCGTGGTTCTGCGTGGCTCGTTGGCGCCGGGGGATTTGTCCTCGCACTGGCCGGGACGGTGGGGCAGATTCTCGATTCCATCGCGCGGAGCCGGCTGGCAGACCTGATCGGAGCGAGCGGGCGTGTGCCGGGGGAGTACTACCTCTTCTCTTTGGATTTCAACGTCGGTCCGCTGGTACTGGGCATCGCCTTGCTTCTTGTCGCCGGGGTCTTCGAGTTTGGCCGCAGGCTGCAGAAGGACACCGAGGGTCTGGTCTGATGCCGGCGGAGGAAGCCTCAGGAATCCATTGCCGGCTCGACGAGCTGCTGGCAGACCGCGGGATGACCCTGACCGAACTGAGCAAGCGGGTCGGCGTCAGCCTGGTGAACCTGTCGGTACTGAAAAACGACAGGGCCAAGGCGATCAGGTTCTCCACCCTGACGGCCATCTGTGACGTCCTGGAGTGCCGGGTCGGGGACCTCCTGGTTACCGCGGGCGGAGCCGCCGGCGCTCCCTGATCCCCAATCACCTGCAAGGTCTGGACACAGGAAGCCACCGGACCTACCGTTCAGATGGCGGTTGCTGTGGGGGACGACGGCGGCTGCCGAGGGTCCGAAGGCGGGCCACCCGTGATGACAGGAGGAAGCAGATGGAAACCGTTGAAGAGACCGTTGATGTCGCAGTTCCGGTCCATACGGCCTACAACCAGTGGACGCAGTTCGAATCATTTGCGCAGTTCATGTCCGGCGTCGAATCCGTTACCCAGCTGAGCAACACCACCAATCACTGGGTCACGAAGGTCGGCGGCGTGAAACGGGAATTTGATACGGAGATAGTCGACCAGGAGCCTGATGATCGGATCGCCTGGCGCAGTACCGATGGCAAGTCCCACGCCGGCATCATCAGGTTCACCCCCTTGGACGCCAATCACACCAAGGTAAAGGTCCACTTCGAATGGGCGCCGGAAACCGTCACGGAGAAAGCAGGCGCGGCCCTGAAGATTGACGAAATGCAGGTCAAGGCCGACATGCGGAAATTCAAGGACTTCATCGAGTCACGCGGCACGGAAACCGGCGGCTGGCGCGGCGAAGTCGAGGACAGCGGCCCCACCGGGCAGTTCTAGAAAAATCGCGGGCCGTGGACCTGTTGGATGGACAACAGGTCCTGGGCCCGTGCCCTGTTGCGCACGTTTTCCCTGCGCTGAAGTCGCCAGCGGGCGCGTTCCGTAAGGGCAACCGCCGCCGGCTGAGTGTCCTGGCGGCGGTTGCCATGGCGACGGCGGTCCCTGCGCTGGCGGCCTGCACCGTGCCGGAGCCACAGGAGTCTGCTGGACCGCTGCCGATAACGGTGGAGGTGTACCAGTCGCGCGACCAGTACGGCAAACAGGCCATCCAGCTCCTGCTCACCAACGTGTCCGGCAGGCCCCTGACAGTAGCCGCGGCGCAACTGGCGTCGCCACTGTTTCAGGGGGACATCCTGTGGGAGCCGGCGGGCGGCAGCCTCGAACTGCCTCCCGGCCAGCCCAAGAGCCTCCCTGCCCGGCTGCCGGCCCCGGTCTGCGGTCAGGACCCAGCAGCTACGCAGCAATCAAGCATTCAGCAGCCAGTCGCCACCGTGAGGTATTCGGAGCCCGGGCGGCCCGGTCTGCGGGAAGTGGCGCCGGTCGCCGTCGACCCCTTCGGGGTCCTGGAGCGGAACAACAGGGAGCAGTGCCTGGCGGCAGAGGTGGCCGCCGTGGCGGACATCGTCCTGGACCGCAGACTTGAGGTTGCGCCGGACTCCCGCACCGCCGTCGTCCGGCTGGTCATCACGCCGAAAGAAGCGGGCGGCGCCGGCACGGACCTCAGGTCGGTGACCATCGCGAATATCGACGGGACCACCCTGATTGCCGCACCGGCGGACGAGCCGTGGCCGCGTAACGTCCGCATCGTGCAGGGCGCCCCGCGCTCTGAACTCCGCCTGCGGATCCGTCCCGCCCGCTGCGATCCGCATGCGATCCCGGAGGACAAAGTCGGCACGCTGCTGCCCCTGCATGTGGGTGTGGGAGACCGCGAGGGGCAGCTGAAAATCGCCGCCGGCACTGCACTGCGTGGGCAGATCTACGACTTTGTGACGGCGGTGTGCGCCCCCGCCTAGCTGTCGTGGCGTCTGCCTTACGGATGGGCCCCCTCCGCCGCGGTTCTGGGGCCAAACGACGGAGGGGACGTGTGTGGGGTTATTTGTTGGCCCGACCTGCGGACTTAGGACGACCGGCCTTCGGTGCCGGTAACCAACACTCTGCCGTTGTTGACTCAAGGTCCCATCGGATGCCGATCAATTCTGGCTCAAGAAAACCCGCCCGCGGCGTGTAATGCCACGATTGGCCTAGGTCTCCGACGACGTGCGTGGATCCGGTGAAACGGATGTGTGCGCCGACGGGCGCCAAAGATGTGCCCGGGCGAATGGCGCTCTCGGGCTTAACCAGCAAAAAACCCCGCATCATCGCCGAAATCAACGACAATACGGGGTTCTTCCCGAGCTTCCTATCAGAATCGAACTGATGACCTTTTCATTACGAGTGAAACGCTCTACCGACTGAGCTAAGGAAGCACCGCACCAATCAGCCGGGAAACCGGCCGGTTCATGCAAGAGACAACTGTAATAGAGTCCCCGTGTCCGGGTCAAAATGAGCGCCCCGCTAGCGGCGATTGACGTTGGCAGGACGTTCATTCCGCCGTCGGATCCGGTTCAGGCCGCCCACAGCAACGGCGGGAATGCTGGGTCCGACAGTGTGTCGCAGCATACCTGCGCACCAGCGGCAAAGGAGCTCAAACCATGACACTTACCAGCACAGATTCAACCGGCAGCACAGGACGCACTGCCCTCTCGGCGGATGGGGAGGCGGCGGAGCAGGGCCATCCCGTCCGGCTGGCGGTGCTGGCCATGGTGGGAACAACCGTGTACGACGGCGGCCTCATGGACCGCGCGATGTCCCGCACGCTGGTAGAGCAGGGAGTCCCGGCCGGCTCTGCCCGTTTTGAAGGCATGCTGCGCTACGCGCGGGAGCGTTCCGGCATCTCCCGGATGACGGTTTTCGCCGAACTGTTCGACGACCCCCAGGCGGCCACAAGTGCCAACAAAAAGTTCGAGCTGAACTGCGATGAACTCATCGCCGACGGCGGAGTCCGGGCCGTCCCGGGGGCCGAGGACACCATCGGGTGGCTCCGGGGCGCCGGCATCAAGATCTGCCTGGCTACCGGCTTCGGGCGCCACACGCAGAACATGGTGCTCGAATCGCTGGGCTGGATGGGCCTGGCGGACCTCAGCCTGTGCCCCGCGGACGCCGGCAGGGGCAGGCCGTTCCCGGACATGGTGCTGACAGCGGTCCTGGCCCTCGACATTGACGACGTCCGGAAGGTGGCCGTGGTGGGGGACTCCGCCGCGGACATCCATTCCGGCCTGCGTGCCGGGGCTTCTATGGCTGCCGGGGTGCTGACAGGGTCGCACTCCGAGGCGGCGCTTCGCGGCGCGGGCGCCACCGACGTCCTGCCCTCCATCAAGGACTTCCCGGCACTACTGGAGTGGCGCGCATCCCAGGCAACCTGAGGTTCGGGGTCAGCAGACGGTGTTGTCCGCCGGCTCCTTGCCGTCCACGAGGTACTTGTCCACGGCGCTGGTGATGCAGGTGTTGGACCGGCCGTAGGCGGTGTGGCCCTCGCCCTTGAAGGTGAGCAAAGACGCGTTGCCCAGCTGCTTCCGCAGTTCGCTCGCCCACTCCACCGGCGTTGCCGGGTCGCCGGTGGTACCGACGACGACGATCGGTGCGGAGCCGCTGTACTTGACGGCTGACGGGGTGCGGACGTTCTTGTACGGCCAGTCCGCGCAGTTCGCCCCGCCGTAGGCGAAGAAGTAGCCCAGCGTGGGGGAGGCCTCACGAAGCCGCTGCTCCTCGGCACGCATGGCCGCGGGATCGCTGCTCGTGGGGTAGTCCAGGCAGTTGATGGCGCTGAAGGCAAGGGCCGTGTTGGACGTGTATTTGCCGCTGGGGGACCGGTTCGCACCCAGGTCGGCCAGGCGAAGCATGGGGCTGACGTCGCCCTTCATGGCCGCGTCCAGTGCCTGCGTCAGAGCCGGCCAGCTTTCGTTGGCGTACAGCGGAACGACGATGCCGCTGACGAAGGCATTGCCGCCCACCTGCCGGCCGTCCTTGGCCGTACGGGGAGTCTGGATCACGGAATTGATGAGGTCGCGGACCTGCTGGAGGCCGTCGTCGGCCGTTCCGCTCAGGGGGCACCCCTCCTCCCCGAGGCAATGTTCCACGTAGGCGCGCAGCGCCTTCTCGAAGGCCCGCGCCTGGCCCAGAGTCAGCTCCTCAGCGCTGAGGGACGGATCGATGGCGCCATCGAGGACCATGCGCCCCACATTGTCCGGGAAGAGCGACGCGTAGGTGGAGCCCAGGAAAGTGCCATAGGAAAAACCCATGTAATTGAGTTTCGAGTCGTTGAGCACGGCGCGCAGGACGTCCAGGTCCTTGGCCGCGCTGACAGTGTCAATGTGGCCAAGCACCGCGCCCGTTTGCTCAGCGCACTTGGCGGCGATGGCCTTGTTATCGGCGCGGAGGACTGCCAGCCCGGCGTCGGTTTCCGGCGTGTAGACCTTTGCCCTCGCCTCGTCCCGTTCCTTGTCGGTGAGGCAGGTGACGGGTGCCGAGCGCTTGACGCCGCGGGGATCGAAACCGATGAGGTCGTAGTTGGCGCGCACCGTCTCAGAGAAATTACTGTTGCCGGCGTCCCTGACGAAGTCGTAGCCGGATGCGCCCGGTCCGCCGGGGTTGACCAGCAGGCTGCCCTGCTTCTTGTTCCCGGTACTGGCGATCTTCACGGCAGCGAGTTCAATCGTGTCGCCGTCCGGTTTCGCGTAGTCCACCGGCACCTTGACCTTGGCGCACTGCAGCTTTTCCTCGCAGGGCTCCCAGACAATCGTCTGGGAGTAGAAGTCCTTCAGCCCTTCGGGCGCGGCCGCCGCTATCGAGGGGTCGGCCTGCCCGGTGGAGCCGCCCTGGGAGGACCCGTCCTTGGAAAAGCCAAGGGCACTGCACGATGCCAGCAGCAGGGCCAGCGCCATGGCGCCGGCCGCCCGCATCCCGCCCGCGAGGGTCCGGGGTCGCGAGGACAGGGGCGGTGCAGACATCATGCGGTGTTCTCCTTGTGGGCGGCGTCAGCTTGGTCAGGCAAAGGGCGGGCGGTGCGTGGCTTAGATCAGGCTCGCGGCCATTGACTCTACGGCCAACAGGGGTGCGACGTTGGTGGTGGTGATGCGCTTGCGGGCGTTGTTGATGGCGTCCATGCGGGCGAGTGTCACTTCCGGCCCGGACCGTTGGGCAAACTCCTCCAGCTCGCTCCTGAGTTCAACGTTCACGAGTTCGACGGCGTTCCCCAGCTGGATGATCAGAACGTCCCGGTAGAACGACAGAAGGTCGGTCAGCGTCCGGTCGAGTGAATCGGTGATGGAACGCTTGGCCCGTCTCTTTTGATCGTCCTCGAGCTGCTTCACCTGGCTGCGCATGGCAGGCGGCAGGGTCCCGGTCTCGGGAGCACCCAGCGTTGCCAGCAGGGCGGCCTTCTCGGCGGCGTCGCGCTCCTCATTGGAGCTGGTGGCCTCCGCGGTGGCGATCTTCACGAGTTTATCAGCCATCATCACAGCGGCCGTAATGCCGCGCAGGCCCAGCGGGAACCGGACGGTCTCCAGGCGCCGTTCCCGGGCCTCGCTATCCCGCGCCAAACGGCGGGCGATGCCCACGTGGCTCTGGGCGGCCCGTGCAGCCCGCTCAGCAAGGGCAGGGTCCACGCCGTCCCGCTTCACCAGCAGGGCAGCCACGTCTGCGGCGGGCGGAAGCCGCAGGGCCACTGCCCGGCACCTTGAGCGGATGGTCACCAGGACGTCCGCAGGGGAGGGGGCGCACAGCATCCAGATGGTGCGGGGGGTGGGCTCCTCGATGGCCTTGAGCAGCACGTTGGTGGTGCGCTCGGCCATGCGGTCGGCGTCCTCCACCACGATGATCCGCCAGCGGGCCGAGGACGGCCGGTTGCCGGCGGTGGCCACGAGTTCACGGGCCTCGTCGATGGTGATGGTCACCTTTTCGGTGCGCACAAAGGAGACGTCGGCGTGGGTTTCACCCAGGATGGTCAGGCACGCCGGGCAGGTGCCGCAGCCGCGATTGGTGACGTCGTCCTGGTCGCAGTTCAGCGCCGCGGCGAAGGCCTTGGCCGCATTGGAACGGCCGGAGCCCGGAGGCCCGGTGAACAGCCAGGCGTGCGTCAGCCCTTCACCCATGGCCGCCTGCCGCAGCTGGGTGACGACGGCAGGCTGGCCCTGCAGGTCGCCCCAGACGGTCACGGCTGCATGTCCCTTGTTGCAAGGAGCTTTTCGACGCGTTCCAGGATCAGTCCCGCGATTTCTTCGACGGGCTGTCCTGCCTCCAGCACCAGGTAGCCTTCCGGCCGGGCCGCTGCGAGGTCCAGGAACGCCTGGCGGATCCGCGCATGGAATTCGTCGGCTTCCGATTCCAGCCGGTCCTCCGCGGCATCGCCGGCGGTGCGGCGGCTGCGGCCCTCTGCCGGGTGGACATCCAGGAGCACCGTCAGGTCCGGCTGCAGACCGGACGTGGCCCACTCGTTGACGCTCCGCACGGCGTCTGTGCCGAGAGCGCGGCCGGCGCCCTGGTATGCCACGGAGGAGTCGATGTAGCGGTCCGTGAGCACCACCTCGCCGCGGGCCAGGGCCGGCCTGATGATCTGGCTGGCGTGCGCGGCCCGGGAGGCGGCAAAGATCAGGGCTTCGGTGTGGGCGTCGATGTGGCCGTGGCCGTGGTCCAGCACCAGGGAACGGAGCTTCTCCCCGATGGGCGTCCCGCCGGGTTCCCGGGTGCGCAGCACGGTGAGGCCGCGCGATTGCAGTGAACCGGCCAGCCGGGCCGCCTGGGTCGACTTGCCGGCACCGTCACCGCCTTCGAAGGCGATGAAAAGTCCGGAGCTCTGCGTATTCACTTATCCAGCCTACCGATTTCCACCGACGAAAATGCCCGGCGCCCGCTTCCGCATCCGGCCGGAAGGGGCCGCTTTCCCTGCGGGCAGGCACCCAACGTACCCTTTGACCATGAGTCTTTCCGATCAGCATGCCGCATCCCTGTCCGCCGAAACGGTGGTTGTGGCCGCCGGACGTCCGCCCCGTGAACACGATGCGCCCGTCAACCCGCCCATCGTGCTCTCCTCCACCTATTTCGGCACCGGCGCACTCGACGACGGCGACCGGGGCTACGGCCGCTACTCGAACCCCACGTGGGACCCGTTCGAAGAGGCCCTCGGCCAGCTCGAAGGCGCCTCGCTGCCGGGCCTCCTTTACTCTTCGGGCCTTGCCGCGGTCAGCTCCGCACTCTCCCTGATCCCCAACGGGGGCGTCCTGGTGATGCCGTCCCACAGCTATTCCGGTTCGCTGGTCATGGCCGCCGAACTGGCCGAAAAAGGCCTCCTGGAACTCCGCACCGTGGACATCGCGGATACCGAAGCTGTCCGGACCCAGATAGCGCCGCAGGACGGCAAGGCGGCGGACATGCTGTGGCTGGAAAGCCCCACCAACCCGATGCTCGGCATCGCGGACATCCGGGCCCTGACCCAGGCCGCCCACGACGCCGGCGCCGTCGTCGTCACGGACAACACCTTCTCCACACCTCTGGTGCAGCAGCCCCTCAGCCTGGGGTCCGACGTCGTGCTTCACTCGGTGACCAAGTACCTGGCCGGCCACTCCGACGTGGTGCTGGGCGCCCTGGTGACCTCTGACGCGGAACTGCGCGAAACACTTCTTCACCACCGCATCATCCATGGCGGCATCGCCGGTCCCTTCGAAGCCTGGCTGGCGTTGCGCGGCCTGCGCACGCTGGCCCTGCGGATTGAGCGTTCACAGGCGTCGGCAGCGGTGCTGGCCGAACGTCTCAGCGCACACCCGGCCCTGGAGAATGTGCGCTACCCGGGCCTCGTGTCGGATGCTGGCCACGATCTGGCCAAGTCCCAGATGACAGGCTTTGGCTCCATTCTCTGCATCCAGGTGGCCGCCGCCGGCGGGCTCAGCGCTTCCGAAACCGCGGACAAGCTGGTGCGTGCCCTGAACCTGTGGCTGCCGGCCACCTCCCTTGGCGGGGTTGAGTCGCTCATCGAGCGGCGGCGCCGTCACGCTGCGGAACCGGCCAGCGTCCCCGAGAACCTGGTGCGCTTGAGCGTCGGCATCGAAAACGTCGAGGACCTCTGGGCCGATTTGAAGCAGGCGCTGGACGCGCTGGACCGATAGGCTGGGCGGGTGGACGGACGACTACTGATTTTCTACGTTGAGAGCACGGTCTATTACATCCTGGGGCTGATCGCACTGGCCCTCGAGGTGTGGGCCTTCTTTGACTGCGTCCGCCACCGGCCCAACGCCTTTGAAGCTGTTGGCAAGCGGACCAAAACGTTCTGGCTGGCATTGACCGGCGGCAGCCTGGCCGTCGGTGCGCTGTCCGTGCTTGGCGGCGGATCCGGCGGCCTCCTCGGCCCGCTCGGCCTGTTTGGCCTCGGAGCCGTGGTTGCGGCCTCCGTCTACCTGGCCGACGTCCGGCCGGCCGTGAAGGACGCCGGCCGCGGCGGCAGCCGAAACATGGGCCCTTACGGCCCCTGGTGACCGTCCCCACCGGCACCCTAGGCTCGCAAGCTCGCCCAGGGAACCCTGCCGGCGTGGGCCCAGCACTACTTACTGCGGCGCGACGGCTTCCCAGCCGACGGTAAGTTCCCCCAGCCGCCAACGCGAGGGGCCATCCTGCACCGGCCAGCCGCCGTCGAGCAGTGCCCGGCACATGGCCGTCCACCGCTGCCTGTTCCCAAAGGGTGCCAGCGGCGCCGCCTCGAGCCATGCCCGGTCCATCGCCTGCAGCAGCGTGTGGATGCGTTCGCCGGCGACATTGCGGTGGATGAGGGCCTTGGGCAGGCGTTCCGCGATCTCGGACGGCAGCCCGAAACTCCCGAACCGCACTGACACGGTGAGACTCAGCGGCCGCTCAGCATCAAGGGCAATCCAGGCGGAGCGCCGGCCTATCTCG
This sequence comes from Arthrobacter globiformis, assembly GCF_003261175.1. Taxonomy (GTDB): domain Bacteria; phylum Actinomycetota; class Actinomycetes; order Actinomycetales; family Micrococcaceae; genus Arthrobacter; species Arthrobacter globiformis_A. Next base: position 25,263 of record NZ_QLNP01000003.1, on the reverse strand, counting down.
TCGCATGTCCCGTCGATGAACAGGCCATCCGGAGCCAGCCGCCCCTGCACCAGTGCCCAAATGCCGCGGACATCTGCTTCCTCGTACTGACGCAGCACGTTGAACGCCCGCACAAACACCGGATTCCCGGGCACCGGAAGTTCGAATCCGCCGTCGTGGAAACTCAGGCCAGGGCGCTCCAGGGCCTTCCCCGCACGCACGCGTTCCGGTTCAATTTCGATCCCGCAGACACGCACATCCGGGCGTACCGCGCGGAGCCGTTCAAAGAGTTCGACGGCGGTGGCCGGCGAAGCGCCGTAACCCAGGTCCACCACGAGCGGGTCAGCCGCCCTCCGGAGGCGCCACGCCTGCGGCCCGGCCAGCCACCTGTCCAGCCGGCGCATGCGGTTTGGGTTGGTGGTGCCGCGGGTCACGTTGCCCACCGGCCTGCCCCGGCTGCTCCGGTTGGTCACCACCCGCTCTGCTTTCTGCACCACGGCACCAGCTTAACCGGGAGCCCTGCCTACGGGATGCGGGCGGTCCTGCCGGGTGATGTAACTCTCGGCAGCCGTGGGCCGCGCTCGGCTAGGATGAAAATCATGACTTACAAGCTGATTCTGCTGCGCCACGGCCACAGCGAATGGAACGCCAAGAACCTGTTCACCGGCTGGGTGGATGTAGACCTGAACGACCAGGGCCGCGAGGAAGCAGCACGCGGAGGGGAACTGCTGGTTGAGAACAACATTCTCCCGGACATCCTCTACACCTCGCTCCTGAAGCGGGCCATCAACACGGCCAACATCTCCCTGGACAAGGCCGACCGTGGCTGGATCCCCGTCAAGCGCGACTGGCGCCTCAACGAGCGCCACTACGGTGCCCTGCAGGGCAAGGACAAGGCCCAGACCCTGGCCGAATTCGGCGAGGAACAGTTCATGCTGTGGCGCCGTTCCTACGACACCCCGCCGCCCGCACTGGACGACAGCAGCGAGTTCTCCCAGTCCCGCGATCCCCGCTACGCGGACCTCGGCGACAAAATGCCCCGCACCGAGTGCCTCAAGGACGTCCTCATCCGCCTGCTCCCGTACTGGGAATCGGACATCAAGGAAGACCTGAAGGCCGGCAAGACCGTCCTGGTTACCGCCCACGGCAACTCCCTGCGCGCCCTGGTCAAGCACCTGGACGGCATCAGCGATGACGCCATCGCCAGCCTGAACATCCCCACGGGCATCCCGCTGGTCTACGACCTGGACGAGAACTTCCAGCCGATCACCCCGGGCGGCACCTACCTCGACCCCGAGGCAGCCGAGCAGGCCATTCTGGCCGTCGCCAACCAGGGCAAGAAGTAAAGTTCGCTGCCTGTCGAAACCACAACGGACGACGCCGGCCGGTCACCTCAGGTGACCAGCCGGCGTCGTCCGCTTTAATGCACTCGGGTTTTTGTTAGCCGTGCTCGATGCTGTTCGGGTGCCAGGCGCCGGTCACGAGGTAGATGACCTTCTGCGCCACGGATACGCCGTGATCAGCGAACCGCTCGAAGTAGCGGCTGGCCAGTGCAACGTCCACGGTGGTGGCCGGGGATTCCTGCCAGTCGGGCCGGGCGATCGCCTTGAAGACACTGAGGTGGAGGTCGTTCACCGCGGAGTTGGCCTTGAGGATGTCGCGGGCAACCTCGAGGTCGCGGGTCTCCAGCAGCTGGGTGAGCTTGTTCGCGATCTCGATGTCCTGCTCGGCGAAGCTCTTGAAAGTCCCGGTCAGGGACTCCGGGATCACCATGGAGGGGAAGCGCAGCCGGGCCAGCTGGGCAATGTGGCGGGCGAGGTCACCCATGCGCTCCAGGGAGGCGCTCATCCGCAGCGACCCGACGATCATGCGCAGGTCGCTGGCCACGGGGCCCTGCAGGGCGAGGATGTCGATGGCGCGCTCGTCGAGGCTGTTCTGCAGGAAGTCGATCCTGGCGTCCGCGGCGATGACGTCCTGGGCCAGATCGACGTCGGCACTCTCGAACGACGTCGTTGCCTTGCCGATCGCTTCACTGACCAGCTTTGAAATCTCGATGAGGTCCTCGCCCACATGGGCCAGCTCCTCCTGAAAAACCTTGCGCACGTAGGCGTCCTTTCCTTGGAAACTCCGCCCCGCCGCGGCGGTCAGAATTTCGTGTCACCGTTCCGGCAGTCCAACCGCACACTCTTCCAGTGTTCGGTGAACTGTTACACACCTCAAGATGAACGTTAGCTGAATCCGCACCGCGTGGGCCGTTTATCGGATATCGGGGGTTCCCGGAAGCATAAGCTGGAGGCGTGGATCCAATGCTCTTAGGTGTTATCGCCGGCCTGCTGGGCCTGTCGTTCGGCGTCTTTGGCGTGCTCGCCTTCCGGGCCAGCGAGAAGCAGCGCGAGCTCGTGGACATCGAATACGACGAACCCGCGCTGCCCCATGGGTCCGCGGAAGTCCTCGCCGTCGTCGGGCAGGCGTTCGTGGTGGTGGACGCGATCGACGGCGTCGTCCGGGCCAGCCCGGCGGCCTACGCCTACGGCCTGGTGCGCGGCCACACGGTGGTGCACCGCGAGCTGCTGGACATGACGGCGAACGTCCGGCGCGACGGCGTCATCCTGGAGAGGCAGCTTGAACTGCCCCGGGGGCCGCTCGGCCAGGGAACCATCATCGTGCAGGTCCGGGCAGCGATGCTGGGTGAGGAATACATCGTCCTGCTGGCCGATGATCGCACCGAGATCACCCGGACCGAGGAGATCCGCAACGACTTCGTGGCCAACGTGTCCCACGAACTGAAGACGCCGGTGGGCGCCATCTCGCTGCTGGCTGAAGCGCTGGAATCGTCGGCCGACGACGAGGACGCCGTCCGCCGCTTCGCCAAACGCATGCACAAGGAGTCGGCCCGCCTCGCCGCGCTGGTGCAGGACATCATCGAGCTGTCACGGCTGCAGGGCGCGAACGTGGCGCAGCAGGGGCACCCCGTGGACATCAACGACGTCATCTCCGAAGCCGTCGACCGGTCGCAGCTGCCCGCCGAGAGCAAGAACATCCAGATCGTCATTGGCGGCCGTGCGGAGGCGAAGGTCTACGGCGACCAGGACCTGCTGGTGACCGCGCTGCGCAACCTCATCGACAACGCGATCCGGTACTCGCCGGAGAACACCAGGGTGGGCATCGGTGTGCGGTCCAGGGAAGGACTGGTTTCCGTCTCCGTCACGGACCAGGGCGAAGGCCTGTCACCTGAGGACCAGGAGCGGGTGTTCGAGCGTTTCTACCGGGTGGACGCAGCCCGGTCCCGCCACACCGGCGGAACCGGCCTGGGCCTGAGCATCGTCAAACACGTCGTTTCCAACCACGGCGGGGAAGTCACGCTCTGGTCCCAGCCCGGCCAGGGCTCCACGTTCACCCTCCGGTTGCCGGAGATGGAAGGGCAGGAAGACCCGTCCGCGCCGGAACCGCGCGCCGCCCGTACTGCCCAGGAAGCCGGCAACCTGGCCCCCGCCCCACCGCAGGGCCAGACCGACCGGCCGCAACACGCCACCGAACCACGCGACGCCGCCGGCGTCCACGAACGAGGAGCTAACGCTTGAGCAGGATTCTTATTGTCGAGGATGAGGAGTCGTTCAGCGATCCCCTGTCCTATCTACTGGGCAAGGAAGGATTCGAGGTGGAGGTCGTGGACAACGGCCTCGACGCCATCACGGAATTCGACCGCAACGGGGCAGACCTCGTGCTGCTCGACCTGCAGCTGCCGGGCCAGTCCGGCACGGAGGTCTGCCGGCAGCTTCGTCAGCGCTCCACCGTCCCGGTCATCATGCTGACCGCCAAGGACACCGAGATCGACAAGGTCGTCGGACTGGAGCTGGGCGCGGACGACTACGTCACCAAGCCCTACTCCTCCCGCGAGCTGGTGGCCCGCGTCCGCGCGGTGCTGCGGCGCCAGGGCGAACCGGAGGAACTCATCGCCTCCACCGTCCACGCCGGCCCGGTGCGGATGGACATCGAGCGGCACGTGGTGAGCGTCGGCGGCGAGCAGGTGTCGCTGCCGCTGAAGGAGTTTGAACTGCTGGAGATGCTGCTGCGCAACTCCGGTCGCGTGCTGACGCGGGGCCAGCTGATTGACAGGGTCTGGGGCTCCGATTATGTGGGCGACACGAAAACGCTCGACGTCCACGTGAAACGGCTGCGCAGCAAGATCGAGCCCGACCCGTCCCTGCCGCGGTACCTCGTCACCGTTCGCGGACTGGGCTACAAGTTCGAGCCGTAGGAGTTGGCTGCCGGCCCGGGCGAGGCGCCCGGGCGGCGTGCCTGGGCGGCGCGGGGCCGGCACACAAAAGCACCGATAATACGAAGAAGGAGGGGTTCCCGGCCGGGAACCCCTCCTTCTTCGTATTGCTGCTCTAGTAAGCGGCCGTCAGGGGCCCGCGCTGCTAGTGGCTTTCGGTGGGCGTGGCCGATGCGGTGTCGCTCGGCGCTGCAGTCTCACTCGGAGTGGCAGTCCCGCTGGGCGTGCCGCCCGGAAGGTAGGCGGCGTATTCCTTCAGCGTGCCGTCCACCACGGGAATCTTAACGGTCTTGTTGACGTTGGTGCCGTCCTCGGTCACCTGGACGTCCACGAGGGATCCGGGTTTGCCGCCGGAGGTGCTCAGGATGGCTTCGTCCGCGGATTCGTTCAGCAGGGTGTAGGCGTTCTGCTTGACGGAAACTTCAGTCTGCGCGCCTTCAGCTCCCTTAAGGGTGACCTTGACGTCCTTCGAGGAGGAGTTGTAGACGGCGCCGATGACGCGGCCCGGCTGGTTGTCGCCCGCAGAAACGATCAGCATGTTGCGCAGCTGCACCGGTCCGACCTCGGCCCGGGTTCCGTCGGAGGCAGCGTACTGGTGAGAGGTCTGCTGGGCGTTGATGTAGCCGCAGCCCGTCAGGGCCAGCAGGCCGGCACTCAGGGCGGCTGCTGCCATTGCCATCTTGCCGCTCTGGCCCCGGTTCATCGCAGTGAAACGCACGTCACGCACTCCTCGAAAAGTCTTGAAACAGTTTTCAGGCATAGCCTATCGGCAAAGAGGACCAAACAAGGATTCGGTCCCTCCACATGACCGCCCCTTCCGACGCCTCCTTGGGGGTCCTCGGGGCCGTCGATGGCACCCGCAACTACCCGCGCGTAACGCTTGTGGGCCCGCATGCGATGCACTATTGTTCGCATTCGTCAAGGGGTCTGAGCGACCGATTTCGGCTATTTTCCGCGGATTTACGGGGTTCTTCGACCGTTTCCGTGCCAGTCATATGCCTTAATCGTGATAAACTGGTCTGCGGGAAAGGGGAAAGTCCACATGGTTTTTGAGGTCGGCGAGACAGTAGTTTACCCTCACCACGGTGCAGCAAAAATTGAAGAAATCAAGATGCGCACTGTCAAGGGCGAAGAGAAGATGTATCTCAAGCTCAAGGTGGCTCAGGGTGATCTGACCATTGAAGTTCCAGCAGAGAACGTTGACCTTGTTGGGGTTCGCGACGTAGTGGGCAAAGACGGTCTGGAGCACGTGTTTGACGTGCTCCGTGCCGAGTTCACTGAGGAGCCCACCAACTGGTCGCGTCGTTACAAGGCAAATCTGGAGAAGCTTGCTTCCGGTGACGTCATCAAGGTTGCAGAGGTCGTCCGCGACCTGTGGCGCCGGGATCACGACCGGGGCCTTTCCGCAGGCGAGAAGCGAATGCTGGCCAAGGCCCGGCAGATTCTGATCTCAGAATTGGCCCTGGCTGAAAAGACCGACGAAGAGAAGGCTGCAAGCGTTCTCGACGAGGTCTTGGCTTCCTAACAAGAATTGAACCCCGGTGGCAGAGTGCCGCCGGGGTTTCTTCTTGCCCAAAAACACCCATCCCATAACCCCATCCACGGAGCACCTGGAAGATGGAGGGCGAGTGCGGCTGGGACGTAGGCTAGAGCGCATGAACACTGCACCCAAGCGCCCCGTGACCGCCGTGATCCTCGTCGCCGCCGGGTCCGGGCAGAGGCTGGGGTATGGCATGCCCAAGGCCGCCGTGCCGTTGGGCGGTGAACCGATCCTGATGCACGCGCTCCGCGGGATCGTCGCGGCAGGCATCGCCAGTCAGGTCTGCATCGCGCTGCCGGCCGGTGACGAGGCACTCCGCCGGCTCTGCGAAGACTTCCGGGTGGAGCTGGTCGACGGCGGCCCGCTCCTCACAATGGTCGACGGCGGGGCGTCCCGGGCGGATTCCGTCCGTTCCGCTCTGGCGGCCGTCGAGGACGGCACCGAAGCGGTTCTGGTCCATGACGCCGCCCGCGCCCTGGCGCCGGAGCAGGTTTTCCACCGGGTGGCCCAGGCTCTGGCAGCCGGCGCCGATGCAGTGATTCCGGTGATCCCGGTGGTGGACACGGTCAAGACGGTCGCCGCCACCGAGGGGCCAGCCACGGACATCGCACCTGAACTCGTCACCGGAACCGCGCCCCGGGAGGAGCTCCGGGCAGTCCAGACCCCGCAGGGCTTCAGGCTCTCCGTGCTGCGGCAGGCGCACCAGGCGGCCTCGGCCTTCGATGAGCGCCAGGCCGCCGCGGTGACCGACGACGCCATGCTGGTGGAGCTTCTCGGCGTGCCGGTGCACGCCGTCCGGGGAGCCAGCCAGTCGCTGAAAATCACCACCCCGCTGGACCTCATCATCGCCGAGGGCCTGCTCGAGGGGCCCCTCGGCGCCCGCTGGGTGGAGGGCTGACAAACCACATGACGGAAGGCGCCATGACCCACAACGCTTCACGCACCCCGGTACTCCTGCCCCGGACAGGCATCGGCATTGACGTGCACGCCTTTGCCCCGGACAGCGACCCGCAGCCGCTCTGGCTGGGCGGGCTTCTCTGGGAGGGGGAGCGGGGCCTCGCCGGCCATTCCGACGGCGATCCCGTGGCCCACGCGGCCGCCGACGCACTGTTCTCCGCATGCGGCATCGGCGATCTGGGCACTCACTTCGGCACAGACCGGCCCGAATTCGCGGGGGCCTCCGGAGTCACGCTTCTGGCCGAAGCAGCCCGGATCGTCAGGGCGGCAGGCTTCGAGATCGGCAATGTCGCGGTGCAGTTCGTGGGCAACCGGCCCAAGTTCGGCCCGCGCCGGGAAGAGTCCCAGCGCGTCCTCACCGAGGCTGCGGGCGCCCCGGTCACCGTTACCGCCACCACCAGCGACGGCCTCGGCTTCACCGGCCGCGGCGAAGGCATTTCCGCAGTGGCGACGGCCCTGGTCTACCCGGCGTCGTAACTGTCCCGCCGTCACCGGCCCACAGGGCGGCTGTCCGCACCTGCAGCCAAATCACCTACGCTGGAATAAGCACCAGTACCGCAATCCCAGGAGACCCGCCGTGAAAAAGCTGCTTCCCGCCGTCGTGATCGCAGGGATGCTGCTGGCCGGCTGTGCCGGCAGCCCCCGCATGAGCGTGGAGGAGAGCTGCAAGTTCCTGCAGGGCGACACGTTCAAGCCCACGGGCAACCAGCAGCAGCAGGCCGACCAGATCGCCAAGCACTACCAGGAGGTCGCCGACAAGGTGGCCCAGAACGTCGCCGACCCCATCCAGAAGATGGCCGACATCATGAAGCAGGTGGCCGGCACCTCGCTGGGAAACAAGAGTTCGGAGCAGACGGCTGAACTCGCCAGGCAGAACAACCGGATCGGCGAAGTCTGCAAGTAAGCGGGAACATTGGCATCGGCTAATCTGGAGCGGTGACCCTGCGCTTTTACGACACTGCATCCGCCGAAGTCCGCGATTTCGTTCCCCTGGTACCGGGCAAGGTAAGCCTGTATTACTGCGGTGCCACGGTGCAGGGCATGCCGCACGTGGGGCACATCCGCTCCGCCATCGCCTTCGACCAGCTCAGCCGCTGGCTTGAGTACCGCGGCTTCCGCGTCACGGTGGTCCGGAATGTCACCGACATCGACGACAAGATCCTCGCCAAGTCCGAGGCCTCCTTCCACCCTGACTTCGAGCAGGAGCCCGGGGCCGTGCCGGAGGAGGAATGGTGGGCGCTGGCCTACCGCTACGAGCAGGAGTTCCTCAAGGCCTACGACACCCTCGGCGTGTCCCGGCCCACGTACGAGCCGCGGGCAACGGGGCACATCCCGGAGATGCACGCACTGATCCAGCAGCTGATCGACCGCGGGCACGCGTACCCTGCCCTCGATGGCTCCGGGGACGTCTACTTCGACGTGCGCTCGTGGAACAAGTACGGCGCGCTGACGCGGCAGAAGATTGATGACATGCAAGGTGCCGCGGACGCGGACCCGCGCGGCAAGAAGGACCCCCGCGACTTCGCCCTCTGGAAGGGCTACAAGGAGGGGGAGCCGACGACGGCGAGCTGGGTTTCGCCGTGGGGCACCGGCCGTCCGGGCTGGCACCTCGAATGCTCGGCAATGGTCACGAAATACCTCGGCACCGAATTCGACATCCACGGCGGCGGCCTCGACCTGCGCTTTCCGCACCACGAAAACGAGATGGCCCAGTCCCAGGCGGCGGGCCACGGCTTTGCCAACTTCTGGATGCACAACGGCATGGTCACATATCAGGGCGAGAAAATGTCGAAGTCCGTCGGCAACACCGTCAGCCCGGCCGAGATGCTGGAAATCGCGCCGCCGCGCGTGGTCCGTTACTACCTGGGCCAGGCACAGTACCGCTCGGTGCTGGATTACCAGCCGACGTCGCTGCAGGAGGCCGCGGCCGCCGTCGAACGCATTGACGGTTTCATCAGCCGCGCCCTTCGGAGCACGATGACGCAAGACGGCGCTGCCGGCCTCTTCAGCCACGGCACCGTTCCGGAGGCGTTCGCCGCTGCCATGGACGACGACCTCAACGTCCCGCAGGCCCTCGCGGTTCTGCACGATACGGTCCGCGCCGGCAACTCAGCCCTCACCGATGGCGACCTGGCGGCGACGCGGCAGGCCCTGGCCAGCGTGACCGACATGCTGAGGGTCCTGGGCATCAGCGACGCCGCGCAGCCCGCCGTCGACGACCAGGCCACCAGTGCACTTGGTACGCTCATTGAAGCGCAGCTCGCCGCCCGCGCCGAAGCCCGTTCCAAGAAGGACTGGGCCGCCTCCGACGCCATCCGGGACACCCTCGCCGCGGCCGGCGTCCTGGTCGAAGACAACGCCGACGGCGCCACCTGGAGCCTGCAGCGCGGCTAGCCTCCCAGGCTCAGCGCCCGCCCGGTCAACGATTTGAGGCCAGTCAGTAGACTGGAGTCCAGACTTACTCAATACAACCAAGGGTGGAATTCATGGCCAACAAAGGTCGCCCGGGCGCAGTCCGCAAGCTCAAGAAGGGCCCCACCACCGGAACCGGTGGCCACGGCCGCAAGGCTCTCGAAGGCAAGGGGCCAACCCCCAAGGCCGAGGACCGCCCCTACCACAAGGCGCACAAGAACAAGCAGCTCGCGGATCGCTCCGCAGCCAAGCGGCCCGCTGGTGCCGGCGGCACCCGCAGTGCCGGTGCCCGGTCGGGCCCGAAGGGGCGTGCCACCGAAGAGGTCGTCACCGGCCGCAACTCCGTCGTGGAGGCGCTGCGCGCCGGCATTCCCGCCAAGGCACTGCACGTGGCCATCCGCATCGAGATGGACGACCGCGTCAAAGAGTCGCTGAAGATCGCCGCCGAACGGGGCATCCCGCTGCTGGAGACCGGCAAGCCCGAGCTGGACCGGATGACCGACGACGCCGTGCACCAAGGGCTCGTCCTGCAGATCCCGCCGTACGAGTACCAGGACGCCTACGACCTGGCCGAAGAGACCGTGGAAGGCTGGAAGAAGGGGCACATCGCGAACGCACCCCTCTTCGTCGCCCTGGACGGCATCACCGACCCCCGTAACCTCGGCGCGATCATCCGCTCGGTCTCGGCGTTCAGCGGCCACGGTGTCATCGTCCCCGAGCGCCGCTCCGTGGGCGTCACGGCCGCTGCATGGAAGACCAGCGCCGGCGCGGCTGTCCGCGTTCCCGTGGCCCGCGCCTCCAACCTGAACAACGCCATCAAGCAGTTCAAGGACATGGGCGTCTTCGTGCTGGGGCTCGACGGCGACGGCGACGTCTCGCTGCCGGACCTCACCGTTGCCACCGAACCCGTCTGCATCGTGGTCGGCTCCGAGGGTAAGGGCCTTAGCCGGCTCGTCAGGGAAAACTGCGACCAGATCGTCTCCATCCCGATCGACTCCGCCATGGAATCCCTGAACGCCTCCATGGCCGTCGGCATCTCCCTCTACGAAGTCTCCCGCCAGCGCTCCGCGAAGTAACCCCGGCCAAACGCTCTCTCAGTTCCTGCAGGGAAACACGAAACGCTTCCTCAGCTTTCGCAGGGAACCGGCAAACGCTTCCGCACCTGGGTGCGGAAGCGTTCCGTTTTAAGCGGCAGGAGCTGCAGGAGGGTTTGGGGATTTCCGGCAGGATCTGAGGAAGCGTTCTGGCGCCTTAGAACTCCCGGCGGTTGGCCAGGACCGGGAGCTTGGCGCGGGCTTCCTTGACCAGATCGGGATCCAGGTCGGCGAAGATCAGGCCGGGGGCGCCGTCGAGCTCTTCCAGGACCTGCCCGAAAGGCGAGACGACCGCGCTGTGCCCCACGCCCGTGGGCGCCGCGCCCCGCGGTTCGATGCCCTGGGTGGCGGGATCGCCCTGGCCGCAGGCGAGGACGTAAGTGGTGGTGTCCACGGCCCGGGCACGGGCAAGGAGCTGCCACTGGTCGACCTTGCCGGGGCCGGAACCCCAGGACGCGCAGACGATGTTGGCCACGGCTCCGCGGTCAGCGTTGGCCGTGAAGAGGGCCGGGAAGCGGATGTCGTAGCAGGTGGCCAGGCCAAAGGTGAGGCCGCCGACGTCGAACGTTACGGGGCCGGTCCCGGCGTCAACGGTGTCCGACTCCAGGAACCCGAAGGCGTCGAAAAGGTGCACCTTGTCGTAGCTGGCGTCCACGCCCGGCCCGGCCACCAGCAGCGTATTGCGCACCTTCGTCTGCCCTTCGGACGGCGCTGAACCTGGAGTGAACATTCCGGCAACGATCACTATCCCCAGCCGGTCAGCGATCGAGCGGACGCGGCTGGCCCAGGGGCCGTCCAGAGGCTCGGCGATGTCCAGCAGGGAATTGCCGAAGGCCCGCATCGTGGCCTCGGGGAAAACGACCATCTCGGCGCCGCCGTCCTTGGCGCGGCGGGCATACTCCTCGACCACGGTGAGGTTCCCGGCCACATCCCTGCCGGTGATGATTTGAGCCAATGCAATCTTCACGAAAACCTCCACGTCGTTGCGTCATTACAGCGTTTAGCGTGCCGCCACGTACCCCGCATGCGTAACATGCCGGAATAGATCAGCGATTTCGATGTGACAGCTAAGCTTTAATTGATGGTAATGCCCCTTTTAGACACAACCTCGATGGTGGACGACCCCCAGGCCTTTCCCCTCGGGGTCAGCGAAGCGCGCCAAGTTCCCGGCGCAGGCGGGGTCTCAGGCGGCCGCGCCCGCGTTGCGGTTTATGCGCCCGGCATCACCAAGCTGGAGGTGGCTTACCAGGCGCCCGGGCAAAGCTGGCGCCTTCAGACCCTCTCCGGCCTTCCGAACGGCGTCCACCACGGTGTGGTCGACGGATTCCCCGTGGGCTCACGGTACGGCTTCCGCGCCGTCCCCCAAGGCGAAGAGGTCCTGCCGCTTGCGGTTCCCACTGTTGATTTCGACGACGACGGCGGCAGCCGGCAACCGCTGTTGCTGGACCCCTACGGCCGGGCCGTCGACGAACGCGACGGATTCCTCACCAGTGTCAGGATGTCTTCGGACTTCGACTGGGCCGCCGACGAGAAGCCGAATACACCGTGGCGCAACACCATCGTCTACGAGGCGCACGTCCGCGGACAGAGCATGCTCCATCCGGACATCCCGGAGGCCCTGCGCGGCACATACGCCGGCATGGCCCACCCCGCCATGATCGAGCACCTCACCGGTCTCGGCATCACAGCCCTGCAGTTGCTGCCCGTGCATTTCCATCTGGACGAGCCACACCTCCAGAACCTCGGCCTCACCAACTACTGGGGTTACAACACGGCAGCGTTCTTTGCGCCGTCCCCCGGGTACGCCACCAAATCGGCCCAGGAAGCGGGGCCGCAGGCCGTCCAGGACGAGTTCAAGGGAATGGTCAAGCTGCTGCACGCCGCCGGCATCGAGGTCATCCTCGACGTCGTTTACAACCACACTGCCGAAGGCGGGCCGGACGGCCACACCCTGAGCTTCCGGGGCCTCGGCGAGCAGAAGTACTACCGCACCGACGGCAACGGAAAATACGTTGACACCACCGGCTGCGGCAACAGCCTGAACTTCGGCGAACCCCGCGTGATCCAGATGGTGCTGGACTCCCTGCGGTACTGGGTGAACGAGTTTCACATCGACGGCTTCCGCTTTGACCTCGCGGTCACGCTCTGCAGGAACGCAACCAACGAGTTCGATCCCCACCACCCCTTCCTCGTGGCGGTCGCCGCGGATCCGGTGCTCTCGCGCGTCAAACTGATCGCCGAACCGTGGGACGTGGGCTACGGGGGCTGGCAGACCGGCCGGTTCCCCAGCGGCTGGGTGGACTGGAACGACCACTACCGCGACGCCGTGCGCTCCTTCTGGGTGGCGGACCGGGCCGCCCTCGACAACGGAGGCCGGGGAGCGTCCGTCGCCCGGCTGGCCGATGCCCTGTCCGGCTCGGCGAGCCTGTTCGAACCATCGGGCCGCTCGCGGCTGGCTTCGCTGAACTACATCACCTCCCACGACGGTTTCACCATGACCGACCTCGTGTCCTACGACCGCAAGCACAACGAGGCGAACGGTGAACAGAACCGGGACGGGCATGGCGACAACCGAAGCTACAACCACGGCTTTGAAGGACGCACCGAGGACGAGGGCATTTTGGCGCGCCGCCACCAGAGCAAGCGCAACCTCATGGCCTCGCTCATGATTTCCCTCGGCGTTCCCATGATCACGGCAGGGGACGAGCTCGGCCGCACCCAGCAGGGCAACAACAACGCGTACTGCCAGGACAATCCCCTCACGTGGGTCGACTGGACCAGCACGCCGGAGTCCCATGCCATGCTGCGGAGCACCAAGCGCGTGATCCGCCTCCGCCGGGAGTTCCTGACCGCCCAGCCGCCCGACTACCCCGTCCGCGACGCCCGCTCGTACCTCTACTGGTACGACCAGGGCGGGCAGCCCATGACCATGGAACGGTGGAACGATTCCGGGAACCGGGTGGTTCAGCTGCTGCTCGGCTCCGATGACGGGCACGAGGCCGGGCTCATCGTGGTCAACGGCGGTCCCGAGGACATCGAGGTCACCCTTCCGCAGGTAACCAACGACGGCACCGGCAGGCGGGTCTTCGATCTGCGCCTCACCACGTCCGAGCTCCACGACCGGCGCCAGGGCACACTGGTCGCTTCCGGCGAGCCTGACGAGGTGCAGGCTTACACCATCAACATCTACCGCACATAACATAGAGGGAACGGGCATGCGCAGGCGTTGGAATGTCGGAACGCTGCTGCTGGGGCTTGCCGTGGCTGCCCTCGTGGTCTTCAACCTTTTCATCGCGCCGGGCGGCACGCCTCCCAGTGGAGTTCAGCCCAGTGGGGTTCCGGGAACGACGACGTCGGCACCTGCCGCAGCGCCGCCGTCGTCGGCCGGCAAAGGCACTGGCGTGCCGAACGTCTCCGGGCTCCCGATCATCCGGGAGTCCCAGCTACCGGCGGAAGGCAGGCGGACACTGACGCTGATCCGGCAGGGCGGACCCTACCCGTACCCCCGCGACGGCGTGACATTCGGAAACTTTGAACGCATCCTGCCGCGCAAGGCCGGCGGGTACTACAAGGAGTACACGGTGCCGACGCCCGGCGAGTCGGACCGGGGCGCCCGCAGGATCGTGGCGGGACAGGCCGGCGACAAGTACTACACGGCGGACCACTACGAATCGTTCAAGTTCATAGCAGAAGGCAAATAGCACCATGAAGATCTATTCCGGCGACACCTGGACCCTCGAGGAACTCCGGGACCAGGTAGCCGACGCCGGCCGCCGGAGCCTGCTGGTCCCTGCTGCCGACTCCAAGAAGTCCGTGCTCGCAGCCTTCGGCGAGGCGCTGGATTTTCCGGAGCACTTCGGCGTCAACCTCGATGCGCTCAACGACTCACTGCATGACTTCGCCGACGCCATTTCCGACGACGGCGCGAAGCCCCTGACCGTGATCTGGCAGGTCCCCGCAGCCTTCCGCGGCGACCGCTCATTCGGCGTCATCTGCGAGATCCTCCAGGACGCCGAGAGCTACGCCGGCGAGGACCTCGCCGTCATCGCGGTGCTGATCTAGCCCGCCTGGGCCCACGCCGTCAGGAGACGGTAGGGACTAGGCGTTGACGATCAGCCCCAGCTCGGCCCTGGACGCGAGGGCGTCGTGCTTGGGGAGCACCCGCACGGTGTAGCCAAAGGATCCGGAGCGGTCGATCACGATGGACCCGGCGAAGAGGTAGCGGCCGTTGCCGAGCTCCTCCTTGGCCTCCAGTTCCACCATGGTCACGTTGGCCAGCTCGTCGCTTTCGGCTGCCTGCCCGTAGGCCACCTCCACCGCCACGTCCTGCGGGGACAGGTTGTGCAGTCCCACGTAGGCATGGACCTGGAGGGTGTCACCGATCTGCGGGTCCTCGGAGACGCCCAGCGAGTCGACGTGCTCCACGTGCAGCTGGGGCCAGGCAGCGCGGACCTTGGCGACCCATGCCGCCAGCGCCTTGGCCTGTGCGTAGGAGCCTGCCACCGCCTCGCGTCCCGAAACCGCCGCGGGCCGGTACAGGACGTTGACGTAGTCCTGCAGCATCCGCTCCGCCGAGACCGCCGGACCCAGGTGGGCCAGCGTGTGCTTGATCATGGAGACCCAGTGCGTGGGGATCTTCTCGTGGCCGGACTCGGACGGCCCTGCGGCGCCGGCCGCCTCGGAGACGGTGTTGCCATAGAACCGCGGCGCCACCTGCGTCTCGAGCAGCTCGTACAGCGCCGCGGCCTCGATGTCGTCGCGCTCATCGGCGGACGCGCCGTTATTGGCCGTGGGGATCGCCCAGCCGTTTTCGCCGTCGTACATTTCATCCCACCAGCCGTCCAGGACGGACAGGTTCAGGGACCCATTGATGGCGGCCTTCATGCCGGAGGTGCCGCAGGCTTCGAGCGGCCGCAGCGGGTTGTTCAGCCAGACGTCGCAGCCCGGGAACAGCGTGCGGGCCATGGCGATGTCGTAGTTCGGCAGGAAGACGATGCGGTGCCGGACGGCGGGATCGTCCGTGAAGCGGACCAGGTCCTGGATCATCTTCTTGCCGGCGTCGTCCGCAGGGTGGGACTTGCCGGCGATGACCAGCTGGATGGGGTGTTCCTTGTGCAGCAGGAGCGCCTTCAAGCGCTCGGGGTCCCGCAGCATGAGGGTCAGCCGCTTGTACGTGGGCACGCGCCGGGCGAAACCGATGGTCAGGACGTCCGGGTCCAGCACCGAGTCCGTCCACGCCAGCTCGGCATCAGCCGCACCGCGCTTCTTCCACGCAGCCCGCAGCCGGCGCCGCACATCCTCCACCAGTGAAACGCGCATCTCGCGCCGGAGAGCCCACACCTCGGCGTCGGAGACGTTGTAGGCGAGGTCCCAGCGGCCCATGACCTCGGCTTCGGGTCCGAACCGCTCCCGGGCGAGCTTCGCGATCCGGGGATCCACCCAGGTGGGCACGTGCACGCCGTTGGTCACGGAGGTGATGGGCACCTCCGAGTGGTCGAATCCCGGCCACAGCGCCGAGAACATGCCGCGCGAGACTTCACCGTGCAGCTTGGCAACGCCGTTGGCGCGCTGTGCGAGGCGCAGGCCCATCACGGCCATGTTGAACACGAAGGGGTTGCCTTCGCTGAAGTTTTCGCGGCCCAGGTCGAGGATCCGCGAGGTGGGAACGTCCGGTGCCAGCCCGGCTTCGAAGAAGTGCTGGATCTGCGCGGCTTCGAAACGGTCGATGCCGGCGGGAACGGGCGTGTGGGTGGTGAACACGGTGGACGAGCGTCCGGCGGCGAGGGCCTCGTCGAAGGTGAGCGCCTGCTCGCCGGCCATCAGCTCCTGGATCCGTTCGACGCCGAGGAATCCGGCGTGGCCCTCATTCGTGTGGAACACCTCGGGCGCGGGCGTGCCGGTGAGCTTCTGGTAGGCGCGCAGCGCCTTGACCCCGCCCATGCCGAGCAGCAGTTCCTGCTGCAGCCGGTGGTCTCCGCCGCCGCCGTACAGGCGGTCGGTGATGCCGCGGGCGGCGTCGTCGTTTCCGGGAACGTTGGAATCCAGCAGCAGGAGGGGGACACGTCCGACGTCGGCACGCCAGATGTGTGCCAGAAGGCACCGTCCGTTGGGCAAAGGCAGTGAGATCTCCAGCGGCTTGCCGTTCCCGTCCGGGGCGGGCTCCCGCAGCAGGGTCAGGGGCAGGCCGTCGGGATCAATGACCGGGTAGGTCTCCTGCTGCCAGGCGTCCCGGGAGAGTGACTGCTTGAAGTAGCCGGCCTGGTAGAGCAGGCCGACGCCGATCAGCGGCACGCCGAGGTCGGAGGCGGCCTTGAGGTGGTCGCCGGCGAGGATGCCGAGGCCGCCGGAATACTGCGGCAGGACTTCGGTGATGCCGAATTCGGGGGAGAAGTAGGCGATTGAGGCGGGGGCGTCGCTGCCCAGCCCCTGGTACCAGCGAGGTTCCGTCAGGTACCGGTCCAGGTCCGCCGCTGCCGCCTGGACGCGGGCCACCACGTCCTGGTCGATCGCGAGCCGGTGCATCTCCTCACGGCCCACCAGGCCCAGGAAGCTGACCGGGTCGTTGCCGCACTGTGCCCAGACACGCGGGTTCAAGCTTTCGAACAGCTCCCGGGTGGGCCGGTGCCAGGACCAGCGGAGGTTCGTCGCCAACCGGGCCAGTGGCCGGATCGGCTCGGGAAGAACGGTACGGACGGTAAATCTGCGGATTGCCTTCACCTGCGCCACACTAACCGACCGGGTGAACGGCCGGAACCGCTTTTGATTACTTTCCGGTAAATGACGAATCGCTTCACTAATTAAGTTCGCAGGCTTAGCAATTCGCCCCATTTCTCGCTAACGTCGAGCTTGTGACGACTAACACGCGAACCAGTGCCCCAGCAAAGCAAACGCCGAAAGTTTCGGTCACGGAAGGCCTTCGGTTTGGCCGTTTCCCTATCACGGACGTTCAGCCTGTTGTCGAAGGGGGGAAGTTCCCGGCCAAGGCGCTGCCCGGTGAAGGAATCGTGGTCAGCGCCAGGTCCTTCCGCGAGGGCCACGACCAATTGGGCGTCAGCGCGGTCCTCTTGGATCCCAAGGGCAACGAGCGCCAGCGGGTCCGGCTCCAGCCGCCATCCGGTGACCGCGGCAAGGGAACCGACCTCTGGGAAGGCCTGCTCACCCCGGAATCCACCGGGAACTGGTCGTTCGTCATCGAGGCCTGGCACGACCGCTACGGCACGTGGCACCACAATGCCGAGGTCAAGGTGGACGCGGGCATCGATGTCGAGCTGATGCTTGCGGAGGGCGCCGCGCTGCTGTCCGAGGCGGCCGAGGAACCCGCCCGCGACGATGCGGACCGGCAGACGCTGCGCTCGGCAGCCACCATCCTTTCGGACACCTCCCTTTCACCCGAGGACCGCCTGGCCGCAGGTTTCAGCCGGGAGGTCGCCGGCGTGGTGGAGCGCGAGCCGATCCGTGAGCTTGTCACCGTCTCCGAACCGTTTCCCCTGCTCGTTGAGCGGGACCGCGCAGGCCGCGGGTCCTGGTACGAGTTCTTCCCGCGCTCCGAGGGCGCCGTGCGCGACCCCGGCACGGGCGCCTGGACGTCCGGCAACTTCCGGACTGCGGCCAAACGGCTGGATGCCGTGGCCGGCATGGGTTTCGACGTCATCTACATGCCGCCGATCCACCCGATCGGCGTGCAGCACCGCAAGGGCCCCAACAACACGCTGATCGCCGGCCCGAACGATCCCGGGTCGCCGTGGGCCATTGGCGCCAAGGAAGGCGGGCACGACGCCATCCACCCCGACCTCGGAACCTTCGAGGACTTCGACGCCTTCGTGGCGCGGGCGAATGAGCTGAATCTGGAAGTGGCGCTCGACCTGGCACTCCAGGCCGCCCCCGACCATCCCTGGGTCACCGAGCACCCGGAATGGTTCACCACCCGCGTGGACGGCAGCATCGCGTATGCCGAGAACCCGCCGAAGAAGTACCAGGACATCTTCCCGCTCAACTTCGACAACGACCCCGAGGGCCTGTCCAAGGAAATCCTGCGGATCGTCGAGCTGTGGGTCAGCCACGGCGTGAAGATCTTCCGGGTGGACAACCCGCACACCAAGCCGGTGTGGTTCTGGGAGTGGCTCATCGGCACGGTGAACAAGAAGGACCCGGACGTCGTCTTCCTGGCTGAGGCCTTCACCCGCCCCGCCATGATGCACGCGCTGGGCAGGGCAGGCTTCCAGCAGTCCTACACCTACTTCACGTGGCGCAACACCAAGAAGGAACTCGAGGAGTACTTCCACCACGTGAGCCGCGAGTCGGCTGCCTTCTTCCGGCCCAACTTCTTCGTCAACACCCCGGACATCCTCACCGAGTACCTGCAGTACGGCGGGCCGGCGGCGTTCAAGATCCGTGCTGCCCTGGCAGCCACCGCGAGCCCGCTGTGGGGCGTGTACGCCGGTTACGAACTGTACGAGCACGTGGCCCGGCCCGGCGCCGAGGAGTACATCGACAATGAGAAGTTCGAGTACAAGGCCCGCGACTGGGAAGCGGCCTCCGCCTCCGGCCGGACCCTCGCGCCGTACCTGACCAGGCTCAACGAAATCCGCAAGGCCCACCCCGCGCTGGGCGACCAGCAGAACCTCACCGTGCACCAGTCCACTGACGACGCCACGGTGGTCTACTCCAAGCACAAGACCCTCCCGGACGGCACGAGGGACACCATCATCGTGGTGGCCAACGTGGACCCGCACAGTGCGAGGGAAGGCATGGTCTCGCTGGATCTGTCCGCGCTGGGGCTCGACCCCGCAGACCTCACTCCGAACGGCGGATTCTGGGTGGATGACCTCATCTCCGGCGAGTCTTGGGAATGGGGCGAGTACAACTACGTGAGGCTGGATGCACATGTTGAACCTGCACACATCCTGAGCATCCGGAGGTAGCCGCCAGTGAGTTTCAGTCCGCAGGGCTCCACCCAACACTTCACCCCCAAGAGCACGTTTGAACTCAATGCACCGGGTTTGCAGCATGATCCGCTGTGGTACCGGAAAGCGGTGTTCTATGAAGTGCTGGTCCGGGGCTTTGCGGACGCCAACGGCGACGGTTCGGGCGACTTCCACGGGCTGATCGAGAAGCTCGACTACCTGCAGTGGCTGGGCGTGGACTGCCTGTGGCTGCCGCCGTTCTTCCAGTCACCCCTGCGGGACGGCGGGTATGACATCTCGGACTACAACTCCGTCCTGGACGAGTTCGGCACCATCAGCGACTTCAAACGGCTGGTGGCCGAGGCGCATGCACGAGGCGTCCGGGTCATCATCGACCTCCCCCTGAACCACACCTCGGACCAGCACCCCTGGTTCCAGGAGTCCAGGAAGGACCCCGACGGTCCCTTCGGCGACTTCTACGTGTGGAGCGACACGGACGAGAAATACCAGGACGCGCGCATCATCTTCGTGGACACGGAGGAATCCAACTGGACCTTCGACCCCATCCGGCGGCAGTTTTTCTGGCACCGGTTCTTCAGCCACCAGCCCGACCTGAACTTCGAAAACCCGAAGGTCATCGACGCCGTGTTCGACGTCGTGCGGTTCTGGCTGGACCAGGGGATCGACGGGTTCCGGGCGGACGCCATCCCGTACCTGTTTGAGGAGGAGGGGACCAACTGCGAAAACCTGCCGGCGACGCACGAGTTCCTGCGCAAGCTGCGGAAGATGGTGGACGAGAGCTACCCCGGGCGGGTCATCATTGCCGAGGCCAACCAGCCGCCCAACGAGGTGGTGGAGTACTTCGGAACCGAGGAGGAACCGGAATGCCACATGGCCTTCCACTTCCCGATCATGCCGCGGCTCTACTACGCACTGCGTGACCAGAAGGCCGCCCCCATCATCGAGACCATGCACGACACCCCGGCCATCCCGGAAGGTGCGCAGTGGGGAACATTCCTGCGCAACCACGACGAGCTGACGCTGGAAATGGTCACCGCCGATGAGCGGGCCGCTATGCTCGGCTGGTACGCACCGGACCCGCGCATGCGGGCCAACATCGGCATCCGGCGCAGGCTGGCGCCGCTGCTGGACAACTCCAGGGCGGAAATCGAGCTGATCAACGCCCTGCTGCTGTCACTGCCGGGCAGCCCGTTCCTGTACTACGGCGACGAGATCGGGATGGGCGACAACATCTGGCTCGAGGACCGTGACGCCGTCCGCACCCCCATGCAGTGGAATCCCGACCGCAACGCCGGGTTCTCCAACGCCGATCCCGGCAAGCTGTACCTCCCCGTGATCCAGTCGCTGGTCTACAACTACGCCATGGCAAACGTGGAGGCCGAGGCCGCCCATTCCGGCTCGCTGCTGCGCTGGACCCGGCAGATCCTCAGCGTGCGGAAGAACCATCCGGCGTTCGGGCTCGGGGCGTTCAGGCATGTGCAGGCCGACCACGAGGTGGTGCTGGCCTATCTCCGCGAACTGCCGGAGGGCAACACGGCGGGAGAGCCGGCCGAATCCATCCTGTGCGTTTTCAACCTTTCCCAGCACCCGGTGTCCTCCACGCTGAGGCTTCCGGACTTTTCCGGCCGGGGTCTGCGGGACGTCTTCGGGGGCCAGCCGTTCCCCGGCATCAGCGACGACGGCCAGCTGACGCTGACGCTGGGCAGCCACGACTTCTTCTGGCTGCGCGTGCGGGCCTCTGCTTCCAACCCAGCTTCACCCTTTACGCAAGCGATGCCGATACTGTCGATTGAGGGATGAGATGATCCAAACAACGCTGACACCCACACTCGAACACCTGCTCCGCGACTGGCTTCCGGCCCAGAGGTGGTTCCCGGTAAAGTCTCTGGACTTCACCCTGGCGCCGGTGGGCGGCCTGGTCCTGGATGACCCCACCGGCCAGGCCGGCCTGGAGGTGTTCCTTGCCTCCGTCGAGTCCAAAACGGCCGACGGCGTCTCCCGCACCGACGTCGTCCAGATCCCGCTCAGCTACCGCAGCCAGCCGCTGCCGGGCGCCGAGCGGGCCCTGATCGGTGAGAGCGACGATCCCGAACTTGGGCACCGCTGGGTCTACGACGCCGTCCACGACCCCGCCTTCATCGCCGCCTGGCTGGACCTGATCCGGACGGAGGAAGCCGCCGGCACGGCCAGCGGCCACCTTTCCGGGGGCGGGCAGCCGCTGCCGCAGGCCTCCGGGACGGTCCGTGTCCTGTCAGGCGAACAGTCCAACACGTCGGTAATAGTGGACGACGGCGATTCCGCGGCCATCGTGAAGTTCTTCCGGGTGCTTTCGGCCGGGCGAAACCCGGAGGTGGAGATCGGCGCCGCGCTGTCCGCGGCCCGCACCCCCGAGGTCCCCGCCACACTGGGCTGGGTCACCGGCGAGTGGTACCCGCAGGCTCAACTTCGCCAGGATGAGACTGCCTCAGGCGGTCCAGCCCGGGGCGAACTGGCAGTGGCCCACGAATTCCTGGCCGGCGGCCGGGACGCGTGGCGGCTCGCCGTTGACGCAGCGGCCGGGGGAGTGGACTTCACGGCCGAGGCGCATGCCCTTGGCCATGCAACGGCCACTGTCCACCGCAGGCTCGCCGAAACGCTGGGTGTTTCGGCCGAAGCGGTTCCGGGCGGGGACATTGCCCCCGGCGTAGCCCAGCGCGTGCGTCAGATGTGGGCGGAGGCGGGACCCGCCGTCGGGCCTTACGAAGAAGCGCTGGAAAGCCTGCTCAGCCGGCTTGAAGGCACCCCCGGCGGAGCGCTTCAGCGCATCCACGGCGACCTGCACCTCGGCCAGATCCTCCAGGTTCCCGGCGCCGAAGGCGGCCATGACCGGTGGGCCATCCTCGACTTCGAGGGGGAGCCGCTCCGGCCGATCTCCGAGCGCAACTTCCCCGACGCCCCGCTCCGGGACGTGACGGGCATGCTTCGCTCCTTTGACTACGCGGCGGGCGCCGCCGAAAGGGAGCAGCCGGACGTCCGCGTCCCGGACTCCTGGGTGGACGACTGCACCGAGGCCTTCCTGGCAGGCTACGCGGAAGTAACTCCCGGAACGGTGGACCGCAATTCGCCGCTCTTTGTGGCATTGTGGCTGGACAAGGCGCTCTACGAAGTCGTGTACGAGTTGCGCAACCGGCCGGGCTGGCTGGCCATTCCGGTGAATGCGGCCAGGCGGCTCCTCAGCACTAAAAGCTCCGGCGAACCGGCCGGAGCAGCAGCGGAAGGTAATAACATGACAGGCTCTGCACACACCGACAGCCCCCACGCACCGTTGCACGTGGACGCGCACACGCTCTCACGCGTCGCGGCCGGTGAACACCACGCCCCGCACTCGGTGCTTGGTGCCCATTTGGACGACTACGGACACGTGACCATCCGCACCGTCAAGCACCTCGCGGAAGCGGTCAACGTGGTGACCCAGGCCGGAACCGTGCCCATGACCCACGAGGCCGAGGGCGTCTGGGTGGCGGTGCTCGAGCCGCTGCAGCACGGTCACGTGCCGGACTACCGCCTTGAAGTGACGTACGAGGGCGCTGAGCCGGTGACCGCGGACGATCCATACCGCTACCTCCCCACCGTGGGCGAAGTGGACCTGCACCTGATCGGCGAAGGACGCCACGAAAAGCTCTGGACCGTGCTGGGCGCGCACGTGCAGCACTACAAGTCCGCAATGGGCGACGTTGACGGCGTGTCCTTTGCCGTGTGGGCGCCCAACGCCGAAGCGGTCCGGGTCAAGGGCGACTTCAACGCCTGGGACGGGCGGGAAAACTCACTGCGGTCCCTCGGTTCCTCGGGCGTCTGGGAACTGTTCATCCCGGGTGTCCCGGCCGGCGCCTGCTACAAGTTCGAAATCAAAACCAAGGGCGGTTACTGGGTAGAGAAGGCCGACCCGCTGGCCTTCGGCACCGAGGTGCCGCCGCTCACCGCGTCGAGGGTTGTCGAGTCCCACTACCGGTTCGAGGACGCGGACTGGATGAAGGAACGCGCCGCCCGGGATCCGCACAACTCGCCCATGAGCGTCTACGAGGTCCACCTAGGATCCTGGCGCCTGGGCCTGAACTACCGCGAGCTGGCCAAGGAACTCGTCGAGTACGTCAAGTGGCTCGGGTTCAGCCACGTCGAGTTCATGCCCGTGGCCGAGCACCCCTTCGGCGGCTCCTGGGGCTACCAGGTCACGTCCTACTATGCGCCCACCTCCCGTTTCGGGCATCCCGATGAATTCCGGTTCCTGGTGGACTCGCTCCACCAGGCCGGCATCGGCGTGATCCTGGACTGGGTGCCGGCGCACTTCCCGAAGGACAACTGGGCCCTGGCGCAGTTTGACGGGCAGCCGCTCTACGAACACGCAGACCCGAACCTTGGCGAGCACCCGGACTGGGGCACCCTGATCTTCGACTTTGGCCGCACCGAGGTCCGGAACTTCCTCGTGGCCAACGCGCTGTACTGGCTCGAAGAGTTCCACATCGACGGCCTGCGCGTGGACGCCGTCGCGTCCATGCTGTATCTGGACTACTCGCGGGAAGACGGCCAGTGGCAGCCCAACCGCTTTGGCGGCCGCGAAAACCTGGAGGCCATCTCGTTCCTCCAGGAGACCAACGCCACGGTTTACAAAACCCACCCCGGCGCCGTGATGATCGCGGAGGAATCCACCGCCTTCCCCGGCGTCACAGCGCCCACCAGCCAAGGCGGCCTCGGCTTCGGACTCAAGTGGAACATGGGCTGGATGCACGACTCGCTCAAGTACACCTCCGAGGACCCGGTCAACCGCAAGTGGCACCACGGAACGGTCACGTTCTCCCTGGTGTATGCCTTCACCGAGAACTTCCTGCTGCCCATCAGCCACGATGAGGTAGTCCACGGCAAGGGCTCCATGCTCCGCAAGATGCCAGGCGACCGCTGGCAGCAACTGGCCAACCTCCGCGCCTTCCTCGGCTACCAGTGGGCACACCCGGGTAAGCAGCTGATCTTCATGGGCACGGAATTCGGCCAGGAAGCCGAGTGGTCAGAACAGCACGGCCTCGACTGGTGGCTCGCAGACATCCCGGCTCACAAGGGCATTCAGCTGCTGCTCAAGGAACTGAACGAGCTCTACAAGTCCACGCCGGCACTGTACTCCCGGGACAACGAGCCCGGCGGGTTCCAGTGGATCAACGGGGCCGACGCCGACCGCAACGTCCTGACCTTTGTCCGCTGGGACACCGAGGGCAACCCGCTGGTCTGTGCCGTCAACTTCTCCGGCGGCCCGCACAAGGAGTTCGCCCTGGGCGTGCCCTCGGCCGGAGCTTGGACCGAGGTCCTGAACACAGACTCCGAGGACTACGGCGGATCGGGCGTCCTCAACGGCGGCACGCTGACCGCGGAGGACGAGGGCATCGACGGCCAGCCGGCGACTCTTACGGTTACGCTGCCTCCGCTGGGCGCCGCGTACTTCAAGCCGGCTGAGTCCGGCGTGATCACCTCGGCGGCCGCAGCCAAGGCCAAGGTTACCGAGGCTGAATCAGTCTTCGCCGCGCCCACGGCTGCTGAGACCCGGCCCGCCGAGACCCGAGTCGTTGAACCGAACAGTGCTGAGCCGAAAGATGCTGCACCGAAGGGCGGTACGGGAAAATCGGCTCTGCCCGGCGGGCCCCTCGCCTGAGTCCAGACGCACCGCTCATCGGAGCGTTCATCTAAGTCCCGACGGACCGCCGGTCTAAGACCCGGCGGAGGCCGGAGACCCGGGTGGTTGTTTCGCTAGGAGGAGGGCCCGGAATCCCGTGGGATTCCCGGCCCTCCTCTTCGTTGCTCCGGTGCAGTTGGCATTCTGCCAGGGTAGTGGTAGAGTTTATTTCCGCGCCGCTCCCCGGAGCGAGTCGGCAAGGTGATCCGGAAGCCAACAGGCTGGGCCGGACGGAAACCGCTGATTTGACTCGGATGAAGCGAGCGGGTAAGTTTGAAAAGTTGCTCCGGAGCGATCCTGAACGTTGGTTTGGGTGGTGCCGGGTGTGTCTGTTGTTTGAGAACTCAATAGTGTGCCAAGTTTGTTGATACCGATTTTTTATTAAATTG
>NZ_QLNP01000001.1 GCF_003261175.1 Arthrobacter globiformis | reverse complement strand
TTCAACGGAGAGTTTGATCCTGGCTCAGGATGAACGCTGGCGGCGTGCTTAACACATGCAAGTCGAACGATGATCCGGTGCTTGCACCGGGGATTAGTGGCGAACGGGTGAGTAACACGTGAGTAACCTGCCCTTGACTCTGGGATAAGCCTGGGAAACTGGGTCTAATACCGGATATGACTCCTCATCGCATGGTGGGGGGTGGAAAGCTTTTGCGGTTTTGGATGGACTCGCGGCCTATCAGCTTGTTGGTGAGGTAATGGCTCACCAAGGCGACGACGGGTAGCCGGCCTGAGAGGGTGACCGGCCACACTGGGACTGAGACACGGCCCAGACTCCTACGGGAGGCAGCAGTGGGGAATATTGCACAATGGGCGAAAGCCTGATGCAGCGACGCCGCGTGAGGGATGACGGCCTTCGGGTTGTAAACCTCTTTCAGTAGGGAAGAAGCGAAAGTGACGGTACCTGCAGAAGAAGCGCCGGCTAACTACGTGCCAGCAGCCGCGGTAATACGTAGGGCGCAAGCGTTATCCGGAATTATTGGGCGTAAAGAGCTCGTAGGCGGTTTGTCGCGTCTGCCGTGAAAGTCCGGGGCTCAACTCCGGATCTGCGGTGGGTACGGGCAGACTAGAGTGATGTAGGGGAGACTGGAATTCCTGGTGTAGCGGTGAAATGCGCAGATATCAGGAGGAACACCGATGGCGAAGGCAGGTCTCTGGGCATTAACTGACGCTGAGGAGCGAAAGCATGGGGAGCGAACAGGATTAGATACCCTGGTAGTCCATGCCGTAAACGTTGGGCACTAGGTGTGGGGGACATTCCACGTTTTCCGCGCCGTAGCTAACGCATTAAGTGCCCCGCCTGGGGAGTACGGCCGCAAGGCTAAAACTCAAAGGAATTGACGGGGGCCCGCACAAGCGGCGGAGCATGCGGATTAATTCGATGCAACGCGAAGAACCTTACCAAGGCTTGACATGGACCGGATCGCCGCAGAAATGTGGTTTCTCCTTTGGGGCCGGTTCACAGGTGGTGCATGGTTGTCGTCAGCTCGTGTCGTGAGATGTTGGGTTAAGTCCCGCAACGAGCGCAACCCTCGTTCCATGTTGCCAGCACGTAGTGGTGGGGACTCATGGGAGACTGCCGGGGTCAACTCGGAGGAAGGTGGGGACGACGTCAAATCATCATGCCCCTTATGTCTTGGGCTTCACGCATGCTACAATGGCCGGTACAAAGGGTTGCGATACTGTGAGGTGGAGCTAATCCCAAAAAGCCGGTCTCAGTTCGGATTGGGGTCTGCAACTCGACCCCATGAAGTCGGAGTCGCTAGTAATCGCAGATCAGCAACGCTGCGGTGAATACGTTCCCGGGCCTTGTACACACCGCCCGTCAAGTCACGAAAGTTGGTAACACCCGAAGCCGGTGGCCTAACCCCTTGTGGGAGGGAGCCGTCGAAGGTGGGACTGGCGATTGGGACTAAGTCGTAACAAGGTAGCCGTACCGGAAGGTGCGGCTGGATCACCTCCTTTCTAAGGAGCACCTACAGGCCCGCTTCCCGTGTATGCGGGGTGTGTGGTTTGTCAGGAGTAAAGGCCCGTTGCGCAGGCGATCGTTCTGCGGCGGGTGCTCATGGGTGGAATATCAACGAATAGCGGCCGCGTGGTTTTGTCCTGTGTTTAGTACGGACGGGTTCCCTTCGGGGTTTTCGTCCTGGAACGGTGCGGGGCGGGGTT